>CAWJQZ010000025.1:117500-151468 GCA_963844945.1 uncultured Chloroflexia bacterium
TGGCGAGCGAAACGGGAATAGCCCAAACCGATCCAGCGCGATAGGTCGTAGCCGTTTCTGGATCGGGGTTGTAGGAGTCGATCATCGGGGTGCTGCGACACCCCGGCGGAGTCACAAAGCCATTCGCTAGTCGAACCCGTCAGGAAAGGCGGGCCATAGAGGGTGACAGCCCCGTAGGCGAAAGCGAGATGGCCTCCGTGATCGGCCACCTGAGTACCACGTGGAAGGTCTCTCATGTGGGAAGCTGGGCGGACCACCGTCCAAGGCTAAATACTCTTGGCGACCGATAGTGAACTAGTACCGTGAGGGAAAGGTGAAAAGCACCCCGGAAGGGGAGTGAAATAGAACCTGAAACCACGTGCCTACAAGCAGTCAGAGCGTGTTGCCGGCCTGGCCGGTAGCGTGATGGCGTGCCTTTTGAAGAATGAGCCGACGAGTTACGTGCGTGTGGCGAGGTTAAGTCCGCGAAGGACGGAGCCGGAGCGAAAGCGAGTCTGAATAGGGCATTCAGTCGCACGCAGTAGACCCGAAACCGAGTGACCTACCCATGGGCAGGTTGAAGCGGAAGTAACACTCCGTGGAGGACCGAACTCACTAGCGTTGAAAAGCTAGGGGATGACCTGTGGGTAGAGGTGAAATGCCAATCGAACTCGGAGATAGCTGGTTCTCCCCGAAATGCCTTTAGGGGCAGCCTCGGGTGTTCAATCGTGGGGGTAGAGCTCTGGATGGGCTAGGGGGCTTCCCGCTTACCAACCCCAACCAAACTACGAATCCTGCGATTCAAGAACCCGGGAGTGAGACTGCGAGGGCTAAGCTTCGTGGTCTAAAGGAAAACAGTCCGGACCGCCAGCTAAGGTCCCCAAATCCTGGCTAAGTGGCAAAGGATGTGGGTTCGCATAGACAACCAGGATGTTGGCTCAGAAGCAGCCACCATTGAAAGAGTGCGTAACAGCTCACTGGTCAAGTGGACCCGCGCCGAAAATCCAACGGGGCTCAAGCCAGGTACCGAAGCTGCGGATCCGTCGATCGCTACGGCGATCGGCTGATGGTAGGGGAGCGTTCCGCTCGCTGTGAAGGTCGACCGTGAGGACGGCTGGAGCGTGCGGAAGTGCGAATGTCGGCATGAGTAGCGAAATGTGGGTGAGAATCCCACACACCGTATGCCTAAGGTTTCCTGAGGAAGGCTCGTCCTCTCAGGGTTAGTCGGGCCTAAGCCGAGGACGAAAGTCGTAGGCGATGGACATCCGGTTGATATTCCGGAACCACCAAGGACCGTTTGCACCGCAAGGTGTCGCCCGGGGGTAGGTGAACGGAGGTTGGCGGACTTCGGTCCGTCGAGTCCGGGAGCTGATCCCGGGTGGGAGCAAGGGCGTGACACGGCGTGGTAGCTCGAGCGGGTTTTGGCTATACCCGTCTAAGCCGGTAGGGGGAGGAGATAGGCAAATCCGTCTCCTCATTTCAACCCCGAGCAGCGAATGAAAGTGGCGCATGCTGCGATTCGAGTGAGCCATGCTGGCGAGAAAAGCGTCTAGCGAGGTCTGAGGTGCCCGTACCGCAATCCGACACAGGTAGGCGGGTAGAGAATACCAAGGTGATCGGGAGAACCCTCGTTAAGGAACTCGGCAAAATGGCCCCGTAACTTCGGGAGAAGGGGCGCTTCCCGGCTGCTGCTTGCAGTGGTCGATGGAAGCCGCAGTGAAAAGGCCCAGGCGACTGTTTAGCAAAAACACAGGTCTCTGCTAAAGCGAAAGCTGACGTATAGGGGCTGACGCCTGCCCAGTGCCGGAAGGTTAAGAGGAGGGGTGCAAGCTCTGAATCGAAGCCCCGGTAAACGGCGGCTGTAACTATAACAGTCCTAAGGTAGCGAAATTCCTTGTCGGGTAAGTTCCGACCCGCACGAATGGCGTAACGATCTGGGCGCTGTCTCAACGAGGGATCCGGCGAAATTGAAATACCTGTGAAGATGCAGGTTACCCGCGGCAGGACAAAAAGACCCCGTGGAGCTTTACTGCACCCTGATATTGGATTGGGATGCAGCTTGTGTAGGATAGGTGGGAGGCTGTGAAGCTGGGGCGCTAGCCTCGGTGGAGCCGACGTTGAAATACCACCCTTGTTGTGTTCCGATTCTAACCGCGACCCGTGATCCGGGTGCGGGACCGTGTCAGGCAGGCAGTTTGACTGGGGCGGTCGCCTCCTAAAGTGTAACGGAGGCGCCCAAAGGTTCCCTCAGCCTGAATGGAAACCAGGCGAAGAGTGCAAAGGCATAAGGGAGCTTGACTGCGAGACCTACAAGTCGAGCAGAGACGAAAGTCGGGCTTAGTGATCTGGTACCTCCGAGTGGAAGGGGTATCACTCAACGGATAAAAGCTACCCCGGGGATAACAGGCTGATGGTGCCCAAGAGTTCACATCGACGGCACCGTTTGGCACCTCGATGTCGGCCCGTCGCATCCTGGGGCGGAAGTACGTCCCAAGGGTTTGGCTGTTCGCCAATTAAAGCGGCACGCGAGCTGGGTTCAGAACGTCGTGAGACAGTTCGGTCTCTATCCGCCGTGGGCGTAGGGAACTTGAGAGGAGCTGCTCCTAGTACGAGAGGACCGGAGTGGACGAACCGCTGGTGTGCCAGTTGTCCTGCCAAGGGCACCGCTGGGTAGCCATGTTCGGCTGGGATAAGCGCTGAAAGCATCTAAGTGCGAAGCTCGCCTCGAGATGAGGTTCCCCACCGGGTTAACCGGGTAAGACCGCAGGGAGACTACCTGCTTGATAGGCGGCATGTGGAAGTCCGGTGACGGGCGAAGCTGAGCCGTACTAATGGTCGAGGGCTTGACCTCTACGGCTTTTGGCCAAGCGGCCGGAAGCCGTCGGGATCACCGGCGCCGCGAGGCGCGCGTTCACACGAGATCGTTCGTTCGAGGCCGCGTCCGCCAGCGGCATGCGGCCCTGCCGATGCGGATCCACGAGAGAGGATCCTGGTGACTCTAGCGGAGAGGCCACACCCGTTCCCATCCCGAACACGGAAGTTAAGCTCTCCAGCGCCGAAAATACTGAGAGGGCAGCCTTTCGGGAAGATAGGTCGTCGCCAGGGTCCTTTTCCGTTTCCGACGGTGCGGCGCCACGCCGGGCCGCGACAGGCCGCGTGCGCGCCGAGCGCTCGCGCGCGCCCGTGCCGGTATCCTGACCGGCGTGACGATCCCCGAATCGGCCCGCTGGAGGCCGCGCCGCACGGCCCGCCCGACCCCCGGCGGATCGGCGCGGGCGCGGACGCTGGACCCGCTGACGTCGATGCCCCGGCACGCGGCTCGCAGGACCCGTCGCCGGCTCGTCCGCGCCGACGTGTCGCGTGCCTCCGACGACCGCCCGCCTCGTCCGACGACCGTCACGCCGGACGCGTGCACCTACCTTGGGGCGCGCGGATGGCTGGCGTTCGACGGGGCCGACCCGTGACCATCGCTGTGCGGCGCTCGACCCCGCCGCCGCCATCGCGCTCGACAAGCAGCGGCGGCTCTGCCTCGCGGCCGCCCACCGCACGTGCCCGACGTACGCGGCCGCCCGGTCGGCCCGCGAGCAGGCGCTGGCGGGCGTGCCGGACGGATGGGTCGCCGGATCGGCGGTTCGTCGCGCACCGCACCGGTCGTCATCGAGGCAGCGCCGCGACGGCGCTCGGTGTCCGTCTCGCTGGGATCGCACCGGCTCGCCGAGGCCGCCGTGGCGGTCATGGCGCTGGTGGTCGTCATCCTCGTCGGGTCGCGCATCGTCGGCGGCGCGATGCCGGAGCCCACGCCGAAGGCGACCCCCGCCGTCACGCCGATGCCGGCCGCGACCCAGGCGGCGGTCGGCGGTGCGGCCTCTCCGTCGCCGGTCGAGTCCGCGACCCCGTCGCAGGAGGCGAGCGCCGCGGCGACGCCGACCGACGGAGGCCTCGCCGCAGCCGAGCCCGTCGGCGTCGACCGCGAAGCGCACGTACAAGGTGAAGAGCGGCGACACGCTCGTCCGCGATCGCGCGCCGAGTTCGGCGTAGCGTGGCAGGCGATCGTGAAGGTCAACAAGATCAAGACGCCGTACCGATCGTCCGCGGCCAGGTGCTGGTCATCCCGTAGGGCCGATCGCCACGGACCGGCGCCGGATCTCCGGCCGCGCGTCCGACGACGGCCGCGGCCGGGGCGATCGCACCGACCGGGCGAGACGCCCTGCCGTCCTCCGACGGCGCCAGGAAGGTCCTGTCGGGACGCGCGCACGCGTGTGCTAGACTCGCTCGGCCCTGCCCGGGTGACCGAGGCGTCGCCGTGCGACGCCCGTCGCGGTCCTCCATCCCCACGCCGCTTTCGCGGCACCCCGAGGATCGGACGACGTGCCGGCCCCGCGCGATGGGCGGACCAGTCCAAGCAGGAGACCACGAGAGTTGACCGAGGAGCAGATGGGCGGGACGACCCCCGAGACGACGGCAGCCGCCGCCGTGGCCGGGGCGTCCGACGAGACCGTCGCGGCCGTCGCCGGCGACGATCCCGCCACCACGAACACGATCGATCCCGCGCCGGAGACCGCAGTTGAGGCGGTGCGCCGCCGAGGTCGCAGCCGTCGCACCGGAGGAGGCCGCCGCAGAGGCGGTCGCAGCCGTCGCACCGAGGAGGCCGCAGCCGCCGAGGTCGCAGCCGTCGCACCGGAGGAGGCCGCAGCAGAGGCGGTCGCCGCAGAGGTCGCAGCCGTCGCGGCGGAGGAGGCCGCAGCCGAGCTCGCCACCGAGGTGGCCGACGCGCCCCCGGCCGAGGATGCCGTCGAGGCGTCCGTCGAGGAGGTCGAGGCGGCCGCAGCGGCGCCGGTCGCGGACCGGCCCGAGCCGACGACGATGGATGAGCTGCTCGCCGAGCAGGACGCGGACATCCGGAGCTTCAAGCACGGCGACGTGGTCGAAGGGACCGTCGTCCGGATCGACCGCGACGAGATCCTCGTGGACATCGGCGCGAAGAGCGAGGGCGTGGTCAGCAACCGCGAGCTCTACGGGCGCCACGCGGAGACCGCAGCCGGCGCTCGACGTCGGCGACGTCGTCCTCGTGTACGTGCTCCAGCCCGAATCGCAGGAGGGCCACGCGGTCCTCTCGCTCCGCCGGGCCGGCCTCGAGCGCAAGTGGCGCGCGATGCAGGAGCAGTTCGAGGCGGGCGCCATCATCGAGGCGCCGGTCATCGACCACAACAAGGGCGGCCTCATCGTCGACTGCGGCATCCGCGGCTTCGTCCCGATCAGCCAGATCGTGGACTTCCCGCGCCGCCCGCAGAACGACCAGCCGCGCGACGCCGCGCAGGAGATCGCCGAGAAGCTCCAGCCGTACGTCGGCCGGAAGCTCCGCCTCGAAGATCCTCGAGGTCAACCGCAAGGCGAACCGCCTGATCCTCTCGGAGAAGGTCGCCCTCTACGAGGAGCGCCGCGAGAAGCGCGACGAGCTGTTCAGCAGCCTCCAGGTCGGCCAGAAGGTCACCGGCACCGTCCGCTCGATCGCGCCGTTCGGCGTCTTCATCGACCTCGGCGGGATCGACGGCCTCGTCCACAAGAGCGAGCTCTCGTGGAACAAGGTGAACAACCCCGAGGCCGGCTACAAGGTCGGCGACACGGTCGAGGCCGAGGTCATCGACATCAACCACGAGCGCGGCCGGATCAGCCTGTCGATCCGCCGGCTGCAGCCGGACCCGTGGCACTCGACCGTCGCGGACTTCAAGGTCGGCGACGTCATCGACGGCACGGTCACGAAGCTCGTGAACTTCGGCGCGTTCGTCCGCGTGCGCGACGGCCTCGAGGGCCTCATCCACATCAGCGAGCTGTCGCACCAGCGCGTCGCCCACCCGGGCGACGTCGTCCGCGAGGGGCAGACGCTCAAGCTGCAAGATCATCAGCCTCGACTCCGAGCGACATCGCCTCGGCCTCAGCCTCAAGCAGGCCGAGGAGCCGCCGGCCCGGCCGGCGCCGTGCCGAGGCCCCGCGGCCCGCGCGCGGCCCGCGCGAGGAGCGCGGCTACTCGATGGCCGACGCCGTCCAGGAGCCTGAGGGCGGGATCGACAACACGCTCGCATCCGCCTTCGCGCAGGTCCGCCAGGCGCTCGCGGCGAGCGAGGCGGCGAGACCGTCGAGGTCGCCGACGAGGCGGCCGCCGACGCCTACGTGGCCGAGGTCGCCGAGGAGGCCGTGGCCGAGCGTCGTCGCCGAGGCGGCCGAGAGTCGTCGCCGAGGCCGATCGAGCGTCGCCGAGGAGGCGATCGACGAGGCGCGACCGCCGAGTCACGCCGAGCCGCAGGCGGTCGCCGATCCGCGTCGAGGCCGCGAGGCGATCGTCGAGGCCGAGGTCGCTCGACGTGGCGAAGACGCTCGAGGCCGAGCGCTCGTCGCCGCGCGAGGCCGCCGAGGCGAGGAGTGCCGAGAGGCTGCCGCCGTCGCCGCGGTCGCCGAGGAGATCGCCGCCGAGGCGATCCTCGACGAGTCCGTGCCCGAGGCCGAGGCCGAGGCTGCCGTCGAGGCGGCGCTCGAGGCCGAGGAGGTCGCCGACGAGACGGCCGCCGACGCCACGTGGCCGAGGTCGTCGCCGAGGAGGCCTCGTCGAGGCCGTCGTGGCCGACGTCGTCGCCGAGGCGACCGAGGAGGCCGTCGAGGCGGTCGCCGAGGCCGCGCGCAGCCGATCCGCGGAGATCGCCGCCGACGCGACGTCGCGGAGAGTGGCCGAGGTCGCCGAGGTCGTCGAGGAGGCCGTCCGAGGCGATCGTGGCCGAGGTCGTCGCCGAGGAGACCCTCGGCGAGGCGTCGTCTCGATTCGCGAGTCCGGTCGCCGAGGACGCGGCCGGCCGCAGAGCAGGCGACGAGCCCGCGAGAGCGCTGCACGGCGGGCCGCCCCGGCCGCGACGACACGACGAGGCCCGCCGGCATGCCGGGGGCCTCGCGGTCCGGCGCGTGCGACCGGCGCCGGGCGCCGGGCGGGGTCCGGGACGCGTGCTAGCATGGCCGGACGCCGCCTCCGGCGCACCTGTCGCAGGAACAGGCGTTCGACTCGATGGATCGGTTCGACAAGTTCACGGATCGCGCGCGCAAGGTCCTGACGCTGGCGCAGGACGAGGCGCAGCGGTTCAACCACAACTACATCGGCACGGAGCACCTGCTCCTCGGCCTCGTCCGCGAGGGCGAGGGCGTGGCGGCGCGCGTGCTCGAGAACATGAACGTCGAGCTGCCGAAGGTCCGGACGGCGGTCGAGTTCATCATCGGGCGGGGGGACCGACCGGTCGTCGGTGAGGTCGGGCTGACGCCGCGCGCCAAGCGCGTGATCGAGCTGGCCATCGACGAGGCCCGGCGGCTCGGCCACAACTACATCGGCACGGAGCACCTGCTCCTCGGCCTCGTCCGCGAGGGCGAGGGGATCGCCGCCGGCGTGCTCGAGTCGCTCGGCGTGAACCTGGACAAGGTCCGCCACGAGGTCATCCGCGTCCTCTCCCAGTCGCTCGGCCGCCGGGCCCGCCCAGGAGATCGAAGCGCGCGAGCAAGACCCCGACGGTGGACCAGCTCGGGATCAACCTGACCGAGGCCGCTCGCGCCGGCAAGCTCGACCCGGTCATCGGTCGCGAGAAGGAGATCGAGCGGGTCATCCAGATCCTCTCGCGCCGGACGAAGAACAACCCCGCGCTCATCGGCGAGCCGGGCGTCGGCAAGACGGCGATCGCCGAAGGGCTCGCGCATCGCATCGTCGCGGGCGACGTGCCGGAGACGCTGCTCGACAAGCGCGTCCTCACGCTCGACATCGGGTCGCTCGTCGCCGGCACCAAGTACCGCGGCGAGTTCGAGGAGCGCCTCAAGAAGATCATCGAGGAGCTCCGCAACACCAACGACGCGATCCTCTTCATCGACGAGCTGCACACCCTCGTCGGTGCCGGCGCGGCCGAAGGCGCGATCGACGCCGCGAACATCCTCAAGCCGCCGCTCGCCCGCGGCGAGCTGCAGTGCATCGGCGCGACCACGCTCGACGAGTACCGCAAGTACATCGAGCGCGACGCCGCGCTCGAGCGCCGCTTCCAGCCGGTCATGGTGGAGGAGCCGACCCTCGAGCAGACGATCGAGATCCTCATGGGGATCCGCGAGCGCTACGAGCAGCACCACAAGGTCACGATCACGGACGAGGCCATCCAGCGCCGCCGCGGACCTGTCGATCCGCTACATCACCGACCGCCACCTGCCGGACAAGGCGATCGACCTCATCGACGAGGCCGCCAGCCGCGTCCGGCTCCGCTACGCCTCGGCGCCGCCCGCCCTGCGCGAGGCGCAGAAGGAGCTCGAGCGCGTCCGCCGGGAGAAGGACGCGGCCATCAACGCGCAGGAGTACGAGCGAGGCCGCGACGCTCCGCGAGGCGGAGGCGAGCGCCAGGAGAAGGTCGACGACGCTCCGCAGCGGAGTGGCAGAGCCAGGTCGACCGGCGAGCAGCCGACGGTCGACGAGGAGGAGATCGCCCACGTCGTGGCGATGTGGACCGGCATCCCGGTCACGCGGATCGCGCAGGAGGAGTCGGAGCGGCTGCTCCACATGGAGGACGCGCTCCACGGCCGCGTCATCGGCCAGCAGGAGGCCATCGAGATCGTCTCGCAAGGCGGTCCGCCGCGCCCGCGCCGGCCTGAAGGACCCCAAGCGGCCGATCGGCTCGTTCATCTTCCTCGGGCCCACCGGCGTCGGCAAGACCGAGCTGGCCAAGGCGCTCGCCGAGTTCATGTTCGGCACCGAGGACGCGCTCATCAAGATCGACATGAGCGAGTTCATGGAGCGCCACAACGTCAGCCGCCTGGTCGGCGCGCCTCCCGGCTACGTCGGGTTCGACGAGGGCGGCCAGCTCACCGAGGCCGTCCGCCGCAAGAGCTACGCGGTCATCCTGCTCGACGAGGTCGAGAAGGCGCACCCGGAGGTGTTCAACATCCTCCTCCAGATCCTGGAGGACGGGCACCTGTCGGACGCCAAGGGCCGCCGGGTGGACTTCCGCAACTGCATCATCATCATGACCTCCAACCTCGGGCGCGAGGCAGCTCCAGACCAACTCGTCGCTCGGGCTTCCGCGTCGAGGGCGAGACGGAGGAGGCCCGGCGCCAGACCTCGCTACGAGCTCATGCGCGAGAAGGTCCAGCAGGAGCTCAAGCAGACCTTCCGGCCGGAGTTCCTGAACCGCATCGACGCCACGGTCGTCTTCCGCTCGCTGACGGTCGAGGAGATCCGCCAGATCGTGGACCTGATGCTCGGCGCGCGTGCGCGACCAGCTCCGCGCCCAGCAGATGTCGCTCGAGGTCACGCAGGCGGCCAAGGACCACATCATCAAGATCGGCTACGACGTCGCCTACGGCGCGCGGCCGCTGCGCCGCGTCATCCAGAACATGGTCGAGGACGTCCTCGCCGAGCAGCTCCTGCTCGGGCAAGTACGGCCCGGGCACGACGATCGTCGTCGACAAGGGCCCGGAGGCCGGCCTCGAGATCCACGCCGCCGGAGCCGAGAAGACGCCCGTCGAGGCCGCTGAGCGCCGGCGGGCCGCGGCTCAGCCGTGGCGCAAGCGCCAGAGCCGCGTTACGTCTGCCAGGCCTGCGGCGACGCGTTCCTGCGCTGGGAGGGCCAGTGCCGCACGTGCGGCGCGTGGAACACGCTCGTCGAGACCGTCGTGCGCGAGCCGCCGCGCGCGACCGGTCGCCGCGCGCGCGCCGGCCCGGCTGGTGCGACGGCGGCGGCCGCGGTGCGCTCGCGCGACGTCGCCGACGCGGACGTGCCCGCGCTCGCCGGTCGGGATCGGCGAGCTCGACCGCGTCCTCGGCGGCGGCCTGGTCCCGGGCTCGCTCGTCCTCGTGGGCGGTGAGCCCGGGATCGGCAAGTCCACGCTCCTGCTCCAGGCGGCTGCCGGCGTGCCGGCGTGCCGCGTCGCCGGGCGGCCGACGTCCTGTACGCCACGGGCGAGGAGTCCCCGCGCAGGTCCGCCTCCGGGCGTCGCGCCTGGGGCTGCTGGCCGGCGCCGGCCGGGGACGCGAGTCACGGGTCGTCGCCGAGAGCGAGGTCGGGCCGGATCGTGGAGCTCGCCCGCGGCCGACCGGCCGGCGCTCCTCGTCGTGGACTCGATCCAGACCGCGACCGTCGGACGAGCTCGAGGGCCCGGCCGGCAGCGTCGGCCAGGTCCGGGAGTCGGCGCTGCGGCTGATGGAGCTGGCGAAGGGCGACGGGATCGCCGTGGTCCTCGTCGGGCCACGTCACGAAGGACGGCACGCTCGCCGGCCCCAAGACGCTCGAGCACCTGGTGGACGCCGTCCTCAGCGCTCGAGGGCGAGCGCTACGCGGCGCGCTGCGGCTGCTGCGGGCCGCGAAGAACCGGTTCGGCTCGACCGAGGAGGTCGGCGTCTTCGAGATGGGCGAGCTCGGCCTCGTCGAGGTCGCCGACCCGGCGCGGGCCTTCCTCGCCGAGCACGACGGCGCCGCCCCGGGCAGCGTCGTCGGCGCCGACGCTCGAGGGGACGCGGCCGCTGCTCGTGGAGGTCCAGGCGCTCGTCGCGCCGGCCGGCTACGGAAGCCCGCGTCGCACGGCGAGCGGGCTCGACCCCAACCGCCTCGCCCTGCTGGTCGCCGTCCTCGGCCGGCGGGCCGGGGTCGGCCTGGGCACCCACGACGTCTACGCCAACCTCGCCGGCGGCCTGCGACGTCGACGAGCCCGGCCTCGACCTCGCCGCTCGCGCTCGCCCTCGCCTCGTCGCTCCGCGACCGGCCGATCGCGCGCGGCGACCGTCGCCGATCGGGGAGGTCGGCCTGCTCGGCGAGCTGCGGCCGGTCGCGGGCCTCGAGCGGCGGCTCCGCGAGGCGGCCCGGCTCGGGTTCCGTCGGGCGGTCGTGCCGCGACCGGCGCGGGGCGGGCCCGCGCCGATCGCGAGGGCTCGAGGTCGTGGCGGTGGCGGACCGTTGCGCGAGGCGATCGACGCCGCGCTCGAGCCGACGCGGCCGCCGGGCGGCGGCCCGCGACGGCCGCGGACGGCCGTGCCGGCGGACTCGGGGCTGACGCGCTGGCCGCGATCGGCTGCGCGGACCGCGGCCGGCGCCGCGGCCAGCGCTGCGAGCGCTCGAGCGCCCCGTGATCCGGATACATCCGCATCCTCGGCGCCGCGCTCGGCGCGCATCGTCGGCCTCGCGCTGGCCGCTCGATCGGCGGCTCTTCGCGCGAGCAGTCCGTACGGCGGGCGCGCTGCTCGCCGGCGTGGGTCGTCGCCTGGATCGTGCGTCGGGTTCGCGATCCTGCCGTACCTGACCGTGGTGCCGGCCGGCGTGGCTCGTCCGGGGCGTCCAGGCGCTCTCGACCGCCGAGTTCGTGACCGCGGTCGGCGGGCCTGCTCGTCGGCCTGCTGATGGGCCTGCTGCTCGGGGTCCCGCTGTCGGCCCTCCCGGCGCCCGTCGGGACCTGGCTGCCGCTCGGCGTCTCGATCTGCTTGGGCCTCGGCATGGTGGGGCTGACCGTCGCGAAGCGGGAGGACCTGGTCGTCGGCCGCCGAGGCGGTCGGCGTCTGTCCGCCGGCCCGACCCGGCCGAGGCGGGCGCGAGCGCGGCGATCCGCGCATCGTCGTGGACACCAGCGCGATCATCGACGGCCGGATCGCCGACATCGCGGAGTCCGGCTTCCTGTACGGCACGCTCGTCGTCCCGCGTTTCGTGCTCGACGAGCTGCAGCGCATCGCCGACAGCCCCGACACGCTCCGGCGCAACCGGGGCCGGCGCGGGCCTCGAGATCCTGGCCCGGCTGCAGAAGGACGGCGCCGACGCCGGTCGAGATCGTCGACGACGACGAACCCGGCGATCGCCGAGGTGGACGCAGAAGCTGGTCGCGCTCGCCGACGCGCTGGAGCGGCGCGATCCTGACGAACGACTTCAACCTCAACCGGGTCGCCGAGCTCCAGGGCGTCCGGGTCCTCAACATCAACTCGCTCGCGAACGCGGTGAAGCCCGCGCTCCTGCCCGGCGAGGTGCTCCGCGTCCGGGTCATCCAGGAGGGCAAGGAGGCCGGCCAGGGCGTCGGATTCCTCGACGACGGCACGATGATCGTCGTCGAGGGCGGGGCGCGCCTCATCGATCGCGACGTGGACGTGACCGTCACCCGCGTCCTCCAGACCGTGGCGGGCCGGATGATCTTCTCCCAGCCCCGTGCCGACTGACGCCGGGCCCGGCGATCGAGCGGGCCGGCCGCGCGTCGACGCGATCGTCGTGGCGGCCGGCTCCAGCGCGCGCATGGGCGGGCGCGACAAGCTCGCTGCGACCGGTCGGCGGCCGGCCGCTCCTCGCCTGGACCCTCGCTGCGCATCGCCGACGCGCCCGGGGTCGGAGCGGATCGTCCTGGTCGCGCCGGCCGAGCGCGCCGCGGCGCCTCGCCGGCGCGCGGCTGGCTCCCGCCGCGGTCGTCGCCGTCGTGGCGGGCGGAGCGCGGCGCCAGGAATCCGTCGCCGCCGGCCTCGCCGCACTGGACGCGCTGGACGTCGCCGGGCTCGGCGCGGCGCGGACGCTCGGCGCGTCGAGCGACCGCGTGGTCCTCGTCCACGACGGCGCGCGTCCGATCGTGCCCGCCGCGCTCGTCGAGCGCGTGGTCGCGGCCGCCGCCCGGCACGGCGCGGCCATCCCGGTGATGCCGGTCGTGGAGACCTCAAGCGGATCGACGGCGACCGGTCGTCGCCGGCACCGTGGACCGGACCGGCCTCGGCGCGGCCCAGACGCCGCAGGGGTGCCGGCGGGCCGTGCTCGCGACGGCGCTTCGCCCGCTTCCCGCCCGACGGGCCCGAGACGTGGACGGACGAGGCCGCGCTGCTGGAGGCCTGCGGCATCGCCGTCCACGCCGTCCCCGGGGACCCGGCGAACCTCAAGGTGACGTACCCGGACGACCTCGCGCGCGTCGCGGCGCACCTGCCGGCGCCGGCAGCACGACGTGCCGTCACCCGCGCCGCCCCGGCGCGGCATCGGCCCGTGCCGCCGGCCCTCCGCGTCGGGCTCGGCGAAGACGTGCACCCGTTCGGCCCGGGCGCGCCGCTCGTGCTCGGTGGCATCGCGTTCGCCGGGTGCGCCGCGCCTCCACGGCCACTCCGACGGCGACGTCGCGCTGCACGCGGTCGCGGACGCCCTGCTCGGCGCGGCCGGCCTCGGCGACCTCGGCCGGCTCTTCCCGGCCGGACCCGAGACGCCGCGCGGGATCGACAGCGGGTCCTGCTGCGCCAGGTGGTCGACCCGGTCGCGGACGCCGGGCTGGCGCCGTCGTCGCTCGACCTGACGATCATCGGCGCCCGCCCGCGCCTCGGTGCTCGGCTCCCCGAGATGGCCGACGCGATCGCGCGACCTCGGCCTCCCGGCCGCGCGCGTGAGCGTGAAGGCCTCGACCGGCAACCTCGTCGGCCCGAGGGCGCCGGGCGCGCCATCGCGGCGCGAGCGCGTCGTCGTGCTCGTCGCCCATCGCCCCGGAGCCCAGCCCGATGACGCTCCGGCTCCTCGACACCCTCACCGGCGAGCAGCGCGCGCTTCGAGCCGCTCGACCCGGCGAACGTCCGCGTCTACAGCTGCGGCCCGACCGTCTACGGGCCCGGCGCACGTCGGCAACTTCCGGTCCTTCCTCTTCGCCGACCTGCTCGTCCGGTACCTGCGCTACCGCGGGCTACGCGGTGACGTGGGTGATGAACATCACCGACGTGGACGACAAGATCATCCGCGGGGCCCGGGCGGACGGCGCGACGATCGGCGAGCTCGCCGAGCGCTGGACGGCGCGCTTCCTCGAGGACGCCGCGCTCCTGCGGATGACGACCCCGGACGTCCTGCCCCGCGCGACCGCGCACATCGCCCGAGATGGTCGTCGCTCATCGCGACGCTCCTGGAGCGCGGCCACGCCTATCGGACCGACGACGGCTCGATCTTCTTCCGGATCGCGTCGTGGCCCGCGTACGGCCGGCTGGCGCGCCTCGACCCCGCGGAGATGCGGGTGGGGGAGCGGGTGGAGGCGGACGAGTACGCCAAGGACGACGTGCGCGACTTCGCGCTCTGGAAGGGCCCCAAGGAGGGCGAGCCGTCCTGGGAGACCGCCGATCGGCCCCGGCCGGCCGGGCTGGCACATCGAGTGCTCGGCGATGAGCATGCGGTACCTCGGGCCAGTCGTTCGACATCCACACCGGCGGCGTGGACCTCGTCTTCCCGCACCACGAGGACGAGATCGCGCAGAGCGAGGCCGCGACGGGCAGGCCCTTCGTCGGCGACGTGGATGCACTGCGCCCACCTCCAGATGGGCGGCGAGAAGATGGCCAAGTCCACCGGCAACATCGCCCGGGTCGCCGACCTCGTCGCCGCCGGGCGTCTCGCCGCGGGCCCTGCGGTACGCGCTCATCGCCGCCCACTACCGCATGAGCCTCTCCTTCAGCGAGGACTCGCTCCAGGCGGCGACGTCGGCGGTCGAGCGCCTCGACGCGCTGTGGGCCGCGCTCGCGGCCTACCGCTCGGACGCGCCCGGACGACCCGACGCTCCCGGCGTTGCTGGACGCGGCGCGGGCCGGGTTCGAGGCGGGCCTCGACGACGACCTCAACGTCGTCGCCCGCGTTCGCTGCCGTCTTCGAGCTCGTCAGGGAGGTGAACCGGCGGATCGCGGCGCGCGGCCTCTCGACGGCCGACGCCGGCCGCGTCCGCGGCTCCTCGCCGACCTCGACCGCGTGATGGCGCTGCTGCCGGACGAAGAGGAGCTCGACCCCGACCTCCTGGCGATGATCGAGGCACGCGCGGCCGCCCGGGCGGCGAGGGACTGGGCCGAGAGCGACCGGCTCCGCGCGACCCTGCGGACGCGTGGCGTCGCGGTCGAGGACACGCGCGACGGCCAGCGCTGGCGGCGCGTGGAGGTGACCCGTGGCTGATCGCCCGGCGCGACCCGCGCGACCCGACGCGACGCGCGGCGACCGCGCGACCGGGCGGCTCGACCGCGCGGCCGCCCGGGACCCGGTGGCCCGGGTGACCGGCACCCCGGCCCGGCGACCGACGTGACCCGGCCCCGGGCGACCGGGGTCAGGCGGCGCGCCCGGCGGCCCTCGCGACGGCAGGGCGCCCGGTCGACGCGCCGACGGCCGCGGCCCGACCGGCCCGACCGGCCCGACCGGCCCGGTGACCGTCCTCGTCGCGCGCCCGGGCCCGACCGGCCGCCGTCGCCCGGCCCGCGTCGAGGGACCGGCTTCGGACCCGGGGCGGGGCCGCAGCACCGCAGGCCGGCCGGGCCGGCCGACGCGGCCAGGAGCGAACGGCCGGCCGGCTGGGACGGCGCGCCCGCGGGACCCCGGCCGCCGTCCGACGGACGCGGCCGGCCTGGGCGGCCCGCCGGGCCTCGCCCGCACGGGCCCGGGCACGGGCCGACGACGGAGCGCCCCGCCGGCAGGGGCCCGGCCCGCGACCCGACGGCGCAGGTCCTCGCCGGCAGGAGCCGGATGGCCCGCGCCGACCGTTCGCCGGCGGGCCTCGGCCCCGCCTTCGAGACCGAGCGCCGCTCGGCCCGTTCGAGGGCGACCGGCCCCGACCCGCCGGCCCGCCGCCCGCCGTCCGGGCGCCGGCCTCCCGCCGGCCCGCCGGCCTCCGCCGCGCGCCGGCCTCCCGCCGGCCCCGGCGGACCCCGGCCGGACCGTCCGTGGGAGCGCCGCGAGTCGGACGAGCAGCGGCTGCACCGCTCGTATCCCGCCGCGGAGGCCGCCGGCCTCGTCGCGCCCGGGGAGGAGCTGGTCGCCGGGCGGCACCCGGTCGAGGAGGCGCTCACGGCCCGGCGGCCGGCGCGGCGGCTCCTGGTGGTCCCGCAGCGCCGCGATGCGCTGGAGCGGATCGTGCTCCACGCCACGACGCCTGCGGATCCCGATCGTGGAGGTCGAGGGCGGGACGCTCACGGCGCTGGCCGGCTTCGACGGCCACCAGGGCGTCGCGGTGGTGCTCGAGGAGCGACGGTTCGCATCGCTCGAGGACGTCCTCGCGCGGGCGATCGAGCGGGGCGAGCCGCCGTTCGTCCTCGCGCTCGACTCCCTCGAGGATCCGCAGAACCTGGGCAGCCTCCTGCGCAGCGCCGAGGCGGCCGGCGTCGCACGGCGTCCTCTTCCCGATCCGGCGGCAGGCGCCGTTGACGCCGGCCGCCGTGAAGGCGTCGGCCGGCGCGGTCGAGCACCTCCTGCTCGTCCCCGTGGACGACCTGGCCGGCGCCCTCGCCGACCTCCACGTCCGGGGGGTGCGCGTGGTGGGTGCCGAGGCGGATGCCGCCCTCACCCACCGCGAGGCCGACCTGCGCGGCCCGCTCGCCCTGGTCGTCGGCCACGAGGGCCAGGGGCTCGGGCCGGCGGTCCGCCGTCGCTGCGACCTCCTGGTGCGCATCCCCATGCGCGGCCGGATCGCCTCGCTCAACGCGGCCGTCGCGGGGTCGATCCTGCTGTTCGAGGCATCCGGCCAGCGGGGCGAGGCACCGCCGCCGCCGTCTCGCCCGGAGGAGACCGCCGCCCCACCCGACGCAGCGGTGCCGTCCTCGGCCGCGCCCGTCGTGGGGGAGCCTCCGCCCGCTTCGGCCGCGAAACGCGTCCGCAGGGCTGGCACGGACGGCGCACCCGCGGGCGACGCTCCCATGCGGAGGCCGGCTCCGAAGCGGGCCCGTCCGACGCGGACCGCCGCCGACGCGCTTCCCGCGTCCGCCGCACCGTCCTCCCACCCCGCCACACCGGCCGGGCGGCAGGCCGCGCCGGTCGCGCCTCCCGCGGACGCCGACCTCCTGCCCGGCGGACCGCCCATCCCCCCGGCGGGGTCGCGCGTGCGGCGCGCCAGGAAGGCAGCGCCTTCTCCGTCGGGGACCGATGCCGCTCCCGAGCCGGCGGTCGGTCGAGTCATCGATGGGGCGGACGATCCGGCCCCCGGGGACGCCCCGTCGTCGAAGCGCCGCCGGGCGAAGGCGTGACGGCTGTGGCACGCCGGCGGCGACCAGGCGATGCGGCCTGCGGATGCGGATCCTCGCGCGGCCGCGGGGTCGGCACCGACGTCGGGATGCCTTCCGGCAGCGCCTGTGCCCGCAGCCGCGCTTGACCCTCCGAGCGCCTGCGCCGTATCATCGCCCTTCGCGCGGTGCACCCTGCGGTGTGTATCCGTGCGCCTGCCGACGTAGCTCAATTGGTAGAGCAGCGGTTTTGTAAACCGCCGGTTCCGGGTTCGAGTCCCGTCGTCGGCTCCATACGAAGACCCGCCCGGCCGACCGGAGAGCCCTCGGCCGGACGTTCGATCCGACCGCAGGCCTCGGGCCCACATAGCTCAGTCGGCAGAGCACTTCCTTGGTAAGGAAGAGGTCATCGGTTCGAGTCCGATTGTGGGCTCCAGTCCCCTCCGGCCGCGGCCGGCACATCAGCTGATACGGAGCAGAGCGCGCAGTGGCGAAGCAGAAGTTCGAGCGGACGAAGCCGCACGTCAACGTCGGGACGATCGGGCACATCGACCACGGCAAGACGAGCCTCACCGCGGCGATCACGAAGTACCTCGCCCTCAAGGGCAAGGCGGCATACCGCGCGTTCGACTCGATCGACAACGCGCCCGAGGAGCGCGAGCGCGGCATCACGATCGCGATCGCCCACGTCGAGTACGAGACCGACGCGCGCCATTACGCGCACGTCGACTGTCCCGGGCACGCCGACTACATCAAGAACATGATCACCGGCGCCGCCCAGATGGACGGGGCGATCCTCGTCGTCGCCGCGACCGACGGCCCGATGCCCCAGACCCGCGAGCACATCCTCCTCGCCCGCCAGGTCGAGGTCCCGTACATGGTCGTCTTCCTCAACAAGGTCGACGCGGTCGACGACCCCGAGCTGCTCGACCTCGTCGAGCTCGAGGTCCGCGAGCTGCTCACGAAGAACGGCTTCCCCGGCGACGAGCTCCCCGTCGTCCGCGGCTCCGCCCTCAAGGCCCTCGAGGCCGGCGACGACGTGGCCGACCCGGCGTACGCCCCGATCCAGGAGCTCCTCGACGCGGTCGACAGCTACATCCCCACGCCCGCGCGTCCGGTCGACAAGCCGTTCCTCATGCCGGTCGAGGACGTCTTCGGCATCAAGGGCCGCGGCACCGTCGCGACCGGGCGCATCGAGCGCGGCGTCATCAAGGTCGGCGAGGAGGTCGAGATCGTCGGCATCCACGCCACCCGCAAGGTCGTCGTCACCGGCGTCGAGATGTTCAAGAAGCTCCTCGACCAGGGCCAGGCGGGCGACAACGTCGGCTGCCTCCTGCGCGGCATCGAGCGCGACGACATCGAGCGCGGCCAGGTCCTCGCGAAGCCCGGGTCGGTCACCCCGCACACGAAGTTCGTCGCCCGCGTCTACGTCCTCACCAAGGAGGAGGGCGGCCGCCACACCCCGTTCTACAACGGGTACCGGCCGCAGTTCTACCTCCGCACGACCGACGTGACCGGCGCGATCGGCCTGCCCGAGGGCGTCGAGATGACGATGCCCGGCGACAACGTCGACATGACCGTCGAGCTCATCACGCCGATCGCCGTCGAGGTCGGCCAGCGCTTCGCGATCCGCGAGGGCGGCCGCACGGTCGGCGCCGGCGCGATCACGACCATCATCGAGTAGCGATCAGATGGCGAAGGTCGAGAACCGTCCCGTGATCCAGCTCGCATGCACCGAGTGCAAGCAGCGGACCTACACGACGCGCAAGAACAAGAAGAACGACCCGGCGCGGATCGAGCTGAAGAAGTACTGTCCGCGCGAACGACGTCACACCCTGCATCGCGAGGCCAAGTGACGGAGGACATCGCAGGCGCCTAGCTCAATTGGCAGAGCACTGGTCTCCAAAACCAGCGGTTGTGGGTTCGAGTCCCGCGGCGCCTGCCAGCCCCACCGTCCCCGGTCCGAGTAGCACGAGAGAGAGCCGAGTCCCGTGATCGATCGCATCCGCCGCTTCTTCGAAGAGGCATGGTCGGAGCTGAAGAAGGTCGCCTGGCCGACCCGCACGCAGGTGCGCAACCTGACGATCCTCGTGTTCGTCATCAGCGGCGTCGTCGGCATCTACATCACCGCCCTCGACTGGGCCTTCAGCGAGGCCGTCCGCCTCGTGTCGGCGAACCTGGGCTGACCGTCGTGTCCGAGTCCGCCGAGGCCGTCAAGCTGCCGGAGAAGCACTGGTACGTGATCCACACGTACTCGGGCTACGAGAACAAGGTCAAGACGAACCTCGAGCACCGCATCGAGTCGATGGGCATGGAGGACAAGATCTTCCAGGTCCTCGTCCCGATGGAGGACGAGATCGAGATCCGCCAGGGCCAGCGCCACACGGTCCAGAAGAAGGTCTACCCGGGCTACGTGCTCGTCGAGATGATCCTCGAGCCGGACTCCTGGTACGTGGTGCGCAACACGCCGGGCGTGACGAGCTTCGTGGGCGGCGGCAACATCCCCGGCTCCCGCTCCGAGCCGATCCCGCTCGACGAGAACGAGGTCAAGCAGATCCTCCGCACGATGGGCGTGGAGACGCCCAAGTACCGGGTGGCGTTCGCCAAGGGCCAGAGCGTCCGCGTGACGGACGGGCCGTTCGCCGAGTTCGTCGGCACCGTCGACGAGGTGAACCCGGAGCGGAACAAGGTGAAGGTCCTCGTGAGCATCTTCGGCCGGGAGACGCCCGTCGAGCTCGACTTCCTCCAGGTCGAGAAGCTGTGATCGCCGCTCGGGCGGCCCACGCCCTCTTCTCCTCCCTCACTCCTCCGGCCTCTAGGAAGTCGACTCCCCGTGGCCAAGAAGATCAGGATCGTCCTCACGCTGCAGCTGCCGGCCGGGAAGGCCACGCCCGCGCCGCCCGTCGGCACGGCGCTGGGCCCCCATGGCATCAACATCGTCGAGTTCACGAAGTCGTACAACGAGAAGACCGCGGACAAGGCCGGCCAGATCATCCCGGCCCAGATCACGATCTTCGAGGACCGCTCCTTCACGTTCATCCTCAAGACCCCGCCGGCTGCGGACCTCATCCGCAAGGCCGCGGGGATCGAGAAGGGCTCGGCGACCGCGCGACGGACGATGGTCGGCCGGATCACGAAGGACCAGGTCCGCGAGATCGCCCAGGTCAAGCTCGCGGACCTGAACGCGAACGACATCGAGGCCGCCATGCTCCAGGTCGAGGGGACCGCGCGGAGCATGGGCGTCGAGGTCGTCTCCTAGCCACCACCCCGCCCGCCGGTGCGGGCGATAGCGCCGCCGGCGGCGCGCCCGAACGCCGGACGCCACCCCGCGACGGGGGAGGCCGGTGGACCCGGCCGACAGGAAGGAAGCGCCGAGATGGCACAGCACGGGAAGAAGTACCGCGAGGCGGCGGCCCTCGTCGACCGCATGCAGGTCTACGCGCCCGCCGAGGCGATGGACCTGCTCCGCAAGACCAGCGTCGTCAAGTTCGACGCGACGACCGAGGCGCATCTGCGCCTGGGTGTCGACCCCCGCCACGCCGACCAGATGGTCCGCGGGACGGTCGTCCTGCCGCACGGGACCGGCAAGGTCGTGCGGGTGCTCGTCTTCGCCCAGGCCGAGAAGGCCCAGGAGGCGCTTCGCGCCGGGGCGGATGAGGTGGGCGGCGAGGATCTCGTGAAGCGGATCGAGGCCGGCTGGCTCGAGTTCGACGTCGCCCTCGCGACACCGGACATGATGGGCCATGGTCGGGCGCCTCGGGAAGATCCTCGGCCGGCGCGGGCTCATGCCCAACCCGAAGTCCGGGACGATCACCTTCGACATCGAACGTGCCGTCAACGAGGTCAAGGGCGGTCGCGTCGAGTTCAAGGTGGACAAGACCGCGATCATCCACGTGCCCTTCGGGAAGGTGAGCTTCTCCGACGAGGCGCTGGTGGACAACCTCGCGGCGCTCGTCGATGCGGTGAACCGGGCGCGCCCGTCCGGCGCCAAGGGCCAGTACCTGCGCGGCCTGACGGTCGCCAGCACGATGGGCCCCGGCATCCGCGTGGACATCCCGGCCGTCCTCGCCGCCGCGGCGGCGTAGGCAGCGGCCGCACCAGACGCGCCGGCGGCGGCGCGCGGGCCAGGCCCGCGGACCGCGCGACCGGCACAACCGAAGATCGACGGACCGCCGCAGACAGCCTGCGCCCGCGGACCGCGCCCGCCGACCGGCATCACCGGGGAGGCGGGGACGGTCGGGGCTTGAACCGCCGGACCGGACCGGGCCTCCCGCCCGGGGACGCCGGCGAGCACGCCGAGGCAGGACGCGCACGGCTCACCCGAGCCCACCCGCCCCTGCGACAGCGACGCCGTCGCAGGGGTCTCCGTTCGTCGGGCCCCCCGCCGCACGCCGGCCGCGTGCACGACACGGGAGGTACCCATGCCGACCGAAGCGAAGCGAGAGGCCGTCCGGGCCATGCGCGATTCGCTCGCGCAGAACCAGACGCGGATCGTCTCGAGCTATCGCGGGCTGAAGGTCAGCGAGATCGGCGAGATCCGGCGGACGCTCCGCAAGTCGGACGTCACCCTGACGGTGACGAAGAACCGCCTCATGAAGATCGCGGCGCAGGAGGAGGGCGTGGAGGCTCTCGTCCCGCTCCTCCAGGGCTCCACGGCGATCGCCTTCGGCGACGACCCGGGCCGCACCGCGAAGGCGTTCCTCGACGCGACCCGGCCGTACGCGAAGGTCGTCGCCATCCGTGGCGGCGTCGTGGGCGGCCGTGCGTTCGACGCCGAAGGCGTCCAGCGCCTCTCCGCGCTGCCGAGCCGCGAGGTCCTCCTCGCCCAGCTCGCCGGCGGGATGCAGGCGCCGGTCGCCACGCTCGCCGGGCTCTTCGCGGCCAACCTCCGCAACCTGGGCTATGCGCTCGCGCAGGTCCGGGATGCGAAGGCGGCCCAGGCCTGACCCCCGATCCACCAGGGCGCGCGGCGCCCGGCCCACGCACCGCGGCGAGGCCGCGGCCCCGGGACGCGAGGCGTCCCCACCGACGAAGGAGACACACCGGATGGCGACCATCACCCAGGAGCAGCTCCTCGAGGCGATCGACAAGATGACGGTCCTCGAGCTCTCCGAGTTCATCAAGAAGTTCGAGGAGCGCTACGGCGTCACCGCCGCCGCGCCCGTGGCCGTCGCTGCCGTGCCGGCGGCCGGCGCCGCGCCCGCGGCCGCCGAGGCGGCCGAGGAGCAGACCGAGTTCACCGCGACCCTCACCGAGATCGGCGCCGAACAAGATCCCGGTCATCAAGGTCGTCCGCGAGCTGACGGGCCTTGGCCTCAAGGAGGCGAAGGACCTCGTCGACGCGGCCCCCAAGGCCGTCAAGGAGGGCGTGACCAAGGAGGAGGCCGAGAAGATCAAGGCCGCCCTCGAGGAGCAGGGCGCCAAGGTCGAGATCAAGTAGCCACGACGCGGCGCGCGCGCGTGGCGCTCGCTCGCCGCCCACCGCGACCCCCGGGACCGGACGGCGCCCGCGCCGTCCGGTCTTGACATTCCGCAGCAGCGCGGTATCCTTCTCTTTCCGTGTGCGCGGCCTTCCTTCCCCCTGTCCTCCGCCAAGGAGCGGTTCATGCTGTCTGCTGATCCGTCCGTCGCCGTCTTCCCGAGCTCCGACCGGATCTCCTACTCCCGGATCCCCGAGGTCCTCCCGATCCCGAACCTCATCGAGCTGCAGCTCGAGTCGTTCGACTGGTTCGTCCAGAAGGGCCTCCGCGAGCTCTTCGACGAGATCAGCCCGATCAAGGACTTCACCGGCAAGGTGATGGAGCTCCGGTTCCTCGACTACGAGTTCGGGGACCCGAAGTTCTCCGAGGACGAGTGCCGAACCAGCGACCGGACCTTCGTGCGCCCGCTCCACGTCTTCGTGGAGCTGACGATCAAGGAGACCGGCGAGATCCAGCGCCAGCGGGTCTACATGGGCGACTACCCGTGGATGACGGACCAGGGCACGTTCATCATCAACGGCGCCGAGCGCGTCGTGGTGAGCCAGCTCGTCCGCTCGCCCGGGGTCTACTACAGCCGGGTCGAGGACCCCGCGTCCGGCCGGACCCTCTACTGGGCCAAGGTGATCCCCAACCGCGGCGCGTGGCTCGAGTTCGAGACGAGCAACAAGGACCTGCTCTCGGTCAAGGTGGACCGGAAGCGGAAGATCGCGGCGACCACGCTCCTGCGCGCCATCGGGTACGAGACCGACGACCAGATCGCTGCGCTCTTCACCACCGTGGACACGAACCCTGAGCACCAGTACGTCGCGGCCACGCTCGAGAAGGACCCGACGAAGACGGTCTCCGAGGCGCTCATCGAGGTCTACAAGAAGCTGCGGCCGGGCGATCCGCCCACGGGCGACAACGCCCGCCAGCTCGTCGATCAGCTGTTCTTCAACTTCCGGCGGTACGACCTCGGTCGGGTCGGCCGGTACAAGTTCGACAAGAAGCTCGACCCGACCGCCGAGCGGATGGGCATCGAGCTTCCTCGCGAGGAGGAGGCGACCGCCCAGTACGGCCGGACGATCACCCGCGAGGACATCGCGGCGATCGTGGGACGGCTCATCGAGCTCAACAACGGCCTCGGCACCGCGGACGACATCGACCACCTCGGCAACCGCCGCATCCGCGCGAACGGGGAGCTGATCCAGAACGCCTTCCGCATCGGCCTGCTGCGCATGGAGCGCGTCGTCCGCGAGCGCATGACGATCCAGGAGGTCGACAAGGCCACCCCGAACCTCCTCATCAACATCCGGCCCGTCGTGGCGGCGATGAAGGAGTTCTTCGGCGGCAGCCAGCTCAGCCAGTTCATGGACCAGACGAACCCGCTGGCCGAGCTGACGAGCAAGCGTCGTCTCTCCGCCCTGGGCCCCGGGGGCCTCTCCCGCGAGCGGGCCGGATTCGACGTCCGCGACGTCCACCACAGCCACTACGGCCGGATCTGCCCGATCGAGACGCCGGAAGGCCCGAACATCGGCCTCATCGGGTCCCTCGCGACCTACGGCCGGATCAACCAGTACGGCTTCATCGAGACGCCGTACCGGAAGGTCAAGCGCACCGTCGCCTGGGACGAGCAGGACCTCGACCGCTACGAGGCGCGCGAGAACCTCGTCGGCAAGGGCGGAGAGGTGGTCCTGGCCAAGGGCGAGCGCTTCACGAAGGAGGCGGCCGCCGAGCTCAAGCGCCAGAAGGCGCTGGCGTTCCCGATCCGCCCGGTCGTGACCTCGGAGATCGTCTACCTCCCGGCGGACGAGGAGGAGGAGCATTACGTCGCGCAGGCGAACGCGCCGCTCGACGCCGACGGCCACTTCACGGGCGAGCGCGTCCCGTGCCGCTACCGGGAAATCGTTCCCGGAGGCGCGGCCGTCGCAGATCGAGTTCATGGACGTCAGCCCCAAGCAGGTCGTGTCGGTCGCGACGGCGCTCATCCCGTTCCTCGAGCACGATGACGCGAACCGCGCCCTGATGGGCTCGAACATGCAGCGCCAGGCCGTCCCGCTCCTCGTCCCGGAGGCGCCGATCGTCGGCACCGGGATGGAGAGCCGCGCGGCCCTCGACTCCGGCCAGGTCGTCGTCGCGAAGCGAGCCGGCGTCGTCTCGAGCGTCACCGCCGAGCGGATCCGGGTCGAGACCGACGAGGGCGAGCTCGACGAGTACCCGCTCCGCAAGTTCTTCCGCTCGAACCAGGGCACGTGCATCAACCAGCGTCCGATCGTGGACGTCGGGCGGCGCGTGGGCGCCGGCGAGCCGATCGCCGACTCCTCCTCCACGGACCGCGGCGAGCTCGCGCTCGGCCGCAACGTGCTCGTGGCATTCATGAGCTGGGAGGGCGGCAACTACGAGGACGCGATCGTCATCAGCGACCGCATGGTCCGCGAGGACCTCTTCACCTCGATCCACATCGAGAAGCACGAGATCGAGGCACGCGAGACGAAGCTCGGCCCCGAGGAGATCACTCGTGACATCCCCAACGTCGGCGAGGATGCCCTCAAGGACCTCGACGAGGACGGGATCGTCTACGTAGGCGCCGAGGTCAAGCCCGGCGACATCCTCGTCGGCAAGATCACGCCCAAGGGCGAGACCGAGCTCACCGCGGAGGAGCGCCTCCTCCGGGCGATCTTCGGCGAGAAGGCTCGCGAGGTGAAGGACAGCTCGCTCCGCCTGCCCCACGGCGAGCGCGGCAGGGTGGTCGAGGTGAAGGTCTTCGACCGCGAGAGCTACCCGGACCTGATGCCGGGCGTCCAGCGACTCGTCCGCGTCTCGGTCGCCCAGAAGCGCAAGGTGAGCGTCGGCGACAAGATGGCCGGCCGCCACGGCAACAAGGGCGTCATCAGCAAGATCCTCCCGGCGGAGGACATGCCGTTCCTGCCCGATGGCACCCCCGTCGACGTGATCCTCAATCCGCTCGGCGTGCCGAGCCGGATGAACATCGGCCAGATCCTCGAGACGCACCTCGGCTGGGCGCTCTCGGAGAAGGAGAAGGCCGGGATCGACGCGGCCGGGCACGAGGCCGCCCGGATCCTGGCGGCCACCCCGGTCTTCGACGGCGCGACGGAGTCGCAGATCCGGGACGAGCTCCGCGAGGCCGGCCTCCCGATCACCGGGAAGATCGACCTTCGTGACGGCCGGACCGGCGAGGGCTTCGACCGCGCCATCACGGTCGGCCAGATCTACATGCTCAAGCTCCACCACCTCGTCGAGGACAAGATCCACGCGCGCTCCACCGGCCCGTACAGCCTCATCACCCAGCAGCCGCTGGGCGGCAAGGCGCAGTTCGGCGGCCAGCGCTTCGGCGAGATGGAGGTGTGGGCGCTCGAGGCGTACGGCGCCGCGACGATCCTCCAGGAGCTCCTCACGGTGAAGTCCGACGACGTCATGGGCCGCGTCCAGACGTACGAGGCCATCGTGAAGGGCGAGGAGATCCAGCCGCCGCGCGTCCCCGAGTCCTTCAAGGTGCTCATCAAGGAGCTCCGGAGCCTCGGCCTCAACGCCGAGATCCTGGACTCCAACGACGAGGAGATCCCCCTCGGCGAGGAGGACGCCTCCGCGTACCCGCTCCCCGATCTCGGCGGCATCAACCTCGCCGGCTTCGAGGACTGATCCAAGCACATCCTGCGATGACGGTGGCGGGGGCCCGCCCGTCGCCGTCCGCGACCAGCGACCTGCCGGACGGGCCCGCCGGCGCCAAGGAGAACGATGGTCGAGGTCAACAACTTCAACGCGATCCGCATCTCGCTCGCCAGCCCGGACCAGATCCGGGAGTGGTCCAAGGGAGAGGTGACGAAGCCGGAGACGATCAACTACCGCACGCTCAAGCCGGAGAAGGACGGCCTCTTCGACGAGCGCATCTTCGGTCCCACCAAGGACTGGGAGTGCTACTGCGGGAAGTACAAGCGGATCCGGTACAAGGGGATCATCTGCGACAAGTGCGGCGTCGAGGTGACGCGCGCCAAGGTCCGCCGCGAGCGGATGGGACACATCCAGCTCGCGAGCCCCGTCAGCCACATCTGGTACTTCAAGGGGACGCCGAGCCGTCTCGGGATCCTCCTGGACATCAGCCCGCGCAATCTCGAGCGGATCCTCTACTTCGCCCTCTACATCGTCACGCACGTGGACGAGGACGCCCGTCGGCGCGCGCTCGCCGCCATCGACGAGGAGATGGAGGGCCGCGGCGGCAAGGCCGGCAAGGAGCTCCAGGAGCTCGAGGACCGGCTGCGCGCAGACATCGCGCGCCAGGCCGACGAGCTGAACATCGCGCTCGCGACCACGAAGGCGGAGCTCGAGGAGCTGCGGGCGGCCCGCATCGCGGAGATCGCCGAGAAGGCACAGGCCGTGGAGGCTCGCCTCACCGAGCTGGGGACCGGCGTCGCCGGGGAGACCATCGCGTTCGAGCCCACGGGTGAGGTCATCGTCGCCGCGGGCGAGAAGGGCGGCAAGGCGGCGGCGAACAAGCTCCGCAAGGTCGTGAAGGACGAGACCGAGCGGATCGACGCGGAGATCACCGAGCGGGAGGAGGGCGAGGCCCGCGCCACCGCCCAGAAGATCGGCGACCTCGAGGCGTCCGCGGACGAGACCCTCGCGGCCGAGCGCGAGAAGCATGCCCACGAGGCCGAAGGCCAGAAGGACGATCTCCGCCGCCTGCGCGACCAGCTCGAGGCGCTCAAGCCGATGCAGACGCTCCTCGAGAGCGAGATGCGCGAGCTCGACGCCCGGTTCGGCACCGGGGCCCGGAGCGGCCGCGTGCTCTACGCCGGCATGGGCGCGGAGGCCATCCGCGACATCATCACCCGGATGGACCTCGAGGAGCTGGCCCGCACCCTCCACGTGGAGGTCCGCCAGACGTCCGGCCAGCGCCGGAAGAAGGCGATCAAGCGGCTGCGGCTCATCGAGGCGTTCCGCCGCTCCGGCACCCGCCCGGAGTGGATGATCCTCACCGTCCTGCCGGTCATCCCGCCGGACCTGCGGCCGATGGTCCAGCTCGACGGCGGCCGGTTCGCCACGTCGGACCTCAACGACCTGTACCGGCGCGTCATCAACCGCAACAACCGCCTCAAGCGGCTCCAGGAGCTCGGGGCTCCCGAGATCATCATCCGCAACGAGAAGCGGATGCTCCAGGAGGCGTGCGACGCCCTCATCGACAACGGGCGCCGGGGGCGCGCGATCGCCGGGACCGGCAACCACCGCCTCAAGAGCCTGTCCGACATGCTCAAGGGCAAGCAGGGGCGGTTCCGCCAGAACCTCCTCGGCAAGCGCGTGGACTACTCCGGCCGGTCGGTCATCGTCGTCGGGCCGGAGCTCAAGCTCCACCAGTGCGGCCTGCCCAAGAAGATGGCGCTCGAGCTGTTCAAGCCGTTCGTCATGCGTCAGCTCGTCGAGAAGGGCTTCGCCCACAACATCAAGAGCGCCAAGCGCATCGTCGAGCGCGTCCGGCCCGAGGTCTGGGACGTCCTCGAGGAGGTCATCCAGGATCACCCGGTCCTGCTGAACCGCGCCCCCACGCTCCACCGCCTGGGGATCCAGGCGTTCATGCCGGTGCTCGTCGAGGGCTCCGCCATCCAGATCCACCCGCTCGTGTGCACCGCCTTCAACGCGGACTTCGACGGCGACCAGATGGCCGTCCACGTGCCCCTCTCCTCGATGGCGCAGGAGGAGGCCCGGACGATGATGCTGTCCACGGCCAACCTCCTCTCGCCGGCCGACGGGAGCCCGGTCGTGGCGCCCACCCAGGACATGGTCCTCGGGTGCTACTACCTCACCCTCGAGCGCGAGGTCGTCGCCGACGTGCGGCCGCGGACGTTCGCGGACGAGGACGAGGCCGTCCTCGCCTACCAGCTCGGCCAGATCGTCCCGCCGGAGTCGGCGACCGCCGCGAGCCCGCTTCACCTGCACGACTCGGTCCGGAGCCGCGTCACGACCTGGGACGAGGAGTCCGGGGAGCTGGTCGCAGCAGGAGATGGACACGACCGTCGGGCGGATCATCTTCAACCAGGTGCTCCCGCCGAGGCTGCGGTTCCAGAACATGGACATGGACCGCAAGCAGCTCCGTCGGCTCGTGGACGAGTGCTACCGGCTGCTCGGGCCCGAGGAGACCGCGCACCTGGTCGACGGCATCAAGCGCGTCGGGTTCGACTTCGCGACCCGCGGCGGCATGACGATCGCGGTCGGCGACATCCTCACGCCGCCGGACAAGGCGGAGCTCCTCGGCGAGGCCGACGAGAAGGTCACCGAGATCGAGACCCAGTACCAGCACGGCCTCATCACCGAGGACGAGCGGTACGAGCAGACGGTCGAGGTCTGGCAGGGCGCCACGCGCGAGCTGTCCGACCGGATGATGCGCGGATGGAGAAGCACGACCCGTTCGGGGCCGTCCTCATGATGGCCACGTCGGGCGCCCGCGGGAACAAGGGCCAGATCAGCCAGCTCGGCGCCATGCGCGGCCTCATGGCCGACCCGTCGGGCCGGATCATCGAGGTCCCCGTGCGGAGCAACTTCCGCGAGGGGATGACCGTCCTCGAGTACTTCATCAGCACCCACGGCGCCCGCAAGGGCCTCGCCGACACCGCCCTCCGGACGGCCGACTCCGGCTACCTCACCCGCCGTCTCGTGGACGTCGCGCAGGACGTGATCACGCGCGACCTCGACTGCGGCACGGAGGAGGGGAGCTGGATCACGCGCGCCGAGTCGGGCGAGATCGCAGCGGCGAGACCGGCACCTTCGGGCGCCGGCTCGTCGGTCGCCTCGCCGCCGCGCCCGTCGCCGACCCGGCCACGGGCGAGCTCATCGTCGACCGCAACGACGAGATCGACCGAGGAGATCGCCCGCGCGCATCGACGAGCTCGCGCGGGCGTTCGACGAGGTCCTCGTCCGGTCGCCCCTGACGTGCGAAGCGCGCTACGGCGTCTGCCGGTACTGCTACGGCCGCAACCTCGCGACCGGCCGGCTCGTGGACTCGGGCGAGGCCGTGGGGATCATCGCGGCACAGTCGATCGGCGAGCCGGGCACGCAGCTCACGATGCGGACGTTCCACACCGGCGGCGTCGCCGGCCATCGACATCACCGCGGGCCTCCCGCGCGTCGAGGAGCTGTTCGAGGCCCGGATCCCCAAGGGCAAGGCCGAGATGAGCCACATCGACGGGATCGTCGAGATCATGCGCGGGGACGCGGGGACGCGGGTGAAGGTGACGAGCCGCGAGGCGTACGACACCCCGCTGGCCCTCCCCGCGGGCGCCGAGCTCCTGGCGGCCTCGGGCGACCTCGTGGAGGTCGAACCAGGCGGTCGCCCGCTTCGAGGCCGGGGACGGCGCGACGAAGGACGTCACCGCGCCGGTCAAGGGCGTGCTCGTCCGCGACGGCGACCGTCTCGCGGTCCGCGCCGAGGACGTCGTCGAGCGCGAGTACCCCATCCCGCACAACGCGAAGCTCCTGGTCGACAACGGCCAGGAGATCCGCGCCGGGGACGCCATCACCGACGGCCCGATCAACCCGCAGGAGTACCTCGACACCCGGGGCAAGGACGCGGTCCAGCGCTACCTGGTGAAGGAGGTCCAGAAGGTCTACCGGAGCCAGGGCGTCACGATCAACGACAAGCACATCGAGATCATCGTCCGCCAGATGCTCCGCAAGGTCCGCATCGACCAGCCGGGCGACGTGGACCTCCTCCCGACCGAGCTGATCGACCGGCTCGACCTCGAGCAGGAGAACAACAAGATCCTCGCCGAGGGCGGCGAGCCGGCGACGGCCCAGACCGTCCTCCTCGGGGTCACCAAGGCCTCCCTCAACACGTCGAGCTTCCTCGCGGCCGCGTCCTTCCAGGAGACGACGCGCGTCCTCACCGAGGCGGCGATCAACGGGATGAAGGACGACCTCATCGGCCTCAAGGAGAACGTGATCATCGGCAAGCTCATCCCCGCGGGCTCCGGCGCGCCGGAGAACGTGGCCGCACGCGCCGAGAAGCGGCGCCGCGAGGCGCGCGAGGCTCTCGCGGGCGGGGAGCTGCCGGAGGGCTTCGGCGACGAGTTCAACCCCTTCATCGATGAGGAGGGGGCGATCCCCGGCGTGGACGAGGAGACCGGAGAGCTTCTCGCGGCACTCGCCGCGCCGTCCGACGCCCCGGAGACGGTGGCGACGGATGGGGTCGTGGACCTGCTCTCGTCGCTCGGCGTCCTCGAGCGGACCGCCGGCCCGGACGACGAGCCGAACCCGTTCCTGGTGGCCGACCCGGAGAAGGAGGACGAGAACGCCGACCTCCTCCGGCAGCGGCTCGCCGACGACCTCGCCACCGAGGCGTTCGCGGCGGCCGTGGCGGCGGAGATCGACGAGGACGAGGCTGGGGTCGCCGCGGTCGATGCACTCCTCGCGGACGCCGAGGCGCCCGCCGAGGCGCCCACGCCGCCGGCGAAGCCCAAGCGGACTCGGAAGCCCGCCGCCGGCTGACCACGAGCCCCGCAGGGCGGGGAGGGGCCCGGGAGCTTTGACACCCCCCGGGCCCCGCTGCTACACTCCGCGTTCGCGGCCTCGGCCGGGCGCTCACGCGCGCCCGCGACGGGCCGGCCGCCCGGGACGGGTGGCGACGGTGCCGGACCTTCGCGAGAAGGCACCCACGATGACGGGGACCGGGCCACGACAACGGGCTCCGGGCCCGACGCCCTTCGGGGCCACAGGACAGGAAAGGAACAGCGTCTCCGTGCCGACGATCAGCCAGCTCGTGCGCCATGGGCGCAAGCCGAGGATCAGCAAGGTCAAGGCTCCCGCCATGCGCAAGAACTGGAACAGCCTCCGCCAGCGGCAGGTGCCCATCCCGGGCGCCCCGCAGAAGCGCGGTGTCTGCCTGCAGGTCCGCACGATGACGCCGAAGAAGCCGAACTCGGCGCTCCGCAAGATCGCCCGCGTGCGCCTCACCAACCAGATGGAGGTCACGGCCTACATCCCGGGGATCGGCCACAACCTCCAGGAGCACTCGGTCGTCCTCGTCCGCGGCGGTCGCGTGAAGGACCTCCCGTCCGTCAAGTACCACATCATCCGCGGGACGCTCGATGCCGCCGGCGTCAAGGACCGCAAGCAGGGTCGGAGCAAGTACGGCGCGAAGGCGACGGCGGTCCCGGCCGGACAGAAGAAGTAGCCCGATGCCGCGTCGTCAGTCGATCCCGCGCAAGGTCAAGTACGAGACCGTCCCGGCGAACCGCACCACCGAGCGGATCGTCGCGAAGCTGATGGTGGACGGGAAGCGCCACCTCGCCGAGCGGCTCCTCCGCCAGGCCCTCGCCCGCGCCGAGGCCCAGGCCAAGCGCCCCGGGCTGGAGGTCCTCGAGGCCGCGCTGCGCAACGCCACGCCGATCATCGAGGTGAAGCCCCGCCGGGTCGGCGGCGCCACCTACCAGGTGCCCGTCGAGATCCGCGGCGATCGCCGCATGTCGCTCGGCGTGCGCTGGCTCGTCCAGTCGGCGCGCAAGCGCAGCGGGAAGAGCATGAGCGAGAAGCTCGCGGCCGAGTTCGTCGATGCCATGAACGGCCTCGGCGCGGCGGTCAAGCGTCGTGAGGACACCCACAAGATGGCCGAGGCGAACCGAGCCTTCAGCCACTTCAAGTGGTAGGCCGAGAGCCGGGAGCCGTCGAACCGTGACACGCCAGGTCCCGCTCGCGCGGACCCGCAACATCGGGATCATCGCGCACATCGACGCGGGAAAGACGACCGTGACCGAGCGGATCCTCTTCTACACGAAGAAGATCTACAAGCTCGGCGAGGTCCACGAGGGCGCGGCGACGATGGACTGGATGCCCCAGGAGCAGGAGCGGGGCATCACCATCACCGCCGCGGCCACGACCTGCTTCTGGGACGACCATCGCATCAACATCATCGATACGCCCGGGCACGTGGACTTCACGGTCGAGGTCGAGCGGAGCCTCCGCGTGCTCGACGGCGCGGTCGTCGTCTTCGACGGTGTCGCCGGCGTCGAGCCGCAGTCGGAGACGGTCTGGCGCCAGGCGGACCGCTACCAGGTGCCGCGCTTCTGCTTCGTGAACAAGCTGGACCGGACAGGCGCCGACTTCTGGATGGTCGTGGACATGATCCGTGACCGCCTGGGCGCCAACGCCGTGCCCGTCCAGATCCCGATCGGCATCGAGGACAGGTTCCAGGGCGTCATCGACCTCGTCGCGATGAAGGCGATCTACTACCGCGACGACCTGGGCTCCCAGATCGACGTCGAGGAGATCCCCGCGGAGCTCCTGCCCGAGGCTCGCAAGCACCGCGAGGCGATGATCGAGGCCGTCGCCGAGGTGGACGACGCGCTCACCCACAAGTTCCTCGAGGGCGAGGAGCTCTCCGAGGACGAGATCCGCCACGGCCTCCGGACGGGCACGCTGGCCGTACAAGATCGTCCCCGTCCTCACCGGCTCGGCCCTCAGGAACAAGGGCATCCAGCCGATGCTCGACGCGGTCGTGGCGTACCTGCCCAGCGCCGCTCGACGTCCCTCCGGTCACCGGGTTCAACCCGAAGACGCACCACGAAGAGGTGCGCCCCGCTTCCGACGAGGCGCCGTTCGCTGCGCTGGCGTTCAAGATCGCAGCCGACCCGTTCGTCGGGAAGCTCGCATTCTTCCGCGTCTACTCCGGGACCCTGAAGTCGGGCTCGTACGTCCTCAACACCACGAAGGGGACCAAGGAGCGCATCGGCCGCATCCTCCAGATGCACGCGAACCACCGCGAGGAGATCGAGGTGGTCTACGCGGGCGACATCGCCGCAGCGGTCGGGCTGAAGACGACCTTCACCGGCGACTCGCTCACCGAGCCCGATCACCCGGTCGTCCTCGAGTCGATGACCTTCCCGGAGCCGGTCATCGAGGTCGCCATCGAACCCAGGACGAAGGCCGACCAGGACAAGCTGGCGATCGCGCTCCAGCGCCTCGCCGAAGAGGACCCGACCTTCCGGGTGCACACGGACGAGGAGTCCGGCCAGACCCGCATCGCCGGGATGGGCGAGCTGCACCTCGACGTCCTCGTGGACCGCATGACCCGTGAGTTCAGGGTCGCCGCGAACGTCGGCCGCCCGTCGGTCTCCTACCGTGAGACGATTCGCCGCCCCGCCGAGGGGAACGGGCGGTTCGTGCGGCAGACCGGCGGCAAGGGCCAGTACGGCCACGCGGTCATCAAGCTCGAGCCGGCCGACAAGGGCACCGGCTACGAGTTCGTCGACAAGATCGTGGGCGGCACGATCCCGCGCGAGTACATCAAGAGCATCGACGCCGGGATCCGCGAGACGCTCGAGACGGGCGTGTACGCCGGATACCCGATGGTCGATGTCCGGGCGACCCTGTTCGACGGGTCGTACCACGAGGTCGACTCCTCCGAGATGGCGTTCAAGATCGCGGGCTCGCTCGCCGTGAAGGACGCCGTCGCGAAGGCTGATCCGACCGTCCTCGAGCCGGTCATGCGCGTCGAGGTCACGATGCCCGAGGAGTTCATGGGCGACGTGATCGGCGATCTCAACAGCCGGCGGGGGCACATCGAGGGGATGGATTCCCGCGGCTCCACG
>CAWJQZ010000026.1:0-18345 GCA_963844945.1 uncultured Chloroflexia bacterium
CGCATCCCGCCGCGCCCGGACCGGGAGAGCCGCCAGGCCGGGCTCTTCGCGCGCTACGCCCAGCGGCTCGCCGCCGTCGTCCCCGCGACGCCGCCCGCCATCGGGACCACGCGGGTCTGACGGCGCTGCGCGGAGCGGTCGACTCGACGACGAGGGTCCGCTCCGCTCGTCACGGCGTCCGTGCGAGACGACGACCGGCTCTGGCGGACGCGGATCGACCGGGCGCACCGTCGGCCATGGAGACGGGGGCTCTGGATCGTGCCGTACGGATCACGGGTGCTCCTCGAGGGCGGCCAGATGACCGGCGTCCTCGCGCGGGACGCCGAGCTCGCGCGGATCCGCGGGGTGCTGGAGGACGGGCGCGCGTCCGGCGGCGTCGTCGTCATCGAAGGCGAGCCGGGGATCGGGAAGACGAGCCTGTGGCTCGCGGCGATGCACGAGGCCGAGGAGCGCGGCTGGTACGTGCTCTCCGCGCGACCGGCCGATGTCGAGGCCAGCTTCGCGTGGGCCGGCATGTGCGATCTGCTCGCGTCGATCCCGGCCGGCGCCGTCGACCGGCTGCCGACGCCTCAGCGTCGCGCGCTCCGGGTCGCCCTGCTCGTCGAGGAGCCGGACGGACCGTCTCCTGAGGCACGGGCCATCGCCTCCGCCTTCCTCCACGTGGTCGCCGGCCTGTCCGAGAAGCGGCCCGTGCTCGTCGCGGTCGACGACATCCAGTGGCTCGACACGGCGTCCGCGCTCGCGGTCGGGTTCGCGATGCGTCGCACCGGCGGCGCGCCGGTCTGCTTCCTGTTCGCGCTCCGCGTCGCTGCGGGCGCCGGTCCGCCGCAGGCCCTGGAGCGCGTGCTGGCCGAAGTGCCGCACGATCGCCTCACGCTCGGACCGCTGGCCGTCGAGACGCTCGGGCGCCTCCTCGAGATGAGGCTCGGCGAGCGGTTCGACCACGCGACCGTCCGTGCGATCCACGCGACGTCGGGCGGGAACCCGCTCTTCGCACTCGAGATCGGCCGAGCGCTCAAGGCGGCGTCGCCGAGCCTCCGTGCCGGCGAGGAGCCGCCCATCCCCGACGATCTCATGGCGCTCGTGACGGCGCCGATCGGCCGCCTGCCGCGGGCGACCCAGGACGCTCTGGCGGTCACGGCGTCGCTCCTGTCTCCGACCGTCGATCTCGTCACCGCGGCGATCGGGCGCCCGGCCGAGGAGGTGCTCGGGCCGGCGGTGGAAGCATCGGTCGTGAGGATCGAGGGCGAGCGCATCGGCTTCACCCACCCGCTCCGCGCGGCCGCGGTGCGCACCACCATGTCGGCCGCACGGCGGCGCGCGATCCACGCCCGCCTCGCGTCGCTCGTGTCCGACCAGGAGGAACGCGCACGCCACCTGGCGATCGCGGCGTCCGGGCCGGACGAGGCCGTCGCCTCGGCCCTCGAGCAGGCGGCCCGGCGCGCCCGTGCGCGCGGCGCGCCGAACGCGGCCGCCGAGCTCGCCGGCCAGGCACGGCGGCTCACCCCCGTGGACCGCCAGGAGGACGTCCGCCGCCGGGCGGCCGCCGAAGCGACCTACCTGTGGGTCGCCGGGGAGTTCGCGGCCGCACAGGGCCTCGGGAGCGAGCTGCTCGCCAGCAGCCCGCCAGGGCCTGCCCGCGACTGGGTCGTGTTCGAGCTGGCGGAAGGGCCGAACATCTCGATGATGACGATGGTGTCGTGGTCGGCGCCCGACCGGGTTCCCCTGCTGCGGCAGGCGGTCGCCGACGCGCCACCGGACAGCCGCCTCCGGATGCTTCTCGAGGCGGTGCTGACGGGAGCCCTCGACCTGCAGGGCGACGACGTACGGGAGTCGCTCGCGCACGGCTACGCCGAGCTCGAGATCGCCGAGCGGCTCGGAGACCTGGCGCACGTCGGGACCGCGCTCCGAGGGATCGCACGCAACACCCAGCGCCTCACCGGTCGCCTGCCGCAGGAGCTGATCGGCCGGTCGCTCGCGCTCGAGCCGCTCGTACGCGAGACCCGGTGCGTCCTCGAGTGGCCGACCGTCTGTCTGGCCGAGATGCTCACCTGGACCGACGACCTCATGGCCGGCCTCGAGCGCTGGGAGTGGCTCCTGACGCAGTGCACGGAGCGTGGCGAGGCTCACTCGCGCATCGATCTCCTCGCTCGCGTCGTGCCGTACGAGTGCGTGGCGGGCCTGTGGGACCGGGCTCTCGCCCATGCGGACGAAGGATGCGAGCTGGGCCGCGACGGCGACGCCACGCAGCTGATGACGACCGTCCTGCTCGCCGACCGGGCCCTGGTGGAGGCGCACCTCGGCGACGAGGCGGCGGCCCGCCGGGACGCGTCCGACGCCCTGCGCCTCGAGGATGCCCTCCGGACCGGGATGGCAGCCCGCGTGGTCGGATGGGCCCTCGGCATCCTCGATCTCTCGCTCGGCGAGCCTGCTCGCGCGCATGGACACCTCGGTCCCGCCGTCGAGGGTCGACGATCCGCCGGTGTCGTCGAGCCCGGGGACATGCGCCTCGTGTCCGACGACGTCGAGGCACTCATCGGGATGCGCCGGCTCGATGAGGCCGAGTCGATGCTCGACTGGTACGAGGGGCTCGCGGCCGAGAGCGGTCGGGTCGGGCTCCTCGCGGCGTGCGGCCGCTGTCGGGGCCAGCTCGCGGCGGCCAGGGGGGACCTTGCGTCGTCGGCGGCCGTCCTCGGTGCGTCGCGCGACCGGTACATGACGCTGACCGAGCCGTTCGGCCTCGGCCGGACGCTGCTCTGGCTCGGGACGGTCGAGCGCCGCCGTTCATCCCGGCGCGCGGCCCGCGAGGCGCTGCAGTCTTCGGCGACGCTCTTCGAGAGCCTCGGAGCGCGGATCTGGCTGGACCGGGCCAGGGCGGAGCTGGCTCATGTCGGCGGTCGCCGGCCGTCGGGCACCGAGCTGACACCGAGCGAGCTGGAGGTCGCCCGGCTCGTCGCCGAGGGGCTGACGAACCGCGAGGCGGCATCCGTGCTCGTCGTCTCCGAGCGGACCGTGGAGGGGCACCTGTCGGCGATCTACGCGAAGCTCGGCATCCGGTCGCGGACGGAGCTTGCACGTCGACTGCCCCCCGATGGTGCGGATCGGACGTCGCGCTTCGCGGAGTCACGTACAGCGCCGGGATAGTCGGGTACCGCGCCGTACGAACTCGAGGGGGACCCACGTCGCGTCGCGCGGACCGGTCCACCTACGCTCGTTGAAGAGCCTGCGCCGCGGGCCGGATGGGACTTCGCGCGGCGGTGCGCAGGACCGAGCGCCGGGCGACACCGACCGCAGCACGGGCCAGTCGCAAGGAGACGAGCGATGTCCGTCAGCCACCTCGCACCATCCTCCACCGTCCCCCCGGTCCACCACCTCCGCAACCTCGCGATCACGGCCGGCGCGATCGCGCTGGCGTTCGCCGTCGGCATCGGCGCCGGGGTCGGCCTCCACGGCCTGACGCAGACGACGACCCCGCAGACGGCAGCGGCGGTCGCAGCCCCCGCCGCCGTCATGCCGGGAGTCGCGGAGAACAACATGACCGACGCCGTCCGGGCCGAGCAGCTCGCCACCCAGGCACGCCGCATCGCGACCGTCCCGGGAGTCGCGGAGAACAACATGACCGACGCCGTCCGGGCCGAGCAGCTCGCCACCCAGGCACGCCGCATCGCGGCCGTCCCGGGAGTCGCGGAGAACAACATGACCGACGCCGTCCGGGCCGAGCAGCTCGCGCTCGACGCGCGGCGCCTCGCCAGGACGGTCTACGTCAACCCGTACACGGGCTTCGCCACGGGGGCGGCGCCGGAGGCCCCGGGCGCCCAGGGTCGCGGGCCGCGGTAGGCGGTCCGGGACGACGACCGAGATCCCGCCGGCGTCGCGTCGCTGCGGGGGACGACCGGCGGGATCCGCTCCTCGGTGCGTCGACGGGGCGTGATGGGCGCCGCACGGCAGGCGCGACAGGGCGTGGCAGCGTCCGCGGCACTCCCCGGCGTTCCGTGGGACGATGCGCACGTGGACGACCAGCGCTTCGACTTCCCCCCGGATCCGGGCGACGATCCGGCGGATCGCGAGACCCCGTACGCGCTCCTCCAGCGCGGCCGTGACCTCATGCGCGGCCGCCATTTCGCGCAGGCGGCGATCGTCCTCGAGCGCGCCGCGCGCCTCGAGCCCGGCCGCGGCTCCATCCTCGAGTCGCTGGGCCGGGCGTCGTACAACGCCGGCGACCACGCCCGCGCCGCCGAGGTCTTCGCAGACCTGCTCGTGGTCGACCCCTCCGCCCACTACGCCCACTACGCGCTCGGCCAGAGCCTCAAGCAGGTCGGCCGGACCGACGAGGCCGCAACCCACCTGCGCATCGCGGTGGCCCTCGCGCCCGAGAACCGCCTCTACGCGTCGGCGCTCCGCCGGCTCGGCGGCGAGGGGACGGGGATCGTCATGGGCGACGCCGAGCGCCGCGCGGACGCCGACGAGGACGCCGACCCCGAGTAGCGGGCGGCCTATCTCGCGCCGGACGTCCCGGGTCGCGTCCGCCGCTCGTCGCTCCTCGGTGACGTCGCGGTTCACGGCGACAAGCCCGTCGCCGAGTCTCGCGTACCGGACGTCGAACCAGCGGTCGCCCGACGGCCCGAGCACCACCGCGTGCTGCGGCTCGCCCCGGTCGATCACCGCGCGGTACAGGTCGAGCCTGGACGCGGCCGACGGGATGCTCTCGATGAGGCGATGACCCGTCAGGTCGAACCCGGCGGTCGCCCCGAGGGTCGCGTGCCACGCGGGGTTCGCGTACAGCACGACCACGTCCACGATCGTGCCCGCCTCGTCGCGCACGGCGCCGAGGATGGAGACCGGGTCGGGGAGTCCGCCGAACTCGGCCTCGTATCGGCGCGCCGTCTCCGCCTCCACGCGCGACCTAGCGCGCGGCGGCCGGCCCGCCCATGCGAGCGAGCCAGAGGAGCCCGACGAGGGACTTCCCGTCCTCGACCTCGCCGCCGTCGACGGCCGCGAGCGCCTCGTCCCATGTCAGCCGGACGAGCTCGATCGACTCGTCCTCGTCCGGCCCGAGGCCGTCGGCGACCGGCGTGCAGCCGGTCGCGATGAAGAGGCGCATGAGCTCGTCGGTGAAGCCCGGCGCCGTGTAGAAGTCGGCCGCGTGCCGCCACGCGGATGCCCGGTGGCCGGTCTCCTCCTCGAGCTCGCGCCGGGCGGCGATCGCAGGGTCCTCGGTCGCGCCGTCCGGCCCCACCTCGAGCGTGCCCGCGGGGATCTCCAGGAGGATCCGCCCCGTGGCGGAGCGGGGCTGGCGGACGAGCAGGATGCGTCCGGCCTCGTCCACGGCGACGATCGCCACCGCGCCGGGGTGGCCGGCGACCTCGCGGCGTCGCAGCGATCCGTCCGGCCTGCGGACGGTGTCGATGCGGAAGGTGAGCGTGCGGCCGCGGTGGAGGACCTCGCTGTCGACCACGGTCTCGCGCAGGCGCGCATCCGGATCGGGGTCCGGCGCGCCCGGATGGGGAACGGTCGCGTCCGGCGCGCGCGACGCGTCGTCGCGCGCGCCGGGGTCTGCGTCGCTCAGGAGGCCTTCACCGCGAACGCGAGCGAGGCGCCCGAATTCGGCGTCGAAGAGATGGACCTTCTCGAGCGGGACCGTCAGGTCGAGCGGATCGCCCGGCTTGATCCGGTACTCGGACGAGAGCATCGCGACGATGTCGGCGTCCGCGACGCTCGCGTGGATGAGCTCCTCGTTGCCGAGGTACTCGACGACGTCCGCCTTGGCGGCGAACTTGGCGAAGCTGGCGGCGTCGCCGCCGATCTGGAAGTGCTCGGGCCGGAAGCCCGCGGTGAGCTTGTGCCCGGCCGCGGTCCCGATGGAGGCCCGCAGGCGCTCCGGGATCGGGAGGCTGACGCCCGGGCCCTCGAGCCGGATGCCGTCGCCCGAGGCGACCGTCGCGACGGAGATGAAGTTCATCGACGGGCTGCCGATGAAGCCGGCGACGAACTGGTTGATCGGGTTGTCGTAGAGCTCCTGCGGCGGCCCCACCTGCTGGAGCTTCGCCTGGCTCATCACCGCGATCCGCTGGCCCATCGTCATCGCCTCGACCTGGTCGTGCGTGACGTAGACCATCGTGGTGCCGAGGCGCTGGTGGAGGCGAAGGATCTCCGCCCGCGTCTGGACACGGAGCTTCGCGTCGAGGTTGGAGAGCGGCTCGTCCATGAGGAAGACCGCGGGCTCGCGGACGATCGCCCGGCCGAGCGCGACGCGCTGGCGCTGGCCGCCCGACAGCTCCTTCGGCTTGCGATCGAGGTACTTGCCGAGGTCGAGGATCCCGGCCGCCTCGTTCACGCGCTTGTCGATCTCGGCCTTGTCCACCTTGCGGAGCTTCAGGCCGAAGGCGAGGTTGTCGCGGACCGTCATGTGCGGGTAGAGCGCGTAGCTCTGGAAGACCATCGCGATGTCGCGATCCTTCGGCGCGACGTCGTTCACGACGCGGTCGGCGATCTTCAGGGTCCCGGCGGTGATGTCCTCGAGGCCGGCGATCATGCGGAGGCTCGTCGTCTTCCCGCAGCCCGAGGGGCCGACGAAGACCATGAACTCCCCGTCCACGATGTCGAGGTTGAGGTCCTCGACCGCCGTGACCTCCCCGTATTTCTTCGTGACGTGATCGAAGGTGACCGTCGCCATGCGCGTGACTCCCCGTCGCGTGCACGCTCCACGCCATCGCGGACCCATGCATCCGGCGACGAGTCGACTCGGACGGGTCCCATACGTGGCGTGGTCGCGTCAAGCGCATCGTAGAGCAGCCCACGCGCGCGCGTGCACCCCCGCGCCTCCCCGCGCGAGCCGTAGGATGGCGGGACCCGCTCCGCGCCCCGATCGGCGGACGGTCGCGGGGCCGGAGGATCGACGGGATGCGGATCATCGTCGGGAGCGACCACCTGGGACGGCCGATGAAGGACGCGCTGCGCGACCACCTGCGCGCGGGCGGGTGGGAGGTGGACGACGCGGGCGTCTCGTCCGACGACCCGGTGGACTACCCGGATGTCGCGCGGGCCGTCGCGGAGGACATCGCCGCAGGCCGGCACGACCGTGGCGTCCTCGTCTGCGGGACGGGGATCGGGATGGCGATGGCGGCGAACAAGGTCCCGGGGATCCGCGCCGCGCAGATCGCGGACCCGTACTCCGCCGAGCGCGCCGCGAAGAGCAACGACGCGCAGATCGTGACGCTCGGGGCGCTGACCGTGGGCGTGGAGACGGCGAAGCTGCTCGTCGACGCGTTCATGCGATCCGAGTTCCAGGGTGGCCGCTCTGCCCCCAAGGTCGCGAAGATCGACGCGATCGACGCCGACTACCGCCGGGAAGGCTGACGCCCGGGCGCGGCCGACGACAGGCGCGCTCGATACCGGGCGGGGCGGTGGGGTGGCCAGCGGGGTTCGAACCCGCGACCTCTGGAGCCACAATCCAGTGCTCTGCCGATTGAGCTATGGCCACCGCGGCCGGCGAAGCCCCGCGGTCGGATCGCTCCGTCGCCCGGGCCTCGGGCACGGCGGAGTATAGCGGGAGGCGCGGATCGCGGCCCTCTCCGTGCGGAACCCGCCGCGCCGGCGGGTGCCCCGGTACCTATGGCGGTGCCGCCCGGCACCATCGCGCGGTGTCCGACCGCACGCCGGCGGATCAACGTTCGCAGCGTCATGATCCTCGTCCCCGCGCGTCCACGTGCCCTGCGGCTCTCGCCGATCGTCCTTGCGCTGCTCGTCGCCTTCGGCGTCGTCGCGTTCACGCCGGGGCGTGTCGCGGCATGGTCGCCGGGCACGTACAACGCCGCGTCCGAGTCGGACCTGGTCGCACTCACGAACCAGGCCAGGGCCGCGGCCGGCCTCCCGGCGCTGAAGGTCGACTCGACCCTTCGCGAGGTCGCGCGGTGGCGGAGCAAGGACATGATCGACAACGACTACTTCAGCCACTCGATCCCCGGCGGCGGCAACGTCTTCAACGTGCTCGACGCGCGCGGCTACTGCTACGAGCTCGCGGGCGAGAACATCGGCTGGAACACGTACCCCGACGGAGAGGCGACCGGCGCCATCCAGTCGATGTTCATGAACTCGCCGTCGCACCGCGAGAACATCGTGGGCAAGGCATGGGACGTCGTGGGGATCGGCGCCTACTCCGGCGACGGAGACAAGAAGATGTGGACGGTCCTCTTCGCCGACAGGTGCGGGGGGAAGCCGAAACCGACCCCCAAGCCCACCCCGAAACCGACCCCCAAGCCCACCCCCAAGCCCACACCGAAGCCGACGCCGAAGCCCACCGCAGCGCCCGCGACGGCGGCACCCACGATGGCCGCCACTCCGACGCCGAAGCCGACCGTGAAGCCGACGCCGAGGCCCACGCCGAAGCCGACCGCGAAGCCGGCCGCGACGCCGAGGCCCACGCCGAAGCCGACTCCGCGGGCCGACGGCCACGCCGAAGCCGACCGCGAAGCCGACACTGCCGCCGACCCCGGTCCCGACGCCCGCACCGACGCCGACGCCTGCACCGACGCCGACGCCCCCGCCCACCCCGGCCCCGACGGCATCGCCCATCCCGACCTCCGCCCCGACGCCGACCCCCGCCCCCACGATGGCGCCCACGCCGTCGCCGTCACCCGGCCCGTCGGTCCTCCCGTCGGGCGTCAGCCTCCGCGTCTATCCGCTCCCGGGCGGCCAGGATCTGGTCGCATCGCTCGTGTCGTTCATCCTCTCCGGACTCTTCGGGTTCTGAAGCCGGTCCCGATGACCCTTGAGCCGCTCCCGCGGGCGGCTAGACTGGACGCGCGATGACCGAGACGACCGCCGCACCTGCTCCTGCCCCGGCCGCCCCCACGCCCATCCTGGAGGCCCACGACCTCGCCAAGCGCTACATCGTGGGCGAGAACGTGGTCGAGGCCCTCCGTGGCGTGACCCTCTCCGTGAGCCCCGGCGAGTTCGTCGCCTTCATGGGCCCCTCCGGCTCCGGGAAGAGCACGCTCCTCCAGCTGCTCGGCGGGCTCGACCGACCCACCTCGGGACGCGTCGTGCTCGAGGGTCGCGACATCAGCGCCCTGACGGACAACGAGGCCACGCGCCTCCGCCGCGACCGCACGGGCTTCGTCTTCCAGTTCTTCAACCTCATCCCGGTGCTCAACGTCCGCGAGAACGTCGCGCTCCCGTTCACGATCGCCGGCGTGGACCCCACGCGCGGCGAGGCCGGCGAGCGGGTGCAGGCGGCCATCGACTCGGTGGAGCTGACCGGCAAGGAGCGCAACCGCCCCGACCAGCTGTCGGCCGGCGAGCAGCAGCGCGTCGCCATCGCCCGTGCGCTCGTGACCCGCCCCGCCCTCCTCTTCGCCGACGAGCCCACCGGCAACCTCGACTTCTCCACCGGCACCGAGATCCTCGACGTCCTCTTCCGCTCGTGCAACGAGCAGGGCCAGACGATCATCCTCGTGACCCACGACGCGAAGGCCGCCGCCTACGCGGACCGCGTCTTCGTCTTCCTCGACGGGCACGTGGGCGACGAGATCGTGCTGGGCCGCCGGACCGAGCACACGGCGCTGCCCCTCATCCAGCGGCTCGCGCAGCTGGGCCTCTAGCCCGTGCGCAGCCTCGCCTCGCTGGCCTGGCGCAGCCTCGCGGCGCGGCGCGTCCGCACCGTCCTCACCATCATGGGCGTCGCGCTCGGCGTCGGCGTCCTGTTCGCCATGCAGGTGACGAGCGCGACGCTCGACGCGGCGGTCGCCTCCACGGTGCGCGATCTCGTCGGCCGCGCCGACCTGCGGGTCCAGGCGTTCGCCGAGACCGGGCTCTCGCCCGCGTCGGTGCAGGCGATCCGCGACACGCCGGGCGTCTCCGCGGTCGCCCCCGTCCTCGAACGGAAGACCTTCCTGGTGGCGCAGGAGCTGCCCACGGGCGACCCGATCACCGTCGAGGGGATCGACCCGGACGCCGAGCGCCTCATCCGCGACCTCACGATCGTCCGCGGCATCGACCTCGGTGCCGACACCCAGCGGAGCATGCTCGTCACGGAGGCGCTCGCGAAGGAGCGTGGCCTGGACCTCGGGAGCACCGTGACGCTGTACGGCGCCGGCGCGCCGACCGACTACCGCGTCATCGGGATCGTCGCGGGCGACGGCCCCGTCCCCACCGCGTTCGGCCGCACGGCGTGGGTGACGCTCGACTCCGCGCAGGAGCTCTTCGCGACGGATGCCGTCTCCGTCGTGGACGTGGACCTGGGCCAGGGCACGGACGTCACGGCCGCCGCGGACTCCCTCGCCGCGAGCCTGACCGTGGATCCGTACGTGCTGGAGCTCCCCGCGGACATCGCCGCCTCGCTCCGCGAGTCGACGGCGGACATCCGGACGATCTTCGGCATCGTCGCCGCCGTGGTGCTGTTCGTGGCGGCGTTCGTCATCTTCAACACGATCTCGATGACCGTCGCCGAGCGCCTTCGCGAGGTCGCGCTGCTCCGGGCCGCCGGCGCCACGCGCCGGCAGGTCACGTGGATCTTCCTGCTCCAGGCGATCGTCGTCGGCCTCCTCGGCGCCGCGGCGGGGGCCGTCCTCGGGCTCCTGCTCGGGGCCGTCGTCCTCGCGGTGCTTCGCGCCGCGGAGGGCGTGCGCGTGACCTCCCTCACGGTCGATCCGGTGGGCCCCGTCTTCGCCCTCGTGCTCGGTGTGATCGTCACCGCGGTCGCCGCGCTCGAGCCCGCGTGGCGGGCCGGCCGCCTCTCGCCGGTCGAGGCGCTCCGCTCCGTCGTCGACCCGTCCCGCGCCGTCCGCGCGCGCCTCTGGTGGCTCGCTGTCGTCGCGATCGTCGTCGGGATCGGCGGCGTGGTCTTCCTCCCGGCCGGCGCCCAGTCCGGGATCCGCCTCCTGGGACCGCTCCTCGTGTACCTCGTCCTCCTCGCGACCGCCCTCGCATCGCCGTTCCTGCTCCGACCGCTCGGGACGATCGCCTCGTGGCCGTTCGCGCTCTTCTTCCGGACGGAGGTCCGTCTCACGCGTGGCGCCCTCGTCCGCGACCCCACGCGGACGGCGCTCACGGTGGGTGCGCTGGCGATCGGGATCTCGATGGTGGTCGCGATCGCGTCCATCGGCTCGCTCGCCCGCTCCTCGGCCGGCGCGTGGATCACCGACGTCGTCCCCGGGTCCACCGTGGTCTCGTCGATCCGCCCCATCGCCCCCGACGAGGGGATCGCGGAGGAGCTCGCGGCGATCCCGGGCGTGGAGCGCGTGACCCCCGTCGGCTCGTTCGTCATCGCCGCCCAGGTGGGCGGCGGGGCGGATCCGTACCGGGTGCCCGCATCGGCGATCTCGGGGGCGGACCTCCTCGCGGACGGCCGGCTCACCTTCGTGGACGGCGACCGCCAGGCCGCCCTGGGCGGCCTGGACGCGGGCGGCACCACGATCCTCCCCCGCACCCTCGCCGACCGGCTCGGGCTCAAGCTCGGGGACGTCATGCGGATCGGCTTCGGCGATGCGGTGACGGAGCTCACCGTCGCCGGCATCGTCCAGCACACGTTCCCCGGTCCCGGGTCGGAGACCGCGCTCGTCTCCTGGGCCGACGCGACCGACAGCCTCGGAGCGGTCGGCGCCGACTTCTTCGCCGTCCGCTATGACGCCGGGGCGGAGGCCACGGCCGCGCCCCAGGTCGCGGCCGCGTCCCGCGAGCTCGCCCTCGAGCCCACCGGGCTGGACGCCATCCGTTCGCAGGCGGAGGGGGCGGTCGGCCGGCTCTTCGGCATCTTCGACGCGATCGCGCTCATCGCCATCATCGTCGCCGGCCTCGGGATCGTGAACACGCTGGCCATGAACGTGATGGAGCGCATCCGCGAGATCGGCGTCCTCCGCGCCACCGGCCTCACCCGCTCACAGGCGTGGCGGATGGTCCTCGTGGAAGCCGGCATCCTCGGCGTCGTCGGGGCGATCCTCGGCGTGGTCGCGGGCCTGCTCGTCGGCGTCGTCATGATCGTCACGCAGGGTGCGCCGCTCTCCGGGATCGCCGATGTGCCGTGGAACACGATCGTCGTCGTCGCGATCCTCGGCGTCGTCGTCGCGATGCTCGCCGCGGCCTATCCCGCGCGGATCGCGAGCCGGGTCCAGATCGTCCGCGCCGTCCGCGGCGAGTAGCCGGCGGGCGACCCGGGGCGGTTCCGGCCCCCCGCTCGACCCATCCGCCCGGCCGTCCGGGAGCCCGCCCGCCTCAGCCCGCTGATAGACTGAGCGGACGGACCCGGCCCCTGCCGGGCCATGGAGGGATGGATGACGATCGCGACCCCGCGGCTCGTCCGCGTGCCCGCTGCTGAGCGGGGGATCACGATCGGGGACTTCCTTGTCCCGGTCAGGGTGGGCGAGAGGGTGTCCGCGCGGATGCGGCACCTCGGCCTCGTCATCCTCGGGGCGCTCCTGATCGCCCTCTCCGCGACGATCGTCATCCCCGTCCCGGGGACGCCCGTCCCCGTCACCGCGCAGACCCTCGCGGTCCTCGTCGTGGGCAGCGCCCTCGGCTTCCGCCGCGGTGTCGCCGCCGCGGTGCTCTACCTCGCCCTCGGCCTGGTAGGGCTGCCCGTGTACGCGGGCCACACGTCGGGGATCGACACCTTCGGGACGCTCCAGGGCGGCCTCCATCTCGCGCCGACGGGTGGCTACATCATCGGGTTCGCGCTCGCCGCCGGGCTCACCGGCCGGCTCGCCGAGCTCGGCTGGGACCGCGCGCCGGGTGGGGCGGTGGCCGCGATGGCCCTGGGGACCGTCGCGATCTACGCGGTGGGCGTCCCGTGGCTGGCCGTGTCGATGGCCCTCCCGCTCGGCGAGGCCATCTCCCTCGGCCTCGTCCCGTTCATCCTCGGCGACGTGCTGAAGCTCGTCCTCGCGGCGGTGATCCTGCGCGCCACGTGGATGGCGATCGGCCGGCGGTCGGCCGACCGCTGACGGAACCAGGCCCGCGCCGCGGGCCCTCGATCTGGGGGTCGCCGGAGGTGCGAGCGTGAGCGATCGATCCACTGGGGACGCCGGCCTCGCCACCGTCGACCCGAGCCCCGCGGTCGTCGAGCCGATCGGCGCCGAGCCGCTGCGCCACGCGCGGCCGGATCCCGCCCGCGGGGCCGCCTTCCTCGCCGCGCTCGCCGCGCGCCTTCCGGGCCTGTCCGTCCGCACGGATCCCACCGACCTCGAGGCGAACCGCTGCGACGAGACCGCCAACATCGAGCCGCCCCTGCCGATCGCCGTCGTCGCGCCGTCGTCCACGAGCGAGGTCGCGGAGGTCGTCCGCCTCGCGGCCGCGTATCGGATCCCGATCGTCCCGCGGGGCGAGGGGACGGGGCTCTCGGGCGGCGCCGCCGCCGTCGAGGGCGGCGTGGTCATGACGTTCCGGAAGATGGCGAGCATCCTCTCGATCGACGAGGCGGACCTCACGTCCGTCGTCCAGCCGGGGATCATCAACGCCGCGTACAAGACGGCCGTGGCCGAGCACGGGCTCTTCTACCCGCCGGATCCGGCGAGCTACGAGACCTGCTCGCTCGGCGGCAACGTGGGGACGAATGCCGGCGGCCTCTGCTGCGTCAAGTACGGCGTGACGCGCGAATCGATCGCCTCGCTGGAGGTGGTCCTCGCCGACGGGAGCGTCATCCGGACGGCCCGCCCCACCGTGAAGGACGTGGCCGGCTACGACCTCACGCGCCTGATGGTCGGGTCGCAGGGGACGCTCGGGATCGTGACGGAGATCACGGTCCGCCTGCGGCCCACCCCGCCGCCCAAGATGACGATGCTCGCCTTCTTCTCGTCGCTTGCGGCCGCGGGCGACGCCGTCTCGCGGATCACCGCGGCCAGGATCGTCCCGTGCACCCTGGAGATGATGGACGGGTTCACGATCCGCGCGGCCGAGGAGTTCGGGCACTTCGGGTTCGACACGACCGCGGCGGCGATGCTCATGGTCGAGTCGGATGCGCCGGGAGCGGCCGCTGCGGCGGAGGTCGCGGTCGCCGAGCAGGCATGCGTGGACGCCGGGTCCACCTTCACGGTCGCCTCGACCGATCCCGGCGAGGCCGACATGCTCCGGCAGGGACGACGCCAGGCCTACTACGCGCTCGAGCGGCTGGGGGTGGCCCGGATGGAGGACGTCGCGGTCCCGCGGTCGCGGATGGCCGAGCTGGTGGCGGCCGTGGAGCGCGTGCTCTCCGAGGAGGGGATGCCGGGCGGGACCTTCGGCCACGTCGGCGACGGGAACCTGCACCCCACGTTCATCGTGCCGCGCGACGACCCGTCGGCGGCCGACCGGATCGACCACGCGCGGCATCGCGTGTACGCCGCCGCCGTCGAGCTCGGGGGGACCGTGACCGGGGAGCACGGGATCGGGCTCGTGAAGCGCGACTGGCTCGAGGCGACCCGCGGCGAGGGCTCCGTGCGCGCGATGCGCGCCATCAAGGCCGGGCTCGACCCGCTCGGGATCATGAACCCCGGCAAGATCCTGCCGGACTGAGCGGACGCCCGCGTGCGCGCGCTGGTCGTCGAGCACCCCGGCCCCGCCTCGCCGGGTGACGCCGGGCCGCTCCGCCTCGTGGAGCTTCCGGACCCGATCGCCGGGCCCGGGGAGATCGTCGTCCGCGTCGCCGCGTGCGGGGTGTGCCGCACGGACCTGCAGATCGCCGAGGGCGACATCGCCGCCCGCCGCCTCCCGATCGTCCCGGGCCACCAGCCGGTCGGCCGCGTGGAGTCGGTCGGGGCCGGCGTCGAGGGCTGGGCCGTGGGCGACCGCGCCGGAGCCGGGTGGTTCGGGGGTGCGTGCGGCACGTGCCCCCGCTGCCGCGCGGGCCGCGAGAACCTCTGCGACGCGGCGGTCTTCACGGGATGGGACCGCGACGGCGGCTTCGCGGAGCGGATCGCGATCCGCGCGGAGGCCGCTCTCCGGATCCCCGAGGGCTTCGCGGACCTCGCGGCCGCGCCCCTGCTCTGCGGCGGGGTGATCGGGTACCGGGCGCTGAGGATCTCCGGGATCCAGCCCGGCGGGCGGCTGGGCCTGTACGGGTTCGGGGCGTCCGCGCTCATCGCCATCCAGGTCGCGCGGCACTGGGGGTGCGAGGTCCACGTCGCGACCCGTTCGGAGCGCGAGCGAGAGCGGGCGATCTCGCTGGGCGCCGCCTCCGTCGGCGGCTACGACGACCCGCCGCCCGCGCCCCTCGACGCGGCCGTCACGTTCGCGCCGTCCGGCGACGTCGTCATCGCGGCACTCCGCGCGGTGGACCGGGGCGGGACGGTCGCGATCAACGCGATCCACCTCGACCGGATCCCCGCCTTCGACTACGACCTGCTCTGGTGGGAGCGGTCCCTCCGCAGCGTCGCGAACTTCACGCGCCGCGACGCGGAGGAGCTCCTCGCTCTCGCCGCCGAGATCCCCATCCGCACCGCCGTGGACCGGTTCCCGCTCGTGGCCGGCAACGACGCGCTCGCGCGACTCCGTGCGGGCGAGGTGGAGGGGGCCGCCGTCCTGGAGATCGGATGAAGGCGGCCGGCGGTCCGTCCTGCCGGGCCCGGTCGCGGGCCCGCCGCGGCTCAGGGCCACGCCCCCGGCATCATCGATGACCGCCGTCCTCCTCGGCCTCGCGGCCGCGGTCGCGAACGCGGCCGGGATGCTCATGAGCAAGGACTTCACCCGCCGCTACCCCGCGCGGCAGATGATCGGCCCGCTCTACCTCATCAACTGCGCGCTCGTGCTCCCGTTCGCGCCGTTCGCCCCGTGGACCTGGAGCCCGCTCATCGTCGTGCTCCACCTGTGTGCGGTCGCCGCGATGATCGTCACGGCGCTCGCGGGCTGGGACCTCCTCGCGCACGGCCCCGCCTCGTCCCAGCTCACCGCCGTCGCGCTCGCGCCCCTCCCGGCCGTCGTCCTCACCGGCCTCCTCCTGCCGGGGACGCTCCACCCGATCCAGGTGGTCGCGGCCGTCGCGGTCGTCGCCGGCGTCGTGCTCGCCCTGCGCGACGCGTTCGGCCCGCTCGGCCGCGCCGGGACGGTCGTCCGGATCCTCGGCGTCGCCACCGGGACGGCGACGCTCACCATGACCGCGAAGCTCCTCGCGGACCAGGGTGTGGGCGTGGTGGAGACCTACGTGGTCCGGACCGCGCTCGCGGGGATCGTCTTCATCGTCGCGATCCCCCCGCGCGACGTGGACTTCCGCGAGACGCCCCGGATGGTGGTCCGTGCCGCGGCGATCACCGTGTACTTCCTCCTCGTCATCGTCGCCGTGGGGCAGGGGAGCCCCGCCGTCGTCCAGACGATGGTCGCCACCACGCCGCTCTGGGCGCTGGCCTACGAGTGGCGGCGCGAGGGCGTCCGGCCGCGGACCGGGGCGCTCTGGGCCGCGGCCCTCGTGGTGCTCGGGGTCGGGATCACGTTGCTCGCCTGACGGCCGCGGCTGCGCTCCCGGTGGGCGTGCCGAGGCACCGCTCTCGGCGCCCCGACGGGCCCGAGCCGGCGTGCGGCATCGGCCGGCTTGCACGGGGTGCACGAACGCGACGGTCCGCCGTGTCCGTCCCGTCCGGCACCGCCGCGGTGCCCCTCAATCGCGAAGGATGCGGACGTCCAGGAAGTGCGTGGCGCAGCTGATGCACGGGTCGTAGCTGCGGATCAGCTGCTCCAGGCGCAGGGTCGCCTCCTCGTCGGGCAGGTCGAGGACCGACGGCGCGAATGCCCGCAGGTCGTCCTCGATCGCGCCCTGGTTCTGGCTGGTGGGCGGGACGATCTGCGCTGCCGTGATGCGGCCGCGCTCGTCCACCTCGTACCGATGGAAGAGCAGGCCGCGCGGCGCCTCGGTCGCCCAGGCAGCGACGCCGGGCTTCGGCGTCCAGGCCACCCGCGCCTCGATCGGCGGCCGGTACGCGTCGATGATGTCGATCGCCTCCGCGATCGCGTGGAGGAGCTCGATGGCTCGCGCCATGACGCTCCAGTAGATGTTCGTCCGGATCCGGTCCGCCATCCCGGTCGCGGCCAGCGCCTCCCGGGCGATCGGATGGAGCTGGTCCGCGTCGAGGACGATCCGCGACGCCGGTCCCAGGAGGTACGTCCCGCCGTCCTTCGTGCGGGCGTGGAGGGCCATGGACCCCTCCATCTGGACCTCGCGGAAGGCGCGGTCCCAGTCGGAGGGGCGGAGGTCCAGCCCGTCGGTGCTCTGGATGTGGCCGTGGTTGTACGGGTACTCGCGCGGGTTGTGCAGCGCGACCATCCGCGGCTCGCGCTCGAACGCCGGTGCCTCGAGGGTCGCGACGAGCTTCACGGTCTCCCTGGCGTCCTCGAGCGCCTGCACGAGCGGCGCGCGGAGGGGCTCGAGCTCGGAGGGGCGCGGCGCCCGGCTGAAGCCGCCGACCCGGACGCTCACCGGGTGGATCGGCCGTCCGCCGAGCACCTCGAGGATCTGGTTGCCGGCCTTCTTCATCCGCAGGCCGCGCTCGACCGCGGGTCGGTCGTCGTGCGCGAGGGCGATGGCGGAGTCGTACCCGAGGAAGTCGGGCAGGTGGAGGAGGTAGATGTGGAGCGCGTGGCTCTCGATCCACTCGCCGCAGTAGAGCAGGCGCCGGAGCGCCCGCACCTCGGGGTCCACCTTCAGCCAGAAGAGGTCCTCGAACGCGTGGACGGCGCTCATCTGGTACGCGACCGGGCAGATGCCGCAGATGCGGGCGACGATGTCGATGACCTCGTCGGGTGTCCGCTCCACCACCAGCTGCTCGAAGTAGCGCGGCGCCTCGAAGATGCGCAGCCGTGCCTCGGTGACCTTCCCCTTGTGGACCTTGAGGACGAGCGATCCCTCGCCCTCGACGCGGGTGAGCTCGTCGACCTCGAAGACGCGTTCGCGGGTCGCGGCGTCAGTCGTCATCTCTCATGCCCTCCGCCGCGCGCCCCGGGTCCCGCCCAGGTCGGTGATCGTGCTCCGGAACGGCTCCGCGTATGCCGTGAAGCCGGCGAACAGCTGGCCGACCTCCTCGGTGGTGCGGTCGCCCGAGGTCTGGAAGTACCGCGCGAGCCCGGCAGCGTTGGCCTGCTCGCGCGGTCCGAAGCAGCCGTAGCACCCGCGGCCCATCCGCGGGCAGATGGCACCGCAGCCGGTCTGCGTCACCTGTCCCAGGCACGCCATCCCCTGCGCGCTCATCACGCAGACGATCCCGCGCCGCTTGCACTCCATGCAGACCGCCTCGTCCCTGAGCTGTGGCCGCCGGCCGGTGACGAGCGCGGTCAGCAGCTCCACGAGCTGCTCCGGGCTGATGGGACAGCCGCGGAGCTCGAAGTCGACCGTGACGTGCTCCGAGATCGGCGTGGAGCGCGCGAGCAAATCCACGAACTCCGGCGAGGGATAGA
>CAWJQZ010000027.1:0-163921 GCA_963844945.1 uncultured Chloroflexia bacterium
CGTGCGCCGCGAGCTGCCGTCAGGGGGCGCGGCGGTCCAGGAAGCGGCACCGGTGGGCGACCGGGCACGCGTCGCACCTGGGGCGGCGCGCATCGCAGATGGCGCGGCCGTGCGTGATGAGGAGGATGTGCGTCTCGTACGCGCGGCCCTCCGGCACGATCCGCAGCCAGGCCTCGTGCGCGAGCTCGAGCGAGGCGTCGGCGGGGATCAGGCCGATGCGTTTCGAGACGCGCTCCACGTGCGTGTCCACCGGCATGAGCGGCGTCCCGTAGCAGAACAGGAGGACGACGGACGCGGTCTTCGGGCCGATCCCGGGGATGCGGGTGAGCCAGTCGCGTGCCTCCCGCGCCGGGAGGTCCGCGAGGAAGTCGAGCCGGTGGTCGCCGCGCTCCTCGCGGATGGTCCGCAGCGCCGCCTGGATCCGCGGCGCCTTCTGGTCCGCCAGGCCGCCCATGCGGATGGTCTCGACCAGCTCCGGCAGCGGCGCCGTCTCGACGGCGTACCAGTCGGGCGCCCGACCCGCCTCCATCCCGACGCCGCCCCAGCCCTCCGGCGGCCGCTCGGCGCCGTCGGGGCCGGCGACACGGTGGACCTCGACGGGACCGTCCGACGGATAGCGGTCGCGCAGCGACTGGAACGCGCGCTCCGAGTTCAGGTCGGAGGTGTTCTGCGAGAGGATCGTCAGGACCAGCTCGCTCGTGGCATCGAGGCGCGGCTCCCAGCGGGGCCGGCCGTGCACGACCTCGAGCCGCTCGAGGACGTCCTCGACCACGCCGGGGCGTTGCCGCGCGAGGCGGCGGGCCCACGCGACGGCGGGGTCGGGCGGGGTCCGGCGCCTGGCGGCAGCCGGCTTGCGGGCGCCCGGCGTGGGCTTCGAGGCCTTGGCGGCCGCCGCTTGGCGGCCGTTGGCCGCGGTCTGTGCCGTGCGGCGGGCCCTGCCGGCGCCCGACGCCTCCGCGTCCGTCACGGCTCGCGCTCCCCGAGGACCGCGCCGAGCGTCAGCAGCCGCGCCACGCGCTCCGCAGCGCGCTGCACCGGCTCGGCCCGCGCGGCCATCGCCGCCTCGACGGTCATGGGCGCCATGACGGCGGCCACCGCCACGGCCCCGACGGCCGCGAGCGCCGTCGCCCCCTCCGGCTCCACGGCGCCACCGATCGCGACGCAGGGGACCCCTTCCTCGCGGGCGATCCGCGCGACGCCGAGCGCGGTCTTCCCGAAGGCGGTCTGGGCGTCGATCCGGCCCTCGCCCGTGACCACGAGGTCGGCCGCCGCGACGCGCTCGCGGAGGCCCACCTCGTCCGCGAGCATCGCGACGCCCGGGACGAGCCCGAACGCGCCGAGCCGGTCGCGGATCGCGAGGAACGCGAAGGCCGTGCCGCCGGCCGCGCCCGCCCCCGGCTCGTCCGACGCGTCATGGCCGGTCGCGGCGGCCAGCGCGGACGCCCAGCGGCCCAGCGCCGCGTCCAGGAGCGAGACGACCTCCGGCGAGGCGCCCTTCTGCGGCCCGTAGACGGCCGCCGCGCCCGTGGGGCCGCGCAGGGGGTTCGTCACGTCCGAGGCGATCCGGAGCCGGAGCGTCGCGAGCCGTGGGTCCAGGCGCGACAGGTCGACCGACGCGACCCCGGCGAGCGCGAGGCCGCCGTCGTCCACGGGCTCGCCGTAGGTGTCCCGCGCCGTGATGCCGAGCGCCGCGAGCGCACCCGCGCCGCCGTCCGTGGTCGCGCTCCCGCCCACGCCGAGGACCACGTTGGTGAGCCCCGCGTCCAGGGCGGCGCGGACGAGCTCGCCCGTCCCGCGCGTGCTGGCGACGCCGGCCGCGGCCGGCCGGTCCTCCGGCGCGACGCGCCACAGCCCGCTCGCCTCCGCCATCTCCACGAACGCGCGGCCGCCGTCGGGGTCTGCGAGCCACCGCGCGGAGACCGGCCGGCCGAGGGGGTCGTGGACGGTCGCCGTCCGTACCTCCCAGCCGCCCGCCGCGACGAGTGCGTCGGTGGAGCCGGCGCCGCCGTCCGCGAGCGGCACGCGCTGCACGTGATCCGCGGGCCGCGCCGCGCGCCAGCCGGTCGCGATCGCATCGGCGACCTCGACGCTCGTGAGCGACCCCTTGAACGAGTCGGGTGCGACGACGACGTGCAGGCGGAGGGGCTCGCGACGGCCGTCCCCGCGCTCGCCGGTCATCCCACCAGCCACGGGTCTGCGACCGCACCGGCACTCTGCCGGCGCTCCAGGTACTCGGGGATCCGGATCATCGGCGGCCGCTCGTGGTCGGCCAGCTCGATCACCTCCAGGCTGAGTCGGTCGTCGTCCGACCGGGGCAGCTTCATCGTGGAGCCCAGCTCCGCGACGAGGCGCGCCCGGTGGCGCTCCTCGAGCCGCCGCATGACCGCCTGGAGGATGACGAAGCTCATCCGGGAGAGCCCCTCGAGCTCCTGGTTGCGATGGACGCGGCGATCCAGGTCCACCTGGCCAAGCCCGTCGAGCCCGACGCGGTCGAGCGCGTCGACGAGGTGGCCGATCTCCACCGCATACCCGGTGAAGAACGGGATCGACTCGAGCAGCTCGCGCCTGCCGGCGTACTCGCCCGCGAGCGGCTGGATGAACCCGGAGAGCTCGGGGAAGAAGAGGTTGATGAGCGGTCGTGCGACCAGCTCGGTCACCCGGCCGCCGCCGCCCTCGCGCAGCACCCCGCCCTCCACGATCGGGCGCTGGTAGTAGCCCTTCACGTACTGGAGCCGCGGCTCCTCGAGGAGCGGGCCGATGGTCCCGTAGGCCATCCGCGACGACCAGTCCTTCACGTCCGTGTCGCACCACGCGACGATGTCGCCGGACGTCTCGAAGAGGCTCTTCCAGAGCGCCTCGCCCTTCCCGCGGTAGCTCCCGTAGCGCGCGAGGACGCCAGGGTGCAGCACGACCCGCGCGCCGGCGTCCTGCGCGATGCGGACCGTGTCGTCCGTGGAGGCGCTGTCGATGACGAGCAGCTCGTCCACGAGCGGGACGCGCTCCATCAGGTCCCGCCGCGCCCGGGCGACGATGGGCCCGATCGTCTCCGCCTCGTTCAGCGCCGGGAGCACGAGGCTCACGGTGAGCCCGCGGCGCTCCTTGAGGCCGGCGAGGCGCTCGAGGTCCGCGTACTCCGCGTGATGGAAGTTGCTCTCGCCGAACCAGCGGTCCACACGTGCGGGCACCGCGCGGGAGGCGTCCGCGGCGCGCTCGACGGCCGCGAGGGTGTCCGCGCGGGCGGCGAGGTTCTCGAAGGTCGCACGGCCGATCCGTTCGCGGGTCCGGACGACGATGACCGAGCACGGCGCACGCTCGGCGATCTCCTCCGGGAGCGATCCGACGAGCGACAGCTCGTTGCCGGCGTCGACCGCGGACGCCCCCAGGACCAGGAGGTCCGCGCCGGCGGCCTCGCGGACGATCGCGGCCCGGATGTTGCTCGTCTCCCGGACGAGTGGCTCCGCGCCGGGGGCGAGGCGGCGGATGAACGACGTCAGCGCCTTCTCCGCCTGCGCCTTCACCGCCGACGACGAGCCGGACGGGAGCAGGTGCATGACCGTGAGCGTCGCACCGTCCCGATCGGCGACCGCGGCGGCGTAGCGGACGGCGAGCTCCGCGTGCGGGCCACCGCGCACGGGCACGAGCACGCGCCGTCGCGGGCCCGACCCGCGCTGCTTCACCACGGCGATGGCGCATGGGGCGTCGCGGAGGACCGCGTCGATCGTGGGGCTGTAGACCGGCTCGGCGGCCTTCGCAGGTGCCTTGCGGCGCGACCGCCGGCCGGCGGTCGCGCCGCCTCCGGCCGCGGGCGGCAGCGGCGGGCGCGGGACGCCGTGCCCGCCGGTCCCGGCCCACCCGAAGACGATGAGGTCGGGCGTCTCCTCGGCGGCGACCTCGAGGATCCCGTCCGCCGCGTGCCGGCCGATGCGGACGATCGGCTCGATCCGGGTCCCGGCCGGGACGTAGTCGAGGACGCGCTGCAGCAGGCGCCGGGCCTGCCGCGCCCGTGCCGCGCCCTCGGAGAGGGGCATCTCCTCGGGGACCTCCACGATCCCCAGGGCGGTGAGGGTGCCGGACTTCGGGTCGAGCAGCGAGGCGGCGGTCCGGACGAGCTCCTCCGCGGTGGCCGGGTTCGCGACGGGGAGCAGGATCCGCATGGGGAGCGGCGTGGGCTCGGTCACGCGTCGACCTCCGTCCGCCACCGCTCCACGAGCCGCGGCTTCAGCCGCTCGAACGCCCGCGCCTGGGCCTCCACGCGCTCCTCCGCCTCCTCGCCCGTCATCCGACGGGTCTCCACGACCAGCGACCCGACGCGCCCGAGGTAGATGGGCGCGAGGGCTGCCGCGATGGCGTCCGGCTGCATCGCCCGCTTGCCCGTCGTGATCAGCAGGTCGTACACGATCCGCGCCCACAGCTCATCGGGGAACGAGAACCCGGCGACGAGGTCGGCGAGCGCCTCCGTCCTGCTCTCGGGCGAGTGGGCCGCGGCGGCGCCGTGCCCGCCGCGCGCGTCCGCTGCGTCGGCGAGCCTCCCGGCCTCGGCGGCCAGGGCGAGGACCTCGTCCGCCGTCTCCGGCGTGAGCATCGACCGCCAGGTGCCGCCCATGGCGATCGAGCCTTCGTTGAACGACCCGAGCAGCCGCAGGGTGTCCACCGGAAGCGGCGGCGGCTCGGCCATCCGCTCGAAGCCGTACGCGGGGACCGGCCGGCTGCCCGCCACGTCCAGCCACCGGCTCGCGTTGAGCGCGGAGAGCCGGAGGGCCGTCGCGACCACCTGGCGGAACATCGGCCCCAGGTCCGCGCCGGGGTCCTTGGGGTCGTGCACCTTCGCGCCCAGGCGTGCCTCGCAGACCGCGAAGCCGCCGGCGACCGCGCCGGTCGTCATCCAGATGTCGATCCCGAACCGGCTGACCTCCGGGTCCCAGTCGTCGCGCTCCAGGTAGGCGGAGACCAGGTCGCCGGAGACGCCGAAGTCGCCGCCGATGGGCTGCCGGATCCGCAGCCCGTACAGGGCGCGCGTCAGCGGGTACGTGACGGTGTTCGTGATGGTCCCGTCCCACTTGTGCCGCGCGTACAGGGGCGAGACGAAGTCGTACCCGCCCTTCAGGATGGGGCCGGCGAGGAGCTCGATCCACTCGGGGCCGATGGAGCGGAGGTCCGAGTCCACGACCACGAGCGCCTGCACGCCCAGCTCCCGCGCGATGAGGAAGAGGGTCCGCAGGGCCGCGCCCTTGCCGGCGACGCCGTCCACCTCCGGGTACGTCAGGCTGACGCGGGTCATCCGGTTCTGCGGACGGACGAGGAGGATCTGCTCGACGTAGTCGGGCGGCGCGGTCTCCACGACGACGCGGCCCGTCCCGTCGGCGGAGCCCCCGTCCGAGTTCACGACGACGGGGCGCAGGTCCGGGAAGTACTGGACGAGGCCGGCCTGCGCGGCGCGCACGACGTGGCCGATCGTCGCTGCGTTCCGGTAGCTCGGGATCCCGACCATGATGTCGGCGCTGCCGACCCGGGCGATCTCCTCGCGGATGGCCGGCGTGAGGGCGGTCTCGGGCACGGAGGGACCCTACCACGGGATGCGGTCGCGAGGCGTCGAGCGGTCGCCGGGTGACGGGTCCGGCCGCCGCGCGGCGGGGTCGCCGGTGGCCGCGCGCCCCGGACCTCCGCCGCAACCGCTGGTCCTTTCGGCCGATGCGCTTCCGGTCGTTGTCTGACACGATTGCCCCGTCGTACCCGACGGAGGCCCCCATGCGCGCGCCCACCTCCCGTCTCGCCCGGCTGGGCCCTGCCCGCCTCGGCGCGGTCGTCTTCGCCGCGGTGCTCGCGGCGGGACTCCTGCCGGCGACGGTCGCCGGGTTCGTCGCGGGCGGTCCGCAGCCCAACGACAGGACCGCCACCGACCAGGTGGTCGTCCGCTGGACGGACGGCTCCGCCGGCACGGCGTTCGGGGCGCAGGCGGACGCCCCGTCGGTGGGCGCGCGCCCGGACCGGGTGTCGGCCGTCTCGCAGGCGACCGGGCTCCCCGCCACGTGGCAGCGGACCCTCGCCGTGGGCGGCGACGTCTACAAGCTCACGAGCACGCTCACGCCCGACGCGATGGCGTCGGCGATGGCCGCCCTGCGCGTCCACGCCGGGCGTCGCCACCGCGGAGCCGGACGGGATCGCGCACGCGACCGCGAGCGCGCCGAACGACCCGTGCTTCTACGGGAGCTGCCCGTGCGCCGACGGCGTCGGCCAGTGGGACCTGTACGAAGGCGTGAACTCCGGCACGTACGGCATCGACCTGCTGGGGGCGTGGGACCGCACGAAGGGCGCCGGCGTCACGCGTCGCCGTCCTCGACACGGGCATCACGAAGCACCCCGACCTCGGCAACATGACGGGTCTCGGCCAGACAGTCGCGGGGTACGACTTCATCGCGGACGTGACCGTCGCGAACGACGGCAACGGGCGCGACAGCAACCCGGCGGACCCGGGCGACAACACGAGCCCGTATGACACAGCAGCTGGCACGGGACGCACGTGTCCGGGACCATCGGCGCGCTCACGGGCAACGGCGCCGGGATGGCGGGGATCGCGCCCCAGGCCAGGATCCAGCCGGTCCGCGTCCTCGGCGTGGGCGGCGGCTACTACTCGGACATCTCGGACGCGATGGTCTGGGCCTCCGGCGGGACCGTCTCCGGCGTCCCGGCGAACGCCACGCCGTCCAGGGTCGAGAACCTCTCGCTCGGCGGCTCGGGGACCTGTCCCGACGTACATGCAGTCGGCCGTCACCTCGGCGAACAACCGCGGGACCGTCGTGGTCGTCGCGGCGGGCAACAGCAGCGCCAACCTCGACTGCGTCCGCCTACACCCCCGCGAGCTGCACCGGGGTCATCCCGGTCGCCGCGACGACGCGGACCGGGGCGCGGGCGAGCTTCAGCAACTACGGGTCGATCGTCCCGATCGCCGCGCCGGGCGTGAGCCTCTGGTCCACGCTCAACACCGGCGTCACCGCGCCCGGCAACCCCACCTACGCGCAGTACTCCGGGCACGAGCATGGCGACGCCGCACGTGGCGGGCGTCGTGGCGCTCATGCTCTCGGTCAAGCCGGGGCTGACGCCGGCGCAGGTCCGGACCCTCCTCCGCTCGAACGGCGCATCCGTTCGGCAGCGCCGGCTGCAGCGGCTGCGGGGCCGGGATCGTGGACGCGGCGAAGGCCGTCGCGGCCGCGGCCGGCACCACCCCCGCGCCGACGCCGACGCCGCGACCGTCCGCCACGCCGACGCCGCGGCCGTCCGCCACCCCCACGCCGCGGCCGTCCGCCACGCCGACGCCGCGACCTTCCGCCACGCCGACGCCGCGGCCGTCCGCCACGCCGACGCCGGCCCCCACGGCCACCGCACCGACGGGATGCACGCGCGGGACCCCGTCCGTGGTCGCGTCGCCCACGAGCGCCACGATCCTCCGCGGCTCCTCGAAGACGGTGACCCTCACGCTGCGCAACACCGACTCGGCGACGTGCGGCAGCTCGACCTTCACGTGGACGGCGACGGGGAGCCCCGTCGTCGCGGGCATCGTCACGACCGTCCCGGCGGCCGTGACGGTGGGCGCGGGCGCGTCGGTCTCGGTGACCGTGACGATCTCCGCGGCGGCCACGATCACCGAGGCTGAGCCTCTCGACGTTCACCTACCGGGCGACGCGTGCGGCGTCGCCGACGTGCGCCTCGGCCTCGGTCGTCGTCTACGCGTTCTGATCGACGGCGTGCCGTCCGTCCGCTCGCCGGACGGGCGGCACGGCCGACTCAGCGGCTGCGCGGGATGCCCGTGACGGCCCAGTCGTCCGCGACCTCGCCCGGGCGATACCGGCTGTTCTGCGCCTTGTAGGTCATCTTGCTGAAGCCGAGCGACGGCCAGCTGACGATCCACGTGGAGGCGGGCGGGCGGACGAAGATCCCGCGGCGGACGAGCTCGCCCTCGGCCAGGATGCTCTCGAGGACGCGCCTGCGCTCGAGGAGCGGGTAGTCGAGGAGCTCGGTCCCGTCCACCTCGAGGAGGTCCACGGCGACGAACGCGATGTCGGTCGAGGCGTCCCTGCGCCGCTTCGGGGTCGTGGAGCCGCCCAGCGCCCGCTCGCCGGACTTCCCCATGAACATCTGCCCGATCATCTGTCCGGCCGTCGGCGTCTCGACGACCTTGATCGCCGTCCCCTCGCCCGACTCGGTCGCCTGGGTCGTGAGGTAGCCGTCGAGGACCGCGGAGTCGGCATCCGTCGCCGCGCCGATGGCGGCCGCGACGTCGGCGAACCCGTCGGTGAGGTCCTCGCCGTGATCGTCGATCAGCGTGACCGTCCCGTCGACGAGGTGGGCGAGGATCCGGATCCCCTCCCAGAGCGGCTCGACGACGGCGTCCGCGACATCGGCGGCTCGCCGCTTGCCGAACTTCATGGGGCGCCATGCGGCGCGCTCGGGCGCGATCACCGCCCGATCATACGTCCGGGCTGGCTATGATCGGCGCTCCGGGGAGGGAGGGCGCCCGGGGGTGGGGGCGGACGACGCCGGGGACGCGGGCTCGGGCGCCGGGACGTCATCGATGCCGGGCGCGGCGCCACGAGGCTGACGGAGGATGGGCGTGAACCCTGTCGCGACGCTGCGGGGCCTGTCGAGTGACGGCCGCGCGAAGACGCCCGCCGCGTGGGCGCTCTACGACTTCGCGAACACGATCTTCAGCTTCGTCGTCATCTCGAACGCCATCGGGCTCCTCCTCACCGACCAGCTCGGCGACAGCCAGGGGAACCTGTGGCTCGGCATCGTGTCGGCGGTCGCGGTCGGCCTGAACGCCCTCGTCAGCCCGGTGCTCGGCAAGATCAGCGACCGCGGCGGCCGGCGCCTGCCGTTCCTCGCCTTCTTCACGGCCCTGACGATCGGGACGTGCGTCCTCATCCCGCTGCCGCCGATCGCGTTCGGGGTGATCCTCTACTGCGTCGCGCTCTTCACCTACCAGGCCGCGCTCATCTACTACGAGGCGATGCTGCCCGAGGTGAGCACGCCCCGCACCCGCGGGCGCGTCTCCGGCCTGGGCATCGCGACCGCGTACTCCGGGTCGGTCACCGTGGCGATCGTCCTGCTCGTCGGCGGCTTCTCGGTCGAGGGGCGCTTCCTCGTCGCGGCGGTGATGTTCGCGATCTTCGCCATCCCGATCTTCCTCGTCGTGAAGGAGCCGCCGGCGAAGGGCACGATCTTCATGCTCTCGGACATCCGCAACTCGTGGAGCCAGATCTTCACGACGATCCGCGAGGCTCGCGAGGTGCCCCACCTCGGCCGGTTCCTGCTGGGGCGCTTCTTCTACACGGACGCGCTGAACACCGTCGTCGTGGTCATGAGCGTCTTCGCCGTCCGGGCCGTCGGCTTCGACGACCAGACGGCCCTGCTCGTCCTCCTGGTCCTCACGCTCTTCGCGATCGGCGCGGGGATCGTCTGGGGGATCGTCGCGGACCGGATCGGGCCCAAGCGCACCCTGATGATCGACCTCGGGGTCTGGGTCACGGGCCTGCTTCTCGCGGGTCTCGTCGTGACGAAGCCGACCTTCCTCATCGCGGGCGCGCTCATCGGCGCCGGGATGGGCGGGCTGCACGTCGCGGACCGCGTCCTCATGCTTCGGCTCTCGCCGCCCGAGAAGCTCGGCCAGTTCTTCGGGATCTACGGGCTCGTCGGGAAGGCCTCGCAGGTCATCGGCGTCCCGCTGTACACGTTCCTCGTCTGGTTCCTGTTCCCGCGCATCGGCGCGACCGCGTACCAGGTGGCGATCCTCAGTCTCCTGGTGACGATGCTCATCGGGCTCTTCCTCATCCGGAAGGTGCCGGACGGCTGGCACGGGTCGGGCGAGCCGAACCCGGAGGAGTAGGGAGCCCGGGAGCGCGGCGGGCGGCGGAGGCGGGCGCGGGACGGCGCGGGCGGCCTCGGCACCCGACCGCTCCGGCCGTGGGCGGCGGCCGCGGGCCGCGGCACGCTGCGGCACGCGCCGGCCGTGGGCGCGGGCGGACAGCGTGCGGACGCGGGCGGGCGGGCGCGGGCGAGGCTGCCCACCAGCGAGTCACCTCGGGAGTCCGGGAGAGCGTCAGGGGCGCTCTGCGACCCACTGCGCCCGGCGAGCGGGCCACGTGCGGGCGGTCTCCCTGCCGGCCACTTCCGTCGTGACTGGGTGGAGGCGATGCGCGAGTCCGGTGCCGTGAATGCGGCGCCCCCGACTCCCGGCGTGACTCGATGACGGGATCGCGATCGCGGGTGCCGCCGCGGCGCCCGACCGGCCCCGCGCCCGACTGCCGCGCGCCCGACCGCGGCGCCCGACCGGCCCGGCGCCCACTGCCGCGCCGCTCCGACCGCGGCGCCCGACCGGCCGCGGCGCCCGACCGGCTCTGCGCCCGACCGGCCCGAAAAGAGACGACCCCCGCGGCGGACTGCGGGGGTCGTCTGGGAGGACGCTGTCGTCGAGGGGAGACTCGACGACGACGCGGGGAGCTTCAGGCCGTGGCGATCGCCGTGCCGTGGGCGTCGTGGTCGGCGGCGGCGCAGGCGACGGAGCACCCTCGCGCGTCGCGACCGGGCGTGCCGGCGAAGTGGCGGTAGACGGATCCGTCGTCGGCGGCCTTGTCGAGGCGGCAGCCACACGCGCCGCACGTGACCGGCGAGGTCGCCCCCGTCGGACGCGGCTGGAAGCCCGTGGCGGATGCGCTCAGGTCGGTGGCGGAGAACTGGTATGCGGCCATCGTGTTCCTCGTGTGGGCCTGCCCACGGTGGGGCGGCCTCGGAGAAGGGACGTCGATGGCCAGCGTATGCGGAGCCCCGCGCGATGTCGGTGCTGCGGCGGTGGCCCTTCGGTTGCGGGACGGTTGCGCGTCCGTCGGGGCCTGCGCCCCGGCTCCGCGGATCCTCGGCCGCCCCGCGGCCTCCGCCCCAGGATGCTGTCCGAGGTCCGCGGTCGCCGACCCGGGCGGGTCGTCTAGCCCAGGTAGCCCTCCGGATGGCGCTGCCGCCACTCCCACGCGGAGCCGATGATCGCGTCCAGGTCGGTGCGCTGCGCCCGCCAGCCGAGGATCGCCCCGGCGAGGCGTGCGTCCGCGATGAGGGCCGGCGGGTCGCCCGGGCGACGCGGGCCCGTCCGGTGCGGGATCGGTGCGCCGACGATGCGCGCGGCGGACTCCAGCACCGCGCGGACGGAGTACCCGTCCGCCGTCCCGAGGTTGAGGACGAGCGAGTCGGCGCCGTCGGGCGGGCCGGTGCGGGCATCGTCCGGCGCGGTGGCCTCGAGCGCGGCGAGGTGCGCGTCGGCGAGATCCAGGACGTGGATGTAGTCGCGGATGCAGGTGCCGTCCGGCGTGGGGTAGTCCTCACCGAAGACCGTGACCGGCCGACCGCCCTCCGCCGCCGCGAGGACGAGCGGGATGAGGTGCGACTCGGGATCGTGCATCTCGCCGTTCCGGTCGGAGGCGCCGGCGACGTTGAAGTACCGGAGGCGGATCGAGCGCAGCCCGTACGCGTGGCCGTACCACCGGATCGCGCCCTCGAGCGCGATCTTCGTGGCGCCGTACGTGTTGATCGGTCGCGTGGGCGCATCCTCGGGGATGGGCACGATGTCCGGGAGGCCGTAGACCGCGGCGGTCGAGCTGAGGACGAGGCGGCGGACGCCGGCGGCGACCATCGCGTCGAGGAGCCCGATCCCCCCGATGACGTTCTCGTGGTAGTAGAGCGCGGGGTCCGCGACCGACTCCGCCACGAGCGACTTCGCGCCGCAGTGGAGGACGGCGTCGACCTGCTCGTCCACGAGCAGCCGGGTCATCGCGTGGACGTCGCCGTAGCGGATGTCGGCATAGGTGGCGTCGAAGGGGACGGCGGCGCGATGGCCGGTCGAGAGGTCGTCCACGACGACGACGCCGTGGCCGGCGGCCAGCAGGCGTTCGACGGTGACGGAACCGACGTATCCGGCGCCGCCGGTCACAAGGACGCGCATGTCATCGACCTCGAAGCAGGCGGTGGAGGAGGCTTTCGCGCTTCCGTGCGGGTCTGGGCCTCGGCGTGGGCGCCGGCGTGACGGGTGGGGCGGGCGAAGGGACCGTCTCGGGCGTCGGTGTGACCGGCGCGGGCTCCGGCGATCCGGGCACTGCGGCCGCGGGCGCCGCCTCGGCATCTGCGACGGCCGCCTCCGGCGCCGGCTCCGGCGCGGGCTCCGGCTCCGGCTCGGGCTCCGCCTCCGCGCCGGCTCCGGCGCTCCGCCTCGGGCTCCGCCTCCGCCTCCGCCATCAGGCTCTCCTCGGTGATCGGCGGCGCCAGCGGGTAGATCGTCACGTCGACGTGCTTCACCGACTCGCCGCGCGCCACGAGGATCTCCTCGAAGCGGGCCGCGAGGCGCGACGCCGCAGGGCTCTCCGGGTCGATCTCCAGGGCCTTCCGCGCGAACTCGAGTGCCGTCCGGTCGTCGCCGCGCTCGGACGCGACGCGGGCCAGCCCCACCACGGCGATCGCGTTCCGTGGATCGAGCTCGACGGCCTGCCAGTAGATGCGCTCGGCCTGGTCGGTCAGGCCCAGCGCGAGCAGGCGGTCCGCCTCAAGCAGGCGCTCGATCATCGGTCCTCCAGGTTGCGGTCGATCGCCCGGGCGAGGTCGAGCAGCCTCTGGCGGTCGTTGAGCGTCGGGTCGTCCACGACGCGCTCGGTGATCCGGTCGAGGATCCGGCCCAGCCGGGGCCCGGGCGCGATCCCGAGCGCTGCCACGACGTCGTTCCCGTCGATCGCGAGGTCCTCCCGCCGGAGCGGGACCCGCGCGTCGAGCTGCTCGCGGCAGCGGCGGCGCAGGTCGGCGATGCGCGGACCGTCGGCCGGCACCCCGCTCCCGGCGTCGTCCGCCGCGCGGAGGTCGAAGAGGTCGTCGAGGAGGTCCGGCCCCGTCCGCTGCATGAACCGGCGGATGGCAGCGTCGCTCCACGTCGTCTCGTAGCTGAACATATGGTGCCGCACGAGCCGCACGACACGCTCGCGGAGGTCGCGGGAGACGGCCAGGCGCTCGAGGATCCCGTCGGCGATCCCGGCCCCCACGATGTCGTGACGATGGAACCGGCCGTCCGCGAAGGTCGCCGGCTTGCCTATGTCGTGCACGAGGGCCGCGACGCGTGCGACCGGCGTCCGGGGTGCGGCCTCGACGGTGCGCACCGTGTGGTCCCACAGGTCGTCGCCGGGGATCTTCGCCTGGGGGATCCCGCGCTGGGCGGCGAGCTCCGGGATCGTCGCGTCGAGGAGGCCGGTCTCCTGGAGGCGGCGCAGGCCCGGCCCGGGCGCGTCCGCATCGAGCAGGAGCAGCAGCTCTGCGCCGATCCGCGGGCCCGCGAGGTGGGACGCCTCGGCCGCATGGCGTCCGACGGCAGCGAGGGTGGGAGGGTCGATCGCGAACCCGAGCATGGCCTCGAGCCGGACCGCGCGGAGCATCCGCAGCGCGTCCTCGCCGAACCGCGCGTCGGGGTCGCCGACGGCGCGGAGGAGCCGGGCGTCGAGGTCGGCCCGGCCGCCGTGCGGGTCCTCGAGATGCGCGGGCGCTCCGTCCGGGTCCGCCGCAGCCCTGCCGAACGCCATGGCGTTCACCGTGAAGTCCCGCCGCGCGAGGTCCTCGGCCAGCGTGGCCCCGAAGGCGACGTTCGTCGGCCGTCGGTGGTCGTCGTAGTCACGCTCGGTCCGATACGTGGTGATCTCGTACTCGACGCCGTCGCGCGTGACGACGACCGTCCCGAACCGGTTCTCGTACCGGGCGCCGGGGAAGAGGGCGCGCAGGCGCTCGGGCTCGGCGTCGGTCGTCAGGTCCCAGTCGAGCGGCTCGTGCCCGAGCATCACGTCGCGGATCGAGCCGCCGACGACGAACGCGTCGTGGCCCGCCGCGCGGAGGACGGCCATGAGGTCGCGCACGTCCGGCGGGATGCGCGCCTCCAGTCGGACCGCCTCGGGCTCCTGGGGGATGGCGCGGCGCGGGTCCGTGGCGGGACCTACGACCGGCCGAAGAAGAGGTATGTCCGCCAGGCCTCGTTGCGCTCGTCGCGCAGGTAGGTCCCGAACAGCGAGTAGACGTCGCTGCGCGGCTCGACCGGCGGCCGGAGCAGCCGGAGGCGCGCCTCATCGAGGAGGCGGCCGCCCTTCCGGTGGTTGCACGACCCGCACGCGGTCACGAGGTTCTCCCACGTGTGGGACCCGCCGCGGTGACGGGGGACCACGTGGTCGAGCGTCATGTCGCCGCCCTGGCGCCCGCAGTACTGGCAGACGTGGCCGTCGCGGGCGAAGACCTCGCGGCGCGAGAGCCGCACGCGCGGGCGCGGCCGCCGGATCATGTGCTGGAGCCGGATGACGGACGGGGCCTGGTAGGCGCTCGACGGCGTGCGGATCTCCTGGTGGTCGTACTCGACCACCTCGGCCTTCTCGCCGAAGACGAGCCGGAACGCACGCGGCAGGTTGCAGACGTTCAGCGGCTCGTAGTTCTGGTTCAGAACGAGGACCACACCGTCCATTCCGTGCCGATGATAGCGGGAGCGGTGCGCGGAGGCGCCGGACGCGTCAGGGGCGGCGCGACGCGCGTCGGAGCCGGTCCATGACGGCGCGCCCCAGGCCGGTCTCGGCGACCGGCTGCGCGACGATCCCGTCGAGCCCGGCGGCATCGAGACGGTGGAGGGCGTCGAACAGGCGAGCGGCGGCCTCGGTGGGGTCGCCCGCCGCCGACAGCACCTCGACCGTCGCGTACCCGTCCCACGCGGCGAGCGCGGCATCCCGCCCCGCCGCGTCGGCGGCGAGGAGGCCGATCCGCCGGCCGGGCTGCGGCGCCGGCGGCCAGGCTCGGGCGAGGGTGAGCGGCGCGCCGGGCGCGTAGTGGGAGGCCTGGCGCCCCGGCGCGAGCGAGGCTGCATCCGCGGCATCGTCGGCGACGCGCCCGAGAGGCCCGATCTCTCCCTCGACCTCCTCGACGGGGAGCCCGCCGGGACGGAGGAGCACCGCGCGTCCATCCGCGAGCAGGACGACCGTCGAATTCGACCCCGATGCTGCACGGCCCGCCGTCGAGGACGATCCCCACGCGCCCGTCCAGCTGGCGGGCGACGTGCTCCGCACGCGTCGGGCTGACCTTCCCGAACGGGTTGGCCGACGGGGCGGCGATCGGCGCGTTCGCGGCGCGGATGAGCGCCAGCGCCACCGGGTGCGCGGGGACGCGGATCGCGACCGTGTCGAGACCGGCGGTCACGATCCCCGGGATGGCCTCGCGCTTGCGCAGGACGAGCGTGAGGGGGCCGGGCCAGAAGCGCGCCGCGAGCCGGGCCACGCGCGGGTCGCCGGCGTCGGCGGCTTCCACGTACCGCGGGAGGTCGGCCGCGTCCGCCAGGTGGACGATGATCGGGTCGAACCGCGGCCGCGCCTTCAACGCGAAGACACGCGCGACGGCCTCTGCGTCCCGCGCATCCGCCCCGAGGCCGTAGACGGTCTCCGTGGGGAACGCCACGGGCTCGCCCGCGCGGATCGCCGCCGCCGCCTCTGCGAGCGCGGCGGGGTCGTCGCCGGGCAGGATCCGGGTCATCGGCCGCCGTCCGCGATCGTCCGCGCCCGCAGGATCACGTCGTCCACCATCGCCGGCGTCAGCTTCCCGGTGAACGTGTTCTGCTGGCTCGGGTGGTAGCAGCCGAGCAGCGTCCACGGCCCCACCGCCGCCTCGGCACCGTGCCCGAACCGCGGCCGCGGGCGCGTCGGGTGCCCGAGCGCCGCGGCCGCACGGAGCGCCGCGTCCCACCCGAACGCCCCGAGCGCCACGATGACGCGCAGCCGCTCGAGGGCGGCGACCTCGCGGACGAGGAACGGGAGGCAGCGGTCGCGCTCGTCGGTCGTCGGCTTGTTGGCCGGCGGCGCGCAGCGGACGGCGGCGGCGACGCGACAGTCCGTGAGGGCCTGCCCGTCGTCGCGGGCGGTCGAGGTCGCGATCCGTGCGAGGCCGGCCCGGTGCAGCGAGGCGTACAGGACGTCGCCGGAGCGGTCGCCGGTGAAGACGCGGCCCGTCCGGTTGCCGCCGTGCGCGGCCGGCGCGAGCCCGAGGACGAGGATCCGGGCCTCCGGGTCGCCGAAGCCGGGGACCGGCCGGCCCCAGTACGTCTCGCCGGCGAACCGCGCGACGCGGACGCGCGCGACCTCCTCCCGCCACGCGACGAGCCGGGGGCACGCGCGGCAGTCGCAGATCTCCGCGTCGAGGACGGCGAGCTCCGCCGCCGCGCCGCCTCGCTCCGTCATCCGCTCCTCCCGCTGCCGCGATGCCGTCTCCGGGGGCCCCCGGAGCCCTGCCCTATAATCCGGTACGCGCGCGGCGACCACTCGATCCACTCCGGTCACCACCGGCCGAAGCCCGATCGACGCACGACCAGCGCCCCACCAAGGAAGCGAAGCGAATGGCCGTCGAGACCTCCACCTGGGCGACGAAGAAGGGGCTCGCCCAGATGCTGAAGGGCGGCGTCATCATGGACGTCGTCACCCCCGAGCACGCGAAGATCGCGGAGGATGCGGGCGCGGTCGCCGTCATGGCGCTCGAGCGCGTCCCGTCCGACATCCGCGCCGCCGGCGGCGTCGCGCGCATGAGCGACCCCTCCATGATCGAGGAGATCATGGCCACGGTCACCATCCCCGTCATGGCGAAGGCCCGGATCGGCCACTTCGTCGAGGCGCAGGTCCTCGAGGCGCTCGGCGTCGACTACATCGACGAGTCCGAGGTCCTCACGCCCGCCGACGAGGAGAACCACATCGACAAGCACGCCTTCAAGGTCCCGTTCGTCTGCGGCGCGCGGGATCTCGGCGAGGCGCTGCGCCGGATCTCCGAGGGCGCCGCGATGATGCGGACCAAGGGCGAGGCCGGCACCGGGAACATCGTCGAGGCCGTCCGCCACATCCGCGCCGTCAACGGCGGCATCCGCCGCCTCTCCTCCATGCGCGAGGACGAGCTGTACGTCGCGGCCAAGGAGCTGCGCGCCCCGTACGACGTCGTCGCCGGCGTCGCCCGCGAGGGCCGCCTCCCGGTCGTCAACTTCGTCGCGGGCGGGATCGCCACACCGGCGGACGCCGCCCTCGCGATGCAGCTCGGCGCGGACGGCGTGTTCGTGGGGTCCGGGATCTTCAAGAGCGAGGACCCGGCCCGGATGGCGAACGCGATCGTCCAGGCGACGACGCACTTCGAGGACGCGCGGATCATCGCGGACGTCAGCAAGGGCCTCGGTGCCGCCATGCGCGGCATCTCGCTCGAGACGATCCCCGAGGGCGAGCGCCTCGCGGTGCGGGGCTGGTAGACCGGCGGAGGCGCGGTCGCCCCACCCGGCCGGCGGGACCGGACCGGACGTCGGGGCGACGGGCGCACCCGGGAGCCATGCGGTGAGGATCGGCGTCCTCGCGGTCCAGGGGGCCTTCGCGGAGCACATCGCCACCCTCGCGTCGATCGGCGTGGAGGGCGTCGAGGTGCGCCTGCCCGCGGACCTCGACGGGACTCTCCGGCCTCGTGCTCCCCGGCGGCGAGAGCACGACGATGCGGCTCCTCATCGAGCGGTGGGGCCTGCGCGACCCCATCCTCGACCTCGCACGTTCCGGTGCCCCGCTCCTGGGCACGTGCGCCGGGATGATCCTCCTCGCGACCGACATCGCCGACGGCGACCCGCCGGTCTTCGGCCTGCTCGACATGCGCGTACGCCGCAACGCCTTCGGCCGGCAGCTCGACTCCTTCGAGGCGGACCTCGTCGTCCCCGTCCTCGGCGACGCGCCCGTCCACGGAGTCTTCATCCGGGCCCCCATCGTGGAGGCCGTGGGCGATGGCGTGGACGTCCTCTCCCGCCTCGACGACGGACGGATCGTCGCCGTCCGCGAGCGGAACGTGCTCGCGACGGCGTTCCACCCGGAGCTCGCCGGGGAGACGCGCTTCCACCGGCTCCTCGCCACGATGGCGGCGGAGCACGACGACCCCGGCGAGGGCGCGGGCCGCCGCCCGCACCCCACGCGCCGCGGCGCGCCGGGCCCGGCGCCCGACGGACGGTCCGGCGCATGAGCGCGCGTGCGGGCAAGGCGCGGGCCGCCCGGATCACCGACCTCGCCGCGCTCGGGGAGCTCTCGCGGCTCTCGCTCCGCGACGCCGCCGACGCCCGCTCGCTGGGCCTCCCGGTCGCGGGCCCCCCGATCGGCGTCTTCAGCCTCTTCCGGTTCCCGCTGGGGGCGTTCACCCCGCACGACCTCCTCTACGTCTTCGAGGAGGAGGGTCATCTCTCCGGCCTGCTCCGCGTGGAACGCGATCCCGGGCGGGACGAATGGACGATCGTCGAGCTCGACGCGGTCGGGGCGATCGACGCGGGCGACATCCGCTTCCGCCTCGTCCAGCACCTCCTCCGCGACGCGGCCCGCCGCGGCGCGACGCGGATGCACGTCGCCTGCGCGGACGAGAACGGCAACGTCCCGCTCTTCATGCAGGCGGGCTTCGCACGCTACGGCGAGGAGATGATCCTCTTCCGGCCGCCGGACGCGCCGCCGATCCGGCCGTCCACGGAGGCCGACGCCCGCGCCGCGCGCATCCGGCTCGCCACCCCGGCAGACGCCGTCCCGCTCTTCCGGCTCCACCGCGACGCCACCCCGGCGCCGGTGGCGCGCCTCGAGATGCTCCGCATCTCCGACTGGGACCGCTCGTCCGGCCAGTGGCGCGTCCCGCGCTCCAGCCTCACGCCCATCCTCCGCTTCGCCGACGTGGACCTCTTCGTCCAGGACGCCGCGGACCCCGGACCCGACGGGACCGGCCTGGACGGGTTCGTGGAGGTGGGCGTCGCCAAGGAGGACCAGCCGCACTACCTCAAGGCCTGCGTCCGGCCCGGCGCCGATGCCGCGGACCTGATCCGCTTCGGGCTGGGCATGATCGCCGCGCGCGCCGAGAAGGGCGGCCGCGGCGACCGGGGCGTGATGGCCCCGGTCCGCACGTACGAATCGCCGCTCGAGCACCGGTTCGAGGACATCGCATTCGACGTCGTCGCGACCGTCACACTGCTGATCAAGGAGACCGTCGTCCGCGTCGCCGAGCCGGCTCTGGTGCCGGCGATCGGCTGAAGGAGGCCCATGTCGGACCGCATGCCCGGGGAGAGGGAGACGATCGACGACCTCGACGCCCTCCTCGCTGCGCTCCCGCCCGAGATCGTCGCGGCCGTCCACGCCCTGCCGGACCGCGAGCGGCTCATCGAGGTGGTCATGGACCTCGGCCGCGTCCCCGAGGCGCGGTACCCGGACGGCGAGACGGCCCTGCTCGACCGCGAGGTGACCGAGGCGGACATCGCGTGGGTGGTCGACCACATCGGGTCGTTCGGCGACGACAACCGCGCCGGGATCGAGCGGACCCTCCACCGGATCAGCGCGATCCGGAACCGCTCGGGGAAGATCGTGGGCCTCACGTGCCGCGTGGGCCGCGCGGTCTACGGGACGATCGAGATCATCAAGGACTTCATCGACTCCGGGAAGTCGATCCTCATCATGGGGCGCCCCGGGATCGGGAAGACGACGATGCTCCGCGAGGCCGCGCGCGTCCTCGCCGACGACCTGGGCAAGCGCGTCGTGGTCGTGGACACGAGCAACGAGATCGCCGGCGACGGCGACATCCCGCACCCGGCGATCGGCAAGGCCCGGCGGATGCAGGTCCGGACCCCCGCGCTCCAGCACGAGGTGATGATCGAGGCGGTCGAGAACCACATGCCGCAGGTCATCGTCATCGACGAGATCGGGACGGAGCTCGAGGCTGCGGCGGCGCGGACGATCGCGGAGCGGGGCGTCCAGCTCATCGGGACGGCGCACGGCAACAACCTGGACAACCTGATGCTCAACCCCACGCTCTCCGACCTCATCGGCGGGATCCAGAGCGTGACGCTGGGCGACGAGGAGGCCCGGCGGCGGCGGACGCAGAAGAGCGTCCTGGAGCGCAAGGCGCCGCCCACGTTCGACGTCATCGTGGAGATCCAGGACCGCGACCGCGTCATGGTCCACTCCGACGTCGCAGACACCGTGGACGCGATGCTCCGTGGCGACGCGGTGGCCCCGGAGCAGCGCTGGCGCGACGAGGGCGGGGTCCACCGCTCGCAGGCGCGGCCGCGACCGTCCCCCCGCGAGCAGATCGGGACCGAGCGCTTCGCCGGCCTCGTGGGCGGCCCCGGATGGCGGATGGAGCCCGGCTGGCGCGGGGATGCCCCCGGCCGCGGCGCACCGTGGGACGACGGACGCGGCGTGCGGCCCGGCTACCGATCCGGCCAGAGCGGCGGCTGGCGTGCGCCGCGCGGCGGGCCGGCAGGCGGCGGACGCCCCGGAGCGCCCGGACGCGTCCTTCCCGGCGAGCGCATCGCCCGCGTCGACGATCGGGGCGAGCCCGGCCCATGGCGTCCGGCCGGCCCCTCGCCGGAGAAGCCGTTCGTCTCCGGTGACATCGCCGACCGCGGCCCGCTGGAGCGCGGGAGCGTCGCACCCGTCCCCGAGCCGCGCGCCCGCGACGCCCGGGAGATGGAGCGCCAGCGCGAGTGGCGCGCGGCCGCCGCGCGCGCGATCGAGGCCGTCCACGCGGAGGACGGCACGGGCCCGGCGAACGAGATCGACCTCCCGCCCGAGGATGCTGACGCGGCGGACGAGGCGGCCTGGGCCGCCGCCGTGCAGGCCGACGCCGGTCCGACCGGGCCGGACGCATGGGCGGACGACGAGCGGCTCGCCGATCGCGCGCTGCGCGCGTCGCGGGACGCGTCCGGGGATGCCCTCCGGACCGCCGGGGGCGACGAAGGCGGGTCCATCCTGCCGACCATCCGGGTCCTCCCGCACGGCATCAGCCGGAAGCGGCTGGAGCAGGCGATCCGCGAGCTGCAGCTCCCCGTCATCGTCGCGCGAGACATCGACGAGGCCGACGTGGTCATGACGCTCCGGTCGGAGTACCGCCAGAAGGCCGGCGCGCTCCGGGAGGCCGAGTCGCGCGGGACGCCCATCTACGTCCTCAAGAGCAACACGATCGTCCAGATGGAGGCGAGCCTCACCTCGGTCTTCGCCCTCGAGGTGGACCCGCGCGAGGCGGCGCTCCGCGAGACGGAGGAGGCGATCGGGCTCGTGCTCCGGGAGTCCCAGCCGATCGAGCTCTCGCCCCAGAGCGCGTACATCCGCCGGCTCCAGCACCAGATGGCAGAGCGGGCGAACCTCGTCAGCCGCTCGCGCGGCCGCGAGCCGTACCGTCGCGTGCGCCTCTACCCGGACGAGGCGCGGACCTGGCGGTGACCGAGGCCGCCGGCGCCGCACGCCCGCCCGCCGCCGGCGTCCCGGGCCGGCCCGTCGCGTCCGTCGCGATCGCCGCGGCCGGGCTCGCGCCGACGCCGCCGGACGGCCTCACCGACGCCGAGGCCGACGCGCGACGTGCCAAGGGCCTGGGCAACCCGGCGCCGCCCCCCACGACGCGGACGTACGCGCGGATCATCCGCGAGAACGTCTTCACGTTCATCAACGACGTCCTCTTCGTCCTGGGGATCATGCTCGTCATCGTCGGCCGACCCATGGACGCCCTGGTCTCCCTCGGCGTCATCTCGACGAACATCGTCGTCAGCGTGGTGCAGGAGATCCGCGCCAAGCGGACCCTCGACCGGATCGCGCTGCTCACGGCGCCGACGGCCACGGTGGTGCGTGCCGGGGCCGAGCGCGCCGTCCCGCCCTCGGAGCTGGTCATCGGGGACCTCGTGGCGGTCGGCCCGGGCGACCAGGTCGTCGTGGACGGCGCTCACGGCCGACGGCCGTTTCCGGGCCGACGAGTCGCAGCTCACCGGCGAGTCGGACCAGATCGAGAAGGCGCCCGGCTCCCCCGTCTACTCGGGCAGCTACTGCGTCGCAGGGTCGGGCCGGTACGTCGTGGAGACCGTGGGCAGCGACAGCGTCGCGGGGCGGATCACCGCCGGGGCGCGGTCGTTCCGCCGTGTGCTCACCCCGCTCCAGCGGCAGATCAACCTCGTCATCCGGCTCGTCCTGCTCATCGTCGTGTACCTCGAGGCCGTCCTCCTGGTGCAGGCGGTGATCGCGGCCACGAACCCCGGCGACGCCGTGGGCCAGGCGACGATCCTCGCCGGGCTCATCCCCAACGGACTGTTCGTGTCGATCGCGATCGCCTACGCGCTCGGAGCCGTGCGCATCAGCCGCTTCGGGGCGCTCGTGCAGCAGTCCAACGCGATCGAGTCGCTGTCGAACGTGGACGTCCTCTGCCTGGACAAGACCGGGACCCTGACGACGAACGACCTCTCGCTCGCCGAGGTCGTCCCCATCGCGCCGGGGGTCGACGCAGGGCCGATCCTCGGCACGGTCGTCGCGAGCCAGGCCGTGCGGAACAAGACCGCCGACGCGATCGCCGCCGCGTACCCGGCCGCCGCGATCCCGGTCGACTCGGACGTCTCGTTCTCCTCCGCGCGCAAGTGGAGCGCGATCGTCACGGGCGGCGGGGCGAACGTGGGGGCGGCCGCGACGGCACCCGAGCCCGGCACGGCCGCAGCGGCGGCGCTCGCGGGGACGTATGCGCTCGGCGCCCCGCAGATGCTCCATCCGTACCTCGCGGAGGGCGCATGGGAGGCGGTCGAGAGCGTGGTCGCCGAGCGCGCCGAGCGCGGGCTCCGCGTCCTGCTCCTCGTCCACGCCCCGGAGACCGCGCCGATCGCCGACGAGGACGACTCGGCCCTCCCCGCCGGCATGTCCGTCCTCGCGGTCGTCGTCCTGCGGGACGTGCTCCGCCCCGACGCCGCCGAGACCCTCGCCCGCTTCAAGGCCGCGGGCGTGGCGCCGAAGGTCATCTCCGGCGACGACCCGGCGACCGTCTCCGCCCTCGCGCGGCAGGTGGGGCTCGGGACGGACCTCGTCATGCTCTCGGGCCCCGAGGTGGACGCGACGGACGATGCGAGCCTCCCGGCCGTGGCGCGCTCCACGGACATCTTCGGCCGGATCACGCCCGCGCAGAAGGAGCGCCTCGTGGGGGCGCTGCGGAAGAGCGGGGCCTACGTGGCGATGATCGGCGACGGCGTGAACGACGTCCTCTCGCTGAAGCGGGCGAACGTCGCGGTCGCGATGCAGAGCGGCAGCCAGGCGACGCGCGGGGTCGCGGACATCGTCCTGATGAACGACTCCTTCTCCGCGCTCGCTCCGGCGGTCGAGGAGGGCCAGCGGATCGTCAACGGGATGCAGGGGATCCTCGCGCTGTTCCTCACGCGCATCGCGACCCTCGGGATGCTCATCATCTCGGCGCTCATCGTGGGCGTCTTCCCCGTCGCCCTCCGGAACACCTCGGCGATCACCCTCTTCACGGTCGGGATCCCATCGATCCTCCTCGCCGTCTGGGCCCACCCGGGCGCGCTCCCGCGCGAGGGGCTCGTCCGGATGCTCGTCCGGTTCGTCGTCCCGGCGGCCGCGGTGACGAGCCTCGTCGGCCTCGTCCTCCTCTACGGCACGCTGCTCCTCCGGCTCCTGGAGGCCAACGACCCGTCGCTGACGTCCGCGGAGATCGACGCGATCCTCGCCGTCGCGACGCCCGCGGCCCAGTCGGCGGTCACCGCACTCCTCGTCTTCACGGGCATCGCGCTCATCGTCTTCGTCCAGCCGCCGCTGAAGACCTTCGCGGTCGTCCGGCCGTGGACCAGCGACAAGCGGCCGGCGGTGCTGGCCCTCGCCCTGGCGCTCGGCTTCGTCGTCGTGAACCTCGTGCCGTTCTTCCGGGGGTTCTTCGCGCTCCAGCCGCTCCGCGAGACGGAGTGGCTCCTGGTCGTGCTCGCCTTCCTCGTCTGGCTCGCGCTGATCATCCCGGTCTGGCGGTTCCGGGTCGTCGAGCGGTTCCTCGGGGCGGACGGCTCCACGGACTGACGCCGCGCCGGCGGAGCGGCCTCGCTCGGGCCGGCCTCAGGTCGCGAGCGAGACGGCGAGGTCCGCGACGCGCACCGCGAAGACCGCTGCGAAGACGAGGGCGATCGTGTAGCCGAGGACGAGGGCGCCGGCGGGCATCGCGGGCCTCCCCGCCTCAGTGGCGCGTCGTGCCCGTGAAGGTCCAGCTCGCGATGCGGAGCGCCGGGACCAGGGCGCCGCCGAGCATCCCGCGGACGAGCCGTCGCTCGGAGGAGACCGCCTCCACGCCCGCCAGCGCGTCGAGGTAGCTCTGCGTGAAGCGGAGGTTCCGGACCGGCGCGACCACCTTCCCGTCCTCGACGAGGAAGGTCCCGTCGCGGGTCATCCCCGTGACGATCGCGAGCTTCGGGTGGACGGGGTTCGTGTAGTGGAAGCGCGTCACCACGAGGCCGCGCTCCATCCCCGCGATGAGCTCTGCGCGGGGCGTCGCGCCCGGGGCCATGAGCATGTTGATCGGGAAGGGCCCCCACGTGTTGGGGGCGGGGAGCCCGTGACCGGTGGAGGTGCGGCCGGCGCGTGCGGCGGTCTGCGCGTCGTAGACGACGTCGCGGCAGATGCCCTGCTCCACGAGCAGCACCCGCTGCTTCGGGACGCCCTCGTAGTCGAACGGCATCGGCAGCCCCGCCGGGTCCGCGCCGTCGTCCCAGATCGTCACGAGGTCCGACCCGATCCGCCGCCCCGGCTCCGAGAACGACCGGCCCTCCTCGACGGCGAGGCTCGAGAATCCCAGGTAGCCGAGCATGTCCGTGATGTCGCCGACCGCGTAGCTCTCCAGCACCACGGGGTAGTCGCCCGCGGGGACCTCGATCGCGTCGCGGGAGAGCCGCGCGCGCTCGGCGGCCTCGCGCCCCACCGCGGACGCGTCGATCGCCTCGACGTCCACGGCGGCCTGCTCCGCGTACCCGGTCCCGCCGCCCGGGCCCATCATCACGGTGAGGACGTGCGCGTCCGACCGCGCGGCGGCCGCGCGGATGCCGTGCGAGTTGACGACCGCCAGCGTCTCCACCTCGGTCCGGAACGACCCGAACGCGGTGACGCCCGCCGCGTCCGCCGCGGCGATCACGGCCCGCGCGCCGTCTGCGCGCAGCTCCGGGGTGGCCTCGGCCGTGGATGTCGCGATCGCGCCCGGGACCGGCCGCGCCGGCGCCGGATCCGGGAGCGCGACGCCGTCGTCGCGTTCGGCCGAGACCCGCGCGATCGCCCCCGCCGTCTCCGCGAGCCGCCGCAGGGCAGCCTCGTCGAGCCGGTCCGTGGAGGCCACGCCCTGCCGGCCGCCGAGCACGAAGCGGAGGCTCACCGTGACGCTCGCCTCGGCGACGTTCTGGTGGACCTCGGAGTTCGCGAAGCGCGTGAGCGCCGCCTCGGAGAGGGTGGTCACCACCTCGGCGCCGGTCGCGCCCTCGGCCTCGGCCATGGCGAGGACCCGCTCGCCCACCTCGAGGAGGGCGCCGGCATCGGTCGCGACCGGCCTCACCACTTCCCCACCCCCACCTGGACGTCGCGGAATCGGGCGCCGGAGACGCCGTGTCCCACGTGGCCCGTCTGGCCGGGCTCGCCCTTCCCGCAGTTCGGCGTCCCGAGCATGACCCAGCTGCTCGCGTCGCCGACGGCGTCGCACGAGCCCCAGAACTCCGGGGTGATCCCCGTGTACGTCGGGTTGCGGTACAGCTTCCCGAGCTTCCCGCCGCGGATCTCGTACGCGACCTCGGTGGCGAACTGGAAGTTGAGGCGTCGGTCGTCGATGCTCCAGCTCCGGTTCGACGCGAGGTAGAGGCCGTCGTCGGTGTCCGCCACGATCTGCTCGAGGCTCATGCCCGGCTTCGGCAGGAGGTTGACGTTCGTCATGCGGATGAGCGGGATCCGGTTCCAGCCGTCGGCCCGCATCGCGCCGCCGCTCGTCCGGCCGATCCGCGGCGCGGTCTCGCGCGACGAGAGGTACCCGACGAAGATCCCCTCCTTCACGAGCGGGACCGCCTGCGCCGGCACTCCCTCGTCGTCCCACCCGAAGGTGCCCAGGCCGCCGGGCGCGGTGGCGTCGGCGACGATGTCGACGAGCTCCGAGCCGTACCGGAAGCCCCCTTCGAGGAGGTCCGGCGTGAGGAAGCTCGTCCCGGCGTAGCTCGCCTCCGTCCCGTAGGCGCGATCGAGCTCCGTCGGGTGGCCGCAACTCTCGTGGAGCTGGAGGTAGAGCTGGGACGGGTCGAGGATGATCGTCCGCCGCCCGGCCGGGAGCTGAGGCGCGGTGAGCAGCTCGACCGACTCCTCCGCGAGACGCCCGGCGTGGCCGACGAGGTCGAGCCCGCGGATCCACTCGTAGCCGGCGGCCTGCCACGACCCGCCCGCGTCGGGGTAGCTGCGGCGCTGGTGCTCGTCGCCGTCCACCGCGTTCGCCTCGATCGCGGCGCCCACGTGCGTGATCGTCTGCTCGGTGAAGGTCCCCTCCGTCGAGAGGAAGGTCTTCGTCTCGCGCCAGGCCGCGAAGAGCGACTCGGTGAACGCCACGCCCTTCACCGCGCGCATCGCCTCGTCCGCCGCGAGGAGGTCCGCGAGCTTCTCGTCGATCGGGATCGCGAACGGGTCCTCCGCCAGCGGCGTCGCATAGCGGCCGGTCGCGGGCGGGCGGGCGTCGAGGATCACCGGACGGCGGAGGGCGGTCGCGGAGGCGCGCGCGATGCGGACGGCGAGCGCCGCGGCGCGGTCCACCTCGTCGGGGTCGAGGAACGACGTCGCAGCGAAGCCCCACGCCCCGTCGACGATGACGCGGATCCCCACGCCCTCGCTCTCCGAGCCGGAGGCGGCCTCCACCCTGCCCGTGCGGACGGTCAGGCCCTCTTCGCGGCGGTGGACGTGGCGGGCGTCCGCGTAGGACGCACCGCGGACGCGGGCGGTCTCGATCGCCCGCTCGAGGAGATCACGCATCCGGCCGATCGTAGCGGGTAACGCGGCCGGCCGTGGCGCGGACGTCTCCCTGGGGTGTCCCGCGGCCCGTTCCGACGGCTCCGTGACCATCGGCCCCCTCCCAAGTGCCATCCGGCATGGCGGAGGGGCCGGACGGCCCTACGGGCCGACAGCCCCCGTCCCGACCCTTCCAGCATCGAGGACGCGTGTCCCTGCGTGCTGGGAGGTGCGCACCGGACGCGGTCCAGCAGCCGCCGCAGAGGGCCGGCCGGACGAGGGATGGGTCCGCCGGCAGGGAGGAGACGGATGGTGGACGGCACCGGCTTCCCGGGTGGTGCCGGGACGCTGGTGGATGCGCTGACCCAGCGAGGGGTCTCGCGACGGCGCTTCCTCCAGTTCTGCTCGGCGATGACCGCCGCGCTCGCTCTGCCCAAGAGCTACACGCCCAGGATCGTGGAGGCCCTGTCCCAGCAGACGAAGCCCACGGTCGTGTGGCTCGAGTTCCAGGATTGCGCGGGGAACACGGAGTCCCTGCTCCGCAGCCCGCATCCCGACGTCGCCCAGCTCGTCATCGAGATCCTCTCGCTCAACTACCACGAGACGATCATGGCGGCGGCAGGGAAGCAGGCCGAGGCGAACCTCGACGACGTCGTGAAGAACCTCGCAGGCAAGTACGTGTGCGTCGTCGAGGGGAGCATCCCCACGGCGAACAACGGCGTCTACTGCACGATCGCCGGCCGGACGGCGCTGGACATCGCGACCACGGTCACGAAGAGCGCCGGCGTCGTCATCGCCGTCGGCGACTGCGCGTGGGACGGCGGCTTCGTCAGCCTCGGGCCCACCCAGGGCAAGGGCGTCGGCCAGGCCGTCTCCGGCATCAGCCCGATCAACCTCGCCGGCTGCCCGCACAACTCGGTGAACCTCGCGGCGACGATCGTCCACTACCTGACGTTCGGCTCGGCGCCGGCGCTCGACCAGTACGGTCGCCCCCTGTTCACCTCGGGGCACCTCATCCACGACATGTGCGAGCGACGCGCCAACTTCGACGCCGGGCGCTTCGTGGAGAACTGGGGCGACGAGGGGGCCCGGAACGGCTGGTGCCTCTACAAGATGGGCTGCAAGGGCCCCGCCACCCAGTACAACTGCCCGATCGTCCGCTGGAACGACGGCACGAACTGGCCGATCGGCGCCGGCCACGGCTGCATCGGCTGCGGCGGCCCGTCCTTCTGGGCGCAGATGAGCCCGTTCTACGGCCGACTGCCCAACGTCGAGATGATCGGCGTGGACACCACGGCCCAGACGATCGGCCTCGTGGCCATCGGCGGGGTCGCGGCCCTCACGGCGGTCCACGGCGCGGGCGTCATCGTCCGCATGCAGCGGAACAAGAGGAAGGCGAAGGTCGCGCCCGACGGGACGGTGGTCATGGAGCCGCCCGCCGCGCCCGACGCGAGCGCAGGGACGTCCGGTGACGCCGGGACGACCGGAGGGGCGAACTGATGGCCAAGATCGTCGTCGATCCCGTCACGCGGATCGAGGGCCACCTGCGCATCGAGGCGCAGGTGGACGGCGGCCAGGTCACGGACGCCTGGTCGAGCGGGACGATGTTCCGCGGCATGGAGCTCATCGTGCAGGGCCGCGACCCGCGCGAGGCGTGGATCTGGACGCAGCGGATCTGCGGCGTCTGCACGACCGTCCACGCGATCGCGTCGGTCCAGGCCGTCGAGGACGCGCTCGGCATCTCGCCGCCTCCCAACGCGCTCCTCATGCGCAACCTGATCTCGGGCGCGCAGTACATCCAGGACCACGTCATCCACTTCTACCACCTGCACGCGCTCGACTGGGTCGACGTGACCGGCGCGCTGACGGCGGATCCCGGGAAGACCGCCGACCTGGCGCAGTCGCTGTCGCCGTGGCCGCTCTCGTCCAAGGCGTACTTCACCGAGGTCCAGCAGCGCGTGAAGGCGCTGGTGGACAGCGGGCAGCTGAGCATCTTCACGAACGGCTACTGGGGGAACCCGGCGTACAAGCTCCCGCCCGAGGCCGACCTCATGGCGGTGGCGCACTACATCGAGGCCCTCACGTGGCAGCGTGAGGTCATCCGGATGCACGCCGTCCTCGGCGGCAAGAACCCGCACCCGCAGACGTTCCTCGTCGGCGGGATCGCGGCCCCGGTGGACCCGAACTCGCCGGCCGTCATCAACCAGACGAGCATGGACCTCATGGCCAGCCTCATCCCCAAGATGCGGGCGTTCGTCGAGCAGGTCTACATCCCGGACGTCAAGGCCGTCGCGAGCTTCTACCCCGAGTGGTTCGGGTACGGAGCGGGCCACAAGAACTACATGGCGTACGGCGGCCTGCCGAACGGCGCCCTCAACGACACGGCCCAGTACACGTTCCCGCGCGGGATCATCCTCGACGGCGACCTCTCCACGGTCCACGAGATGGACCCGTCGAAGATCACCGAGGCGATCGCGCACTCGTACTACAAGTACCCCGAAGGCAAGGCGGCGCTGCACCCGTTCGACGGCGTGACCGACCCGAACTACACGGGCCCCACCCCGCCGTACGAGGAGCTCAGCACGGACGCCCAGTACTCGTGGCTCAAGGCGCCGCGGTACGACGGCAAGGTCATGGAGGTCGGCCCGCTCGCCCGGATGCTCGTCGCCTACGGCTCCGGCAACGAGAAGGTGAAGGCGCTCGTCGACGGGACGCTCGCCGAGCTCAAGGCGCCGCCCACCGCCCTGTTCTCCACGCTCGGCCGCGTCGCGGCCCGCGCGCTCGAGGCGGCGTACCTCCTCGACTGGATGGACACCTGGATCACCCAGCTGGGCAAGAACATGAACAGCGGCGACCTCCGGATCGCCGACACCTCCAAGTGGGACCCCTCCACCTGGCCGGCCGAGGCGCAGGGCTTCGGGCCGCACGAGGCGCCGCGCGGCGCCCTCGGGCACTGGGTGAAGATCAAGGACCAGAAGATCCTCAACTACCAGGCCGTCGTCCCGAGCACCTGGAACGCGGGCCCGCGGGACGATCAGGGCCAGACCGGGCCGTACGAGGCCTCGCTCATCGGCACGCCGGTGGGCGTCCCCGACCAGCCGGTCGAGATCCTGCGGACCATCCACTCGTTCGACCCGTGCCTCGCGTGCGCCGTCCACGTCGTGGACGCGAACGGCGAGGAGAAGGTGAAGGTCGAGGTGCTCTGATGGCAGGCGCCGTTCGAGTGACCGGGGAGGGGGCGTTCCCGCCCCCGCCGGCGGGCGACACCGCCGACCAGAAGTTCCGCTACCTCGAGAACCAGGAGGAGATCCACGGGGGGATCGGCCCGGACGCCGTCTACGTCTGGCAGCTCCCCGTCCGGCTCACCCACTGGGCGATCGTCATCAGCATCGTGATCCTCGCGATCACCGGGGCGTACATCCACGGGCCCTTCGTCATCCCGTCCTCGCCGATCGAGGCGTCCACGCGGATGGCGTCCATGCGGTTCGTCCACGAGCTCGCGGCCATCGTCTTCACGATCGCCGTCGCGTTCCGCTTCTACTGGGGCTTCGTGGGCAACCAGTACGCGAACTGGCGGGCGATCATCCCGCACAATCGGTCGCAGTTCCGCTGCATGCGGGAGATGGGCAAGTACTACGTCTTCCTGCGGCGGACGCCGGTCCCCATGACCGGGCACAACCTCCTCGCGGGCTTCGCGTACACCATCGTCTCGATCATCCTCTTCTTCCAGGTCGCGTCCGGGCTGCTCCTCTTCGCGTGGATCATCGGGACCGGCCCGGCGTCGTACCTCGAGCCCGATCGTCGCGTGGGTCCCGGGCGGCATCCAGACCATCCGGATGCTCCACTACCTCGCGACGTTCCTCTTCATCGCGTTCATGATCCATCACGTCTACAGCGCCATCCTCGTGGACATCGAGGAGCGCAACGGCGTCATGTCGAGCATCTTCACCGGCTTCAAGAACATCCGGCCGGACAGCACGGTCGACGACCTCGGCCTGTGCAACCCGCCGGCGGAGCCGAAGGCGGCGAAGGCCGACGCCAAGTAGCGCGGACAGAAAGGCAGCGTCCCATCGATGCACGAGGCCGGCGCCGTCGCGCGCGCCCTCGAGACCGCCCTCCGCGCCGGGCCGCCCGGCGCGGAGGCTCCGCGGTCGGCGACCCTCGTGGTGACGGACCCGGCGCACATCGCGGCGTCAGCCGCGGAGCTGCACCTCCAGGTCCATCTCGCCGAGCACGGGCTCGCCGACATCCCGATCACGACATCCGTCCGCCCGGTCACGTGCGAGGCCTGCGGGGCCCTGTGCGAGCCGGTCCCGTCGGACCCGTTCTGCGCCGCGTGCGGCTGGCCTCTGCCGTCGACGGGCGGGCCCGGCGTGGAGATCGGGCTCCAGTGGTGACCCGTCATGACCGACCCGGACGGCGGCCCCGGGCGCGGACGGGGCGAGCGGGCCCCGGTACGCGGTCCTCGGCCTCGGCAACCGGATCCAGGGGGACGAGGCGCTCGGCGCGCTCGTCATCGAGCTGCTCGAGCGACCGGACACGCCGCTCTCAAGCCTGCGCGATCGTGGGTCCATCGACCTCATCGACGGCGGGACGGTCGGCCTCGCGCTCCTCCCGCTCATCGAGGACCTCGACGGCCTCGTCGTGGTGGACCTCATCGACGGCGGGAAGGAGCCGGGGACGCTGCAGGACCTCGACGGGCTCCTTCTGCTCCGGCGCGATATCGTCATGGGCGTGCACGACCTCGGAGCCACGGAGCTCCTCGCCACCCTCCAGCTCATGGGCGCGATGCCCCGGCGCGTCCGCGTCGTGGGGATCCAGCCGATGCGCATCAGCCTCGGGACGGAGCTGACGCCCGAGGTCGAGGCCGCGGTCCCGGCGCTGGTCGAGACCGTCGTCACGCACCTCCGGACGTGGCAGGCGGAGGATGGGTCGGGCGGCTGAGGAGTCCGCCCGACCGCGAACGCCATGGCGTCCCCTGCCGACCCCACCCGCCCCGCGACCGCCGCCCGCGACGCCCGCCGCGTCGTGGTGGAGGGCGTCGTCCAGGGCGTCGGCTTCCGGCCGTTCGTCTGGCGGCTCGCGACCGAGCTCGGCCTCGACGGCAGCGTCCGCAACCTCGCCGGCCGCGTCGAGGCGGACGTCGCGGGCGACCCGGCAGCCCTCGACGCGTTCGCCGCACGGATCGCGTCGGACGCGCCGCCGCGCGCCCGCGTGGAGCGCGTCACCGTGGGGCCGCTCGCCGCGGTCGATGTCGTCGCGCCGATCCTCCGGCAGCGGCTTCGTCATCGACGAGAGCGTCGCGGCCCCGTCCGCGGACCGTCTGTTCCCGCCGGACATCGCGACGTGCGACGACTGCGTCCGCGAGCTGTGGGACCCGTCCGACCGGCGGTACCGCTACCCGTTCATCAACTGCACGAACTGCGGCCCGCGCGCCACGATCATCGAGGACCTCCCGTACGACCGCGCGCGCACGTCGATGCGGGAGTTCCCGCTCTGCGCCGACTGCGAACGCGAGTATCGCGACCCCGCCGATCGCCGCTTCCATGCCGAGCCGGTCGCGTGCCCGGCCTGCGGCCCGCGCCTCGCGTACCGGCGGACCGGGGCGCCCGCCGCGACGGCATTCGCGGAGGACGCGCTCGCCGCCACGGTCGCGGACCTCGTGGACGGCCGCATCGTCGCGATCAAGGGGCTCGGCGGCTACCACCTCGCGTGCGACGCGACGGACGCCGACGCGGTGGGACGGCTGCGCGACCGGAAGCGCCGCTGGGCCAAGCCGCTCGCGGTCATGGTCCGGGACCTCGCGGCGGCGCGGGACCTCGCGACCGTCGACGACGCCGAGGCGGACCTCCTGCTGTCGCCGGCACGCCCCATCGTCCTCGCGACGCTCCGGGCGGACGCGCGCATCGCCGCGGGCGTGACGAACGGCAGCCGGCACGTGGGGCTGTTCCTGCCGTACACGCCGTTCCACCACCTGCTCATGGAGGCGGCGGACCGCCCGATCGTCCTCACGAGCGGCAACCTCTCGGACGAGCCGATCGTCGTGGACGACGCCGACGCGCTCGACCGGCTCTCGCCGATCGCGGACGCCTTCCTCCAGCACGACCGGGAGATCCGCGCGCGCTACGACGACTCCGTGACGCGCGCGGTCGGGGGAGGCGCCGGCGCCCGGCCCTCGATCATCCGCCGCGGCCGCGGGTACGCGCCGGACCCGGTGGACCTCCCCGTCGCCACGCCCGTCCCGTTCCTCGCGGTCGGTGCCGAGCTGAAGCACACCTTCACGCTCGCCCGCGGGACGCGCGCCCACGTGGCGCCGCACACCGGCGACCTCGAGGACCTCCTCGTCCACCGCGCGTTCGAGGAGAACCTCGCGCACCTCTCGAGGCTCCTCGACATCGCCCCCGAGTGGGCCGTGCACGACCTGCACCCCGCGTACCTCTCCACGCAGTACGCGGTCGCGCGGTTCTCCCCGGAGCGCCGGGTCGCGGTCCAGCACCACCACGCGCACGTCGCCTCGGCCGCGGCCGAGCATGCGCTGGACGGAGCCGTTCATCGGCGTCGCGTACGACGGCCTGGGGATGGGCGACGACGGCACCTTCTGGGGCGGCGAGATCCTCGTCGCGGACCTCGCCGGATACCGCCGGGTCGCGCGGTTCGGCCTCGCGCCCATGCCCGGCGGCGCGCTCGCCGTGAAGCGGCCGTACCGGATGGCGCTCGGCTACCTCCTCGGCGCCGAGGCGCTCGGCGACGACGCGGCTGCCGCGGCTGCCGCGTCGGACGCGGCCGCCGCCGGATCGGCCGTCGCCGCGCCCGGGACGACAGGGGCTCGGCGCCGGCGCCCGCTCCGATCGACCCGCACCTCGCCGCCGCCTTCATCGGCCGGCTCGACCCTCGCGAGGTGGACGTCGTCCGCGTCCAGGTCACCCGCGGCCTCAACGCGCCGGTCGCGTCGTCGGCCGGGCGCCTCTTCGACGCCGCGAGCAGCCTCCTGGGGATCCGCGATGTCGCCGAGTACGAGGCGCAGGCGGCCGTGGACCTCGAGACCGCGGCGGGGGACCGGGAGGCGTCGCCGCTCCCGTATCGGATCGTCCGCCTGGCCGCCGCCCCGGGGACGCCGGCCGGCTCCGCTCGCGGCACCGGGTGGCGGCGCGGCGACCCCCACCGGCCTCCTCGTCTACGACCCGCGGCCCACCCTCACCGCGCTCCTCGCGCGGCGGGCGGCGGGCGAGGACGTGAGGACCTCGCCGCAGCCTTCCACGAGACGATCGTGGCCGTGACGGAGGAGCTCGTGGACGCAGCCGTCCGCGAGACCGGGATCCGGGCGGTCGCTCTCTCGGGCGGCGTCATGCAGAACCAGCGCATCGCCGCGACGCTCGCCGCGCGCCTCGGCCGGGCCGGGCTCCACGTCCTGCTCAACGAGCAGGTCCCGGCGAATGACGGCGGCATCAGCTATGGTCAGTCGGCGGTGGCGGCGGCCCGCCTCGCCGCGGCGGCCGGGTGACCGGCCGGGCCCGCGACGAGCGCGTCACCCGGGCCGCACCAGCGGTAGGAGGAGCGAGCCATGTGCCTGGGGATCCCCGGCAAGGTCATCGAGGTCCACGACGTCGCCGGCCTGCGCATGGGCAAGGTGGACTTCGGGGGCGTCCGCAAGGAGGCTTGCCTCGCCTACACGCCCGAGGTCGAGCTCGGCGACTACGTCATCGTCCACGTGGGCTTCGCGATCAGCCGGGTCGACGAGGAAGAGGCGATGAAGACCCTCGAGATCCTCGGCTCGATGGGCGACATGATGGAGCAGGAGCTCGCCACCATGGGCCCGGGGATGGACGCCCCGGCCGTCGAGGACGACGGCTCCGCCGCCGGCCTCATCGCGGCCCTCCGCCAGGTCTCCGCCCCCGCGCGCGAGGCGCGCGCGGCACAGGGCGACGCCCGCGGCCGAGCCCGGAGGCCCGGTGCACGTGAAGTACCTCGACGAGTACCGCGATCCCGTCCTCGCGCGGAAGCTCGTCGCGGAGATCGCCCGCGTCACGACGAAGCCGTGGACCCTCATGGAGGTCTGCGGCGGCCAGACCCATACGATCGTGAAGCAGGGGATCGACGAGTCCCTCCCGCCCGGCGTCCGGATGATCCACGGGCCCGGCTGCCCGGTCTGCGTCACGCCGCTCGAGCAGGTCGACAAGGCCCTCGCGATCGCCGCCCGCCCGGACGTCATCTTCACGAGCTACGGGGACATGCTCCGCGTCCCCGGCTCCACCACGGACCTGCTCAGCCTGAAGGCGCGCGGCGCGGACGTCCGCATCGTCTACTCGCCGCTCGACGCGCTGAAGGTCGCGATCGCCCACCCGGACCGCCAGGTCGTCTTCTTCGCGGTCGGGTTCGAGACGACCGCCCCGGCGAACGCGATGGCGGTCTACCAGGCGTCGCAGCTCGGGATCGACAACTTCAGCGTCCTCGTGAGCCACGTGCTCGTCCCGCCGGCGATGGAGGCGCTCCTCTCGTCGCCGCAGAACAAGGTCCAGGCGTTCCTCGCCGCGGGCCACGTCTGCGCCGTGATGGGCTGGACCGAGTACGAGCCGATCGCCGCGAAGTACAGGGTCCCGATCGTCGTCACCGGCTTCGAGCCGCTCGACCTCCTCGAGGGGATCCTCATGGCGATCGAGCAGCTCGAGGAGGGGCGGTACGAGGTCGAGAACCAGTACGCCCGCGCCGTGAAGCGCGAGGGGAACGAGCTCGCGCAGGAGCAGATCTTCCGCGTCTTCGAGATCGGCGAGCGGACGTGGCGCGGGGTCGGCGAGATCCCGATGTCCGGCTACCACCTGAAGCCCGAGTACGCGCGCTACGACGCCGAGCGCAAGTTCGACGTGCAGGGGATCCACACGCGCGAGCACCCGGCGTGCATCGCCGGCGCGATCCTCACCGGCGAGAAGACCCCGCTCGAGTGCACCGCGTACGGGCACCTGTGCACGCCGCAGAAGCCGCTCGGAGCCCCCATGGTCAGCTCCGAGGGGACGTGCGCGGCCTTCTACTCGGCCGGCCGCGGCCTCGGCATCGAGGCGCGGCCGCTCCCGATGGTCGCCCCGGAGGCGCTCCGATGACGGACGAGCGGCTGGTCACCCCCATCGTGCCGGCAGGCCCGGCCGGCGACCCCGTCCCGGCCGGCGGCGTGACGATGGACCCCCTGGACGCATCCTGTGCCGCCCCGATCCCCGAGTCCGAGCGCGTGATCCTCGGGCACGGGTCGGGCGGGCGCCTCTCGGCGAACCTCCTTCGCGACGTGGTGGTGCCCGCGCTCGGCGCCGCGAGCCCCGGCGGCGTGCTCAACGACGCCGCGGTGGTCGAGGTCGAGGCCGGGCGGCTCGCCTTCACGACCGATTCCGTACGTCGTGAGCCCCATCGAGTTCCCCGGCGGCGACATCGGCGAGCTCGCGGTGAACGGCACCGTGAACGACCTCGCGATGATGGGCGCCAGGCCGGTCGCGATCTCCCTCGCGTACGTGATCGAGGAAGGGCTCGCCTTCGACGAGCTGGGGCGCATCACCGCCTCGGCCGCGCGCGCGGCGCAGGCCGCGGGCGTACCGGATCGTCACGGGCGACACCAAGGTGGTGGGGCGCGGCGCGGCCGACCGGCTCTTCGTGAACACGGCGGGGATCGGCGTCATCCCGGACGGCGTCGCGCCGTCGGCGGACCGGGCCTGCGCCGGCGACGCGGTCATCCTCTCCGGGCCGATCGGCCTCCACGGGGTGGCGATCATGAGCGTCCGCGAGGGGCTCGAGTTCGAGGTGGAGATCGCCTCGGACACGCAGCCGCTGAACGCGCTCGTCGCGTCGCTCGTCGCCGCCGTCCCGGACGTGCGGGTCCTCCGGGACCCGACGCGCGGCGGGCTCGCCTCCGCCCTCAACGAGATCGCGGCCTCGTCCGCCGTCGGCATCGTGCTCGAGGAGCCGGCGATCCCGATCCCCGGCCCCGTCCGCGCCGCGTGCGAGATGCTCGGGTTCGACCCGTTCCACGTCGCGAACGAGGGCGTCTGCGTCGCGATCGTCCCGGCCGGCACGGAGGACGCGGCGCTCGCCGCGATGCGCGCACTCCCCGAGGGCGCGGAGGCCGCGCTCATCGGCCGCGTCGTCGCCGACCACCCGGGGATGGTCACGATCCGGACGCTCGTGGGGTCGGAGCGGATCGTGGACATGCTCATCGGGGAGCAGCTCCCGCGCATCTGCTGACGATCCGGTCGGGCCGCGGCGGCCGTCGCGGATCGTCGCCGGCGCACGTCGGCCCGACGATGATCCGCCGAGGGCCCCGCCCGACTAGACTCGCCCCGTGACCGAGACCGCCCATCCCGTCCGCTTCATCACCCTCGAGGGCCCCGACGGCTCCGGGAAGTCCCTCCAGGCGCGCCTCCTCGCCGACCGGCTGGGCGCGCGCGGGCTGGACGTGGTCCTCACGCGGGAGCCCGGCGGCACGCGGACGGGCGAGCAGGTGCGCGAGATCGTCCTGGGGGCGGGACGCGGGCTCGACCCGGTCGCGGACGCGCTCCTGTTCTCGGCCCAGCGCGCACAGCACGTCGCCGAGGTGATCCGGCCCGCCCTCGCCGCCGGACGGATCGTCGTCTGCGACCGCCACCGCGACTCCACCATCTGCTACCAGGGGTACGGGAGCGGCCTCGACGTCGAGGAGATGCGCAGCCTGCAGGACCTCGCGACGCGCGGGCTCCTGCCGGACCTGACGATCCTCCTGGACGTCAGCGTCGATGTCGGCCTCGCGCGACGCCACGCCGGACGGCCCGACGACCTGAACAAGTTCGAGCTCGACGGCGACTTCGATCGCCCGTACCACGAGCGGGTCCGCGCCGGGCTACCTGCGCGAGGCCGCCGCCGGCGGCAGGTGGCGGATCGTGGACGCGTCGCGCGATGCGGACGCCGTCGCGGAGGACGTCGCCACGATCGTGCTCGAGGCTCTCGCGTCCGGCTGAGCCTCGACGTCCTCCCGGGCGCCGCTGCCCCGCCGCGGCAGCCAGACCCAGGCGACGACCGCGCCGGCGAGGGCGAAGCCGGCCCCGATGACGGACGTCCAGGCCATCGCGTCCACGAACGCGACGCGCGCCGTCACCAGGAGCGTCGCGCCGAGCGCGCCGCCGACCCCCTCGGCGACGGCCGCCGCCCCGACGAGCGAGTCGGCCGCGATCGCGCCGAGCTCGGGCGGGAGGGCTCGGGTCACGTCCCCCATCGACGCCGTGTACGCCCCGGCGAACAGGCTGCCGAGGATCGCGACCCCGAGCGCACCGCCCACCTCCCGGGTCGTGTCGTTCACGGCCGATCCCACCCCGAACCGGGCCGCGGGGAGCGCGCCCATGATCGTGTCCGTCGCGGGTGTCATCGCGAGCCCGATCCCCCCGGCGATGACGATCATCTCGAGCGAGACGAAGGGGTCGCCCGAGTCGACCCGGAGGAAGGCGAGGATCGCCAGCCCGCAGGCGGTGACCAGCAGGCCGAGCGCGGTCGTCGCCTGCGCGCCGAGTCGAGCGGTGAGAAGCGCACTCACGGCGGACGCGCCCATGACGCCGAAGGCGATCGGCAGGAAACGCAGACCCGCCTGCATGGTCGAGAGCCCCAGGACCCCCTGCAGGTACTGCGTGATGAAGAAGAGCGCGCCGTTGAGGGCGAAGAACACCAGGGCGATCGACACGGCCGCGGCGGTGAAGCCGCGGTCACGGAAGAGGCCCACGTCGAGCATCGGGTGCTCCGTCCGGCGCTCGTGGAGGACGAAGGCGGCGAGCGCGGCGACCGCGAGCACGGACGCTGCGACGATCGACGGGTCGCCGATCCCGCGGCCGGGTGCCTCGATGATCGCGAACACCAGCGTGACGAGGCCCACGACCGAGAGGGTGGCGCCGACGGCGTCCAGCGGCACCCGACCGGGCGCCCGGGACTCGGGCACGAAGATGAGCGTGGCGGCGATCCCTACGACGACGAACGGGACGTTCACGACGAAGACGGACGGCCAGGCGAAGCTCTCGAGCAGCCAGCCCCCGATGAGCGGGCCGGCGACGATCCCGACGGCCGCGATCGAGCTCCAGGCTGCGATCGCCTTGGGTCGCTCGTCGGCGTCGAAGATGTCGGCGATGATCGAGAGGGTGCTCGGCATCGTGAACGCCGCCCCGAACCCCATGAACGCCCGGAGCGCGATGAGCTGCGTCGCCGTCGTGACGAGCGGGGCGAGCGCCGAGCCGATCCCGAAGAGGGCGAGCCCCAGGACCAGCGTCCGCTTCCGGCCGTACCGATCGGAGACTGCGCCCGCGAAGAGCAGCAGGCCCGCGAAGACGAGCACGTAGGCGTCCACCATCCATTGCAGCTCGCTCGCGGACGCGGAGAGCTCGCGTGCGAGCGTCGGGAGTGCGATCGTGAGGACGGTGTTGTCGAGGCTGATCCCGAAGAGGGCGAGGATGAGCACGCCGAGGACGGCCCACCGGCGGGGATCGCGCGCCGCGACCCGGTTCCCGGTCATCGTCCGGCCCTCCGCATCGCACACTGGTCTGTGACTCGTACAGCGTTCGAGTACCTCGGAGAGTAGCGCGGTGATGCCCTCGCGTCAAGTACACTGTGCGATTAGACGGACGACGTGCGGTCGGCGTGGGATCCGGCAGGGTATGCGCTCGCGACGGGCGGTCGCGCGATCCGCGATCAGGGAGGCAGGCGATGACCGAACGGACGGGACCGGACGTGGGCCTGCCGTGGTGGCCCGCCGACCGGTCGGAAGCTGCGGACCGCGCGCCTCTCACCCGCGCGCGCATCGTCGAGACGGCGCTCCGGCTGATCGACCGCGACGGCCTCGACGCCCTCTCGATGCGCCGCCTCGGCGACGAGCTCGGCGCGGGGGCGACGAGCCTCTACTGGCACGTCCCGAACAAGGACGTCCTGCTCGACCTCGTCCTCGATGAGATCCTCGGGGAGGCGGCGGACCGGTTCGTCTCGTCCGACGACTGGCGCACAGAGCTGCGCGACGCTGCGAACACCCTGCGCCGCGTCCTCGTGCGGCACGGCCACGCGGCCATCCTGTGCGCGGAGCGCCAGGCGATCGGCCCGAAGGCGCTCGCCGGCCTCGACCGCTGGCTGGGAGACCTCATCCGTGCCGGCTTCGAGCCGCGGCTCGCGATGATGACGGTGAACACCATCGTGAACTTCGCCTCGGGCTGGGCGGTCTTCGAGTGCCGGACCCCCGCCGGCCCGATCGGCGAGGGCAGGACGCCGGCCGAGATCGACGCCCTCGTCCTCGAGGGCATGCGGGCGCTGCCCGCCGACCGCTACCCGGCTCTCGTCGGCGTCGTCACCTCGATGGAGCCCGTATCGTCGGACGAGCAGTTCGCCTTCACGCTCGACTCGATCATCGAGGGGGTCGCGGCACGGCTCGCGACGCAGATCGGCCCGCCCGGGCTCGCTGCACTAGAGGCGCCCACGGCGGCCCCTGGGGCGCCCTCCGAGCCCGCGGCGCCCCACTCGCCGGGGGTGCCCGAGCCTCCGGCCGCCCCGGCCGGACCTGCTGTCCCCGAACCGCCGCGCCGCCGTCCCGCCTCGGGTTGGTCGGTCGTCCCCGAGTGATCAGCCTGCGGTCGCGCGCGACCGCTCGATCTCGCTCGCCGCCGCCGCGATCAGGCCCTCGAGCGTCGCCCCGTCCTCGGGGACGTGCGCCACGCCGGTCGAGACGCGCGGCTTCCACCCGTCGATCGGCGCGAGGGCTTCCACCGCAGCCGCGACGCGACGCGCGACCGTGTCACCGCCGCTGCCGGGAGCGAGGACGACGAACTCCGACTCGCCGAGGCGCGCGACGGTGTCCACGAGCCGCACGCCGTCCGCGACCGCGGCCGCGACGGCGCGGAGGACCGCGTCCGCGGCCCGGCGGCCGTCCTTCTCGCGCCGCTCCGCGAACCCGTCCACGTCCGCCACGACGACGGCGAGCGGCAGCTCCTGGCGGATCGCCCGTGCGACCTCCAGCTCGCCGACGTGGTCGAACGTGCGCCGGTTCGCGAGCCCCGTCAGCGCGTCGATCTGCGCCAGCCTCTCGCGCCATTCGATCCGTGCGTGCGCGGCATCCTGCAGCATCCCGCGCTCGACGATCGCGGCTGCGATCCCGGCCATCCCCTCGGCGAGACGCACCTCGTCGCTCGAGAGCGGCCGGCCGTCCGCGTGCGCGACGAGGAGGACGCCGACGACGAGGTCGATCCCATCGCGCCGCACCGTCAGCGGCAGCACGACGCCCGCGCCGATCCCCGCCCGGGTCGCGATGGGGGAGACGTGGTCGGCCGGGATCGCCGTGGCGGTCCCCTCGCGCGCGACGACCGCAAGGGCGTCGGTCGAGCCCTCGATCGACATCGGCTCGTCGAGGAGCGGGACGCGGTCGAACCCGCGCGACGGCCCACCGACGAGGATGCCGCTGTCAGGCTCGAGGACCGCGACGGACGCCACGGCGCCGTCGAGGACTCCGGCGGACAGCTCGAGGAGGCGTTCGAGCGCGTCGTCCACTGCGTCGACGGTCGCGAGCGCCTCGGCGAGTGCGGCGAGCAGGCGCGTCTCGGCGATCCGGGCGGCGCGGAGCAGGTCGGCGGTGGGCTCGGGCGGACGGCCGGTGGACACGTGCTCCTCCTGGGTCCGGGCGCGGGGGTGCGGGCGTGCGGGTGCGGGTGCGCGGGGGCCCGCGCGTCAGGGGCCGATGGTACACCTGCCGCCGGACGTCTCCGACCGGCCGGCCGGGCCACCGGCCGCCTCCATCGCAGCCGCCCCGGGGCGCTGCGCACCGCGCGGAGCCGATGCGGTCGTGACCTATACTCGGCCGCGTGAAGCTCATCTTCGCGATCGTGCACAGCGAGGACGCGGGCATCCTCGTGGACGCCCTCGCCGACAGGGACTTCCGGACGACGCGCCTCCAGAGCTCCGGCGGCTTCCTCAAGCAGTCGAACGCGACGGTCGTCCTCGCGGTCGAGGACGAGAAGGTCGAAGACGCGCTCGGCGTGATCCGCGACAGCTGCCACTCGCGCTCGCAGGTGGTCAACCCGATGCCGCCGATCATGGAGCCGGGCGAGTTCTTCATGCCGTTCCCGCTCGAGGTGGAGGTCGGCGGCGCGACCGTCTTCGTCCTCCCGATCGAGCGCTTCGAGCGGATCTGACCTCCGGCCCCGGCCGCCGAGCGCACCACCGCCCGCACACGACCGTGAGCCCCCTTCGCCCCGACCTGGTCGACTGCTGGATCTACCGGGCCGCTACCGACGGTGACGCCCGTGACGCCGCGCCCGTGGGCGCGGGAGGCTCCGACCGCGCCGGCGCCGGGATCCTCCTCCTGCGGCGCGCTCCCGGCCGGATCCTCCCGGGCCTCTGGCAGTGCGTCTCCGGCTCGCTCGAGCCGGGCGAGCGCGTCGCCATGGGGGCGCTGCGCGAGCTGCGGGAGGAGACCGGGTTCGGCCCCGACGCGATCGAGGCCTTCTACGACCTGGACCTCGTGAACCAGTTCCACGAGCCGAGCGTCGACGCGGTCGTGCTTCCGCCTGCTTCGCCGTCCGCGTCCGTCCCGGCGCGGAGCCGGTCCTCTCGCACGAGCACGACGCGATGCGCTGGCTTCCCGTGGACGACGCCTACCGCGAGGTGGTCTGGCCGGGCTACCGCGAGGCGATCGACCGTGTCCGCCGCGACCTCCTGGATCCGCGCGCGCTCCCTGGTTCGCGCTCGGCCTCGACGGAGCGCGGCTCCCGCGCTGACGCGGCCGCCGGCCGACGCCCCCTTCCCGCCCGCCGCCGACCGCGGGTAGAATCGCCGCCACGCGAGCGCCCCGCCCCGAGGAGGTCTCATCGACCATGGTCATCACCCACCGGCCGGTCCGATGACCACCGAGGCCGCCGCCCGCCGCGTCTTCCGCTCCAAGGTCGATTCCATCCGCCCGACGTACGGCTTCGAGGACGTCTCCCTCGCGCCGGGGACGGACACCGTCGAGCCGGCCGACGTCGACCTCTCCGTCGACATCGCCGGGATCCGGCTCGGCATCCCCGTCCTCGCCGCCGCGATGGACGCGGTGGTGGACGCACGATCCGCCGGCGCCCTTGCGGCCCTCGGCGGCCTCGCCGTCCTGAACCTCGAAGGCGTCCAGGCGCGCTTCGAGGAGCCCGCAGGGATCCTCGAGCGGATCGCGACCGCCCCGGACGGCGAGATCCAGGACGTCCTCGCCGAAGCGTACGCGACGCCGCTCCGCGAGGAGCTCCTCGCGCGACGGATCGACGAGATCCGCGCGGCGGGTTCGAGTGTCGCCATCTCCGCGACGCCGGCGGCTGCCCGTCGCTGGGGCCCCTTCTGCGCCGAGCACGGCGCCGACCTCTTCCTCGTCCAGTCGCAGGTCAGCTCGGCGCGCCACCTCGCGACCGGCTACGAGCCGCTCGCGTTGGAGGAGTTCACGCGACTCATGCCGATCCCGGTCGCGGTCGGCAACACGACCAACGCCGACGCTGCCTATGCCCTGATGGAACAGGGCGCCGCCGCCGTCTTCGTCGGCGTGGGGCCGGGCGCCGCATGCACGACGCGCGAGGTCCTGGGGATCGGCGTCCCGCAGGTCACCGCGATCAGTGACGTCGCCGCGGCCCGCGACGCGTACCTCGCCGCCACCGGCCGTTACGTCCCGGTGGTGGGCGACGGCGGGATGCGCCGCGGCGGAGAGATCGCGAAGGCGATCGCGGCCGGCGCCGACGCCGTGATGCTCGGCTCGCCGCTCGCCCGCGCCCAGGAGGCGCCCGGCCGAGGCACGAACTGGGGGATGGCCGCGCCGTCGCCCACCCTCCCGCGCGGGACCCGCATCAAGGTGGGCACCGTGGGGTCGCTCGAGCGATCTTCTTCGGCCCCGCCCGCGTCACCGACGGCTCCGAGAACCTCATGGGGGCGCTCCGCCAGTCGATGGCCGCACTCGGCGCACGCTCGATCGCCGAGATGCAGCGCGTGGAGATGGTGTACGCGCCGGCCGTCGGGACCGAGGGCAAGAGCTGGCAGCGGGGCCGCTGACGAACGGCTCGGCGGACCCCGGCGACCGCGATCCGGGGCGGATGCATCGGTACACCGACGAGACGGAGCGCCTCGCGCAGGCGATCCTCCGCTACGCCCGCGACCGGATGCGGATGGACCCGCCGCTCGACGCGCCGTACGCGCCGGAGGAGCTCGCCGCGAAGGCGGGGGCCACGATCACGCCGGACGGGCTCGGCGGCGACGCCGCCCTCCGCCTCTTCGCCGACGTCATCGCGCCGGGGGTCGTCTCGTCGGACCACCCCCGCTACCTCGCGTTCATCCCCACCGCACCGACGGAGGCCGCGACGCTCTTCGACCTGGTCGTCGGGGCGAGCTCCATCTACGGCGGGAGCTGGCTCGAGGGGTCGGGCGCGGTCTTCGCCGAGAACCAGGCGCTGCGCTGGATCGCGGACCTCGCCGGGCTCCCCGCGGGCGCCGGCGGCGCGTTCGTCCAGGGCGGGACCGTGGGCAACCTCTCGGCGCTGGTCGCCGCCCGGGAGGCGGCGCGGGAACGCCGGGCCGCCGCGGGCCTGCCGTCGCCGCGCCGATGGGCCGTCGCGGCGACGGAGGAGTCGCACAGCTCCGTCGCGGAGGGCGCGCGGGTCATGGACGTGGACGTCCTCGCCGTCCCCGGCGACGCGCGCGGCCGGATGACCGGTGCCGGGCTGCGCGCTGCCGTCGCCGACGTGGCGGCCGTGGATCCCGACGTCCGCGACGGGCTCTTCGCCGTCGTCGCGACCGCCGGGACCACCAACCTCGGGATCGTGGACGACATCGCGGGCGTGGCGGACGTGGCGGCCGCCGAGGGGCTCTGGCTCCACGTGGACGGCGCCTACGGCGGTGCGGCGCTCGCGGCGCCGTCCGTCCGGGGCCTCTTCGCGGGGATCGAGCGCCCGACAGCTTCATCGTGGACCCGCACAAGTGGCTGTTCGCGCCGTACGACGCGTGCGCCCTCCTGTACCGCGAGCCGGCCATCGCGCGACGGGCGCACACGCAGCACGCGGGCTACCTCGATGCCGTCGCCCATGTGGACGGCGAGTGGAACCCGTCCGACTACGCGATCCACCTCACCGCCGGGCGCGAGGGCTTCCGTTCTGGTTCTCCCTCGCGGTCCACGGCACGGAGGCGTACACGGACGCGATCGAGGCGACGATCGAGCTGGCCCGGGAGACCGCGGACGAGATCCGCCGGCGGCCGTATCTCGAGCTCGTGGCCGAGCCCGACCTCTCGGTCGTCGCGTTCCGCAGGATCGGATGGGCGGCGGAGGATTACGCGCGCTGGTCCGACCGGCTCCTGCGCTCGGGCGCCGCCTTCGTGACGCCCAGCACTCACCTGGGCGAGCCCATCACGCGGTTCGCGATCATCAGCCCGCGCACCACCCTCATCGAGCTCACGTCGATCCTCGCGTCGATGGCGTAGCACGTCCGGCCGGGGCGGCGCGGCCCGGAGCCCGACCTGTCGCATCGCCTGACAGACGCCCGGCGCCGAGGCATACACTCGCGGCCGTGGACGGGCAGGGCGAGATGCGGGTCCTCGAGACGGCGCCGATGGCGTCGGCGCACACGCTCTACGACGAGGTCGGCGGGATGCCGTTCTTCGAGGGCCTCGTGGACCACTTCTATGCGACGGTCCAGACGGACCCGGTCCTGCTGCGGCTCTATCCCGAGAAGGACCTCGGCCCGGCGCGCCGCCGCCTGACGCTCTTCCTCGCGCAGTACTGGGGTGGCCCCACGACCTACAGCGACGAGCGCGGCCACCCGCGCCTCCGGCAGCGCCACTTCCCCTTCGCGATCGGGCCGACCGAGCGCGACCACTGGCTCGCCGCGATGCGGGGAGCGGTCGCCGCGATGACCCGACCCGGAGGTCGCCGCGCGCTTCGACGCCTACTTCGCGCCCGCCGCGGAGGCGATGCGCAACCAGGACTGACGTGCCCGTCCGGTCAGTAGACCTCGGGGATCCAGTTCATCTCGGTGATCGGCGGCCGCATGTAGCCCTCCCGCTTCTCGGTCTGGCGGGGCGGCAGCACCAGCTCCGGCGACGGGACCTCCTCGTACGGGATGAGCGACAGGAGGTGCCGGATCATGTTCAGCCGGGCGCGCTTCTTGTCGTCGGCGTTCACGACGTACCACGGCGACTGCTTGATGTCCGTGTACGCGAACATCTCGTCCTTAGCCCGCGAGTAGTCGACCCAGCGGGTGCGCGACGCGAGGTCGATGGGACTCAGCTTCCACCGCTTCGTCGGGTCGTCCAGCCGCGCGAGGAACCGGCGCTCCTGCTCCTCCTCGCTGACGGAGAACCAGTACTTGAACAGGAGGATCCCGGAGCGGAGGAGCATCCGCTCGAACTCCGGGCACGACCGGAGGAACTCCTGGTACTCGAGGCCCTTGGTACAGAAGCCCATGACGTGCTCCACGCCGGCGCGGTTGTACCAGCTGCGGTCGAAGAACACCATTCGCTCGCCGCGGGCAGGTGCGCGACGTACCGCTGGAAGTACCACTGCGTCTTCTCGCGCTCGGTGGGGACGCCGAGTGCGACGACGCGCCCCACGCGAGGGTTGAGCGCGGCGGTGATCGTCTTGATCGCGCCGCCCTTGCCGGCGGCGTCGCGGCCCTCGAAGAGGACGACGATCCGGAGCTTCCGGTAAGTCACCCAGTCCTGAGTTGTGCAGCTTCCGGCAAGCCCGCCAGCTCCGCCTCGTACACCTCGGCCTTGAGCTTCTTCCGCCTCGGGGCCGCCTCGAGGCCGTCCTCCGCGCCCTCGTCGGGCGCCTCGGGTCCCGGGCTTCGGTCGGCGTACCGCGCGCCCTCGGCCGCCACGACGCCCTCGCGGGTCACCTTGCGCGGCGCGACGTCGTCGTCCTCCGCGTCGGCCGCGGCCGTCGCCGCGGCTGTCGTCTCGACGACCTCGACCGACTCGAGAGGACCGGCCTCCTGATCCTTCCCGTGCTTCGCCTTCCCCATCGTCCCGGTCGCCTCCGCTGCGGCGCGGGCTGCGCCCGTCGGGCACGAGTGTGCGCCATCCGCGGCGGTCGCGGGACCCCCGCGCCTATACACTTGGCCGCACCGGAGGCGGACGGGACGGGAGGCGGCGATCGGACGTGGCTGACGAGAACGAGGCCGGGGCAGCGGGCCCCGACGCGCCGGGCAGCGCGGCTCCGGACGACCACGAGACCGGGCCCGCGGGCGCGGCAGCGCGGCAAGACGGTCCACGGTGAGCCCGCCAACGCGGGCCACCGCGTCCTCGCCCCGGACGACGCGGAGGTCGAGGCGTACCTCGAGTCCGCGCTGAAGGCGCCTGCCCCGTCGCGTCATCCGCAAAAGGACCGGCCGGGCGGATCGGTTGCTCGTGGTGAGAGCAGCCTGGTCGACCTGGACACCGTCGTCGTCCTCGATTTCGGGAGCCAGACCGCGCAGCTCATCGCGCGCAGAGTGCGCGAGCTGAACGTCTACTCGGAGCTGATCCCCTTCGACACCCCCTGGCCGGAGATCGCTCGAAGAGAAGGCCCAAGTGCTCCGCTATCCTGTCGGGCGGCCCGTCGAGCGTCTACGACGAGGGCGCTCCGCGGCCGGACGCCGCGATCTGGACGGGGGCCGGATACCGGTCCTGGGGATCTGTTACGGCCTGCAGCTCATGGCGCGGGAGCTTGGCGGCGACGTCGTCCCCGCATCGCGCCGCGAATTCGGGCCCGCTCTCGATCACGATCACCGACGAGGAACGGCCCTCTTCCCGTGGGCTGGATCGGGAGCCAACCCGTGTGGATGAGCCATCGGACGTGATATCCTGAAGGCCTGCCCCCCTTTTGTTCTCGGCTACTTCGCAGAAACGGAAGCGACGCCGTACGCCGGGTTGGCCGACCCGGCGCGCAGGCTCTACGGGATCCAGTTCCACCCCGAGGTCGTACATACCCCGGGCGGACGGGACATCCTCCGCAACTTCGTCCTCGGGATCGCCGTGCTCGTCCCACCTGGACCCCGGCCAACTTCATCGCCTCTACCGTCGACGAGATCCGATCGCGGATCGACGCGCGCGCGTGGGCAACACGCGGCCCAAAGAGGGTCATCTGCGCCCTGTCGGGAGGCGTCGATTTGGCGGTCGCGGCGACGCTCGCCCACCAGGCGCTGTCGGTGACCGCCTGACCTGCATCTACGTCGATCACGGCCTCATGCGCAAAAAGGAATCCGAGCTCCTGCGGGCGACGTTCGAGCAGAACCTCGGGATGAACCTGGTGATGGTCGACGCCCGAGAGCGCTTCCTCGCGCGCCTGGCCGGGGTGACGACCCGAGCAGAAGCGGAACATCATCGGCGACACCTTCATCCGGGTGTTCGAGGAAGACCGCCGGCTCGGCCAGCTCGAGTGCCTCGCCCAGGGCACGCTCTATCCGGACGTCATCGAGAGCGGGATGTCGGCGCCAAGGCGCGAAGATCAAGACGCACCACAACGTCGGCGGCCTGCCTCCGGACTGGGTTCAAGCTCGTGGAGCCGCTGCGCTATCTCTTCGAGGACGAGGTCCGGCGTTGTCGGCCCGGCGCTCGGCCTCCCCGAGGCGTGGTCCGGCGCCAGCCCTTCCCCGGGCGGGCCTCGCTGTCCGGGTGATCGGAGACGTCACAGCGGAGCGGCTGGAAATCCTGCGCAATGCCGACCCGTGGGTCGTGATGGACGAGATCAAGGCAGCCGGCCTCTACCGCCGGGTCTGGCAGTCGTTCGCGATCCTAGCCGGTCAAGACGTGGGCGTGTTGGGCGACGAGCGGACCTATGACAATGTGGTTGCGATTCGCGCGGTGCACGGAGGACGGGATGACCGCCGACTGGGCCAAGTTCCCGTACGAGGTCCTCCGAAATCAGCCCCGGATCATAAATGAAGTCCCCGGCGTCGGCCGCGTGGTCTACGACATCAGTTCCAAGCCGCCTGCCACGATCGAGTGGGAATGAGCAGGACCCTGCGGGGACTTTTCGGGCGCTGCCCGAGGTGCGCGAGGACGGTAGAGTGCGGTCATGCCGGACGAACCGATGACGTCCCCCGACGGTTTGGACGACGACCGCCCGGACAACGGCGAGCCGAGTGACGCGTCGTGGAGCGTCGCCCCGACGAGCGACACGCAGTCAGATAGTGCGGAGACCGGCCCCGGCCCAAGAGACGCTGCCGACTTGCTCGTCGCAACGGCGCCGGTCGCCGCGCCCGGCCCGGGGTGGAAGAGGCTCTCGGCTGCGCCCGGCCGGCTTTCTCGTCTCGTTCCCCTGGTGCTCGTGGGTGGTCCCTCCCGCGTTCCGAGGATGAGGTCACCTGCGACTCCTGCGGAGCCAAGCTCGTCAGCTCCGACGAGACGGACGTTCCCGGCTTGACGTCGGTCAAGACCGAGCTTCTTCGCGCGCGCCCGGATTCTCGATCTAGGCCCCGGAAGCGCGGACTCCTCGGGCCTGTTGACCGGCGATGCTTCCTCATCGCGCGAGCCGCCGAGAGCGGAAGACTTGCCGGTGATCGCGCGGCCCAGCCTGGATGTCCGCCGCGAAATGCTGCGGATCTCGCTCGAGGCCAGCCCTCGGGATCGACCAGGCGGCCGAGAGCGAGGTCTCGAACCCGTTCGACCCGGCCGACGAAGGGCGCTCGGTCCGATCCGGGACTCGCGGACCGAACGGACGCGGAGCGGTCGAGACGCCCGAACGGGAGCCCCCCGCTTGCCGATGTGGGGGATTTGGACGCAGGCATCGACCGTCCGAACTCCGGCATTGACCGTGCGGATGGCGCATCCGCCTGATCTCGCTCGGTTGTGGCCTACCTCGCTGCCTCGCCCCGGCCCGTCGTTCCTGCGCGAGATGGAGCTGCCGCCGGGGGGACCGCCGGTTCGAGGGCGGACGATCGGCCCCCCGCCTACCCTGGAGGACTTATGGTGGGTGAGCCTTCTCTGGCTGGCCGAGGGCGATAAGGTGGCGTGGTTCTCCGACTTCGCGCCCTCCGGCGGTCCGCCTCCCGGCCCTCCGCTCCTCAAGGCTCGGCCCCGCCCTCGCGGGCGCTCTGTCGGGCCTCATCCTCGAGGATGGCTGGCCGCCAGCTAAAAAGATGCGCCTCCGGTTGGCTGGCGGTCCTCCCGAGGACGAGACCCATCCATGGGAGACGCCCGGTCGCCGTGCTGGCGGCATTCCGCTTCGAGCCGACGAGGGCCGCCACCATGAGTCCGAACGAACTGGCGAGTGCCGTCCTGGCGGCCTTCGTGCGGACCGTCGAGAGCCTCGGCCGGCCGTAGACCTCGTCATAGCCGGAAGGTCCCCGTCGCGCTTCTTGCGTCCCTGCCTCCTCCAGGAGCCCAGGGCTCGGGTGGCTTGAGCGAACAGGCGCTAAAAAAATAGACTCCGTGCACCGTCATGCGTGATCTTTTCGACGACTTCATGTCCGAACGAACGACGGCGGCGCCAGGCTGCTATGGAAAGCCCGGCCGATTTGGCCCGCCGCCGGCAATCCGGAGATCCCAGACACCGGGCAGCCCTGGACGAGAACGCGTCCGACGAGCGGCCCGACGATCAGGTCGACGAACGGCCCGTTGATCAGGGGGACGCGCGCGAGGTGAGCGCGGAAGGCGCGGAAGAGGACGAGGGCGGCACACCCGGCGAGACGCCCGAACCGAAGAACCCGACGCCGAGGAGCCCGCCACGCTCGACGAACGCCTCCGCCGGCGTGGAAGTGGCCCGGGCGGCCCCGGCCGACCGCCCCGCGGTCGCGGGCCGGGCGGTCCGCGCGACGGGCAGCGGGCGTTCCATCCGGCCTGTCGGCCTCAGGAGCCCCGTGATCGGCGCGATCGTCGTCGGAATCCTCTAAGGTTTCTCATCACGCTTGCGGTGGGAGTCCTGCTCGACCTCTTCACGACTGATCTGGTTTGGGAGCGTCGGGTACGAGAGCGTCTTCTGGACGAGGGTCTCGGCAACGCAGATCGTCCTCTTCGTCGGCGGGCTGGTCATCGGGATCGTGTTCCTGGGGTTCCATATGTCCCTGGGCGGCAGTACGGATCTCCCCCAAAGGTGGAGCGGGAGTCTTTCGCTGTCCGTCGTTTTGATCGAGCGCGTCTGCGAACCCGCCGGGTTTGGTCCTCGCCTCGCGGCGCCTAAAGCCCTGGCGCCGACCGCTACGACCCCCGCGGTCAGCGCGACGAATTGCCGTTCCGGCAGAGTCCGTTCGGGGCCGGGCGCGGACGCCGCGAGCGCCGGCCCGCCGAGATCGAGCAGCTGCCCGAAGTGGATCTCACCTGGGGATCGGACGGTGCCGTGCTCGTGCTCGTTCGTCCTGCGTCGCGGCCCTCTCGCTGGCGGGCTCGGTCGCGGGTCGTTGGAGGAACCTCATCCAGCTCTGGCTCAACCAGGTGCCGTTTGGCAGGGGACGCGTCGAAGCCCGTTACGGACCCGATCTTCCACCGGGACATCGGCTTCTTCCTCTTCGAGCTGCCGTTCTTCAGGCTTCTCCAGACCTACTTCAACTATTACCTGATCCTGTGGCTGGCGATCGTGGTGAGCCTCGGGCGGTACGTCGTGGGCGCAATCCGCTCCGGGCTCGTGCTCTCGACGCCGTGTCTCGGCTCCATCTGGGCGTGCTCGCCGGCCTCTACCTCGTCTCGGGGTGGCTGCCGGCTACCAGCTCGACAAGTTCGACCTCGTCATACGACTCGGCCGGCATCGCCGGGCAATTGACGGGCGTCGGCTTCACGGACCAGAACGCCCGCTTCCTGGCCCTCGACGTGATGACTGTCATCGCGGCCTTCGCAGCGGCCTTCCTGATCGGGGGGCGCCTTCACCCGCCTTACCTGGCCGCTCGGCCTGGCCGTCGTCGCCTGGTTCGCCGCGTCAGTGATCTCTCTCGGCTCAGATCTATCCTGAGGCCTGGTCGAGCGGTTCAGCGTCCAGCCCTAAATCAGCCCCTGCCCCAGGAACAGCCGTACATCGTGAACAACATCACGATGACGCGGCTGGCCTACGGATTGAACGTCTGGGACGACAAGCACTCGTACCAGCGGCACCGGGACGTTGACGAGCCAGGAGATTGAGCAGGATAACTAGGGCGACATTTTTTAGAACGCGCGCCTCTGGGATTACCGCCCGCTCGGCACAGACGCTGGACCAGCTCCAGACGGTCCGGCAGTACTGGGACTGTTTGAAGACGTCGACACAGATCGTATACAACGAGATCAATGGGTGGAGACGCGTCAGGTGATGCTCTCGGGCCGCGAGTTTCGCGCCCGACAGGCTCGCGTTGGCGGGCCAGGCTGCGAGCTGGGTCAACCAGCACATCACGTATCCACGCATGGAATTGGACTGGCCATGGTGCCGGTGAATGAGGTCCACGAGCGAGGGCCAGCCCCAGCTGTTCATTCGCGACTTGCCGCCCATCTCAACCCCCGGCGCGCCCGAGGTGACCCAGCCGCGGATCTACTTCGGCGAGCGGCCGGCCGATAGGTGCTCGTCGGCGCCCGCCAGCCCGAGTTCGACTACCCCGTGGGCGAACGGACTCCGGCGGGGAGGCCACCACGCGCTGGAGCGGGACGACCGGCATCAGGTTGATCCACCCTCACCCGCCTCCTGTTCGCGCTGGTTCCGCGACCTCAACCTCTTCATCAGCGACCAGGTGACGCGGGACACCAGATCCTCTTCCACCGCACGCTGTCCGAGCGCATCCGCCGTGGCGCCGTTCCTCCGGTTCGACAAGGACCTGTACCTCGTCGTCACCCCGGACGGCAAGCTCGTGTACATCCAGGACGCGTACACGATGAGCGACCGGTTCCCGAACGCGGAGGACTTCGACAGCTCGCAGCTGGGGGCCAATAGCGGGCTCACCGGCGAGACCTTCAACTACCTCCGCAACAGCGTGAAGATCGTGATGGACGCGTACGACGGGACCATGACCTTCTATGCGGCCGACCCGAGCGAGCCCATCATCCGGGCGTACGAGGTCGTCTTCCCGTCGCTCTTCCACCCGATCGATCAGATGCCCGTGCAGCTCAAGCCCCACCTCCGTTAGCCCGAGGAGCAGTCGACGTCCAGACGCGCCGATGCGGGGACCACGTGACGGACCCGCAGTCTTCTACGACAAGGACGACCACTGGACGATCCGAACAACCCGCCGGGGAGTCACAGTAGCTGCCCGCCGGAGGCCTACTACGTGGTCATGAGGAAGCCGGGCGAGAGGGACACGGAGTTCCTCCTCCTGCAGCCGATGGTCCCCGCCAGCGGCCGAACATGATCTTCCTGACCGCGGCGCGCAACACCCCCGACTCACGGCCAGGTGCGCGTCTATAAGTTCCCGCCCGACACCAGATCTTCGGCCCGTCACAGATCGAGGCGCGGATCGACCAGGACCTGATCATTTCCGCCCAGGTCACGCTCTGGGGCCAGGCGGCAGCAAGGTCATCCGCGGCAACCTCATCGTCGTCCCGTTCGGTACACGCCGTCTACCTTGAGCCCATCTACCTTCAGTCCACCACCACGGCCTTCCCGAGTTCAAGAAGATCGTGGTGGCGACCTCGACGACCGTCGAGTGGGCGGACACGCTCCAGGGCGCGCTCGAGAAGGTCATCGCCAACGAGCCCTCCGCGTCTCCGTCGCCGGGCGTCTCGCCGTCGCCGGGCACGTCGCCCGCACCCGGCGGGTCGCCGACGCCGCGGCCCACCCCCCTCACCGAGCACCGAACCGCTCCCGGGCGACGTGAACGGCCCTGCTGGCGTACGCGAACGTCCACTTCGCCCTCGCGCAGGACGCGCTGCGCACCGGCGACTTCGCGACGTACGGCGCCGAGATGAAGCTCGTCGAGGCGGCGCTCGCGGAGCTTTCCCGCCTGACCGGCGCTAGCCCCGCGCCGACGGTCGCCCCGAGCCTCCCGCCGCTGGTGCCCGTGACCTCCCCGGCGCCCGGAGGCAGCACCGCGCCGTGACCCGGGCCGGCCGAGCGACGGAGGCCGCGCGGTGATGTCCGGATCGTCGGGGACCGGGCGGGACCGCGCTCGCCGCGCCGCCCGCGACCGTCCGCGCGCGGCCGGAATTCGCGCGCACCGCCCGCACGCTCGGCCGCGCCACGCGCTGGACCGCCGCCCGCCCGTCCATCTGGCCGGTGGGGCTCGCCGCCTTCCTCGCGCGGGGCGGCGTTCCTGTCTTTCGTCCTGCCGTTCGTCGTCCTGTCCACGCCGACTGGATCGGCGTCGTTCGTGGGCGCCGATGCGGTCACGGCGGCTGGCCCGACGGAGCGCTTCCTCGCACTCGCACTCGTCGCGGGGCTCGCCACGGGCGCCGCGGCCGTCGCCGGCGCCGTCCTCGCCGCGGCCGCGGACCGGGTGACGCTCCTCGCGTGGGCGGTCGACGACTGCCGGCACGCCCTGCCGAGACTCCGCCGGGCGGGCGTCCGCGCACCCGTGGCCTGCCGTCGCGCGAATCCTCGTCACCCCGGGTCGTGGCCGCGATCCCGTGCGCGCTCGCGATCGCCTGGGCTGACCCGCGAATCGCCGACGCCACGTACCGTCAGCTCACGCTTCCGGACGACCTGACGACGCCGATCATCCTGCGCATCGTGCAAACGGTCCCCGACGCGGTCGCCCTCGTCGTCGCCGGGCTCCTCGTCGGCGAGCTCGTCGCCGGGCTCGCGACGGTCCACGTGGTCGTGGGTGGCCGCGGGGCCGGTCGCTCGCTCCTGCTGGTCGGCCGGGACGTCGTCCGCCGGCTCTTGACCCCCGTCCTCGTCGCGTTCGTGACCGGCATCGCTCGTCCTCATCGCCGGCGTCGGGCGTCCCCTCGCGGCCGGTCTTCGCCGCCTGGGATGCGGTCTCGGCGCGCGCTCGCGGGACGGCGGCACGCCGGCCATGGCGCTCGCTGCGGCCACGGCGTTCGCGGCCGTCGATGGTGGCGGCGCTCGTCGTCGCCGGCGCGGTCGCGGCGTGGCGTCGCGCGACGCTCGCGGAGGCCGTCGCGGACCTCGGCTGACGGCCGTCGCGCCCGCGGAGTGGACCCGGGGAGCCCTGCTACACTGCGGCGGCGCGACGTGCCGGACGGCCTCGTTCCGGGTCCTCGCGCCCCGCCGGCGGTCACCTCGATCTATGTCTCAGACCCTCAAGGAATTCGGGAGCGACGACACCGGGGTCTTCTCGAGCGAGCTCGTTCAGCTCGCCTTCCGCGGGATCGGCATCTACGTCGTCATCCTGTGGCTCGCGACGGCGTTCTGGGCGCACCAGGACATGAAGAGCCGGACGTCGAACCCGATCCTCCCCTTCCTCGCGGCCGCGCTGACCGTCCTTCACCCCGCTCCTCTTGATCTTCGCCGCGATCCTCTACCGGTATGACCGGGCCGCACGAGCGGGTGGGTGAGGCGCACGAGAGGATGCTCGCCGAGGAGGCGATGCTCGCCGAGGTCGAGCGGCTCGACCATGCCTCGGATGCGGCCGACGCATCGAGGAGGGGTGGATGGTCTGCCCCACCTGTCCCACCCGCCTCCGCCGCGTCTGCCCGAACTGCGGCAAGCTCGTGGGGGCCGACTGGGTGCTCTGCGCGTGGTGCGGCGTCGACTTCGACCGCACCCCTGGCAGGCCCGCCGCCACGGGGGCCTACGTGGCCGCCGGATCGCGCGCTGCACGCGGCGCGGGCCGCCCGCAGCCCCAGCAGCCGCAGCCGACAAGCCGGCGGCCGCCCCGATCGTCGCCGCCTCGGCGTACGGCGCCGCGCAGGCCCGCCCGCAGGCGCAGCCCCAGACCTCGTCGGACCCGGCCGGCTGGCCGGGCGCCGCTCCCGCCGCGGTCCCCGTGGAGCGGACCTCCGCTCGCCCCGACCCCGCCCTCATGGCGACGCCGATGGCGACCCCGATGGCATCTCAGCCGCAGCCGGCGTGGCCGGGCGCGTCGTCCGCCCCCGCCGACCCGGCCCCCATGGCGACCCCGATGGCCGCGTCCTCGTCCGCACGGTACGCCACCACGGCGGCCGAGCCGGCCGCCCGGCCCGCCCCGGCGCCGACGCCGTCCCCGTTCCGCTCGATCTCCTCGGACGCGGACGTCGAGGGGATGACCTGGGGACCCTCGTCGCCGACTCTCCTGCGACGTCCGGGACGGCACAGGGCGGCGCGTCGTCGTCCACCCGCTCGACGGGCGGCTCCGCGCCGCGTACACCCTCGGCCGCGCCCGCTCCGGACGCCTCCGGCACGCCGCCGTCCACGCAGGCGAGCGCCGAGGCTGCGCCCGACGCCGGCGCGCAGGCCGGAGCACCGGCCCCGATCTCGGGTCGGCGCGCCGCCCAGCGGTGACCGGGCCCGATCCGGACGCGCCCGGGACCCCGCCTGCCGGCGATCCGCCGCCGGCCGGATCCAGGGAGACGGACGCCGCGGAAGCGGCGGCGCCGACGACGCCAGCCACGGCGATCGGGCCCTCCGCGCACGAAGAGGCCACGGCGGACGCGGCACGCGCGCGCATCTCGATCTTCGCCCTGGACGGCCGCGCCGCGCCCGGGCTCTACGCGGCCGGCTGGTTCCTCACGGTCGTCGGCCTGGGCCTGATCTTCGTGGCTCTCGCGGCCACGGCCGGCGGCACCGGCACGTACCTCCTCGCGGTGGGCGGCCTGCTCTCGCTCTCCGCCGGGCTCGTCGCCGCGGCCGGCGCGCAGGGGCTCCAGCGGCGCGCCGAGGGGGTCCCCGGCTACGCGGGGCCCTCGCCCTTCCTCGTGCTCGCCGCGGTCCTCGCGGTCTCGCTCCTCGTGAGCGCGCTCGTCTCGCTCACCGGCGTCGACGGCGCCTCCTCCCTCGCCCTCGTCGCGAGCGTCACGATCACCGGGCTCGCGTACATCGGGCTCATCGGGCTCCTCGTCGTCGGGACCGGCGCCCTCACGTGGTCCCGGATGGGGATCCGCCGGCCCACGGCCGGCGCCCTCGTCGGCGACATCGTCTCCGGCGTCCTCCTCGGCCTCTTCGCCCTCGTCGCGACGGGTTTCGTCGCGGGGCTGCTGGTGCGCCTCCTCGGCGTCGAGCCCGTGGGGCCCGTGCCGATCCCGAACACGACCCTGGACCGGGTCCTCAACCTCCTCGCTGCGGGGATCATCGCGCCGGTCACCGAGGAGATCTTCTTCCGCGGCTTTGCGACGACCGCGTGGCTCCAGCGCATCGGGCCGTCGCGCGCGATCGTCCGCGGCGCCCTCTTCTTCGCGATCGTCCACGTCCTGACGATCGGTGGCGCGGAGCCTCCGAGGCCATCCGGATCGCGGTCATCGCCTTCGCGGCGCGCATCCCGGTCGCCCTCCTCCTCGAGTGGGTCTTCGTCCGCCGCGACTCGCTCTGGGCCTCGATCGCGCTGCACGCGACCTTCAACGGCGTCGCCCTGATCCTCGCTGACCTGGCCGGCCGGACCGCACCGGGGGCTGAGGGCGTCCGTTTGGGGGTTTTTTTTTTGGGGGGGGGGGGGGGGGGGGGGGGGGGGGGGGGGGGGGGGGGGGGTCGGTGTAGCGATGGCGTAGACCGTTGACCGTCTATATTTTTTTTTTTTTTTTTTTTTTTTTTTTTTTTTTTTTTTTTTTTTTTTTTTTTTTTTTTTTTTTTTTTTTTTTTTTTTTTAAAAAAATACCGGCCCCATAAACGACCTTCCGATAATACCCCGCGCCCGGCTTGACAATACCGTCGGGGATATTATCGTCATTACGTATATGGCCGCGCTGCTCGCCGATCCGACCCGGGCGGGCATGCTCGCGCTGCTCCGCGATGGACCGCTCTGCGTGTGCGAGATGGCCGCCGCCCTCGACGAGCGCCAGAACAACGTGTCGCAACCACCTGGCCCGACTGCGCGACGCGGGCCTCGTCCGCGCGAGCCGGCATATGGCGTGGACGCCCGCTGGATCTACTACGAGCGCGACGACGCGGCGTGCGCCGCGGCGGCTGCGGCGCTCGACGCGCTCCTCCGATGACGACACTCGCGGTCCGCCGGACCGGCTTCCCGTTCTGGCTCGGCGTCGGCCGCGGCCGTCGTCGGCTGGCTCGTCGCCTGGTTCGTCGCCGCTCCGCTCGCGCTCTGGGTCGCCTTCGAGCTCCTCCCGCCTCGAGCCCGGCACGCCCCTCGGCGACGCCGTGGCGTTCTTCCTCTACGACGTCCCCAAGGTCCTGCTGCTGTTGCTCGGGATCGTCACGGTCGTGACGCTCGTCCGCGGCTTCTTCCCGCCGGAGAAGGTGCGCGGCGCTCTCGCCGGGCGCGGCGAGGTCGTCGGCACGGTCGCCGCGGCCGGCCTCGGGATCGTCACGCCGTTCTGCTCCTGCTCGGCGGTGCCGCTGTTCATCGGCTTCGTGGAGGCCGGCGTCCCGCTGGGCGTGACCTTCGCCTTCCTGATCAGCAGCCCGATGGTCAACGAGGTCGCGCTCGTCCTCCTCTGGGGCCTGTTCGGCCCGGGGGTCGCGCTCGTCTACATGGTCGCCGGCCTGACGGTCGCGATCGTCGGCGGCCTCGCCATCGGACGGCTCCACATGGAGCGCTACGTCGCGGACTACGTCTGGGAGCTCCAGGGTGCCGGCACCGGCGTCTCGCTGGAGATCGAGCTCACGCCGGAGGACCGGGTCCGGGACGCCTGGTCCTACACCGAAGGACCTCGTCCGGCGGATCCTGCCGTACATCCTGGTCGGGATCGGCGTCGGTGCGTTCATCCACGGCTTCGTGCCGGCGGACCTCGTCATGGCGGTCGCGGGACCAGGCAACCCGCTCGCGGTCCCGATCGTCGTCCTCCTCGGCGTCCCGCTCTACTCGAACGCCGCCGGGACGATCCCGATCGTCCAGGCCCTCCTCGGCAAGGGGATGCCGCTGGGCACGACGCTCGCGTTCATGATGGCGATCACCGCGATCAGCCTGCCCGAGCTGATCATCCTGCAAGAACGTGATGAAGACCCGCCTGCTCGCGGTCTTCGTCGCGATCGTGACGACGGGGATCCTCGTTCGTCGGCTACCTGTTCAACTTCCTGTTCTACGCCTGACCAGGCCGCGGGCGTGCATGCCCGCCAAGATCCAAGGAGCACGCGCGATGAAGACCATCGAGGTCCTCGGACCCGGCTGCAACAACTGCCAGCGTCTCGAGAAGAACGCCCGGGAGGCGGTGGCGCTGGCCGGCGTCGAGGCGGAGGTGGTGAAGGTCACCGACTACGCGCGAGATCGCCGCCCGCGGGATCCTGACGACCCCGGGCTCGATCATCGACGGGAAGGTCGGCACCTACGGACGGGTCCCGTCCGCTGGCGACATCGCGGTCTGGCTGACGGAGCTAGCCCGTTACTTGTCCTTCAAGCGACTCGATGCTGCAGGATGCCGCCGAACGTCACGAACGCGCATAGACGCGCGCTTGAACGAGCACCGACCCTGACCGCGTCAGTCTTCCCCATGGCAAGCCATCCCCGTCGCCTGTAGGTCCTCGACCGGTACCTCACGGTCTGGATCTTCGCTCGCGATGGCCGTCGGCGTCGCGCTCGGGTGGTTCGTCCCCGGGTCGTCGTACCGCTCCTCGAAAGGTTCTAGGTCGGGACGACGTCGATCCCGATCGCGGTGGGGCTCATCCTCATGATGTACCCGCCGCTGGCGAAAGTCCGCTACGAGGAGCTCGGCCAGGTCTTCCGCAACGTGCGCGTCCTTGGGCTCTCCCTCATCGAGAACTGGGTCGTCGGCCCGATCCTGATGTTCGCCCTGGCGGTGCTCTTCCTCCGGGACAAGCCCGACTACATGGTGGGGCTCATCCTCATCGGCCTCGCCCGGTGCATCGCGATGGTCATCGTGTGGAACGACCTGGCCCGCGGGGACCGCGAGTACCCGCCGGCCTGGTGGCCTTCAACTCGATCTTCCAGGTCCTCTTCTACTCCGTCTTCGCGTGGTTCTTCATCACGGTGCTCCCGGAGTGGCTCGGGCTGCCAGGGGCGCGTGGTCAACATCACGATCGGGCAGATCGCGAAGAGCGTCTTCATCTACCTGGGGATCCCGTTCCTCGCCGGCATCATCACGCGGTTCCTCGCTGGTCCGCGGGCGGGGACGCGAGTGGTACGAGCAGTTATTCATCCCGCGGATCAGCCCGATCACGCTGATCGCGCTGCTGTTCACGATCGTCGTGATGTTCTCCCTCAAGGGCGAGTACATCGTGGCCCTGCCGCTCGACGTGGTGCGGATCGCGGTCCCGCTGCTCATCTACTTCGTCGTGATGTTCTTCGTGACGTTCGCGATGAGCGTGCGGGCGCGGGCTACCTACGGCCAGACGGTCGCGCTGTCGTTCACGGCGGCCTCGAACAACTTCGAGCTGGCGATCGCCGTGGCGGTCGCGACGTTCGGGATCGGCCAGCGGCGCCGCCTTCGCCGCCGTGATCGGCCCGCTCGTCGAGGTGCCGGTGCTGATCGGCCTGGTGAACGTCGCGCTCTGGCTCGGGCGCCGCTACTACACTGGGTCGGCACTAGAGGCGGCGTCTGCCTGAGGCCTCACGGCCGTTCGGCGTCGATCGCGATCCCACGGGTCCGGGAGCCACCCGCCGGCCTGTGGCAGGACCGCTCGTCAGCCCCGCGCGACCCCGCGCCCGCTCGCCGGCGACCTCCACGAACGGGCGGAGCCGTACGTTCACCTCCATCACCGTCCTCTCGAAGGCGTCGAGCTTCTCCTCATCGTTTCCCTCGACCGCGGCCGTGTCGTCGAGCCCCCAGTGCAGCGACGCGTGCTCGCCGTGGAAGATCGTGCATGTCTGGCGGGCGCGTTCGCAGACGTTGATCACGTAGTCCCAACGTCTGGCCGATGAACTCGTTCACCGACTTCGACCGTGCACCGTGACCAGTCGATCCCCGTCATCGTCGAGCGCGCGTATCGTGTACGTGTTGACGCCGCCCGTTTCGTTGCCTGCGTACCTCTACGTGGAAATCGTCGCCTCCGAGGCGGCCCAGGAGCGCGACCGCGCTCTGGCTCCGCGCGGATTTGCCCGTGCATACGAAGAGGACCTGGATCGTGCGTTCGGGTATTGTGGTTCCTTACCTGCGGCGGCCGGTGGCCGCGATGATGTCCTCCAGATGGGCGAGCTCCGCCTCGAGCATGTCGAGCTCCTTGCGCCTGGTCGCGATCGCCGTACGCTGCTGCGCGATGAGCGTCGCCGAATCGTCGTCAACGTACCCCCGCTCCACGCACCGCGCCGCGAGACGGCCCGCATCGACCGGGTCGACCCCGAGACGGCGCAGTGCGACGAGGAGCCGGACGCGGGTCAGGTCGTCGTCGCCGTACTCGCGGTATCCGTTGGCCTTGCGCGGAGCCGGCGGTAGGAACCCTTCGGCCTCGTAGAAGCGGATCGCTGATGCCGCGACGCCTGCGCGCCGTGCGATATCGGAGACGTTCACGGTGGGAACGTACACCTTCGAGCCGCTCGAAGGTCAAGGAGGCGTCGGGAGCGGGTCGTTGGTGATGTGGGCCCCAAGCGACGCTCCACTCCAGTCCCTCGCCTCCGGACCCCTCCCGCGCGAGCTACCTCCATGGAAGTCACCGCGGCCGATGCTGCGCGCCCGCCGCGCCCGTGTTCTCTCACCGCGAGAACCGCCGCTGCGCCCGCCCTTCGGAAGCCTTCACGCTCCGACCTCCCGGGCGGGCGATAGCAGCAGTAGCCTCACCCTGCTGCTGCACTCACGGGGGGCTGAGGCCTCGCTCGAGCGGGCGTGTCGACGGTTTGACCGACGTGCATATACGTAATACCTTACGTATATGGCCGATCCCGACCACGCCCCCGACCCGGAGCTCGCCGAGGCGCAGGCGGTCCTCTTCGGCCGGGTCTTCGTGCTCGCACAGCACCTGACCAGGCTCACGGACGCCGCCCTCGCGGACTGGGACCTGACGACGCGCCAGTGGCTCCTGCTCGCGATCCTCTTCCGCGCCTTCCCCGACCGGGCGCCGTCGCTCACGGAGGCGGCCGACGTGTACGGGAGCTCCCGGCAGAACGTGAAGCAGATCGCCCGGGGGCTCGAGGCGCGGGGGTTCGTGCGGCTCGAGGCGGACCCGCTCGATGGACGGACCACGCGGATCGAGCGGACCGACCGCCAGCGGGTCTTCGACGAGCCCGAGGGACGGGCGAAGGGCCTGGACCTCCTCGCGCAGGCGTTCGACGGCCTCTCCCGGGACGAGACCCTCGTGCTCCGGGATGTCCTGGTGCGCTGGGTGGACGCGCTCGCTGCGCAGGGGCGCGGGGCGCCGCGCCCGGAAGGAGGGGACGCCGATGGCGATGCATGACGGATCCAGCGAGCCCGGGAGGATCCCCCATGGCTTCGTACGATCGCCGCCACGACGAGGTCGTCCGCGCCGAGTTCGACCGCCAGCCGCTCCGGCCCTCGGTCGTCCTCACCGACGCGGACCTCGCGCCGCTCCCTGCACCGGTCGCGCGGTACATCCGGGCCTCCGGTGCGGTGGGCCGGCCCAGGCCGCAGAACGTGCGGGTCGTCTTCGACGCGACGATGTACCGCAAGCCGGGCGGCCCGCCCATGGCCGCTCGCGCCGTCCAGTACAGCTTCTTCGGCGATCCGGCCCGCCTCTTCCTCATGCGGGCGCGGATGTTCGGGCTGCCGGTGCGCGCCCTCCACCTGTACCGCGAGCGCGCGGCCACCTTCCGGGTGCGCGTCGCCGACCTCGTGAACATGGTCGACCAGTCCGGGCCGGAGATCAGCGGCGCGGAGAGCGTGACCGTCCTCAACGACTGGTGCTTCATGGCCCCCGGCGCCCTCGTCGACGACCGCCTGGCCTGGGAGCCGATCGACGACCGCAGCGCCGGCGTGACCTTCTCGAACGGCCCGTACCGCGTCCGGGCGACGTGCCTGTTCAACGACCGGGACGAGCTCGTGGACTTCTGGTCCGACGACCGGCCGGACAGCAGCACGGGCCGCTTCGTGCCGTGTCGCTGGTACACCCCGCTCGACACCTATCGGGACGTCGACGGCATGCGCCTGTCCACGCACGGGACGGCCGTGTGGGACCGCCCGGAGGGCCGGTTCACGTACGGCGACTTCCGGCTCGTCTCGCTGCGGTACGACCTCCCGGGCCCGGTGCCAGGGGGCGTGAGGCCTCGGCCGGCGAGGTGGCGGGTGGGCGGGGGGCGGGAGTCGCGGATCATCCGCGGATGACGGGCCGATGAGCGGCGCCGCGTAGTCTCCGTCGTGTCCTCGGTCCGGATGGCGGTGGGAAACGGCGGGCCTCCGTCGTCCGGGCCGGGGCACCACTCCCCGGCCGCGCGGCTCAGCCCGGCTCGCTGCGCAGGTGCGCGGCGACCTCGGCGACGAGGAGCGTGGGCTCCGCCCCCGCCGCGCGGAAGACGAGGACGCCCCGTGGGGTGCCGGCCTCCCGCATCGCCGCGAGCGCCTCGGCGTCCCGCCACAGCGTGACGATGCGCCAGACGTCGGCGTCGTTCCGCATCTGCACCAGGAAGGACTCCACGAGGCCGGGCTCCGGGGTCTCGAGCGCGATGCGGTACTCGTCCCGGAGCATGTGCCAGTTCTCGACGTCGACCCGGGCCTCGAGCGTCGTCATGACCATCGGTGCGCCTGCGGGATCCATGCGACGGACCTCGTGCGGGTGGGAGGTCCCGATGGTGCCACCGCGTGGCGGTCGCGTCCCCTGCCCCGTCGGGTGGGCGGTCGGGCAGCGCGAGGTGAGCCCACGGTGATCGGGGCGAGCCATCATGCGGGGACCGCCGACGGATGCCCGTCGTCGCGCCGGGCGCGGCGTGCACGGGGCGAGATGCCGGAGGTGTGGACCCATGCGCGAAGCTCGATCGGGGCCGGCCGTGGAGACCCCGACGGACTCGCGGCCCCCGTCGTCGCGGCCCCCGGCGTCGTCGCTCCTGGCCGCGCGACCGGTGGCCACGCGATCGCGGAGATGCCGCGGGCCGAGCGTCCGCGCGAACGCCTCGCACTTCGTGGCGCGAGCGGTCTCGCCGCGGCGGAGCTGATCGCGCTCATCTGGGGATCCGGCACGCGCGGGGCGAGCGCCGTGGACCTCGCCGCCGAGGCGCTCGCGCGGCACGACGGCCTCGCGGGTCTCGCGGCCGCCGGACCGCTCGAGCTCGAGGCCCTGCCCGGGGTCGGCGCCGCGCGCGCCGCGCAGCTGGCCGCCGCGTTCGAGCTGGGCCGGCGCCTCGCCGCGGAGTGGCCCACCGGCCGCTGGACGGTCCGCGCGCCGGCGGACGTCGCGGAGCGCCTCATCCCGTCGATGGGCCGGCTGGAGCGCGAGGAGCTGCGGGTGGTCCTCCTCACCGCGAAGAACTCCGTCATGAAGGTCGTCACGGTCTACGTGGGCAACGTCTCGGCGTCGCTCGTCCGCGTCGGCGAGCTGTTCCGCGACGCGGTCCGCGTGAACGCGGCCGGGCTCGTCATCGTCCACAACCACCCTTCGGGCGACCCCACGCCCTCGCCGGACGACCTCCACCTCACCGCGGAGGCGCTGGCCGCCGGACGCCTCCTCGACATCGACGTCCTCGACCACCTCGTCATCGGCCACGACGCGTTCGTCAGCCTCCGGGACCGGGGGATCGCGTTCGACCGCGCGCCGCGCGGAGGGCGGGACCGGGCGACCGTGGCCGGCGGCTGATCGGGACCACGATGGCCGCGCGGACGACCCTCGGGTCGTCCGTCGCCCCAATCCGTCCGGGCCGTGGACCGCGATAGAAGAGTGTCGGCACTCCGACATCGCCACACAGACGCACAGACGCACAGACACAGGGGGATCCGCCATGAAGCTCCGAAGGACCATCGTCTCGCTCCTCGGTGGGGCCGTGCTCGTCACGGCCATCGCCGCCCCCGTCGCCGCCGCGCCGGCCGCGACGGGCTCCACGTCCGCCACGGCGCCGGCCGCTCCGGCCGCGGCGGGCAGCGTCCTCGCGCTGCTCGAGGCGGACGGCACCGCCTTCGACCGCGACTGGTACGACTACGACATCCTCGAGGCCGCGGCGCGCACCGTCCTCGGCGCGAAGCCCGCGATCCCGGGTCGCCGCGCTCACGGTGCCCGAACGCGAACATCACCGTCTTCGCCCCCAACGACCGGGCCTTCCAGGTCCTCGTCGCGAGCCTGACGGGCAAGTGGCAGTCGACCGAGGAGGGCGTGGTGACCAGCCTGGTGTCCGCCCTCGGGGTGAACGCGGTCGACACGATCGAGCAGGTCCTGCTCTACCACGTCATCGGGGGCAAGGTCGACTTCGCGACGGCGAAGTCGGTGAGCGGCACGCCCGTCGCCACCGTCCTCGGGCCCACGATCACCCCGCGCTACATCCCGTGGCTCAACACGCTCGTGCTCCGCGATCAGGATCCGAATGCCGCGGACCCGTGGGTCGTGAACAGCAAGCGCGACATCCCCGTCGGCACGAACAGCATCGTCCACGGGATCGCCCTGGTCCTGCGCCCCGCGGACCTGTAGTCGCGAACCTGCCGGCCGCATGAGGGCCGGCCCCACCAACGAAGCGGCCGGAGCCCGACGGGGCTCCGGCCGCTTCGTTCCCCGGCGCCGCCGATCCGCTCGAGCTCGAGGCCCTGCCCGGGCGATCTCCTTCGGCCGACCCCGCGGCACGTCGCGGGGTGCGCGCGACCGATAGCATCTACGGTGGGCGCGGGAGACACCCTCCCGGCCCGAAGGAGCGCCGCCGTGAGCGATCGAGCGAAGGTCACCCTGCCCGCCCTGTTCGGCAAGGTCGCCGAGGGGATCCCCATCACGTGGCTGACGTGCTACGACTACCCGACCGCCGTCATGCAGGACGCGGCGGGGGTCGACATGATCCTCGTCGGCGACAGCCTGGGCATGACGATGCTCGGGTACGAGAGCACCCTGCCGGTCACGATGGACGACATGGTCCGCCACACCGCCGCGGTGCGGCGCGGGGCGCCCCACGCGTGGGTGATCGGCGACATGCCGTACATGAGCTACCAGCCCTCGGTCGAGACGGCGATCCGCAACGCGGGCCGCCTGATGGCGGAGACCGGCTGCGACGCCGTGAAGCTCGAGGGCGGCGCCGAGATGGCCGACCGCGTCGCCGGCATCGCCCGCGCCGGCATCCCCGTCATGGGCCACCTCGGCCTCACGCCGCAGAGCGCGGGCTCCCTCGGCGGCTTCAGGGTCCAGGGGCGAGGCGCGGCGCAGGCCCGCCGCATCGTCGACGACGCGCGGGTCCTGGAGGACGCCGGGGTCTTCTCGATCATCCTGGAGCTCGTCCCGGACCGCGTCGCCGGGCTCGTCACCGAGCGCGCGCGCAGCGCGTTCGTCATGGGCCTCGGGTCCGGGCCGAACGTGCACGGACAGCTGCTCATCTACCACGACGCGTTCGGCCTCTACCCGCGCTTCAGGCCGCGGATGGCGAAGGTCTTCGCCGACGCAGGGGCCGTGATCCGCGAAGGGCTCGCCGCGTACGTCGCGGAGGTCACGGACCGGACGTTCCCGCAGCCGGAGCACTGGTTCGGGATGAAGGACGAGGAGTACGACGAGCTCGTCCGCCTGCTCGACGAGGGGGAGGGCGGTCGATGACGATCCGCTATGCGCGCCGGATGGAGGTCGTCCGCCCCTCCGCGATCCGCGACCTGCTCCAGCACGGCGCCGACCCCGGGATCATCTCGTTCGGCGGCGGCTACCCCGACCCGGACCTCTTCCCGGTCGACGAGCTCCGCGTCATCTACGACGACCTCCTCTCCGGCGCGGACCGGAGCGTCATGCAGTACGCCGTGACCGACGGCCTCCCGTCGCTCCGCGGTCTGATCGCCGCGCGGATGCGCGCGGACGGCGTGGCATGCGACCTCGAGGAGGTGCTCGTCCTGCAGGGCGCGCAGCAGGGGCTGGACCTCGTCGGGAAGCTCGTCCTCGACCCGGGCGACGTCGTCGTCACGGAGGATCCGACGTTCCTCGGCGCGCTCATCGCGTTCAACCCTTGCGAGCCGGCCTACGCGCCCGTCCGCACCGACGACGACGGGCTCGACCCCGACGACCTCGCGCGCGTCCTGGAGCGGACGCCGCGCGCGAAGCTCCTCTACGTCATGCCCGACTTCCAGAACCCGATGGGCGTGACGATGCCGCTCGAGCGCCGCCGCCGGGTGATCGAGATCGCGAACAGGTACGGCCTCCTCGTCCTCGAGGACAGCCCGTACCGCTACCTGCGGTACGAGGGCGAGTCGATCCCGACGCTGAAGAGCCTCGACACCGAGGGCCGCGTGGTCCACCTCGGGACCTTCTCGAAGACGCTCGTCCCCGGGATGCGCCTCGGCTGGGCGGTCGCCGACCGGGAGGTCGTGGGCCGGCTCGGCCTCCTCAAGCTCGCCGCCGACACGCAGACGAGCACGCTGAACATGGCCGCGGCCGCCGCGTACCTGGAGCGCTTCGACCTGGACGCGCACCTGGTGCGGATCCGCGAGGTCTACCGGCGGAAGCGCGACCTCATGCTCGAGACCATGGCGGAGCACCTCCCGCCGTCGGTCGCGTACACGCACCCCGAGGGCGGGCTGTTCACGTGGCTGACCTTCCCCGCGGGGTTCGACGCGACCGCCTTCATGCGCGACGTGGCGCTCCCGGAGGCGCGGGTGGCGTACGTCCCGGGTGCCACCTTCTACCCGGTCGAGCAGGAGCTCAACCACGCCCGCGTGAACTTCTCCGGCGTCTCGGACGAGCGGATCGTCGAGGGGATCGTCCGCCTCGGCCGGGCGCTCCGGCCCGTGCTCGGAGGCTGATCCGCGGGCTCCGGCTGCGCCAGAATGCGCACGGCGCGGTCGTGCCGGCCCGGCACCGTGCGTCGCAGGGAGATGACCATGACCGACGTGACGATCGAGACGCCGGCCGGACGCATCCCTGCCTACGTCGCGCGTCCCTCCGGCACCGGGCCGTTCCCCGGGGTGGTCGTCCTCCACGACGCCGGTGGCATGACGAACGACACGCGCCGGCAGGCGGACTGGCTCGCGTCCGCGGGCTTCCACGCGGCGGCGCCGGACCTCTTCTCCCGCGGCGGCCGGTACCGGTGCCTCTTCGCGATGCTCGGCGACCTCCGCGCGGGCCGGGGTCACGCCTGGGATGACGTCGAGGCGGCGCGGACCTGGCTCCTCGCCCAGCCCGAGTGCAACGGGCGCGTCGGCGTGATCGGCTTCTGCATGGGGGGCGGCTTCGCGATGCTCCTCGCGCCGCGGCACGGGTTCCACGCGGCGAGCGTCAACTACGGGTCGATCCCGAAGGAGCCTCTCGACGCGCTCCGCGATGCGTGCCCCATCGTCGGCAGCTACGGCGCGAAGGACCGCTCGCTCCGCGGGGCCGCGCCGAAGCTCGCCGGGATCCTCGCCGAGCTCGGGATCGACCATGACGTGAAGGAGTACCCGGACGCGGGCCACGCGTTCATGAACGACCACCGCGACGACCGGATCCCCGTGGCGTTCGCGCTCATGGGGGCGGCGGTGGGCGGGACCGACTACCACGAGCCCTCGGCCATCGACGCGCGCGAGCGGATCGTCGCGTTCTTCGATCGGCACCTCCGGGCGTAGGCCGCGGACCCGTCGCACCGCCGGGTAGCCGGCGCATCGGCGCAGCGCGCCGAAGCGGCGGAGGTCCATGACCTCCGCCGCTTCGGGTCCCCCGGGTCGGGGAGCGACCTACCGCATGTAGCGTCCCTGGGCGTGGGCCGGGCCCGTCGAACCGCCGGGGGCCTCGGACCACTTCGAGGGGCGGAACCGGATCTGGCTCGCGGACTCCTCCGTGGCGCCGCCGGGGGTCTCGGACCACTCGACGGGCGGAACCGGATCTGGCTCGCGGACTCCTCCGTGGCGCCGCTGGTCGCGGGAGCCGCCTCCGAGGCGCGCTCGCCGGCCCGGAAGCCGATGAGGGCGTCGGCCGCGCTCGTGGTCGAAGCGGCCACCGAGGCGCGCTCGCCGGCCCGGATGCCGACGGGGGACTTCGTGCGCCCTGCCGCGGTCTTCGAGACCGGCGCGACGGCCTCCGAGGCGCGCTCGCCGGCCCGGAACCCGAGGAGGCTCGCCGCCTCGCCGGGGCCGCTCGCCTGCGTCCCTGCCGAGACGCACCCGGCGAGGACGACGGTGATGGCCAGGAGGGCCGCGAGAGCCTCGCTCTTCCCCGGCCGGAGCTGCGTGATCGTGCGCATCGTTCTCTCCCTTCCTGCGCGATCGACCCGCCTCCGGCCTCCCGGATCCGGCCTCCCGGACCCTGTCGGTGCGCTGTCGTCGCGATGGGAGGACTGTCGCGCCGGCGGCGGCGCCGTTGACCCGCGCCGGTCACGCGCCATCCGGTACTTCGTCACGCAGCGGTCGTCGCGGCAGGGCGCCGGATCGCGCCCGAACAAGCCCTCGGAGGTCCGCGGGTATACTCGCGAAGCGTCCGCCGCCCCTCCGGGGGCCGTCGCCCCGTGCTCACGACCCGCCCCCGCGCCCCGAGCCCACGGCGCAGGTGAGCCCCCAGGAGCCCAGCCACGAGCATTCTCGACAGCATCCTCGGCACGTTCTCCCGCGACATCGGCATCGACCTCGGGACGGCGAACACGCTCGTCCACGTGCGCGACCGCGGCATCGTCATCAGCGAGCCGAGCGTCGTCGCGATCGATGCGAAGACGAAGCGCGTCCTCGCGATCGGCGCGGAGGCGAAGCGCATGGTCGGCCGGACCCCGGCGGACATCATCGCCGTGCGCCCGCTGCGGGACGGGGTCATCAGCGACTTCGACGTGACCGAGCAGATGATCAAGTACTTCGTCCATCGGGTGCACGATCGGATCGGGCTCATCCCGCGCCCGCGGATGCTCCTCGGGATCCCGTCCGGCGTCACCGAGGTGGAGAAGCGCGCGGTCCGCGACGCGGCGCTCAACGCCGGCGCGCGCTGGGCGCGCCTGATCGAGGAGCCGATGGCCGCAGCGATCGGCGCCGGCCTCCCCGTGAGCGAGCCGTCGGGCAGCCTCATCGTGGACATCGGCGGCGGCACGACGGAGGTCGCCGTCATCAGCCTCGGCGGCATCGTCGTGAGCCGGAGCATCCGCATCGGCGGCGACGAGATGGACCAGGACATCGTCGCGTTCGCCCGTCGCGAGTACAACCTGCTCCTCGGCGAGCGGACCGCGGAGGACATCAAGATCGCAGTCGGCTCCGGCTATCCGGGCGAGTGGGACGGCCAGCGCGTCCTGCTGCGCGGGCGTGACCTGCTCACGGGACTCCCGCGCGGCGTGGAGGTCGGGTCCGAGCAGGTCCGCGAGGCCATCGAGCCCTCGGTCCAGCAGATCGTCGACACGATCAAGGACACGATCGAGGAGACGCCGCCGGAGCTGGTCGCCGACATCATGGACCAGGGGATCGTCCTGGCCGGCGGTGGCGCCCTCCTCGCGGGGCTGGATCGGCGCGTCGCCGAGGCGACCCAGATGCCCGTCCACGTCGCCGACGACCCGCTGACATGCGTGGCGCGGGGGACGGGGGTCGTCCTGCAGGAGATCGACCTCCTGCAGCGCGTGCTCGTGGCGGAGACGTACTCGAGGCCGCCGCGGTGAGGCGCCGGGCGTGACCGTCGCCACCACGGCTACCCGGCGGGTCCGGCGCCGCTGGGCGGCGTTCGGGATCCTCCTGGGCGTGAGCGCCGTCCTCATGGCGCTCTCCTCCAACCCCCTCGCCGTCGAGACGCAGAAGGGCATCGCGTTCGCCCTCTCGCCCATCGAGGGCGCGCTCGCGTCCGTCGCGGCCGGGGCGGGCGGCGCGGTGGACACGCTCATCCAGATCGACGCGCTCCACCGGAAGAACGAGGCGCTGCAGGCCGAGAACGACCGGCTGACCGCGCTGAACGCGAGCCTCGAGGCCGCGCGGCGCGACAACGAGGAGCTCAGCGCGCTGCTCCAGCTCAAGAGCACCCTCAAGTACCGGACCGTCGCCGCGCCCGTCATCGGCCGCGACTCGTCGGAGTTCCGGCGGGTCGTCACGCTCGGCCGCGGGTCGGCCGACGGGATCTCCCTCGGCGACGTCGTGATCGGGGAGGGCGGCGCCCTCGTCGGGCGTGTCGCCCGGGTCGGCCCCGACTTCGCCCAGGTCCTCCTCATCACGGACACCAGCTCGACCGTGGTCGGCGAGGTGACCGCCGCGAAGGCGACCGGCGAGGTCGTCGGCCAGCTCGGCGGCGCCCTCGTGATGGAGAACGTGGACTCGACCGCCCGCGTGCAGATCAGCGACAAGGTGGTCACGGCCGGGATCTCGCTCCAGGACGGGATCCGCTCGCCGTATCCCCGCGGCCTCATCGTCGGGACGGTGCTGGACGTCGCGCGCGACCCGAACGCCGTCGTCCAGACGGCCTATCTCCAGCCGATCCTCGACCTCGACAAGGTCACGAACGTGCTCGTGATCACCGACTACGCGGGCGGGATCCTCGGCACCGAGCCGGCCGCCTCGCCCGGATCGAGCGCCGGGCCCGACGCGACGGGCGAGCTCCCGCCCCCGGCCTCCGCCGCGCCGTAGGCCCCGTCGCGGGTGGGCCGAAGGTACGGCCCCGACCGCGACTTGCGGCTCCGTGGCATCATGAGGGCGACCGCATACACTGCGATCACACCGGTATGTGCCCGCCGGTCCGTCCACGTCCGTGCTCCCGGGAGAGCCAGACCGAGTGCGAAGGACCGCATACCAGACCCTCATAGCCGTCCTCGTCACCGCCGCCCTCATGGTGCCGGCGGTGGTTCCCGTGTCCGCCGCGCATGCCGCGGCCGCCGGCCCCGCCAAGGTCGTGGTGATCGTCGGTCCCACCCAGTCCGCCACCGCGGGCTACATCGAGGACGCGGCCGCCGCGGCCGCCGCCGCGCGCACGTGGACGTCGAACGTGGTGGAGCTCTACTCGCCGAACGCCGACTGGGCGAGCGTCTCGGCGGCCCTCCAGGGCGCGTCGATCGTGGTCTACATGGGCCACGGGAACGGCTTCCCGAACCCGCGCGCCAAGAAGTTCGACGGCGCGACGATGGACGGGATGGGCCTGGACCCCGCGCCCGGCAACGCGAAGAGCGGCTCCACCAAGTACTACGGCGAGGACGTCATCGCCAAGGCGATCCGTCTCGCGCCGAGCGCGGTCGTCATCCTTGGCCACCTCTGCTACGCCGGCGGCAGCTCCGAGCCCGGCGACCCCGACCCTTCCGCGGATGTGGCACGCGAGCGCGCCGACAACTTCGCCGCGGGCTGGCTCAGGGCCGGCGCCGGCGCCGTGATCGCGGACGCGTGGTACGGCTCGGCCGCGACGATCATCAACGGCCTCTTCTCGTCCGCCGGCGCGATCGACCAGATCTGGCGGACCCTGCCGAGCACGAACGCCGCGGAGGACACCGCGCCGAGCGTGCGCACCCCGGGCGCCACTCTCACGCTCGACCCGAACGGCACCACCTACTACCGCGCGATCACCGCGATGCCGGGCCTCACGTCCGCCGACGTGGTCGGCGGGCGCACCTCCGACACCGCCACCGCCCCGAGCGCGCTCCAGGTCCCCGGCGCGGCCGAGGTCGGCGTGGCCGGAGCCGCCCTGTATCCGTCGGTCTCCGCCGCGGCCGAGCCCGCGCCGATGACGCTCGCGCCCGGGACCCGGGTCCGCGTCGTCCGGTCCGTCGGGACCCCCAAGTCCGGCCCGCTCGCGGGGATCCCCGCGGTCGAGGTCCGGACGCTCGACGGCGGGGCGTCCGGGATCGTCGCCGCCGACGCGCTCCTTCCGCGCGACAGCCGCGCCCCGGTCGCCTACCTGCTCGACGGCGCCGTGGCGGGCATCTCCCCGAACGGCGACGGCGTCGCCGACGTCCTCTCGGTGAGCGGGAAGCTCAGCGAGCCGGCGCAGTGGATCGCTGCGATCGCCGGGCCGGACGGGAAGACGATCTACCACACCGGCGCGACCGGCGAGGCGTTCGCGGTCACGTGGGACGGGACGGTCCACGGGACGCCGGTCGCGGACGGCCGGTACACGCTCACGATCGATGCCACCGACGACTGGGGGAACGCCGCGGCGCCGGTCACACTGTCCGTCCTCGTCGATCGCACCGTCCCGTCGCTCGCCGCGACCATCCCCGCGGCCCCGGCGGTGATCTCGCCCGACGGCGACGGCGCGGGCGACACGCTCCGGACCGCCTACCGCGCGAGCGAGGCCGGCACGCTCACCGTCTCCGTCCTCACGGCGGCCGGGGTCATGGTGGACACGAGCCAGGTCCCCAACCCGGCCGGCGCGAGCGCCGTCATCTGGGACGGCCGCGGCGCGAACGGCGCGACGCTCCCCGACGGCGAGTACGTGTACGAGATCGTCCCGCGCGACGCCGCCGGCAATGCCGGGCCGGCCCTCGTCCGCCGGGTCATCATCTCGACGACGATCGGCTTCGTCCGGACGACGGCCTCGGTCATGGATCCGGCCACGCCGTCCGCGACGGTCCGCTCGGCCGACCTCTCGTTCACACTCGCCCGCGCCGCCTCGGTGACGTGGTCGATGGCCGACGCGAAGGGCCGGTCGATCCGCTTCTTCGCCAAGGGCCAGTCGATGGCGCCCGGCCCGCAGCGCGTGACGTGGGACGGACGAAACGACGCGGGCGCGCTCGTGGCTCCCGGCACGTACACGATGGTCGTCCGTGCGGACGACGGCGTCACCCGCGCCGTGGGGCGGACCACGGTCGGCGTCGGGCCGTTCCGGGTCGTCGCGGTCCCGGCGGCGCCGGTCCACGGGAAGCTCGCGACGTTCACCGTCACGACCGCCCTCACGCTCACGAAGCCGCCGACCGTCACGCTGAAGCTGCCGAACGGCGCGGCGATCGATGTCGCGCTCACGCCGGTGGACGCCGGGACGTGGCGGGCGAAGCTCCGGATCCCGAAGAGCGCCGGAGCCGGGAACGCCTCCTTCGTGGTGGACGCGAAGGACGCGTCGGGCGCGGAGCTGTCGTCGACCATCCGCATCGCCGTCAAGTAGGCCGTCGCGAGGCGACGCCCACGGCCCATCCGGGCGACCTGCGCTATGGTTGGCCGGCCGGGCGCCCGTCGGGATCACCCCTCCACGCGGCCGGCCCGGCCGTCGGACCCATCGTGGCGCGGCCCGGACCCCGATCCCCCAGGAGGCACCCACTGAGGTACCCGCTCGCCCTCGGACGGATCCCGCGCCGTGGGATCGCCGCGCTCGCCGCCGCGCTCGTCGTGGCCGGCGCAGGCGTGGCCCCGGCAGCGGCGGCCGACCCGGCGCCGGTTCCCGTGCGCTCCCTCGCCGGCCCCGCGCAGGCGACGACGACCGCGGGCGCCACGACGGCCGCGACGACCGCCACGGCCGCGACGGCCGCTGCCGGGAGCGAGGAGGCCTCCGGACCGAGCGTCGTCTACGAGGAATGGCTCGCGCACGAGGGCCGCGACTACCGGTTCACCCCCGGGGCGGCGGCCACGATCGCGCTCCGGCCGCGGGCGGCCGCACCGGCCCCCTCGCGCGCCGCGGGCCTCTCCGCGGCCTCCGGCGCCGGGCTCTCGGCAGCCGCGGGCCTCCGTCGCGAGGTGTACGGCTTCCTCCCGTACTGGGAGGTCGTCGACCCCGACGCCCACCTCGACTACGCGTCCCTCTCGACGATCGCCTACTTCAGCGTCGCGGCGTCCGCGAGCGGCTCGCTCGTGACGAAGGACGCGGACGGCACCGCGACGTCCGGATGGAGCGGCTGGAACAGCCAGGCGATGACGGACATCATCAACGCCGCCCACGCCGCCGGCGTGCGCGTCGACTTCACGGTCACGCTCTTCGCGTGGACGTCGAGCCAGGCGAAGGCCCAGGCCGCCCTCCTCGGGAGCCCGACCGCCCGGTCGCGCCTCGTCGCGAACCTCGTCTCGACCGTGTCGAGCCGCGGGGTCGACGGGGTGAACCTCGACATCGAGCCGCTCGTCGCCGGACACGAGGACGACCTCGTCGCCTTCGTCCGCGAGCTCCGGTCCGCGCTCGACGCGTCCGGCCCGGGGAAGAGGATCACCGTCGACGTCCTTGGTTCGACGGAGAACTACCCGCACGAGCAGATCGTCGCGCCCGGTGCCGCCGACGCGATCTTCATCATGGGCTACGACTACCGCACCGCCGGCGCCGCGACGGCCGGCTCGATCTCGCCGCTCACGGGCGACCGGTACGACCTGACCGAGACCGTCGCCGCCTACACGGCGCGCGTCCCCGCCGCGAAGCTGATCCTCGGGATCCCGTACTACGGCCGCGCGTGGTCCACCGTCTCCGACGCGCTCCACGCGAAGACCCAGTCCTCGGCGACGAACGGGTACTCGGCGACGGCCGGGTATGCGCTCGCCGTCTCGCTCGCCGAGGAGAACGGCCGGCGCTGGGACGAGACGGAGCAGGGCCCGTGGACGGCCTACCGCAAGCAGGCGTGCGACACGTGTCCCGAGTCGTGGCGCCAGCTCTACTACGACGACGTGGAGTCGCTCCGGCTCAAGTACGCGCTCGCCGACGCGAACGGCCTCGCAGGGGTCGGGATCTGGGCGCTCGGCTACGACGGCGCCCGGCCCGAGCTCGCGGCGCTCCTCCGCGAGGTCTTCGGCGGCTCGGGTGGCGGGGGCGGCACGCCGACGGACGCGGTCCCGCCGAAGCCCGCGCTGGCCGTCCTCCCGGCGACCGCCCCGGACGAGGGGATCGTCGTCTCGTGGACGGCGACCGACGCGTCGGGGATCGCCACCTACGACGTGCAGGCCTCCACCGCCGGGGGCCCGTGGGCGGACTGGCTGGCCGCGACCCAGGCGACGTCGGACGTGTGGCCGGGCCGGAACGGCGTGGCGTACGCGTTCCGCGTCCGCGCGACCGACACGGCCGGGAACGTGAGCGGCTGGTCCGTCGAGGACCCGCGCGTGACGCCGACGTCGCTCGCGAAGGGCGGGTTCGCCCGGGTCGTTGCGTCCGCCGTCACGCTGCGTGCGACGCCGTCGACGAAGGGGAAGAAGCTCGCGACGGCTCCTGCCGGCTCGATCTTCCGCATCACCGCCGGCCCGCGGTCGGCGGGCGGCGCCACGTGGATCGAGGTGACCGGCCCGCTGAAGGAGTGGCCGATCCTCTCGACCGTCCGCACGAAGGCGTGGATCGCCGTGAAGCAGGGCGGCACGGTCCTCGTGACCGCCACGCGGCAGCCCGCGGCGACGCTGGTCGCGGCAGGGTTCGCCGGCTACTCGTTCGACGGCGCCGGGGCGGCCTCGCTCGGACCGGACGGGCTGATCCACCGGACGTTCGCCCCCGGCGTGGCCGGCGCGCGCGGCCGCATGGCCGTCGCATGGCGGGCGCCGGTCGCGATGACGGGAGTCACCGCGCGCATCCTCCGCGCCGACGGCTCGGTCGCCGGCACGGTGCCGATCGGGGCGCAGCCGAAGGGGACGCGGACGTGGACGTGGGACGGCCGCCTCGCCGGCGCCGTGGTGCCCGACGGGACATACGTGATCCAGCTGATCGGGAAGGCCGGGCGCGTCACCTATCGGGCGCCGTCCGCGAAGCCCGTGACGCCCGAGCAGGTCGCCCGCTTCGGCGTCGTCGTCGACACGGTGCCGCCCGTCCTGGCGTCCTCGGCCATCTCGTCCACCACGCTCGCGCCGGACGCGCCCGGCGGGCCCGCGACGGTCGTCGTCACCGGCTCCGCGCCGGACGCCGCGTCGTGGACGGTCACGGTCGCCCCGCTGGTGGACGGCGCCGCAGGGGCCGCGGTCCGGACGATCGCGGGGACCGGCGCCAGCGCCACCGCGACGTGGGACGGCACGAACGACGCAGGGCGTCGCGTGGCGCGCGGCACCTACCGCGTCACGCTGCGGATGGCCGACGCCGCGGGTGCGGCCGCGACGACGTCGTGGGACGTCCAGCTCCAGACGAACGGGCCAAGCCTCACCACGACGGCGGACCTCGCCGCGATCGCGCCCGACGGCGATGGCGTCGCCGACCGCGTCACGGTCCGGTGGACGTCCGACATGCCCGTCTCGGGCACCGCGACCGCCGCCCGCGGCGCGACCGTCGTCCGCTCCTGGACGATCGAGCCCGCGACCTCCGGCGCGATCGTGTGGGACGGGAAGGACGCGGCCGGCAAGGCCGTCGCCGAGGGCGCCTACACGCTGACGATCGCGGTGGCCTCCGCGTCCGGCGACCCGGCCGCGGCCGACGTCCCCGTCTCGGTGGACCGCACCGTCCGGTCGTTCACCGCCACGCCGCCGCGGTTCGCGCCGGCGGACGGCGACGGCCTCGCCGCGAGCACGCGCCTCGCCTGGACGCTCGCGCGGCCGGCGACCACCCGGCTCGCGATCCTCGACCCGTCCGGGGCGGAGATCCGCGTCGCGTGGGACGGGAAGGCGCAGCCCGCCGGCGCGACCGGCTGGACGTGGGACGGGAGGGCGGCCGATGCGTTCGTCCCCGACGGCGTCTACACGGCCGTCCTCCGCGCGACGTCCTCCGTGGGGACCATCGAGCTCCGCCGCACGATCGCCGTCGGTGCGTTCGAGATCCGCCTCTCCGCGCGGACCCTGACGGCGGGCTCCACGCTCGTGGTGACGGCGTTCGCCGCGGAGCCGCTCAAGTCGGCGCCCACCATCACCCTCACGCAGGCCGGCCTCGCGCCGGTGAAGAAGACCGCGACGTCGGGCGGCTCCGGGAAGTGGACCGCCTCCTTCACGATCGCCGAGGGCGGTCCCGGCACCGCGACGATCGCGGTCTCCGGGCGCGACACCGCCGGCGGCGTCGAGGTGAGCAGGACGACCGTCACCGTCGGCTGAGGTCGCCGGGCCCCCGCGCCGTTGCGTACACTGCGTGCGATGGATCCTGATCGACCGAACGAGGACACCTCCGCCCCGCCCATCGGCGCGGGCACCTGGGTCGTCCTGCCCACCTACAACGAGATCGAGAACCTCCCGGTCATCGCGGAGGCGATCCTCGCCGCCCTGCCGGGCGCGACGCTGCTCGTGGTGGACGACAGCTCGCCGGACGGGACGGGGGAGCTCGCGGACCGCCTCGCCGACGCCGATCCGCGGATCCGCGTGCGCCACCGCCCCGGGAAGGCGGGCCTCGGCCGGGCGTACCTGGACGGGTTCCGCGTCGCGCTCGCCGCGGGCGCCGAGCGGATCGTCCAGATGGACGCGGACTTCAGCCACGATCCGGCCGCGCTCCCGGGGCTGATCGCGCCGGTCGAGGCCGGGTCCGCCGATCTCGTCATCGGGTCGCGGAACGTGCCGGGCGGCGGGGTCGAGGGCTGGGGGATCGGCCGGACGGTCATCTCCCGGGGCGGGAGCCTGTACGCGCGCATCGTCCTGGGGCTTCCGGTCCACGACCTCACGGGCGGCTTCAAGTGCTGGCGCGCATCGACGCTCGCGTCCATCCCCTTCTCGGGGATCCACGCCGGCGGGTACGTCTTCCAGATCGAGATGACGTGGCGGGCGAAGCTCGCCGGCGCGCGGATCGTGGAGACGCCGATCACCTTCCGCGACCGGCGCGTCGGCAGCTCGAAGATGTCGCGGCGGATCGTCGTCGAGGCGCTCGTCGTCGTCGTCGGCCTGCGCGCGGAGCAGGTGCGCGAGCGGATCGCCCGCCCGTTCCGGCGTGGTCGCCGGGCGTAGGCCCGTCACAGTGCGAGAGATGCCCGCGAAGGGTGGAGGTCCACGATGAGCCCGAGGACGAAGGACGCCGGGCGGCCCGCGAAGGACCGCTCCGAAGCCCGGCGGCGAGCCCGTCCGCGCCGCGTACTTCTACAAGACGCGGTGGGGGACCCACGACGAGTTCGTCGAGCTCTTCGTGCGCAACCACTGGCCGCTCCTGCGCGCACAGCAGGAGTCCGGCCGGATCCTGGACGTCGCGCTCGAGATGCCGCGGTTCCACGGGGACGGTCGCGCCGACTGGGACGTCATGGTGACGATCACCTGGCGCGACTGGGCGGCCCTCCAGGAGCACTCCGACCCGGCGATCGCCGCGAAGCTCTTCCCCGACCAGGACGCCTACTGGGCGGAGGAGCGGCATCGCTTCAGCCTGCTCGAGGCGCACTGGGACGTCCCGCTCGAGAGCGAGCCACTCCCCGGATCCGCGCCCGCCGGCGGGCCCGGCCGGCGGCGATGAGTCCGGCGGCCGACGCCGGTGCGAGCCGGAGCCGGCCGCGGGGCGGCGAGATGCCCGGACAGGGGCTCCCACGGCCCCTCCGCTATACTCCACCGATGGCTGCGGCCCGCTTCCGGTCGCGGCGAGACGGGCATCTCCTTCGCCCATCCCGGGAGGCCGTCCCCTCGTGATCGACCCCTCCGCGCGCGTCCATGCGTCCGCGGATCTCGAGCCCGACGTCGTCGTCGGCCCGCGGACCAGCATCTGGCATCGCGCGCAGATCCGCGTGGGCGCGCGCATCGGTGCGGAGTGCGTCATCGGTCGCGATGCCTTCGTCGACGAGGGCGTCACGATCGGCGACCGCGTCAAGATCCAGAACCTCGCCCTCGTCTACCACGGCGTGACCGTCGAGGACGGCGTCTTCATCGGCCCGAACGCGATCCTCACGAACGACCGGTTCCCGCGATCGATCACGGCGACCGGCGAGCTCGCGCGCGGCGACGACTGGGTGGTGAGCCCCATCCTCCTGCGGACCGGCTGCTCGATCGGCGCGGGCGCCGTCGTGGTGGCCGGGACGTCGGTCGGGCGGTTCGCCACGGTGGGCGCGGGATCCGTCGTCACGAAGGACGTCCCCGACCACGCGCTCGTCGTCGGCAACCCCGCCCGTCGCATCGGGTGGGTCTGCTCCTGCGGCCAGCGCCTCCGCGACGGCGATGCCCCCGCGGGACCCGCGCCCGAGCCGGGCAGGGTCCTTGCCTGTCCCGGCTGCGACCGCCGCTTCTTCATCGACCCCGCGTCCGGCTCGCTCGCCGAGACGGCTTCCCCACGAGGTGCAACCGCATGATCCCGCAGGTCCGCCCGGACATCGGCCAGGAGGAGATCGACGCCGTCACCGAGGTCATGCGCTCCTCGATGATCGCGCAGGGCAAGCGGACGGCGGAGCTCGAGGAGCGCTGGTCCGCGTTCTGCGGCGTGAAGCACACGATCGCGGTGAACAACGGCACGGTCGCGGAGATGTGCATCTTCGCCGGCCTCGGCCTCGGGCCGGGTGACGAGGTCGTCACCGTCAGCCACACGTTCAACGCGACGGTGAGCTCGATCCTCTACACGGGCGCGACCCCGGTCTTCGTGGACATCGAGCCGGACACGTACCTCATCGACGCCGGCCGGATCGAGGCCGCGATCACGCCCCGGACCCGCGCGATCTTCCCGGTCCACCTCTTCGGCCTCGTCGCGGACATGGACCCGATCCAGGCGATCGCCGACAAGTACGGCCTCACGATCGTCGAGGACGCCTGCCAGGCGCACGGCGCGACATACCGCGGCAGGCGCGCCGGCAGCTTCGGCCACGGGGCGTTCAGCCTCTACGGCACGAAGAACATGACGACCGGCGAGGGCGGGCTCATCACGACGAACGACGACCGGCTCGCCGACTGGCTGCGCCTCTACCGGAACCAGGGGATGGCGAAGCGCTACCACCACGAGATCCTCGGGTACAACTTCCGGATGACGGACATCCAGTCCGCGATCGGCCTCGTCCAGCTCGACAAGCTCGAGCGGAACACGGCCCGCCGGCAGGCCCTCGCGGCGCGCTACGACGCCGGCCTCGCCGGCCTCCCGGTCGCGCTCCCGGTCGTCCCCGAGGGGCGGACGCACGTCTACCACCAGTACACGATCAACGTGGGGCCGGCCCGCGACGACGTCGTGGCGGACATGCAGGCGGCCGAGATCGGCGTGGGCATCTACTACCCGATCCCGTGCCACCGCCAGCAGTACGTGATGGAGCTCGGGATCGAGGCCGACCTGCCGGACACGGAGACCGCCGCCGCCGGCTGCATGAGCCTCCCGATGTTCCCCGGCCTCAGCGACGCGGACCAGGACGTGGTCATCGCGACGCTCCGCGACTCGATCCTCCGGCACGCCGGCGTCGGCGCCGACGCGGACGCCACGGCCGCGTCGCGATGAGCGCCGCACCGCTCCGGGTCGGGCTCGCCGGGCTCGGCTCGATGGGCCGGAACCACCTCCGCGTCCTGTCCACCCGTGAGGGCGTGACGCTCGCGGCCGTCGCCGATCCCGTCGCGGAGACGCTCGCCTCCGCGGTGGACGCCACGGGCGCCGCGGGATTCGCCGAGCCCCTCGCGATGATCGAGGAGGCGGAGCTCGACGCGGTGGTCATCGCCGCGCCGACGACCGCCCACGAGCCGCTCGCGCTCGCCGCGATCGAACGCGGCCTCCCGGTCCTCGTGGAGAAGCCGCTCGCGGCCACCGTCGAGGAGGGGCTGCGGATCGTGGCCGCCGGCCAGCGCGCCGGGGTCCCCGTCCAGGTGGGCCACGTGGAGCGCTTCAACCCCGCCGTCGTGGAGCTCGGCCGGCTCATGCGCGAGGGCTGGATCCGCACGCTCTACTCCGTCGCCAGCCGTCGCGCCGGCCCGTTCCCGGCCCGCATCCGCGACGTGGGCGTCACCGTGGACCTCGGCACGCACGACGCGGACATGCTCAGCTGGATCGCCGGCGAGCGGCCGACCCGCGTATACGCGGAGCTCGCCCAGCGGATCCACACCTCCCACGAGGACCTGCTGTTCGGCCTCCTCCACTTCCCGTCGGGCGCGACCGGGATGATCGACGTGAACTGGCTGACGCCCGCCAAGCGCCGCCAGCTGGTCGTGGTGGGCGAGGAGGGGATGTTCGAGCTCGACTACCTCACCCAGCGGCTCACGTTCACGCGTGCGGCGACGGACAAGCCCGAGATGATCGGTGGCTACGCCACCAACTTCGTCGGCGACGTGGCCGACATCTCCGTCCCCTCGTCCGAGCCGCTCGCCGCCGAGATCGACGCCTTCCTGCGCGTCGTCCGCGACGGCGGCCGCCCGCAGGTGGACGGCGAGGACGGCCTCTGGGCCGTCGCCGTCGCGAACGCCCTGCTCCTCGCCGCGGCCGAGCGCCGGCCGATCGACATGACCGACCTGACCTCGAGGCTCCCCGTCGCATGACCGTCACCGACCGTCCCCTCTCCGCCGCTCCCTCGATGCTCGGCGGATCGATCGAGCTGCCCTCCCATCCGTGCACGCATCCCGCCCCCCGACGCGTCGCGCCGTGGACCGCCGAGGAGGGGACCGTGGGCACGGTCGCCGTCGTCGGCGCGGGGAAGATGGGCCTGCCGCTCTGCGCGCAGTTCGCCGGCCACGGCTGGCGGGTGATCGCGGTGGACGTGCAGGCGTCCGTCGTCGACGCGATCAACGCGGGGATCTCGCACGTGGACGGCGAGCCGGGCCTCTCCGAGGCCGTCGCCCGCGCGCACGCCGAGGGGACGCTCTCCGCGACCCTGGACGCCGCCGCGGCCGCCCGCCAGGCGGACGTCGTGGTGCTCATCGTCCCGGTCATGCTCGACGACGAGCAGCAGCCGGACTACCGCTACATGGACGCCGCGGTCGCCTCGATCGCGCCGGGGCTCCACGCCGGCTCGACCGTCATCTTCGAGACGACCCTCCCGGTCGGCGACACGCGCCACCGGTTCGCGCCCCGCATCGAGCACGCGACCGGCCTCGCGGCCGAGTCGGACGTCTTCATCGCGTTCTCCCCCGAACGGCTCTACTCCGGCCACGCGCTCGCGAACCTCGCCCAGTACCCCAAGCTCGTCGGCGGCCTCGGCGAGGAGTCGCGCCGCCGTGCGGCCGGCTTCTACGCGAGCGTCCTCGACGCCCCGGTCGTCGCGATGAGCAGCGCCGAGGCAGCGGAGTTCAGCAAGCTCGCCGACACGACGTACCGCGACGTGAACATCGCGCTCGCGAACGAGTACGCGCGCTACGCGGACCGCGTGGGGGTGGACATCCTCGAGGTCATCGCCGCGGCGAACACGCAGCCGTACAGCCACATCCACCAGCCGGGGATCGGCGTGGGCGGGCACTGCATCCCCGTCTACCCGCACTTCCTCCTCTCGCGCGCCCCGGAGATGGAGCTGGTCGCGCTCTCGCGCCGCGTGAACGACGGCCAGATCGGCGTCGCGATCAAGGCGCTCCAGAAGGAGCTCGGCAGCCTCGAGGGGGTCGAGGTCCTCGTCCTGGGCCTCACGTACCGCGACGGCGTGAAGGAGCTCGCGTACAGCCGCGCCCTCCCGCTCATCGAGCGACTCTCCTTCCACGGCGCGATCGTCGCGGCGTACGACCCGCTCATGACCCCCGAGGAGGTCGAGCGCTGCGCCGCGCGACCCTGGACGTGGGGCGAGACGAGCCCGGCCCGCGCGATCGTCACGCAGACCGCGGACCCGGCGTTCGCGACCCTCGACTGGGGCTGGTTCCCGCAGCTCGGCGTCGTGTACGACGGGCGGAACAGCCTCCGGACCGTGGACCTGCCCGCGCGCGTCGCGTACCACGGCGTGGGCGTGCCGGCCGCGCTCCGCGCGCCCGGCCGGTAGCCGGGGCCCGCGGCGCCGTCCGCCGTGCGGATCCTCAGCGTCGTCGGGACGCGGCCCCAGCTGATCAAGGCCGCGGCGCTCCAGCCCGCCCTGCGGGCGCGCCACGACGAGGTCTTCGTGGACACCGGCCAGCACTGGGACGCGGCGATGGCCGGCGCGTTCTTCGCCGAGCTCGGGCTCGACCGGCCCGCGTACACGCTCGGGGTGGGGGGCGGGGGCGGCGCCGACCAGGTCGGCCGCATGCTCGTCGCCCTCGAGCCGATCCTCGCCGCCGAGCGGCCCGACGCCGTCCTCGTCTACGGCGACACGAACTCGACGCTCGCCGGCGCGCTGGCGGCCGCGAAGGCCGGCATCCCGGTCGCGCACGTCGAGGCGGGGCTGCGCAGCTTCGACCGGACGATGCCCGAGGAGGTCAACCGGGTCGTCACGGACCACCTGGCGGCGTGGTCGTTCGCGCCGACGCCCACCGCCGTCGCGAACCTCCGCGCCGAGGGGATCACCGACGGGGTCGTCCTCGTCGGCGACCTCATGCAGGACCTCGCCGCGCGCGTCTCGCGCGACGTCCGCGACCCCGCGGCGCTCACGTCCGTCTCGGAGGCGGTGGCCGCGGCGCGCGACGTGGCGGACCGCGGCCTTCCCGCGCCGCGCCTCGCGCCCGGCGGGTACGTCCTCGCGACGATCCATCGCGCCGAGAACCGCGATCCGGCCGCGATCCGCGCGTGGCTGGCGATCCTCGATGCGGCCACGCTCGGCGGGGCACGGCCGGCGATCCTCCCGCTCCACCCGGGGACGCGCGCGGCGGTCGCGGCGACCGGCGCAGCCTTCCCGCCGGGCGTGACGGTCGTGGAGCCGCTCGGCTACCGGACGACGCTCGCGCTCCAGCTGCACGCGGCGGCGGTCCTCACCGACTCCGGCGGGGTCCAGCGCGAGGCCGCCTGGCTGGGCACCCCCTGCCTCGTCCTCCGGCGCACGACCGAGTGGGTGGAGGCGGTGGCGGGGTCGGCGGGGACGATGGTCGTCACCGGCCTCGACGCCGCGCGTGCCGCCGCGGAGCTGGCACGGCTCGCCGCGCCCGACCGCGCCCCTGCGCTGGCGGCGGCCCGCGCGCGCGACCTGGACCTCGCGCCGTCCGGTGCCGCGGAGGCGATCGCGGCGGCCCTCTCCACGCCGCCGGCCCCCGGGACCCCTCCGGCCGCCCGCGCCGACGGAGGCCCGCCGGCGATGAGTCGCGTCGCGATGTTCGTGTTCAACGACTGCACCCGCGACTCGCGCGTCCTCCGCGAGGCGGGGACGCTCGCGGCGGCCGGCCACGACGTGACGATCTACGCCCTCCCGCGCGACCCGCAGTCCACCGAGGTCGAGGTCGAGGAGCGCGACGGGTTCCGGATCGAGCGCGTCCCGCCGCCTCGCGGGTGGCGCCGCCCGTGGGCGTGGTTCTGGCACCCGTACCGGACGTGGGGCTGGGTGCTGCGCTGGTCGGCGTTCCGGATCCGCCGCGGGATCGTCACGCCGCCCAAGGGCTGGCTGCAGATCCCCGTCATCCTCGTGGGGCTCGTGCTCTGGGCGCCGTGGGCGGTGATCCGCACGATCGGCCACGTCTTCGGCCGCAAGGTCCTGCACCACGAGAAGCCCGGCTCCGTCGACTTCCTCTCCCGCTGGCACTTCGTCATCAACGGGTGGGGGAAGGCCGTGGCGGAGCGCGCGGCCGGCGCCGACGTCTTCCACGGCCACGACCTCACCGCGATGCCGGCCGCCTCCACGTCGCGCCGCCGGAAGGGCGGCCGCCTCGTCTACGACAGCCACGAGATCATCCTCGAATCCGGCAGCTACGCGAAGCGGCCGGGCTGGCTCCGCGGCTACCTCCGCCGGCGCGAGCGCGCGTACGTCGCGGAGGCGGACGCGATGGTCACGGTGAACGACGCGCTCGCGGACGAGCTCACGCAGCGGTACGCGCCGAAGCGGATCGTCGTCGTGCACAACACGCCGGCGCGGTGGGACCCGCCGGCCGACCGGCCGACGCTGCTCCGCGATGCGACCGGGATCCCCGCGGACGCGCCGATCGCCCTGTACCACGGCGGGTTCTCCGCGCATCGCGGGATCGAGGAGCTCGCCGAGGCCGTCCTCGAGCCGGCCGCCGCCGGCGTCCACGCGGTCGCCCTCGGGTACGGCGGCCTCCGGGCGACGCTCGGCGAGATGGCCGGGGATCCCAGGTACGGCGGCCGGTTCCACGTCGTGGACGCGGTCCCGCCGGACGCCCTCCCGGAGTGGGTCGCGTCGGCGGACGTCGGCGTCATGCCCATCCAGGCGTCCACCCTCAACCACCGGCTCTCCACGCCGAACAAGCTCTTCGAGTGCCTCGCGGCGGGGACCCCGGTCGTCGTCAGCGACTTCCCGGACATGCGGCGGATCGTGCTCGAGGACCCCGACGGACCGCTCGGCGCGACGTGCGACCCCACGAGCCCGGCGAGCATCGCCGACGCGATCCACGCGGTGCTCGACCGGGACGCCGACGCGATGGCCGACCTCCGCGCGCGCTGCCTTCAGCGCGGCGCACGCCCGGTGGAACTGGGAGGTGGAGTCGTCCCGGCTCGTCGCCCTCTATGCCGACCTGACCGAGGCGGGCCGCGCATGACCGAGGGCGGCCGCGCATGACCGGCGTGCGGGGGGCCGGCGACGGAGACGAGCGCGGGCGGCCCGGCCGGAGCCGGGGCGCCCGCCGTGGCGGTGCCCGTCCCGCAGCGCGCCCTCATCGTCATCCCCTCCACCGGGGAGTACGACTCGCGGACGTGGCGGATCGCCACCGCGCTGGTGGCACGCGGGCACGAGGTGACGATCCTGGGCCGCCTCGGCCCGGGTCTCCCGCGCGAGGTGCGCGACCCGGCGCGGCTACCGGGTCCTCCGCGTCCCCGTCTCCGCCGTGGACGGGCTGCCGCTCCCCGCCGCTCTCCGCTCGACGATCGCGCGCGCCCGCGGCGGGCGCCCGGCCTCCGGCGCCGGCGCGTCGGGGACCGGTGCGGGCGACGACGCAGCTCCCGCGCCTCGCCCGCGCGTGCCGCGTCGCCCGGCGGCGCGTCCGCGGGCCGGCGTGGCCCCGTGACGCGCGCGAAGAGGCTGGTGGCCGGCGCCCGGCGGATGGCCGCCATCGCTCTCACGGTCCGCTCCCAGACGCGCGCGGCGGTGAAGGTGGCGCCGGACGCCGACCTGGTCCACGCCATGGCCTACATGGGCGTCCCGGTCGGCCTCGCGGTCGCGAGGCGGCGCGGTGCGCGCGTCGTCTACGACGCCCGCGACATCTACGTGGACGCGGGGAACCTCGCCCGCCTCCCGGGCCCGATGCGGCGGGTCGTGGCGGCGCGCGAGCGGCGGTGGGCGCGGACCGCGGACCGCGTCGTCACGGTGAACCGCCCGTACGCCGAGGTCATGGCCGAGCGCTGGGGCCTGCCGCTGCCCGTCATCGCGATGAACTGCGCGTACCGGACGGACCCGCCCGAGCCGCCGGAGCGTCGCTTCCATGCCCACCTGGGCCTCCCGGACGACGCGCGGGTCGTCCTGTACCAGGGCGGGTTCTCGGCCGGCCGGGGGATCGAGCAGCTGGTCGAGGCGATCCGCGACGTCCCCGGCGCGGTGCTCGTCCTCCTCGGCTACGGCGTCCTGCTGCCCGCGATCGAGGCGCTCGCGGCGGATCCCGCGCTGGTCGACCCGGTCCTCGGCCGCCGCGTCCGCGTGATGCCGGCGGTCCCGCCGGACGCGCTGCTCGGCTGGGTCGCGGCCGCCGATGTCGTGGCGATGCCGATCCAGCCATCCACGCTCAACCATCGCCTCACCACCCCGAACAAGCTCTTCGAGGCGATGGCGGTCGGCGTCCCGGTCGTCGCGAGCGACCTGCCGGGGATGGCCCCGATCGTCACGGAGACCGGCTGCGGCGTCGTCTGCGACCCGACGGACCCGGCGGCGATCGCGGCCGCGATCCGGGCCGATCCTCGACGCGCCCGCCGCGGAGCGCCGTGCATATCGGGAGCGAGCCCTGGCCGCGGCGCACGCCACGTACTGCTGGGAGCAGCAGGTCGAGACGCTGCTCGCCGAGTACGGCCGGCTGACCGGGAGGCCCTGGTGAGCCCCGGCGCGGGCGCTCCGCGCCGGCGCCGGCGCGCGGTCCTCCTCGTCGCGAACACCGCGGCCCCCTACTCGCGGAGCCTCCGCGTCGCCCGGAGCCTCGCGGCCGCGGGGTGGGAGGTGGAGATCGCCGCCGTCGCGGGCCCCGGCGTCCCGGCGGAGGAGGCGACGCGCGCGACCCCGCGATCGTCACCCGCGGCGCTACGCGCCGAGCGGACCGTTCCGCGGCTGGAGCACCGTCGACGCGGACGCGATGCGCGGGCCGCTCCGGCGCTTCGGGCGGCCCGGGCGCTGGGCCGACGCCGCGCTGAAGTCGGTCCTGTGGCCGCTGGCGGTCCGCGGGTGGTGGCGGACCCTTCGCCGCGAGGTGGCGCCCGCCGACCTCTACCACGCGTTCGGGATCCTCTCCGTCCCCGTCGCCCTCGGCCTCGCCGGCCGTGCCCGGCGCGCGGGGCGGGCGGGTCGCGTCGTCTACGACGTCATCGACGTGATCCTCGAGTCGAACAACTACGACCGCGTCCCCGGGCCGCTCCTCGCGTGGTATCGGCGGCGCGAGAGGGGCTGGGCGCGGCGCTCCGACGCGATCGTCACGGTGAACGACCCGATCGCCGACCATCTCGCCGCGACCTGGCGCACCCGCGTGCGGCCCACGGTCCTGCTCAACTGCCAGCCGCGCTGGGACCCGCCGGAGGCCCGGCCCGACCTGATCCGCACGGCGGCCGGCCTCCCGCCGGAACGCCGGGTCGTGCTCTTCCTCGGCCGGCTGGGGCGCGAGCGCGGGCTCGAGGAGGCGGCAGAGGCCGTGCTCCGCGTGGACGACGCCGCGCTGGTCATGCTCGGCTTCGGGCCGTGGGCCGAGAAGCTCCGCGAGCGCGACCGCGACCCCCGGTACGCGGGCCGCCACGCGACGCTGCCCGCCGTCCCGCCCGACGACGTCCCCGCGTGGACCGCGTCGGCGGACGTCTCGATCGTGGCGGTGCCGGCGAACTCGCTGAACCAGCGCCTCTCCACGCCGAACAAGTTCTGGGAGAGCCTCACGGCCGGCACCCCGGTCGTCGTCGGGCGGGACCTGGAGGTCATGCGCGCGATCGTCGAGGCGGACGGCCTCGGGGCGGTCGCGGACCCGGCCGACCCGGACGACCTCGCCCGCGCCCTCCGGTCGCTCCTCGACGCATCGGCCGAGGACCGCGCCGCACTGCGCGAGCGCTGCCTGGCGATCACGCGCGACCGCTACAGCTGGGAGGTCGCGGTCGTGCCGTACCTCGCGCTCGTCGACCGGCTGGTCCCGCCGCGCTGAGCCGGGCCCGGCCGCCCGCGGCCGCGCCACCTCTTCCCGTGCGGCCACGGCGTGCGCACGAGCCGGCCGGTACCGCCGGGGCGGCACCGGTGTACCTCCGGCACCTTCCGGGCCACATGCGGCTCCTCTACGATCGGGGGCGTGTCGAACGACGGCGCGTCCGCCGCTGCCCCTGGCCGGGGGTCTTCGTGGCGCTGTACACCGCGGTCGCTCGCCGGCTGCACGACCGCGCGGGACGCACTGCGGCTCCTGGAGGCCTCGGCGGACGCCCCGGCGTGGCCCCTGACCGCGAACGCCCTCCGCAACAACGTCCGGGACTCGCGGATCCCGCTCGGCGCGACGGACCTCGACATCGCGATCGCGCACAAGACCGGGTCACTGCCCGGGATCGCGCATGACGTGGCGGTGGTGGAGTGCGCCGGCGGGCGGCTCGCGATCGCGTTCCTCACGGAGGCGCAGCACGACACGCTCGTCGCTGGGTACGAGATGGGGGTCTGCACGCGGGCCGTCCTCGAGGCGTGGGGCCTCGGCGCCCGCGCGACGAGGAGCATCGCGTGCGGCCGCCGGCGGCCGCGGGCGGCCGCGGCCGATCGTCGTCCTGGCGGCGCCGGCGTTGGCGGCGGTCGCGTGCGGCCTGGCCGCCCTCGCCTGGGTCGCGACCGCGATGCTCCGGGTCTACCGCACCGGCCGGCGCTCGGCGCGGCCCGTCGTGCGGCACGGACGACTCGTTCCGCGCCGACATGCCGCCCGACCCCGAGGCGATCGTGGTCTTCGGCGCGACCGCGACGGCCGCAGGCCCGTCCCGCGTCCTTCGCGCGCGCCTCGACCAGGCGGCGCGCCTCTGGCGTGCGGGCATCGCGCCCGTCCTCGTCGTCACCGGCGGCGTCGCGGACGGCATCGACGAGGTCGACGTCATGCGGGACTGGCTGGTCGCCGACGGGATCCCGCCGGAGGCCGTGCTGCCCGCCCGGCCCGGGCACAACACGCGCGCGTCGGTGCGCGCGATCGCGGCATGGGGTACCGCCGCGTCGTCGCGGTGTCGACGCCCTTCCACGCGGCGCGGATCGAGGCGGAGGGCCGGCGCCGCGGGATCGCGATCGCCACGGCCTCGCCGCCCGCGACCGCCGTCGCTGCGGGTCCGGACGCCGCGCGGCGTTCATCTCGGAGTCCGCGGGGCTCATGTGGTACGAGCTGCCTCCCGCGGTCGCGTCGCGGGTGTACACAGGGCCCGGCTCGTTCCGGCACCTGGTGCCGCTCGTGCTCGCCGGGGAGATGCGGGCGCTCGACGCGATCCGGTCACGGCTGCGGGCGCGCCGCCCGTGACGCACCAGCACGAGCCGATGCGGAGCCTCCGCGTCCACGCCGGCCTCGCGGCCCGCATCGTCCGCGACCGCCGGACGCTGCACGTCCCGCCGGGCCACCACTACTCGCCGATCCCTGCTCGCCGACGAGGCGGGGATCAGGTCTCCGCGCGACGCTGAGCGGGACTCGAGGCCCCCGGCGGCGGCTACTTGCGCGGGGTGTGGGCGACCTTGAACGCGAGCTCGCAGTGGAGACTCCCCTCCGGCGCCGACACGGTCGTCTGGGTCGACGAGTCGACCCACCGGGCGTCCCGGTCTCGCAGGCTCGACCGTGAACGTGTACGCCTGTCCCCACGCGGATCCGCGGAGCCCTTTGCGGCGAAGCACGCAGCGAAGTTGGTCCTGGCGAGGGATGCGGTGACCGGCGGGATCCCGGGGTACGGGAACTCGGTAGGTCGTCGCTGTCCGCCCAGAACCGATCGAGCGCAGATCGTCGCTTCACCCGAGCAGGGGTCGATCGCGCTCCCGTCGCCTGCGGCCAGCCGGGCGTTCACCACGAAGTGGCTCGCTGAGAGCTGGCCCGCACCGGCGTCGTCCGTGTACTTCGAGTACCAGCCGTCATTGTCGGTCCCGGCGAGCGGGCCGATCTTCGTGCGCTCGGGAGCGAGAGGCGCGAGTGCCCCGTCATCCCCTCCCGCGGCCGCCGGCTTCCAGCGCAGCGGGACCTTCGCGTCGAGGACCCAGTGGTTCTCGGGGTAGTCGAGGGTCAGCCTGAGCTCCGCGTCGAACGAGAATGCCTTCGCCAGCGCGGCGTCGAGACTGGTCATGTCGACGGGCGGGTCCGAGGGGCGTGCCGCCTGCGCCGCCGACGCGATGCGGCGGATCGTGTCGGCAAGGGTGTAGTAGTGCTCCTTCCTGATCCGGTCGATGAGCGTGTTGATCGGCCTCCGCACGCCGACCGCCAGGGCGTTGACGATCTTCCTGGGATCCCCGCCGAGGCCCTGCATCGATGCGGCGATGTCACCTGCCGCCCCCGCCACGGCGAGTGCCCTCTCAGGTGCGGCCATGTACGCGGCGATCGCGCGAGCCACGCGCGCCGAGACGCGGTCGAGGAGCTGACTCCTGAGACGCGCGATCCCGGCGATCGTCGTGCCGGCCGGCGGTGTCCCGGTGAGTGCCTTGTTCAGGCGACCGATGAGGCCCCACTCGCGGCCCTTGAGCTTGCCGGCGTAGGCCTGGATGACCTTCTGATCGGCGGCGTCCTGCGCGGCGGTCCGACAACCGATGGGGAGCGACGGCGCCTTCGGCGTCGCCGTGTCCTTCGTCCTGAGCAGGGCCTGGGCCGCCTTCACCGCCGCCGCCGCGCCCGCGTCGGCCCACCTGCCCGCGCCGAGCGCATGGTGCCCTGGGAGAGCGGCCTGGCCGCCGAAGAGCAGGATCGCTGCGATGCCGACGCACGCGATCCTGGCCGTCATCCTACGCATGGCGGTCCCCCCGAGATCGTGGCCGCACCGCATGTCGCGGCGGGCGAACGTGCCCACGGGACGCACCGCGATTGTAGGGCGCTCGCAGCGCTGTCAAGCCCCCCGGTGCTTCGGCAGGCGCGCCGCGCCTCGCTCGGTCCTAGGGGACCTTCGGCGCCACGCCGCCGTACCGGCGGATCTGCTCGAGCTTCTCGCGCTTCGCCTTCTCGGCGTGGTCGAGGTGGATGGCGACCACCTCGTCCGGCTCGCCCTGGGCGATGACCTCGCCCCTCTCGATGAGCAGCGCGCGGTTGCAGAACTCCGTCACCCAGCCCATGTCGTGCGTGACGAGGACGATCGCCTTCGCGGACCGGACGAGCTCGAGGATCCGCGCCTTGCTCTTCGCGCGGAAGATCGCGTCGCCGGTCGCGAGGACCTCGTCGAGGAGCAGGACGTCCGGGTCCACCGACGTCGCGATCGAGAAGCCGAGGCGCGCGCGCATCCCGGACGAGTACGTCTTGATCGGGGCGTCGATGAACTGGCCGAGGTCGGCGAACTCGACGATCGGGTCCAGTCGGTCCATCACCTCGCGGTGGTCGAGCCCGAGGAAGGCGCCGGCGAGGAGGATGTTCTCCCGGCCGGTGAGGTCCTGGTCGAAGCCGGCGCCGAGCGTCAGGAGGCTGCTCACCTGGCCCCGCACGATCACGCCGCCCTCCGACGGCGTGAGGATCCCCGCGAGCACCTGGAGGAGCGTGCTCTTCCCGGCGCCGTTCGGCCCGATGACCGCGAGCGACTGGCCCTGGACGAGGTCGAAGTCCACGTGGCGGAGTGCCCAGAAGTCCTTCGGGCCGTCCTTCTTCCGGAACGCGTTGATGAACGTGTTCCGCAGGGTGTTCTTCTTCGTGAGCCGCAGGCTGTACCGGACACCGAGGTCGCGGACCTCGATGACGCTCGGGAGGTCCGCGGAGAGGTCGGGCGCCGGCGGCGGCGTGCGCGGTGGGGAGACCGTCGAAGCCGATCGTCTCGGTGGGCGTGGGCGTGGGCGTGGGCGTGGGCGTGGGCGCGGTCACGTCACAGCACCTTCGCGAACGAGGTCTCCATCCGCTTGAAGCCCCACGTCGCGAGGCAGCAGATGACGACGGAGATCCCGAGGAGCACGGCCAGGTGACCCCACAGCGGCGGCGTGCCGTTGTAGATGATGTTCCGGTAGCTCTCGAAGAGGATCGTGAACGGGTTCAGGTTGAAGAGGAACGCGATCGTCGGGTTCTTCACGCCGAGGCTCTCGATCTGCTGCGCCGAGTACAGGGCGGGCGAGAGGTAGAACCACAGGCGGAGGAGATGGCGGATGGCGTTCCCGAGGTCGCGGTAGAAGACGTTCACGGCCGAGACGGCGATCGCGAGGCCGAGCGAGAACACGAGCTGGACGGACGCGACGACGGGGATGAGCAGGAGGTACGGCGAGATCCGGTCGCTGTAGAAGAAGACGAGGAGCAGGCCCAGCGGGATGAGCCCGAACGCGAAGCTCGTGACGCCGGAGAACGTGGAGGCGACGGGGAGGACGAGCTTCGGGAAGTGCAGCTGCTTGATGAGCCGCTCCTGCGCCGGTGACCGACGTCACGGCGTCGCTGATCGTGGAGGTGAACCACTTCCACGGCAGGATCGCGGAGAAGATGAAGAGCGGGTAGTCGGGCTGCGGCTTCTGCGTGATGACCGTCACGAGCACGACGTAGACGACCATGAGCATGAGCGGGTCGATGACCCACCAGACGTTGCCCAGGACCGTGTTCGCGCCCTTCTTCTTCATGTCCGCCTGGACCAGGTAGCGGATCAGGCGGCGGCGGGACCAGGTCTCGCGGAAGCCCTCGACGACGAGGCCCACCGTGGACGGGCGCTCGGAGGTGCTCCGGTAGGCGGGGGCGGCGGCCTTCGCGGCCTTCGGGGTGGGAGCCATGGGCGGGAGGTACGGTAGCACGGCACCGCCGAAGCGGCCGGGGACCCCGCCCGTGCGCGGACCCGCCGGAAGGCCGCCGCCGCTACCATGACCGGCGTGACCCCGCGCTCCGATGCCCGGCCGACCCGCGCCCGCCGGCCCGTCTGCATGATCGTCCACGCCTACTACGAGGAGGACGCGCGCGTCCGCCGCGAGGCCGAGACGCTCGTCGCGAGCGGGCGCGCCGTGGACGTCTTCTCGCTCCGGCGGCCGGGCGACGACCCGACCGGGGTCGTGGAGGGCGTCCGCGTCACGCGGCTGCCGGTCCGGCGCCACCAGGGGGCGGGGATCGGCACGTATCTCTCCGAGTACGTCGCCTTCTTCCTCCGGGCGCTGTTCGCCGCGACCGCCGCGCACCGCCGGCGGCGCTACGCGCTCGTCCAGGTCCACACGCTGCCGGACTTCCTCGTCTTCGCCGGCCTGCCGATGCGGCTCGACGGGATCCCGCTCGTCCTGGACCTCCACGAGGCGATGCCCGAGTTCTTCCGCAGCCGCTTCCCCGCGGCGGCCGGGCCGGTCCCGCACGTGCTGCTCCGCGTCCAGGAGACCCTCGCCACCCTCGCGGCCGACGCGGTCATCACGGTGAACGACTCGCTCGGCGACCGCCTGCTCGACCTGGGGCTGCCGCCCGAGAAGCTCACGATCGTGATGAACACGCCGTCGCTCGCGCTCTTCGACACCGCGGCGGTCGCCGAGCGGCCGTTCCGTGCCGACGGGCGCCTCCGGCTCGTCTACGCCGGCGCGGTCACGCCCATGTACGAGCTCGACACCGTGCTGCGGGCCGTCGCGCGCCTCGCGGGCGACCGCCCGGACCTCGACGTGACGCTCGACGTCTACGGTCGCGGGGACGACGCGCGCCGCCTCTCCGGGCTCGCCGACGACCTCGGGATCGCGGACCGCGCGGTCCTCCACGGCCGGATCCCGCTCGAGGAGGTCCCCGCGGCGATCGCCGGCGCCGACGTGGGGCTCGCGCCCACGCGCCGCGACCCGTTCACGGACTTCAGCCTCTCCACGAAGCTCTTCGAGTACGCGGCGATGCACAAGCCGGTCGTCGCGTCGCGCCTCGCGACGGTGGAGCGCTACTTCCCCGCCGACACGGTCGCGACCTATGCGGCCGGCGACGAGGCGGATCTCGCGGGCGTGATCGCGCGCCTCGCGGACGATCCGCTCGAGCGCGAGGCGCGGGTCGTGCGGACCGCCGCGCGCGTCTCCGAGCTCGGCTGGGACCGCGAGGGCGCGCGGTACGTCGCGCTCGTGGACCGCCTCGCGCGCGACCGATGACGGGATCCGGCCCGGGCCGCGCGAGGCGGTGCGGATGCGGGATGCGGGCTATCCTCGGCCGGACGGCCCCGCGGCAGCCGGACGTGCCACGGCCGCAGCGGCCGAGAGCGGAGGGACGATGAGCGAGGACACCCGCGTCGCGATCGTGGGCCTGGGATACGTGGGCCTGCCGCTGGCGCTCTCGTTCGCCGAGGCCGGCTCCGCGGTCGTCGGGATCGACGCATCGGCCGCGCGGGTCGCCGACCTCGCCGCCGGCCGCTCCCCGATCGACGACATCGACGACGCCCGCCTGCAGGCGGCGCTCGCCGCGGGGACCTTCCGCATCCTCGGGTCCGACGCCGCCGCGGCCGACCTCGCGGCCGCCGACGCGGTCTTCGTCTGCGTCCCCACCCCGATCGACGAGGCGAAGGACCCCGACCTCGGCCCGGTCCTCTCCGCCGCCGCCCTCGTCGCCGCATCCCTGCGCCCGGGGCAGCTCGTCGTCCTCCAGAGCACGACCTTCCCGGGGACCACCACCGGCCCTTCCGCGAGGCGCTCGAGCGCTCCGGCCTCGTCGCCGGGACCGACTTCGACCTCGCCTTCGCCCCCGAGCGGGTGAACCCGGGTGACCCCGCGTCGGCGAGCCGGGACGTCCCGCGCCTCGTGGGTGCGGTGGGGGAGGCCGGGACCGCGCGGGCCGCCGCGCTGCTGCGGCGGATCAACAGCCGCGTCGTGGAGCTCTCCTCCCCGGACGCCGCCGAGCTCGCGAAGCTCCTCGAGAACGTCTTCCGCAACGTGAACATCGCCCTGGTCAACCAGCTCGCGCTCCTGTGCGAGCGGATGGGCCTCGACGTCTGGGAGGTCATCGACGCGGCGGCGACCAAGCCGTTCGGCTTCATGCCGTTCCGCCCGGGTCCCGGCGTGGGCGGCCACTGCATCCCGGTCGACCCCTACTACCTCGCCTGGCGCGCCCGGCACTTCGACTTCGTCGACCGCTTCGTCGAGGTCGCAGGCGACATCAACTTCGCGATGCCCCGCCACGTGGTGGACCTCGTGGCGGAGGCGCTCAACGAGCGCGGGCGCGCCGTGCGCGGGTCGCGCGTCGGCGTCCTCGGGGTCGCGTTCAAGCCCGACGTCCGCGACCCGCGCAACAGCCCCGCCGCCGCGGTGCTCGCGGGGATCGCCGCGCGCGGCGCGACCGTCGCGTACCACGACCCGCACGTGCCGTCGTTCCGCGACGCCGACGGGACGCAGCGCACGAGCACCGGCCTCGCCGACCTGCTCGCGACGAGCGACTGCATCGTCGTCGTGACCCCGCACCGCGCGATCGACTGGGACGCCGTCTACGCGCAGGCACCGCTCGTCGTGGACACGACCAACAGCTCCCGCGGCCGCGCGCTGCGGCCGCGGAGCGTGCTGCGCCTCGGCGCGGGCTGGAACGCCGGCTGAGGTCGCCCGAGCGGCGGGTCCCATCGCCTCCGGGTCGGCGGCACGGCCACGCGCCGCCGGCCGCCCAGCCGGAACCGGCGCGCATCGTGGGACGTCCTCTCATGCGTGCGCGCGGGCACGTGCGCCGTTCTCGTTTACCATGTGCCGGACCGCCCGGCCCACGCGGCCGGGCGCCCGTGCGAGCAGAAGGACCGACTGACCCTCATGACACAGAGAGCCAAACCCATCACCCGTCCGCGCCGCGACCGGCTCGAGGCCGGCGAGCGCCGCAACCTCCTCATGACGCTCGGCTTCGGCGCAGCCATCGTCTTCGCCGTGCTCATGCTCTTCGCGGCCGTCGGTGCGGTCTGGTTCGACGACCACATGGCGTCGATGCTCTCCGTGAATGGCCAGTCGGTGTCGAAGGACACGTTCCGTGCGGCGGTCGCCGCCCAGAAGTTCCGCCTCGACCAGCAGGAGTCCACGATCCGGGCGCTCGTCGCGGCGAACCACCTCACGGCCACCGAGGGCGACTCGCAGATCACCGCGATCGACAGCAAGCGCCAGAACGTGATCGACGACACGAACCAGCTGTTCGTCGACGGCATCGTCCAGACCGACCTCCTCTCGCAGCGCGGCGGGAGCGTGAGCCAGGCGGACGTCGACGCGGCCTGGGCCGCCGAGTCCACGGTGCCCGAGGCGCGCAACGCCTACATGATCTCCGTCACCCCCGGGATCGCCACCGGCGCGGCCGAGTCGACGCAGCAGGAGATCGACGCGGCGAAGAAGAAGATCGACGCGATCAAGGCCGAGCTCGACAGCGGCAAGTCCTGGAACGACGTGATGGCGTCCCCCGTCGCCACCGGCCAGGACGCCTCCACCGGCACCACCGACGCATCGTCCGGCACCACGAACATCGGCGCGGACGACGGGTCGATCGGGTGGCTGACGCGCGACTCCACGAGCGTGGAGCCCGAGGTGCTCGACGCGATCTTCAACCTCCAGCCGAACGGCACCACCGACATCATCCAGACGAGCAGCGGCACGTACGTCATCGCGCACATCACGGACGTCGCCCCCGCGACGAGCGACCCGGACTTCGCGAAGAAGGTCGCGGACGCCGGCGTGGACCAGTCCGTCCTGCGGCGCCTCCTGGGCTACGAGGTCGCGAAGACGAAGCTCACGGACAGCGTCCTCGCCGAGGCGATCGACCAGCCGAGCGCGCAGCGCGAGGCGAGCGAGATCAAGCTCGACGTCTCGCAGGGCACCGGCGACCAGGTCCGGGTCCGGCACATCCTCATCTCGCCCGGCGGCGACCCCTCGAAGGTCTCCTCGACTCGCGTCGACCGGCGTCGAGTGGACGCAGGCGCAGCAGACGGCGCAGAAGCTCTACGACCAGATCAAGGCGGGGACCATCACCTTCCAGGACGCGGCGAAGAAGGACAGCAACGACACCGGCACCGCGGCCGAAGGCGGCCTCCTCCCGTGGATCACCCGCGACTCCGTCGTCACGGAGTTCGGCGACGCGGCCTTCGCCGACGGGCTCAAGCCCGACCAGGTGCTCGCCCCGATCAAGTCCCAGTACGGCTGGCACATCATCCAGTTCGTGGACCGGCGCACGTCGCCGGACACCTTCATCGAGACGCTGCGCCAGAAGGCGACCGCACCCGGCGCGGACTTCGCGGCCCTCGCGAAGCAGTACTCGGATGCGTCGGACGCCTCCACCGGCGGCTTCCTGGGCTGGGTCGCGCGCCTCCAGCTCCCGAACGAGCAGGAGTCCGCGATCTTCGCGACGCCGGTCGGCGGCGTCTCCGACGTCCTCCGGACGTCGGACGGCCTCTACCTCTTCAACGTGACGAAGGAAGAGACGCGCAAGCCGACCGGGGACCAGGTGACGACGATCCAGGCGTCGGGCTTCGACCGCTGGTACTCGCCGCTGCGTGCCGCCGCGAAGATCGACCAGGTCGCCTCCCCGAACACGGTCATCCCGGCTGCGACAGCCGCGCCCTGACGCGGTGAGGGCGCGACGTGCTTGACGCCCTCATCGCCGAGGCCCGGATCCGCTGGGGCCTGGACCCGGCGGACGGACTGCAGGTCTGTGCCGGCGAGCGCCTCGCCGGCACGCCGATCGACGCCTGGCGTCCTCTCCTCGTCGCGCCCGCGGCCATCCTCCGGTCGCGCGGCGACCGCCCGGTCGAGCCGCTCCCGGGCCGCCACCGGGATCCGGCGGCGAGCGCGCTGGACATCCTGCGCCGGCTGTACCCGTCGGACCACCCGGTCGGGCTGCTCGGGCGATCGGCCGGCGCCACCGTCGGCGGTCTCGTCGAGACCGACCTGGCATGGCCCGTCTACCTCCCGCCCGTCCCGCGCGTCGAGGCGCTGGCGGGGCCGTGGGCGATGCCGTGGATCTCCGACCGCCTCCGCCGCCCGGACGGCTGTCCCTGGGACCGCGAGCAGACGCACCGGTCGCTCCGCAAGCACCTGCTCGAGGAGGCGTACGAGGTCTACGACGCGCTCGACGCGGACGCGGCGTCCCCCGCGCTGGCGGAGGAGCTCGGCGACCTGCTGCTCCAGGTCGTCCTCCACGCACAGCTGGCCGCCGAGGCCGGCGTCTTCGACCTCACCGATGTCCAGGCGTCCATCGCCGGGAAGATCGTCCGCCGCCACCCGCACGTCTTCGGCGACGCGGAGGCGCACACGGCGTCGGACGTGAACCGCCAGTGGGAGCGGATCAAGGCGCAGGAGCGCGCCGACGCGGCGGAGTCCGCCGCGCGCGAGGCCGCGGCCGCCGGCCGCGACGATCCGGCCGAGGTGGAGGAGCCCCGCAGCGCGCTCGACGGCATCAGCCGGTCGATGCCCGCGCTCGCGGCGAGCCAGGAGATGCAGGACCGCGCGGCGAACCTCGGGTACGACTGGCCGGCGATCGAGCCGATCGTCGAGAAGCTCCACGAGGAGCTCGCCGAGCTGCGCGAAGCCGAGACCGACGAGCACCGCGCGGAGGAGGTCGGCGACGTCCTGATGGTCGCCGTGAACCTCGCCCGCCGCCACGGCGTGGAGGCGGAGAGCGCGCTCCGCGCGGCCAACGAGAAGTTCCGCCGGCGCTTCAGCCGCGTGGAGCGGATGGCTGCGGCACGGGGCGTCGCGCTCCGTGATCTATCGTTCGACGAGCTCGACGAGCTGTGGGACGCGGCGAAGGCGGCGGAGGCCGCCGCGGCCGCGGATGCGGCGCTGCCGGCGGATGCCGGACGGGCGCCACGGGAGGGATGATGACGATCGGGAACGCGCCCGTGCGGCGCGGCGACGGACGGCTGCCGACGGACCTGCGCCCCGTCTCGGTGGAGCTGGGCCTGCAGAAGTGGGCGGAGGGCTCCTGCCTCATCAAGCTCGGCGGGACGCATGTCCTCTGCGCCGCGACGATCGAGGACCGCGTCCCGCCGTTCCTCCGCGGCAAGGGGACGGGCTGGGTGACGGCGGAGTACAGCATGCTGCCGCGCGCCACCTCGGACCGGACTCCTCGCGAGGCCGCCCAGGGTCGCATCGGCGGCCGCACGCACGAGATCCAGCGCCTGGTGGGCCGCTCGCTGCGTGGCGTGGTGGACATGTCCAAGCTGGGCGAGCGCACGGTCACCATCGACTGCGACGTCCTGCAGGCGGACGGCGGCACGCGGACCGCGTCCATCACCGGCGGCTACATCGCGCTCGCGATGGCCCTCACGCGCTTCGGCCTGGAGCGCCACCTTCGGGGCCACGTCGCGGCGGTGAGCGTGGGGATCGTGGACGGCCGGCCCGTCCTCGACCTCGACTATGCCGAGGACTCCCACGCCGAGGTGGACTTCAACGTCGTCGGCACCGATGCCGGCACGTACGTCGAGCTCCAGGGGACGGCCGAGGGGACGCCCTTCAGCCGGGCCGGCGTGGACGCGCTGCTCGACCTCGCCGACCTGGGCCTCACGACGCTCTTCGAGGCGCAGGCGCGCGCGATCGCCACCGTCTCGGAGTGACCCGGCCGCGCGCGGTGGGTCCGGCCCTGCCGCCGACGCCCCGGGGCGGAGGCCGCCGGGGCCGTTGCCGACGCCCCGGGAGCCGTGGCCGCACCCGCGCGCCGGGCCCCCGTCCTGCTCGTCGCGACGGGGTCGGCGCACAAGCTCCGCGAGCTGACCGAGCTCCTCCACCTGGAGCACGCGCTGCCTGCTCTCGCTCGCCGACGTGCCCGACGCCACCGCCGGCGGGCGAGCCCGTGGAGGACGGGGAGACCTTCGCCGCGAACGCCGCGACGAAGGCCCGCTTCTACGCGCGCGCCTCCGGCCTCCCCACGCTCGCCGACGACTCGGGGATCGAGGTGGACGCGCTCGGCGGCGGCCCGGGCGTGCGGACCCGCCGCTACGCGGGCGAGGACGCGACCGACGAGGAGAACAACGTGAAGCTCCTCGGCGTCCTCGGCGGCCTCCCGCCCGAGCGGCGCGGCGCGCGGTACGTCTGCGTCCTCGCGTTCGCGGACCCGGCGGAGGCCGGCGAGCGGGGCGGGATCCCCGTCACGCGCACGCGCGGGACGCTCCGCGGGCGGATCGCGAACCGGCCGCGCGGCGTCGGCGGCTTCGGGTACGACCCCATCTTCGAGCCCGAGCCGGAGGCGCCCGGCGGCCGGACGCTCGGCCAGTGGTCCGCGACGGAGAAGAACGCGGTCTCGCACCGGTCGCGCGCCGCGCGCCGGATGGCGCGGATCCTCGCGGCCCGCGGGTACTGATCGCCGCGAGGATCCGCACGCGGGTCGCCGTCAGGGCACGCACGCACCTCCGAGCGCCGTGAACGCCGTCCCGCACGCCGGCAGCGTGTGGTCGGATGCGCGAGCGGCCGCGACGACCTGCTTCACCGCCTCCACGACGAGCCCCGGCTGCGTGTACGGGATCATGTGGCTGGCCCACGACGCGATCACGTGCCGCGCGTTGGACGACGCCGTGGCCGTGTCCGTCCCGAGCTTCTCCCAGAGCGCGTCGTAGTCGGCGGCCCAGAACGGCAGGTCCGGCGCGTGCGACAGGACGACGAGCGGGAGCGCGCCGAGCGACCCGGCGACCTTGCCGCCCTGGAGCTTCTTCATCGCCTGGATGTCGCCGTACAGCGGGCACGAGGCGTCCGTGCACGTCGTGATGCCGAACGGGCGCGAACTGGTCCGTCGCCGGCCCCGCCCACTCGTCCTCGTGGGACGGGTCGATCGAGACGATGCCCGCGACGTCCTTCGGGTAGGTCAGCGCGTACAGGCGTGCGAGGAGCCCGCCGTACGAATGCCCGGCGATGACGAACGGGCCCTTCTCGCCGGCCTTGGCGAGCGCGTCGTGCATGTCCGCGACCACCTGGGCCCAGTGGCTCACCTCATCGAACCCGCCGGGCCCGCTCCAGCCCTGGCCCGGACGGTCGTAGACGCAGACGCGACTCGTCTCGGCGAGCTTCCCCATGAGGTACTGCGCGGTGGTCAGCCAGCCGGAGATGCTCGGACCCGGCCGACCAGACGACCGTCGGGCTCCCGGACCCGACGCACTGCAGGTACGCCTGCCGGTCGTTCACGTCGACCACCGTCCCCGGATGGTCCACGGGCGTGGACGCATGCCACGTGGCGACCTGCTGCATGTCGGGCGTGTTCTGGGCGAGGGTGCAGTCGCCGTTCACGCCGGTGCACGCCAGCGTGTAGATGTCGCCGGACGGCGCGACCCGCACCGACACGGCGGCCTGGCCGCCGCCGGGGATCTGCCACGTTCCCAGCGGCTTCCCGTCCGGCCCGTACTCCAGCAGCCCGAGGAACGGGTCGGCGACCCAGATGTTCCCGGCGGCATCGACCGCCGCGTCGGGGAAGTTCAGCTGCGCGCCGGCCGAGTCCGCGATCGTGAGCGTGGGGCTGCCGGTCGACGACAGGCGCAGGACCTTGCTTCCGCCCAGGAACAGCGCCAGCGGCTGGACGGTCGAGGCGACGATCTCGCCGTTCGCGGCCGCGGCCACGTCGTAGGGCGCCGTCTTCCCGCCGGGGGCATCCCAGGCCGAGACGAGCGTCCCGTCGGGCGTGAACGTCTGGATGCGGTCGTTGCCCATGTCGGCGACGACGATGTCGCCCGCCGCGTCGACGGCGATCCCGCCGGGGCTGGAGAGCTGCCCCTCGGCGGCGCCCGTCGTCCCCCACCATCCCTTCGGCGTGAGGTCGGACGCCAGGTGCACGACCCGGTCGGCGCTCGTGTCGGTGGCCCAGATGTCGCCGGTCGCGGGGTCGACCGCGATGCCCACGACCGTGTCCGGCTGGCCGGGCACGACGTCGAACCCCGCCCACCGGGCGAGGACCGAGCCGTCGGGCGCCATCTTGACGAGCGCGGCTCCCTTCGTGCCGCCGGGCAGGTAGACGCTGCCGTCCGCGTCGACGGCGAAGAAGGCGTTCGTCGCGTACCCGACCCCGAACGGACGCACGCTGAAGCCCGTCAGCTCCACCAGGGGCGCTGCGGTGCGGGCGGCAGCCGCGGTCGAGGCGCTCGGCGTGGCTGTCTCGGCCGTCGCGATCGGGGCCGGCGGCGCCGATGCCGGCGGTACGCTCGTCGGGGACGGCGAGGGCGTCGATCCGCCGGTGCACGCCGCCACGAGCGCGGCGACGGCGACGCACGCGAGGATCCCTCTCCCGGCGCGCCGCAGCGGCCGCCGCGTGTGGTCCGGCCCCCGGCGGGATCCCAGGCCACGGCCCCATCCGGTCATCTTCGGCTCCTCTCGTGACGCATCCCCTGCGGGTCCCTGCGGCCGGCGGGCGCGGCACCTCCGCGCGATCGGCCCCATATGAGGGATGCATCCACGACCGGCTCCTGTCCCACGACGTCGCGCGGACGTGCCGAGGGGCGGAGCGGCCGGTGCCTTCCGGGCGCGACGGCCCTTGCGATGGAAGATCGCCGGCGGCAGCGTGGGACAGTCGGCCGGCCGGCGCGCATCTCTAGGGCATGACGGGGCTCGCCTTGGATCGGACCAGCACTCTGGGCGCCGTCGTCGAGCGCGCGGCGGCCGGGGACGAAGAGGCCTTCGCCGCCATCGTCGCCACGTACCAGCAGGACATGGTGCGCGTCGCGTTCGGCATCTGCGGCGAGGCGGACCTCGCGCGCGACGCGGTCCAGGCCGCGCTCGTGGTCGCGTGGCGCAAGCTCGGCACGGTCCGCGAGCCCCAGCACGTGCGTTCATGGCTCGTCGCGGTGGCCGCCAACGAGGCGCGCCAGCTCGTCCGGCGCCGCCGCCCGCTTCGGCTCGACGAGCTGTCCGTGGAGCCGACCGCGGACGGTGGGGGCGACCCCGCCGGGGCGATCTCTCGCGTGGACCTCGAGAAGGCGCTCCGCAAGCTCACCGCCGACGAGCGCGCGGTCATCGCCCTGCGCTACGGCGCCGGGTTCGACTCCGAGGAGATCGGACGCATCCTCGGGGTCTCCGCCTCCGGCGTCCGCTCCCGGCTCGCGCGGCTGATGGATCGGCTGCGGAAGGACCTCGACGATGCGTGACGATCCCGTGTTCGAGGCCCGCTTCGCCGCCGCCTATCGGCGGTACCTCGACGATGCACCGGAGGTCGATGCGGCCGCGCTCGCCCGGGCGGTCGCCCGTGCGCACCCGCACCGCCGGCGTGGCTGGCCGGACTGGCCGGTCGCCATGCCGCATGCGCGCGCTGCGTGGATCATCCTCGCCACCGCCCTGCTCCTGCTCGGGCTCCTCGCCGCGACCCTCAGCCTCGGAGCCTACCGTCGCCTTCCGGCCCCCTTCGGGCTCGCCCGCGCCGGCCTCATCGCGTTCGACACCTCGGTCGGCCACGTCGTCCTCGCGGCCCCCGACGGCTCCACCGTCCGCGACATCTCCCCGTCGGGCAGCGGCGACCATCTCCCGGTCTGGTCGCCCGACGGGACGCGCCTGGCCTTCTGGCGGGTGACCGGGGACTTCTTCTCCATCGTCGTGACGGACCAGGACGGGATCGTCCAGTCGTCCACGCTGACGCCGGCACCGGTGCCTGACGAGACGTCGTACGCGGGGGGTGCCAACGGTCCCATCGCGTGGTCACCGGACTCCCGGCGGCTCGCGACCTGGATGTACGTCAAGGGGATCCCCATGGTCCACACGATGTCGAGCGACGGCACGGACCTCCGCGCGATCGGCGACCCGCGGATCCCCGCGATCGACCCGGCCTGGTCGCCCGACGGCTCGCGCATCGCCTTCGCCGGCATGGGCGACTTCTTCGGCGACCTGTGGGTGCCGAAGGGCGGGACCGGCCTGTTCGTCATGGATGCCGATGGGACGGACGTCCGGCGGATCGCGAAGGTCGACCACACGCTCTCGGAATCGGACTGGTACGCGTTCCACGAGCCGCAGTGGCAGCCGGGGGGCGATCTCATCGCGTACCAGGCCGCCCCCGACGGTCGCATGCACGTCTTCGTCGTCGGCGCGGACGGGACCGGCGAGCGGGACGTCTCCGTCGAGGTGGGCGGGGAGGCGACCGACGACGCCTGGCCGGCGTGGTCGCCGGACGGGACCAGGCTCGCGTTCACGCGGCAGCGCCCGTCGGTCGTGGGGTACCAGGTCGTCGTCGTCGACGCGGACGGGACGGGCGCGATGATGCCCGAGCACCCGCCCGTCCAGGGCGCCACCATCACGTGGTCGCCCGACGGCACGCGGATCCTCGGGTACTCGCCGACGGGGACGGAGGTCGTGGACATCGACCTGACGGGCGCGCGCCCGGCGCGGACGATCCCCGTCGCGTTCGACGAGGAGGCCCACTGGCAGCGCCTGGCTCCCTGACGCACCCGGTGCGGGTGCCGGCGCGTCGGTCGCCCGGCGGGTCGCCCGGGCCGGGAGACCGGCCCCCTACTTGCAGACCGGCGGCGTGGGCTTCGGGGCCTTCGCCTTCGCCGGGGTCCGGCGTCGGGGTCGGCGCGACCGGCGGCCAGCCCACCGGCTCGGTGCCCGTGGCGCTGAAGAGCCCGTCGGCGACGGTCCGGATCGCCGCGAGGTCCGGGATGAGGACGGAGCCGTACCCGTTCTGGCCGTACGACACGAGCGGCGGCTGCACGACCGCCTGCGTGACGTCGCGCGCGTCGATCTCCGTGGCGAGCTCCGCGAGGCGCGGGAGGAGCGCCGCGCGGCATGTCCGTCCGGATCGTCTTCGCCGAGCGCGCCGAACAGCGCGGGGACGTCCAGGAGGAGCCCCTTGCGGACGAGCTGGTCGCGCGCCGCGACGAGGACCTGCTGCTGGCGGCCGGCGCGCGTGAAGTCGTTCTGCCCGGCGGAGTAGCGGATCCGCGCGAACGCGAGCGCCGATCTGCCCGTCGAGGTGGTGGCAGCCCGCGTCGATCCCGAAGCCGTTGAACCCGTACTCGCGGTACCGGTAGTCCCAGAGCGGCTCCTTCACGTAGACGCCGATCCCGCCGATCGCGTCGACCACCTTGATGAAGCCCGGCAGGTCCACCGATGCGTAGTAGTCGATGGGGATCCCGACCATCCCGGCGATCGTGTCCTTGAGGACGCGGATCGGCTTCCGGCCGGGGAAGGCGCCCGGGTTCCGCGTCGCGTACCCGAGGAGCGAGTTGAGCTTGGGCTGGTAGTAGCCCGCGCCGTCCGGGAGCGGCGCGTTCACCGTGTCGCGCGGGATCGACATCATGCTCACGGTCTTCCCGACCGGGTCGAGCGAGACGACGATCATCGTGTCCGTCAGCGCCTGGTTCCGCCCCGGGCCCGGAGTCGATGCCGAGCAGCAGGACGTTCACCCGGCTCATGAGCGGGGTGGGGGTGGGGACCGGCGTCGGGCGTGGGCACCGGCGTCGCCGTCGGAGCCGGGGTCGGGGATGCCGACGGCGCGAGGCTCGCGGCGAGTGGCGCCGACGTGGGGCGACGGACGGCGGAACGGCGACGATCGCGTCGGCGTCGCCGGCGAGCGTGGGCCCCGGTGCGGCGTCGAGGCCCGCGAGCGGGTCGGCGTCGGGCTCGGTGAAGATCTCCGCCACCGCCGAGGATGCGGCCGTCGCGTACCAGCCGGCGAGCGCGTGCGGGACGGAGACGAAGACGAGGATCGCGACGAGCGCGACGACCGCGGCGGCCGTCCGCGCGCGGTGCGGCCCGCCGGACCTCCAGGGCCGCGGACGCGGCACGGGTCCGGCGCGCGGCGCGCCACGCGTCGAGGACGGCGACGATCCGCCAGGCGAGCAGCGCGAGGTCGAGGACGACGATCGAGGTGAGGGCGCCGGGCGCGAGGAGGGACCCGGCGAGCGACGGGAGCGACGAGGCCCCCGCCAGCACGCCGGCGACGACGGCGAGCGCCGCGACCGGCGCGAAGAAGAGGAGAGCGACGGGGAACCGCCGCTCGTATGCCTGTCCGGCGCCGGGGACGATCGCCGAGAGCAGAGCCGCGACGAGCGGGGAGGCGCCACGACCGCGCCCGGAGGGCGGGCGCGGCGGCGGGTCCGGTGGGAAGGTCGGGATCTGTCACGGGTCGTCCGGAGTCTACCGCCCGCCGGCTGGATCGGCCGTCGGCCCCTCCGCTTCAGGCCGCCGGGCTCCCGGCCGCGGCCGCGACCACGGAGGGTCCGCGGATGGCGCGACCGCGAGGACCGCGGCGTCCACCGATCGAGAGCACCGCGCCGACCAGCCCCGGCAGGAGGACCCCGTACCCCTCGAGGAAGCCGCCGAGGATCGGGCCGATCACCCATGTCAGGGCGAAGACGCCGCCCACGAGGCCCATGATCGACCCCTGCTGATCGGCGCCCACGGCCTGCGAGTAGAGGGTCGCCACGGCGATGTACGCGATCGAGCCGCCCAGCGCCCACGGCACCGCGACGACGAACGCGGCCGCGTCGCGCGACGACCACGTCGAGGAGGAGGGCGGCGACGCCGCTGACGACGAGCCCCAGGATCGGCCGCCTGGCGGACGGTCATGAACTTCAGCGCGACGCGGATCCCCACGAGCACGCCGACGCCGAACCAGATCCCGACCCAGCTCATGATCGGGCCGAGCGCGCCCGGGTCGCGGAAGCGCTCGACGAGGAGCACGGGGATCGCGTTCTGGATGACCGTCCAGCCCACGCCGAAGCAGAAGAAGGCGATGGTCAGCCACCGGAGAGCGTCGGTCGAGAGCGCGTCGCGGACGGTCCAGATGCCCGCGAGGAGCGAGACCTTCCGCTGCGGGTCCGCCGCAGGGGCACCGCGATAGAGGAGCTGGATGAAGACGGCGTCGGCGGCCGCTGCCACGGTCATGAAGAGGAACGGGATCGAGTAGGCGAGCGCGGTCGTGCCGGAGCCGATGAGGAGCGCGCCGAGCTCGGGGCCGATCGCGAAGCCGACCGGGTTCGCGACCATCGCGACGCCGAGCGCGTTCGCCCGCCGGTCGGCCGGGACGCCGTCGATCATCGCCGCCTGGGCCGTCGCGAGCGTCCCGGCGAAGCCACCGGCGATCAGCCGGCTCAGGAAGATGATCGCGATGCTCCCGGCGAGGAGGCCGCCGGCACCGATCGCGAACCCGCCGGCAGTCCCGAGCAGGCTCACGACGAGGATCCGCTTCCGGCCGAATCGGTCGGAGAGGCGCCCAGCACGGGTGCGCCGAAGAACATCCCCAGCGCGTACGCGGCGAGGGTCGCGCCGAGGATGATCTCGCGCGTCGACAGGGGGACCCCGGTGAGGAGGCCGAGGCTATCCTCCGCGATGACGGGCGTGAGCACCGGGTAGATGATCCCGAGGCCCACGGCGTCGATGAAGATCGCGGCGATGAGGAACGGCATCGCGGCAGGATACTCGACGGGTCCGGCGCGAGGAAGTCCCTCGCCCGGGCGGGCCGGGAGGGCCGGAGGAGGCGCGCGATGGTGGAGGTCCGGACGCTCACGGGCGACGATGTCCGGCGGCTGCTCGACCTCGACGCCCTGGTGGACGCCCTCGCCGGCGCGTTCGCGGCGCTGTCGGACGGCGAGGTCCAGGCGCCTCCGCGGAGCCAGCTCGCCGCCGCGGACGGGATCCTCCTCTCGATGCCCGCGTACAGGCCGGGCGCGCCGTTCGGCGTGAAGCTCGTGAGCGTCTTCGAGGGGAACGGCGCGATCGGGCTCCCGGCGCACATGGCGATCATCGCGCTCTTCGACGAGGAGACCGGCGCGCCGCATCGCGCTCGTGGACGGGACCTCGATCACCGCCGCCCGCACGGCGGCCGCCTCCGCCCTCTCGTGCCGGCTCGCGGCGCGCCCGGAGAGCCGGGTCCTCGCGATCGTCGGCGGCGGCGTGCAGGCGCGCTCCCACCTCGCGGCGATCCCGCGGGTCCTCCCCATCGAGGAGATCCGCATCGCGTCGGCGTTCCCGGGGGAGGCACGCGGCCGTGGCCGCGCTCGACGGCCGTGCGCGCGTCGCGGCGTCCATCGAGGAGGCGGTCCGCGGCGCCGACGTCGTCGCGCTGTGCACCAGCAGTCCCGGGCCCGGTCGTGGACCCCGCGTGGATCGCGCCGGGGACGCACGTCACGTCGGTCGGCTACCGCCCGCCCGCGGGGGAGCTGCCGCCGGAGCTCGCGGCACGTGCCCGGCTCCTCGTGGAGACCCGCGTCGCGTTCGAGCCGACCCCGGTGGGGTGCGGGGAGCTCGCGGGCCTCGACCCGGCCAGCGGCGCGGAGCTCGGCGAGGTCGTGCTGGGCCGGCGCCCGGGACGCATCGGGCCGGACGAGATCACGGTCTACAAGGCGATGGGCCACGCGGTCGAGGACCTCGTGGCGGCGCGCCTCGTCTACGAGCGGGCGCTCGTGGAGGGCGCCGGGAGCGTCGTCGCGCTCTGAGCCGGCCCGTGGCTGCGCGGTCGCCCCGCGCCGGCCGGCCCCGTCGCGTACCCTCCTCGTCATGACCGATCAGACCGCGCCGTGGACGACCTGACGCGCTCGACCGACGACGCCCGCCCGCCGGAAGCGCGGGCCTCCCCACCACGCGGCTCGAGGCGTTCAGCGACGGCGTCTTCGCCATCGCCATCACCCTCCTCGTCCTCGAGATCGCGATCCCGCTCGCGGCCGACAAGGACCTCGTCGGCGCCCTCGCCGACGAGTGGCCCGCCTACCTCGCGTACGTCATCAGCTACCTGACGATCGGGTGGGTCTGGATCGGGCACTCGGCGATCACGAGCCACATCGAGCGCGCGAACGCGATGTTCCTGCGGCTCAACCTCCTGCTCCTCATGGCGGTCGCCTTCCTGCCGTTCCCGACCCGCCTCATGGCCGGCTACCTCGGCAACTCGGAGCCGGAGCGCGTCGCCGTCTTCTTCTACGGCCTGCTCCTCCTCGCGATCGCGGTGCTCATGGACGTCCTCTGGCGGTACGCGCCTCCGGTCGCGCGAGCTGCTCAAGGACGAGCTGACCGACGAGGAGCTCACCGACCTCGCGTCCAAGTCCACGCCCGGGCCTCGTCTTCTTCCTCGTCTCGCTCGTCGTCGCGGTCATCGCGCCCGACGGTCGCGGTCTTCTGCTACCTCGCCGTCTCCGCGTACCTCGTCGATCCCGTTCCGCGCGATCTATCGGACGGCGCGCGGGCGGGCCTGACGCGGGCCGTGCGTGGCGGCGGAAGGCCATCAGCCTCCGTAGGGCCGGACGGGAAGGCCGCGGACTCCCGGGTGCCACAGGAACATCGCGCCCGCGGCGGGCTCTGCGGCTTCGACGAGGCCCTCTCGCGACGTCGTGATGTAGAGGTCGGCCAGGTCGGATCCGCCGAACGTGCACGCCGTCACCTGCGTGGCCGGCACCTGGACGACCTCCGAGAGCGTCCCGTCCGGGTCGTACCTGTGGACCGCCGCGGCTCCGTACACGAACCCCCCGTCCACACTCCCCACCGACGGGGCATGTGCGGGGTCGACCGCGACATCAGGTCCGGCGGGCTCGGAGAACCCTCCCGGTCCCTGTGCGTCCACACGCCTGATGCGGCGCATGCTATGACGACATGGTCGCCCGGATCGATGACCCCGGATCCGTCGCACGCCATCACCGAGGAGCTTCCGATGATCACGCGGTCCGAGTTCGGTGCGATCGACGGGACGCCGGTGTACGCCTACACGGTCACGACGCCGGCCGGGCTCAGCGCCAGGCTCATCGACTTCGGGGCGCGCCTCGCGGAGCTGCACGTCCCGGACCGGACCGGTCGATCCGCCGACATCGTCCTCGGGTTCGATGACCTGCCGAGCTACGAGAAGACCGACGCCTACGTCGGTGCGACGTGCGGCCGCTACGGGAACAGGATCGCACGCGGACGGTTCGACCTGGCGGGCAGGCAGGTCCGGCTCGACTGCAACGAGGGCAGGAACACCCTCCACGGCGGCCGCGATGGCTTCGACCGCAAGGTGTGGGCCGCGACCTTCGATCCCGCCGGGACCCGCATCCGGTTCGAGGCCGCCTCGGCCGACGGGGAGATGGGGTTCCCGGGTGCCTGCCGGATCAGCAGCACGTACGAGCTCGACGCGCGCCAGCTGCGGATCACCATGGAGTGCGAGTCCGACGCGATGACCGTCGTGAACATGGTCCATCACTCGTACTTCAATCTCGCGGGCCACGACGCCGGCGACGTGCTGGGGCACGAGGTCACGATCGACGGCGACTTCTACACCCCGGTGGACGACGAGATGCTGGCGACGGGCGAGATCCTCTCCGTCGCCGGGACGCCGTTCGACTTCCGCCACGGCGAGACGATCGGGTCGCGCATCGACGCCCTGCCGCCCGTTGGCGACGGCACCTCCGACGAGGGCGGCGGCTACGATCACAACTGGATCCTGCGCGGTCCGGAGGGGACCCTCAGGGACGTGGCGACGATCCACGACCCGGCGTCGGGGCGGATCCTGCGGCTGCGCTCCACCGAGCCCGGTGTGCAGTTCTACACGGGTGGCCACCTCTCGGAGAAGGTCGTGGGCAAGGGTGGCGTCAGGTACCCCACGTACGCAGGCTTCACGCTGGAGACGCAGAAGTTCCCCTGCTCGCCCAACTACTCGCACTTCCCGTCGACCGTCCTCGAGCCCGGCGAGACGTACCGCCACGAGATGGTCTTCGAGTTCTCCACAGACTCCGAGCAAGTCCCCACCTGAAGCATCTCGGCCGAAGGCCGGCCGTGGAGGTCCCGTGATGGTCGTTCGCACAACCCAGTCCGACACCGCGAGCGCGACCGGCCCGCGTGGCGAAGGACATGCCACCGGCATCACGCCGAGGCAGGAAGAGCTCATCCGCCACACCTTCGTCGACTTCAGGCAGACATCGGACTTCCTGAAGCGTCCCCTCGTGTTCGACCGTGCGGAGGGCCTGTACGTCTGGGACGTCGAAGGGCGGCAGTACTTCGACGCGATCGGCGGGATCTTCGTGGCCGTGCTCGGGCATCGCCATCCGCGCGTGCTCGACGCGGTACGCCGGCAGATGGACCGGATCACGTTCGCGCCGCCGCTGCACGGCACCACGGACGCGACCCTCGACTTCGTCGAGAAGCTCGCATCGGTCACCCCCGGCGACCTGAACTACGTGAAGGGCTTCAGCGGCGGCTCCGAGTCGATGGAAGCGGCGATGAAGTTCGCCCGCCAGTACCACAAGCAGACCGGCAACCCGGACAAGTACAAGTTCGTCGGGAACTACCTGAGCTTCCACGGCTCGTCGCTGGCCGCCACCGCCGCCGGCGGAGGAGCCAGCCGGAAGGCCAAGTTCCAGCCGGAGGTGCCCGGCTACCTCAAGGTCCCGTCCCCCATCCAGCTGCGCGACCGCTTCCCCACGTGGGAGGACACGTGCCGCTTCAGCGCCCGGCTCTACGAGGACGTGATCGTCAGCGAGGATCCCCGGACGATCGCGGGCGTGATCCTGGAGCCGGTCTGCAACACCGGCGGGATGGTCACGCCGACCGCCGAGTACTTCGCGATCATCCGCGACATCTGCGACCGTCACAACGTGCTGCTGATCTTCGACGAGGTCCTCACGGGGTTCGCGAAGACGGGCGACATGTTCGCTGCCCAGACCTATGACGTGGTGCCGGACATCCTCTGCTCGGGCAAGGGCCTCGCCAGCGGCGTCATGCCGGTCGGGGCCATGATGGCCCGCGAGCACCTCGGGGACGCGTTCTACGGCACGCTCGAGTCGAACGTCCAGTTCCAGCACGGCAACACCTTCGCGGGCAATCCCCTGGCCGCGGCCACGGCGATCGCCGTCATCGACGAGCTCGTCGAGGGCGAGTACGCGCTGAAGGCACGCAGGCTCGGCGCACGCCTCCGCGGCCGTCTCGAGGGCCTGAAGGAGACCGGTGTCGTGCGGGAGGTCCGCGGCCTCGGGGTCCTGCTCGCGGTCGAGCTGGTGCAGGACGCCGCAACCAACGAGCCGTTCCCGGCCGGCCGGAAGCTCGGCGACGCCCTGCGGGCGCCCGCGCTCGACAACGGGCTGATCCTGCGGATCGATCCGGACTGGTTCGCCGTGTGCCCGCCGCTGGTCGCGGAGGAGTCCGACATCGACGATCTCTGCGATCGGATCGAGGTCGCCCTCTCCCAGGCGATCGAGCGAGTGAAGGCATAGCGGTCACCCGGCCGACGCGAGCGGCTCGGTGCGGTCGATCGACGGCGGCGCCACGGCCATCTGCGCGCCGACCCGAAGACGGCCGGCCGTTCCGCTCCGGCCTGCGATACCTGTCCTCCGGACCTGCGGGGCATGGCGCAACGGTGGCGCACGTGCTTCAGGAGCCGCAGGGTGGTCTGCGGCGCAGCGCGACCTGGCTGATGATCGCGGTCGTCGCGCTGGCGAGACGTCGATCCCTTCGGTCGGTCCAGGGCCAGCCCGGCGTCACGGACCCGTCGCGAGGATCCGCTCGGCGGCCGCGGCGGCCGCGGCGGGCTCGTAGGCGCTCGGGTTCCAGGTGTAGAAGAGCGACGTCAGCAGGGCGAACTCGCCGTTCGTCCCGCGCCAGGGGTCCCCCGTGACGAAGTTGCCCATGTAGGAGTGGACGACGGTCGAGAGGTCCGCCGCGCGCCCGCTGCAGGGCCTGCGCTCCCGCGAGAAGTGGTCCGAGTCGTTGTCCCAGAGCCCGATCTCATGCCCGACGGCGTCGGCGTACGCCCTCGCGCCGGCCGTCGTCACGGTCGTCGAGAAGACGCCGCCGTCGCCGGTCCAGAACACGCGGACGTCGGCCGGAAGCGCGTCGCGCATCACCGCCAGGTAGCGTTCGCCGTCGCCCGGCTCCGAGTACACGAGGTTCCGACCCGGGATCCCTCCGTACGGCGGCAGGACTGCCGAGACCCGCATGCCGGGGACCCGGCCCCGAAGGTACGCGTACAGGTCGAGGAAGACGGTGGCGTGCTGGCGGGCGAGCACCACCGGGTTCGTCGTCGGGATGTCGTCGAAGCAGAGGGCGACGCTCCGCGTCCCGGCGTCGAGCTCTTCGTCGAGCCGGCGTCGCACCTCGTCGGGCCACCAGGCCACGAGGCGGTCCTGGCCGCCGATCCCGTTCATGAGCTCGACGTGATGCTCGTCGCAGTAGCGGATGAGCTCGGGCCACGACGTCCGGTGCACGAGGTGGAGGAAGTTGAACTTGAAGCGCGCACCGAGCCTGACCCGCTCGAGGAGGAGCGCCCGCGAGGCGGCGGTGACGCCGACGTCCGGGAGCACGTAGGGGTCGAGGATCGCGCCGCGGCGGGCGAAGCCCGGGGCGTCATCGACCACGGCAGCCCGCAGCCACCGGGTCGGGCCCTCGGCGACGATGAGCCGGGCGAGCGAGAGGAGCCCGTAGTAGGCGCCGGCCTCGTCGCCCGCCCGGACCGCCACGGCAGGCCCGTCGACCGTGGGAGAGACAGCGAGCCGGTACGCCTGAGAGGCGAACGACGGGTCGTCTGCAGTCACGATGACCCGGGCCTGCCGGCGGCCTTCGGCGACGGCCGGGGCGACCGCGATGCCGACATCGGCGGCCACCTCGTCGAGGAGGGCCCGGAGCGCGGCCGACGGGAAGGCGACGGGCGCGAGGGCACTCGTCTCGAGCATCGCGCCGTAGGTCGCGGTCGTCGGCGACGGGTCGATGACCGGTGGCGTGCCGCCGAACGCAGGCTGCGCGGTGATGACCGGCGAAGGGCTCGGCGTCGCGGTCGGAGTCCCGCTCGGCCCGGCGGCCTGCGCGCACGCTTCGAGGACCGTACCCAGGGCCGCCGCGGAGACCCCGAGGGCGGCCGCGAAGGCGACGAACTGCCGCCGGGTCATGGGCTCGACGAGCCGGCGCGCGATCACCGCGTCGATCGGGCTCGGCTCGGCGCCGCGCTGCCCCGGGCCGCGCGGGGTGACGCGGTCCGCCCCTGGCGGACGGCTGGCCGATACCGGGGCGCGACCGCTTCTCGGCATGCGAGGCTCCTCGGGACGCTGTCGCGGGTCGGTCCCGCCAGCGGCTCGGCTCGGTCCCGGCTCCCGGCGCGTGGGTCGCGCGTGATCGCCTCCGGCCGCCGCGAACGTGCGCCGCCTGCCCCGAGCCGGCAAGGGCCGAGCGACACGACGGACGCTATGGGCCGGACGTCGCCGGCGCGGTCGACCAGGGGCCGCACGACCAGGAGATCTCGCCCGACAGCTCGGCCGGCCACGTGTCCTTCGCGGGCTGGCCGCCGCTCACGCGGGCGATGTGTGCGAACGACACGTGACCGGCGACGGCGGTGAGCCGGCCCTGGCCCTGCCACCTCGGCCCGGGCTCCGTCATGGAGCTCGACCAGAGGTAGACAGAGACGTTGGCCGTGCCCGGATCGACGCCCGCCACGGACAGCTTCAGGTCGCCCCGGAGCGTCGCATCCCCCAGCGCGCCCATGTCCCAGGCGTAGACGGTCGCGACCAGCAGACCGGGCCCGGCGGTGCAGTCAGCGCTGCCCATGTGCGTCGTGAAGCTTGCAACGCCGTCGAGCCGCGCCGAGGCCTCGCCCTGGGCATGGGTTTGGACGATGGAGATCACCGGGAACGGAGGCGGCTTGTACCCCAACCCCACGGCGTCGGTGAGCCACGCACCGCCACACAGGCCGAGCAGGCACCCGGCGCCCACCACGAAGACAGCGGTCAGCCACCAGCGACGGAATAACAGCGCGAACAGGCCGATGACCGCGATCGCGACGATGCCCAGGAGGAAGAGGACACCCCAGAACGCGGCGACCGCCCCGGCGTAGTTGTAGGAGGGCGCCTGGGGGGTCGTGGCAGCTATCCAGCCTGCGATGCCCCCGACAGCGAGCGCGCCGACACCAAGGGCGAGGATCACCGCGGCCTCAGGTCCGTGGCGCCTCGCCGCCGGCTGATCTCGCCCGTTCACCGCCCAAGCGCTCCCTGCCTCGACGTCTCCCGTGGCGCAGGTGAGCATCCACCCGGTCGCCCTCGGGGCGCATGAGCCTTCTCGCCCTATCTGCGTGCCGCCGTCCACCCGGGTGGCGCCAGGCCGGCCCAGGGGCCGCCCGGACCGCGCCACCAGTGCCGCCGACGCCGAGAGGCGGCACGAAGCCGGCCGATGCGCCGCGCGGCGGCGCTCACCGTCGTTCGGCCGGCACCCGGTTCCCGGTTCGCGTCCCGTGCGGTCGCTGGCGGAGCGGCGAAGGCACTGATCATCCTGCGGTTCGCGTTCCGGAAATGCCGGGCGGCGCGTACAAACCCCCGCGCATCGAGCCCAAGGGGGCAACGACTGAGTCCAGGACCGTCAGGAAGACCGGCTGATGGCCCGGGGTTGCGCACGTGGCATAGTGAGGGTGCCGTCGTCCCCCGGCTGTCGCCGGCGCACCCTCGGCGGCTTCTCTGGAGTCGCTCGTGCGTCGCGTCCCAGCCCTCGTCGCCGCATCGGCCCCTCTGCCCCCGCCCATCGCGGTCGCGATCGCCCTCGTACTGCTCACCGGCGCGTGCTCTGTCATCGTGAGCAGCCCACCCGTGACACCCGACACGTCGCCGGTTCCGTCGGTCGCGCTCGACACCCCGTTACCGCGAGCGGGCGTGGCCAACGGCTGGATCGCCGTCGCCGCGCACCGCATGGAGCAGGGCGACATCTACCTCGTGAGCGGAGGCGTCCCAGCGCGACCCATCATCGGCTCCGTCGGCGACGGCATCGCCCAGGCGTGCCCGAAGTTCTCACCCGATGGGCGGAGGCTCGCGTACGGCGAGGGTCGTCCGGCTCGCCAGGCTGGGGACGACTCCCTCCGGGGCCGAGCGTCCGTTGCGGAACGAGGCGTGGTCGTGGTCGCACTCGACGACCGCGGCCACCCGTCCCCACCGGTCATGCGAGTCACCCCGCCGCGGGTTCTGGACCGGTCCCGTGCCCGGATTGGTCCCCCGACGGCGAGAGTGTCGCATTCCGCATCGGGACCCAGCTGTGGGTCGCCGATGCCAGGTCGGGGACGTCCAGGGCCTTCCAGGTGGCCGACGCGACATGGGGCCAACGAGGACTCGCATGGTCTCGCGACGGGTCCCGGATCGCGGTGGCCGAGCCCGGCCGGATCCGCATCGTGTCACTCGATGGCAGCCCGTCGACCGTCATCCCGGTGACCGGGGCGACGCCGGCGTCGCTCGGCTGGGCGGCCGGGGACGACAAGATCGCCTATCGCGCGACCGACGGCCCGGGTGATGGACTCGACCTGCGCGTGATCGACGTCAGAATCCAGGCGGACAAGCGGCTCACGCCGGATCTGATCGCACCTCGGGTCACGTTCGATCCCGGGCTCGGCGCCCTCGTCTCGATCACGCGCTACGTCGAGGCCGCGGCCGTGTCGCCGGACGGCACCAGGGTGGCGCTCGCCTATCACGACTCCCGATGCGCCAGTGATGGCTGCTCTACGGACCCTGAACATCTCCTGGCGATGGACCTGAGCGGCGGGCACGTGGTCGAGGTGCCCATCCCGACCGACTTCGGCACCACTGGACTCGAGTGGTCGCCGGACGGTACGCGACTGCTCCTCGGTTCCATCGCCGGGCTGGTCTCCGTACCGGTGGCGCCCGGGTCCCCCGCGATCGTCCACTCGAAAGGGGAGGTGGACCTGGAGTGGTCCGGCTCCGAGATCACGTGGCAGCCGGTGTTCCCCGGAAGAGCTCCGGACGCCGGCGCGCCGGCCTACGGGCGGCTGGCGGAGCAGGCCGCCCGCCGCGCATCCCACGCTTCAAGCGCTGTAGGCCAGGCTTCGGGTCGCGCCCGCGGAGGCACATGCGGTTCGCGAGCACAGATGCGTCGGGGCGTGGCGCAGCGGTGGCGCACGTGCTTTGGGAGCCGCAAGGCGGTTTGCGGCGTAGGGTCCGGGGTCCCGAGCACGAGAGGCTGAGCGCTGAGGGCACCGATCATCCTGCGGTTCGCGAGCACGACGGCGACGCAGAACACCGTCGACGACGCCCATCGTCCGAACGGATCTCCGGCGTCGTGCCGTGCTGTCGCGTGCAGCGGCCTGTGAGCTTCGTGAGGCTCACGGGCGGACCAAGGCGATCCCGCGGCCCCTCCCGGAGGACGTGCCGCATCGGCCCCGCTACCGGGCGGACACGAGCATCCCGACGACGAACGGCAGGATGGCGAGGAGCGCGAGCGCCGGATGTCCCCGCCGCGTCGCGTTCTTCCTGTCCCAGTTGAACGAGTAGGCGGCGATCGCGAACGTGAGCACCGCGGACGCGATGAGCACCGCGGCCGCCAGCTCGGGGCGACGAGAACCTCCCGACCGTAGACCGTCGCCTGCTCCAGCTGCGCCAGCCAGGTCGTCGGCAGCAACAGGGCGGCGACCTGTGCGCCGCTGGGGAGGGCCTCCAGCGGCACCATGAGGCCGCCGAGGAGCATCGACGGCAGGAAGATCGCCTGGGCCAGGAGGACGGTCGCGCGCGAGCTCGCCGAGACGACGCCGATGAGCGTGCCCAAGGCGGCGAACACCGCGGCGCCCAGCACGGTGGCAAGCGCCAGCGCGCCCCAGCTCGCCGGGACCGGGGCGCCGAAGAGCGGCACGGCCGTGACGGCGACCAGTGACGCCGCGATGAGCGCATGGAAGCCCATCGTCAGGGCCGGCATGGCGAGCACGGCCGCCGCCGGCACGCCGTTGACCCGGTACGCGCGGTAGATGCCCGCCTCTCGCTCGTCCACGAGCGGCCCCGGCAGGCCGAGGAGTGCGCCCGTCAGGACGGTGAAGATCGTCATGGACGTCAGGAGGTTGTCCCGGAACCCCGGGTTGATCTCCGTCATGACCAGGCCCATGAAGGCGTAGAAGGCGAGCGGGAAGAGGTAGCTGAGGAGCATCTGGGCGGGGTTGCGCAGCATGCTCCGGAACTGGTACGCGAAGTGGACGGCGAGCGCGCTCACGACGAGCCTCCGCCCGTGATCTCGAGGAAGCGTTCCTCCAGGCTGGGCCGCTCGACGCGGAGGTCCACGAGCCGGTCCCCGCGGCTCGTCAGCTCCGCGAGAAGGGCGGCGACGGTCGCGGCCGGATCGCTGCTGTAGTAGACCGCGTAGCCCCCGGTGGCGTCACGCAGGGCCGCTGCCGCGAGCGAGATGGCACCGGTCGCGAAGATGCCGTCTTCCGTCGCGACCGACACCTTCGTCATCGCCGCGCCGGTCGCCGTGATCTCTCGCGGGGTTCCCTCGGCGACGACCCGGCCCCGGAGGAGGATGCAGACGCGGTCCGCGATCTTCTCCGCTTCCGCCATGTCGTGCGTCGCCAGGAGCACGGGCGTCCCCTGGGCCGCGAGCTCGCGCACGACGGCGTGCAGCTCGGTCCGGGAAGCGACGTCGAGGCCCGCGGTCGGCTCGTCGAGCAGGACCAGCGCCGGCTGGTGGGCGATGGCGAGGGCCAGCGCCAGTCGCCGCTGGTTCCCGACCGACAGGTCGCCGTAGCGCCGGCGGCGCGCGTCGGCGAGCCCGAAGCGCTCGATGAGGTCGTCGCGCGGTGCGACGCGGTGGTAGGCGCAGAAGAACCGCATCGCCTCGCCCACCGTCATGTCGGCGGGCAGGGCTCCGGTCTGCAGCTGCACGCCCATGACATCCGAGCGTCGAGCGCCGTCGCCGGCGATGCGGACCTCGCCGACGTCGGGGCGCCGCAGGCCCTCGATGCACTCGAGCGTCGTGGTCTTGCCGGCGCCGTTCGGTCCGAGCAGCCCGACGACCTCGCCGGCCGCAACGGCGAGGCTCACGCCGTCCACCGCCGCCAGCGATCCGTAGGTCTTGCGCAGGCCGAGGACCGACAGCACGGTCGCCGAGGCGTTGGCGCTCACGGGGAGGAAGCGTACCCGTTCGAGCGCGGTCGCGCAGCCCCGGGCGAGCGTCGCCTGACGCGCGGGATGCCACCGTTCCTGGCGGCGACCGACCGCCGTCGAGCGGTAACACCATGCGGACCGGTCTCCGATCTCACCCATGAAAGCCAGCACCCACAGTCCGGCTCCTCAGGGAGAAGGATGATCTCCCTCGTAACCTCGCCGACCGCGCCTGATCGAGCGACTCGATCCCCGGCCCCGCCCGTCCAGCGTCACCGGGTCACGCGTCGCGCGCGGCTTCCGGTTCAGGAGGCGGTGGCGGTTCCCCCGCAGAGGTGGGCCTCTGCTCCTCCAGGAGGGCGAGGATGCGTTCGGTGTTCGCTCGGATCGCCGTGACGTTCGTGAAGATCCACTTCGGCGGGGACGTGTCAGGCATCGCGGCGATTTGCTCCCCGAAGTCCATCTTGCCGGCCCTGGACACAAGCGCCTTCGCGAGGAGCGCCCCGCCGGCGACTGTGGCAACGATGGCGTACGCCTTCTTCATGTGAGCCTCCTCAGGCCAACGCGGCTTCGGACGCGTCCCGATGGGTCGCGAGCTCCCTGTCGAGGCGACAGGCCATCGACGCCATCCTGTGCGACATCCCGGGGACGCCTGCGGCGGGTCGGTCCCGCCAGTGGCTCGGCGCGGTCCCGGCAACCGGGTGTGGGCCGCGTCGGAGCCCCCCAGGACCGATCGTCGAACGCGCGGACGGGGTGCTAGAGCCGCACGCGCCGCGCCGCCGCGCGTCGTACGCGTCCACGCCCTGGTCGCTGGGTCGAGACGACGACGGGCCACCCTTGCGGCGACCTCCTCCCGGCGCAGTGCCGGGCGGCCCGCGCACCCTGCGCTCCGAGCGCTGTCAGGCTAGGCTTCGGGTCGCGCTCGCCGAAGCACATGCGGTTCGCGGGCCCGGACTCGTCGGGGCGTAGCGCAACGGTGGCGCACGTGCTTTGGGAGCCGCCGAGGCGGGAGCGGTGGAGCCGGGGGCGGTTCCGAGCACGAGGGCGCGAGCGGTGAAAGCGCCGGTTATCGTGCGCTTGGCGAGCGCGAGAGCAGGTGAGTCAAGGGGCCTGTAGGGCGTCGAAGCCGGTGGCGTGGCGCGAGGGTCCGGACCAAAGGGCGATCCGGAGTCGGTGATGGATCCTGACGACGGCGTTCCCTCGCCGCGCGCTCAGACGCCCTTCCCGCGTCTGGTAGCAGCGGCTGGGTGCCGAACGCATCCGACCAGCCGTGTGCATCGGGATCCGGCGTCGGTGGATCGTGACCGACTCGTCCCTGAGGACCACGACTCTCTCGAACAGCGCAACCGCGGGGAGCGGGGTACCCGCGGGAAAGCGCATCGGAGCGGAACGCGTCCGACCAGGTCATCCGCGCTGCAGCTCAGCAGCAGAGCTGGGAAGATGCCCGAGTGACGCGACAGGTCTCCCACGGTCTCCACCTCGCCTCGTTCACCTGATCCTTGATGTCCGCAGAGCCCTCGATGCCTCCGGCTCCGTCGGGCCGAAGGTCCCGGTCTATGGAACGAAGATGTCGGCCGAGGCGAGGCTCCAACCAACCCTCCGGTGACGACGACGCGGCCATCGGCGAGCAGCGTGGCCGTGTGCCAAGCGCGAGCGGTGGTCATCGAGCTGGTCGGGCTGAACGTGCCGGTCCTTGGGTCGTAGATCTCGGTGCTGGCGTAGATCTCATCCCAGACGCCGTGGGTGCCCCCCGCGATGAGGACGCGGCCGTCGGCGAGCAGCGTGGCCGTGTTCCACACGCGAGCGGTAGTCATCGAGCCGGTCGGGCCGAAGGTGCCGGTCTTGGGGTCGTAGATCTCGGCTTAAGAAAATAAAAAAAAAAAAAAAAAAAAATTGACTTATCTGGTTGAGCTGCTGGTGGTGAGGACATGGCCGTCGGCGAGCAGCGTCGCCGCGTGAGAATTGCGAGCGGTGGTCATCGAGCCGGTCGGGCTGAACGTGCCGGTCTTGGGGTCGAAGATCTGGGCTGTAGCGAGACGCTTCGAGCCGTCGTGGCCCCCGGCGACGAGGACCCCTTCGTCGACGAGGGGGGTGGCCGGTAATGCAAGCGAGCGGTGGTCATCGAGCCGGTCGGGCTGAACGTGCCGGTCTTGGGGTCGTAGATCTCAGCCGAGGCGAGGACGGTGTCTCCACCTCTGCCCCCCGGCGACGAGGACATGGCCGTCGGCGAGCAGCGTGGCCGTGTGGAACTCGCGAGCGGTGGTCATCGAGCCGGTCCGGCTGAACGTGCCGGTCTTGGGGTCGTAGATCTCTGCCGAGGCGAGCGGAGCCTCGGGGGGAGCAAAACGTGAGCCTCTGAAAAAGGTCGCCAAACCCTCCGGTCACGAGGACGCGGCCGTCGGCGAGCAGCGTGGCCGTGTGCCACACGCGAGCGGTGGTCATCGAGCTGGTCGGGCTGAACGTGCCGGTCCTGGGGTCGTAGTTCTCGCCGTGGCAAGGGCTCACGTAGCCATCGTTGCCACCCGTGACAAGGACGCGGCCATCGTGGAGCAGCGTGGCCGTATGACCCACCAGGCGAGGGGTCGTCATCGAGCCGGTCGCGCAGAACATTGCCGGAGGCGAAAAAAATTTTTTTCGATCACCACCGCATGGTCCCGCTGCCAAGCCCCCGCCACGAGTCCCCCGACCACGAGCGCGAGCAGCAGCCCAGCGAGCAGCAGGACCCAAGCCATCGCCGGCGGCCGCCCGAAGGGCCGAAAGCCCCCGAGGCCCTGGCGCCGGGGCGCTGCCGCCGCGACCCGCCGGGCGACCGCGACTGGGTCGGCCTCGACGGGCGCTTCGGCGAGATACCGGCGATAGGCCGCCGCGAAGCGGGTCTCGAATGGGTCGAGCTCAGCCATCGTCGAGATCCTTTCGCAGGCGGCCAATGATCCTGAAGAGGCGCACCCGCACCCCGGAGGCCGAGATCCCCAGCAGCGGCGCGATCTCCGACGAGTCGAGCTCGGCGCCGTAGCGCATCGCGATGAGCGAGCGCTCCTCCGGCTTGAGCCGGCGAAGGGCGTTCACGAGATCGAGTCGCCGGATCTCATCCGCCGGGTCGGGCGCCCCTTTGTCGGGTGCGGCGACCATGAGCTCGACCACGGGACCCGGGTGCCGGCGGCGGACGATGTGGCGGGCCTCGTTGGCGGCGACTGCCACGAGCCACGACCGGAGGTGGTCGGGCTCGCGTACGGTCCGCAGCTTGCGCCAGGCGATGAGCCACGCCGCCTGCACCGCGTCGAGGGCCACGTCCTGCTCGCCGCAGATGCCGTAGGCCACGCGGACCATGTCCGCGTGGTAGGCCGCCACGATCCGAGCGAACGCGGCCTCGTCCCCGGCGACTGCCTGCTGCAGCGCCGCGGTCATCGACCCAGCCGCCGTGAGACCCGTCATACCAGAGAGAGGGTCGCTCGATAGACAACTGTTACATCGGCCGCCAGTGATCGTCGATCCGCACGGTGGCCCTATCGCCCGTCCTCAGCCAGAGGCGTTCGGCGCGAAGATCCTCGCGGACGAAGACGCGCGGGTTGGCCCTTCGACTACCCGGTGGCGACGCGAGGGGCGCTGGCTGCCACGGAGAAGCGGTGTAGCCTTGTCTCTTGGGGGAAGCCCGCGAAGCACATGCGTTTCGCGAGCACGGATCCGTCGGGGCGTGGCGCAACGGTGGCGCACGTGCTTTGGGAGCACGAGGTTGTGGGTTCGAATCCCACCGCCCCGACCATCTCCGACTCCGCCGCCCCGTGACCCGCGCAGGTCCGGCGGCCCTGCAGGGACCCGCACCGGGAGGTGGGCGTCGATGACGACGATCGCGTGGGACGCGATGCGCTGGCTCAACCCGCCGCCGTCCGCGTCCGCCGCCGGCGACGGGCTCGAGGTCGTGACGGGCGAGAAGACCGACTTCTGGGTCGCGACCGGCTACGGCTTCACGCACGATGACGGCCACTTCCTGGGCGTCCCGCTGACGGGCGACGCCGCGATCTCCCTGACGTTCAGCGGCGACTTCACCGCCGAGTACGACCAGGCCGGGCTCATGCTCCGCGCCGGGCCCGACCTGTGGCTCAAGGCGGGCGTCGAGGTGGCGCACGGCCAGTTCCTCGCCAGCGCCGTCGTGACGGTCGGGCGGTCCGACTGGTCCGTGGTCCCGCTGCCGACCGATGCGGCGCGTGGCCCGATCAACGTCCGCCTCGTCCGGGTCCGCGACGCCGTCGCGGTCAGGTACGGACTCGGCGACGAAGGCGCGCCGCACCTGCTCCGGCTCGCGTACGTGCCGCCCGGCGTCGACCTGCTCGCCGGACCGTTCTGCTGCTCGCCGACCCGCGCCGGGCTCGCGGTCCGCTTCGGTCCCGTCACCATCGGCCTCGCGCCGGACGACCCTCTCGCCGGCTGACAGCCCGGGACGTGTCCGGTCCAGGGGCGTACCCGGCCTCGGGATAGCGGCAGGCCCAGGGGCAGCGGCAGGCCCGCGCCGGTCCGCCGGGGATCAGCCCTTCCGGGCCTCCCGGTCCCAGCGGTCGCCCGGCGCCCGGAACGAGGCGCAACGAGGATCGCCTCCGCGTGGTCGGCGACGACGATCGCGTCACGGTGGGCGCGCGTCACGTAGCCCTCGGCGACGGACAGGTCGAGCCACGCGAGCAGCGGCTGCCAGTACCCGCCGACGTCCAGCAGGCCGGTCGGCTTGCCGTGGAGCCCGAGCTGTGCCCAGGACAGGACCTCGGCGAGCTCGTCGAGCGTGCCGATCCCGCCGGGCAGGGCGATGAACCCGTCGGAGAGGTCCACCATGGCCGACTTGCGCTCGGCCAGTCTATTCAATCACCACGAGCTCGGGGTGCCCCGGGTGCGCGAGCTCCCGGTCCACGAGAGGTCGGGGGATGACTCCCACGACCTCGCCGCCGGCCGCCAGCGCGGCGTCGGCGACCGCCCCCATGAGCCCCACGCGCCCGCCCCCGGTGACCAGTCCCAGGCCGCGGGCCGCCAGCACCGCGGCCGAAGCGCCGCGCCGCGTTGGCATGGCGCGGGGTCCACGCCGGGGATCGCCCCGCAGAAGACAGCGATCCGTCCCATGCGGGCCAGTATCGCCCGCCGACGACGGGCCGATGCGCGGAGCGCCCCCCGGACCGCACCCCGCGCTGCGGCCCGCCGGCGCGCGCGACCCGGCGCGTGCCGCGGTAGCATCGGTCGGTCGTCGCATGTCGCAGGCGACCGGGGGGCTCTGTCGATGATCCGCTCCGCCCGCGCCGTCGTGGTCGCCGCGGTCGACCTGGTCGCCGCGCTCTTCGCCGCTGGCGGCTCCGCCGGCCTCTACGTCGCCGCCCGCGGCCCTCCCGGCCGTCGACGGGGTCGTCCGCCTCATCGCGCCTGCGGGGGGCGCTCGCGCCGTTCCCCGCCGCCCGCGTCGTGCGGGCGCTCCCCGGCGGCAGCGTCGCGATCGACGTGGCTGCCCTCGCCGTGCCCCGGAGGCGTGGTCCGAGCTGGTCGCGTCGGCACGGTGCGGAGGCCGTCGGTGCACGGCGACCCCGTCCTCCGCGCCATCCCGGCCGACCACGTCCCCACCGACCCGCTCTGGCAGGAGGCGTGGGGTCCGCGCCGCGCTCGGGATGCCGGCGGCGTGGGGCGTCTCGCTCGGCGCACCGGAGACCGTCATCGCCGTCCTCGACACGGGAGTGGACGCCGTCCCGCAAGTGACCTCGAAGGCGCGACCTCGCCGGGAGGGACACCTCCGCGGCGGCGATGGCGACACGTCCGACCCGGAGGGGCATGGGACGGTCGTGGCGGAGGTGGCCGCCGCCCGCATCGACAACGGTGTCGGCGCCGCCGGGATCTGCCCGCGCTGCTCGATCCTGCCGGTGACGCATCGCCTGGACGCACGGGGCCTGGCGCGCGCGTCGGACATCCGCGACGGGCATCGTGTGGGCCGTGGATCACGGGGCGTCCGTCGTGAACATCAGCTACGCGGGGACCGCCGCGTCGGATGCCCTCACCGCCGTCCGCCAGGCCGTCGCGTACGCGCGGTCGGCAGGGGTGAGCGTCGTCGCCGGCGCAGGAACGACCCCGGCACCGATGCGGCCAACACCCGGCCGCTCCTCCCCGGCGTCATCTCGGTCGCGTGGCGGACTCGGAGGAGACCGACGCCCTGGACCCCGACTCGTCCGGGTTCGGGGCCTGGGTGGACCTCGCCGCGCCCGGTGTGGCGGCCGCCCCCGGTGGACGCCTCGCGTGGCTCGAGAGCAGCGGCACCTCCGTCTCGTCCCCGATGGTCGCCGGGGCCCTCGCGCTCCTCGCCTCGGCCGCCCCGACGTCGACGATGGCCGAGCGCGATCGGCCGTGCTCTCGACGGGCGCGCCGGTGGCCCCGCCGGGGCCATCGGCGGCGGCAGACTCGACGTGCCCGGCGCCCTGGGGGCCCTTGGAGCCAAGGTGCCGCCCAGCCAGCCCGTCGTGGGCGCCCGTCGTCGCCATCACCAGCCCGTCGAAGGGCGTGACGTACAGCCGCTCGGCGACGTCGACGGTCGCGTGGACGGAGACGCTGCTCCCGGGGGACCGTCGTCGCCCGCACCGTGACACAGGAGTGGACGCCGGTGGATGACGGGGCGTGCGCGTCCGGTCTGGATGGCGGACGGCGAGGCGCCGGTCCCGGCCGCGACCTACACGTGGGTCGCTCGCGGACGGGACGTGCTACCGCTGGCGGATCGACCTGGCCGACGGCAGCGGGCGCGCGGCGTCGGCCACTCGCGCGTCGTGTTCGTGGACCGGACGAAGCCCGTCATCCGGGCGGTGGTCCCGAAGAAGCTCACGCGGACCACGAAGCGCGACCTCTCGTTCCGCTGGACGATCGCGGACGGCCCCGCCGGGGCGGGAGTGAGCCGCGACCTGACGATCGTGACGTACCAGGGGCGCGCCTCCGGGTCGACCTGCGTCGGGTGGAAGACGTGGCGGACGCGGAAGGTCCGGCCGGACGACAGAGGACGCCTACCGGGCCACGGGGCCCGTCTGCATCCGGATCCGGATCACCGCCGTGGACGCCGCCGGCAACGCGACGACCACGATGCTGCCCGCCTACCTGCATCGCTGAGGCCCGCCGGCCCCGGCGCCGGGTACCCTGGGCGCCGCCAGGGCTCCGTGGCGGTCAGTCGCGGTCGGTGAAGTTCGAGACGCGTCCCCGGTTCCCGAAGAGGCCGCCACCCCAGGTCGCCACATCCACGAGCAGGGCGACGATGAGCACGACGATCGACAGGCCGTCGAACCCGCTCGGCGCGAACAGCGCGAAGAAGAACGTCGTCCACGGGACCAGCAGGAACCCGAGCAGCAGCCAGATCGGCGACCCGAATGACGCGTTCCACGCCGACTGGTCGTTGTACCAGCCGACCAGGACGAGGACGCGCGGCACGACGGCCGCGAGCACGGCGATGATGCATCCCATCGATCCACCTCCTCGCCTCCACAGGCGCCGCGTAAGCGGCGAGGCTCCGCACGTCGAGTGTAGCCCCGTCCCTGCGCGCGGAGCGTGACGCGTACGCGCGGAGCCGACGCAGAATGACGGGGCCGCGACGATCGGTCGCCCGCTGGTCGGCGTCGCAGCGAGGGGAGAGGGAGTCGAGGGGATGACGGCCGGAACGCCGTGCTGCGGGTGCACGGCAACTCCTACAACATCTCATCCTCGTCCTGACCGTCTACTCGCTCGTGCTCATGGGGTCCTCTTCCTCTTCCCGCTCGACGACGACACGCGTCAGCTCGTCAACCTGTACGACAACCTCATCTGCGTCGTCTTCCTCATCGACTTCGCCTACAACCTGACCGGGGCCCGGCCGAGACGGGCGTACCTCGTGGGCCAGCGGGGCTGGATGGACCTGCTCGGATCGATCCCGAGCTTCACCTTCCTCCCGTTCGCGGCCCTCCTGCGCATCTTCCGCATCTTCCGCCTGACGCGGATCGCGAAGATCTTCCGGGGGCAGAACCAGAAGCAGATCGTGGCGGACGTGCTGCACAACCGCGGCCAGTACGCGACGTTCATCACGATCCTGCTGGGCGGGATGGTCCTCTCGGTGGCCAGCATCCTGGTCCTGCAGTTCGAGAGCCGGTCGCCCGGCGCGAACATCACGACCGGCGGCGATGCGCTCTGGTGGGCGATCGTCACGATCACCACGGTCGGGTACGGCGATTCTATCCCACGAGCGCTCGGGCGGATCACCGGGGTCTTCGTCATGTTCTCCGGCGTCGGCATCATCGGCGCCCTCGCGAGGATCCTCGCGAGCATGCTCGTCGCCCCGTCCGCGAGCGACGACGCCGCCGCTGTACGACAGCAGCAGCCCCGGCCCCGGCGCCGGACGGCGCCGCCACCGCAGCGAGGCGTCGGGCACCTCCGCGGCCGCGCCGCGGCACCGAGCGGCTCGACCGCCCTCCATCCACTCCTGCCGCCGACGACACGACGCTCGAAGCATCCGCGCGGACTCACGAGCCTCCGCGTCGAGGTCACAAGCCCTCCGCGACCGCCTGCGCACGCCGAACGCCTGACGTCGCCGCGCCAGGTCAGGCGCCGTCGAGGCCGGGCACAGCGAGCCCGGCCGCCTCCGCGCGCTCTGGCCCGTCGTCCGCGGGGTCATCGCGATCGCCGCGTTCGTCATCGCGCTGCTTGCGCCCACCGAGAACCTTCGAGGTCAAGGTCATCGGCGCGGCCCTGCTGCTCATCGGTCTCGTCGAGATCGTCGGGACGGCGCGCGCCTCGCTCGGGACGGACGCGCTCGCTGGTGGTCGTCCCCACGGGCTGCTCGTCCTCGTCGGGGCCGCGCTCCTCGTCGTGCCGGAGCTACGCTCGGCGCGGCGTCGCGGATCGCCGGGGCTGCTCGTCCTCGCGCGCGCGGTGCTCCACGTCGTGGTCGCACGGCCCCACCGGCTCCCGGACGACCAGCGGGCCTGGGTCGTCGCGTCGCGGCGGCCTCGAGGGGTCGATCGGCCTCCTGCTCTGCTCTCGCCGTCGATCGCCCTCGTGGTGATCGGGATGGCGTTCGTCGCGATGTGGACGCTCGCGGGCGTGCTCGCCGTCCTCCGCCTCGCCGGACGCATCGACCTGGCGACGGAGCCCGGCGACGAGATCCACGGCGTCCTCGTCCTCGTCGCGGCGCGGATGTCGCGGCGACCCTTCCCGCGCGCGGAGCGCGAGGAGATCGACGCGTCGCTCTTCTTCGAGGGTCCGGGCGGAGGGCCGACTCCGCTCCTTCGCGATCATGCTCCTGCTCGCGACCGCGATCGCCACGTCGGGCTGCTCCAGTCGTCGACCGCGACGGTCATCGGCGCGATGCTCGTCGCGCCGCTCATGACCCCGATCATGGGCCTCGCGGCCTCGCTGGTGACCGGGAGACCCGGCGGGCCGTCGCGTCCGCGCTGACGGTCGACCGTCGGCGCGCTCGCGGTGATCGCCCTCGCCGCCGTCCTGTCGCTCGTCGCGCCGGGCTCCGGTGATGTGTCCACGAACCCCGAGGTCCAGGCGCGGACCGCCCCGACCCTGCTCGACCTCCTCGTCGCCCTCGCCGCGGGCGCGGTCGGCGCGTATGCCCTGAGCGACCGGCGCGTGGCCGCCGCCCTGCCGGGCGTGGCGATCGCCGTCGCGCTCGTCCCGCCCCTGTCGGCCGTCGGGATCTGCCTCGCCGCGGGGCTCCTGCCCGACGCCGCCGGCGCGGTCGTCCTCTTCCTCACGAACTTCGTCGCGATCGTCGTCGCGGGCGCCCTGACCTTCATCGCCGTCGGCTACGGCCGCGTCGACCGGCTCGGCTCGGACGTCTCCTTCGCCCGCACATGGGCGGCGACGCTCGGCGCGGCCGTCATCCTCCTCGTCATCCCGCTCGCCGCCACGGGTGCGCAGGCGGTCCGGCAGTCGACCGAGGTCCAGGTCGCGAAGCAGGACATCGCCATGTGGCTCTCGCGGGGCCGGCCGGGTCGTACGAGATGACGCCGTCACCGTCTCGGGCGACACCGTGAAGGCGCGGATCGTGGGCACGTACACGCCGCCACCGATCGGCGTCCTCCAGGCGGCCCTCTCCAAGGACCTGGGTCGCCCCGTCGACGTGGTCGTGGACCTCGTCCCGATGACGAGGCTCGAGGCGCCGTAGGCCCGGGCCGCGATCCCGCACCGGCTCCCGACGACGAGCGCTACTCTTCCCCGATGCGGATCCTCTGCCTCGGCTGCGAGGTGCTCGCGCGCCCCCTCTATCTCGCCGCTGCGACCTCCCCGCACATCGTGGACGTGGAGCTCCTTCGCCGCGGCCTCCACGACGTCCCCGCGAACCTGCGGACGATCCTCCAGGAGTCCGTGGACGCGGCCGACCCGTCCCGCTACGACGCGGTCGTCCTCGGCTATGCGCTCTGCGGCCAGGCGACGGCCGGTGTCCGCGCCGGCCGGATCCCGCTCGTCGTGCCGCGCGCGCACGACTGCATCACGCTCTTCCTCGGGGACCGCGAGCGATACCGCGTGGAGTTCACCGAGAACCCGGGCACCTACTGGTACTCCCAGGACTACATCGAGCGGGAGGACGCCGCGGGCGCCGGGCTGACGGGCCTGGGGATCGGCGCGGGGACGGAGGACGGGATGAAGGCGACGTACGCCGAGTACGTCGAGGTGTACGGGCAGGACAACGCCGACTACCTCATGGAGGCCCTCGGCGCGTGGCGGAGCCACTACGACCGCGCCGCGTACATCGATATGGGAGTCGGCGACGGCTCGGCGGTGGAGGGCCGCGCCCGCGACGACGCCGACCGGCGCGGCTGGCGGTTCGAGCGGATCGCCGGCGACCTCGTCCTTATCCGGCGCCTGCTCGCCGCCGACTGGGAGGCCGACTTCCTCGTCGTGCAGCCGGGGGAGCGCGTCGCGATGACGTACGACGAGGCGATCATCCGGGCAGAGCCGGCAGACACGGTCGCCTGACCTCGGCCGGGCCGCGGGGCCCGTCCGCGGCCGCAGAGAGCCTGCCCGAGACGCCGGCCGAGGGCCGTTCGGCCCGCCTCGTTTCATGCTCCTTTCAGGGACGGCGCAGAGCATGGTCCCCGGCGCGCACGCCGACGTGAGCTGGTCACCCGGGGGGCGCCCGCCGTTCGGCCCAGGAGCACGCACCCATGAAGTTGCGGATCGTCGCCGCGATCGCATTGATCGCCGTAGGGATCGGCGCGATCGCCTTCGTCATCATCGGTCCGAGCTTCGGATCGTCACCCACCCAGTACCTGACCGCTCAGGCGACCGTGACGAACGTCACCAACGAGGTCGTCGGATCCGGGTCCATCGCGCCGCACGCCGAGTACGACCTCGCGTTCGGCGTCGAGCCGGCCCTCGCGAGCTCGTCCACCTCCGCTGCCGCCGGGTCGGGCACGTCCGCGCTCACCTGGCCGGTCGAGACGGTGGACGTCTCGGTGGGCCAGAAGGTGAAGAAGGGCGACGTCCTCGCCACGGCGGATGCGGCGGACGCGAAGCTGCAGCTCGCGCTCGACAAGGCATCGCTCACCGCCGCGCAGGCGAAGCTCAAGACCGACGCGGCCGGCGCCACCGACGCGCAGATCGCGTCCGCGAAGAACGCGGTCCGGTCCGCGAAGGTCGCCGTCGCGAACGCGAACGCAAGCGCCTCGCAGACCTCCCAGTCCAACGCCCTCAGTCTGCAGACCGCGAAGAACCAGCTCGCGGATGCGAAGCAGGCGCTCGTCGTCGCGAAGGCGGGCCCGACGGCGTCGGACATCGCGAACGCGCAGGACCAGGTCGACTCCGCCCAGCGGGCGTACGACCAGGCGGTGAAGAACCAGGCCGACACCAGGACGAACGGCGAGCTCTCGATCGCACAGGCGCAGTCCTCGATCGATCAGGCCTACCTGGCCTGGCAGACCGCGCGGCAGGCAGGGAACACCGCCCAGAGCGTGAGTGGCACCCAGCAGGCCGCGGACCAGGCGGCCCAGGCCGCGATCGACAGCGCCTACCGCGCGTGGGTCAATGCCCAGACGAACCTCGAGACGACGAAGACCAAGGCCGACCAGGCGAACGAGCAGGCGGTCACGTCGGTCGCGAATGCGCAGGCCGCGCTCGACAAGGCGAAGCGCGACTACGCGTCGAGCACGGCCCCGTCGAGCACCGCGATCGCCGCGGCCGAGCAGAAGGTCCGCGACGCGGAGCTGAACCTCAGGAGTGCCCAGCAGCGCGCGACCGCGGCGACCCAGCAGGGCCAGCAGTCGGCGACGCAGGCCGGCCTCCAGCTCGAGTCGGCGCTCACGGGCTACTCGAACACCACCACCCCCGTCGAGGCGACGATCGCCTCGGACCTCGTCTCCGTGGAGAACGCGAAGGCAGCCGTCGCCGAGGCGAAGAAGGTCGTGGAGCTCGCGACGATCGTCGCGCCCCAGGACGGCACGGTCATCACGGTGAACATCGTCGAGGGGATGCCCGCCCCGTCCGGCAGCGCGATCGTCATGGACGTCGGCCCATACGAGGTGACCGCGGACTTCTCCGAGACCTCGCTGGCGAAGCTCTCCGTGGGCCAGACCGCGGACGTGACCGTCACGGCGACCGGCACCACGACCCCCGGCAAGGTGACGATCATCGGCGCGACGCCCGCCACCGGCGGCACGAGCAGCGTCGTCACGTACCCGGTGACCGTGGCGCTCGACGAGGAGCCCGCCGGCGTCCAGGTGGGGATGACCGCCGAGGTCGCGATCATCATCGCCCAGGCCCAGGACGTCGTCGCCGTCCCGACCCAGGCGCTCGTCGGCAACAGCAGCAGCGGCTATCAGGTCCGGGTCATGGACGCGAACGGGAGCATCACGTTCGTCCCGGTGACCGTCGGCCTCGTGACGACGTCCCTCGCCGAGATCCAGAGCGGCCTGTCCGGCGGCGAGACCGTCGTGACCGGGACCGTCTCGTCGACGAGCTCGACCACGACGACCTCCACGCGCGGCAACGGCTCGCTGCTCGGCGGCGGGTTCGACCTCGGTGGCCCGCCAGGCGGCCAACCGCCCACGCAGCAGCGCAACTTCAACGGCGGGGGCACCAACCCGTGACCATCCCCGCTGCCTCGATCGATGCGGGGGCGGCCGGGACGCCCCTCATCGAGATCCGTGGCGTGACGCGCATCTACGACACCGGCCGCCTGGAGGTCCCCGCCCTCCGCGGCGTGGACCTCGACGTTCGCGAGGGCGAGTTCGTGGCGATCCTCGGGCACTCGGGCTCGGGGAAGACGACGCTGATGAACATCATCGGCTGCCTCGACCGACCCACGGACGGGACGTATCGGCTCGCCGGGGCGGACGTCCACGAGCTCGATGACGACGAGCTGGCGCACGTCCGCAGCCGGACGATCGGGTTCGTCTTCCAGAGCTACAACCTGCTCCCCCGCACGAGCGCCCTCGAGAACGTGGCGACCCCGCTCCTGTACCAGGGCGTGGGCCGCAGGGAGCGCCTCGCCCGGGCACGCGTCCCCCTCGAGCGCCTCGGCCTCGGCGACCGGCTGGACCACGAGCCGTCCGAGCTCTCCGGCGGCCAGCAGCAGCGGGTCGCGATCGCCCGCGCGCTCGTGACGGAGCCGGCGCTCATCCTCGCGGACGAGCCCACGGGGAACCTGGACACCGCGTCCGGCGAGGAGGTCATCGAGATCTTCCGCCAGCTCAACGCCGAGGGTCGGACGATCGTCCTCATCACGCACGAGGCGGACGTCGCCGCGCGGGCGGAGCGCCAGGTGGTGGTCCGCGACGGGAGGATCGTCGCGTGAGCCTTCTCGAGATGATCCGGCTCGCGCTCTCGCGCCTGCGCACGAGCCGCCTCCGCACGTTCCTCACGATGCTCGGCGTGATCATCGGCGTCGCTTCCGTGGTCGCCCTCGTGGGCGTCGGCCAGGGTGCCACGAGCGGGATCACGTCCCGGCTCCAGGGCCTGGGCACCAACCTCCTCACGGTGAGCCCCGGGAGCACCACCTCCGGGTTCACCCGCAGCGCGGCCGGCTCGGCGACCACCCTCACGCAGGACGACGCGGACGCGCTCGCGAGCATCTCCGGCCTCGCCGCCGTGGAGCCCGAGGTCTCGTCCCAGGGCTTCCTCCTGAACGGCGAGAGCAACACGACGACGACTGTCCTCGGCACGACGGCCGCGTACCCGGTGGTCCGCGCGTACGACATCGCGCAGGGCAGCTTCTTCAACCAGGCGAGCGTGGACAACGCGCTCCGCGTCGTCGTCCTCGGCGCGACGACGGCAGAGGACCTCGGGATGACGCAGAACGCGGTCGGCCGGACGATCACGATCGGCGGGATCCCCTTCCAGGTGGTCGGCGTCCTCGCGACGAAGGGCTCCAGTGGCGCGTTCAGCCAGGACGACCAGTCGATCATCCCGATCACCACGCACCGCGCCTACTTCAGCAGCGGGGACAAGGTCCGGTCGATCGGCGTCAGCGTGGCCGACGCGTCGCAGATCGAGGTCGCGAAGGCGACGATCGCCGCGCTGCTCCAGCAGCGGCACGGCGTCACCTCCGCCACGCAGGACTTCACGATCGCCGACCAGGCGCAGCTCCTCGAGACGTTCTCGTCGGTGGGCGCGACCCTCGCGCTCCTCCTGGGCGGCATCGCGTCGATCTCGCTGCTCGTCGGCGGGATCGGGATCATGAACATCATGCTGGTCTCCGTCCGCGAGCGGACGCGCGAGATCGGCATCCGCAAGGCCATCGGCGCCCGCGGGCGCGACGTCCTCGTCCAGTTCCTCATCGAGGCGCTGACGATCTCCCTCATCGGGGGCCTGATCGGCATCGCCGTGGGCCTCCTGGTCTCCATCGCCATCTCTACGCTCGCGGGCTGGGCCATCGCGTTCAGCCCGGTCACCATCGCCGCCGCCGTCGGCTTCAGCGTCCTCGTCGGCGTCGTGTTCGGCGTCTGGCCCGCGCGCCAGGCCGCCCGCCTCGATCCCATCGTCGCCCTCCGCTACGAGTGAGAGAAGGAAAGGGAACGCACACGTGACCAACGCACCCGGGACCGATCCGGCCCCGACCACGACAGGCATGCAGCCGGCCGCCCCGGCGCCGCAGCCGGTCTCTCCCACGATCCAGCCAGCCGACGCCCCCCAGCAGCGCCCCGCATCGGGGAAGGGCGGCAAGTCCGGCGGCAAGGGCGGCAGCGTCGGCACGATCGTGCTCGTCGTCGGCCTCGTCGTCGCCATCGGCGGCGTCGCGTTCGCGGTCGGCCGCGTCACCGCCCCGGCCGCCTCGGCGGTGGGCGCGAACCGCGCAGCCGGCGCGAACGGCGTCTTCGGCAACGGCGTCCCGGGCGCTCTCCCCAACGGCTCCTTCGACCCCGCCGCTCTCCCCAACGGCTCCTTCGCGCCCGGTGCCGCCGGCTTCCGCGGCGCCCTCGGCGGCCTTGGCGGCCTCACCGGCACCGTGACCGCGGTCACCGCGGACACCCTCACGATCCAGGTCGGCGGGGCGAGCGGACGCACCGTCGAGATCCCGCTCAGCTCCTCGACGGCCTACCACACGGAGCAGGCGGCGACGGCCGCGGACGTCAAGGTCGGCGCCGAGGTGACGGTCCGGACCCAGCGGAACACGGCCGCCACTGGCGGCACGAACGACCAGCAGCCGCAGGCGAGCGGCGCGCCGGGTCAGGCCGGCCTCGGCGGACCTCCCGGCGGACTCTCGGTCGGCACCGCGACGGACGTGACGGTCATCGGGTCCTCCGCGCAGTAGGGGCGAAGGGGGGGGGGCGGGTCCAGCCCCGCTCCGCACGGCCGCCGGACAGCACGAGGCTCCGGCCGGGGATCCCCGGCCGGGGCCTTCGCCTATGTGCGTCAGCCGATGCCGACGACGCCCTTCGCCATCTCCACCGCGCTCGCCGCGTCGGGCGCGTAGCCGTCCGCGCCGATCTGGGCGGCGAACTCGGCCGTCACGGGCGCCCCGCCCACCACGACCTTGCAGCCGGGGATCTCGGCGTGGATGGCGTCCACCACGTCCTTCATCCCGACCATGGTCGTCGTGAGGAGTGCGCTGACGCCGACGAGCGTGGCGTCGTGCTCCTTCGCCTTGGCGACGAAGGTCTCCGGCGCGACGTTGGCCCCGAGGTCGATCACCTCGATGTTCGCGCCCTTCCACATCATCGCGACGAGGTTCTTCCCGATGTCGTGAAGGTCGCCCTTCACCGTGCCGATGACCGCCGTGAACTGCGGCTTGATCCCGCTGTCCACGAGGAGCGGCTCGATGATCGCGACCGCCTCCTTCATCGCGCGCGCGCTGATGAGCATCTCCGGGACGTAGATCTCGTTGCGCTGGAACTTCCCGCCGACGATGTCCATCGCCGTCGTCATCGCCGCGAGGATCGTCTCCGGGTCCATCCCGTCGGCGACCGCCGCGCGCGTCACCTCGGTCGCAGCCGCTCGATCCCCTCGCTCGATCGCATCGGTGAGGGCCTGCAGGTCCGCCATCGGTTCGTCTCTCTCCTTCGCTGCGATCGGGTCAGGCCTCGGCCGGGAGCGCGAGCTCGCCGGCGCGATAGGCGGTGAGGTACTCCATGCAGAACGGGTCGTCGCCCGTGAGGGCGGCGGCCGCGAGCATATACGGCCGGCTCTCGCGATCCATGGCGAGGACGCGGTCCGGGTCGTTGGCGATCGGGTCGATGATGCCGCTGTCCACGCCCGCCGCCAGGGCCAGGTCGAGGAAGACGTCGTTCACGAGCTTCCGCTCGGGCATGCCGAACGACACGTTCGACAGCCCACCGGTGAGGCGCACCTCGGGCCCGAGCTCCGCTCGGAGCCGCCGGTTCGCGTCGAGGAAGTGGGCCCCGGACTTGCCGTCCATCGAGACGGCGACGGGCAGGACGATCGCGTCGATGTACATCCGGTTGAGCGGGACGCCGCGCGCGCCGGCCGCCTCGACCATGCGCATCGCGTTCGCGACGCGCTGGTCGGCGTCGGACGGGAGGTCCGCGCTGCCTGCCGCGGAGAGCACGACCGCGCATCCGGCGTCGGCCGCGAGGTCGAGGACGTCCATCCGGTCGAGCGCCGCCGAGTTGAGCATGGGCGGGAGCGTGCCGGGGACGAGCGCCGCCATCCCCGCGCGCATCGTGTCGACGCTCGAGGAGTCGAGGGAGAGCGGGGCGTGCGTCAGCTCGCCGACCGTCTGGACGATCCAGGCCATCGCGGCGAGCTGGTCCTCCTCCCGTGTCGAGAGCTCGTCCACGTTGAGGTCCAGGTAGTCGGCGCGTGCCGCGACCTGGCGCTCGACCATCCACGCGATGTACCCGGCGCCCGCGCCGGCATCCGGGCCGCCGGACATCCCCGCGCGAAGTGCCGCCTGGACGTGCTTCACCTTGCCGTTCGCGAAGTCCTGTGTCTCGCGGATCTCGTCCGGGATCCCGAGGAAGCGCTGCGCGCCGTCCGGGCCGCCGAACACGAGCGACTCGCGGCCGTCCGGGGCCGTCGCGACGCGCTTGCCCTTCCGCTGGACGACGCGCGTCGCGTGGATGTTCTCGCCGATGATCGTGAACCTTCGTCCGTCCGCGAGGATCATGCCGGTCGTCCCTCCGTCTCGCGGGCGCCGTCCCCGTCGCCTGCGCCTTCCCCCTTCACCTTCGCCTGCTCGTCGGCGATCCGTTTCCCGATATGGTCGCGTCCCAGGAACGCGTTCGCCCATGCGCTCGTCCTGCGGAGCGCGTTGTCCGTCAGGACGGGCGCCCGCTCGAGCATCGTGGACTCCTCGCCCCACGGTCGCAGGCGGTCGTATGCGCGCACCCAGATGCAGTCCTTGCCGGGGACCTCGCACGCGCCGTCGTGCGAGCCGCCGCACGGGCCGTTGCGCTGGTTCTTCGCGCACTGGCTCTCCGGGCAGAGGTACGCGATGTCCGGGAGCGAGCAGTCGCCGCAGTCCCGGCAGTCGTACATCGGCACCTTCACGGCCTGCTCGAGGACGTGGAGGGGCTTGCCGAGATGGAAGCGTTCCGCGAGCGCGTGGCCGCGCGCCGCCCGCTCGAAGCCGGGCGAGCCGGGCGCGAAGACGGCGGTGTGGACCATCCGGTTGAGCGTGTAGACCGGGTCGGACCGCAGCACGTGCGGCGGCCGCTGCGCGCGCTTCCGCGACTTGGCGTACCGCTTCGAGACGACGTCGGACGAGAGCCCGGTCTCCCTGTCCTTCTCGAGGTAGTGGAACTCGCCGCGCTGTGCGTACCGGATCTCGCGGGCGAACCGCTGCCAGTCGCTCGGGCCGAACGACGCCTGCATGTCCAGGATCCGGATGACGTCTTGGTGGCTCGTCACGCCGCCGATGTAGATCCCGCGGTAGCCGAGGCCCTTCGCGATCGCCGCCTGCTTCGCGGCCAGCTCGATGAAGAACCCCTTCCCCTTGTCCTCCGACGCGCCCTCGTGCTCGACGATCTCGAGGAGCTCGTCGGTCACCGTGCAGCCGGGGATCCGCCCCGCGTGGAACGCCCTCGCGGCCCCGCGCGTGAGGAGGTACGCGTTCGCGAGGACCGGGAGGTCGATGCCGGCGAGCCGCATCCACCGGAGCAGCTCGTCCTGCTTGCGGGCGTCGTACCCGACCTGGCTGATGACGAACCCGGCGCCTGCCCGTGCCTTCAGCGCGAGCTTCTGGTACTGCGTCATCACCTCGGACTCGAGGCGCTTGTGGTTGTTCACCGCGACGCCGAGGTAGAACCCCGGGCGGGACGACTGCTCGCCCGGCGCCCCGTGCCCTCCGCGCTTCGCACCGGCGACGGGCCAGCGGCCCTCCGTCAGGTCCGAGTACATGGCGAGCAGCGCGACGGAGTCCAGGTCGAAGACGGGGCGCGCGAGCCCGCCGTAGCCCTCCACCGGGTAGTCGCCGGAGATGCAGAGGACGTTGTGGAACCCGGCGCTCGCGAGACGCCAGCCGAGGCTCGCGATCTCGTTGCGGTTCCGGTCTCGGCAGGCGACGTGGACGATCACCTCGCTGCCGGCCGCGAGCAGCTCGCGCCCGAGGATCTCGGGGCTGGCCATCGGGTGGCCGCCGGCGTTGTCCGTGACGGAGAGCGCGTCCACGCGCGGGTCCTTGGCGAGCGCATCGGCCATGGCCCGCGCCCGCTGGCCCCCGGGGTCGTCGAGGACGCCGCGCCACGGGACGAGCTCCACGACGGTGACGAAGCCGTCGCGGTCGGCGAGCTTCTCGCGGAGCGGGACCGGACCGGGACGCTCACCGGTCGCGACGGCCGCGCTGGGCGCGGTGCCGGCGGCGGTGGAGGTGCGCGCGGTCCTGGGTGCCATGGCTGCCTCGTCAGATCTCCATCGGAGCGAACCGGCATCCCTCGACGAAGAAGTCGAAGAACTCCGGATGCGTCTCCAGCTCGACGTGCTCGATCCGCCGGACGAGCGCATCGACGCCCGCCCTGCGGCTGCCCGAGAGGAGCATGATGCGCGCTCCGCGGAGCGACGCGTTGCCGACCTTCTCCACGCGGTCCTCCGGGACCGGCGGGATGAACCCGATGTCGATCGCGTTGCGGACGTCGATGTAGCTCGCGAAGGCGCCCGCGAGGTAGAGCCGGGAGAGGTCGGACGGGACGAGCCCGGCGAGGCGCAGCAGGATGCCCGTCCCGCTGTGGTTCGCCGCCTTGGCCTGGGCGAGCGCGCTCGCGTCGAGCCGGCTGAACGTGATCCCCTCGACGGGTGCGACCGTCACGGTCCGCGCCCCGTCGACGAACCGCCCCTCGGGGGTCATGCGTCCCCCGCGGCGCAGCTCGGCGAGGAGGTCCACGAGGCCCGAGCCGCAGATCCCGATCGGCGGTACGTCGCCGATCGTCTCGAAGATCAGCTGGCCGTCCGCGCTCCGGATCGACTCGATCGCCCCGACGGCGGCCGCCATCCCGTAGCGCACGCTCCCGCCCTCGAACGCCGGGCCGGCGGGCGCGGACGCGGCGAGGATCCGGTCGCCGGCGCGGAGGACGACCTCCGTGTTCGTGCCGACGTCGATGAGCATCGACGGGTCCGGCCCGTCGGCGAAGCCCGTCGCCACGAGGTCCGCCGTGATGTCCGCGCCGACGTGGCCGCCGATGAGCGGGCTGCCGACGATCCGGGCGGAGGGGTGGACGAGGATCCCGAGCTCGTGTGCGAGCGCGACGATCTCCGTGGTGGTCCGTGCGCCGTCGTGGTACTCCGTCTCCACGAGCGACCGGAATGGCCGGACGCCGATCGTCGCCACGTCGAGTCCGAAGAAGAGGTCCCGCATCGTGGCGTTGCCCACGACGACGACCTCGTACACGGTGCGCCGGTCGATCCCGAGGGCCGCGTACGCCTCCTTCAGCTCGTGGTTCAGCGCCTTCCGCACCGCCTGGCGCAACTCGCCGCGGTGCTCGCCCTCGTCGTACGCGATCCGGCTGATGACGTCGCTCCCGCCGAACCGCTGGGGGTTCTCGATCGCGCCGACGTGGAGGACCTCGCCGGTCTCGAGGTCCAGCAGCTCCCAGGCGATCGTCGTGGTGCCCAGGTCGATCGCGATCCCGCGGAGGGTGCCCCTCCATGTGTCGACCCGCTCGCCGCGGTAGAGGACGTCGTCACCCGCGCGCGTCACGACCGGGTCGGGGTGCGGGACGTCGCCCGATGCGCGCGTGACGATGCGCAGCCGGCGCCGCAGCACGGCGATCTTCACGTCGCCGTCCGTCGCGAGGATCCCGGCCTGGCAGGCGAGGCGGTACGGGTCGCGGAGGAACCCCTCGGGCTCCGTCCGCGGTGTGAGTCGCTCCAGCCCCTCGCGGACCTCGACGACGCACTCGTGGCACCGGCCAGTGCGCCGGCACGAGGCGGGGACGACGACCGCGAGGTCGTCGGCGTAGTCGAAGAGCGAGCGGCCGGCCGTGAGGGGCGATCGGTGCCCCTCGTGGATCAGGTCGCCCACGGGAACTCCGTGCCCGGAAGCGCGCCCTCCCGGTCGACGAGCCAGCGCAGGCCTCCCGGCGCGAGCGGGACGCCCGCGTCGAGGAGCGGGAGCGCGGTCGCCACGTCGGCGGCCTCGACCGCGACGAGGAACGGCGGGGGGCCGTCCGGGGCCGTCGCCGCAGCGCGCGCGGCCTCCAGCGAACGGACCGCCGCCGCGGCGATCCACCCATCGCGACCGGCGGCCATGGCGTCCCGCTCGCGGTGGCGTGACCCCGAGGACGCGAGCGCGCGCAGCCGTCCCACGCCGCTCGTGCCCGCCTGCGTGGTGAGCTCCGCCATGCGCGTCCGATACTCGCCCGCCGGGTCGTGCTCCAGCCAGGTCTCGCCCGAAGGCGCCGGGTCCGGCGCCTGGCGCGTGGGCGGGCCGGTGAGGACGACCATGCGTGACCGGACGGACGCCGGCAGTCTCGTGAGCGCGCGCAGCGCGACGGTCCGGTTCAGGCAGACGACGAGCGGTCGCGCAGACGGCGGGATCGCCGCGACGGTGCGCCGCCGGCCGAGACGCCCGTCCCATCTGCCGCGACCGGCGCCCCAGCGGCCGCCGGCGTCGCGACCGCCGCGACCGCCGCGACCGCGACGGGGTCGGCCGCGGCGGCGGCATAGAGCGCAAGCGTCGCGTCGCGGACGGCCGCCTCGCTCGACCGGGCGAGGACGCGCGCCCGCATGGCGGCGGGGTCGTACGTGGTCCGCCTGCCGAGTGCGCGCAGGATCGCCGCCGCCAGATCATCGGCGCCGGTGGACGCGGCGATCTCCCCGCACGCCCCGTCCGTACCGACGATCGCCTCCACGCCCGACGGCGTCGCGACGACGGGCAGGCCGACGAGCAGCGCCTCGGCCGCGACCATCCCGAACGTCTCGAACGGGCTCGGGTGGACGAAGAGCGTCGCCCGGCGCATCGCTTCTGCGACCGCCTCGCGCGGGACCGGCGGGTCGAAGGCGACCCCGTCCGCGCAGCCCGCCTCGACGGCGAGTGCCCGGAGGCGCGCCTCTTCGTCGTCGGTGGGCGCGCGCCCGACGAGCCGGAGCCGGAGGTCGGGCCGGGCGCCGCGGGCGATCGCGAACGCGCGGATCAGCGTGTCGGTCCCCTTCGACGCCTTGCGTGCGCCGACCCACAGGAGGAGAGGGCCGCCGGCTGCGGGACCCGCCCCGGCCATGGGACCCGCCCCGGCCATGGGACCCGCCCCGGCTCCGGGACCCGCCCCGGCCGCGGGGTCTGCCAGCGCCGCCGGGCCCCCACCGTCGCCGGCCCCGCCCCTGCCGCCACGTCCGGGAAGAGCGCCTCGGGGACGACGTTCGAGAGGACCCCGACCGTCCCGGGGGCGACGCCCAGCCGCTCGTCCATGAACCGCGCGAGGTGGTCGCTCACCGCGACCAGCCGCCGTCCCGGCCCGGTGAGCTCGCGGACGCGCGCGACGGCGTCCGGGTCATCGAGCTGCTCACGGATCAGCGACGCGTGCTCGGTCACGACCAGGGGAAGGGCGAGGGCCTGCGCCAGCCGCGCGGCGGCGAGGCCGTCGGGGACGGAGGTGTGGGCGTGGACGAGGTCGAAGGGCTCGCGCGCCGCGAGCGCCAGCCCGAACGCGAGCAGCGGGCCGGCGTGGGCATCGACCTCGACCTGGATCGGCCGCTCCCCCGGCTCGAGCACGACCGGGAGCCGCGCCACCGGGACGCCCGGCACCGCGGGCCCGGCGGGCCCGGCGACGTTCGTCGTGTCGGGACCCGGGACCACCGCGCGCCATCGGTCGGCGGCCGTCCTGCCGAGGGCCGGCCGCGCGTCGGCCTCGCCGCGGAGGATCGCCGGGTCGAACGACGCGACCGTGACGGCGATCCCCGCGTCCAGCAGTGCCCGGACGTGGTCGGCGACGAAGGATCCGCGTCCGGGATCGTCGTGCGCCGGATACCACCGGGCGACGACGAGGACGTGGCGCGGGGCGGACGGAGTAGCCGGAACGGCCGCGGCGGACGCGGGACCGGACGCCGGATCCTGCACCGCTACCGGGTCCCCCACTCGAACGCCTGCTTCACCATCCGCAGGTAGACGAAGGTCTCGGTGTCGCGTACGCCTTCGACACGCCGCATCTTCTCCGTGAGGAAGCGGAGCAGGTCCTCGGTGTCCTCGCAGACGGTCTCGACGAGGAGGTCGTACGTGCCGGCCGTGATCACGACGTACGAGACCTCCGGGAAGCTGGCGATCTCGTCGGCGATCTCGATGAGCCTCTCGCTCTCGCACCGGACGGCGACCATCGCCATCTGGTGGAAGCCGAGCTTCAGCGGGTTGGTCACGCCCACGACCTGGAGGACGCCCTTGCGCTGGAGCCTGCCGACGCGCGCCCGCACCGCGGCCTCCGAGACGCCAAGGTCGGCGGCGATGCTCGTGAACGAACGCCGGCCGTCGGCCTGCAGGTGCTCGATGATCCGCTTGTCGAGCGGCGTCACCTCCTCGACCACCCGACCGGTCTTCGCCTCGCCGTTCCGCGCCATCGGATCCTCCGTGCCCGCCGGGCCCCCTCCCCGTCGTCGTGGCAGCCTAGCAGGGCCGCGACACGGCCGCCGTTCCCGGCGCGATCGGCGCCCGGCCGAAGAAGGAGTCGTCCATGACCGAGATCCCGGCTTCCATCGGCGCCATCACGCTCTTCGTGGACGACCTGGCCGAGGCCAGGTCCTTCTACCTGGCGGTCTTCGGCCTGCCCGTGCACTTCGAGGACGACGCCTCCGTCGTCTTCAGGTTCGGGCCGACGCTCGTCAACCTGCTCGACGTCCGCGAGGCCCCGGAGCTGGTCGCGCCGGCCCCGGTGGCGGACGGCGGCGCCGGCGTGCGGTTCCAGCTGACGATCGAGGTGGACGACGTGGACGCCGCGGTGGCGGAGGTCGTGCGCCGGGGTGCGACGCTGCTCAACGGCCCGATCGACCGGCCGTGGGGGATCCGGACCGCCGCCTTCCGCGACCCGGCCGGCCACGTCTGGGAGCTCGCGAGCTAGGCGGACCGCCCGGCCGGCCTCGAGGCGGCGGTCCGGGCACCGACTCGAGCCCGACCGGCGGCCCGCGCCCGCCGGTGTAGCATCCCGCGCATGGCCGGCTTCTCCACGCGCGCGATCCGCGCGGCGTCGCGCATGCGCGAGGTCCGCGAGCATCCCACCTCGGTCCCGATCTACCAGACGGCGACGTTCTCCGCCGACTCGGTCGAGGCGCTCGCCGACGCGGTCGCCGAGCGGCCCGGCGGGTACGCGGGGTACGGGTACTCGCGACTCGCGAACCCCACCGTGGACGCCCTCGGCGACGCCGTCGCCGAGATGGAGGGGGCGGAGGCGGGCTTCGCGCTCGCGTCCGGCATGGCCGCGATCCACGCCGCGCTGCTCTCGCTCGTCTCCGCCGGCGACCGGATCGTCGCGACGCGCGCCGTCTACGGCTCCACGCAGAGCCTTCTCGTGAGGACGTTCGGCCGCCTCGGCGTGCGGACGGACTTCGTCGACGTCACGGACCTCGAGGCGGTGGACCGTGCGCTCGCCTCGGAGCCCGCGCGCGTCCTCTATCTCGAGACGATCAGCAACCCGACGATCGTCGTCGCCGACCTCGAGGCGCTCGCGGGGATCGCCCACCGTCACGGCGCGCTGGTCGTCGTCGATTCGACCTTCGCATCGCCGTACCTCGTCCGGCCGCTCGCGCTCGGCGCGGACCTCGTCGTCCACTCGGCGACCAAGTACCTCTCCGGCCACAGCGACGTCCTCGCCGGCGTGGTCGTCGGGCCGACCGATCGGGTGGACGCCGTCCGGAAGCTCCAGGTGGACACCGGCGCGACGCTCGCGCCGCTCGCGGCGTTCCTCGTCCTGCGCGGCCTCCCGACGCTCGGCGATCCGCATGGAGCGACAGGTCCTCACCGCGATGGAGCTCGCGCTCTCGCTCGAGGGTCGCCCGGGCATCGCCCGCGTCTGGTACCCGGGGCTGCCCAGCCATCCGCAGCACGCGGTCGCCGTCCGGACGCTCCGGATGCCCGGGGCGATGCTCGCCCTCGAGCTCACCGGCGGGCGGGCCGCGGGGGCGGCGTTCGTCGACGCGCTCACCGTCCCGGAGCGGACCGCGTCGCTGGGGAGCATCCACACGATCGTCGCGCACGCCGCGTCCACCACCCATCGGCAGCTCGACGCGGCGCAGCTCGCCGCGGTCGGGATCGGGCCCGGCCTGCTCCGGGTCTCGGTCGGCCTCGAGGATGCGGACGACCTCGTCGCCGACTTCGCGCAGGCGCTCATGGTGGCGCGCGAGCTCCGGCGCACCGGCCGCCCGAGCGTCGGAGGGCGGGCCATCGCCGGCGTGACGGTCGGCCGGTCGGCCGTCCGGACCGCCTCCCCGCGGGGCCCCGTCGCCGCAGCGCTCCACGCGCTGCGGCGCCTCCTCACCTCCGTCCGGTTCGCGGTCGTCCAGATCGTCGCGATCGCGATCGTCGCGGTCGTCGGGATGACGGTCCGCCAGCTCCCCGGGTTCGCCTTCCGCACGGACGCCGACTACGCCGAGCAGATGGCGCTGCTCCGCGAGCGCTACGAGCCGGTGCTCGGGCGCCCGGTCGTGGACCTGATGGAGCGGCTCGGCCTCTTCGCGGTCTTCACCTCCTGGTGGTTCACCGCGCTCCTCGTCCTCCTCGTCGTCTCGATCGTCGTCTGCACCCTCGACCGGCTCCCGCGACTCTGGCGCCAGGCGAGCGAGATCCGCGTCGTCCAGCCGGTCCCGTTCTACGACCCGATGCTCCCCGAGCGCGCCGCCATGACCGGCGTGACGCCCGAGGCCGCCGCCGCGGTCCTCCGACGCCGGCGCTTCCACGTGCGGACCGCGACCGACGCGGGCGCGACGTACGTCTACGGCGACCGGAACCGGTGGCCGAAGATGGCCACGCTCCTGACGCACGCCGGCCTCGTGCTCTTCCTCGTGGCCGCCGCCGTCTCCGGCCGCTTCGGGTTCGAGGCGGGACTGCTCATCCCGCAGGGGGAGGCGGTCCCGGTCGAGCGCCTCGGGACCCCGGGCAACGTCGTCCTGAAGAACGAGGGGTTCTCCGCGCCGCGGCTGCCCGACGGACGCTTCGCCGACTTCGCGACCGACCTCGCCGTCTACCGCGACGGCGCGCTCATCGCGCGGAAGGTCGTCCGCGTGAACGACCCGCTCGAGGTCGCCGGCTACTCGTTCCACCAGAACTTCTTCGGGCCGGCCGTGGACCTCGCGATCCGCGCGAACGACGGCAGCGTCCTGTGGGACGGCTGGGTCCCGCTCGACGCGTTCAGCGCCGACCGGCCGTACGGGCGTCTCGCCGTCCCCGGGCGCGACGTGGGCCTGGAGCTCCTGCTGGACCGGGCGGAGGGAGCGCCGCCGCTTCTCGCCGTCATCGGGTCGCGGCGGACCGGGGTGGAGCCCGACGGGTCGCCGCGCTTCGACGCGGTCTTCGTCGGCGGGGTCGTGGAGGGCGCCACGTTCGCGCCGGCCGGGGCGGACTTCACGATCGACCTCCGATCGATCGGCGCGTACACGGGGATCGTCGCGAAGCGGGACCCGGGGCTCGGACTCGTCTGGCTCGCCTTCGGCCTCCTCATCGTGGGGCTGGTCCTCACGTTCTACCTCCCGCGCCGCCGGGTCTGGATGCGGTTCGACGAGGCCGGCGAGCTGCGCCTCGCGTGGGCCTCGGACCGGTACGTGTCCGTCCGCCGCGAGCTCGGCGGCCTGCTCACCGACCTCGTCGCCGTCCGCGCCGGGCCAGGATCCGCGCCGGGGCCCGCCGCCGCCCCCGCCGCCGCGGAGGCCTCCCCGGACCCCGCCGCGACCGCTGCCGCCGCGGTGGACGGCGCGGACTGAGCGCGCCCACGGCGACCTTCGGCGGCGCTGGTAGCCTTGGCTCGGGCGCCGTGCTCCGGCGCGACCCGATGCGACCGGCACGTGGACCGGCGACCGGGTCGCGGTGGCCCGGCCGCCGAGGAGGTCGCCGCGATGGCCGAGCCGGACGCGGTCGAGAAGATCAAGAAGGCGCGGGCGAGCGGGATCCGGTTCATCCAGCTCCAGTTCACCGACATCCTCGGCATCGTGAAGGCGGTGACCATCCCGATCCACCGCCTCGAGGACTCGGTCCAGCACGGGACGTGGTTCGACGGGTCGTCCATCGAGGGCTTCACCCGGATCGCGGAGTCCGACCAGTACCTCATGCCGGACATGAGGACGTTCGCGGAGATCCCGTGGCAGCCCGCATCGGGCGGCCGCGGCACCGCGCGCGTCATCTGCGACGTCTTCACGCCGGGCGGCGTGCCGTTCGTCGGCGACCCGCGCCACATCCTCCGCCGGCAGGTCGAGCGCGCGAAGGCGCTCGGCTACGTCGTGAACATGGGTCCGGAGCTCGAGTTCTTCCTCTTCCGGCGGGACGACGAGGGCAGGGTGGCCCCGCTCCCGCACGACCTCGCCGGCTACTTCGACTTCTCGACCGACCTCGCGCAGGAGGTCCGCCAGGACATGGTGGACGCGCTCGAGGCCTTCGGGATCAGCGTGGAGGCGGCCCACCACGAGGTCGCGGCCGGCCAGCACGAGATCGACTTCGAGTACTCCGACGCCCTCCGGACGGCCGACAACGCCATCACGTTCAAGTTCGCCCTCAAGGCGATCGCGCAGCAGCACGGGCTGTACGCGACGTTCATGCCCAAGCCGATCTTCGGGATCAACGGCTCGGGGATGCACACGCACCAGAGCCTCTGGTCGATCGAGCGCGAGCGGAACGCGTTCGCCGACCCCGACGCGAAGTACGGCCTGTCCGAGATCGCCCGGCGCTACATGGCCGGCATCCTCGCCCACGCCCGCGGGATGATCGCGGTCCTCGCGCCGACCGTGAACTCGTACAAGCGCCTCGTCCCCGGATACGAGGCGCCGACGTACATCACGTGGGGCCGGACGAACCGGTCGGCGCTCATCCGCGTGCCGATGATCTCGCCCGGGCAAGAGCATCGAGGGGACGCGCGCCGAGGTGCGCTGCCCGGACCCGTCATCGAACACGTACCTCGCGTTCGCCGTGATGATCGCCGCCGGCCTCGACGGCGTGGAGAAGGGGCTGCGAGCTCGACGACCCGGTGGAGGAGAGCCTCTTCGAGATGGACGCGACGCGCGTCGCGGAGAAGGGGATCCGGGAGCTGCCGGGGACGCTGGGCGAGGCGATCGACGAGCTCGAGGCGCGACGCGGTCATCTGCGACGCGCTCGGCGAGCACGTCCTCGGCCACTACGTCGAGGCGAAGCGGGCGGAGTGGGACGACTACCGGACCCAGGTCACCCAGTGGGAGATCGACAGGTACCTCGAGGCGTACTGATGGTCGGAGCGGCCGCCCGTCACGGGCGGCCGCTCCGACGGCGGGCCGGGGGGACGCGACCCGGGCTCAGTACGGGTAGTAGGTCGGGGGCGGCTCGTACGGACGTCGGCTCCGGGGTCGGCGCCTCGGTGGGCTCGGCCGTGGCGGCCGCGGTGGCCGTCGCCGCGGCGGTCGCGGTCGGGCTCGCGCTCGCCGCCGCGCCGCCGACCAGCGAGCGTCGCCGGTCATCCGCGGGTGGATCGGGCACCAGATCGCGTACATGCCGGCCGGGAGCGCCGGGATCGTGAACGTCTCCCGCGAGACGCCCGTGATGACGCCGCCCTGGACGATCGGCGGGCGGACGCGGCTGGTCCGACGTCAACGCCGTGCGGGATCCCGCTGTCGTCGTTGCGGAACGAGACCGTCACCGGGGTCCCGGCGGCGATGGAGATCGTCCCGGGCGTGAACGCGAAGTTCTTCGCCTCGATCTCGACCTCGCCGCCGGCCGTGGGGCTCGGGGAGGCGGAGCCGGACCGGACGAGGCGGAGGGCGGCGCAGCGCGCGAAGGTCCCGGACCGGACCTGGAGGACGAGCGACCTCGCCGCCTTCATCTTCGCGACCGCCGTCCGGCCGAGCGTCGCGGCGCGGGAGAGCTTCCCGGCCGAGGTGGAGCGCGAGGCGGGCAGCGTCGCGGCGACCGCGCCCGGCTTCGCGCACGTCCCGGCGCGGACCGTCACGGCGACGAGCGCCGACTTCGGGAGCGACACCAGCCGCAGCGTGGCCGTCCCGGCCCCGCTCGTGAGGGCGGCGACCGTCGCGGATCCGTTGGCGCCGCCCGCGCCGACCGTCGCCTTCCACGAGGTGTCGACGACGGCGGCCGCGCTGGGCGAGACGGCGGCCAGGAGCAGGGCGGCGGCCGCGAGGAGCGCCGCCGCCGCCGCGGGCGCTCGGCCGAGCCGATCGGACGTGGACCGCTGATCGGATCCTGCAGCGCCGGCGCGCGCCGGCCGATCGGGGCTGGGTGTCGGGTGCATCGTCATCCCTCGCGCTCGCGGCGCCGACTCGCGCGGCGCATCCGTACCACGCCCTACGTCGCCCGCCGCCGGTCGGTTCTCGCGGCGACGCGGCGCGATCCGGAGGACGGTCCGAACCGCACTGGCGCCGCCGCATCGGCGGAGGGACGCTGCGGCCGATGGACGACACCGCGACGCGTCCGGCACCGGAGGTCGGGCGCCCACCCGACCTCTCCCCGCACGAGCGCGCGACGCTGCTGCCCCTCGCCCGGGGATGCGTCGAGGCGGCGGCCGCCGGCCGGCCGCTCCCCGGGCTCTCCGAAGAGCAGCTGACCCCGGCCCTCCGCGCGCCGCGCGCCGCCTTCGTCACGCTGCGCGACCGCGACGGCGAGCTGCGCGGCTGCATCGGCGACCTCGACGACGCGCGCCCCACCTGGGAGAACGTCCGGACCGCGGCGCGCGGCGCCACGGTGCGCGACCCGCGCTTCTACCCGGTCGCACCGGCCGAGGTCCCGGACCTGGTCGTGGACGTGAACGTCCTCGGCGACGCCGCCGACCTCCCGGACCCGGCGGACTTCGACCCCGTTCGCCTCGGCGTCATCGTCTCGCGCGACGGCCGTCGCGCCCTCCTCCTGCCCAACGTGGGGCCGCCGCTCGGATGGGACGCACGGAAGACGCTCGACGCCGTCTGCCAGAAGGCGGGCCTGCCGGCCGATGCGTGGCGCCGGGAAGGGACGCGCCTCCTCGTCTTCGCGACGACCGAGTTCGGCGAGGAGGGTGCCGCGCGCTGACCGGCCGCGCGGGCCTGCTCCCGGCACCTCGGATGCGCCGGCGCCCCCGGGCTGTCAGCCGAACCGTTCGGCCGCGAACGCCCCCAGCCTCTCGAGCCCCTCCGCGAAGCCATCCCGCCCGAACCCCACGCGGAAGTGGTTCCCGGGATGCCCGAAGACCGAGCCCGGAAGGAGCAGCACGCCCTCGCGGGAGACCAGGCCGGCCGCGAAGTCGTCGATCGACACGTCCGCGACGAGCGCGGGGAACGCGATCGAGCCGCCGCGCGGCGGGATCCACGCGAAGCGGCCGCCGGAGCCGGCGACGAACGCATCGAACAGCCCCTTGTTGTGCGCGACGATCGTCCGTGAGCGCGCGATCACCGCCTCGCGCGCCCGGAGGCCCATGATCGCGAGCACCTCGGACGGGGCGGACGAGCAGATCGTCGTGTAGTCCTTCAGGCGGGCGCACCGGTCGAGGAGCGCCCGGTCCCGCGTCGCGATCCATCCGATGCGCAGGCCCGCCATCGCGAACGACTTGGACATGACGCCCACGGAGACGCCGCGCACCAGCGCGTCCGCCCCCGCGACGAGCCGGTCGGCGGGGTCGCGCTCCAGGTATCGGTAGACCTCGTCCGAGACGAGGTGGATCCCGGCGTCCGCGCAGAGGTCGGTGAGGGCGCGCCACTCGGCGTGGGTCGGCAGCATCCCGGTGGGGTTGTGCGGGACGTTCACGACGATGACCCGCGTCTCCGGCCGGACGGCGCGCCGGATGGCGTCCACGTCCAGGCGCCACGCCTCCGACGCGTGGAGCTCGTGGAGGGTCACGTCGGCCCCGGCGGCGCGCGCGACCTCATACAGCGACTGGTAGCCGGGCCACGTGACGATCGCATGGTCGCCCGGCCCCAGGAGCGCGTGGGAGAGGAGGAAGATCGCCTCCTGCGCGCCGGCGAAGACGAGGACGCCGTCCGCGTCCACCGTCTCGTACAGGCTCGCGATCTCCGCCCGGAGCAGCGGGTGCCCGAGCGACTCCGTGTAGCCGAGGCGCAGGCGGTCCCACAGCGCCCGGGCCTCCGGGTCGGCCGTCGCGAGGAGGTCCGCCATCGACCATCCCTCCACGTCCGAGGCGCAGAGGAGGTGCCGGACGGAGAACTCCCATCGGGCGAAGTAGCGCTCGAGCGCGAAGTCGGCGATCCGCATCGCCGCAGCGTACCCCGCCCGGCATCCCGCAGGCGGCCTGCGGCCACCGTGCGGCACCGGACGACCGCGGCTCTCCGGAGACGGCAGACTGTGCCCGATGGGACACACGGCAGCTCCGGGGATCGTCGAGGGGCCGTCGCGGGGCGGGTGGATCGTCGCTCGCCTCACGCCCGGCGCCGACGACGCCGCGCGCCTCGTGCTCACCGCCCTCGTCGTCGGGCTCGCGTGCATCGGCGGTCAGTGGATCGGCGGGGCCTTCGGGCCGATCGCCGACGCCTCCCCGGAGCTCTGGCCGCCGGCCGGCGTCGCCGCCGCCCTGTTGATCGTCGGCGGTGCCCGCCTCTGGCCCGCCGTGGCCGTCGGCGCGCTCGCCGGGTGCGCTCGTCGTCGCGTCGCCGGCGACCGCCATCGCGATCGCCCTGGGGTCCACCGCTCCAGGCGCTCGCTGCCGGCCTGCTCGTCGAGCGTGCGGGGATGCGGCCGCAGCTCGACCGGCTCGTGGACGCCGGGTCGCTCGCGCTCGCCGGGTCCGTCGTCCCCGCCCTCCCCGGGGCGACGGTCGGGGTCGGCGGCCTCTATCTCGTCGGCGCCCTGCAGGCCTCGTCGTTCGCTGCTGATCTGGGTCGCGTGGGCGCTCGGCAGCGCTGTCGGCGACCTTCGTCCTCGGGGACGTCGCCGCCACCTGGCTGTCGCGGCCGGCGATCCCGTTCGCGCGCGCCCGGCTGCCGGAGGCGGTGCTCTCGCTCGCGGCCGTCGCGATCGTCGTCGGCGATCCTCTTCTACGACCTCCTCGATCTCCGCAGCCGCCGGGCAGTCGGTCGCGTTCCCGATCATCCCGGTCGTCCTCTGGGTCGCGTTCCGCGTCGGTCCGCGCGGCAATGCCCTGGCGACGGTGATCTATGCGGCGATCGCCGTCTCGGCCACCGGGCTCGGGCGCGGCCCCTTCGTCGGGGTGACGGCTGGCCGGCAGCTTCCTCTACGTGGCGGTCTTCACGGGCATCGTCGCGATCACCGGCGCCGCCGTGGCCGCGGTGGTCGCGGAGCGCGAGACCGGCAGGCTCGCCCTCCTCGAGGCCGGCAGGAGGGCCAGCGAGGCGCTCGCCCAGCTGCAGGCGGTGGAGAGGATCGGCAGGACGTTCGCGGCGTCCGGTCCCACCCCGGAGGCGCTCGCCTCGGTCGTGGACGCGCTCGTGGACGTGTTCGGCTACAGCCACCCGTCCATCTACACCGGCGACGACCGGCGCGTCCGGCTCGGCGCCCAGCGGGGCTACGCGGAGCCGATCGTCGAGTTCGGATCGACCTCCCCCGGGGTCTTCGGACGCGTCATGCGCACGCGCCAGACCGTGCACCTGGCGGACGTGTCGGCCGATCCGACCTTCGTCCGCGCCGATCCGGCGGTGACCAGCGAGATCTGCGTCCCGCTCCTCTCGCACGGGACCTTCCTCGGCCTCGTGAACGTGGAGGACACGAAGGTGCTCGGCGACCGCGACCTCACCGCGATCTCGGTCGTCGCGGACCGCATCTCCGTGTCGATGGCACTCGCCATGGAGCGCGCGAGCCTCGCCGAGCAGGCGACGCGCGACAGCCTGACGGGCCTGCACAACCGTCGCTACTTCGACGACGCGATGGCCCAGCTGTGCGCGCAGCTGGAGCGCGAGGGGCCGGCGAGGCACCCGCCGATCGCGGCCATCATGTTCGACCTCGACCACTTCGGCGCCGTGAACAAGGACCACGGCCTCGCGGTCGGGGACGATGTCCTGCGGGCGTTCGGGCGGATCCTCCGCGAGCGATCCCGGACCGCGGACATCGTCGCCCGCTACGGTGGCGAGGAGTTCGCCGCCATCCTGCTCGACGCCCAGGGCGCGGACGCGGTGCGGCTCGCCGACTGGGTGCGCCACGAGCTCGCGGCGACCCGGTTCACCGTGGCGGACGGATCATCGCTCACGATCACCGTCTCGGCCGGATGCGCTGCGGCGGCCGGGGCGGAGCGCAGCCCGGCGGAGCTCGTGCGGGCCGCGGACTCCGCGCTCCGGCAGGCGAAGCGGGCGGGCCGGAACCAGGTCGCCAGCGCCTGACGCCGGGCGCGGAAGCACGCTCCGTGACGGAGCGAGGAGGAGCCATGCGGGTCGTCGTGACGGGGGGCAGCGGGAAGGCGGGGCGATGGGTCGTGCGCGCGCTGCGCGAGCGCGGCCACGACGTGCTGAACGTGGACGTCGTGCACGACGGGAGCGACTTCGGCCTCTGCGTCCTCGCGGACCTCGCGGACGCGGGCCAGGCGCGCGACGTCGTCGCCGGGTCCGACGCGGTCGTGCACCTGGCGGCCATCCCTGCGCCCGGGATGCGCGGCGAGGGGGAGACGTTCCGGAACAACGCGCTCTCGACGTACAACGTCTTCGCCGCGGCCGTCGCGGAGAAGGTCGGGCGCGTCGTCTGGGCATCGAGCGAGACCGTTCTCGGGCTGCCCTTTGACGCGGACCCGCCGCCGTACGCGCCGATCGACGAGGAGGCTCCGCCCCGCCCCGAGTCCTCGTACGCCCTCTCGAAGCTCGTCGGCGAGACGATGGCCGTGCAGCTCGCGCGACGGTCGGGGATCCCGTTCGTGGGCCTCCGGATCTCGAACATCATGGAGCCGCACGACTACGCCCGCTTCCGTGCGTGGCAGGGCGACGCGCGCGTGCGCGCGTGGAACATGTGGGGCTACGTCGACGCCCGCGACGTCGCGGAGGCCGTCCGGCTGGGCCTGGAGGCCGATGTCCGCGGCGCCGAGGTCTGCATCGTGGCGGCGGGCGACACCGCGATGGAACGTCCGTCCGCGGCCCTCATGGCGGAGGTCTTCCCCGAGGTGCCGCTCCGGCACCCGCTCTCGGGCCGGGAGACGCTCCTCTCGATCCGGCGGGCGGGCGACCTCCTCGGGTACGTTCCGGCGCACACCTGGACGACCGAGCCGGCCCTCCCCTGACGCTGCCACCCCGTCGGGGACCGCGCGGGGACGGCCGGCCTCAGGCGGGCCTTGCCTCAGGCGGGTCCGGCCTCGCGCAGCCGCTCGGCGGCCTCCTCGGCGGAGATGTCCCGCTGGGCCTCGGACAGGAGCTCGTATCCCACCATGAACTTCCGCTTCGTCGCGTCGAGGAGCGGCGGGTAGAAGTGGGCGTGGAGCTGCCAGTGGTCGGCCGGCCCCGGCACGAACGGCGCCTGGTGCCAGCCCATCGAGTAGGGGAACGGCAGGCCGAAGAGCGCGTCGTAGCGCGAGACGAGGCCGGCGAGCATGGCGGCGAGATCGTCGCGCCGCGCGCCGTCGAGGTCGGAGAGGCGCTCTGCCGGCCGCCGGGGCAGGACGAGCGTCTCGAAGGGCCAGATCGCCCAGAACGGGACGACGACGAGCCACTCGTCGCTCGCGGCGACGACGCGCGGGCCGCCCTCCTCCTGCGCGGCGTAGTCGAGGAGCAGCCGCCGCCCGGTCCGGGCGTGGTGATCGCGCTGGGACGCGTCCTCGCGGGTGGCCTCGCGCGGGAGCGACGAGGCTGCCCAGATCTGCCCGTGCGGATGCGGGTTGCTCGCGCCCATGAGCTGGCCGCGGTTCTCGAAGACCTGCACCCAGCGGTGCGCGCCGCCGAGCTCGTCGGTCTCCTGCGCCCAGACGTCCACCACGCGGCGGACGTCGGCCGGGGTCATCTGTCCCATGTCCAGGTCGTGGCGCGGGGAGAAGCACAGCACGCGACAGGTGCCGCGCTCCGCGGCTGCCTGCAGGAGCCTGTCCTCGAACGCCCACGCGGGCGTCGACGGTCGCAGCGCGGCGAAGTCGTTCTCGAACACGAACGTCGCCGCGTACGGCGGGTTGGTCGCGCCGTTGGCGCGGGTGTTGCCCGGGCAGAGGTAGCACTCGGGGTCGTAGGCGGGGCGGTCGCTCACGGCGGCCGACTCGGCGCGCCCGAGCCACGGCCGCTGACGGCGGCCGGCGGAGACGAGGACCCACTCCCCGATGAGCGGGTTGAACCGCCGGTGCGGGTCGTCCGGCAGGAGGCCGGCGGCGTCCACGACCACTAGAGCTCCTCCACCGCCGCGCCTGTCACGTCGACGACGACGAGGTCCCGGACGGCGGCGGCAAGGTCCGCGCGGGCCTCCGGGGCGATCCCGGAATCCGTGATGAGCGTGTCCGCCTGGTCGAGCCGCGCGAACGAGCTGATCCCGATGACGCCCCACTTCGTGTGGTCGGCCAGGACGACGAGGCGGCGGCCGGCCTCCACGAGCGCCCGGTCCGTCTCGGCCTCGAGGATGTTCGGCGTCGTGAAGCCCGTCCGGGCATCCATCCCGTGGACGCCCATGAAGATGAGGTCCAGGTGGACGGTGCGGATCGAGGCGACGGCGAACGGCCCGACGAGCGCGTCGGACGGCGTGCGGACGCCACCCGTGAGGATGACCGTCTGGTCCGGCCGGCCGATCCGCACCATCGCGTCGGAGACCGGGACGGAGTTGGTCACGACCGTCAGGCCGGGCACATCGGCGAGGCGGCGCGCGAGCGCATACGTGGTGGTCCCGGCCGAGAGCGCGATCGCGCTCCCCGGCTCCACGAGCCGGGCGGCCGCCGAGGCGATCGCGTTCTTCTCCATCTGCTGGAGCGTCGACTTCACGGCGAAGCCCGGCTCGAAGAGCGGGCCGTCCGCCGAGGTCGTGGCGCCGCCGTGGACCTTCTCGAGGAGCCCGAGGGAGTCGAGCGCATCCAGGTCGCGCCGGATGGTCATGTCCGACACGTTCAGGTCGCGCACGAGGTCGGCGACCTTCACCGCTCCGTCCTCGCGGATCCGGTCGAGGATGTATGCCTGTCGCTGCCTCGCGAGCACCCTGTGTGACTCCGATCCCTTCGCCGGCCGCTTCCCCTGCCGCCACGTGGCCGCCACGGTCCCCTCGACCGACGCTCCAACAGATTGCGCCTGATTCGCACACAGGTCAACACGAAAGGTTGCAGAATGGTGCCATTCGGGCTTGACACCGCCCGTAGGGGCCATGACAATCGGCTGGTCCATGTCGGTTTCTGTTCGGGATCCGACTGACAGAGGAGGGTCACATGTCCATCTCGATGCCCAGGCTCGGGGCACGCCTGGGAGCGATCGCCGCCGTCGCGCTGATCGTCGCGGCGTGTTCCAGCTCGGCCACCCCGGCCCCGGCCTCCCAGGCTCCGGCCGAGTCGCCAGGCCGCGGCGACGCAGGCCCCGGCCGAGTCCGCGGCCCCCGCCACGCAGGCGCCCGCAGAGTCGCAGGCAGCCGCGGGCGGCAGCCTCACGGTCGGTTCCAACTACTCGGACAAGGTCCCGAAGGCCGCGTTCCAGGCGTTCATCGACTACTGCACCCAGCAGACGGGCGTGCAGGCGACGATCAACACCCAGGACCATGGCAAGTTCCAGGACAGCCTGAACTCGTACGTCCAGGGCACGCCGGACGACATCTTCACGTGGTTCGCCGGCTACCGGATGAAGTTCTTCGCCGACCAGGGCCTCCTGACGAACATGAACGACGTCTGGGCCAAGGTGGGCGACCAGTTCACCGACGCCTTCAAGCAGGCGTCCACGGCATCGGACGGGAACCAGTACTTCCTCCCGATGTACAACTACCCGTGGGTCGTCATCTACCGGAAGAGCCTCTTCGACGAGAAGGGCTACACGGTCCCGAAGACCATCGACGAGTTCATCACGCTCGCCAAGAAGATGCAGGCCGACGGCCTCGTCCCGCTCGCCTTCGGCGACAAGGACGGCTGGCCGGCCATGGGCACCTTCGACATCCTCAACATGCGCATGAACGGCTATCAGTACCACATGGATCTGATGTCCGGTAAGGAGAAGTGGACCGACCCGCGCACGATCGCGGTCTTCCAGAAGTGGGCTGAGCTTCTCCCGTACATGCAGGAAGGCGCCGCCGGCCGCACGTGGCAGGACGCCGCCCAGGCGCTCATGAACAAGAAGGCCGGGATGTACTTCCTCGGCACGTTCGCCGGCGAGCAGGCGCCCGACACGGCGACCCACGACGACCTCCAGTTCTTCCCCTTCCCGGTCTTCGGCAACCAGTGGGACGCCGAGAACGGGATCGACGCTCCGATCGACGGGCTCATGCTGAGCAAGACCAACTCCAACCCGGGCGGCCAGACGGCGATGCTCGAGTGCCTCGCCAGCCCGGAGGCCGAGGCCAAGTTCCTCACCAGCAGCCCGAACAACGTCGCGGCGAACAAGAACTACGACACCAGCACGTACACCCCGTTCCAGAAGCAGATGGCGGAGATCATCGGCGCGTCCGGTGCGATCGCCCAGTTCATGGACCGCGACTCCCGGCCGGACTTCACCGGCGCGAACGGGATGCAGTCCTTCCTCCTCGACTTCCTCAAGAACCCGAGCCAGGACCTGACCGCCTACACCGGGAAGATCCAGGCGTTCTGGGACTCGCTCCCGCCGCAGTGATCCGAGCCTGACCGCGTCAGCTAGGATGCACCGGTGACAGGCAGAGTCGCCGAGATGTCCGCCAAGGTCCCCCCGCTCCCCGTGAGCGGGGGGACCGACGCGGGCGCCGTCGCGTCCGGCGGGAGCAAGCGGAAGGGTCCGCTCCTCCTGTCGCGGCGCGACATGATCCTCCTCGCCCTCATGGCGGGGATCCCGGCTTTCATCCACATCTTCTTCGTGTGGGTGCCCGACGATCCTGTCGGTCGTCCTCTCGTTCACCTCGTGGAACGGGATCGGCGGGATCGACAAGATCAAGTTCGTCGGGCTGAAGAACTACTCGGATCTCATCAACGTCTACCCGCCGTTCTGGCCCGCGCTCCAGCACAACCTCATCTGGCTCGGCGTCTTCCTCCTGATCGCGACGCCGATCGGGATCTTCTTCGCGGTGCTCCTGGACAAGGACATCCGCGGGACGCGCTTCTACCAGAGCGCGCTCTACATCCCGGTCGTGCTCTCGCTCGCGATCGTCGGCTTCATCGCCCAGCTGTTCTACGCGCCCGAGCAGGGCCTCGTGAACAACATCCTGGGGACCACCGGGCAGAACGGCCAGCAGCTCATCGACTGGCTGGGTGACCCGAGCCTCAACCTCTGGGCCGTGCTCGTGTTCGCCAGCTGGCGGCACATCGGGTACATCATGATCCTGTACCTCGCCGGCCTGAAGGGGATCGACCCCACGCTCCGTGAGGCGGCGAAGGTGGACGGCGCCAACGAGGTCCAGACGTTCTTCCGCGTCGTCTTCCCGATGATGCTCCCGATCAACATCGTGATCGTCGTCATCACCGTCATCGAATCGCTCCGCGCGTTCGACCTGGCGTACATCATCAACCGCGGCCTGAACGGCCTCGAGCTGCTCTCCGTCCTCGTGACGAACAACATCATCGGCGAGGCGAGCCGCGTCGGGTTCGGCTCCGCGATCGCGGTCGTGCTCCTCGTGATCTCGGTCGGCCCGATCGTCCTCTACCTCAGCCGCAGCCAGCAGGGGATCGGCGAATGAGCGCAGCGAACGTCGCGCCCGGCGGGGTGCCCATCAACAAGAAGGGGATCCGCTGGCGCCGCGTCGCGTTGCACGTCTTCCTCGTGGCGATCGCGCTCGTCTGGCTGTTCCCGCTGATCTGGGCCCTCTACACGTCGTTCCGTCCGTACTCGGACACCGCCGCGAACGGCTACGTCTCGTTCACGGGCGTCCTGAGCCTGCAGAACTACGTCAACGCGTGGAACGACGCGGAGATGATCAAGTACTTCGTGAACACCATCATCATCGTCGTGCCGGCGGTGATCCTGACGCTGTTCCTCGCGTCGATGGCCGCGTTCACGCTCGCGCGGTTCTCGTGGCGGTTCAACCTCGCGATGCTGATGCTCTTCACCGCGGGGAACCTGCTGCCGCCACAGGTCATCATCACGCCGCTCTACCGGATGTACCTGATCATCCCGTTCCCCAAGCCCATCTCCGACAACGGGCTGCTGTACGACCAGTACATCGGGATCATCCTCATCCACGTCGCCTTCCAGCTCGGCTTCTGCACGTTCGTCCTCGCGAACTACATGAAGACGCTGCCGAAGGAGCTGAACGAGGCGGCGCTCGTGGACGGCGCCAACACCTTCCAGATCTACTACAAGGTCATCCTCCCGCTCGTGCGGCCGCCGCTCGCGGCCCTCGCGGTCCTGGAGGTGACCTGGATCTACAACGACTTCTTCTGGGCCCTCATCCTCATGCGCACCGGCGACAAGCTGCCGATCACGTCCGCGCTGAACAACCTCAAGGGGCAGTTCTTCACGGACAACAACCTCATCGCCGCCGGCTCGGTGATCGTCGCGATACCGACGCTCATCGTCTTCTTCCTGGCGCAGAGGCAGTTCATCTCCGGGCTGTCGCTCGGGTCCACCAAGGGATAGCGACCCACCCGCCGGCGGGCAGCCGCGCTCCGCGTCCGCGGGGCGCGGCAGGCGGTCAGTCGTCGCTCGCCCAGCCCCGCGACCGCTCGACCGCGCGCCGCCAGCCGGCCAGCCGCCGGTCGCGCTCGTCGGCGGACATCCGCGGCTCGAACCGCCGATCGAGCTCCCACGTCGCCGTGGCCTCGGACGCATCGCGCCAGACCCCCGTCGCGATCCCCGCGAGGAGTGCGGCGCCGAGCGCCGTGGTCTCCGTCACGCGCGGCCGCTCCACGGGGACGCCGATGAGGTCCGCCTGGAGCTGCAGCAGCCGGTCGTTGACGGCGGCGCCGCCGTCCACCCGGACCACGTCGAGCTTCCCGCCCGTGTCGCCCTCCATCGCCTCCAGGACGTCGAAGACCTGGTACGCGATCGAGTCGACCGTGGCGCGGGCGAGGTGCGCGAGGGTCGTCCCGCGCGTGAGGCCCACGATGGTCCCGCGGGCTGCGGCATCCCAGTAGGGCGCGCCGAGCCCGACGAACGCCGGGACGAGGTAGACGCCCTGCGTGTCGTCCACCTCCTCGGCGAGCGCCTCGATGTCGGCGGCGTGGTCGATCGCGCGCAGCCCGTCGCGGAACCACTGGACCGCGGCACCGGCGATGAAGACCGCGCCCTCGAGCGCATAGGTCACGGGGCCACCCGCGCCGAGCTGCCAGCCGACCGTCGAGAGGAGGCCGTTCTTCGACGCGACCGGGCGGTCGCCGGTGTTGAGGAGCAGGAACGCGCCGGTCCCATACGTGTTCTTCGCGCGGCCCGCCGACAGGCAGCCCTGGCCGAAGAGCGCGCCCATCTGGTCGCCCACGGCGGAGCCGATCGGCACCGGCGCGCCGAGGATGGACGCATCCGTCTCGCCGTACACCTCGGACGAGGCGCGGACCTCGGGAAGGAGCGCACGCGGCACGCCGACGATCCGGCACAGCTCGTCATCCCACGCGAGCCGGTGGATGTCGAAGAGCAGCGTCCGGCTCGCGTTGCTCACGTCCGTGACGTGGACGCGGCCGCCGGTGAGCCGCCAGATCAGGAACGAGTCGATGGTCCCGGCCGCGAGCTCGCCGCGCTCGGCGCGCGCCCGGAGCCCTGGCTCCGCGTCGAGGATGTGCGCGATCTTGGGCCCGGAGAAGTACGCGTCGAGCGGGAGGCCCGTGCGCGACCGGAAGAGGTCCGCGTGGCCGTCGGCGCGGAGCCGGTCCGTGTGGGGCGCGGTGATCCGGCTCTGCCAGACGATCGCGTCGGCCACCGGCCGGCCGGTGGCGCGCTCCCAGACCACGACGGTCTCGCGCTGGTTCGTGATGCCGATCGCCGCGACGTCCTTCGCCCCGAGGCCCGCGGCCGTGAGCGCCTCCTTCGCGGATCGGACCTGCGACGTCCAGATGGCCTCGGGGTCGTGCGTCACGTGGCCGGGCGACGGGAAGATCTGCGGGAACTCGTGCTGCGCGGACGCGAACGGGATCCCGTCGCGGCCGAAGACGATCGCCCGCGACGAGGTGGTGCCCTGGTCGAGCGAGAGGACGTGGTCGCGCGCCACGGTCAGTCCTTCGCGACGGTCGCGTCGGTCGCCACGGTGGCGGGCCCGCGGTCGGGCACCGCGTCGGCGCCGGGCTCCGGCATGTCGCGGCCCGGGACGCCGTACTCGCGCCGGGCGCTGCGGAGGTACGCCTCCACCTCGACCTCCTGCCGGCGCGCGTCCCACCCCAGCTCCCCGCCGAGCAGCTCGGCGACGCGCGGGGCGACGGACGCGCCGCGATCCCGCAGCTCCATCGCGAGGCGGAACCGCCGGGCGAGGACGTCGTCGATCGTGAGCGCCAGCTCGCGGTGTGCCGCCCACACGACCTCGGCCTCGAGGAAGGGGCGCTCGGGGATGAGCGGACGGAGGAGGTCACGCTGGCGCCCGATCTCCACCACCGCCATCGCCTCGGTGCCGTGCCGGTAGACGAGGCGCATCGCCTGGTCGTTCGTGAGGCCGGCGTCGCGCGAGAGGCGGTCCGCGAGGGCGTTGAGGACGGAGCGCGGTGCCGCGCCCACGAGCGGCAGGTCGGCCGTCGCCGACGGCCGCTTCGCGGCCTCCGCCGTGCCGAGCGCCATGTCCACCGCGTCGCGGGCCATGAGCCGGTACGTCGTGTACTTGCCGCCGCCGATCCGGACGAGGCCCGTCGCGATCCACGGAGACCTTGTGCTCGCGGCTGACCTTCACCGTCCCGCCGTCCTGCGCCTCGCCGACGAGCGGGCGGAGGCCGGCGTACGTCCCGGTGATGTCGTCGCGGGTGAGGCCCACGTCGAGGACCGTGTTCACGATCTCGAGGAGGCGGTCCACCTCGGCGCCGCTCGCGGTCGGTCGGTCGGGCGGTCCCTCGTACGGCGCATCGGTGGTGCCGATGACCCAGAACTCGGGCCACGGGACGATGAACGCCACCTTGCCGGGGACGCGGATCGCCATCCCGTGCTTCATCGGGATCCGCTCGCGCGAGATCATGATGTGCGACCCGAGGCTCGGGACCATCCGCGCGCCCCCGAACGGGCTCTCCGCGCTCGCGGCCCAGACGCCGGTCGCGTCCACGACCTTCTTCGCGCGGATCCGGATGTCGTCGCCGCTCACGAGGTCGTGCGCGACGAGCCCCTTCGCGCGCCCGCCCTCCAGCACGAGGCCGTCGGCACGGATGCGGGTCACGGGAAGGCCGCCCAGGCCGGCCGCCGTGCGGGCGACCGCGAGCACGTACCGTGCGTCGTCCTCGGCGCCGTCGTGGTAGACGATCGAGCCGCGCAGCCCGTCGGTCTTGATGTTCGGCACCAGCCCCTTCGTGGCCTTGACCCCGAGATGGCGGGAGATGCCGCCGCGTCGGGCGGACCCCAGCGCGTCGTAGAAGCCGATGCCCGCGCCGTAGAACGCCGCGCGTGACGAACGGCATCCCGTACAGCGGGAAGACGAGAGGGCGCAGCGAGACGAGGTGCGGCGCGAGGTCGAGCAGGCGGGCTCGCTCGGAGAGCGCCTCGCGCACGAGCCCGATGTGGAACTGCTCGAGGTAGCGGAGCCCGCCGTGGATGAGGCGCGAGGAGCGGCTGGAGGTCCCGGCGGCGAGGTCGTTCTGCTCGACGAGCGCGGCGCGCATCCCGCGCGAGACGGCGTCGAGGAGGATCCCGGTGCCGGTGATCCCTCCACCGACGACGACGAGGTCCCAGTCCTCGCCGGCGAGGGCGTCCAGGTCGGCGCGTCGCGCGGCAGCGGGGTCGGTCAGGGTGGCAGCGATGGCGATCTCGTCGGTCATGGTGGCATCGTAGAGGAGCGGCTCCAGCGGCCGAACGGGCCGGAAAGGGTCGAGCCGTGTGACCTCGGGGCACCCCGGACGGGCCGGCCGGGCCGCGCCGACCATCGGCTCATGGCCCGCCCGGCGGCAAGTGGTATCATCCCGGAGCCTCAGGGCACCTCGGTCGGGGCGTGGCGCAGCTTGGTAGCGCGCATCGTTCGGGACGATGAGGTCGGAGGTTCAAATCCTCTCGCCCCGACCAAACCAGCAGATGCGCTCGGAACGCCGTCCGCGAGCCCCGCGGCGACCGCTGACCGCGTCGTGGGCTCGAGGTCGCATCCCCGAAGCCCCGAGGACCTCGATCCGGCTCGAACAGCGCCTCCGCGAGCCCGCGCGCCGGGTCCGGCGCGTCGTCCCACAGTCGCGGCAGCGTCCCGCAGGTAGGCCGCGACCTCGGCTGCCGTCGAGCTCCGGAGCCTGGCTGGCGCGTCCGCGCCGCCGCCGCCTCCTGGTCGTCGAGCGCGGCCATCGTCCGTCTCGAGCGGGCAGCGTCGCGGTCGCGGCGGTAGCGGGCCATGGCGGCGTCGCGCTCGCGGTCGATCCGCGCGAGCGCCAGGCGGTCGGGCTCCGGCGCCCGCGTGCACCTCGACGACCGCGGCGATCGCGGTCTGGCCCCGAGCGACACCTCGGCGAGGACCTCGCGGACGATCGCCTCGTACGGTCGCCGCGGTAGCGTGCCCGGCGTCCCGCGGCTGGCCGCGGCCGCGCTTCCGCGGCTCGCGGCGGACCGCCGTGAACGCCGCGCAGGCGTCGCGGGTGGCGGTAGAGCCGGTGTCGCCGGTGAGGTGCCGGCCGCAGGCCGCGCAGTGGAGCATGGTCGAGGGCGTACGGACGCGGCGCGCGGACGGCCGGCCGTCGCGCGCCGCCGGGCTCGGGCCGCCTGGACGCGCCTCCCACAGCGCGCGGCGACGACCGGCGGCCAGCGGGCCGGCTCGCCGTCCGCAGTCGGCCGACGTAGAGCGGGCTGGTCAGCATCCCCCGGACGGTGAACAGCGGCAGGCCGACGCGCCGCGGCGACCTCGCGGTCGGTCGCGTCCGGCCGGCGGCGAGCTCGAAGGCGCGGACCACGACGGCCAGGCGCTCGGGGTCGGGCTCGAGGAGCTTCGCCGGGGTTGCGCCGGAAGCCGAACGGCGGGCGGCCGCCCGGGATCGCGCTCCGTCGCGCGCTTCGCGGCGTAGCCCTCGCGGATCCGCCGCGGCAGCCGGCGGCGGCACGCTCGGCGTCCTTGGCCTCGTCGACGAGCTGGTCCCAGTGGCGCTCGCGACGACGACAGGATCTCCTCGTCGCAGAAGCACACCGCGACGCCGGCCGGGTGGAGGGCGTCCTCGAGCAGGTTGAGCGTCTGCCGGAGGTTCCGCTGCCAGCGCGAGACGTAGCCGACGAGGAGGACGTCGAAGCGCCCGCCGCGCCGCGCTCGAGCATGTCCGCCATCTCGGCCGACCGGTGGACCGTCCGGCCGGAGTGGGCGGCCGCCAGGCGAGCCCGGAGTCGACCAGACCGAGCCGCGCTGATCGCGCGGTCCTGGAGCTCGGGCTGGGCGTCGGGACCGTAGCGGTCGAACTGGCCGGCCGTGCACTCGCGGATCCAGCGGGCGGCGCGAGGCCAGCCAGGTCTTCGACCGTCGCGGGCAGGCGCTTCATGCGGCACGGCCTCCCCTTGGTGGCTCCAACGGCACAGACACTACCTCTGCGCTCGGGCAGCCGCGGTGGACCGCCGCTCCGCGATCTCGCGGATGGCGGCCGCCAGGGCCCGGACGATCGGGTCGGCGGAGGCGGCCGGCCGCGCGTCGGTCACCGGG
>CAWJQZ010000028.1:0-25360 GCA_963844945.1 uncultured Chloroflexia bacterium
CTCCCGCGCCCACCGGAGATGCTATCGGTCGCGCGCACCCCGCGACGTGCCACGGGGCCGGCGGAAGGAGACCCCCCGGGCAGGGCCTCGAGCTCAGCGGATCGCGGCGCCGGGAACGAAGCGGCCGGAGCCCCGTCGGGCTCCGGCCGCTTGGTTGGTGGGGCCGGCCCTCATGCGGCCGGCAGGTTCGCGACTACAGGTCCGCGGGGCGCAGGACCAGCGCGATCCCGTGGACCATGCTGTTCGTGCCGACGGGCGATGTCGCGCTTGCTGTTGACGACCCACGGGTCCGCAGCGTTCGGGTCCTGATCCCGGAGCACGAGCGTGTTGAGCCACGGGATGAAGCGCGGGGTGATCGTCGGCCCGAGGACGGTGGCGACGGGCGCGCCGCTCACCGACTTCGCCGTCGCGAAGTCGACCTTGCCCGGGATGACGTGGTAGAGCAGGACCTGCTCGATCGTGTCGACCGCGCTCGCCCCGAGGGCGGACACCAGGCTGGTCACCACGCCCTCCTCGGTCGACGCCCACTTGCCCGTCAGGCTCGCGACGAGGACCTGGAAGGCCCGGTCGTTGGGGGCGAAGACGGTGATGTTCGCGTTCGGCACCGTGAGCGCGGCGACCCGGGACGCGGGCTTCGCGCCGAGGACGGTGCGCGCCGCGGCCTCGAGGATGTCGTAGTCGTACCAGTCGCGGTCGAAGGCGGTGCCGTCCGCCTCGAGCAGCGCGAGGACGCTGCCCGCCGCGGCCGGAGCGGCCGGCGCCTTGGCGGAGGTGGAGCCCGTCGCGGCCGGCGCGGCGGCGACGGGGGCGGCGATGGCCGTGACGAGCACGGCCCCACCGAGGAGCGAGACGATGGTCCTTCGGAGCTTCATGGCGGATCCCCCTGTGTCTGTGCGTCTGTGTGTCTGTGTGGCGATGTCGGAGTGCCGACACTCTTCTATCGCGGCCACGGCCCGGACGGATTGGGTCGACGGACGACCCGAGGGTCGTCTGCGCGGCCACCGTGATCCCGATCAGCCGCCGGTCACGGTCGCCCGGTCCCGCCCTCCGCGCGGCGCGCGGTCGAACGCGATCCCCCGGTCCCGGAGGCTGACGAACGCGTCGTGGCCGATGACGAGGTGGTCGAGGACGTCGATGTCGAGGAGACGTCCGGCGGCCAGCGCCTCCGCGGTGAGGTGGAGGTCGTCCGGCGAGGGCGTGGGGTCGCCCGAAGGGTGGTTGTGGACGATGACGAGCCCGGCCGCGTTCACGCGGACCGCGTCGCGGAACAGCTCGCCGACGCGGACGAGCGACGCCGAGACGTTGCCCACGTAGACCGTGACGACCTTCATGACGGAGTTCTTCGCGGTGAGGAGGACCACCCGCAGCTCCTCGCGCTCCAGCCGGCCCATCGACGGGATGAGGCGCTCCGCGACGTCCGCCGGCGCGCGGACCGTCCAGCGGCCGGTGGGCCACTCCGCGGCGAGGCGCCGGCCCAGCTCGAACGCGGCGGCCAGCTGCGCGGCGCGCGCGGCGCCGACCCCGGGCAGGGCTTCGAGCTCGAGCGGTCCGGCGGCCGCGAGACCCGCGAGGCCGTCGTGCCGCGCGAGCGCTTCGGCGGCGAGGTCCACGGCGCTCGCCCCGCGCGTGCCGGATCCCCAGATGAGCGCGATCAGCTCCGCCGCGGCGAGACCGCTCGCGCCACGAAGTGCGAGGCGTTCGCGCGGACGCTCGGCCCGCGGCATCTCCGCGATCGCGTGGCCACCGGTCGCACGGCCAGGAGCGACGACGCCGGGGGCCGTGACGCCGGGGGCCGCGAGGACCGTCGGGGTCTCGCCTACGGCCGGCCCCGATCGAGCTTCGTGCATGGGTCCACACCTCCGGCATCTCGCCCCGTGCACGCCGCGCCCGGCGCGACGACGGGCATCCGTCGGCGGTCCCCGCATGATGGCTCGCCCCGATCACCGTGGGCTCACCTCGCGCTGCCCGGCCGCCCACCCGACGGGGCAGGGGACGCGACCGCCACGCGGTGGCACCATCGGGATCCCCCACTCGCACGAGGTCCGTCGCATGGATCCCGCAGGCGCACCGATGGTGATGACGACGCTCGAGGCCCGGGTCGACGTCGAGAACTGGCACATGCTCCGGGACGAGTACCGCATCGCGCTCGAGACCCCGGAGCCCGGCCTCGTGGAGTCCTTCCTGGTCCAGATGCGGAACGACGCCGACGTCTGGCGCATCGTCACGCTGTGGCGGGACGCCGAGGCGCTCGTGGCGATGCGGGAGGCCGGCACCCCACGGGGCGTCCTCGTCTTCCGCGCGGCGGGGGCGGAGCCCACGCTCCTCGTCGCCGAGGTCGCCGCGCACCTGCGCAGCGAGCCGGGCTGATCGCCGCGGCCGGGGAGTGGTGCCCCGGCCCGGACGACGGAGGCCCGCCGTTTCCCACCGCCATCCGGACCGAGGACACGACGGAGACTACGCGGCGCCGCTCATCGGCCCGTCATCCGCGGATGATCCGCGACTCCCGCCGCCGGCCGAGAACTCACGCCCCCTCCGGCACCGGGCCCGGGAGGTCGTACCGCAGCGAGACGAGCCGGAAGTCGCCGTACGTGAACCGGCCCTCCGGGCGGTCCCACACGGCCGTCCCGTGCGTGGACAGGCGCATGCCGTCGACGTCCCGGTAGGTGTCGAGCGGGGTGTACCAGCGACACGGCACGAAGCGGCCCGTGCTGCTGTCCGGCCGGTCGTCGGACCAGAAGTCCACGAGCTCGTCCCGGTCGTTGAACAGGCACGTCGCCCGGACGCGGTACGGGCCGTTCGAGAAGGTCACGCCGGCGCTGCGGTCGTCGATCGGCTCCCAGGCCAGGCGGTCGTCGACGAGGGCGCCGGGGGCCATGAAGCACCAGTCGTTGAGGACGGTCACGCTCTCCGCGCCGCTGATCTCGGGCCCGGACTGGTCGACCATGTTCACGAGGTCGGCGACGCGCACCCGGAAGGTGGCCGCGCGCTCGCGGTACAGGTGGAGGGCGCGCACCGGCAGCCCGAACATCCGCGCCCGCATGAGGAAGAGGCGGGCCGGATCGCCGAAGAAGCTGTACTGGACGGCGCGAGCGGCCATGGGCGGGCCGCCCGGCTTGCGGTACATCGTCGCGTCGAAGACGACCCGCACGTTCTGCGGCCTGGGCCGGCCCACCGCACCGGAGGCCCGGATGTACCGCGCGACCGGTGCAGGGAGCGGCTCGAGGTCCGCGTCGGTGAGGACGACCGAGGGCCGGAGCGGCTGGCGGTCGAACTCGGCGCGGACGACCTCGTCGTGGCGGCGATCGTACGAAGCCATGGTGGATCCTCCCGGGTCGTGATGCCGTCAGGCCGTGCGTGCGACGCCGGCGCCGGCGCCCAGCGGCGTCGAGGCCTGTGCTGCGAGCGCGTCCACCCAGCGGACCACGACGTCCCGGAGCAGGAGCGTCTCGTCCCGGGAGAGGCCCTCGCACGCCTGCGCGAGGAGCGCGAGGCCCTTCGCACGGCCGTCCGGCTCGTCGAAGACGCGCTGGCGGTCGGTCCGCTCGATCCGCGTCGTGCGTCCGTCCTCTGTGTCCGGCACCAGTCGCACGAACCCCCGCACTTCGAGACCCGCCGCGATCTGCTTCACGTTCTGCCGTGAGCTGCCGTACACCTCGGCGGCCTCCGTGAGCGACGGCGCACGGTCGGGGAAGGCGCGGGACAGGATCGCGAGGAGGAGCCACTGGCGCGTCGTCAGGTCCCAGTCCGCGAGGGCGGCATCGGTGAGCCTGGTCAGGTGCTGCGCGAGCACGAAGACGCGGCCGAAGAGGACCGCCTGCGCCTCGGCAAGCTCCGGGTCGGGAGTGGGTTCCGGGTCGGCCATATACGTAATGTATTACGCATATCCCCGCGGGTCAAGCCCGGGCGCGGGGTCGGGGTCGGGGGCCGGGAGCGGTCCGGCACGCCCAAACGGACCCGGCCTCAGCCCCCGGTGACGGTCCGGCCGGCGAGGTCGGCGAGGATGAGGGCGACGCCGTTGAAGGTCGCGTGCAGCGCGATCGAGGCCCAGAGCGAGTCGCGGCGGACGAAGACCCACTCCAGGAGGAGGGCGACGGGGATCCGCGCCGCGAACGCGATGACGGCGATCCGGATGGCCTCGGAGGCATCCGCGCCGCCGATCGTCAGCACGTGGACGATCGCGAAGAAGAGCGCGCCGCGGACGATCGCGCGCGACGGGCCGATGCGGCGGAGCCACGCGGTCGTCGCGAACCCACGGAAGAAGATCTCCTCGGTGACCGGGGCGATGATCCCCGCGGCGAGGAGGTTGAGGATCCGGTCCGGCGTGGTGCTCGGGATCGGCACGGGCCCGACGGGCTCGACCCCGAGAAGGCGGACCAGCAGCCCCGCGACGAAACCCGTCGCGACGAGCGCGAAGAGGCCGAGGAGGACGCCCGTGACGATGTCGCCGATCAGGCCGCCGGCCGTGGGCCGGCGGATCCCCATCTGCGACCAGGTGAGGGCGCCGGTCCCGACGACGAGGAGCCCGATGATCCCGATGTACGCGAGCCCGGTGATCGAGACGCTCACGACGAGGGCCAGGGAGGAGGCGCCGTCGAGGCCGGTCAGCGAGAAGAGCGCGCTCACGAGGAGCGAGACGGCGAGGACCGCCGCGAGGACGAGGAACGGCGAGGGCCCCGCGTAGCCGGGGATCCCCTCGGCGCGCCGCTGGAGCCCCTGCGCACCGGCCGCGGCGACGAGCCCGGCGGACAGCGAGAGCAGGCCGCCCACCGCGAGGACGTACGTGCCGGCGCCGCCGGCCGTGGCCGCGAGAGCCACGAAGATCAGGCCCAGGCCGACGACGGTCAGGAACCACCCGGCGGCATAGAGCCCGGGGGCGGCACGACCGTCCAGGGCGAAGATCGAGATGCGTGCCGGCGCCTCGACCGACGCCTCCCCGGCCGCGGAGGGCCCGGTCGCCGCGGCTTCGGCGTCCGTGCCCGGCGCCGCCTCCGCTCTTCCCGCGGCGTCCGTCTCCATGGATCCGGCCGGCGGCGGATCGCCGGCAGACGGGGTCCCGGGCGCGTCCGGATCGGGCCCGGTCACCGCTGGGCGGCGCGCCGACCCGAGATCGGGGCCGGCGCTCCGGCCTGCGTGCCGGCGTCGGGCGCAGCCTCGGCGCTCGCCTGCGTGGACGGCTGGGTGCGGCCGGATCGGCGACGAGGGTCCCCAGGTCATCGATGTCCGCGTCCGAGGTGATCGAGCGGAACGGGGACGGCGTCGGCGCGGGGGCGGACGACCCGCCCGGCCAGGCCGGCTGCGCCTGAGATGCCGTCGGGGTCGCCATGGGCGTCGCCATGAGGGCGGGGTCGGGGCGAGCGGAGGTCCGCTCCACGGGGACCGCGGCGGGAGCGGCGCCCGGCCAGCCGGCCGCGTTCGACGAGGTCTCGGGCTGGGCCTGCGGGCGGGCCTGCGCGGCGCCGTACGCCGAGGCGGCGACGATCGGGGCGGCCGCCGGCTGCGGCTGCGGCTGCTGGGGCTGCGGGCGGCCCGTGCCGCGCGCAGCGCGCGATCCGGCGGCCACGTAGGCCCCCGTGGCGGCGGGCCTGCCGGGGGTGCGGTCGAAGTCGACGCCGCACCACGCGCAGAGCACCCAGTCGGCCCCCACGAGCTTGCCGCAGTTCGGGCAGACGCGGCGGAGGCGGGTGCGACAGGTGGGGCAGACCATCCACCCCTCCTCGATGCGTCGGCCGCATCCGAGGCAGTGGTCGAGCCGCTCGACCTCGGCGAGCATCGCCTCCTCGGCGAGCATCCTCTCGTGCGCCTCACCCACCCGCTCGTGCGGCCGGATGATCCGGTAGAGGATCGCGGCGAAGATGAAGAGGAGCGGGGTGAAGGCCACGATGAGCGCGGCCGCGAGGAAGGGGAGGATCGGGTTCGACGTCCGGCTCTTCATGTCCTGGTACGCCCAGAACGCCGTCGCGAGCCACAGGATGACGACGTAGATGCCGATCCCGCGGAAGGCGAGCTGGACGAGCTCGCTCGAGAAGACCCCGGTGATCGCGTTCCCGAATTCCTTGAGGATCTGATCCATCGATCGATGTGACCGCCGGCGGGGCGCGAGGACCCGGAACGAGGCCGTCCGGCACGTCGCGCCGCCGCAGTGTAGCAGGGCTCCCCGGGTCCACTCCGCGGGCGCGGCGGCCGTCAGCCGAGGTCCGCGACGGCCTCCGCGAGCGTCGCGCGACGCCACGCCGCGACCGCGCCGGCGACGACGAGCGCCGCCACCATCGCGGCCGCGAACGCCGTGGCCGCAGCGAGCGCCATGGCCGGCGTGCCGCCGTCCGCGAGCGCGCGCCGGACCGCATCCCAGGCGGCGAGACCGGCCGCGAGGGGGACGCCGACGCCGGCGATGAGGACGGCGATGCCGGCCACGAACGCGACGAGGACGGGGATCGGCCGGCGGACGACGTCCCGGCCGACCAGCAGGAGCGAGCGACCGGCCCCGCGGCCACCCACGACCACGTGGACCGTCGCGAGCCCGGCGACGAGCTCGCCGACGAGGAGCCCGGCGACGACGAGGGCGACCGCGTCGGGGACCATCTGCACGATGCGCAGGATGATCGGCGTCGTCAGGTCGTCCGGAAGCGTGAGCTGACGGTACGTGGCGTCGGCGATCCGCGGGACGGCCCAGGCGATCGCGAGCGCGCACGGGATCGCGGCCACGACCCGGGCGACGAGGATCCGCGCGACGGCCGGCCACGGGTGCGCGGACGCCCGCCCGGCGGAGGCCCGGCCTGCCGGCCCGGCGTCGTCGACCGCCCACGCGAGGAGCGCGACCCGGTCCGCGGCCGCGGCGAGGACGGCGCCGGCGACGGCCGCGGCGCCCGTGGCGAGCCCCGCGACGAGCGCGAGTGCGAGGAAGCGCTCCGTCGGGCCGGCCGCCGTGACCGCATCGGCGCCCACGAACGACGCGATCCCGATCGGCGTGGGCAGGACGACGAACGGCAGGACGAAGACCAGGACCCCGCCCCGCGCGAGGAAGGCGGCGAGCCCCACCGGCCAGATGGACGGGCGGGCGGCGGTCCAGCGCGTGGCGCGGCCGAGCGTGCGGGCGGTGCGCGATCCCGGCCGCGCGCGGACGGTCGCGGGCGGCGCGGCGAGCGCGGTCCCGCCCGGTCCCGACGATCCGGACATCACCGCGCGGCCTCCGTCGCTCGGCCGGCCCGGGTCACGGCGCGGTGCTGCCTCCGGGCGCCGGGGAGGTCACGGGCACCAGCGGCGGGAGGCTCGGGACGACCGTCGGCGCGGGGCTCGCGCCGGTCAGGCGGGAGAGCTCCGCGAGCGCCGCCTCGACGAGCTTCATCTCGGCGCCGTACGTCGCGAAGTCGCCGGTGCGCAGCGCGTCCTGCGCGAGGGCGAAGTGGACGTTCGCGTACGCGACCAGGCCGTTCACGTCACCCGGGAGCGGTTCGGTGCTCGGTGAGGGGGTGGGCCGCGGCGTCGGCGACCCGCCGGGTGCGGGCGACGTGCCCGGCGACGGCGAGACGCCCGGCGACGGAGACGCGGAGGGCTCGTTGGCGATGACCTTCTCGAGCGCGCCCTGGAGCGTGTCCGCCCACTCGACGGTCGTCGAGGTCGCCACCACGATCTTCGTGAACTGCGGGAAGGCCGACGCGGTCGACTGGAGGTAGATGGGCTCCAGGTAGACGATCGTGTCGCCGACCGGGACCACGATGAGGTTGCCGCGGATGACCTCGCTGCCCGCCTGGCTCCAGAGCGTGACCTGCGAGGAGATCACCGGGTCCTGGTCGATCCGCGCCTCGATCTGTGTCGGGCCGAAGATCGACGTGTCGCGCGGCAGCTGGTAGACGCGCACCTGGCCGAGCGAGTTCGGGGTGTTGCGCGCGGCGATCCACGAGATCATGTTCGGCCGCTGCGCGGGGACCATCGGCTGCAGGAGGAGGTACTCCGTGTCCTTCTGGTCCGGCATCCGCATGATCACGTAGTAGGCCTCGGGCGGGAGCTGCTGTGACGCGCCCGGCGGGTTCGTCGGGATCGTCCAGAGGTCGTCCTTGTTGTAGAAGGACTGCGTGTTCGTCACGTGGTAGCGCGCGTAGACGCGCGCCTGGACGTTGAACTGCTCCTCCGGCGTCCGCAGGTGGGCCTGGAGCTGCACGGGCATCTGGTCGAGCGGGTGGAAGAGCGACGGGTAGATCCCCTCGTACGCCCGGATGAGCGGGTCGGACGGGTCGGCGACGTAGAAGGACATGGTCCCGTCGTACGCGTCCATGACGATCTTCACGCTGTTGCGGACGTAGTTGAAGGTCTCGCCGGTGAGCCCGCTGTCGGTCCCGAGGACCGAGGTGTCGAAGTACTCCGCGTCCGGGAACCGGTCGCTGACCGTGTACGCGTCCTGGATGTAGACGAGCTTCCCGTCCGGCGTGATGACGAGGTACGGGTCCTTGTCGAACCGGAGGAACGGCGCCACGGCCTGCACGCGCTCGGACAGCGTCCGGTTCACCAGGATCTGGCTCTCCTTCGTGATCTGGTCGGTGATCAGGAGGTTGAGGTCGCGGAACTTCAGCGCGAACAGGAGGCGGGTGAGGGTGGAGTCCACCTTGATGCCGGTCGTCCCGCTCCAGCGCGTGGTGGTCTCCCCGCCGGAGGTCTGGTCGCCCACGGGGTAGTCGAACTCGGGCTGCTGGGCGCCCACGAGCACCCATCCGGCCGGCCGCTCGCCGAAGTAGATGCGCGGCTGCGTCACATCGGGGGCCCCGGCGGTCGAGACCGGCGGCAGGTTCTCGATGATGAGCTTCGGGAGGCCCTGGTCGTCCACGGCGTTCACGGGGACCATCGCGAGCCCGAAGCCGTGCGTGAAGACGATCCGCTCGTTGATCCACGTGACCGCCTGCGGGTTCTTGTCGAGCGCCATCTCGCGGCCCGAGAGCATCACCTGCCGCAGCTTCGCGTCGAGGAGGTAGCGGTCCACGTCCACGTCGAAGAAGTCGTAGTACTGGCGGACCGTCTGGAGCTGGTCCAGCGTGGTCCCGAGGGGGCGGTAGTCCCAGAGGCGCGCGTTGATGAACGTGTCGGCGTCGTTGACGAGCGCCTCCTTCGTCAGCGTCCCGTCCCCCTGGTACGGCTGCGTGGTCCAGCCGTCGAGCCCGTATGAGAGCCGCGTCATCGAGATGTTGTTCGCGATGTACGGCGCCTGGGTCTGGTACTCGTTCGGCGCGACGACGAAGCGCTGGACGACCTCCGGGTAGACGGTGCCGAGCGCGAACGACGCGACGAACCAGATGGCGACCGCCAGCCCCACCGGCCACATCGCACGGGTGAATGCCGCGCCGACGAGGAAGGCGGCGGTGAGCGCGGCGATGACGGTCAGCGCGTCGTAGGCGAGGAAGCGGGCGTTCGCGTCGGCGTAGCTCACGCCGGTCGTCACGCCGTTCGCCGCGTACGAGAGCTCGAGCTTGTCGAGCTGGTATCCGACCGCCACGACGAGCAGCCAGAGGCCGGCGAGGACGGCGAGGTGCAGGCGCGGCGCGGTGCCGAAGCCCAGCCCTCCGCGGATCGCGGCAAGGACGTACCTGCCGAGCGCGATCGCGAGCGCCACGATGAGGAACGCGGCGACGATGGACTGCACGAGGCGGAAGAACGGGAGCTCGAAGAGGAAGAAGCCGATGTCGCGCCCGAAGATCGGGTCGGTGACCGGCGTCCCGCTCGCTGCGAAGGGGACGCGGTGCTCGAACAGGAGGATGGTCTGCCATCCGCCGGCGACGGTCCCGGCGAGGGTGAGCGCCGCGAGCAGTGCGATCGCGACGAGGACCCACCGGCCGATCGGCACGAGGTCCGGGATCTCGAAGTCCACGTCCACCGATCCGGTCGTGGGCCGGCCGCCGGGCTCGCCGAACGGGCTCCACCCGCTGCCATAGCGGTCGCGCTGGTTCCCCATCCGCTGCGCGGCGCCGGTCCCGGCGTTCGCCGCCTCGCCGAGGCGGTCGATGAAGTCGCGGACGCGGTTGCCGCCCGTCCCGGGGGGCGGGCTCAGGCGCCCGGCGAGGAACATGTCGATCCCGAGGAGCACGAGGACGACGACGAGGGCACCGATGAACAGGACCACCTGCGTGCCGACGCGCGTCCAGAAGACGGCGTCGAACCCGATGCTCCGGAACCAGATCGCGTCGGTCCAGAGGTCGAGGATCGAGCCGAAGAAGGCGAAGCCGAAGAGGATGAAGACGAAGATCAGGATCCCGGCGATCGTGCGGCCACTCGGGCGGTAGGGTCGCGCGCCGTCCGTGGGGCCACCCGGCGGGGGCTTCCTGCCGCCGCGCCCGCGGCGGCGGCGGCGCCCGATCGGCGTGGGCTCGGCGGGGCCGTCGCCCGCGGGCGCGTCCTCGCCTGCGGCGTCCGCGGTTCCTTCCGCCTCGCCGTCCGTGTCCGCGTGGTCGCCGTCGCCGTCCTCGTCCGGACCGGGGGCGTCGCCTCCGGCCGGGCCATCGTCCTTGCCGTCATCACCGGACCGCCGGCGCGCGAGCTCGCGCAGGTATTCCTCGAAAGGGTCACTCACGCGGCGAGCATACCCCCACGGCGCGTGGCCGACGCCAGGCGCGCCGGCTCAGGCGTGGGCGAGGGAGGCGACCGCGCTCGCGAAGGCGGTGAGCGCGGCCGATGCCAGCTCGTTCGGGCGGGCCGAGGCGGCGCGGACCGGGTCCCAGCGGATGGCGAGCTGGACCACCGCGGGCCGGTCCCACGGACGGTCGTCGGCGACGCCGGGGATCGGGAGGCGGACCTTCACCGACTGGCGCCCGCCCTCCTCTGCCACGAGGCCCGACAGTCCGCCGGCGAGCAGGGCGCCGATCCGCGCGGCCGGAGGCTCGGGCGGCGGGCCGGCCGCGGGCGCGAGGTCGCGGCAGCTGGCGATCCCGTCGCCGTCCGAGATCCAGAGGACGGCGATCCACCAGCCGTCCGGCATCGTCGACGGGACGCCCATCCCCGCGCGCCATGCCGAGCCCCGCGTCCGGATCTCGAGCTCGCGGAGGTAGGAGGGACCGGGAGGCGGGAGGCGCTCGGGCACGGCCGCGTCAGCGGGCCGCGGGCGCGTCGGGAGGCGCGCCCGGGACGTCATCGGCCGCGGGAGGGCCGTCCGTGCGGTCCCCGGACGTGCCCGGGAGGCCGGGCGCCGCGCCTTCGGCCTCCCCCGGGTCGTCCCCCGCGTCGTCGAGCGTCGTCCCGCGCGGGCTGGCCGCGGGCGATCCGCTCCATCTCCCGGCGGACGCGCGGGTCGGGCGGGGCCACGGCATCCCGGCTCGCCTGACCGAGGTCGGCGGCGGCCCTGCCGCGAGGATCCGCGCCCGCCGCGTCGAGCGAGGTGGCGGCCTCGACGAGGTCCCGGTCGCCGCTCAGCCACGTGAGCAGGCCCGCGCCGCCCGACGGCTTCGTGACGGCCGCCTTCCGGGCCGCCTGTGGATCCACGACCGTGACCCCGGGGATCGCATCCACATCGCCGCCGCGCAGCTGCGCGCCGCAGGCCGGGCAGGCGTCGGCGTCGGGCGGGTCGAGGCGGGCGGAGCACCACGGGCAGAGCGCGGGCGCGGGTCCGGAGGGCGCCGCGGCCAGCCAGGCGTCGAACGGGTTGTCGGGGCTCTGCGGCGGGTCGTCCCGGTCGTCGGACATCGGTGGCTGGTGCTCAGCGCGTGGACTGTGCCATGGCCCGCTCACTCCCACTCGATGGTGGCGGGTGGCTTGGAGCTGATGTCGTAGACGACCCGGTTCACGCCCGGGACCTCGTTGACGATCCGCGAGCTGATCTTCGCGAGGATGTCGTAGGGGAGCTTCGCCCAGTCGGCGGTCATCCCGTCGTCCGACGTGACCGCGCGGATCGCGACGACGTTCGCGTACGTCCGTCCGTCGCCCATGACCCCCACCGACCGGAGCGGCGTGAGGATCGCGAAGGACTGCCAGAGGGTGCGGTAGAGGTTCGCGGCCTTGATCTCGTCGATGACGATCCAGTCGGCCTCGCGGAGCGTGTCGAGCCGCTCGGCCGTGACCTCGCCGATGATCCGGATCGCCAGGCCGGGCCCGGGGAACGGCTGGCGCAGGACCATCGCCTCGGGGAGCCCGAGCTCGACGCCGACGGCGCGGACCTCGTCCTTGAAGAGGTACCGGAGCGGCTCGATGAGGGTGAACCGCAGGTCGGGCGGGAGACCGCCCACGTTGTGGTGCGTCTTGATCTTCTGCGCGGCCTTCGTCTCCGACGTCGCCGACTCGATCACGTCGGGGTAGAGCGTCCCCTGCGTGAGGAAGTCGATCTCCCCGAGCTTCGTGGCCTCCTCCTCGAAGACCCGGATGAACTCGTCGCCGATGATCTTCCGCTTCTGCTCGGGGTCGGTGACCCCGGCCAGGCGCGCGAGGAAGCGCTCGCGCGCGTCGACCATCACGAGGTTCATCCCGAGGTTCTGCTCGAAGGTCACGCGGAGGAGGTCGCTCTCCTTCTTCCGCATGAGGCCGTGGTCGACGTAGATGCAGGTCAGGCGATCGCCCACGGCGCGGTGGACGAGCGCCGCCGCGACGGCCGAGTCCACGCCGCCCGAAAGCGCGCAGATCACCTTCCCGTCGCCGCCGGTCGCCTTCGCGTGGGCGTCCACCCGCGAGCGGATCTCGTCCACGGTCGACTCGATGAAGTTCGCCGGGGTCCACGTCTGCCGCGCGCCGGCGATCCCGACGACGAAGTTGCGGAGGACCTCGCGACCCCGCGGCGTGTGGACCACCTCCGGGTGGAACTGGATCCCGTACAGATGGCGCTCCGCGTCCGCGACGGCCGCGTACGGCGTCGAGTCGGTCTGGGCCGTCGCGCGGAAGCCCGCGGGAGGCCGGACGAGGGAATCCCCGTGGCTCATCCAGACCGGCTGGCTTCGGTCCAGGCCCGCGAAGAGGTCCGCATCGTCCGTGACCGTGACGACCGCGGGGCCGTACTCGCGCTTCGTCGCGGGGACCACGTCGCCCCCGAGCTCGTGCGCCATGAGGTGGAGCCCGTAGCAGATCCCGAGGATCGGGACGCCCGAGGTCCAGAGGGCCGGGTCGGGGCGCGGCGCGCCCTCCTCGTAGACGCTCGCCGGCCCGCCCGAGAGGATGACGGCGCGCGGCCGGCGCTTCGCGATCCGCTCCCAGGGCGTGTCGAACGGGACGAGCTCCGAGTACACGTGGAGCTCGCGGACGCGACGCGCGATGAGCTGGGCGTACTGGCTGCCGAAGTCCAGGACGATGACCGTGTCGGGTTCCGACGAGCTCGACTCGCCACGCGCGACGGCCCCGCCCGGCCGGTCTTCGGGCGTGCGCGGGGGCGCGGGCGCCTGCAGGGCCGTCTCGAGGTACGCCTCGACCTCGGCGTCGTCGGGCGCGAGTACCCGGTGGCCGGCGTTCGCCGCCTCCCCGTGGACGGTCTTGCCGCGCTGCCGCGTCCGGGGTCCGGTCTCGTGGTCGTCCGGACCGGCGCCGCCCGGCGCGTCGGGGCGCGCCGCCCCGGCCTCGTTCTCGTCAGCCACGTCCGATCGCCGCCTCCGTTCCCGTCCGCCTCCGGTGCGGCCCAGTGTATAGGCGCGGGGGTCCCGCGACGGTCGCGGATGGCGCACACTCGTGCCCGACGGGCGCAGCCCACGCCGCAGCGGAGGCGACGGGACGATGGGAAAGGCGAAGCACGGGAAGGACCAGGAGGGCGGTCCTGTCGAGTCGGTCGAGGTCGCCGAGACGACCGTCGCGGCGAGCGCCGCGGCCGACGCGGAGGACGACGACGTCGCGCCGCGCAAGGTGACGCGTGACGGCGTCGTGGCGGCCGAGGGCGCGCGGTACGCGGACCGGAGCCAGGGACCCGAGGCGTCCGACGAGACGGGCGACGGCCTGGAGGCCGCCCCGAGGCGCAAGAAGCTCAAGTCGGAGGCCTACGAGGCCGAGCTGGCGAAGCTCGCCCTCGAGCTGCACAAGCTCGAGGACTGGGTGACGTACAGGAAGCTCCGGGTCGTCGTCCTCTTCGAGGGCCGCGACGCCGCCGGCAAGGGCGGCGCGATCAAGACGATCACCGCCGCGCTCAACCCGCGCGTCGGGCGCGTCGTCGCCCTCGGCGTCCCCACCGAGCGCGAGAAGACGCAGTGGTACTTCCAGCGCTACGTCGCGCACCTGCCCGCGGCGGGCGAGATGGTGTTCTTCGACCGCAGCTGGTACAACCGCGCCGGCGTGGAGCACGTCATGGGGTTCTGCACGGAGCTCGAGTACCAGGAGTTCCTCCGGTCGTGCCCGGAGTTCGAGCGGATGCTCATCCGCTCCGGGATCCTCCTGTTCAAGTACTGGTTCTCCGTGAGCGAGGAGGAGCAGGAGCGCAGGTTCCTCGCGCGGCTCGACGACCCGACGAAGCGGTGGAAGCTCAGCCCGATCGACCTCGCGTCGCGCACCCGCTGGGTGGACTACTCGCGGGCGAAGGACGAGATGTTCGCCTACACGGACATCAAGCAGTCGCCGTGGTACGTCGTGAACGCCGACGACAAGAAGCGCGCCCGGCTGAACATGATCCGGCACCTCCTGTCGCTCATCCCCTACGAGGAGGTCCCGTCGCCGGAGCTCGTGCTGCCGCCCCGCCAGACCGAGAAGCGGGAGGGCTACATGCGGCCGCCGATCACCGACATGAACTGGATCCCCGAGGTCTACTGACCGCACGGCACGGCCGGCGCCCCGGGCGGCGCGCGCGTCAGTCCTGGTTGCGCATCGCCTCGGCGGCGGTCGCGAAGTAGGCGTCCAGGCGCGCGGCGACCTCCGGCGCGGGGTCCATCGCGGCGACCGCTCCCCGCATGGCGGCGAGCCAGTGGTCGCGCTCGGCCGGCCCGATCGCGAAGGGGAAATGGCGCTGTCGGAGGCGTGGGTGGCCCCGCTCGTCGCTGTACGTCGTGGGGCCGCCCCAGTACTGCGCGAGGAAGAGCGTGAGGCGGCGACGCGCCGGGCCCAGGTCCTTCTCGGGGTAGAGCGGCAGCAGGACGGGGTCCTCCTGGACCGTCGCGTAGAAGTGGTCCACGAGCCCCTCGAAGAAGGGCATCCCGCCGGCCTCGTCGTACAGCGTGTGCGCCGACGACATCGGCTGCGTCTCGAGGACCCGCATCTCGCCCTGCCCGTCCACGGCCGCGAGTGTATGCCGCGGCGCCGGGCGTCTGTCAGGCGATGTGACAGGTCCGGCGCGCCGCGCCCTCCCGGGTGGCGCCCTCCCTGCTCGACGCGCTACGCCATCGACGCGAGGATCGACGTGAGCTCGATGAGGGTGGTGCGCGGACTGATGATCGCGAACCGCGTGATCGGCTCGCCGCGGTGGGTGCTGGGCGTCACGAAGGCCGTCCCCGAGCGCAGGAGCCGGTCGGACCAGCGCGCGTAGTCGTCGGCCGCCCAGCCGATCCTCCGGAACGCGACGACCGAGAGGTCGGGCTCGGCCACGAGCTCGAGGTAGGGCCGGCGGCGGATCTCGTCCGCGGTCTCCCGGGCCAGCTCGATCGTCGCCTCGATCGCGTCCGCGTACGCCTCCGTGCCGTGGACCGCGAGGGAGAACCAGAACGGCAGGCCGCGCGCCCGGCGGGTGAGGTGGATCGCGTAGTCGGACGGGTTCCACTCGCCGTCCACGTGGGCGACGGCGTCGAGGTAGCCGGCGTGCTGCGTGTGCGCCCGCCGTGCGATCGCCGGCTCGCGGTAGAGGAGGGCGCACGCGTCGTACGGGGCGAAGAGCCACTTGTGCGGGTCCACGATGAAGCTGTCGGCGCGCTCGATCCCCGCGAAGAGACCCCGGACGGACGGCGCCGCCAGGGCCGCGCCGCCATACGCGCCGTCCACGTGGAGCCACAGGCCCTCGGCCGCCGCCACGTCCGCCACGCCCGCGAGGTCGTCCACGATCCCGAGGTTGGTGGTCCCGGCGGTCGCGACGACGGCGAACAGGCCGTCGCGGACGTCGGGGTCCGCGCTCGCGGCGCCGGCGATCGCCGCGCGCAGCCCGGCGCCGGTCATCCGGCCGCGCGCGTCGCCGGGGACGGCCAGCACGTCCACGTCCATCACGCGGGCACCCTCGGCGACGGAGCTGTGGGACTCGTCGGTCGCCGCGACGACCCACCGGCGCGGCGCCGGCAGGGCAGCCGCCGCCCGGCGCTCGCGTGCCGCCTCCCGGGCCGCGACGAGCGCCGAGAGGTTGCCGATCGTCCCGCCCTGGACGAACGCCCCGCCCGCGCCGGCAGGGAGCCCGGCGAGGTCGGCGATCCAGCGGAGCGCCTGGTTCTCGGCGAAGACCGCGCCCGACCCCTCGAGCCAGCTCCCGCCGTAGATGGAGCTGGCGCCGACGACCAGGTCGAACAGCGTCGCGGCCTCCGTCGGGGCGGTCGGGATGAACGCGAGGTAGCGGGGGTGGTCCGACGAGACGACCCCGGGCGCGATGACGTCGGCGAAGAGGCGCAGGGCGGCCTCGCCGCCGAGCCCTTCCGGCGTGATCGTCGCCCCCGCCTTCGCGGCGATCTCGTCCGGCTCGTAGGGCGCGTCGAGCGGTGGGTCCATCCGCATCCGGTCGCGGGCGTAGCGGAGGATCGCCTGCGCGAGGCGCTCCGTCTCGTCGGTGTACCGATGCATCCGCCCCGGATCGCGGTCGGGGCCTCCGGTCACCGCCATCGCCGCTCGTCCATGGCTGCGAACGATAGGGCAGTGGCGGCGCGGGCGACCGGGCATGTGCATGCGGACGCCGAGGGCGCGGCGGCCGCGGGACCGGGCGCTGTGCGGGTGCGCTGCCCGACGGGCCTGCCGCTAGGAACCCGAGCGGACGAGGCGCCAGATCGCGCGGGCGCTCGGCCGTTGGCCGTACAGGAGCACGCCCGCCGCGTAGATGCGGGCAGCGAGCCACATGCGCACCGACGATGGCGACCACGAGGAGCGCCACCGAGACGGGGATCTCCCACACCATCGCTTCACCCGTCGTCACCCGGCCGAGCATCATGTACGGGCTGAGGAGCGGTATCTGGGCGAGCGCGACCACCCAGCCGGCCTTGATGTCGATCAGGCCCATCGCCGCGTAGATCCCGACCATGTATCCGAACGTCGCGATGAGCGTCATGGGCATGACGATGGCGTTGACGTCCTCCTGGCGGCTGACGAGCGACCCGGCAGCGGCGTAGAGCACGGCGAAGAGCAGGAACCCGAGGATCCCGTAGAGGCCGAAGAGCAGCAGGAGCCCGATGGAGAGGCCCTGCGGAAGCGGCGTGGAACCTGCCGCATCGCCGAGCACGAGGCCCTCGACGACGCCCTGCGCGAGGAGGGCGGCCACGCCGGTCACCAGCAGCGCGCCGTACTGGGTGAGCGCGAGCGCGCCGACGCCCAGCACCTTCCCGGTCAGGAGCTGGAACGGCGTCGCCGCGTTGAGGACGACCTCCATGACACGGGAGGACTTCTCCTCCACGACGCTCGCCGCGACCCACTGTCCGTAGAGGATGACCATCATGAAGATCAGGAGGGTCATGCCGAATCCGAGCATGTCCTGGCCGATCGCCTCGGTCGTTCCGCGCGTCGGTCCGCTCTTCGCGGGGTCGGGCCACTGCACGCCGAACTCGCTCGGCGCCATCAGGCCCGCCTGATCCGAGGGCGCGACGCCGAGGCGCGCCAGCCGGTCGCTGACCGCGATCGCGGTCGTGGCCTGGCGGAGGAGACTGGCTGTCCGCCCGGTCGCGTTGTCGTTCGTGTACAGCGTGAACCCCAGGTCGCCGCCGGCCGACCGCGCGACCTCGAGGACGGCCGCATAGCTCCCGCCGACGACGGCCTGTCGTGCCGCCGCGAGGTCAGGCACCGTGGTGACGATGAAGTCGGGCTTCCGGTCGGACACCGGCGCCCCCGTGTCCGTCGCCGCGTTGAGCAGGGCGGAGAGCGTCGTCGCCGGATCGCCGGCGAGGTCCGCCGCCGCGACGTGGACGGCGATCCGTTGCTGGCTCGTCTGGTCGATCGCCCGGATGATCACCGGCGCGAACGCGATCGCGAGGACGGCCAGGATCAGCAGGACGGTGCCGAAGACGAAGCTCCGGGTCGCGACACGGACCACGTACTCCCGACGCGCGACAGCCGCGATGTTCGCCAGGCCGTTCACGACCGTGCCCCCGGGGCTGCCAGCTTGCGCTCCTCGACGTCGAGGGCACCCACGCGTTCGACGAACACCTCCTCCAGGGAGGGGTCCGCCACCTCGAAGCGGCGCACCTCGCCACCCTGGGCGACGGCGGCACGCAGCACCGCCTGGGGGTCCCCGCCGCCGTCGACGCGGACCTCCGTGTACTCCTGCCCCGGACGCGTGACGGTGACGTGCGGCAACGACCGCAGCCAGGCGAGCTCATCGGGGATGGACGTCGACACGCGGACGACCTGGTGTCCCGTCGAGCGCTTGACCTCGCTCGTGGGCCCGGCCGCGACGACCCGGCCATGATCGATGATCGCGACCGAGTCGCACAGCTCCTCCGCCTGGTCGAGCTGGTGCGTGCTGAAGACGATGGTCTTGCCGCGGTCGCGCAGCTCCAGGAGGGCCTCACGGAGGAGGGCGGTGTTGATCGGATCGAGGCCGACGAACGGCTCGTCCATCAGGATCACGTCGGGGTCGTGGAGGACCGTCGCGATGAACTGGACCTTCTGCTGGTTACCCTTCGACAGGCTCTCCGCCTTCCGGTCGGCGTAGTCGGCGATCCGGAAGCGGGCCAGCCATGCGGAGGCCATCTCGCGCACCCGCGGCCGCGACAGGCCGTAGAGCGACCCGAAGAACACGAGCTGGTCGATGACGGCCATCCGCAGGTACAGGCCACGCTCCTCGGGCATGTAGCCCCAGGTGCGGCGCGGCAGCTCGCGCGTGGGGCGGCCGTCCCACGTGACGGTTCCGGAGTCCGGACGCAGGAATCCGAGGACGATGCGCATCGTCGTGGTCTTGCCGGCGCCGTTCGCGCCGAGGAACCCGCAGATGCCTCCGGGCTGGACGCTGAAGGTCACCCCATCGAGCGCATGGATGGCCCCGAAGTCCTTCGTCAGGCCGTCGACCGCCAGGGCCATCGCGTCACACTCCCGCGCGCCCCGCGGCCGCGTGGCTGGTCTGCGGCTGAGCTGTCAGCGCGGGGGGCGGCGTGCCATGGCCGTGCGGTCCGATTGCGATGAGCCGGTCGGCCGTGCGTCGGTGACCCGATGGACAGACCGCCCTTCGAGCCTCCGGATGGGGATCCGTGGGTCTCAGCGGCCCCGCTGCCAGCTCTTGCCCTCGGTCCCCACCGCCGGCGCGTAGACCATCTCCACGCGCTGCATCTCGGCGATCGAGCGGGCGCCCAGAGCGGCCATCGACTGCCGGAGCGCCCCCATGAGGTTCTCGGAGCCGTCGGTGACGCGGGCCGGGCCGAAGAGGATGCGCTCCAGCGACCCCACGGTCCCCACCTTGATCCGGGTCCCGCGCGGGAGGGTGGGCGACGGCGCGGCCATCCCCCAGTTGGTGCCTCGCCCGGGCGCCTCCTCGGCGCGGGCGAGCGGCGAGCCGAGCATCACGGCGTCGGCGCCGGCGGCGATGGCCTTCGCGATCTCCCCGCCGCGGCGCATCCCGCCGTCGCCCACCACCGGGACGTAGCGGCCCGTGGTCGCGAGGTACGCGTCGCGCGCGGCGGCCACGTCGCTGATGGCGGTGACCTGCGGGACGCCGATCCCCAGGACCTCACGGGTCGTGCAGGCGGCGCCCGGCCCCACGCCGACGAAGACCGCGGCGGCGCCCTGCTCCATGAGCGCGTAGGCGGCGTCGGCGTTCGTCGTGTTGCCGACCGCGACCGGGATCGGCATGAGGCGCGTGAACTCCTCGAACGCGAGCGGCTCGTAGCCGGTGGCGAGGTGACGCGCCGAGCTGACCTGCGACTGGACGAGGAAGAGGTCGGCGCCGTGCTCCGCGCAGAAGGGGCCCCAGCGGCGGGCTGCCGCGGGCGTCGCGGAGATGGCGACCCTGGACCCCGCGGCGCGGATCTCGTCGATCCGTCGCGCGAGGAGCTCCTCGCGGAGGGGCATCGCGTACGCCTCGGCGAGGACGTCCTGGATCTCGCCGTCCGGGGCGGTCGCGATCCGCTCGAGGATCGCGGCGGGCTCCTCGAAGCGCGCCTGCACGCCCTCGAGGTTCAGGACGGCGAGGCCGCCGAGGGCGGCCAGCGCGCCGGCGGATCGGGCGTCGACCACCGCGTCCATCGCGGCCGCGAGGACGGGGATGCCGAGCCGGATCCCGGCGATGTCGACGGAGAGGTCGACGTCGGCGGGCTCCACGGTGTCCGTCCCCGGCGCGAGCGAGACGTCCTCGAAGCCGTACGTCGGCCGGATGGAGTCGACCTTGGAGCGGAAGACGCGGCGGGCGGCGGCCTCGGTGGTCATCGGACCGGCCGGTGGGTGATGACCATGGTCGATGAGACCTCCTCGGGGCGGGGCGCTCGCGTGGCGGCGATTCTACCCGCGGGCGGCGGCGGGCGGGAAGAGGGCGCCGGGGACCGCGTCGGCGCACGGCCGTCAGCGGGGCACGCGGGCTCCGTCGAGGCCGAGCGCGAACCAGGGAGCGCGGGCGGGATCCAGGAGGTCGCGGCGGACGCGGTCGATCGCCTCGCGGTAGCCCGGCCAGACCACCTCGCGGTAGGCATCGTCCACGGGAAGCCAGCGCATCGCGTCGTGCTCGTGCGAGAGGGCCGGCTCGGCGCCGGGACGGACGCGCACGGCGAAGCAGGCGGAGAGCACGACCGCGTCGACGCTCGGCTCGTGGAACTGGTTCACGAGGTCCAGGTCGTAGAAGGCCTCGATCGCCTCGGGGCCGAACCCGGTCTCCTCCCGCAGCTCGCGGAGCGCCCCGAGCGCGACGCGTTCGCCCGGCTCGAGCGATCCGGAGACGCACTGCCAGAGCCCGGGGAGGATGCGGCCGGGGGAGCGCCGCAGGAGGAGGATCTCCGCTCCCGCGCGGTCGGTGCCTCCGGCATCCCCGGCCGCGCGCGCGGGCTCCGCGGCCGGTCCGGGGGCAGCGTCACGGACGGCGCCGCCGGTGGCGGCCCGGAAGATCCAGCAGTCGACCAGGTCGGGACGGAGGGGGCTCACGGGCGTACGCGGGCGTGCTGCGCTCGGGCGCCGGGGCCGGAGGTCAGATGCGCTCGAAGCGCTCGATCGGGAGGACGAAGACGGTCGCGCCGCCGACTTCCACCTCGAGCGGGAACGGCATGAAGAACTCGCCCGGCTCCATGATCGGCGGCATCGGGTTGACCACCTGTGAGCGCGAGCGGCAGCTGTCCCGGATGACCGCGATCGCGTCGTCCACCTTCTCGTCCTCGACGGCGAGGACGACGGTCGCGTTCGACTGCTTGAGGAAGCCGCCGGAGCTCTGGAGGCGCGTCGTCCGGAAGTCCCTGTCGGCGAGGGCATCGACGAGGACGCCGGCGTCCTCGCTGTGCACGATCGCGAAGATGAGCTTCACGCGGCCGAGTATAGGTCACGGCCGCATGGGCTCTGCGCGGCGCGCGGCCGCCGGGGAGGGCCTGGTGAAGTGGCCCGGCCGGCCCGGCCGGCCCGTCGGAGGCGTCCGACGGCAGGTGTACCATCGGCGCCTGACGCGCGGCCTCGCGCGCATCCGCACCCGCACCCGCGCGCCCGCATCCCAGCGCCCGCGCCCAGGAGGAGCACGTGTCCACCGGCCGTCCGCCCGAGCCCACCGCCGACCTGCTCCGCGCCGCCCGGATCGCCGAGACGCGCCTGCTCGCCGCCCTGGCCGAGGCGCTCGCGACCGTGGATGCCGTGGACGACGCGCTCGAGCGCCTGCTCGAGCTGTCCGCCGGGGTCCTTGACGGCGCCGTGACCGCCGTGGCGGTCCTCGAGCCCGACAGCGGCGTCCTCGTCGGCGGGCCGTCGCGCGGGTTCGACCGGGTCCCGCTCGCTCGACGAGCCGATGTCGATCGAGGGCTCGACCGACGCTCTCGCGGTCGTCGCGCGCGAAGGGACCGCCACGACGATCCCCACCGAGCACGTCTCCCCCGTCGCGACCCGGGCAGGGATCGGCGCGGGCGTCGTGCTGCCGCTCACGGTGCGGCGCGACGGGATCGACCTCGTCGTGGGCGTCCTCCTCGTCGCGCATGCGGACGGCCGGCCGCTCGCGAGCGACGAGGTCCGTCTCGCCGAAGGGATGGCCGGGATCGCCGCCGCGATCGTCGAGCGGGGGATGCTGCAGGACGTCGCGCACGCGCGGATCGAGTGGCGTGAGAGGCTGGCGCAGATCGACGCGCTGACGGGGCTCGCGAACCGGCGGACGTTCGACCACGTGGGCGAGCTGGAGGTCGCGCGGGCGATCCGCCAGGAGCTGCCGCTCGCCGTCGTCGTGGCCGACGTGGACGGGTTCGCGGAGCGGCGCGAGAAGGACGGCCGCCGGGTCGCGGACGCGGTCCTCCGTGCGGTCGCAGCCGCGGTGGCGGAAGGCGTGCGGCTCGTGGACACCGTCGCGCGCCTCGGCGAGTCGGAGTTCGTCGTCCTCGCTCCGGGCAGCGGCGGCGACACGGTCGCGCGCCGGGTCGCGGCCGCGGTGGACAAGCTCGAGCCGATCGACGGGTGGAAGCCGCGCGTCTCCACCGGCGTGGCGCACGTCCCCGAGGACGGGGCGGCCCTCGAGGCCCTGATCGCAGCGGCAGCAGCCGAGATCGAGCGGTCGCGCACGACCGCGGGCTGATCAGTCGGGGACGACCGACCAGGTAGAGGCCGGCCGACGAGGCGGGGTCTCCGGGGCAGGAGGCGCATCCGGGACCTCCATCGGCTCCCGAGCGGGGGCCGGCGCGACCGCGCCGGGCGGTGCCGCGATCCCGCGCACGTAGAGCCGCACGGCCGCGCGGATCCGTTCGTCGAGGGTGCCGCCCCACTCGCTGCCACGGGTCATGGCCAACCCGAACAGCGTGGCCAGCAGGACGACCGCGGCGTCCGACGGATCCACCTCCGGCGGCACGCGCCCGAGGTCGCGCTCGGCGCGGATGTACGCGGCGACCGCCTCGGGGGGACCGCCCGGCGGCGTCGCGGCCCGCCCCAGCGCCGCATTCCGCTGGCGGGCGAGGTCGGGGTCGGCCTGGATCGCGATCTCGAGCGGGAGGACGCGGCTCTCGAGCTCCGCGAGCCGGAGCATGGCCTCCTCGAGGTTCGCCTCGACGGTGGACGTGCCCGCACGCGCAGGCAGAGACGTGATCCATTCGAGGACGTCGCCGCTCGGCGCGAGAGCCGCGGCGAAGAAGAGGGCGGTCTTGTCGGCGAAGTGCCGGTAGATCGTGCCCTCGGCGACCCCGGCACGCTCCGCGATGGCCCGGGTGGACGCACGCGCGTAGCCGACCTCTGCGACCACGGCGAGCGTCGCCTCGATGAGCCTGGCCTGGGTACGGTCCCCGCGCGCGGTCATCGACCTCCCTCAGTCGGTCACGTCGCGCCGCGTCAGCACGGCGCCGGCGAGCCCGAGCCCCACGATGACATACCCTGCGCCGAGCGCGAGCGCCGTCGTGAATGGGACCGAGGGCGTGCCCCCGCTCGCGATCGCATTCAGCGTGCTTCCGAGGAGCCAGTCCTTCGGGGCACCGCTCACCATCGTGAGGAGCGACTCGACGACGAGCACGTAGCCCACGCCGATCGCGACCGCCACCATCGCCGAGCGGCTGACGATCGCGATGGCCAGGCCCAGGGTCCCCCAGACGACCTGCGACAGGAACGCGTGGGCCCAGGCCTGCGCGACGATCGACGCGGCGTCGGTTCCCCACGCCGAGGTCGAGATGCCGGAGGCGCTCGCCAGTGGAGCGGCGAGGAGGTTCGTCGCCGCCGCGACCGTGGTGGCGGCGACGGTGACGAGGAGAAGCGCGACGACCTTTCCCGCCAGGAGCCGCCAGCGGCGCGGCTCGGCGGCGACGAGCAGGCGGATGAGCCCGCTGGAGTAGTCCTGCGCCCCGAACCAGGCCCAGAACGAGAGGGTCACGATGCCGAACATGCTCGACGCTGCCGCGAGCCCGGCCATCAGCCCCGACGGCGACTCGAGCTCATCGCGTGTCGGGAACCGGACGCCGGGCGTGGGCAGGTTCCCGGCTCCCGGCCGGCCCGAGACGCTCGCCATCACGGCATTCACCATGAACGCGAAGACGACCATGAGGCCGAACCAGACGAGCAGCGTGCGGCGCTGCCCCAGCCGGGTCATCTCGCTGCGCACGACGTGCAGCATCAGTCCTCCTCCCGCCGGCCGGCGGCGCGACCGACGGCGAGCTCGCCGTCGGTCCGACCGGTCATGTCGAGGAACAGCTCTTCGAGCGTGTCCTGGGCTTCCACGAGGCGGGTCAGCGTGTACCCGGCATCCGCTGCCGCCCGATTGAGGTCGGCCGCCCGGCCGGCCGCGCCCGCCGCGCGCAGGCCGTCGTCGGTCCGCTCGATCCGCCAGCCCGCGTCCCTCAGCGAGTCGGCGAGCGGAGCCGCGTCCTCCGGGCGCTCCGGGGCGAAGTCGATGTGCGCCGCGGTCCGCTCGAGGAGCTCCGTCATGGGGCCCGCGAACACCAGCGCGCCGAACCGGATGATCACGAGGTGGGTGCAGATCGCCTCGAGCTCGGAGAGCAGATGGGACGACACGATCACCGTTCGCCCTTCCCGTGCCAGCCGCCGCAGGAGCTCGCGGATCTCGACGATCCCGGCCGGATCGAGCCCGTTCGTGGGCTCGTCGAGGATCAGGAGGTCCGGGTCCGTCAGCAGCGCGACGGCGATCCCCAGCCGCTGCTTCATCCCCAGGGAGAACCGCCGCACCGGCTCGCGGTCCCGGCCGATCAGGCCGACCTGCCGGAGGACTTCATCCACGCGCGATCGCGGGGTCCCATGGAGATGGGCGAGAGAGGTGAGGTTCGCCCTCGCCGACAGGCTGCCGATGAAGGCGGGGCTCTCGATCATCGTGCCGACGCTCGAGGCGTATCGCTCCGGACGGGTGATCGGGTGGCCGAGCACCGTCGCCTCGCCCGACGTCGGGCGGATCAGCCCGAGCAGCGTGCGGATCAGCGTCGACTTGCCCGACCCGTTCGGGCCGACCAGGCCGACGATCCCGCCGGACGGCAGCTCGACGGTGAGCCCGTCGAGAGCGGTGATGTTCCCGAACCGCCTGGTGAGGGATCGGGTCGCGACGACCGTCATGTCAGCCTCTATGTGAGTGAGTGCTCACTCGCATACTAGGGCGACGGGCGCACGACCGCAAGCGTCCCGGGCGCCGCGGCGCGGCTGGCGCCGGCGCGGGTCCGGTGCCGGACGTATCAGGCCAGGGCGAGAGCCTCGAGCACGATCGTGGCGACGTCCTCCGCGACGACGTCCGCATCGCGCGACG
>CAWJQZ010000029.1:0-98499 GCA_963844945.1 uncultured Chloroflexia bacterium
GCCGATGGCCTTGGTGAGCACGTCGTACGTGACGTCGACCGTGCTCTTGGTCCGGCAGGCTCGCCGGCGTGGAGGCGAGCGCGTACAGCGTGATCGTGTACTCGTGCGCGCCGGGCCCCTTCGAGCACGGCGACGTGTACGAGACGGCGACGCCGTCCTTGTTCGCGCCCATGTGCCAGGGCCCGTCGTCGGCCGCCCCGTGGGCGATCGAGGTGACGCTCGGGTCGATGTCCCACAGCAGGAGGTACGAGCTCACCTTCGTCGTGTCGCCCGGCACGGGGTAGTGGTGCATGACGACCGCCAGGGAGCCGGTCCCGGCCGGGACGTTCGACCAGGCGAGCCGGATCGATGCCTCCACCCCGTCCACCTTCGGCTCGCACCGGAAGGCTGGGAGCAGGAGCCCGTCCGCGACGGCCTCGCTCGTCAGCGTGAAGGAGGAGGTGGCGGTCGCAGAGGAGGCGCAGCCGGACAGTGCGAGCCCCGCCGCGAGGGCGAGTGCCACGACGGATCCGGCGCCGGGCGGACGCGCGCCTTGGGTCGGATCGGTGCGCGGATCATGGTCGGGTCTCCTTCGGGTATGGGCCCGTCCGTCGGGCCGGATCCACATGCTCCCCGCGCCTGGTGACCGCCCTGCATCGCCGTGGTTACAGTGCAGAAGCGTGGCGGGCGGGACGGCGACGTCCATGTGACGGTCCCGTAACCGGACCGGAGCCGCGACGAGACCGGCCGCGTCCAGCATCGAGCAGGAGGCCGTCGCGGGACGGCACGCCACGTGGAGGTCCATCCGGATGCGCCGATCACGCTGGACGACGCTGGCCGTCCTCGGCATCGCGGTCGCTCTCGCGGCGAGCGGCTGCATCGAGGGGACCGCTACGACCGCCCCCCTCGGCGGGTCGCTGCGCGGCGACCGCGCCCTCGACGCGATGGTGCGGCTGCTGCGCTCGGCGGATCGGTCGCAAGCGGCGCAGGGCATGAGCGACTCGGCCGACCCGTCCCCGGCCGCCACGAAGAAGCCGAAGCCGTCCGGGTCGCCGGGGGCGTCGAAGGAGCCGAAGACCGGCGGCGGTCCGCAGGCATCCGATCCCGTGCTCGCCGCGCCCACCACGCGCTACGGATTCCCGGGCTCGGCGATCCTCGGCCGGCCCACCGCCACGTCCGCCGCGCTGAGCCTGCTACTCGGCGAAGGCGCTGACCGTCTACGTCGAGTACGGCCGGGCGAGCGGCGCGTACACGGCGCGGACCGGGACGACCTCCATGAAGGCGAGCGACCCCGACGGTGCTCACCCTCAGCCGGCCTCGCGCCGGACGCGCTGACGTACTACCGCGTCAGGTATCGCCCGTCCGGCTCGGCGACCTTCGCCGCGGCGACGCAGCAGTCATTCCGCACGCAGCGCGCGGCCGGGACCTCGTTCACGTTCGCCGTCGAGGCGGACCCGCACATCGACGTGGACCGCAAGATGCAGCCCGCCCTGCTCCGGGCTGCGCTGACCGACGTCCGCGCCGACCGGCCTGACTTCCTCGTGGACCTCGGCGACACCTTCCTCGGCGACAAGTTCGCGCAGAGCGCCCCCGAGCTCGCCGTCCAGTACGCGAACGTCCGCGACTACTTCGGGATCACCGGCCCGTCCGTCCCGCTCTTCCTGGTCGAACGGGAACCACGAGGGCGAGGACGGCTGGGCGCTCACCGGCTCGGCGAACGTCCTGCCGGTCTGGGCGGCGAAGGACCGGAAGGCCTTCTACCCCGTGCCGTCGATCGGGAGCTTCTACAGCGGCAGCACCGAGAAGGCGCCGTACGTCGGCGAGCGCGACAGCTACTACGCGTGGGAGTGGGGCGACGCGCTGTTCATCGTCCTCGATCCGTACACGTACACGACGACCGACCCACGCAAGTCCGGCGACATCTGGGACTGGACGCTCGGCGACGACCAGTACGCCTGGCTCCAGAAGACCCTGTCGACGAGCGACGCGCCGTACACGTTCGTCTTCTCCCACCATGTCCTCGGCGAGGGCCGGGGGATGGTCGAGCTCGCGGACCTGGGCGAATGGGGCGGGCAGGACAAGGACGGGACCGATCGCTTCGCGGCCGAGCGCCCCGGGTGGGCGATGCCCGTCCACGACCTCTTCGTGAAGTACGGCGTGACGATCTTCTTCCAGGGACACGACCACCTCTACGCCCGCCAGGAGCTCGACGGGGTCGTCTACCAGGAGGTCCCGCAGCCGGCCACGACGGGCGACCCCGCGAACGAGGGCGCCTACACGTCCGGGACGGTCCTCCCAGCGCCGGGGACGCTCCGGGTCGACGTCGAGCAGCACCGGTGTCACGGTGGACTACGTCCGCTCCGCGGTCACCTCCTCCGGCAGCGCCCGACCCGGAGAACGGGACCGTCGTGACGAGCTACTCCATCCCGCGCCGGTGACCGGAAGCTCCGGTCGCCGGTGCTACAGTCGGCCGCGGTGAACAGCGACATGCGGATCCTGGTGGTCGAGGACGACCCGGCGGTCGCCGAGGCGCTCGTTGAGGGGATCGGTCGCGACGGCTACCAGGTCCACCACGAGGCCACCGCGGCGGGCGCGGTCGCGTACACGCGGAGCGGACACCCGCACCTCGTCGTCCTCGACGTCCGGCTGCCGGACGGCACCGGCTTCGACGTCTGTCGCGAGCTGCGCCGCTCCGGGATGCGCCAGCCGATCCTCATGCTCACGGTGCAGTCGGACGAGGTGGACATCGCCCTCGGCCTCGAGATGGGCGCGGACGAGTACGTGACCAAGCCGTACCGGCTGCGCGAGCTTCTCGCGCGGATCCGCGCGCTCCTCCGCCGCGCGTACGGCGAGCTGTCCTCGGTCGAAGCGGACCTCCTCTTCGCCGGCGACCTCGTCATCGATCGCGGCAGCGCGCGCGTCACGCGGGGCGAGCAGGTCATCGACCTCACGCCGACCGAGTTCCGCCTCCTCGCGTTCCTCGCCCAGCACCCGGGGCAGGTCCTCAGCCGCGACCAGCTGCTCGAGAACGTGTGGGGCTACTCGGCCGAGCTCATCGACGAGAAGACCGTGACCGTCCACGTCCGGCGCCTGCGGACGAAGATCGAGGAGGACCCGGAGACGCCGACGATCGTCCTCACCGTCCCCGGCCTCGGCTACCGGCTCGCGGGTTGACCCTCGTGCGGACCGCTGCACCGCCGGCGCGTCGTGGCCTCTCGCTCCGCTGGCGGCTCGCGATCGCGTTCGGCGGGATCGCCGTCGTGAGCGCGCTCGTCATCGGCGCTCGTCCTCGTCCCGATCCTCGCGAGCCACTACGCGACCGGCCGAGCGGACGTACCTCGAAGCGGCGGCGGAGCGGGCCGTCCGCGACCTGAGCACCCTCACGTGGAAGGACCGGACGACCGTGGAGGCGACGACGGCCGAGCTCGCCGCCGTCGTCACGCGCGCGGGTCACCGTGGTCGACGACAAGGGCCGCGTCGTCGCGGACGCGCCGGCCCCGCTGGGCGGAGCCTCGCCCGACGGCGCCCAGCCGCTGCCGGCTCCGCTCGGCGCGGGCCTGTTCGGCGACGTCGTCGACGACGCGACGCTCCCGCGGTCCGACCAGAGCGTCATGCGGCCGGTGAACCGCTCGGACAAGGCGGGCGGCAGGCTGCTCGGGACCGTGACGATCTCGAACGCGCCCGCGTACGGCCAGGTCGCCCTCCGGAACGTCGTGCAGGCCTGGGCGCTCGCGAGCCTCCTGGGGATCGCGGTCGCCGCGCTCGTCGGCCTCCTCGTGAGCGCCTGGCTCCTCCGTCCGCTCCGCGAGCTCACCGATGCGAGCGACCGGATGTCGCACGGCGACCTCGGCGTCCGCGCCGACGTGGACCGCGCCGACGAGGTGGGGCGCCTCGCGGCCTCCTTCAACGCGATGGCCGAGAGGGTCGAGGAGACCGTGACGTCCCTGCGCCGCTTCGCCGCCGACGCCGCGCACGGGCTGGGCACGCCGCTGACCGCGCTCCAGGCCGACCTGGAGCTCGCCGAGGGGCATGCGCAGACCGACGACGAACGCCGACTCCTCGAGCGGGCGACCGCGCAGGCGGAGCGCCTCGGCGACATCTCCACCGGACTGCTGCGGCTCTCCCGGCTCGAGACGGGCGACGTGGCGACCGACCCCGAACGCCTCGACCTCGCCGCGCTCGCGCGCCACGTCGCGGACGCCTTCGCCTCGCGCGCGGACCAGGCGGAGATCGAGCTCCGCCTCGACGTGCCGGACGGCGAGGTCCCCGTGGTGGGCCATCCCGACGGGCTCCGCACCGCCGATCGGGGACCTCCTCGACAACGCGCTGAAGTTCACGCCGGCGGGCGGCACGGTGACGCTCGCGCTGCGCACCGACGGCCGCCTGGCCCGCCTGCGCGTCTCGGACACCGGCATCGGCATCCCGGCCGCCGACCTCCCGCTCCTCTTCGAGCGATTCCACCGCGGCGCGAACGCATTCCCGTATGCCGGCAGCGGTCTGGGCCTCGCGATCGTCCGGGCGACGGTGGAGATCGACGGGGGGACGATCCGGGCCGAGAGCGACGGGTCGGGCTCCGTCCTTCGAGGTGACGCTCCCGCTCGCGTGAGGGCGTCGAGGTTCGCCCCCGGGCCCGTTCCCCCGACCTGCACTACGCTGTCGCCGATGTCTCCCTTCCTCTCGATCCCGGCTCCGGCCGCGCGACTCCGCGCCCTCGCCGCCCTCGCGATCGTCGCGGTCGTCGCCGCCGCGTGCGGGACCTCCTCCACGCCCGTCCCGTCGTCGGCGGCCCCGTCCGCGTCCGCACTCCCGGCGACGCCGATGGAGCAGGGTCCCCCGACCCTGGGTCCGGCCGGCTCGCCGACCTCCGTCCCGTCCCCCACCGCTGCGGCCACTCCGGTCGACCCGATCGCCCTCTTCCGTCAGATCGGGGACCAGACGGCCGCGATCCGCGAGCTCGACTGGAAGTCGCCGGTCGCGCCCAGGCTCGTCGACGCGGCCGAGGCCCGGGCGATCATCTCGAAGGACTTCGAGGCCGAGACGCCCTGCGGCACTCTTCGAGAAGACCGAGGCGCTCTACCGCGGGCTCGGCCTGATGACGGGCGACCGCCACCTCCTCGACCTCTTCCTCGCCGCGATGGACGCCCAGCTGCTCGGCTTCTACCGCGACAACGACAAGACCCTGTACGTCGTCAAGCGTTCGGGCGGCGTGGGGCCGCTCGAGGAGTACACGGTCTCGCACGAGCTGACGCACGCGCTCCAGGACCAGAACTTCGGCCTCGCAGGTCTCCACCTCGACGAGACCGACCAGGGCGACAGGAGCCTCGCGAAGCGCTCCCTCGTGGAGGGCGACGCCTCCCTCGCCTCCCTCTACTGGATGCAGGGCCACCTCTCCCTCGCAGACCTCGGCGAGATCGTGAAGGCCGCCATGGACCCGGTCCCGCAGGCGGCCCTCGACGCGCTGCCGCCGATCGCGCGCGCGACCATGAACTTCCCCTACGAGACCGGGCTCAGCTTCGTGATGGGGCTCCAGCAGAAGGGCGGCTGGGAGGCCGTCGACGCCGCCTGGAAGGACCCGCCGGTCTCCACCGAGCAGCTGATCCACCCCGAGAAGTACGCGGCGCACGAGAAGCCGGTGGACGTCGCCCTGCCGGCAGGCCTCGCGAAGCGCCTCGGAGCGGGCTGGGGCCTCGCGCTGGAGGACACCTTCGGCGAGCTGGGACTCCGGACGTGGCTCGCGCAGGCGAACGACAAGGATGCTGCCGACGCGGCCGCGGCCGGATGGGGCGGCGACCGTGTGGGCCTGTACCGCGGGCCGGACGGCGCGTGGGCGATCGTCATCCGCACCGCCTGGGACGACCCGGCGGCCGCCGGGCGGTTCGCGCCGGCAGCCGCGAAGGTCGCGGCCACGCTGCCGCACGCGGCCGTCGAGTCCGACGCGGATGGGCCGGTCGTCCTCGTGGGGAGCGACGCCGCCGTCCTGGAGAAGCTCCGGACCCTCGTCGCCGGCGGATAGGGGCCCGTCCGCGGCGCCGCAGCGCCACGGCGCCGCCCGCGCCTACATGCTGTCGGGCGCGGAGATCCCCAGGAGCGCGAGGGAGTTCGCGAGCGAGAGCCGCACCGTCTCCACGAGCGCGAGCCGCGCGGCGGAGGTCGCCGGGTCGTCCGGGTCCACCACGCGCCGGTCGCGGTAGAAGGCGTGGAAGGCCGTCGCGAGGTCGGTCGCGTACGCCGTCACCCCCTGCGTCTCGTGTACCGCGGCGGCGTCCTCCACGACCTCGGGGAGCCGGAGCGCGAGGATCGCGAGGTTGCGCGAGATCGCGTCCTCGCCCAGCGCTCCGTCCAGCGACCCGGCGACCGGCAGGCCCGACTCCGCGGCCTTCCGGAGGATGGAGCTGATCCGCGCGTGCGCGTACTGGACGTAGTAGACCGGGTTCTCGTTCGACTGCTTCTTCGCGAGCTCGATGTCGAAGTCGATCCCGCTCGTGTGCCCGCGCGAGCCGAAGAACCATCGCGCAGCGTCGACGCCGACCTCCGCGAGCAGGTCGTCGAGCGTGATGAACTCGCCGGCGCGCTTGCTCATCGAGACCTCGACGCCGTCGCGGACGAACCGCACCCACGCGATCAGGAGCATCTCCACCGCGTCCTTGTCGAAGCCCATCGCCTCGGCCGCGTTGCGGACGCGGGCGACGGTCCCGTGGTGGTCGGCGCCCCAGATGTAGATGAGGTGGTCGTAGCCCCGCCCGAACTTCTCCGCGACGTACCCGATGTCCGAGCCGAAGTAGGTGTAGTCGCCGCTCGACTTCCGGATGACGCGATCCTTGTCGTCCCCGAAGGCCGTGGAGCGGAACCAGACCGCGCCGTCCTGCTCGTAGACATGGCCCGCCGCCGTCAGGCGCGCGATCGCCGCCTCGACCGAGCCGTCCGTGTACAGGGACCCTTCGCTCTTCCAGACGTCGAACCGGACGCCGAGATGGGCGAGCGATGCCTCGATGCCGGCGCGGATCCGCTCGGAGGCCCACTCCCCCACGATCCGGTCGCGCTGTGCCCCGGCCTCGACGGCGCGTGCCATGAGGTCGTCCGGGAGCTCCGCCGCGAGCGTGTACACGTAGTCGCCGCGGTAGCCGTCCTCGGGGATCTCCGTCCCGGTGCGGATCGCGGCCACTGACGCGCCGAGGTTCCACACCTGCTGGCCGAAGTCGTTGAAGTAGTACTCCCGCGTCACGCGGTGCCCGGCCGCCTCGAGCACGCGGCAGAGCAGGTCGCCGACGAAGGCGCCGCGCGCGTTGCCGATGTGGAGCGGCCCGGTGGGGTTGGCGGAGACGAACTCCACGTTCACGTGCTGCGGGTGCGCAGCGGCCACGCGCCCGAACCCTGCCCCGGCCGTCCGGGCAGCGTCCGCGGCGGCCTCGACGAACGCCGGTGCGAGCCGGATGTTGATGAAGCCCGGGCGGCGCCACCTCGACCGACCCGATCGGCGAGCCCAGGATCGCCGTCGCGGAGTCGGCGCTCTCCGCCTCCGCCGTCCGGTCGCGGGCCGGATCCGCGCCGCCGGCCTCCCCGTCGCGCTCGAGCTCCACGGCGATCGCCCGGGCGAGGTCGAGGGGTGCGCGGCGGCACGGCTTCGCCAGCTTCATCGCCAGGTTCGTCGCGAGGTCACCGTGGTCCGGGTTCGCCGGGCGGTCCACCTCGATCGCGGGGGCCGCGGCGTCGTCCGGGACCGCGGGGATCGCACCCGACGCGACCGCCCGCTCCCAGGCGCGCTCGATGGCGCGGCGGGCGAGCGTACGGACGGACGGGCTGACGGGCGCTGACACGGGACCTCCGGGGGCGACGCGGGACGCCGGTCATCGTACCGGGTCGGCCCGCCGTGGGGGCACGCACCGCCTCGCACGCGGCGCGCCGCCGGCGCATCGGAGCCCGTACGGTGACACGATGCAACACCGAACGGGCCATTTGGCCCTTCACGGCAGGCCGAATGTCACAGTTCTCATCCGTTCGTACTAGACGCGGACCGTACTTTCAGGCAGCATTGGTGGTCTCTCACCAGGGGCCTCGGGCCCCACCGGCATCATCGGACCCAGCGACGGTCCACTTCTCGGGGAGTCATATCGATGCAGTCCTCCAGGAATCCGCGCGGAAGACGGTCGTCCCGCCTGTTCCGCCGCATCGGCTGGCTGGCGACCGCCGGCCTCGTCGCCCTGGCCCTCCTCGGGCCCGCCACGGGCACCGTCGCTGCCGGTGACAAGCCCACCGTGCACGATCGCCACGCGACGGCAGCGATCGGCGTGCCCGGTACGTCGAGGAGCTCCGCGGTGAACTCGGACGGCAGCCTGCACGGGTGGGCACGACGGCCACCTCGGCGCCGGTCTGGTTCCCGGGGATCACGGTCGCATGGGGCGATATCACCCGACCACTATTCCTACACGTCCCGCCCTCTACCAGTTCCCGGGGCTGAACTGGAACGCGGCCGGTCAGGCGATCTACAACAACGGTTGCGAGACCACGCAGCCGACGCCGACTCCGGTGACGCCGACGCCGACCCCGGTGACGCCGACGCCGACCCCGGTCGACGCCGACGCCGACCCCGGTCGCGCCGACGCCCGACGCCGGTGGACGCCGACCCCGACCCCGGTCGACGCCGACGCCGACCCCGGTGACGCCGACGCCGACCCCGGTGACGCCGACGCCGACCCCGGTGACGCCGACGCCGACCCCGGTGACGCCGACGCCCACGCCGGTGACGCCGACGCCCACCCCGGTGACGCCGACGCCCACGCCTGTGACGCCGACGCCCACCCCGGTGACGCCGACGCCCACGCCTGTCGACGCCGACGCCCACCCCGGTCGAGCCGACGCCCACGCCTGTGGACGCCGACGCCCACCCCGGTCGAGCCGACGCCCACCCTGTCGACGCCGACGCCCACCCCGGTGACGCCGACGCCCACGCCTGTGACGCCGACGCCCACGCCGGTGACGCCGACGCCCACCCCGTGACGCCGACCCCCACCCCGACGAACCCGCCGACGCTCCCGCCGCCGACGAACCCGCCGGCCACGCCGCAGACGGCCCCGCCGACGAGTCCCGCCGACCGTGCCGCCGACGGCCCCGCCGACCGGCTCGGTCCTCCCCGCGACCTCGTCGCCGTCGACGAGCCCGTCGGGTGAGGTCGCCGGCGTCACCAGCAAGCCGCAGACCACCCCGCCGCCGACCTCCACCGGCGGCCTGCCCGGCACGCCGAGCGACGGGTCCTGGCGGATCATCCTCCTCGCGATGGCCGGCCTCCTCGCCATGGTCCTGCTCCTCACGCCTGCCCAGGCACGCCGCAGGAGCTAGACCTCCGTCTGACACCTCGGCGTCCCCCGAGCGCCGAGCGAAGAAGCGGGGCCCGGTCATCCGGGCCCCGCTTCTTCATGCCTGCCGTCGCGGCGAGCGGCCGCCTGGTACTGGGGGTACCGGCGGCCATCGGTGACAGGCCGCAACAGAACGCAGGGCCGCATGGCCCGTTCACCCCTGCCGAAGGTCCCGAGTCTCCCTCAATGGCACTAGACGAGGCTGGTACGCGAGCGGGACTATCGGGGTGCTGTCAGGTAGGACGTCTGGCCCATCCGCAGCGCCGGACTCATCGATCGGTCCGCTACTCGGGGAGTCATATCGATGGAGAGCTCCAGGAGCACGCGCTCCAGGGCCCGCACACGCCTGTTCCGCCGCATCGGCTGGCTGGCGACGGCCGGCCTCGTTGCCCTGGCTCTCCTCGGGCCGGGGACGGGCCCGTCGCTGCCGGTGACAAGCCCACCGTCACGATCTGCCACGCGACGGGCAGCGACAGCAACCCGTACGTCGAGGAAAGCCCCGCGGTGAACTCGGACGGCAGCCTGCAGGGTGGGCACAACGGCCACCTCGGGCCGGTCTGGTTCCCGGGGATCACGGTCGCATGGGGGGATATCATCCCGCCCTATTCCTACACTCCCGCCCTCTACCAGTTCCCGGCGGCTGAACTGGAACGCGGCCGGTCAGGCGATCGTACAACAACGGTTGCGGGACCACGCAGCCGACGCCGACCCCGGTGACGCCGACGCCGACCCCGGTGACGCCGACGCCGACCCCGGTGACGCCGACGCCGACCCCGGTGACGCCGACGCCGACCCCGGTGACGCCGACGCCGACCCCGGTGACGCCGACGCCGACCCCGGTGACGCCGACGCCGACCCCGGTGACGCCGACGCCGACCCCGGTGACGCCGACGCCGACCCCGGTGACGCCGACGCCGACCCCGGTGACGCCGACGCCGACGCCGTGACGCCGACGCCCACGCCGTGACGCCGACGCCCACCCCGGTGACGCCGACGCCCACGCCTGTGACGCCGACGCCCACGCCGGTGACGCCGACGCCCACGCCTGTGACGCCGACGCCCACGCCTGTGACGCCGACGCCCACGCCCGGTGACGCCGACGCCCACGCCTGTGACGCCGACGCCGACCCCGGTGACGCCGACCCCCACCCCGACGAACCCGCCGACGCTCCCGCCGCCGACGAACCCGCCGGCCACGCCGCAGACGGCCCCGCCGACGGATCCCGCCGACCGTGCCGCCGACGGCCCCGCCGACCGGCTCGGTCCTCCCCGCGACCTCGTCGCCCTCGACGAGCCCGTCGGGTGAGGTCGCCGGCGTCACCAGCAAGCCGCAGACCACCCCGCCGCCGACCTCCACCGGCGGCCTGCCCGGCACGCCGAGCGACGGGTCCTGGCGGATCATCCTCCTCGCGATGGCCGGCCTCCTCGCCATGGTCCTGCTCCTCACGCCTGCCCAGGCACGCCGCAGGAGCTAGACCTCCGTCTGACACCTCGGCGTCCCCCGAGCGCCGAGCGAAGAAGCGGGGCCCGGTGATCCGGGCCCCGCTTCTTCATGCCTGCCGTCGCGGCGAGCGGCCGCCCATCCTCGTTGACGAGGCGCACCGGCCCGTGACGTCCGGTCGGCCGTGCAGCCTGTCCGGAGCCACTTCGTCAGGGCAGTAGTAATGGACGACGACTCGCCGGGGCAGCAACGTCAGGCTGCTGGCCGGGACTTTCTTCCCATGCCGGCACAGGACTTATCGCCACTCCGTCATCGGGGGATCACCATCGATGCAGTCTCGTCCGACACACCGCAGAGGCTCGAGCCTCTTCAGGAACGTGGGCTGGCTGGCGGTCATCGCACTCGTCGGTGCCGCACTGTTCGCGACGCCAGGGGTCGCGTCCGCCCACACGCCGAGCGTCACGCTGACCTGTCAGAACGGCCTCAAGGTCCAGCTGAGCGCCTACAACAACACGCACACCAACACCGTCGACGTCTCGATCGATGGAGTCGCAGTCACGGGTTCGCCCTTCTCGTTCGGGACCAGCTTCAACCAGTCCTGGCCCGTGACTCCGCCGACCATCAGCCACTACGCGGATGTGGCCATCCACGCGTGGGATGATCCGACCGGGAGTCACAACTGGTCACGCTCCTATCACCTGACGATCGACGCGTGCCAGCAGCCGACCCCCACCCCGGTCGAGCCCACGCCCACCCCGGTCGAGCCGACCCACCCCGGTCGAGCCGACCCCCACCCCGGTGACGCCGACGCCCACCCCGGTGACGCCGACGCCGACCCCGGTGACGCCGACGCCCACCCCGGTGACGCCGACGCCGACCCCGGTGACGCCGACGCCCACGCCGGTGGAGCCGACGCCCACCCCGGTCGAGCCGACGCCCACGCCTGTGGAGCCGACGCCCGACCCCGGTCGACGCCGACGCCCACGCCTGGTGACGCCGACGCCCGACCCCGGTGACGCCGACGCCCACGCCGGTGACGCCGACGCCCACCCCGGTGACGCCGACGCCCACCCCGGTGACGCCGACGCCCACGCCTGTGGAGCCGACGCCCACGCCGGTGACGCCGACGCCCGACCCCGGTGACGCCGACCCCCACCCCGACGAACCCGCCGACGCTCCCGCCGCCGACGAACCCGCCGGCCACGCCGCAGACGGCCCCGCCGACGAACCCGCCGACGAACCCGCCGACCGTGCCGCCGACGGCCCCGCCGACCGGCTCGGTCCTCCCCGCGACCTCGTCGCCCTCGACGAGCCCGTCGGGTGAGGTCGCCGGCGTCACCAGCAAGCCGCAGACCACCCCGCCGCCGACCTCCACCGGCGGTCTGCCCGGCACGCCGAGCGACGGGTCCTGGCGGATCATCCTCCTCGCGATGGCCGGCCTCCTCGCCATGGTCCTGCTCCTCACGCCTGCCCAGGCACGCCGCAGGAGCTAGACCTCCGTCTGACACCTCGGCGTCCCCCGAGCGCCGAGCGAAGAAGCGGGGCCCGGAGATCCGGGCCCCGCTTCTTCATGCCCACCCGGCAGCGCCACGTCGTAGGGGTACCCGCGTACCGGCAGGGCCCCGGTACCCGTCGGCAGCCATCCGGCGGGTCCATCTCGGTACTCCGGTCCCGGTTCGTTGACACGGTGCAACAGCCCAGGGGTCGTTCGTTGACAGGTGTCCACGAATCCGGGCTCCTGTAATGCGGAAGTCATGGACTGCACCAGTACCTCCGGGCATCCTGCGCAGGCCGGTCGACCGATCGGCCTCGAAACCCAGGGCCGCGACAAGCGTCCCGCATCCGCTCTCGGGGGGTGGATACGGTGAACACTCGATCCCGGTCGCCGCGCAAGGCGACCCTCTTCCGCAGACTCGGCTGGCTGACCGTCGCCGGCACCGTGGCGCTCGCCCTGCTCGGGCCGGCGGCCGGTTCCGTGTCCGCGACGAAGCCGGGCGACGGTGGCCTGCACAAGGTGACCATCTGCCACCGCACGAACGCCGAGTCGAACCCCTACGTCCAGATCACGGTCGACGTCGCGTCGGTCGATGGCGACAACGGCAACGACAAGGGTCAGGGCGACCACCTGCTCGAGCACACGGGTCCCGTGTGGTACCCGGGCGCCAAGGCTGCCGGTGTCGAGTGGGGCGACATCATCCCTCCGTTCTACGACGATGGGGCGACGCCGACCGGATACCCGTCCCTCAACTGGAACGCGGCCGGCCAGGCCATCTTCTACAACGGCTGTGATCCCGTGGATCCGGAGCCGATCCCGACGCCCACGGCCTCGCCGTGCGGCGGCCAGGGCGACATCGCGGCGAACGATGACGAGCACGGCTGCCCGACCCCGACCCCGACCACGCCGGTCGAGCCGACGCCGACGCCGACGACCCCCGTCGAGCCGACCCCGACCCCGACCACGCCGGTCGAGCCGACGCCCGACGCCGACGACGCCCCGGTCGAGCCGACGCCGACGCCGACCACGCCGGTCGAGCCGACCCCGACGCCGACGACCCCGGTCGAGCCCACCCCGACCCCGACCACGCCGGTCGAGCCGACCCCGACCCCGACCACGCCGGTCGAGCCGACCCCGACCCCGACCACGCCGGTCGAGCCGACGCCCGACCCCGACCACGCCGGTCGAGCCGACCCCGACCCCGACCACGCCGGTCGAGCCGACCCCGACCCCGACCACGCCGGTCGAGCCGACCCCGACCCCGACCACGCCGGTCGAGCCGACGCCCACGCCCGTGACGCCGACCCCCACCCCGGTGAACCCGCCGACGAACCCGCCGGTGAACCCGCCGACCGTGCCGCCGGCCACCCCGCAGACGGCCCCGCCGGCGGTCCCGCAGACGGTCCCGCCGACGGTCGTGCCGCCGGTCGAGCCCACCGGATCGGTCGAGGGCGTCACCTCGGCGCCGTCCGCGAGCTCCGACCCCTCGGGTGAGGTCGCCGGCATCACCAGTGCACCGCACGTCACGCCGCCGCCGACCTCCACCGGCGGCCTGCCCGGGACCCCGAGCGACGGGACCTGGCGGATCGTGCTCCTCGCGATCGCCGGCCTCCTCGCGACGATGCTCCTCCTCACCCCGACGACCTCTCGCCGGCGCTAGGAGCGGACCCGGACACATCCTGCTCGGCATCCCCCGAGCGCCGAGCGAACACGAAGAAGGGGCCCTCGCGAGAGGGCCCCTTCTTCGTGTCTGTCACACTGCGCCGCTCGCCCGCCGGGGCGCCGGTCAGATCGCGATCCGGTCCCCCGGCTCGACGATCTGCACGGGCCCGTCGAAGACGGACCGGGCAGCCGCGGCGACCTCCGCGGAGTCGTACGTCCCCAGGACATGCGTCAGCAGGAGCCGGCTCGCCCCGCCCGCAGCGGCCGCACGGCCCGCCGCGTCCGCGTCCAGGTGGAGGTCGCCGACCGGGACCGGACCCGTCCCGAACGACGCCTCCGAGAGGAGGACGTCGCCGGGGCGAAGGAGAGGGACGAGGTCGTCGCCACGCCCGCAGTCGCCGCTGTACACGATCCCCGGTGCGTCGGGGCGCGTGACGGCCGAGACCCGCAAGCGCGTAGCTGTCGCGGGTGTGGGTGACCCTGCGGGCCTCCACCGCGAAGGGGCCGACGACCGACGTCCCCGGCTCGAGCACCTCGACGTCGAGTGCCTCGGCACAGAACCCGGGGTGGGCGTGGAGGTCGTCCAGGCGACGCTCCAGGCCGCGCGGGCCGATGACGCGGACGCGCCGCGGGGGCGTGAACTCGTACCGCAGGTAGTGGCGCAGCGCGACGAGGTCCACGAAGTGGTCCGGATGGAGGTGACTGACGATCACCGCGTCGAGCGTGCTCGGCTCCACCTCGCCGGCCAGCCGGGAGTACGCCCCGTGGCCCAGGTCGAGCACGATGGCCCGCGCATCCTCCGTGAGGAGATACGCGGCCCCGACCGAACCGGGCCTGGCCGAGTAGGCAGGCCCCGCGCCCGCGACGAAGAGGTCCATCGGGCGATGCTACCGGCTCGGACCGGTCTCGGGCGGCCCGCCCGTGTGACCGCCGTCTCCGCGCCCGACGTCGGCGCCCGGGACCGCGGCGACCTGCGCGCGGGGGTTCGCGATCGCGATGGCGTGACCGCCCTGTCGCCGCGTCCCTCCGTCGCGGAAGGCGACCGTCTCGAACCCGACCGCCGCCGCCAGGTCGTAGCCGCGCCCCAGGCCGAAGGCGAAGGACCGCGCGAGGTGCGCGTCCGACCCGACCGTCACGCGCGTCCCGCCCAGCTCCCGGAAGCGGGCGACCGCCCACGGCGCCGGGTAGACCTCCCCGGCAGCCTGGCGGAGGCCGCTGGTGTTGACCTCGAGCCCGGTGCCGCTCTCGACGAGCGCCCGGAGGATGGGCTCGTAGAGCTCGGGCGCCGCGGCGAGCTGCTCCGGCCGGACGTGCGGGAAGAGGTACCGCTTCACCATGTCGAGGTGGCCGAGCGTGTCGAACAGGCCGGAGCGGGCCGCCCCCAGGACCTCCGAGAAGTACGGCGCGACGATCTCGGGCAGCGACCGGCCCTCGACCCACCCGGCGACGCGCTCCTTCGTGTACGGGTCGTCGCGCATCACGTGGACGGACCCGATCGCGTAGTCGTACGCGTGGCGCGCGAGGTGCTCGCGGATGTCGTCCTCGAACCGGGCCTGGTAGGTCACCTCCACCCCGAACCGGATCGTCACCCCGCGGTCGGCCCAGCGCGCGGCGGCGTCGCGCACGTAGCGCTCCCGCGCCGCATGGCCCGCGTACGCGTAGGCCGGCGCGGTCGGGTCGAGGTCGACGTGGTCGGTGATCGCGAGCTCGCGGATCCCCCGGGCGGCAGCCGCCTCCGCGTACACCTCGATCGCCGGGACGGCGTCGGGGGACATGAGCGTGTGCAGGTGCCCGTCGAGCGGCAGGTCCGTGTCGTCGGGCCGTCCGTCGATCGCCTCGAGGACGTCGGGGTCGGGCGGGTCCGTCATCCGGCGATGACGCCCATCGCCCGACCGACCCGGTCGAAGGCCGCGATGGCCCGCTCGAGCTGCGCCTCGGTGTGGGCGGCGGTGACGATCGTCCTGATCCGTGCCCGGTCGAGCGCGACGGTGGGATAGACGACCGACGGCGCGAAGACGCCCTCCGCGAAGAGCCGCTCCGCGAACTCGATCGCCGCCGCGGAGTCGCCGACGATGACGGGGGTGATCGGCGTCTCCGACGCACCGGTGTCGAAGCCGAGGCGCGCGAGCTCCGCCTTGAAGAGGCGCGTGTTGGCCCAGAGGCGCTCGAGCAGCTCCGGCTCCTCCTCCATCACGCGGATCGCCTCGAGGCACGCGGCGGCCACGGCCGGCGGATGCGACGTGGAGAAGAGGAACGGCCGCGCCCGCTGGATGAGGAGGTCGCGGAGGACCTGCGACCCGGCCACGTATCCGCCCAGGACGCCCATCGCCTTGGAGAGCGTCCCGACCTGGATCGCGACCCGGCCGTGGAGGTCGAAGTGGTCCACGCTGCCGCGTCCGTTCCGCCCGAGGACGCCGGACGCATGCGCGTCGTCGACCATCACCGCGGCGTCGTACGCCTCCGCGGCCTCGACGATGGCGGGGAGCGGCGCGATGTCGCCGTCCATGCTGAAGACGCCGTCCGTCACCACGAGGATCGACCGGTACGGCCGCCCCTCCGCGTCGCCGTCACGGCGCGCCCGCTCGAGGATCGCGCGGAGCGCCTCCACGTCGCGGTGCGGGTAGACCTCGCGGGGCGCCTTCGACAGGCGCATCCCGTCGATGATCGAGGCGTGGTTGAGCTGGTCGCTGACGATCAGGTCGTGCTCGCCCGTCACGACGGGGATCACGCCGGTGTTGCACGTGAACCCGGACTGGAACGTGAGGACCGCCTCGACATGCTTGAACCGCGCGAGGTGCGCCTCCAGCGCCTCGTGGAGCGTCATCGTCCCTGCGATCGTCCGCACCGCGCCGCTGCCGGCGCCGAAGTCGGCGACCGCCGCGACCGCCGCGGCCTTGAGGCGCGGGTGGTCGGCGAGGCCGAGGTAGTTGTTCGACGAGAGGCTGATCACCGGGCGGCCGTCCACGACCACCTCGGATCCCTGCGCCGTGCTCATCACTCGCAGAGGGCGGAAGAGGTGGGCTGCCTTCAGCTCGTCCAGCTCGGCCGCCAGATGGGCGAGGGGGTCCGGTCGGGTCGTCATGTCCAGCTCCTCCGGGCGCCGCCGCGGGCTCAGACCGTCCAGTCGAGGATCACCTTGCCGGAATCGCCGGACCGTGCGGCATCGAACGCCGCCGCGAAGTCGCGGAAGTCGAACCGGTGGGTGATCGCCGGGGTGATGTCCAGCCCCGACTGGAGCATGACCGTCATCTTGTACCAGGTCTCGTACATCTCCCGGCCGTAGATGCCGCGGAGCGTGAGCATCTTGAACACGATCTCGTTCACGTCGAGCGAGATCTCCTCGGTGGGGATGCCGAGGATCGCGATCCGGCCACCGTGCGCCATCGAGGCGATCGCGCTGCGCAGCGCCGCCGGGTTCCCCGACATCTCCAGGGCCACGTCCCAGCCCTCGGTCATGCCGAGGTCCCGCTGGACGTCCTCGAGGCTCCGCTCGCGCGGGTCGACGACCGCGGTCGCCCCCATCCGCGCGGCGATCTCCCTGCGGACGGGGTTGGGCTCGGAGACGACGACGTAGCGGGCGCCCGCGTGGCGGACGATCGCCGTCGCCATCAGCCCGATGGGGCCGGCGCCGGAGACGAGGATGTCCTCGCCGAGGACGGGGAAGGCGAGCGCGGTGTGCACCGCGTTGCCGAACGGGTCGAAGATCGCGGCCACGTCCTCGGGGACACCCGGCCAGTGATGCCAGATGTTGGTCATGGGGAGCGCGACGTACTCCGCGAACGCGCCGTCCCGGCCCACGCCCAGCCCCACGGTGTGCGCGCAGAGGTGGCGGTTGCCTGCCATGCAGTGCCGGCAGCGCCCGCAGACGACGTGGCCTTCCCCGCTCACGAGGTCGCCGGGGCCGAAGTCGCTGACGTTCGAGCCCACCTCCACGATCTCGCCGACGAACTCGTGCCCCACGACGAGCGGCGGATGGATCGTCTTCGCGGCCCACGGGTCCCACGACGCGATATGGAGGTCGGTCCCGCAGATCCCCGTCTTGCGCACGCGGATCAGGACGTCGTTGATGCCGATCGACGGCATCGGGACCTCGCGCAGCTCGAGGCCCGGCCCGGGCGCCGCCTTCACGATCGCGAGCATCGGGTACCCCCTGTGCCTCGGGCGCTCGTCGTCAGGGGAGCTCGGGTCGCTCGCCGGCGAGCAGGCGGGCGGCGGGACTGCCGGCGGGCGCGGACCCATCGGCGTCGACGATCGGATTGACGAGGCGGCCGATCCCGCCGACCTCGACGGCCACGACGTCGCCCGGCTCGAGGAAGACGGGCGGGTCGCGGAAGACGCCAACGCCGGAGGGCGTCCCGGTGAGGACGACGTCGCCGGGCTCGAGGGTGATCGCGTCGCTGATGAACGCGAGCAGGTGGGCGACGTCGAACACCATGTCGTCCGTGCGGGCGTCCTGCATGAGGACCGTCGAGCCGGCGCCGGGCCCCGCGGCGGGGATCCGCCAGGACCGCAGCGTCAGGTCGCCCGGGTCGGCGACCTCGGCGGGCGTCACCACGGCCGGCCCGAGAGGGCAGAAGGTGTCCGACCCCTTGGCCCGCAGCCACTGGCCGTCGCCGTGCTCGCCCTCGCGGAGCGCCGGCCTGGAGCCCTGGAGGTCGCGCGCCGAGATGTCGTTGGCGACGGTGTAGCCGGCGACGTGCGAGAGGGCATCGGCCGCCGCCACCCGGCGCATGCGCCGGCCCACCACGACGGCGAGCTCGGCCTCGAGGTCGAGCGCATGCGTGCCCGCGTGGCGGACGACGGGGTCCCCGTCGCCGGTCACGGCGTTGGCGAACTTGCTGAAGAGCATCGGCCGGTCCGGCATCTGCGCGTTCTGCTCGCGGACGTGCGCGGCGTAGTTCTGGCCGACGCAGACGACCTTGCCGGGCTCCGGGATCGGCGCCGCGAGCCGGACCTCGTCGAGCCCGAGGCAGGGCGGCCGCGATCCGGCGACGACGGCCACGTCGAGCGCCGCCTCGGTGCGCACGAGGCCGGGGTCCGCACGCAGCAGCCCGCGCAGGTCGAGAGCCGCGACGGCGGGGTCCAGGGCCGCCGAGCCCAGGCCGGGATCGGCGAGCGCCGCGAGCGGGATGATCCGGCCGGGGTCGCCGGTGCCGTCCGAGACCACGAACCCGACGACGGGATCCGAGGCGGCGGGGACGGTCGTCCGGCGACTGGGGCGCCGCGGCGCACGGCGCGGCGGGCGTCCGTGCCCGCGCTCAACGGCGTGTACGCGACGATCCGCATCGGGCCTCCTACTGCTCGTTGAGCCAGTCGCGGACGGCGGGCCGGGTCATGGTCCGGAAGAGGATCACGGCGACGATCGCGACCGGGATCGCGTACGGCCAGAGGCCCGCGAGCACGAGCAGGGGGATCGCGGGGATGGTCAGGCTCGCGAGGCCCAGCGCGAGCGTCCGCGCGGCCTCCTTCCGCTGGATGACGAGCGTCATCGTGAAGATCGTGTACGCGAGGAGGATCATCGCGATGATGCCGACCGGGCTGATCGGCGCCGAGATCGCCTGGTCCACGACCCAGCGCATCGAGAGCCCGAGGCCCACGAGGATGAGGGCGCCGTAGCCGAGGAAGACCTTCACGCCGAGGGGCGCCGAAGCCAGGGTCTGCATCGGGGCTATCGTGCCACCTCGCCCACGGCGGCGTCGGCGTCGCGGTCGCCGACGGTACCCGGCGGCGGCCGCTGCTACGATGCGGCCGCCCCGTCGAGGGCCCCGCCCGGAGGTCGTCCACGCATGTCCGCAGCGCCCGAACCGCAGACCCCCACGCCGTCCGGGCGCCGGCTGCCGCCGGCCGCAGCGATCGCCGCCGCGATCGTCGGGGTGGTCGCGGTCGTCGTCCTCGGGTGGAGCCTCCTGTCCGCGCCCGGGCCGTCCGCCTCACCGTCGCCGTCCGGGCCCGCCGCGTCGGCGCCCGCCGGCAGCGGTCCCATCGGGTCGGCCTCGGGCCCCGCCGGCTCCACGCCGCCCGGCTCGGCGGCGCCGTCGCCTCGGCAGAGCCGCTGGCGCTCGTCCCATGGAACGCGCTCGACACCCGCTGGGGGACCTACCTCTCCGAGCGCGAGTGGGGGAACCCGCGGGAGGCGGTCGGCGGCAACGGCTGGGGGATGGACTACCTCCGCGCGATCAAGGCCCCGTACACGTGGGGCGAGGACGGGATCGCCGGGCTCACCACGCGCGACGGCGCCTTCGACCTCGCCTGGGCCGTCTGGGACGGCGTCCAGGTCCGCGTGACGGAGCGGTACTTCGGCTGGAGCAACAGTCAGGGCCCGCACGGCGAGGAGATCGTGGATCGGCGGACGTTCCACGAGAACACGCCCACGTCGAGCTACACGCGCACCGTCATGGAGTACCCGGCCGCGTCGCCCGCCTTCGAGATCGCGTTCGAGAGCGCCCGTGCCGACGCCTCCACCGGGGTCATGCGCGCCACCGCGACGAACACCGGGACCGCCGCCGCTCCCGTCGACGTCGTCTTCAAGGGCTGGTTCCACGATCCGACGCTGAAGGTCGAGAGGACCGACGACGGCCTGCTCCTCCGCGGCGCGTCGTCGGTCGTCGCGATCGCGGCCCCGCCGGCCACGAGCGCCCAGGTGAGCGACCGGAAGGGCGCCATCGACGCGAACCTTCGCGCGGGCGGTCTGACCGGCGACGGCCCCGGCAACATCGGCGCGCTCGCGTACCGCCTCCCACTGGACCCGGGCGCCTCGCAGGCCGTCACCATCGCATGGGCGGAGGCCCCCGACGCAGCGACCGCCCAGGCGCAGGCGTCCGCGCTCCTCCCGCGCGCGGACGAGGTCGTCGCCGCGCGCGCCGCCGAGGCCGGACCGATCTTCAGCGGGCGGGTCACCGCGCACGAGGACCTCTACGCGCAGGCGCTCCGCGGGCTGCTCTGGAGCCAGAGCCTGTACACGTGGGATGGGACGTCCTCGTACGACCCGGCGTGGGACGGGAAGGTGGACGCGAACGACGTCCTGATCATGCCGGACAAGTGGGAGTTCCCCTGGCTCGCGAGCTGGGACACGGGCTTCCAGGCGGTGGCGGCGACGCTCATCGACCCGCAGCTGGGCGCCGACCAGCTCCGGTTCCTCCTCTCGGACCGGTGGCAGCAGCCGGACGGCCACATCCCGTGCGCCGAGTGGGTGATGGCGACCGAGTGCCCGCCGATCTTCGCCTGGTCGGCCCTCCGGGTGGCCGGCGCGCTCGACCCGACCGCCGGCGACGACTTCCTCCGGGAGGTCTACCCCGGGCTGAAGGCGAACTACGACTACTGGTGGAAGACGAATGCCGTGCAGCCGGACGGCCTGTTCACCGGCGGCTTCCTCGGGATGGACAACCTGCCCCGGGCGAAGGGGATGGCGCAGGCGGACGCGTCCGGGTGGATGGCGTTCTTCGCCCGCGAGATGGTCGGGGTCGCCGGCCGGCTCGGGGACACCTCCGCCGCCTCACGGTACGCCGCCGACCTCGACCGGATCGCCGCCGCGGTGAACGCGAACCTCTGGGACGAGGCGCACGGCTTCTACTACGACCTCGACGCGGACGGGACGTCCTTCATCCCGACGCGGTCCTACACCGGCCTCATCCCGCTCATCGCCGGGATCGTCCCGGCCGACCGGCTCCCGCGCGTCCTGGACGCGCTGCGGGACCCCGCCGAGTTCCTCTCGCCGTACGGCATCCGCTCGACATCGGCGAAGAGCGTCCTCTACGAGCCCGGGTACAGCTCCACGCACGGCGTGAACTCGAACTGGCTGGGGCCGGTCTGGATCCCGATCAACTACCTCCTGGTCCAGGCCCTCGCGGAGGTCGACCCCGCCCTCGCCGCTACCGTCCGGGAGTCCGTGGTGAAGGCCGTGGAGGCCGACTGGCAGGCGACCGGCCGGATCCACGAGTACTACGACGCGGAGACCGGCGCGGGGATCGGGGCGGACGCGCAGACCGGGTGGTCGGCCCTCGTCGCGAACCTCATCGAGGAGGGCTGGCCGGCGTCCGGGCCCGCCGCTGGGCCGGCGCCCACGCCCACGGCCACACCCGCGCCCTGAGGAACGCGATCGGCCCGGCGAATGCCGGGCCGATCGCCTGCGAAGCTGCCGTCGGGCGGCGGGCCGCCCGGGCCTCGAGAGCCGACCGGGCCCCCCGGCCGGGTCAGCTGACGATGTTCTTCGTCTGGGACGTCTGCAGGCCGAAGCTCGCGTCGAGCTCGCCCTCGCCCGAGCCCGGCGCCTGGTAGTCCGTGCGCCCGAACGCCGCCGCGATCCGCCCGAGCACGATCGCCTCCGGCCGGGTGATCGAGTCCTGCTTGCCGTGGCCCAGGTCGGCGAGGGCCGCGGTCTCCGCCAGCTCCATCGCGACGTCGACGTAGATCGCCGCGGCGTGCGGGTCCACCTTCGCGGTCAGCACGGCGGCGGCGGCGCTGCAGGCGGCGACGCGCTCGTCGATGAACGCGTCCGTCGTCCCCTCCTGGACCTTCACGCTGGCGGTCGGGTCGAGGCCCTCCTCGAGGATGAGGGCCTGGGCGAGCGGCGCCTCCCCGTAGCGCTCCGCGAGCGTCTTCCATTCGCGCTTCAGGGCGCGGCTCTCCTTGAACCGGCCGAACCACCCCGTGGGCGCGGCCGCCCGGACCGCCTCCTCGCCCGCGATGAGGCCGCGACGCAGCGCAGCCCACTCGTCGTCGGTGAAGTCCGTCCTGCCCGTCATCGCTCGCTCCCGGCTCCTCGGAGGTCGTCGTGGATCCAGAGCGGCGCACGCGCCGCGCGCCACGAGGATACCGGTCCGTGTCGAGTGGGCGTGCGTCGCGCGTCCGTCGTATCGTCCGCGCCACGACCGAGGAGGACTTCCGATGCGCAGCGTGACCTACTCGATGGGCGCCTCGCTCGACGGCTACATCGTCGGGCCGGACGGCGACATCACCGGGCGGCCGCCCGACGCGGAGATGTGGCGACTCGTCATGGACGAGATCCGCGGGGTCGGCGTCCACCTGATGGGGCGACGGCTGTACGAGACGATGCTGTACTGGGAGCCCGTCGACCAGGAGCCGGCGTTCGACGACGCAGAGCGCGAATGGGCGGCGCTGTGGAATCCGCTCCCGAAGGTGGTGTTCTCCACCACGCTGTCGGCGGTACGCGGCAACGCCCGCCTGGCGTCGGGCGGCCTCGCGGAGGAGATCGCGCGGCTGCGCGCCGAGCCGGGGGAGGGCGACATCGCGATCGGCGGCGCGACCCTCGCCGCCGAGGCGGCCGCGCTGGGCCTGATCGACGAGTACCGGCTCCGGCTCTACCCGGAGCTCGTGGGCGGCGGCATCCCGTACTTCCCGCGGCAGGAGCGCCGCGTGGATCTCGCGCTCGTCGAGACCCGCACCGTCAGCTCGGGCGTCGTCTACCTCCGCTACCGCGTGGCGCGCTAGTCGCCGCGTCCGGCGGGCCACCAGCCGCTTCCGCCACCCCGCCGGCCGCACGGCGCCCCGCCACCCCGCCGGCCGCACGGCGCCCCCGGCGCACGCGGTACTTGACACCGCGCGGGCGCCTTCGTACAGTAACTAAACCGGTTTGCTAAACCGGTTCACTCGGGCCGACGGGCCGCCAGGAGGAGACGGCGGCCGACGCGATCCGGCGCAGACGGATCGGCGGGAGCATCGGACCGGGACCCGGCGCCCGAAGGCGGGTGTCCGACCGCGCGTGAGGTGGCAGTGGCGGAGAAGGCCCGCAAGGGCAGCGAGGACGGCATGGCGCCGGCGGACGGTACCGCCGCGAGCCCGGCCGGGCGCCCTCGGATCGCGGACGTCGCGCGCGCCGCCGGCGTGAGCAAGACCGCGGTCTCCTTCGCGTTCAACAGCCCGGAGCGCCTGAACCCCGAGACCGCCGAGCGGATCCTCGAGGTCGCGGACGACCTCGGGTACCGGCCGCACCCCGTCGCGCGCATGCTCACCCAGCGTCGCACCGGGACCATCGGCATCCTGACGCCGCAGGCGCTCTCCGTCGTCTTCTCCAACCCGTTCTTCGGCGCCTTCAGCGAGGGCGTCGCCGCCGCCGCCGAGGCGTCCGGCCACGCGCTCCTGTTCGTGTCGCCGCTCCACGGCTCGCTCGCGCGTGCGGTGGGCAGGGCCACGGTGGACGGGTTCGTCGCGCTCGGCCTCCCCGCCGACCACCCCGAGATCGAGCAGATCCGCCGCGCCGGCCTCCCCACGATCCTCGTGGACTCCACCCCGTTCCCGGCCCATGGCTCCGTCCTCGTCGACGATGAGAACGGAGCACGGCTCGCGGCTGAGCACATCGTCGCGCTCGGCCATCGGGAGGTGCTCGTCGTCGGCGTCGAGCCGCCCGCGCCCATGGCCGGGATCGGCCCGGACGGCGTCATGGGCCGCCGGCTCACCGGCTACCGCGGCGCGCTCGGCCGCGCGGGGATCGACCTCCCGGACGAGCGGATCCTCGTGGGCCCGGCCACGATCGAGGGCGGGATCGCCTGCATGCAGCGCGCGTGGGACGACGGGCTCCGCCCGACCGCGGTCCTCGCGATGAGCGACGCGATGGCGATCGGCGTCCTGCACGCGGCCGAGGAGCTCGGCCTCCGCATCCCGCGCGACCTCTCGGTCGTCGGCTTCGACGACATCGACCTCGCGCGGTACACGAGCCCGCCGCTCACCACCATCCGACAGCCCGTCCGACGCAAGGGCGAGGAGGCCGTGCGCCTCCTGCTCGCCCAGCTCGACAGTCAGGCATCCGCCGCGCCGGAGCAGGTCGTGCTCCCGACGCGACTCATCGTCCGCGGCACGACCGCCCCGGCTCCGATCCTTCGGGAGGAGGTGGGCGTCGCGGCGAGCTGATGAGGGTGGCACCCAGCCACCCGCGATGCAGTCACCCCGACGGCCTGCGCGTCCCCGCAGCCGGAGGACCGGGTGAGACGGCCGCTCGTGCGGCCGGGGGAGACCGGCGAAGGCCGGCACACCCGACCAGGACCAGTCAGGAAACCAGCGAAGAGGAGATAGATACCCGATGCGATCGATGAAGCTCGCGACCGCGTTCGCGGCCGTCGCGATCGTCGCCGCTGCGTGCAGCAGCTCCGCGACGCCCGCGCCGTCCGCCGAGGCCACGACCGCGCCGTCGACCGAGGCGACCGTCGCCCCGTCCGACCGAGGCGACCGTCGCCCCGGCCACGGAGGCCCCGTCGGCCTCCGTCGCCGCGTGCACCACCGACCCGGTCAAGGTCCTGTTCTGGACGAAGGAGGGCGACACCAGCCTTGCCTACGTCAAGAGCCTGACCGCCGCCTACACCGCCGCTCACCCGAACGTGACGTTCGACGTCGTCAACAAGGACGTCGAGACGCTCCGCCAGGACTTCCAGACCTCCAGCCTCGCGGGCAGCGCTCCGGACCTCCTCTGGACCGTCGCCGACCACGTCGGCCCGTTCACCGCGGCCGACCTCATCGCGCCGGTCGACGGCGTGATCGACACCTCCGTCTACCTCCCGAACTCGGTCGCCGCGGTCCAGGCCGACGGCAAGACCTGGGGCGTGCCGATCTCGTACGGCAACCAGCTCATGCTCTACTGGAACAAGGGCCTCGCCGGCGACACGGCTCCGGCCGACACCGACGCCCTCGCCGCGAAGGCGAAGGAGCTCACCAGCGGCAGCAAGTACGGCCTCGTCTTCAACCAGACCGAGTCCTTCTGGCTCATCCCCTTCCTCTACGGTGAGGGTGGCAAGCGTCTTCGGCGACGACGGCAAGACCCCGACCCTCGACACCGACCCGATGAAGGCCGCGCTCACGCTCCTGTCCACCTGGAAGTTCAAGGACGCGATCATGCCGAAGGAGGCCGACTACAACGTCGCCGACGGCATGTTCAAGGACGGCACCGCCGCCATGATCATCAATGGCGACTGGGCGATGGGCGACTACAAGAAGGCCCTTGGCGACAAGCTCGCCGTCGGCCCGATCCCGCAGATCACCGGCGCCGGCATGCCGGCCCCGTACACCGCGGGCGCGTTCTACATGATCCCGAAGGGCGTCATGGCCGACGCGAACAAGAGCTGCGTCGTCACCGACTTCATCAAGTGGTCGACGAACCAGGAAAACCAGATCCAGATGGTGAAGGACATCGCGCGCCTTCCCGCGCTCGTCACCGCGATCGAGGACCCGATCGTCACGGGCGATCGCGCTCCTCGCCGGCGCGGCCGAGGCCGTGAAGCTCGGCGTCCCGCAGCCGACGAACCTCGAGATGCGCTGCGTCTTCGACTCGATGACGACGGGCGTCCGCGACCTGTTCGGCAAGAACGCTGACCCGGCGGCCGTCGCCGCGGCCATGCAGAAGTCCGCCGACGCCGGCGTCGCGCCCGGCGGCGAGTGCGGAGAGTAACCACTCACCCACCAGCCACGCGGCCGATGCGCCCCGGACCTCAGGGTCCGGGGCGCATCGCATAAAGGCCTTCCGGCAGGTCGGTCCGTCCGCTAGGCTCGGTCCCGACGGTCTCGCACGAGAAGAGGGAGGAGGCGGTCTTGTTCGATTGGAGCCACGCGGTCAGCGCCCTCTGGGAGGTCGCGCAGACCATCCTCTTCATGGCGGCGATCGTCGTCGTCCTCGAGATCGTGCTCTGGCTGATCTTCGCCAAGTGGCGGAAGTCCAGGCTGGCCGTCCCGATCATGTTCGTCGCGCCGGCGGTGCTCGGGATCCTCGTCCTCTACATCTACCCGCTCCTGTGGGAGCTGAACGTCTCGTTCACGAAGATGAGCATCCGGAACTTCGTCATGCCCGGGTTCCTGGGGCTGACGGGGGAGAAGAACATCTTCGTGGGGCTCCAGAACTACATCAACGTGTTCACCGGCCCCGTGCTGAAGGACACCGGCTTCTGGCAGCTCCTCCTCCAGACGATCGTCTGGACCGTGATCAACGTCTTCTTCCACGTGACGCTGGGCATCGCCCTCGCCCTGATGCTCAACCGGAAGATGCGCGGCAGGAACATCTACCGCGCCCTGATCATCCTCCCGTGGGCGATCCCCGCGTTCATCTCCCTCCAGATCTGGCGGACGGAGCTGAACAACGAGTACGGCGCCGTGAACCAGCTGCTCGGGATGATCGGGCTGGGTCCCATCCCGTGGCTGACGGACCCGTTCTGGAACTTCTTCGCCATGTGCGCGGTGAACATCTGGCTCGGCATGCCGTTCATGATGGTCATCGTGCTCGGCGGGCTCCAGAGCATCTCGCACGAGTACTACGAGGCGGCCGAGATCGACGGCGCCGGGACCGTGCCAGCAGTTCCGCAGCATCACGCATGCCGCTGCTCCGTCCGGTCCTCGTGCCCGCGATCCTCCTGGGCACGTTCCTGACGTTCAACAACATCCTCGTGCCGTTCTTCATCAACCAGAACGAGCTCGAGACGAGCGACATCCTCGTGACCGCCCTCTACCGCGCGGCGTTCCAGTACAGCCGCTACGGGTTCTCCGCGGCGCTCGCGTTCGTCATCTTCGCGTTCCTCATGGTCTTCACGATCTTCTACGTCCGGAAGACCAACGTCCTGAAGGGAGCCTACTGATGGCCGGCGCGCATCCCAAGGCGGCCTCGTCCGGCCAGCCGCTCCCCGTCGCCGCGCCGAAGCGCAGCCGCTTCCGCCCGCGCCGCGGCGAGGACGGGCCCGTCAAGCGCACGCTCATCCACGCCGGGCCTGATCTTCGCCGCGATCATCGCCGCGTTCCCGGTCGTCCGGGTCTTCGGCGTCGCGCTCCGCCCGGGGAACCGGCTCCTCGACCCCGAGTTCTCGATCATCCCGCCCGGCGCGACCTTCGAGGCGTTCCGGCAAGGTGCTGTTCGACACCAACCTGCTGCAGTGGGTCTTCAACAGCCTCGTGATCACCCTCGGCGTGGCGACCGTGGGCCTGATCTTCGCGGCGACGTCGGCCTACGCCTTCTCCCGCTACAAGTTCCGCGGGCGCAGCGCCGGGCTCACGTTCCTCTTCGCGACCCAGATGATCCCGGGGATCATGCTCCTCGTCCCGATCTACCTGCTCGCGGTCCAGCTCGGACCTCGTGAACACGTACCGGGGCCTCGTCATCGCGTACGCGGTGACGGCGATCCCGTTCAGCACGTGGATCCTCAAGGGCTACTACGACACCGTCCCGATCGACCTCGAGGAGGCCGCCCGGATCGACGGCTGCACGGAGACGCAGGCGTTCCGCCTCGTCCTCCTGCCGCTCTCGCTCCCGGCCCTCGCGATCGTCTTCCTGTTCAACTTCCTCGCGGCGTGGAGCGAGTACTTCATGGCGAGCGTCCTCATCGGCGCCCGCGAGGACCTGCTCACCTGGCCGCTCGGCATCACCCGGTTCCAGACGCAGTTCACGACCCAGTGGGCGGAGCTGTCGGCGGCCTCGATCCTCGTGGCCATCCCGGTGGTGATCCTCTTCGTCTACTCGTCCAAGTACCTCGTCTCCGGCCTCACGCTCGGCGGCGTGAAGGGCTGACCGCCCGCACCGGAGCCCGCCGCCGACCGCGAGGACGGCGCCGGGGATCGACCGGCGGGGGTCGCGCGAGCGGCCCTCGCCACCCGGTCAGCCGTGCATGACCGCGCCCCACGGACCGTGGAGCGTCTCGAACGTCTCGATCTCGATGAGGTCGCGGACGAGCACGGCGAGGCCGGCGTTCGTCACGCACGTCAGGAGTCGCGACCCGTGCGCCTTCGCGCCATCGCCGTGGAGCAGGACCTCGTGGATCGCCGCGTCCATCGCGACGATCGCGTCGGCGCGCCCGTCGCGGCGGCCCAGGACGAGCGCACGTGCCCGGGCCGCGGGCATGGTCGTCCCGACCAGGGGGTTCAGCGCCCACCAGCGCCAGCCGGCCTCCTCCTCGAGCGCGCGCACCTGCGCGCGGGTGAGCGCTCCCGGCGCGACGGATCAGGCTCAGGACCTCGTCGCCGTTCGGGCCGAGGTCGGCCGCGGTCGGCGGCGCATGCTCCGGGACGTCCTCGATCGCCGCTCCGTCGGGCGTCTCCGCGCGCGGTCCGGCGCCGTCGCCGGCGGCATCGCCGCCGCCACTCGCGGGCGCCGTCGCCACGATCTCCTCGACATCCTCCCCGGGCCCGCCGCCCGGGTCGATCTCCCGCACCTTCGGACGCATCTCACGCCCCCCTCGCTCATGTCGCCGAGGTCAGTCGCATGTCGATCGTAACCCCCGAGTGGGTCAAGGACGCCGTCTTCTACCAGATCTTCCCCGACCGCTTCGCGCGCAGCGGCCGCGTGCGCGGCGCCCGGCCCGCTCGAGGAGTGGAGCGCGCCGCCGACGATCCATGGGTTCAAGGGCGGCGACCTGTACGGCGTCGATCGACCACCTCGACCACCTGCGCGACCTCGGCGTGACCGCGCTCTACCTGAACCCGGTCTTCGCCTCGGCGTCGAACCACCGGTACCACACGTACGACTACTACACGGTGGACCCGCTCCTCGGCGGGAACGACGCCCTCCGCGCGCTCCTCGACGCGGCGCATGCCGCCGGGATGAAGGTCATCCTCGACGGCGTCTTCAACCACGCGAGCCGCGGGTTCTGGCCGTTCAACCATGTGCTCGAGTGCGGGATCGGCTCGCCGTACGTGGACTGGTTCTACGTCGACCGCGACGCGCTCGCCGCCGGCCGGCCGCTGCGCGCATACCCGAACGAGCCCCTCCGGCACGCGTCGGAGGATGCGGGCGGCCCCGACCACTTCGGCAGCGAGTCGATCTCGTCGCTCGGCTATCGGGCCTGGTGGGACCTGCCCGCCCTCCCCAAGCTGAACACGGACAACCCGCAGGTCCGCGAGTACCTCTTCGATGTCGCGGAGCACTGGATCCGGTTCGGTGCGGACGGGTGGCGGCTCGACGTCGCGGCCGAGATCGACGACGACGACTTCTGGCGCGAGTTCCGCCGGCGCGTCAAGGCCATCGACCCCGAGGCGTACATCGTCGCGGAGATCTGGCACGAGGACCACCGCTGGCTCCACGGCGACCAGTTCGACGCGTACATGAACTACCCCGTGGGGTTCGCCGCCCTCTCGTTCTGCGCGGGGAGCCATCGCGACGAGCGCGTGATCCGGCAGCACGGCGAGGTCGGCGCGAACGTCCGCCACGACGACGGCGCCACGTTCCTCGACCGCCTGGGGCGCGCGCTCTCCTTCTACGACCCCGAGATCAACGCCGTGCAGATGAACTGCCTCGGCACGCACGACACCCCGCGCCTGCTCTCGATGTGCGCAGGGGACACGGACGGGATGCGGCTCACCGAGCTCGTCCTGCTCACGGTGGGCGGCGCGCCGAACATCTACTACGGTGACGAGGTGGGGATGTCCGGCGAGCACGACCCGGCATGCCGTGGCGCGTTCCCGTGGGACCGCCCGGAGACGTGGGATCGCGGCCTTCACGCCTTCTACCGCGGGGCGATCGCTCTCCGGCACGCCCACCCGGCGCTGCGGCGCGGCACGTTCACCGAGGCCGGCGCCGCGGGGATGACCGCGGCGTACCTCCGCCGGGACGACGCGGACGCCTTCGTCATCTGCATCAACGCGGGCGATGGACCGGCCTGGCTGGACCTCCACCTTCCCGATCTCGACGGGAGGACGCTCGAGCCCGTCACCTGGGAGGGCTGGTCGTGGGGTGGTGGCGAGGCCGTCACCGTCGCGGGCGGATCCGCCGCCGTGGACCTCCCGGCCCGCGGCGCCCGCGTCCTTCGGGCGCGCTGACCAGGGAAGGAGGACGGCGTCGATGAGCCACCCGCGCACCACCCGTCGCATCGTTCGCCGCGCTCCGGCCGCCGCCTCTCTCCTCGCCGCCCTCGCGGTCATGGCCGCCGCGTGCTCGCCCGGCCCCACGCCGAGCCCGTCGACGGCCACCTCCGCGCCGTCGTCGGCCGCCCCCAGCCCGTCGCTCGCGGCCGTGGCGCTGCCGCCGGACCTCGCCCCGCTCGCCCCGGACGGGACGATCAGCGAGGCGGACCTCTACCACGACAGCCGCTCCGACCTCTACCGGGCGCCGGGCGGTGCCGTCCCGGCCGGGACGAAGGTGGCGCTGCGCATCCGCGCGGGCGCCGGGGACCTCACGGACGCATCGATCCGGGTGACGGACACGAACGCGGGCGCGTCGGTGCTCGTGCCGATGAAGGTCGTCGCGACGGACAGGACCGGCGGGACGAACGGCTACGACTACTGGGAGGCGTCGCTCGCGACGCCGCCGCAGCCGGACCTCTACACCTACAGCTTCATCGTGAAGGACGGCCCGACGACCCGGTACCTCGAGGACCAGGTGCCCGCCCAGGTCTACACGGACGAGACCAACGACGGCGGCACCGGCCAGGTCTACGCGGAGAGCCCGGGCTCGCCCTGGCAGATCGCCGCGTACGACCCCGACTTCACGACCCCCGACTGGAGTCACGGCGCGGTCGCGTACCAGATCTTCCCGGATCGCTTCTTCAACGCCGTCCCGGCGAACGACCCCAGCCCCACGGCGGTGCCCGGCACGAGCGGCGCCGAGCGCTACCGGCAGCCGACGAACTACGGCGAGCCGGTCATCCAGAAGGCGTGGACCGACCTCCCCGAGGGCTACTGCCGCTCCTGGCAGGGCGTCACGTGCACCGAGCAGCCGCAGGGCCGCGACTACTTCGGCGGGGACATCGCCGGCATCACCGCGAAGCTGGACGACCTGAAGGCGCTGGGCGTCACCGTCCTCTACCTCAATCCCGTCTTCGCAGCGAGCTCCAACCACCGCTACGACACGCTCGACTACCGGTACATCGACCCGGGCCTCGGCACCAGCGAGGAGTTCGCGACGTTCGTCGCGGCGGCGAAGGAGCGCGGGATCCACGTCATCCTCGACGGGGTCTTCAACCACGTCTCGTCCTCGTCGCCGTACTTCGACCGGCTCCGCCAGTACAGCGAGGTCGGCGCGTGCGAGGCGGCCGACTCGCCCTACCGGGGCTGGTTCACGTTCGTGAAGCCGGACGCGAACCAGCCGTCCCCGTGCGCACCCTCGGCCGAGGGTGGAGACGACACCTACTACGTCGGCTGGGGCGGCTACGACACCATCCCCGAGCTCGTGGAGGGCGACTCGAACGTCCTCTTCCTCGGCAAGGACGGCGCGATCGCGCAGTGGCTCGGCGCGGGCGCCTCCGGCTGGCGGCTCGACGCGATGGACAAGCTCAGCCACGGGCTGGTCAAGGGGATCCGCGCGACCACGAAGGAGGCCGACCCGGACTCGCTCATCATCGGCGAGGTCTGGGGCAACACCGCGCCCTACCTCCTCGGGAACGAGGCGGACACGACGATGAACTACCGGTTCCGGTCGGCGGTCATCGGCCTCGTGAACGGCGCGACGACCGACTACGACGGCGACATCCCCGAGATCACGCCCTCGCAGTTCGCGGACCGGATGCTCAACGTCCAGTCGCAGTACCCCGCGGCCGCCTGGGACTCGCTCATGAACCTCGTGGGGACGCACGACACGTCGCGGATCCTCTGGGTCCTCACGCCGGCCGAGGCGAACGGCGAGGCGAAGACCGAGCCCGACGCCCTCGCGCAGGGGAAGGAGAAGCTCCGCCAGATCGCCGCGGTCCAGATGACGTGGCCCGGGATGGCCGCCGTCTACTACGGCGACGAGGCGGGCCTGACCGGCGCGGACGATCCGGACGACCGGCGGCCCTACCCGTGGGACGCGATCGACACCGAGCTGCGCGACTACTACCGGACGCTCGGGACCCTCCGCGGGCAGCACGAGTCCCTGAAGACCGGGGACCTCCACTTCCTCCTGACCGACGACGACGCCGGGACGCTCGCCTTCGGGCGGCGGACGGACGCCGAGGCGGCCGTCACCGTCCTGAACCTCTCGGACGCCGAGAAGACCATCGACATCCCGGTGGCGGACTTCCTCCCGGAGGGCGCGACGCTCGACTCGGCCCTGTTCGGGACCACGCCGGTCGTGAGCAGCGGGATGCTGACGGTCACGCTCCCGGCGCGCGGCGTCGACGTCCTCATCACGCGGCCCGGCACCGACCTCGCCGGCCCCGCCGCGCCGACCGGCGTGACGGCGGCCGCGAGCCCGGGAGGGGTCGCGCTCGCGTGGGCGCCCGTCGACGGCGCCGCGTCGTACCGCGTCCTGCGCTCGATCCTCCCCGGCGGGTACGCCGAGGTGGGGGCGACGACGCAGCCCGCGTTCACCGACACGACCGCGCGGCCCGGCGACCGCGTACCACTACGTGGTGGTGGCGCTCGATGCGACGGGCAACGTGAGCGACCCGTCCGCGGACGTGACGGCGCTCCCGCAGCTGACGATCGCGGAGCGCCGTGCTGGACGCCCCGGCGGCGATGTCGCAGCCGCTCTCGGCGGTGGACCCCGGCACAGCCGATCGGCGTCCTCGTGACCGTGGACGGCGTCACCGGCGCCGCCACGCCCGCGATCGGGCTCGGCGTGCAGGTCGGCTTCGGCGCGACCGGCTCGGACCCGAACGGCGGGACGGCTGGATCTGGACGGACGCGCCATGGACGGGACCGTCGCGGACGGTGCGGACCGCTTCGTCGGGGAGCGTCCGCCCCGAGGCGACCGGCACCTACGACGTCGTCGCGCGCGTCTCCACGGACGGCGGCACGACGTGGGCCTACGCCGGACGCTCCGGGACGCCGTACGTGCCGGGCGACGGGCTCGCCCTCACGGCGACGCCCGGCGCCGACACGCAGGCGCCGCCCGCGCCGCAGGACGTCCTCGTCACGGCGATCTCCGACGCGTCGCTGACGCTCGGGTGGACGCCGGTGGACGCGCCGGACCTGCTCCGCTACCAGGTCGCCCGCTCGACGACCGCCGGCGGTCCGTACACGCCGATCGGCACGACGAACGACCCGGCCTTCACCGACGACGCCGTCTCCAAGGGCGCGAGCTACTGGTACGTCGTGACCGCCCAGGACACGAGCTTCAACACGTCGCCGCCCTCCCCGGAGGTGTCCACCTCGGTCACGTCGCGGGAGACGCAGGTCACATTCAAGGTGACGGTCCCCGCGGACACGCCGAAGGACGCGACGATCTTCATCGCCGGCGACTTCCAGGGGTGGAACCCGGGGAAGACGCCGATGACGAAGGCGGCCGACGGGACGTGGGAGATCACCCTGCCGTTCATCGAGGGGCCCGGCCCGCAGTACAAGTACACCCGCGGCTCGTGGGAGGCGGTGGAGAAGGACGCGGCGTGCGCGGAGATCCCGAACCGGACGTTCGCCGTCGCGTACGGGACCGACGGGACGCAGGTGGTGACGGACGAGGTCGCGAAGTGGCGCGACATCGCCAAGTGCCCGTGACCCGGCGCGTGGCCGCGCGGCAGGTCGTCCGTGGCACGGCGGCCGGCACGTCCCCCGCCGGTCGCCGGGGACGCCTCACCTCCGGCGCGCACGCCTGACGGGGCCGGCCGAAGGCTACACTCGTCCTGCCGTGTCCGATACCCCGTTCCCGCTCCCCGAGGACGGCGTCGCACCCCGCGTCCTCGCGGCGTTCGACGCCGACGCGAAGATCCCCCGCGCGCTCGACGCCCTCGGCCCGATCGCCGGCCGCGAGGTCGTGCTCGTCGGCGCCGGCCCCGCCGGCCACCGCGTCCGCGAGCTCGTCGCGCTCGGCGGGCGGGTGACCGCGCTCGCGGCGCCCACCGACCTGGAGCCGCTCCGCGCCGCCGTGGCGGACCTCGGCGAGGACGTGCGCGTGGCGGAGGGCGACGAGGGCGCGACGGGCCTCCCGGACGCGTCGACGGATGTCGTCGTCTCGTTCTGGGACGGGTACCGCCCGCCGGCGGACGCGGCGGTCGCCGAGGCCGACCGCATCCTGCGCCCGGACGGACGCCTGCTCCTGGTCCGCGACTACGGCCGCGACGACCACGTGCGCGCGGAGCCGGCGATCGCCGACGAGACCTACGCCTGGAGCCGTCGCGACGGCTGGTACCTGACGCACGGGTTCCGGGTCCGGGTCATCCACGCGTTCTGGACGTTCGGCGACCTCGACGAGGCGCGCGAGCTGCTCGAGGCCGCCTTCGGGGAGGGCGGGCGCGCGATGGCTGCCGGCCTGACGCGGCCGCGGATCAGCCACAACGTCGCCGTCTACCACCGCAACCACGGCGGCGTGGGCCCGTCGCCGGTCGTCCGGCCCGACCGCGAGGAGCGCCGGTCGGGCGGCGGAGAGCGGCAGGCCGCCGGCCCGGGCGACGCGCGACGCGACGGCCGCCCTGGTCCCGCCCCGCCCGCGGACGCCGGCGCGTGAGCTACAACAAGTACGATCAGGGATACGACCCGCGCCGGCAGGTCACGCCGCGCGCCTCCGACGGCTCGCGCCGCACGGTCCGCGAGGGACCGCACCTGGGACCCATCCGCATCACGCCGACCCGCGTGTTCGTCGGGGTCGCGCTCTTCGGGTCGATCGGCTACCTCGTGTACGCGCTCACCGTGCGCGACGCGAACCAGATCCCGCTCCTCGCGACGGGAGCGGCCATCCTGGGGGTCGTGTTCGCGTCGCTCGCCGTCCTCGGCGTGGTGCGCACGTACAAGGCCGGCCGCGACGGCCGGGGCGGGAGCGCCGTCCTCGCGGCCATCGCCGGCGGGATCGCCGCGCTCGTGGCATTCGGCGCGTTCGCCACGGCCGCGGTCCTCGCACTCCTCTGGCGGGCCTGAGACGGGAGGTCTCGGGCCGCCCTGCTAGACTCGGCCGCGCCGGGCCCCCATCGTCTAGAGGCCTAGGACGCCACCCTTTCAAGGTGGAGATCGCCGGTTCGAATCCGGCTGGGGGTACCAGCCACTCCGTGGCTTCGCGCGACGGGAAGGGGGGTCTCGATGGCACGCGGGACGAAGGACGATCCCTGGGCCCTGACGACGCCTCCGGGGACCTCCAGCTACACGATGTGGCGCGACGACGCGGCGGACCCGCCGGCGCTCGTCTGCCAGGTCGGCGGGACACAGCTCCGGTACCGGCTGCGGATCGTCGAGGACCTCCATGCCTGGCTGCGGGAGCAGGGCGACTGGGTCCCGCTGGGCGGGGCCGACGAGCAGAAGCAGGCGGCGGACGGGACGGTCGAGGCGTGGGGCCGATCGCCGGAGAACCCGGTCGGGGGCTGGTACGGCCTGAAGAAGGGCCTTCGCGGGCGCGTCGGCGTCTACCTCCCTCCGCTCCTCGAGGAGCTGGGCCTGGCCGAGGTCACCCACGAGCCGAAGAGCAACCGGATGCGCGCCGTCTGACGGTCGCCGCGGCATCCGCCGGGGCCGGGCGACCTGCTACCCTGTCGGGTGCCATGGAGATCTTGGGGATCCGGATCCCGACCGTCCTGCACGAGGTCGACGCCGTCCGCTGCGAGGGCTGCCACGAGCCGATCGGCGGCTCCCCCATGCGGGTGAGCATCCTGGACACGGTCGCGACCGAGGTGCCGCCGTCCTGGGCGGTGCTCTCGCCGATCAACCCCGGCCCGCACCAGTTCCATCCCGACGCGGCCCACGTCCGCGCGTGGATGCGCCGTTCGGGCCACCTGTTCTGTCGGAAGTCGGATGTCCGGGAGATCATGCGACCGGTCCCGATCCCGTCCGATGAGACCCCGTGGGGCCTCTGTGACGGGATGCATCGGGACGACCACGAGTTCGTCCCCGCCTGACCCGCGCGGCGCCTGCCGGGGTCCGGCGGCGCGTCCCGTCCCACCGCTCGGGAGCCCCCATACGTGGACCTCCGGATCGCCCTCACCGGCCTGACCGCCATCCTGGCGTTCCTGTTCTTCCTCGCCGTGCTCGACCAGTGGCGGACCCGACGGCATGCCTTCCAGCTCGTCTGGGCGTTCGGGATGCTCTGGTTCTCCATCGGCGCCGGCTGCGAGGCGCATCGGCGCGATCGCCGGCTGGAACGAGGCCCTCTACAAGACGTGGTACGTGACCGGCGCCGTCTGCACCGCGGCCTGGCTGGGGCTGGGGACCGCGTTCCTCCTCGGGAAGACACGGTTCGGCTACGCCTTCGCCTTCTCCCTCTTCCTCGCCGGGCTCTTCACGTTCCTCACGCAGCAGCGGCAGCAGTATCCGGATGCGGGCGTGGCGCCGGTCCTCTACTTCGCGGCGGCCGCGGTCCTGGCGGTGGCGATCCTCATCGCGTCGTACTTCCAGAGCGACCGATGGCCGCGCCTCGCGGCGGTCGCCGTCGTCGGCGCCTCGCTCCTCGCGCTCGTCCTCGCCGTCACGGCGACCCTGCCGCCGCCCGGGTATGCCGTGGACCCGACGACCGAGGTCCCGACGGCCGCCATCATGCCGGGCTACCTGCGCCTCCTCACCCCGTTCATGAACGTCACGGGGGCGTTCGCGCTCGGCTTCGGTGCGCTCTTCTCGATCTACGTCTTCATGCCGAAGAAGCGGGTGCTCGCCTACTCGCTCGACCCCACGCAGAAGGGGGATGTCTTCCTCTTCAACCTGATCATCTCGCCCATCGCCTTCGTGGTGAACTTCGCTGCGTCGATCCCCGGCGCGGTGCGGGCGATGGGGTCCGGGCGCGTGAACTCGCGGGTCCCGGCGACGATCCTCATCGCGGTCGGGGCCTGGATCCCCGCGGTGACGGACAGCCTCAACCGGTTCGGCTCCACGCAGCTCTACGGCATCGGGAAGCTCCTCGCCGTGGCCTTCCTCTTCGCCGGCTTCCTCGTCAGCATCGACGTCTTCAGCGAGTTCAGGATCCCGTTCACGCGGATCGTCCTCCGCCGCCGGCGCCCCGAGGCGCCGCTCGGCGAGGCCCCCGCATCCGGTGCCGGACGCCGACGCGACGGGGGCCGCCGCAGGCTGACCCGCCGGGCGGCCGTCGCCCGTCGCGCCCGCCACCCGTGCGGGACCGTCCATCCGGCACCTGTCCGACCCTCGACCGCCCGGGTAGATTCACCCCACGTCTGGCATGCGGAGGGACCGTGGTGAACGAGCGTCAGGGCCGCACCGGTGGGATCGTGGCAGGGGGGATCCTGGTCGTCCTCGGGATCCTGTTCCTCGTGCGCGACCAGATCTCGCTCGATTGGGGCCTCATCTGGCCCTTCGCCCTCATCATCCCGGGCGCGTGGCTGGTGGGGATGGCGCTCTTCGCGCGGGACCGTGAGAACCGGTCCGGAGCGTTCATCGGCGGCGGGATGCTCCTCTTCCTCGGCGTCGTCTTCCTCGTCCAGAACTACCTGTCGCTCGACTGGTCCAAGATCTGGCCGTTCTTCCTCATCATCCCGGGCGTCGGCCTCCTCCTCGGCGCGTTCCTGGGCTGGGGCCGGCACGGCGCGCCCGGTGCCGCAGCGGGCCGGGTACCGCCGGCGCAGCCGCCGATGCCGCCGACCATCCCGCCCGGCACGCCGCCCACGCAGCCCCCGGCAGCCGGCTGATCGCGGCCACGCCCGTATACTCGGCTCGTTCCGCGGCGGGCCCCCGGCCCGCGCCCTCGCTCGTTCAGAGGTGACATGCGCGTCCGCAAAGCCGTCTTCCCGGCCGCCGGCTGGGGGACACGGTTCCTCCCTGCGACCAAGGCCCAGCCGAAGGAGATGCTCCCGCTCGTCGACAAGCCCGTCATCCAGTACGCGGTGGAAGAGGCGGTCGCGTCCGGCATCGAGCAGATCATCATCATCACGAGCGGGACCAAGCGCGCGATCGAGGACCACTTCGACCAGTCGCTCGAGCTCGAGCGACTCCTCGAGGAGCGGGGCGACATCGAGCGCCTCCGCCAGATCCGCCGGATCAGCGACCTCGCGCAGATCGCGTACGTCCGCCAGAAGGAGCAGCTGGGCCTGGGCCACGCCGTCCTGATGGCGAAGGAGCTGGTGGGCCACGAGCCGTTCGCGGTGATCCTCAGCGACGACGTCGTCATCGCGGAGCCGCCGTGCATCGGCCAGCTCATCCACGCGTACCAGAAGACCCATGCCTCGGTCGTCGCCGTCGAGCGCGTCCCGCACGAGGAGACGCGGCGCTACGGCGTCATCGGGGGCGCGCTCGCGGAGGGCCACGGCGACGACGGCCGCCTGTACAGGGTGGACCGGGTCGTCGAGAAGCCGGACCCGGCCGACGCGCCCTCCGACCTGGCGATCATCGGGCGGTACGTCCTCACGCCGAAGATCTTCGACAAGCTCGAGCAGACCCAGCGCGGCGCGGGCGGCGAGATCCAGCTGACCGACGCGATCCAGGCGCTCATGGAGGAGCAGGAGGTCTACGGGTACGCCTTCGAGGGGACTCGCTACGATGCAGGCACCACGATGGGGTGGCTGAAGGCGTCGGTCGAGCTCGCGCTCGAGCGGCCGGACCTCGGGGACGAGTTCGCGGCGTACCTTCGGACGCTCGAGACGAACTGAGCGTGGGCGGCGCGGGGACGCAGGTGGAGGGCGCGTGACGGAGAGCGGGACGGTCCTCATCGACCGCTACGAGCTCGTCGAGCCGATCGGCGACGGGGGGATGGCGACGATCTGGCGCGCGCGCGACACGCGTCTCGGCCGCGAGGTCGCCGTCAAGCTCATGCGCCCCGAGTACGGGCGCGACCCCGACTTCGTCGTCCGCTTCCAGCAGGAGGCGCAGTCCGCGGCCCGGCTCGCGGACCCCACGATCGTCCAGGTCTTCGACGCCGGCGAGTCGGCCGAGGGCCCGTTCATCGTCATGGAGCTCGTGGCGGGCGAGGACCTCTCCTCGCTCCTCCGCCGCAACGGGCCGCTCCAGCCGCGGCAGGCCGCCCGGATCGCGGCCGAGGTCGCCAAGGCGCTGCAGGCGGCGCACAGCCACGGGATCGTCCATCGGGACGTGAAGCCGGGCAACATCCTCATCTCGCGCGACGGGCGCGTGCGGGTGACGGACTTCGGGATCGCCCGCGCGCTCGCCGAGGCCCAGCTGACGCTCCCCGGGACCACGCTCGGATCGGTCCACTACTTCAGCCCCGAGCAGGCACAGGGCGAGCCGGCGACCCCCGCGTCGGACATCTACAGCCTGGGGATCGTCCTGTTCGAGATGCTCACGGGCCGTCGCCCGTGGGAGGGCGAGACCGCTGCGGCCGTCGCGATGGCACGGCTCCGGTCCGACCCGCCCGCCCCGTCCTCGATCCGCCCCGGCGTCCCGCCCGAGCTCGACGCGATCGACCTGAAGGCGCTCGCGCGCGACCCCGCGGCCCGCTACGCGAGCGCCGCCGCGATGTCGGACGCGCTCGAGGGGTTCCTCGCCGGCCGGCCGCCGGTCGCAGGCGCCGCGGCCGGGGCTGCCGCCGGCGCGGCGGTCGCCGGAGCGGCCGTGGCCGGCGCGGCCATCGCCGGGACGGTCGCGGCCGCGACGCCGGGTGCCGGCGCTGCGCCGGCCGCCCCGCCGGTCCAGGCGCAGGTCCCCGTCCGCCCCGTCCCGCCGGCCGCGCCGCCGGTCGCGGCGTCCACGGGCCAGGCGCGGCCGCCCGCCGGACCGCCGCCCGACTACGCGCCATACGACGACGGCTACGGCGGCGGACCCGTGGGCGCCGGCCGCCGCGACCCCGAGTACGACGAGCCGCGGCGCCCCAACGTCTGGCCGTGGATCGCCGGCCTCCTCGCGCTCGTCGTCCTCGTCGCCGCGGGATTCCTCGGCTACCGCCTCCTCACCGGCCCCGGCGGAGGGAGCGCGGAGACGCCCGCGCCCGGCGAGGTCACCGTCCCGTCGTTCGTCGACAAGCAGTACGCCGACGCCCAGGCCTCCGCCCTCTCGCTCGGGATCGAGGTCTACCAGAAGGACTTCGTGAAGAGCTCCGACCAGCCGGAGGGGACGGTCACCGCGCAGGACACGGCCTCCGGCACCAGCGTGCCCAAGGGGACGCGGATCGGGCTCACGGTCGTCTCCGGCAAGGAGCTCGTCACCGTCCCCGACCTGAAGAACCTCACCGAGTCGGAGGCGCTCAACACGATCATCAAGGCCGGCCTGGAGGTCGGTGCCCGGGATGAGGCGGCGGACCCGATCGTCCCGAAGGGGAGCGTCGCGACCCAGGATCCTCGCGCCGGCCTCGAGGTGCCCAAGGGGACCCCCGTCGACTACACGGTCTCCACGGGCCCCGAGGCGACCCCGACACCGGAGCCCACGCCCTCGCCGACCCCTGCGCCCACGCCGACGCCCGAGCCCACCCCGGCGCCGACGCCGACGCCCGAGCCGACACCCGCGCTCCCGATCGTCGGCAGCTACGTCTGCCTCTCGCCCGCCGAGGCTGCGGTCCGTCTCGTCGCTGACGGGTTCACGCTCGGCACGATCCAGCCGCCCGACGCCCCGGCCGGGTGGGTCGTCGCCGCGCAGGATCCGCCCGCCGGCGCGAGCGTCCCGCTGAACACGCCGATCGACCTCACGCTGCTCGACGCTGCGTCCGTCCCCGGCTGCACGCCCTGATCGTCGCGCCCGGCGAGCGGGCGCGACGCGGCCTCGGAGGATCGGGGCGAACGCAGGAGTGACGGCGGCCCGCGGGCCGGCCGCTCCGGGTCAGGCCTCGGCGTCCGTCCAGAGGCCCAGGTCGACCGATCCGATCGCCACGAGGTCGGCCTGCCGGCGGCTGTGGCGGAGCGGCCGCGCGGCGCTCCGCACGGGAGCGGCGGGCCGGCCGGTCCAGCACGGACGGTGCTCGTCGCCCTGGATGGGGGCGCGCCTCTGGTCGAGCCCGCAGTAGGCGACCCGCGAGACGACGGCGGAGCGTGCGTGGAGACACGTGGCGCACGTGGTGGAGGACCGGAGGCACACCCAGCACCGGGCCGCCTCATCCTGCGGAGTACCACAGTGGGGGCAACGCCAGGTCGCCATGGCAGGATAGTAGTCGCTTCGTCAAGGCCTCACGACGGTGTCCCCGCATGGAAGAGGCCGTATCGTGTCCTCGATGCGCTCCTTCCTCCTCCGGGCGGCCGTCGTCGCGATCGCGCTCGTCGCGATCGGGCGCCTCGTCCCGCAGGTCGTCGTCCCCGAGAGCCCGGTGCAGCTCGCCGGCCTCGCGGCGCTCTTCGGGCTCGCGAACGCGTTCGTCCGCCCGGTCGTCCACCTGCTCGCGCTCCCGATCAAGGTCGCGACCCTGGGCCTCGCGTCGTTCCTGGTGAACGCGGCGCTGGTCCTCGGCGTCGCCTGGGCCGCCGGTCGCCTCGAGCTCGGGTTCTCCGTCGGCGGGTTCCCCCCGGACCTCTCACCCGAGGCCATCGGGGTGGCGGTCGCGGTCAGCGCCGTCCTCGGCCTCGTCTCCCTCGCGGCGTCGATCGTCCTGCCCGATCGCTGAGCGCCCGCGGTCGCCCGCGCGGGTCGCGCCCTACTTCGTGATCGTGAACGAGAGCTGGGCGCTCGTGTCCCCGAACGTGTCCGTCTCCACCAGCGCGGTCGCGAGACAGTCGCCCGCCGTCGCCCCGGTCGGGATCGTCGTCGTGAAGACCGCCCGCCCGTCGGCGCCCGTCGTCGCCTCCTTCGTGAGCGTCGGGATCCCCGGCACGGAGACCGAGAAGGTGACGGAGGCGCCCTCGAGCCGCTTGCCATCCGGGTCCAGGACGGTCGCGGTGAACGTCATCTTCGATGGGAGCGAGTCCACCGCGACCCTGCGCGCCGACGAGCCGAGCGTCGCCTTGAGCTTGCCGTTGCCGCGGACGACGCTGAGCGTCTTCGTCGTCACGTTGCCGGCGGGGTCGGTGACCTGGAGCGTGATGGCGTTCTTGCCCTCGCCGATCCCCACCTTGAGCTTGAAGGTCCCGTCCTTCTCGGCGAGGCCGCTGAAGGAGAGGCCGGTCTTCTCGTTGCGCGCGAGGAGGTTGCTGCTCCCCTGGGTCTTGCCCACGATCTGGACGGACGAGCCGTTCACCTTCGCCCCGTCCTCCGGCGACGTGATCTTCACGGTGGGCGGCTTGCGGTCCACGATCACGAGGATCGCCGGGCCTTCCGGGCTGTCGCCCGACGGGCCGACGATCCGCGCCGTGAAGACGTTCACCCCCGGCTGGAGCGGCACGCCGGGGACCCCGAAGACCGTCGTGGGCCCCACGTTCACGCGCGCGACATCCGTCGCCTTCTCGCCGCGCAGGCCCCCGGAGACCACGACCTGATAGCCCGCGCGCCCGGCGACCGAGGCGGGGACCGAACCGGACAGGTCGATGACGTCCTCGGAGGTGGACGTCTGGCCCGGCATCGCGAAGACCGGCGCGTCCGGCAGCGGCACGGCGGAGGGGCCGGCCGTCGGCGCCGCGGTCTGCCCCATGAACCCGGCGAGCGAGGTCCCGACGCCCGAGACGGCGCGGCTGAGGAAGCCGGTCCCGGCGAGGACGATCGCGCAACCGAGCGCGACGATCGCGAATCCCAGCGTCAGCTTCGCGAAAAGGGGGAGGCCGGACCGCTGCTCGATCCGCCGCGGCGGCGTCCGCCACGCGCTGCCCGCGACGGGTGCGCGCGGGCGGCCGCGCACCGGCGCGGGCTTCCCCGTCGACGGCGGGCGGCGACGCACCTGGGATCCACGGGTCGACGGTCCGGTCGCCATCGACTGCATTCTCGCACGCTCGCGCGACGTGCCCCGCGCGAGGCGCCGCGCGGCCCTTGTCACGGCCGGGTACGCTGGGGCCATCCAGCCTCGGTACGAAGGTACCGCGGGCGCGACGGAGGGTACTGCGTGGATCGACGGGAGAGGGCGATGGGGGGCGCACAGCTGCCTCACGCGTCCGCGTCCCGCTCCACGGCCGCCTACGCGCCCGAGCGACTCGCCGAGACGGGCCGGCTCGACCGCCGGCGTGACGCTCGCCCCGGCGCAGATCCGCCGGCCGGTGCCGCCCTTCGCGAGCCTCCGTCGCAACGTGTGCCCCCACTTCTTCATCACGGGGTCGCGCGGGGCGCTCCCGATCCAGGCGCCGCACCTGCTCAAGGCGCTCATCCGCCAGTCGTCGACCGTCTCGCGCTGCCAGCTGCGGGGCGGGGTCCACCTGGCCGAGGACTTCGTGAACGACGTCTGCCTCTCCGCCCGGTTCAACCAGTGCGTCTTCTACGAGGACGATCTGACCTCCGGGACGTGAGCGCCGGCGTCCGACCCGCCGCGCCGGTCCGATGACCCTCTCCTACGTCGACGCGCTCGCGGAGCTGCAGGGCCGCGCCCGCTTCGGTATCCGCCTGGGCCTGGGCCGGACCCGCGCGATCCTCCGCGCGATGGGACGCCCGGAGCAGAGCTTCCGCGGCGCGCTCGTGGGCGGGACGAACGGGAAGGGGAGCGTCCTCGCCCTCGTGTCAGCGGTGCTCGCGGAGGCGGGGTACCGCGCGGGCGAGACGCCGAAGCCGCATCTCGTGACGTACCGGGAGCGGCTCCGCATCGCGGGACGGCCGATCGGGTCGGCGACGTTCGCGCGCCTCGTCGAGGAGGCGCTGCCCGTGGTGGATCGCGTCGCGCGCGCCCACGGCGACCCGACGGAGTTCGAGCTGCTCACCGCGATCGCCTACCGGTGGTTCGCCGACGAGGCCGTGGACCTCGCGGTCGTGGAGGTGGGCCTGGGCGGGCGGCTCGACGCGACCCACGCATGGGACGGCGGGGTCGCGGCGATCGTGAACGTGGACCTCGACCACACGGCGCACCTGGGGCCGACGGTCGAGGCGATCGCGAAGGAGAAGGCCGCGATCGTCATGCGCGGCGACCGCGCGGTCACCGGCGCGACGAGCCCGGCGCTCGAGGTCATCCGGCGCCGGGCGCGGCGCGTGGAGGCCCCGCTCGTGGAGGTGCGCCCGGCACCGCTCGTCGCGATCGACCGGGACGGCATCGTCGTGGACCTCCCGTCGCTCGGGGCGACCCGCGTGGGCCTCCGCGGCCGGCACCAGGCCGCGAACGTCGCCGTGGCCGACGCCGTCCTCGATGCGCTCGCCGCGGCCGGGATCGCGACGGCCGGCCCGGACGCCCGCCGCCGCGGGTATGCCGCGGCCCGCTGGCCGGGCAGGCTCGAGCTCGTCGCCGTGCCGGGCCCGGCCGGCCCGACCGACGTCCTCCTCGACGGCGCGCACAACCCCGCCGGGGCGGCGGCGCTCGCGACCGCGCTGGACGACCTCCGGCCGTTCCTCACGGGCTGGGACGTCGCGCGGCCGGCGCCCCTCACGATCGTGACCGCGATGATGGGCGACAAGGACATCGCCGGCGTGATCCGCCCCCTCGCGAGCGCCGCCGCCCTCCGGGGCGCACGCGTGCTGTGCACGACGCTGCCCGAGGCGCGGGCGCTCCCGGCCGACGCGCTCGCGGCCGCCTGGCGGGACGCCGCGCCCGGGCTCGCCGTCTCCGTCGAGCCCGCCCCGGAGGCCGCCGTGACGCGTGCCCTCGCGGAGGCGCGCGGGCCTGTCGTCGTCGCGGGGTCGCTCTACCTCGTCGGCGCGGTCCGGGCGCTCCTCGTCCACGACCCCGAGCTCGACGACCCGGACGACCCCGCGGTCGCCGCCGCGGCGCCACAATGGGGACGATGAGCGACGAGCGAGCGCCGCACGAGAGCGCCGGGCCCGAGCCCCATGAGGGCCCCGGCCCCGCGGGCGACCGCGCGATCCCCGTCGAGCGGGGCGTGGTCCCCGGCGGCGTCGACACGGGCGGTGGTGCGACGTCGTCGTTCGCGATCCCCGAGGGGTCGCGGCCGGGGGTCCACGGCACGCCCGCACCCATGCGGATCGGTGACCGGACCTTCGCCTGGGGCGCCCGGACGCACGTCATGGGGATCCTCAACGTCACCCCCGACTCGTTCTCCGGGGACGGTCTCCTGGCGGAGGGGACCGACAGGGTGGAGGAGGCGGTCGCGCGCGCGCTCGCGATGGCCGCGGACGGAGCGGAGATCCTCGACGTGGGCGGCGAATCGTCGCGGCCGGGACACGCGGCGGTGGACGCGGAGGAGGAGATCCGCCGGATCGTCCCGGTGATCGCCGCGCTCCGAGCCGCCGTGCCCGGGGTGCCGGTGAGCGTCGACACGGTCAAGCCGGCGGTCGCCGCGGCCGCGATCGACGCCGGGGCCGCGCTCGTGAACGACATCTGGGGCGTCGCCGACGACGACCGGCTCTCGCGGATGGCGGCGGAGCGCGGCGTCCCGATCGTGCTCATGCACAACCGCGCCGAGGCCCGCTACACGAGCGTCGTCGCCGAGGTCATCGGCGACCTCCAGCGCGCCATCGACCGCGCGATGCGCGCGGGCGTCCCGTGGGAGTCGATCGTCGTGGACCCCGGCTTCGGGTTCGGGAAGGCGCCGGAGCACAACCTCGCGGTCCTGCGCGACCTCGCCGCGTTCCGCCTCCTCGGCCGCCCGGTCCTCCTGGGGACCTCGCGCAAGTCGACGCTGGGGAAGGTGCTCGACCTCCCGCCCGGGGAGCGCGTGGAGGCGACGGTCGCCACGACCGTCCTGGCGGCGGCCGCGGGCGTGGACATCGTCCGCGTCCACGACGTCCGCGAGAACGCGCGCGCCGCGCGGATGGCGGACGCCGTGGTGCGCGACGGAGGGTCGTCCCGATGACGGACCGGATCCTCCTCCACGCGATGCGGTTCGCCGGCCGCCACGGCGTCGGCGCGGAGGAGAAGGCGCACCCGCAGCCGTTCGAGGTCGACATCGAGATGGCCGTGGGCCTGCGGGCCGCCGGGACGACGGACGACCTCGCCGCGACCGTCGACTACGGCGCGGTCTTCACGGTGGCGCAGCGCATCGTGGAGACGACCTCGCGCGACCTCGTGGAGGCGATCGCGGAGACGATCGCGCAGGAGGTGCTCGCCGGCTTCCCGCTCGTCGAGGAGGTGGTGGTGCGCGTGCGGAAGATGCGACCGCCGATCGACGGCGAGCTCGCCTGGGCGGGCGTCGAGGTCCGGCGGTCGCGGGCGGGGACGAGCGCGGGCTGACGGCCGCGGGGGCGACGGAGCGGCCGGCGCCCCCTCCTCACGGACGCCGGCCGCAGGGCCGCCGGGCCGGAGCCCGACGACCGGAGACTTCACGGGGCGGGCCGCAGCGGCGCCGCCCCGGTGCGGACCTCAGGGGTTGGCGGGACGGGTCCCCAGGGTGACGGCGACGTCCATGGTCGTGCCGTTGCGCAGCACGGTCAGGGTGATCTTGTCGCCCGGAGCGTGCTGCACGAGGAGGTACTCGAGCGGCTGGCCCTCGGCGATCGCGACGCCGTCCACCTTGACGATGATGTCCCCGGCCTGGAGTCCGGCGCTCGCGCCGGGCCCGCCGGCGATGACGCCCTCGAGCTGCTGGCCGCTCTGGTCCTGGCCGCCGTCGATGAGGACGCCCGCCTTGACCGGCAGCTTCAGCTCCTTCGCGACCTGCGGGTCGATCGGCTGGTAGCGGATGCCGATCCACGGTCGGGAGATGGGCTGGCCGGCGACGGCCTGCGCCATGATCGGCTTCGCCATGTTCACCGGGATCGCGAACCCGATCCCCTCGGCGGCCGAGACGACCGCCGTGTTCACGCCGATGACGTTCCCGCCGGCATCGAGCAGCGCACCGCCGCTGTTGCCCGGGTTGATCGCTGCGTCCGTCTGGATGAGGTTGCGGTACGTGCCGCTCTCCACGGTCACCTCGCGGCCGAGCGCGGAGACGATCCCGGAGGTCACGCTGTTCGTGTACGTCCCGAGCGGGCTGCCGATCGCGATCGCGGTCTCGCCGACCTTGATCGCGCCGGAGTCGCCGAACCGCGCGGTGGGGAGCCCGGTCGCGTCGACCTTCACGATCGCGAGGTCCGTGACCGTGTCGATCCCGTACACCTTGCCGGCGTACTCGGTGCCGTCCTTGAGCCGGACGGTCAGCTGGTCCGCGCCGGTGATGACGTGACGGTTCGTGAGGATCCAGCCGTTCGGGTCGTAGATGATCCCGGACCCCACGCCGGTCGAGGGGATGTCCTGCCCCTGGAAGAAGCCGTTGCCGTTCGCGGCGTTGCCGACGGTCGTGATCGTCACGATCGCGGGGCTGACGTTCTGCGCGGCGGCGACCGCGGCGGACGACTCGTCGATCGTGACCTGCTGCGGCGTGGCGGCCTGCTGGGCGCTGGCGGTCGTGTTGGTCGGAGCGGCCGGCTGGTCGAGGGAGCCGGACGCGCGGAGGAGCGCGTACGTCCCGGCCGAGGCGAGGACCGCGCTGAGGAGCGACGCGACGACGATGGGGACGACGACGCCGCCTCGGCGACCGCCCTGTGCGGGGGGCGGGGTCACGGCCGCGGGTGCCGGCTCGAACCAGTGCTCGGGGGTCCCCGCCGTCGACGTCTCGGACGCCCACGTGGGCCGCGGCTCCGGGGCCGGAGCGTACGCGGCGGTCGGCGGCTCGGCAGCCTGGACGGCGGGCTCCGGGATCGCGACGGCGGCTGCGGGCACGGCCTCAGGCGTCGCCGGTGCGGGCCCGGCCTCAGCGGCGGCCGCTGCGGCCACCTGCGGGGCGGTCGGCGCGGCGAAGTCCTGCGCGGGCCACGGCGTCCCGGCCGGAGCGTCGCTGCCGTCGGTACCGGCGGGCCGGCTCGGGACGTTCTCTTCTGTCATCGATGTGCGTCTCCTGGGCGTCGTCGGCGCACCGCTGTCGGGGTCTCCCGGACGGGCGCGCGGTGTTCAGGGCATGCCGTCGATCGTCATGGTGCGCGCCGCGTGTTCAGGCGAGGACGTCGGAAGGTGAAGTTTCCTCCACGTCCGGCGGATCGTCCGCGCGGGCGGGCGCTCGTTCGGCCGTCTCGACGCGGGTGGTCCGCGGGTCGGCGGGGAGGGTCACCACGAAGGTCGTCCCCTTCCCGAGCCGGCTCTCGACCGAGATCCGTCCGCCGTGCATGTCCACGATCGAGCGGACGATCGCGAGCCCGAGCCCGCTCCCGCTCCCCCGCGCCTCGTTGGACCGGGCGCCCCGGTAGAAGCGGTCGAAGATGAACGGGATCTCCGTGGCGTCGATCCCGATCCCGGTGTCCGCCACCGTGATCCGCGCGCCGGTCCGGACCGACGAGACCGTGACCGTCACCGTGCCGCCGCGCGGCGTGAACTTGAGCGCGTTCCCCACGAGGTTGCTCACCACCTGGCCGATCCGCAGCGGGTCGTGGCGGATCCGGAGCGGCCGGTCGGGCAGGACCACGGAGAGCGCGACGCCGCGCTTCCGGGCGGCGGCCTCGGCCTGCTGGACCGCCGACTCCACGGCGGCCCGGAGGTCGTCCGGCCGCAGGTCGAGCTGGAGCAGCCCGGAGTCGAGCTTCGAGAGCTCGAGGAGGTTCTGCGCGAGCCAGTCGAGCCGGTCGATCTGCTGGGCGCTCGACTCGAGGAACTCGTCGCGTGCCGCGAGGTCGTCGTCCGCCCCCTCGCGAAGCAGGTCGTTGAAGGTGCGGAGCGCGGCGATCGGCGTGCGCAGCTCGTGGCTCACGTCCGCGAGGAAGTCGCGGCTGCGGTCGCGGTCGCGGCGGATGATCTCCATGCTCTCGGTGATCCGCGCCGCCATCGAGTTGAACTGGCGCGTGAGCTCGGCCATCTCGACCGACCCGGTCTCGGCCAGCGCGGTGGGCACCTTCTGCGCCCGCTCCCCGGCGGCGACCTCGCGGGCGGCCACGGTCAGGCGGCGCAGCGGCGTCGTGAACCGGCGGGCGAGATAGGCGGCCATGATGATCGCGATGGCGAGGCCGACCAGCGCGCCGATGACGAGCAGGCCGGTGATCGCCCCCAGCGTGCTCGTCCGCACGGTGTACGGGTCCGAGAGCGTCACCTGGAACGCGCTCACGGGGTAGAAGCCGTCGCCCGGCTGGTAGTACGTCATCTGCGAGAGCGACTCACGCACCTGGCCGGCCGCGGGGGCGATCGTCAGGGCGCCGGCGTACGCCGCGCCGGGGATCTGCACGAACGTCGGCGTGTCCTGGTCGGCGGTCACCGTCCCCACGAGGACGCGGACGTCTGCGAGCGCGAACCGGTTCGCGATCGCGGAGAGGAACGCGGGGTTGCGCAGCACGCGGTCCACGCCCGGGTCCACCGTCCCGTCCGCGAGGACGACGCGCCCGGTGGACGACTCGCTCTGCGCGAGGATCCCCACGGTCGTCGCGACCGCGTCCGTCCGCGCCTTGAGAGTCTCCGCCTCCTGCTGCTGGAAGAGGGCGTCGAGGCGGTTGAGGACGAGCACCCCGACGACGACGAGCGTGATGACGACGACGCCAACGAAGGCGAGGGTGAGCCGGCCCTGGTAGGAGCGCGGGAAGAGCCGCGCGATCGGGTGGGGCAGGCGGAGCCACGGACGCCGCCCCTCGGGCACCGGAGCCGCCCCGGGGGCCGCCCCTGCCGGCTGCCCCCCGTCGGTCGCGGCCGTCACGCGCTCCGTGCCCGTCTCAGCGTTCCGCGAACGCGTAGCCGGCGCCGCGGACCGTCAGGACGAACGTCGGGCTCGACGGGTCGTCCTCGATCTTCTCCCGCAGGTGGCTGATGTGGACGTTGATCGTCTTCTCGTCCTGGTCGAGCGCCTCGTAGTCGCGGACGAGCTCCAGGAGCTCCCGGCGCGAGAAGACCCTGCCCGGCCTGCTCGCGAGGTGCCGGAGGATCTCGAACTCCGTCGCCGTGAGCCCGATCCGCCGGTGGCCGCGCTGGACGCGCCGCCGCTCCAGGTCGATGAGCAGGTCGCGGTGGCGGATGACGCGGCCGCCCACGGCGTCGGCGAGGTCCCCGTACGCGCGCCGGAGGAGGGCCTTGATCCGGCTCATGAGCTCGCGGAGGCTGAACGGCTTCGTGAGGTAGTCGTCGGCGCCCAGCTCGAGCCCGATGACCTTGTCCACCTCGTCGTCCCGCGCCGTGAGGATGAGGATCGGGGCCTTGGATCCCGCCGCGCGGATCCGCCTGAGCGTCTCGAAGCCGTCGATCCCGGGCAGGCGCACGTCGAGCACGATGAGGTCCGGCGCCTGGTTCGTGGCGAGCTCGAGCCCCTCCTCGCCCGACCGGGCGATCTGGACCTCGTAGCCCTCCTGCTGCAGGGCGTACTGGACGCCGCGCGCGACGGCGTACTCGTCTTCGACGATGAGGATGGTGGCGGCCATGTCGGCCGGATGATACGTCCGAACGCCCCGATGATGGCCGGATGCCCTCGTGTGGTACCGTATGGCCCCGTTCCGCGCGCCGAGCGCGCGCACGCCCCTGCGCGACGCCGCCGCACCATCCCGCCGCGACGCGCGCGGACGCACACCAGAGGTCGCACTGTGAGCAGCTCCCGCCCCACCCTCGACGCGCAGACGCGCGAGGTCCTCGGGAAGAAGGTCGCCCACCTCCGCCGCGAGGGGCGACTCCCGGCGGTCGTCTTCGGTCACGGCAAGGAATCGCTTCCCGTGACGGTGGACACGCACGATTTCCAGCTCCTCCGCCGCCGGATCGCGGGCTCCACCCTCGTGGACCTGTCGGTCGACGGGAAGAAGGCCCATCCGGTCCTCATCCACGACGTCCAGATCAGCCCGGTCACCCGCCAGATGCTCCACGCGGAGCTCTTCCTCGTGCGGATGACCGAGGACATCACGATGGACATCCCGGTCGTGACGGTCGGCGAGTCGCCGGCGGTCAAGGACGGCGGCGGGACGCTCCTCCACGCTCTCGAGACGCTCAGGGTCCGGTCCCTCCCCGGGAACCTGCCGGAGCGCTTCGAGGTCAACATCGACGGCCTCGTCGACTTCGAGACGCAGATCCACGTCCGGGACATCGCCATCCCGGCCGACGTCACGCTCCTCACCGATCCGGACGAGATGGTCGTCCGGGTCCAGCCGCCGCGCGTCGAGACCGAGATCCCGACCGCCGAGGCCGCCGAGGCCGCCGAGGGCGCCGAGGCCGCAGCCGGGGAGGCCGCCTCCGAGGAGGCCTGATCCCGCGCCGGCGACCGGCCGCCAGGGCCCGACCGCCGCGCACCACGCCGCATCCGCGTGAGCCCGCCCCGACCGGGGCGGGCTCACGCCTTTCCCGGCCGGCACGACCACCGGCCCCCCGGGGCGGTGCACGGTCCCGAGCGCGCGGGCCGGTCCTCCCGCGCGTTGGCGTGCCGTCGGTCACCGCCCGCAAGGCGCTTTCGCCGCAGACACGGTCCGCGCATCGCGCCACGCTGACGGTGGCCGAGCGTCGACAGTACCGCGGCGCCGGCGAAGGGAGTCGAGCGGAGATGAAGAAGATCCTCCTTGCGTACGACGGCGGCGAGCCCGCACGCCACGCGCTCGACACCGCAGCGGAGCTCGCGCTCACGTTCGGTGCGAGCCTCAGCGTCGTGAGCGTCATCCCGGTCCACCCGTCCGGCCGCGCCGCCGGGTCCGACCCGTGGGACGACGCCTCTCTCCATGCCCAGGAGCTCGCCGAGGCCGGACGGCTCCTGCGGGAGAAGGGGATCGAGGCCGACCTGATGGAGCCGGCAGGCGATCCGGCGAAGACGATCGAGCACATCGCGCGCGAGGGCGGCTTCGACACCATCGTCATCGGGTCTCGCGGCCTCTCGGCGATCGGCAGGGCGCTCCAGGGGAGCGTCTCCGAGCACGTCGCGACCCACACGACGGCGACCGTCGTCATCGCACATTGACCCGACCGGGGCCGGCGGCCCGCGGGCGGACGACGCCCGGGGGCCGCCTTCGGCGCGCCCTTCGTGGCCTCGCCGCCGCATGAACACGGAGGTCCTTCACACCATGAGTCCTCTTCGGGCGGCCCACGCCGCAGCGCGCTCCGGCCACGCGGCGTCGATCCCCATCCGGGGCGCCGAGCTCCTCTCGGACGAGCTCCTGAACAAGGACTCGGCGTTCACGTCCGAGGAGCGCGACGCGCTCGGGCTCGTCGGCCTCCTCCCGCCGCAGGTGCTCGACATCAGCGCGCAGGTGGAGCTCGAGCTGGAGCACGTGCGGCGCAAGGCGGACCCGCTCGAGCGGTACATCGGACTCGCGGCGCTCCAGGACCGGAACGAGACGCTCTTCTACCGGGTCCTCATCGAGAACCTCGACGAGTTCCTGCCGATCGTCTACACGCCGGTCGTCGGCCAGGCCTGCCAGAAGTTCAGCCACATCCTCCGGTACTCCCGCGGCATCTGGGTGACGCCCGACGACGCCGGCAACATCGCGAGCGTCCTGCGGAATGCGGCGCGGGACGAGGTCCGGCTCATCGTCGTCACCGACAACGAGCGGATCCTCGGCCTCGGCGACCAGGGCTGCGGCGGGATCGGGATCCCGGTCGGCAAGCTCGCGCTCTACACGGCCGGCGCCGGGATCTACCCGGCCTACACGCTCCCCGTCTCCCTGGACGTGGGGACCGACCGCCAGGCGCTCCTCGACGACCCGTTCTACCTCGGCTGGCGCCATCCGCGACTGCGCGGCCGCCAGTACGACGACCTGGTGGAGGAGTTCGTCGAGGCGATCCTCGAGGTCTTCCCGCATGCCGTCCTCCAGTGGGAGGACTTCAAGCAGCACAACGCCATCCGCCTGCTCGACCGCTACCGCCGCCGGATCGCGAGCTTCAACGACGACATCCAGGGGACCGGCGCCGTGGTGACGGCCGGCATCCTCGCCGCGTGCCGCCTGAAGAACGAGTCGATCGCGACGCAGCGCTTCGTCCTCCTCGGGGCGGGCGCGGCCGGCATCGGGATCGCCCGGACCATCCGCGCGGCGATGCGCGCCGAGGGGCTCTCCGACGACGAGATCCGGCGCGCGATCGTGCTCGCGGACTCGCACGGGCTCGTGCGGAGCGACCGGGAGGGGCTCGACGACGACAAGCAGGAGGTCGCCCTCAGCCCGGAGCACGCGGCGCACCACGGCCTGCACGGCCAGACCGCGGACCTCGCGGAGATCGTCGGCGCGGTCCGGCCGCACTTCCTCATCGGGACGAGCGGGCAGCCGGGCGCGTTCACCGAGCAGACCATCCGCGAGATGGCGAAGCACGTGGACCGGCCGGTCGTCATGCCGCTCTCGAACCCGACGGACAAGACCGAGGCGGTCCCGGCGGACATCCTCGCGTGGACCGACGGGCGCGCCATCATCGCGACCGGGAGCCCGTTCGCGCCGGTCGAGGTCGACGGGGTCACCCACGTCATCGGCCAGGCGAACAACGTGTTCATCTTCCCCGGCCTCGGCATGGGCGCGATCGTCTCCGAGGTCCGCGAGATCACGGACGAGTTCTTCCTCGTGGCGGCGCGCACCCTCGCGGAGCACGTCTCCGAGGAGCGGCTGGCCACCGGGTCGCTCTACCCGCCGGCCCACGACCTCCGGAAGGTCTCCCGTGCCATCACCCTGGCCGTCGTCCGCCACGCGAAGAAGACGGGGACCGGGCGTGCGTACCACGAGGACCAGCTGGAGGCGGCCGTGGACGCGTCGATCTGGTACCCGGCGTACGTGCCGTACGACGCCATCTGACCCGAGGGACGGGGGCGGCCGGACCGGGTGGGTCCTGTCGCCCGGGTCTCCGCCCTCCGCGGCTGCGGGCTGACGCTACGTCCTCGCCGCTGCGGGCGGAGACCCGGGTGCCACCCACCCACGCCGGACGGTGCCCCCGGCCGCATCCGGCCAGCGCGACCCGGTCGGCGCGCGCCCCGATCGCCCCGCGGAAGAGCGTCTCCGGCGTCCCGCGGTACCATCGGGGCGTGGCGCTCCCGTTCACGCCCCCGCTCGACCCGATGCTGGCGTCCCTCTCCCCGGATATCCCCGACGGCCCCGGCTGGCTCTACGAGCCGAAGTGGGACGGGTTCCGGGCGATCGTCTTCCGCGACGGCGAGACGCTCCTGATCCAGAGCCGCGACCGCAAGCCGCTCGACCGGTACTTCCCGGAGCTCGCCGATCCGCTCCGCGCGAGCCTCCCGGCGCGGTGCGTGGTGGACGGCGAGGTCGTCATCGCGCGACGCGCCACGCCCGACGGCCCCATGGGCCTCGACTTCGACGCGCTCCTCCAGCGCATCCACCCGGCCGCCTCGCGCGTCGCGATGCTCGCCGCGACGACGCCGGCGTCGTTCGTCGCGTGGGACCTGCTCGCCGAGGGCGACGAGGACCTCCGTGAGCATCCGCTGTCGGAGCGCCGCGACCGGCTCGTGACCGCGCTCGCGGGTGCGGCCGCGCCGGTGCACGTCACCCCCGCGACGACGGACCGCGATCGTGCCGCCGACTGGTTCCGGCGCTTCGAGGGTGCCGGGCTGGACGGGATCGTCGCCAAGCGCCTCGACGGGACGTACGAGCCCGGCAGGCGCGCGATGGTGAAGGTGAAGCACGCGCGGACGGCCGACTGCGTGGTCGGCGGGTTCCGCTGGCACAAGGACGGCCCCGGCACGATGGTCGGCTCGCTGCTGCTCGGTCTCCACGACTCCGCGGGCGACCTCCACCACGTGGGCGTCGCGTCCGGCTTCAGCCGCCAGCGGCGCCTCGAGCTGGCGGACGAGCTGGGGCCGATCCGCCTCGCGCCCGACGCGCCGCACCCGTGGATCCCCCGCGACGAGGCCGGCGAGCCGATCCGGTACCCCGGGGCCCAGAGCCGCTGGAGCCGCGGTCGCTCGCTCGACTGGGAGCCGGTCCGCCCGGAGCGCGTGGCCGAGGTGGGCTACGACCACCTCCAGGGCCCGCGCTTCCGGCACGCGACCCAGCTCCTGCGATGGCGCCCGGACAGGACCCCCGCCGACTGCCGCTACGATCAGCTCGAGGAGACCCCGCCGCAGGAGCTCGGCGAGATCCTCGGCGCGGGGGTGGCCCGATGAGCCGGGCCGGGCGCCGGCTGCTGCCGCTGCCGGCCGCACGCCGTGGCGCCGTGACCCTCGCCGCCGTCCTCGCGGGCTGCGGCTCGACGCCCTCCGGGGCATCGGCCCCCGGCCCCGCCGGGCCGGCCGCCTCCGGCCGCCCGGAGGTCTCCGCGCCCGGCCCGCTCGCCACCGTCCTCACGCCCACGTCCGCCCCCCTCGCCGCTCCCACGGCCGCCCAGTCGAAGGACGCTCGCCGCCGCCGTCGCCTACGCGAAGTGGAAGTACGGCATCCCCGGCCTGTCGGTCGCGATCGCGTACGCCGACGGGAGCGTGTGGACGGGCCACGCGGGCGTGACGGACGTGAAGAAGAAGACGCCCGTGCAGACGGAGACCGCGTTCGCCTTCGGCAGCATCACCAAGACGTTCACCGCCGCGCTCATCCTCCGGCTCGCCGAGGAGGGCGCGCTGCGGCCTGGACGACCCGGTCCTGCGGTGGCTCCCCGAGTACGCGGGCCGCACCTTCCTCGGCACCACGCCCGCGCGGCGCCAGCTGATCACGGTCCGGATGCTCCTCGCCCAGACCAGCGGCCTCTACGACTACTTCAACAGCCTCCCGCTCGACACGAAGCTCCGCGCCGCGAAGAAGCGCGTCTGGGCGCCGGACGAGGTCCTCGGCTACGTGAAGAAGCCGCTCTTCATCGCCGGCGACGGATGGTCGTACGCGAACACGAACTACCTGCTGCTCGGCCTCATCGCCGAGCGGGCAGGCGGCGCGCCGATCGCGACGCAGCTCCACACGCGGCTGCTCGACCCGGCCGGCCTCACGTCGCTCTACCTCCAGGTGGCGGAGACGACGAAGGCGCCGATCGCGAAGGGCTACGACTTCGCGACGCTCTCGCGCACGGCGAAGGCGGTCCCGTGGGGCGACGGGACCCGCGTCATGCCCTTCACGTCGGTGACGTCCGCCGCCGGTGCCGCGGGAGCGCTCGCGGGTACCGCGCGCGACCTCGCGCGATGGGGGCAGGCCCTGTACGCCGGGACGGCGCTCCGGCCCGACCTCTCAGGCGGCGATGCTCGCGTTCGACGGGACGGCCGCGCCGGGCGCCGCCGCCGACTACGGCCTCGGCGTGGGCCGCCGGTACATCGGCGACCGGATCACCGTGGGCCATGCCGGGCGGCTCGCGGGCTTCCGCTCGAGCCTGCGCTACGTGCCCGCGCTCGGGGTCAGCGTGGCGGTCGTCACGAACCAGGATCGCTGGGACCCGGACCGGGTCGTCGAGGCCCTCCTGGACGTGATCGACCCGCCCGCGCCGGAGCCGACGCCCTCGCCGTCGCCGTCCGGCGGCGAGCCGACTCTCCCGCCGGACGGGCTCCCGAGCGAGGCGCCGATCGCGCCGTAGGGCATCGGCCCGTGGACGTCCGCGACCGCCCCGCCGCGTTCGCGCGGCACCGCCTGCGGGATCAGCGGAGGACGAAGAAGCGCGTCCTGCTCAGACCGCTCCCGAAGGGCGTGGTCACGCGGATCGGCCCGGTCGTGGCGCCGGCAGGGACCGTCGCGACGATCGTCGTGCCGCTCCGGACGGAGAAAGCCGCCGCGACGCCATTGAAGGTGACGCTCCGCGCGTAGTTGAAGCTCGTCCCGCCGATCGTCACGACAGCGCCGGCCTTCCCGCTCGCCGGGCTGAACGAGAGCACGAGCGGCGTGTCGGTCGGCTTCGGCACGAACTGGCGGACAGTGGTCCCCGCGACCCCGGAGGCGATGGGGTCCGCCGCGAAGTGCGCGGTGGCGGTGGCGTGGTCCGTCACCGAGGCGGTCCCCGACGGGTTGAGGTCGCCGCTGCGGATCGCGTACGTGCGCGAGCACGGCACGGACGCGGCGGGGACGAGCGAGACGACGGAGCCGCAGGTGAACGACCCCAGCCGATCGTCCGTGATCGTCACCGGACCCGTCAGCGCCATGTTGCCCGTGTTCGTCGCGACGAAGGTGTAGGCGATCGCCTGGCCCGCATACGTGTACGTCGAGGGGCTCGCGGAGACGGCGAGGCTGAGCTGCGGAGTCTCGACCGCGATCGAGAGCACGTGCGACGTCGGGTCGTAGGTGAAGGTCACCTTCCGGCCCGTCGCGGGCACGGTGAACCCGATGTTCGTGCCGCCCGGGGTCCCGCCCTGTCCGTAGTTCTCGTTCCAGCCCTCGTTGATGGCGACCTTCGCGTCGTACGAGCCCGCGGGCAGGGCGGTCGTCTCGAACGAGTACGTGCCGCTGCCGGACGGATCCTCGAGCCAGGAGCGGAGACACGCCGGGTCCCAGTCGGACCCGCAGCCGAGCTCGCTCTGGAAGCTGCCCGCGGCCGTCGCGATGACGGAGCCCACGTCGTCGGTCACCCAGTGCGTCTTGTGGTCGTAGTAGAACCGGACCATCCGCGGCGAGGCGAGCGACAGCGGGATGTTCGGGCCGTTGACCGTGGCGTGGAGGCCGTAGTTCACGTTCCAGCTGCCGTCGAGGGCGGCCTTGTACTCGTAGGAGCCGGCAGGGATCGCCCAGCTGCCCTTCCACACCGTGCCGTCGGCGGAGTACGTGAGCCGTGTGACGGGGCACGCCGGGTCGAAGTCACCTCCGCAGCCCACCTCCGACTGGAGGCTGCCGGCGATCGTCACCGTCGCCGGCTCCGGCGTGCTCGCTCGCGCCGGAGCCGGCGTCGACACCGACGCGAAGCCGGGCGTCGCGAGCGCGACGGCGAACGCCGCGATGACGATGAAGAAGCGCGATCGAGTCGGCGTCCGCCGCGGCCGCCTGGGACTGGCCATCTCTCTCCCCGGGGTGCTGCGTCACCACGCGAGGGACACACGCGATCGTCGCGTCGGTGGTGACGCGCGTAGTGTGCCGACGCTGCGCGCGCGGGACAACCCCCGTGCGCTCGTCCTCGGGGCGTCCCATTCGCCCCGATGTCCGCCGCGGACCTCGCCAGTGGACGTCCGCGACGGCCCGGCGCGTCGGCGCGACATCGTCCGCCGTACTCGCTACTTGACCTTCTGCTTCGACACGGTCGTTGCGTACTTGCTGACCTGCGCGGGCGTGACGGCAAGCCCGAACTTCTTCCACGGTGGGTCGACGTCGAGATCGAGCAGCGAGCTCCCGCCTCCTCCGCAGGGCGGGACGGTGCCGACGAGGACCTTCGACTGCAGGGTCTTGCCGGTCGCGGCGACAACGACGCGGATCTTGGACCTGTACTGGTAGATGAGCAGCTCGCCGACGACCCCGTCCGTCCGTTTCCAGCTCCGTCCGCACGAGCGCACCTTCACGCTCGCGGCCTCCGGGTCGGGAACGCAGACGACCAGCTGGATCGGGCTCGTCCAGGTGCCCTTGCGCCATTTCGCGTTGATCGCGTACGAGGGATCGACGACCTCGATGTCCGACGGATAGTCGCTGTAGTGGCTGTCGCCCCACCATTGCTCGACGACGACGAGCGGGTGGACCTTGCCGGCGTAGGGCGCGGCCCAGGGGACGGGCTTCCCGTGACGACAGGCCGCGATGAGCTGGTCCTCGGGTGTCGGCGTCGGCACGGGGGTGGGGGTCGGCACCGGTGTCGGCGTCGCGGCGAGGGCAGCGGACGGCGATGAAGATCGCGGGTCGGCGGCGGCCGGAGGGGGCGTCGTGACTGCCGGCGTCCCGGCGCAGCCGGCCAGCGCGAACGCGAGGAGCGCGATGAGCGCGATGAGCGATCGAGCGTGCACCCGTCGATCCCGAGATGGGCCCGCGGCCCTGTGACACCACGGTCGAAGAGTGGTCGAGTGGGAGCGCATGCCGCGCCCACGGGTCCGCTGTCTGGCGATGGTCCGCCCGGGCGGCCGACGATGACAGGGCCGTATGTCGCCTGCGACCGCGAGCGGACGGTGCGGGCCAACGCCGATACTTGGCCCGACTGCCCCTCCCTGCACGGTGAGCGATGACGTTCGTCGACCTCGACCAGCACTTCGGTGAGCAGGCCGCCGCCGACGCGTTCTCCGGCGTCGTCCGCGTCACCGTGGGCGGGGTCGAGCGCTTCGCCGGCGCCTACGGGCCGGCGAGCCGGGCATGGCACGTCCCGAACACCCTCGACACGCGCTTCGACACCGCGTCGATCACGAAGCTCTTCACCGCCGTGTCGGCGCTGCAGCAGGTGGACCGCGGCGCGTTCACGCTCGACACGCCCGTCATGCCCTTCCTCGGGCTCGAGGGGACGGCGATCGCGCCCGAGGTGACCGTCCGCCACCTCCTGACGCATACGTCCGGCATCGGCGACGACGCGGACGAGGAGGCCGGCGAGGAGTACGAGGACGTCTACCGCGAACACCCCAACTACGCGATCCGCGAGACGGCCGACTTCCTCCCGCAGTTCGTCCACCGGGCGCCGAACTTCGCGCCGGGCGCGGGCTGTCGGTACAACAACTGCGGGTACGTGCTCGTCGGGCTGATGATCGAGAAGGCGACCGGCCTGCCCTACCGCGACGTCGTGGCGCGCGACGTCTTCGCGGCCGCCGGAATGGCCGACTCGGGCTTCCTCCGGATGGACCGGGCCGAGGAGCGCGTCGCCGAGGGCGCCGACCCTGTCCTCGATGAGGGCGGTGCGATCGTCGGCTGGCGGCGGAACGTCTACAGCTTCCCGCCGCAGGGGCCCCGGACGGCGGCGCGCTCGTCACGGCCGGCGACCTCGCGCGATTCATGCGAGGGGTGACCGACGGCCGCCTCATGTCGCCCGCCTCGACGGACGCGTTCCTCGCCCCGCAGGTCGACTACCGGGTCCGCGACGGCTGGACGCAGCGGTTCGGCCTGGGGCCGTGGTTCCGCGTGGAGCCGGACGGGAGCGTCCTCTTCCTCGAGAAGGAGGGCGGGAACCCGGGCGTGAGCGGCATGGTCCGCCACTACCCCGCGCGCGACCTGACCGTCGTGATCCTGTCGAACATGGCGGACGGCGCCTGGGAGCCGATACGCCGCGTCCACGGCCAGGTGCTGGCCGGCGCGTTCGACTGAGGCGGGGCGGACGCCGGCCGCCGTCCGGGCGCCTGTCGGCCCCCGCGCCAATCCGACCGCCCGCCGCGGCCGAACCCCGTTCGGCAGGGTCGAGTCGCGGCGCGTCGATGGCGCCGGACGAGCCGGCCGAGTGGAGGGCGCAGCCGGCCGATGGGCATCGACGAGCGGGACGATCCGGGAGCGTACGGGTCGGTGGTCTTCCCGGTCGCGCCGGTCGCGGCGAGGCGGGTGGTGCCGCGAAGCCTCCTGGTCGCGCTCGTGGTGGGAGGCCTCGCGTTCTTCGCCGGGCTCCAGGTGGGAGCGTGGGGCTCGGCCGACCGGACCCGCGCCAGCGTCACCCCGCCGGTCCCGTCGCCCTCTGCCGCCGCGATCGCGGTCGCCCCGTCGGCCACGGCCGCGCCCGAGTCGCTCGCGACCGATCCGCCGGCACCGGCCCCGTCCCCACCGGGTTCGAGCGACTTCGTCCGGGGCTTCCGTCCCCCCGACCTGATCGCCGGCGTGCCGGGCGCGATGGGTTGCACCACGACCCCCGGCCAGCTGGAGGTCCCGCGGACACGGCGCGACGGCCCCCGGATGACGTTCATCCGATCGTGGATGACCTGGTGCCCGATCCCCGACGGCGAGCGCCAGTCCTTCGTGCTCGGCGTGATCGACGCGATCGTCGCGCGGGTCCCCGACGCCGCGTACGGCTTCTCGACCGCGACCACCGGGTCCGCGAGCGCGCTCCTCCCCTATGCGGAAGGCCCGTACGCCGGGACCGTCACGCTCTCCGCCGACGCAGCGGGCACGGGCCTGGCGATCGCGGTCGTCCTCGAGGAGCGCCTGGCCCAGTAGGCGGGGGAACGAGCCCGTTCGCGGCAGGCCGCCCGGACCCCGTGCGCGCCGCCTCGCGCGCGCGACCCAGTCGGATCAGCGGCGCTTCCCGCGGTCCTGGACGAAGTGCGTCCCCGTCTCGCCGCGCAGGGCGCGCCCGATGTTCTCGGGGGTCGTGACGATCGCGTGCTTCCCGCCGGCCTCCAGGTACCAGATGATCGCCTGGATCTTCGGCGCCATCGAGCCCTTGGCGAAGTGCGTGCCTTCGGCCAGGTACTTCTTCGCCTCGGACAGGGTCAGCCGGTCCAGCCAGCGCTGCTCGGGCGTGCCGAAGTCGAGCGCGACCTTCTCCACCGCGGTCGAGATGAGGAACAGGTCCGCCCCGACGCTCTGGGCGAGGAGGCTGCTCGCGTAGTCCTTGTCGATCACTGCGGCGGTGCCGTGGTAGTCGCCGTTGCCCGCGTCGACGACCGGGATCCCGCCACCGCCCACGGTGATGACGACGACGCCGGCGCCGATCAGCGCCTTGACGGTGTCGAGCTCCACCACCTCCTTGGGCAGCGGCGATGCCACCACCCGTCGCCACCCCCGGCCGGCATCCTCGACCACCGACCAGCCCATCGTGGACTCGCGGCGCTTGGCGTCCTCCTCGTCCATGAAGCCGCCGATCGGCTTGGTGGGGCTCCGGAACGCCGGATCGTCGCGGTCAACGAGCACCTGCGTGACGACGGTCGCGACGTCCTTGTGGATCCCGCGCTGGAAGAGCCAGTTCTGGAGGTTCTGCTGGAGCGCGTAGCCGATCGCCCCCTGGCTGTCCGCGCCGCAGACATCGAGCGGGACCTCGTGCATCCCCTCGACCCGGTGGGCGATCTCCGACCGGCGGAGGATGAACCCCACCTGCGGCCCGTTGCCGTGGCCGATCGCCACCTCCCACCCGGCCTGGATCATGTCGGCGATGTGCCGGGTGGTCTCCCGGGCGGCGTCGTACTGGTCCTCGACGCTCTGATGACCGCCATCGCGGATGAGCGAGTTCCCGCCGATCGCGACGACCGCGACCTTGTGGCCCGTGTGCCCGACCGGGTGCCCGACGGCGTGTGCGACCATGCGTTGCTCTCCTCGGCGCTCGCCCTCTGCGGGCGGCGATGTGTACGACAGGATGACCGGTGCAGGGCGACGGCGCCCACCTGCTCCGAGGCAGGATGGACGCCCGCTACCACCGCTGACCAGAGGCGTCGGTGGTGAAGGCGGTGGCCGTGCGCCGTTCACACGGCCCCGGCCCCGCGAGCGCGGCCCGGTGGATCGGCGCGTCGCTACCGCGGCGCCCGGCCCCTCACCACCCGGCGGATCCGACCACGCCGAGGATCTGCTCGATGACCTGCGGGAAGAGCGGCGCGTGGCCGCCGAGGTCGACCCGCGTGAGCGTCGCGTCGTACCCGGCCGCGGCGAGCTCGCGCGAGAGGTCCTGCGCGACGGCGAACGGTTGCTCCGGGTCAGGGTCGCCGTGGACCTGTCGCACGATGAGCGCCGGGTTGTTCCCGATGTGCGAGACGCTCTCGGTGAACGCCCGGAGCGCGGGGTCGGCGCCGTACACGCCGGCCCACATCTCGATGAAGCGGCCGCTCCCGGCGGTGACGATCGCGTCGATCCGGTCCGAGCCGCCTTTCGTGAGGCATTCGACGGTCGGCCCGAGGCCCGGGCGTGCCGCGGCGTACTCGGTCCAGAGGCGCTCCCACTCGGGGTCCGCGAGCGCGAGCTCGAACCCGACGACGCCGCCCAGAGAGTGACCGGACCAGACGACGCGCTCCGGATCCCCGCCGTACGCCGGCGCGAGCGCGCGTGCGGTTCGCACGGCGCATGACGCCTCCTCGACGAACGATCGCGACCCCGCCCCGAGGGCCGGCTGATCCGGCGACATCGCGTGGACGGTGTCGACCAGGAGGACGACGGCGCCGCGTGACGCGAGCGCCTCGCCGAACGACCACCCGTTGACCTTCGTCTGCTCGCCACCCGGCGCCCAGACGACCACCGGCCATGGTCCGCCGGTCGTCGGCGCGTAGACGTCGAGCAGGACCTCCGCCCCCGGCTCCACCCCCACCGCCGACGCGGGCATGAGGTTGCGCATGTAGGGGACGTCGAGGACGTGACGCGTCGGGAGCGCTGCGGCGGCCGATGCGCCGGGCGATGTGGTCGGGGTCACGGCCTGGGTCGCGGCCGCGGTCGCCGCCTGGGTCGAAGGCTCGGCGCGATCTGATGAGGCGGGACCAGTGGCGGGCGAGGCCGGCGCCGTCGAAGGCGCTGTTCCGCCGCCGGCGCAGCCTGCGACGAGGAGCATCGACAGGATGCACCCGGCCGCCATCCACCCCGTCCGGCACCGGGATCCGCGGGAGCGGCCCATGGAGACACCCCCCTGGGAGCGCATCGCGGGTGGGTCTCGCCAGTGGCTCGGCGCGGTCCCGGCGGCCGGGATGTGGGCCGCGCGTCGGAGCCTCCCGCTGCGGCCCGATGGTGGGCGCGGCTCTGGCGAGGCGCCAGAGCCGGAGGTCGCCGCGGCCGAGCGGCGGGAGCCGGTGCGTCGAGGGGCGAACCGATCGACTGATGCCGGGCTACCGTCCGATCGCGTCGCTCGCCGCCTCGATGAGCCGCAGCGCCTCGTCGGTCCTCCCGTAGCGCAACGCGGTGTCCGCCCTGCCTTCCCGGTCGTCGTTGAACGTCCAGTACAGGGTCAGGGGCAGCTTCAGCTCGACGAGGACGGGGAGCGTCGCGCGCAGCATCGCGAGCCCGGCGGGTGTGGTGTACGACTGCACGTCGACGTCGAATCCCATCTCCCCGATGAAGAGCGGCTTCCCGATCTCGGCCGCCGCCCGTGCGTAGAACCGCAGGTTCTCCGGGCTGCCCAGGCGTCCCCCGAGCGACACCATCGCGTCGTCGTAGTAGTGGATGCTGATCACGTCGATCGGGTCGGCGTTCATGAGCCGGAGGTAGTCGGTGAGCTCCGCCGCGGTGTCGGGCGTCCAATCGACCGGGAGGCCCGCCCGTACTGCGCGGAGGAGGTGCATCGCAGACAGCCGGGGTGATGAGTCCCCCGTCGTGATGAGGTGGTTCGGGTCGATCGACCGGATGAGTGTCGCGGTGTCGTGGACGAACGCTGCGACCTGGTCGGACGTCACGTCGAACTGCGGCCACTGGATGTCCGCGACGAGGTTGAACTCGCCCCCGACCTCCCACATCGCGATCGTCGGCCGGTCGCGGTAGCGCGTCACGATGGCGCGGACGAACTCGGCCACCCGCCGGCGCCCGAGCGAGGCGGGATCCGTCATCGTCGCGCTGAGCGGCTGCCCGCCGAGCTTGGTGAGCGCCTCGATCTGCCACAGGAGGGTCGGGACGATGCGGATCCCGTGACGATCGCACGCGTCGAGCATCTGGTCGAACCCCGCGAAGTACTCGCGCCGCTCCTGCGCCTGTCGGGCGGGATCGGCGTCGAAGAACGCAGCCTCGAACCCGCTCGCCGAGTACGGCGACACGGCGACGCGGACGACGCGGAAGCCCTTGGAGCCGAGGGTCTTCAACCCCTCCTCCGCCGCTGCGACGATGCCCGGGCCCCTGTCGCCCCAGTCCCCGCCGAGCACCGGCGAATACTGCGCGAGCAGGTCGAACTTGACGAGGCTGAGCTCGTGGAACGGCGCGCCCCCGAGGAGGAGGTCGCTGCCCTGGCGCGTGAGGAAGCCGACCTGCGCGACGACGGGGGCGAACACACCGCACGTCGCCCCCGCGCCCGTCCCGACCCGGATCGCGAGCTTCGTCTTGCTCTTCAGGGCGGCGGTGACCGCCCGTGTCCGTGTCTTCGTCAGGCGGGTCGTCCGGATGCCGCCTCCGGTGCTCGAGATCCGGATCGACGGAAGCTTCACGAGGACCGCCCCCACGGACCCGCACGTCCCCTTGTGGAGCGCCACCGTGTGGGTGGTCGAGGCCGGCAGGCGGAGGAGCTGGAGGATGACCGAACTCGTGCCCGACGCTGCCGGCTCGATCGTCGCCATCCCGCTGACGCCGGAACGACCGACCTGTGCGCGCCACGCGCCCGCGGACGCTGCCGCGTCGGCGGCGGTCGGGGTCCCCGCGTGGACGGCGGTGACGACCAGGGCGAGCACCACGGCTGCGGAGGCGCCCCGCGCGACCAGACGGTTCGCTCGCATGTCGCCCCTCGTGCCGGGCTCGTGCTGGTCCCATCCCCGGTCCGCCCGACGATGAGACCGTGTGGTGCGCGCGGCGACCCGGCAAGGGCCGAGCGACACACCGGACGCTCGGGGAGGTCTTCGCGGAGCGTCACACGGAGCGCGCGCTCCGTGGCCCCGGGACTCGTGCTCAGCGGCGCGCGCGCGAGCGCCGGCTCAGCCACCAGGTCACGCACGTCAGGCCGGCGACCCATGCGACCGCGCCCACGAGCGCAGTGGATCCGCCCATCGGCTCGTCGGGCGCCGGGGCCGTCGTCGCGCTCTCGGGCGCAGCCATACCCATCGTGCGGAGCGCCTCCGCGACCGTCGTGGGCGCGGGTGCGCCGACCCACGGCGGGTCGGCGGGATCGACGATCCGTCCGTCCGGGGCGACGACCCACACGCCGGTGTTCGGGTAGGCCCACCAGGAGGGATCGACCACCGCGACCAGGACGCGGTCCCCGTCCTTCGGCGGGCCCCATGGGAACGCGCACCAGTCGAGGGGGGACGCCGGCGCCTCGAGCGAGAGCACCGGGCCGGGGGACCCTCGGTAGGCGACCGTGACCCGGATCGTGAGCTGCATCTCGTCCACGTGCTCGATCGTGCCGAGCACGACGGGCGTCGCGGCCCGGAAGTCCGCGACCGGCCGCGGCGGGACCGCCGTCGTGCAGGCGATGCCTGGCGTGGCCGTGCCGAGGACGATCGCGATCGCGCCGACGGCCGCCGCGACGAGCCGCGTCGCGCGGCCGGGCCGAACTGCCGGCACATCCATGCTCGCGCTCCGTGCCGCCGAACCAAGCCATCGCGCCGCCCTCATGGCCCGACGTCCGCCGGACATGCGCGCCCGTCGTCCGGCAGGAGGGGGCTGCTCGCGACGACCGCCGGCCGCTCCGCGAGGTTCAATCTCGGTGCGGTACTCGCCCTCGACCGTCCCGGTGTCCACGCCGGCGCGACGAGCATCGTGACGATGAGCCCGTTCGTCCGGTCGGTGATCACGCCGCACCGAAGGACGCCGTCGTCGCCCGCGCCGACCGTCTCGCCGAACGCAGCCGCGTCCCCGATCATCGGCCGGATGATCGACGCGTCGGGAGCCCCGGGGACCGCGGTGCCGCCCGCCGGGATCCAGATCGACAGGTACCAGCGCCGCGGCTCGTACGGCACGACCGCGCCGGACCCGCCGACCCACGCGTCGGCGGGGAGCGCCGCCACCGGATCGCGCCAGTGCTCGGCGAGCGCGACGAGGTCCCTCGCGGCGTCCTGCGTCGACGCGTTCGTCGCCCGGGCGGTGACCAGCTCGTCCCCGCGCCGGACCGTCACGACGGAGGTCCCATAGCCGGCGGCGTACCCCTGCGGTCGCGGGTAGTCCACGCCGCCCGGCGGCACTCCCGCGTCGAGCGCCGCGACGAGGGTCGCGAGCCCCGACGGGGTCAGGCGGCGGACGACGAACGGCGCCGTCTCGTAGCCCGCGACGGTCCAGCCGGGCGAGATCACGCGACCGTCGGCATAGACGCTGACCATCGGCGGGATGCGCCCCACGGTCACGTCCGGGTCAGATCGTGATCCGCGCGACAAGGGTGTTGTCGACGTGGACCGGGACGCTCGAGGAGGAGGGGCCGGGAGCGTCCTCGATCGCGGTGACGACGAACGCATCGCGACAGAGCGCGACCGCCTGCTCCGGCGTCTTCGGGTCGTTCGTCCCGTTCCACCGACACGTCGCCGCGAGACGGATCGTCCAAGTGCCCGGTCAGCCGGACCCACCGGTCAAGCGGCAGCGTCCAGGGATCCGCGCCCGGTGGGAAGTGGAGGAAGGCGAAGTCGCAGGCTCCGTCCGCCTGGCACGCCGCAGAATCGCGCGGTCGCTCCCACAGCACGACATCGGTCATCGGCTCTCCGAGCCACGCCGGCTCCACCCCGGCCAGGTACCCGCCGACCCCCCACGGCTCCGCGAGCCAGCCCGTGACGCCCACGTCGCGGCCGCCGAAGCACGCGCCGTCGGCGGTGAGGAGCTGGTCGACGGTCATCGGCGATCCCGGACAGGCGCCGGCTACCGGCGACGACGTCGGGGCGGGCCCCGGCGTCCACGTCGGCCTCGGGCTTGCCACGTCGGTGTCGGCCGGAGGGACGGTCGGCGACACGGCAGGCGGCGGGGTCGGCGCCTCGACCCCCGTCTGACCGCCGGCACACCCGGCGGCCCCCCAGGCGACAACGACCGCAGCGATGGCGAGGAACGTCGACATCCGGTGGCGCGACGCAGTGCACACCTCGATCACACTTCTCCCGACGATCGCCGCCACTGGAAGACAACGACGCACGTGCGGCGGCCCCCGCGGCGATCACGAGAGCGGTCCGCCTCGCCCGCCGCATGCGCGACGCCGCCGCGCCGTCACGGCACCGTCACCTCCGCCCGCGTCCGCGCCGGCCAGGACGTCCCGTCACCGGCGTAGGTGGCGGCGAGCCAGTAGCGGCCCGCGTCGACACGGCTCGACGTGACCGAGTAGGCGCCGCACCTCCCGCCCGGCCAGGTCGCGAAACGAGAGCCTCGTCGTCTCGATCGCGCTCCCCGCGGTCGAGTAGCGGGCTGAGACCCGGCGCAGGGCTGCGGGCCCGATCTGGATCTCCGCACGTGCCGATCACGGCTTGCCCGGCCAGGAGCCCGTGAAGTCGCTGGACTGGTAGTAGCCAGAGTCGATCAAGGCCGCCTGGACGTTGTCGCTGCTGACCGCGACGAACGGCAGGTACCGGGCGGGGACACGGATCCTGCCGTTGTCGTACGTGGTGGTCGCGGCGGGCTTGCCGCCCTCGAGGAAGGCCACCGCCCCATCGATGGCGGCTCTGGCGAGCGAGCGGGGATCCTTGAACACGGTCATCCCCTGCCTGCCGTCGATGATGTACTGGACCGACGCCTTCTCCGCATCCTGGCCTGTCACGTACGACGTGGTGACGCCCTCGTCGGCCGCGAATACATCCGCGATGGCGCGGGCAGTGGTGTCGTTCGGGCCCAGGATGAAGACGGTGCCCTTGCCGGCCGCCTTCGCGGCCGCCAGGTTCGACTTCGCCAGGTGCGTGGCGACCTTGGGGTCCCAGTTCGTGGTGACCTGGCCGATGATCCGGCCTGCCTGGTCACGCGTCAGCGTGGGCCTGCCTCGCAGCGCAACGGCGACGCTCGAGTTGCGGATCACGAACGTGCCGTCGGCGATCCTGGGCTGGAGCTTCTTCCAGGCGCCCTGGAGGAACAAGACGGAGTTGCCGTCGGAGGCCGCGCCCGCGTACAGGTACAGGTTGCTGCCCTTGGTCGCGCCGGCCCGGTCGATCAGGTATTGGGCCTGCGCGGCGCCCACCGCGACGTTGTTGAAGGACACGTAGTAGTCGACCGAGGCGGTGCCGCGAATTAGGCGGTTATACGCGATGACCTTGACGCCGGCGGCCCTGGCCGCATCGGCGGCCGCGGCGGCCCCCGCGCTGTCCTGCGGGAAGAGGATCAGCACCTTCATGCCCTGCTTGATCAACGTCCTGACGGCCGCCTTCTCAGTGGCGGAGTCCCGGCTGAACAGGACCCGCGCCCCGTAGCCTGACGCCGCGAGGGCGTCCAGCAACCAAGCCCGATCCTGGACGCCGTACAAGGGGACCACGATCCCGATCGGCATGTAGCTGACGGCGAAGACGCCGCACTTCACGCCGCCGGTCGTGCTGTCCCCGACCCGGATGGCGACCTTCCCGGTGCTCTGCGTCGCCGACTTGAGCGTCGTCACCTGGGCGATGTCGAGGCTCGACGTCCGCGCCGCGGCCCCGGCGCTCGTCGTCCTGATCGGCGGGAGTGTGATGAGCGGCGAGCCGACGGACGCGCACGTCCCCCTCGCGATCGTGACCGGCAGGTCGGACGCCGGCTTCAGCCCGGCGAGCTTGAGGGCGAGCGCCCCCGACCCCGTCGTGTACGCCTGGATCGTCGCCGTTCCGTTGGCCCCAGCCTTGCCGATCTCCGCCCGCCACGTGCCACCCACCGTGGCTGCATCGACGGGCGCCACGACCGTCATTCCGAGGACGACCGCCAGCATGAGAAACGAACCGATGCCCGACCGGCATCGGCAACGGGTCGCGGCTCGCATGGATCCCTCCCGACTCAGGCCCTCGCTCGGGACGCGATCCACGGGTCGGTCTCGCGAGTGGCTCGGCGCGGTCTCGATGGCCTGGGCACGGGCCGCGCATCTCGGCCTCCCGCTGCGGCCCGATGGTGGGCGCGGCCCCGGCGAGGCGCCAGAGCCGGAGGTCGCCGCGGCCGGGCGGAGTCGGGCCCGCTGGGGATCCCGGGGGTTGTGGCGCGGACCTCGCGATGCTACGGTGCGCCGATCCGCGCGGCGCCCGGAACCAGCACCCGGCGCCCTCGCGTCGGCCTCGCGGCCGACCCGAGGGCGCGCCAGGGGCGTCCTCCTGGGCGAGCGCCGCGGCACGGAGACCTCGAGAGGGGGACTCGATGAGGAAGCAGATCACCCGCACGCCGGGAGTGATCGCGGCGACCCTGGCCCTCGCGCTCGCAGGCGTCGCCGCGCCTGCGTCCGCAGCGACCACGGCGGTCGTCGACGGACCCACTGCGCAGGCGCGGTGCAGCACGAGCTACCCGGGCGTCACAGGCCCCGACGAGCTCTCGGACTGCCAGTGGGACATGGCCGTCATCGGCGCCGGGGCCGCCCAGGCCACGGCGACCGGGGCCGGCGTCACCGTCGGCGTCATCGACGGCGGCGTGGACTTCAACCATCCGGATCTCGCCGGTGCGATCGATGTCGCCCGGTCGTGCTCGTTCATCTACAGCACCACGCCAACCGCCGATCCGTCGCGAGATCGCGAACGGCGACTGCACGAACAAGGCCGCCGTCCAGGACCTCCAGGGCCACGGCACGCACGTCGCCACGACGATCGCCGCCCGACGGAACGGGTTCGGCATCGTGGGCGTGGCGCCCGAGGCCACGATCGTCGCCCTCAAGGCCTGCACGATCGATGGCTTCTGCTTCGCCGACTCCGTCGCGGCCGCCCTGCGCTATGCGGGCGACCAGCGCCTCGACGTCGTGAACCTGAGCCTCTTCGCCGATCCGTACCTGTACTACTGCTCGAACGAGGCGGGCCAGCGCGCGATCCTAAGAGCCTCCAGGATGCCGCGCGCTATGCGCAGCAGCGGGGCGTCGTCATCGTCGCCGCCGCGGGCAACGAGGCGCAGGACCTCGGCCATCCCACCATCGACGACATCAGCCCGGACTGGCCGCCGGACACGGCGGTCGTGCGCCAGGTCCGCAACAGCTGCCGCGTGGCGCCCGCCGAGCTGCCGGGCGTCGTCACCGTCTCGGCAGTGGGCGTGAGCACCCTCGCGAGCTACTCGAACGTCGGCTCTCCCGTGGACGTCGCCGCCCCCGGCGGGGACGCACCGCAGACGCCGGGCAGCGTGTTCGGTCGCGGCCGGATCCTCGCCGGATGGTCGAGCACGGACGCGACCGGCTCGTGGCCGGTGTACGGGGCTCTCAACCGCGCCGTCGAGAGTGGCGGAGGCCGGTACGTGTGGATCAGCGGGACCTCGATGGCCTCGCCCCACGTCGCCGGCGTCGCGGCACTCATCCGGTCCGCCCATCCGGGGATGCCTCCGGGTGCCGTCGCGGCGCTGATCCGCGCCTCGGCGACCCCCACGGCGTGTCCGACGGACTGGCCGGCGGGCGATCCGCGCCAGTGCACCGGCGGTCCGGGCCAGACCTCGTTCTTCGGGGCGGGGATCGTCAACGCCGAGGCCGCCGTCCGGTAGTCCCCGGACGGCCGGGTACCCGGCCACGCACCGCCCCACGCACGAACGAAGGGACCGGCCGCGAAGGCGGCCGGTCCCTTCGTTCGCACCCCGGCATCACTCGGGGCGCACCTCAGGACCGACGCTCAACCTCCCCGGGCCTCCGCCCACGGGTCGTAGTCGGCGTCGAGCGGCTCCTGGTCGGGGCGCAGCTCCGGCGGCACGTGCTCGAGGTTGACCCGGATCCGCGTCCAGGTCGTGTACCGGCCGCGCATGGCGTCGACGAGGACGTCGGCCGGCTGGATGTGGGGCCAGACGTCCGGGTGGCGGTCGCTGCCACCGACCCAGGCCCGCCAGGGCGTCGTCGCGCGCTGCCGCGCGGGCGATCTCGACGAGCGGCTTGGTCGGCATCCGGCGCTTCGATGGCTGGACGCGCGGCGGCTCGTCCTCCGTCTTCGCGTACTGCGGCGGCCACGGTGCGTCCCCGAGCCCCTCGAGCTCGTGCCGGGCGGAGAGGTCGAGCAGGCCGTCGAGGGAGCCGGCGGCGTCGTCGATCCCCGCGTGCGGGTCGCCGATCCGCGCGAAGCGCTCGGGGACCGTCCGGACGGTGAACGCGGCGGGGTCGACGTCGGGCACCTCGTCCCAGGTCAGCGGCGTGGAGACCCGGGCGTCCGGGAGCGGGCGGATCGAGTACGCGGACGCGACCGTCCGGTCCTTCGCGTTCTGGTTGTAGTCGATGAAGACCCCGTGGCGCTCCTCCTTCCACCACTTGCTGGTGGCGAGGTCGGGGGCGCGCTGCTCCACGTCCCGCGCGAGGGCCAGCGCCGCGCGTCGGACCTCCGGGAAGGTCCACCGTCGCTCGATGCGCACGTTCACGTGGATCCCGCGCGAGCCCGACGTCTTGGGCCAGCCGACCAGCCCCGCGGCGGCGAGCGCCTCGCGCACGACGAGCGCCACGCGCTGGATCTGCGGCCACTCGATGCCGGGGACGGGGTCGAGGTCCACGCGCAGCTCGTCGGGGTGGTCCAGGTCGTCCGCGCGGATGGGATGCGGGTTGAGGTCGAGGCAGCCGAGGGTGGCGACCCACGCGAGCCCGGCGGCGTCGTCGATGACGACCTCGTGCGCCGTCCTGCCCGACGGGAACGCGAGCTCGACGGTGCGGACCCAGTCGGGCCGGGATGCGGGCGCGCGCTTCTGGAAGAACCACTCGCCGGCCGCGCCGTCCGGGTAGCGCTTCAGCGCCATCGGCCTGCCGCCGGCGCCGCGGAGCGCGCCGTCCGCGACCGACAGGTAGTAGCGGACCACTTCGAGCTTCGTGACCGGCCCGCCGGCGGCGTCCGGGAAGTAGACCTTGTCCGGGTTCGTCACGCGGACGGTGCGCTCACCGACCGGCAGGTCGACGTGCGGGGTCGCCATGCCGGAAGGATACGGGCGTGCGGAAGGGGGGCGGTTCACGGTCCCTCTTGCACCGGCCGGCGCGCGTCCCCACCATTACGGCCCTCTCCGCCGCGTCGTCCGCCGCCCGGAGGGAGCCACTGTCGAATCCACCGGTCGCCGTTCGTCGTCATCACAGGAGGGCGGCGCCCCGCACCGCCACCGCACCGCACCGAAGGAGCGTGATCCGTGGCCAAGTACCTGCTGCTCATCTACACCGACGAGACGGCCCTGCCCGCGAGCCCCGAGGCGTTCGCGCAGATGGCCGAGGAGTACGGCGCGTACACGAACGCGATCGCCGCGCAGGGGATCCTCCGCCACGGCGAGGCGCTCCAGCCCACGGCGGCCGCGACGAGCGTCCGGGTGCGCGACGGTCGGACGCTGATCACCGACGGGCCGTTCGCCGAGACCAAGGAGGCGCTCGGCGGGTTCTACCTCGTCGAGTGCGACGACCTCGACGCGGCACTGCAGGCTGCGGCGGCGATCCCGGGCGCACGGCTCGGCACGGTCGAGGTCCGTCCGATCCAGCCGATGCCCGAGCCGGGAGCGGCCGTCTGACGCGGGAGGTCGAGGGCGCGGCCGGCGGCGGCGCGGTCCGCGGCGGCGGCCCGGCGGGGAGTGGCCGCGGCCGCGGGTGGTCCGGCCGGGGGAGGCGCGACGGCCGGCCGGGGCGGCCCGGCGACCGAGGTCGTCGAGCGGACCTTCCGCGAGGAGTCCGGCCGTGCGCTCGCGACGCTCATCCGGGTCCTCGGCGACTTCGACCTCGCCGAGGAGGCGGTCCAGGACGCGTTCGTCACGGCACTCGAGCGGTGGCCGCGCGACGGCGTCCCCGACCGCCCGGGCGCGTGGATCGTCACGACGGCGCGCAACCGCGCGCTGGACCGACTGCGGCGGTCGCGGACGGAGGCGACGAAGGTGGCGGAGATCGAGCGGATGGCGGGTGCCGGCGTGGAGGGCGAGGTGCGACTGGGCGGCGAGAGCCGGGTGGCCGACGACCGCCTGCGACTCGTCTTCACCTGCTGTCACCCGGCGCTCGCGCTCGACGCGCGCGTCGCGCTGACGCTTCGGACGCTCGGCGGGCTCACGACCCCGGAGATCGCCCGCGCGTTCCTCGTGCCCGAGGCGACGCTCGCACAGCGGATCGTCAGGGCGAAGCGGAAGATCCAGGCGGCCGGCATCCCGTACAGGGTCCCGCCCGACGACCTCCTCCCCGAGCGCCTCGACGGCGTCCTCGCGACGATCTACCTCATCTTCAACGAGGGGTACACCGCGAGCGCCGGCGACGCCCTCGTCCGTCGGGACCTGTGCGCGGAGGCGATCCGCCTGGCCCGGCTCGTCGCCGACCTCATGCCCGGCGAGCCGGAGGCGGCGGGCCTGCTCGGCCTGCTCCTCCTCCAGGACTCCCGCCGCGACGCGCGCACCGCGCCGGACGGCTCGCTCGTCCTCCTGGAGGCCCAGGACCGGTCGCGGTGGGACGCGGCGGAGATCGCCGAGGGGTCCGCGGCGGTCGCGCGGGCGTTCGGGCTCGCCGGTGGCGCGCCGGGGCCGTACGCGCTCCAGGCCGCCATCGCTGCGTGCCACGCGGAGGCGGCCGCGACCGGCGAGACCGACTGGGTCGAGATCGCCGGCCTGTACGCGGCGCTCGCGCGCGTCGCGCCGTCGCCCGTCGTCGACCTGAACCGGGCCGTCGCCGTGGCGATGGCCGACGGCCCGGCTGCCGGCCTCGTCCTCGTCGAGGCGATCGGGACGGAAGGCACGCTCGCCGACTACCACCTCTACCACGCGACCCGCGCGGACCTCCTTCGCCGTCTGGGCCGGCGCCACGAGGCGGCCGCGGCATACGGGCGCGCGCTGGAGCTGGCGGCGAACGCCGCGGAGCGCGACTTCCTCGTGCGCCGGCTCGCGGAGGTCCGGGCGGACGGGTAGGCGTGGGCCGGGTGGCGGGCGCGGGGTGGCGCGGGCCGCGGCGGGCGCGGGGTGGCGCGGGCCGCCGGGGGGCGCGGGGTGGCTCGGGTGTGCCCCCAGGCACGGATCCGCCCCCACCTCGGTCGTCGCGATGACCCCCACGCAACGATGCTGCCGTTCGGGGAGCTCGGCGGCCCCCGAACGCGTCGTCATCGTGCGCCGGGGGCACAGGAGCGACACCGGCGCCCCCGGGAGTGTGACTGGTGGTCACGCGCGGGCCGCGCATGGGTCTGCACGAGCGCCGAGACGCGTGCGTCCCGCCGCCCTCGTCAGGCCGTGACGGACCGGAACGCCGCGAGGAGGACCGCGCGCGGCCGCCACTCCCGGGGGAGCGCCGTGAGCGCCGCGTGGAGCGTCGCGCCGGATGCGGCCACGTCGTCGACGAGGAGGATGCGCGATGTGCCGGCCGGGACGAGGGAGGCGTCCCACGCGAGCGTCGCGGCCTCGGCGACCGCGTCGCGCGGGCCGAACGACTTCCCCTCGGGCGCATCCGCGACGCGCGTGAGCAGCCCCGCCTCCGCGACGGCCCAGCCGCGCCCCGGCGCGAGCGCCCGGATGAGGTCCGCACAGGGGGCGTTCCGCGCACCCGCGACGTGACCCGGCACGGGGACCGCCAGGGTCCCGGGCGGTGCCACCTCCGGACGCGCGTCGAGCAGCGCGGCCACCGCCTCGGCGACGCGAGCGGCGGCCCCCGGGTCGCCGCTGCGGAACGCGCGCAGCAGGTCGTGGCCGGGATCCGGGATGTCGCGCCGGAAGGTGATGCACGTGACGATCTCCGGCCGGGCGAGCGCCACCTCGGCCGCGTCGGCCCCCGCCTCAGCCGACATACGCGATGGTCCGCGGTCCGTCGGGGAGGATCGCGCCCCGTGCGCCCGGACCCGCCCGACGCAGCCCCTCGCGCAGCGCGGCATCCACGTCCGCCACCGGCTCGATCCACGCCCGCCGCAGGTCGTCCGGCGGGACGCCCGGGGTGTGCGCGACGACCTCGGCGCGCATCTGGATCTCCGCCTGGACCTGCACCTGCCACTGGTCGCGCTCGGCGATCTCGCCGCGCTCCAGCCGTTCGATGAACTCCGCCGGCCCGGACGATGACGCGAGAAGGCGCGCGTACCGGCCGTGGGCGGGCAGGCCGTCCTCGCACGCCGCCGCAAGCACGATGCGGCCGCCGGGCCGGACGATCCCGGCGGCGGCGCGGAGCCCCTTCACGCACTGGTACAGGTTCTGGTCGAGCGGATAGCCGCTGTTCGTCGTCACCACGACGTCGTACGGCTCGGGGACCCGGACCATGGCCGTCTCGCGGACGTGGGCGCACGCGGCCCGGTGCTCGGCGTCGAGCGCGCCGGAGAAGACGGCGGCGATCCGGTTCTCGCCGTCGAGCGCGACGTCGAGTGCGAAGGTGACGTCGGCGCGGCCGGCGATCGTGCGGATCGGGTCGTGGACGGGGTTCCCGTCGAGGATCCCCCACGTCGCGCGCGGGTCCGCGATCCGTGCCGCCGAGTGCAGCTCCCGGATCGTCGTGAGGTCGGCCAGGCCGGGCGCGACCATCTTGGGCCCGCCGGAGAAGCCGGCGAAGAAGTGCGGCTCGACGAACCCGAGGGTGATCCGCGCGTCGGCGTCGAGGAAGCGCCGGTCGATCCGCGCCTCCACCTCCGAGCCCGGCACGAGCCCGACCGGCGCGTGGCGCCGCCTCGTCGTCCGCGTCGTTCTGGACGACCTCGCAGGCCACGAGGACGTCCTCCCCGAGCATCCGGACGAGCTCGTCGGGGGTGCACGCGCGGTGGGTCCCCGTCGCCACGACGAGCCGGACGCGGCGGCCCGGCAGCTCCGAGAGGAGGACGGGCAGGACCGTCCGCGACGGGAACGCCCGGGTGACGTCGCAGACGCTCACCGCGACGAGGGCGCCGGGCGGGACCAGCGCGGCGAGCGGCGGCCCGAAGGACGGGTCGCGGAGCGCGCGCCGGACGGCCTCCGCGGGATCCGCGAGCGCGGCGGGATGCGGCGGCCGGAGGACGTCCACGCCGTCCGGGACCTCGATCTCGAGGCCCTCGCGGCCGAACGCGAGCCGGACGCGACCCGGGGTGGTCATCGTCGGGCCCGCGCCACCGTGCGCGCCTCCGACCCAGGGCGTGCCGCTGCCGCCGGGCGCACCGGCGGGCCTAGAGCGCGCCGCCGGCCGCGGCGGGCGCAGAGGCGTCGGCGCCCTCGCCGGTCGCGCTCGTCCGTGCGAGCTGCTCCTCCACGAGGAGGATGTTCGCGTCGCCCGCCCGTTCAACGGTGCGCAGCAGCGCGCTCATGCTCGCGACCTCCTCCACCTGCTCCTTCAGGAACCACTGGAGGAACTGCTCGCCGAGCATGTCGCCGTCCTCGCGCGCGAGCCGCACGAGGCTCGCGATCTGGTCGGTGACCGTCCGCTCCTGCGCGAGGGCGACCTCCACCGGCTGGGCGGTCGAGTCGAACGTCGTCCGGGGTGCGGCGACCCCGGGGATCACCGGGGTCTCGCCCGCGTCGAGGAGGTACTGGACGAGCATCATCGCGTGGTTCCGCTCCTCCACCGCCTGCCGGTAGAAGTGCCCGGCGAGCTGGGGGAGCGTCTCGCTGTCGTACCAGACGGCGATCGCGACGTACTGCTGCGAGGCGCCGAACTCGTTCGCGACCTGGTCGCTGAGGGCGTCGGTGAACCGGGACATCGGGTGGTCCTCCAGGGGTCGAGAGGGGTGCTCCGCCTGAGTCTACCCGCCCTTCCCCGGCCCGCCGCGGCGGCGCATGATGGCTCCATGCTTCCCGTCGAGACGATCCGCAAGGTTCCCAAGGTCCTCCTCCACGACCATCTCGACGGTGGCCTGCGGCCTGCCACCGTCGCCGATCTCGCGGCCGAGACCGGGTACACGGGCCTTCCCACGACCGACCCCGACGAGCTCGGCCGGTGGTTCACGCGCGGCGCGGACCGCAAGAGCCTCGAGCTCTACCTGGAGACGTTCGCTCACACGGTCGGCGTCATGCAGACGAAGGACGCCCTCCAGCGCGTCGCGGCCGAGTGCGCCGAGGACCTCGCCGCCGACGGCGTCGTCTACGCCGAGGTCCGCTTCGCGCCCGAGCTCCACCTCGAGCAGGGCCTCACGCTCGACGAGGTCGTGGAGGCCGTGATCGCCGGCTTCCGCCTGGGGTCCGAGCGCGCGGCGATGCGCGGCCAGCGGATCGACGTGCGGACCATCTGCACCGCGATGCGCACGGCGGCCCGCTCCCTCGAGATCGCGGAGCTGGCGGTCAAGTGGCGCGACGCCGGCGTCGTCGGCTTCGACATCGCCGGCGCGGAGGCCGGCTTCCCGCCCAGCCGGCACCTCGACGCCTTCCACTACATCGCCCGCGAGAACTTCCACTTCACGATCCACGCGGGCGAGAGCTTCGGGCTGCCGTCCATCTGGGAGGCGCTCCAGTGGTGCGGCGCCGAGCGCCTGGGCCACGGGGTCCGGATCGTGGACGACATCACGGTCAACCCGGACGGGACCGCCGAGCTCGGCCGCCTGGCCGCCTACGTCCGCGACCGGCGCGTCCCCCTCGAGATGTGTCCCACGTCGAACGTGCACACCGGCGCGGCGGCGTCCATCGACGAGCATCCGTTCGGGCTCCTCCGCCGGCTCCGCTTCCGCGTGACCGTGAACACGGACAACCGCCTCATGAGCCACGTCACGCTGTCGGACGAGCTGACCGCCGTGGCCCACGCGTTCGAGCTGGGGCTCGACGACATCCGCTGGCTCCAGATCAACGCGATGAAGAGCGCGTTCGCGCACTTCGAGGACCGGCTGCGGATCATCGAAGGCCAGATCAAGCCCGGCTTCTCGCTCGTGGCCACCGAGACGGGCACCGCCTTCACGAGCATGTGACGGTGGGGCCGACCGAGGCCGCCGCGCTCGAGGGCGTGACCTGGATCGTCGTGGCCGTCCGGACCGGCGAAGGGCTGGCGCCCCTCCCGGCCGGCGTCCATGCCGACGCCCGGTTCGCCGAGGGTCGCGTCGCGGGGAGTGGCGGCTGCAACCGGTACACGGGCCCGTACGAGGCGACCGCCGGCGCCATCCGCATCGGGCCGTGCGCCTCGACGATGATGGCCTGCCCACCGCCGCGGATGGAGGTCGAGCAGGCGCTCTACCTGGCCCTCGACGCGGCGCGTGCGTATGCGCTGGCCGGCGGGCGGCTCGTCCTCTCCGATGCGGCCGGCGTGCCCGTCGTCGAGCTCGCGGCCGCGCCCGCGGACGCGTACGTGGGGACCTGGGAGGCGACCGGTATGAACAACGGCCGGCAGGCGGTGGTGAGCCTCGAGGCCGACTCGTCCGTCACGCTCGAGCTCGGCGGCGACGGGAGCGCCTCCGGGAACGCGACATGCAACCGCTACCGTGGGACGTACACCGTGGACGGGGAGGCGATCGCGTTCGGCGCGCTCGGGAGCACGCGGATGGCATGCCCCTCCGAGACGCTCGCCGCCCAGGAGGCCGCGTATCTCGCGGCGCTCGCGGCGGCCGTGACGTGGTCGGCCGCCGGCGATCGTCTCGAGCTCCGCGACGCGTCGGGGGCGCTGCAGGCGAGCTTCGCGCGCGCCTGAGCCGCGCGCGCCGCGCGTGCGCAGGCCGGCCGCGTGATCGCCTACCAGCCGGTGACCGCGAACCAGCGTGGGCCGTTCCCCGTGACGCCGGCGAAGAACACGACGGGGGCCAGGCACGATGCCGGGAGGGTCACCCGCGCGTCGACCTCCGCGTCGCCGGTCGTCGAGAAGGGCACCGGCGCCGACTGCGCGGCGACGCTGCCGCCGCAGCTCACGATCGCGACGCCGGTGGCGATCGGGTTGGTCCCGGCTGCCGCGCCGGCCGCGAGGACCAGGCCCTCGACCTCCACGTGGAGGCGACCGTCACGGAAGAGCTTCGCCTCGCCGCTCGCGAGGCTCCACGGCAGGCCGCCGCCCTGGACGCCCATGAAGGCCTGTCCGGTCATCGACGCGGGGATGCCGGCCATCGAGGCGTCGAGGACCTTCGCGCCGGAGTCGGACGCGGCGACGGCGCCGACGGCGAGGACGGTGGCGAGCGCGGCGCCGGCGAGTGCCGCGGGGAACGAGGGACGGATCGACCTGCTCATCGCTTCCTCCAGTCGTGCGGCGGGCACGCCGCGGATGGAGGGCGATACGTCACCGACGGGAGGACGGTTTCCGCCCGGCCCCTGCGCGGCGCCGCCGGCCGTCCGGAGCCCGTCCGGCACGGAGGCCGCGGCCGTCGGGGCGCTGTCCGCGGCCCTCGCTCGGACATCGGGACGCCCGAACCGCCGTATCGCGCCGCGACGACCTCGGCGATGATCGCGAGCGCGGTCTCCGCCGGCGATCGGCCGCCGAGGTCGAGCCCGATCGGGGCCGCGGAGGCGCGCGAGGTCCTCCTCCCGGACGCCGGCAGCGACGAGGCGCGCGCGCCGGTCGGCCTGCGTCTTCCGCGATCCGACGGCCCCCACGTACCGGCAGCCGCGGCCGAGCGCGGCGACGATCGCCGGCTCGTCGAACTTCACGTCGTGCGTGAGGACGACGACGGCGTCCGCCGGCCCGAGGCCGATCTCGTCGGCGGCCTCGTCCGGCCACGCGACGACGAGCCGGTCCACGTCGGGGAAGCGCTCCGGCGTGGCGAACGCCGCCCGGCCGTCCACGACGATCGTCTCGTAGCCGACCTCGCGCGCGAAGCGGACGAGGGAGATCGCCGCCTGGACCGCGCCCACGACCACGAGGCGCGGCCGCGCGGGGTACGCCTCGACGAACAGCTGCCGGCCCGCGATCTCCACGACCCGCGAGGTCCCGCGGTCGAGCGCCTCGAGCGCGGCCGCGACAAGCGCGGCGTCGTCGGCCGCGTCGCCGAGGGTCCCGTCGAGGCGTCCGTCCGCGTGGACGCGGAGCGATGGCGCGGGGGGTTCGCCCTCGCCGGGAGCGTGCGGCCCGAACGCCGGCCCGGGCGAGTCGGGCGGGAGGGGGATGACGATCGCGAGGCCGCCCGCGTCGCCCGCGTCCGGACCGGTGCCCGGTGCGCCGGCCGCCGCCGTCCTCTCGCGCTCGCCGGCGGCAGCGCGCGCGGCCGCCTCGACCTCCGGGCGGAGCTCCGGCTCCACGAGCACGTCGATGGTCCCGCCGCACGCGAGGCCCACGTCCCACGCCTGCTCGTCGCTGATCCCGTACCGGATCACGCGCGAACGGCCGGTCCGTCGTGCCGTCTCGATCTCCTCGTACGCGGCGCCCTCCACGCACCCGCCGCTGACGGAGCCGGCCAGCCGCCCGTCCGACGTGGTGAGGAGCACGGCGCCCTCGGGTCGCGGCGAGGAGCCGAAGGTCCGGACGACGACCGCCCGCCCGATCCGTGCGCCGTCCGCGCGCCAGGCGTCGATCGTCTCGAGGAGCTCCCTCATGCCGGACCTCCCGGGTCGGCGTCCGCTGCGGGAAGGGTCGGGTCGGTCATCGGACCGCTCACTCTATCGGTCCGTGTCCACGGACGCGTCGCGCGCATATGCGGGGAACCGGAAGCGCATGTCGCGGGAGAGGACGCCCCCGTGCGCCAGGCGTGCGACCGTCCGGCCGTCCGGCGGATCGCCCGCGAGGATCCACGGCAGGAGCAGGTCCGCCGCGGTGGCCTTCGAGTAGGCGCCGCAGCTCGGCAGGCCCAGGATCGTCGTCCGGCGGAGCCGCCCCAGCCACAGCATCGACCCGGGGTGCGCTGGGACCCCGCGCCGGACGACCCGACCACCGGCGCGCTCGAAGGCGACGAAGACCGGGTCGGCAGGGTCGGAGCTCCCCATGCCGGCGGTGAGGACGATGTCGACGGAGTCGCGGCCCGCGACGAGGCCGCGGAGCGCCTCCTCGATCGCCGCGACGTCGCCGCCCGGGTACGCGAACCCGGTGAGGTCCGAACCCAGCCACTCGACCTTCTCGCGGACGCTCTGCTCGAAGCGGGCCCGACCGGCGGCGGGCAGGCGCTCCTCCACCACGACGCCGATCCGCCGTCGGGCGAACGGCGCGACCGCGACGATCGGGGCTGCCCGGCGCGCGAGCAGCTCGCCCCGCGCCACCGGCTCCGCCGCGACCACGTGCGGCCCGACCTTCACGCTCGCGACGAGCTCGCCCGCCTCCACGACCTGGCGGTCGAGGATGGAGAACGCGGCGATGGGGTCGATCCGCGCGAGCCGCTCCAGGTCGCGCGCACGGATCCGCGCCACGCCGCGGGTCACGGCGACGAGGTCGACGCGGCTCTCCGACGGTCCGCGCAGCTCCACGCCGGGCCCGGCCATCGCGCGGGCGAGCCGGAGCGCGGCCTCGTCCTCGTGGAGGTCGTCCGGGCCGGGCACGATGACCGTGACGCCCTCGTCGGGGCCCGCCGCCGCGAGCCGCGCGACCTCCGCGTCCGTCAGCCGCCTGCCCTTGGACAGTCGATCCCCGCCGACGGCCACGTCCCGGGCCAGCACCGCTCCCTCGAGGCCCGCGGGCGGTCCGCCGGCCCGGCCCGATCCGCTCGACCCTCACGCGGGCCGCCTCCGGTCCGCCCGTGTCATCCCGCGCGACCCGGCCCGCCCTCGGCCCGTCGCGCCTCGGCGACGATCGCTGCGGCCTCGGCGGCGGCGGATCGCACCGAGGCGAAGTCGCCGCGCGCGAGCCACTCCCGCTTCGCGAGCCACGTCCCGCCGCAGGCGACGACGCCCGGAGCCGCGAGCCAGTCCGCGAGGTTCGTCGGGTCGATCCCGCCCGTGGGGACGAACGAGACGTCCCGGAACGGCCCGGCGAGCGCCCGAAGGTACGCGATGCCGCCGGCCGCCTCGGCCGGGAAGAGCTTCACGAGCCGGATCCCGGCGTCGAGCGCCATCTGGATCTCGGTCGGCGTGCAGGCGCCGGGCACGATCGGGAGCCCCACCTCGGCGGCACGCCGGACGACGAGCTGGCCGAAGCCGGGCGAGACGAGGAACCGCGCCCCGGCCTCGCGCGCCACCTCGACCTGGTCGGCCGTGAGGACCGTCCCCGCCCCGACGAGCATCTGCGGGACGGCGTCGCGGATCGCGGCGATCGCGTCGGCGGCGGCGCCCGTGCGGAACGTGATCTCCACGCAGCCGATCCCGCCGTCGAGGAGCGCCTCCGCCAGGGGGGCGGCGGCCGAGGCGTCCGGGATCTCGACGACCGGCACGACGCCCGCGGCGCGCAGGGCCGCGGCGAGGTCGAGGCGCGTCTCTCCATCGGTGGTCACCGCCGTACTCTACGGCCCCCGGCACCCGGAAGCCCGCTCGCGCGACCCTCGCGCTGCGGTACCGTCACCCTCACACGCGCGGGCGTCCGCGCGCGCCCCACAGGAGGCCCGGCACTCGTGCGCATCGTCGTCCTCACGAAACCCGTGCCCGACACGACGGGACAGGAGCGGATGGGCGGGGACGGCCGCATGGACCGCCTGTCCGCACCGCCCGTCGTCAACGGCAACGACGAGTACGCCGTCGAGGCGGCGCTCAAGCTCGTGGAGGCGAGCCCGGACGGTGGGGAGGTCACGCTCCTGGCGATGGCGCCCTCCAACGGGCCCGAGGCGCTGCGCAAGGCGCTCGCGATGGGCGCGACGCGCGCCGTCATCGTCACGGACCCGGCGCTGGAGGGGTCGTGCTCGCTCACGACCACGCGGGTCCTCGCCGCGGCGCTCCGGACGCTGGAGTACGACCTGGTGCTCGCGGGCGTGGACACCTCCGACGGCGGCGGCGGGGTCGTGGCGGCCGGCGTGGCGACGCTCCTCGGGCTGCCGTACCTGTCGTACGCCTCGCGGATCGAGCAGGTCGACGGCCGCGTGCGCGTCCGTCGCCTGACCGCGACCGGGTACGAGACGATCGAGGCGCCCCTGCCCGCGCTCGTCATGGCCACGCAGACGCTCGGCGAGCCGCGCTACCCGTCGCTGAAGGGGATCATGGGCGCCCGCAGCAAGGAGATCGCGATCCGCTCCCTTGCGGACCTCGACCTCGGCGGCGTGGCCGTCGGCGGTGCCGTCGCCACGTCGCGCGTCACCGACGTGCGGGTCCCCGCGACGCGCGGGACGACCCGGCGGGTCACCGGAACCCCGGCGGACGTGGCCCGCGAGGTCGTCGCGTTCCTCGACGAGCGGAGGCTCATCTGATGCCGGGCGGGATCTGGGTCATCGCGGAGGAGAAGGGCGGCAGGCTCGCCCGGATCAGCGCCGAGGGGGCCACGCTGGCCCGCGCGCTCGCCGAGGTCTCCGGGGGCACCGCTGCCGGCGTCGTCGCCACGGCCGCCCCGGCCGCGGTCGCGACGGAGCTCGCGGACTACGTCCCGCGGGTCCTCTCGATCGAGGTGCCCGGTGCGTCGGACGTCGCCGCTGCCGCCGCGATCGCGCCCGCCATCGCGGCGCTCGTGGAGCGCGAGCAGCCGAGCTTCCTCGTCCTCGGCGCGACCCCCGAGGGACGCGACCTCGCGGGGATGCTCAGCGCGCTCCTCGGCTGGGGGGTCCTCGCCAACGCGATCGCCGTGGGGTGGGCGGACGGCGGGCCGTCCGTGGACATGAGCATCCTCGGCGGCCGCTTCCTCACCACGAGCGCGTTCACCGTCGACCACGGGATCCTCACGGTCCGCTCGAACAGCGTCTCGGCGCAGCCGGCGACCGCGCCGGGCTCGGTGGAGGTCGTGACGGGCCTCGCGCCGGCCGCGCTGCCCGCCGTCCGCCTGACGGAGCGGGTGGACGAGTCGTCCGAGGCGGTCCCGATCGAGGAGGCGCGCATCATCGTCGCGGGCGGCCGCGGGATCGGCAGCGCAGAGGGCTTCGCCGTCGTGGAGGACCTCGCGCACGCGCTCGACGGCTCGGTCGGAGCGACCCGGGCGGCGGTGGACGCGGGCTGGATCGGCTTCAGCCAGCAGATCGGCCAGACGGGGAAGGTCGTGAAGCCGCAGCTGTACGTGGCGCTCGGGATCTCCGGCGCCATCCAGCACACGGTCGGCGTGCAGGGGGCCGAGACCGTCGTCGCGGTGAACAAGGACCCCGACGCCCCGATCGCCGAGTTCGCCGACCTGTTCGTCGTCGGCGACCTGTTCACCGTGGGTCCGGCGATCGTCGCGGAGCTGAAGTCCCGGGGCGGCTGAGCCGGCCGGGCGCGGCCCGCCGCGCGGAAGAGGAGAGGGAGGTCGAGGGGTGACCGAGTCGCTCGCACAGGTCCCCGGCTACCCGCTCGTCTTCCCGCTCTTCTGGGGGGCGGTCGCCCTCTTCGCGCTCGAGATCGCGCGCCACCTGCGCCTGTTCGCGGTCGCTGCGCCCGCGCACCCGTTCGGGCATCTCTGGCGCCGGACCGGCGCCCTCGTGCGCTACGCGCTCCTCCAGACGCGGATGTTCCGCGACCCGCGCGCCGGCCTCATGCACTACGCGATCTTCGCGGCGTTCCTCCTGCTCTCGGTCGGGGTCGCGAACGCCGTCACGTTCGGCATCCCCGAGGCGGTGATCTCCTGGCCGTTCGGCGGCGTGCTGTGGGCGGTCCTCATGGCCCTCCGCAACGTCGCGGCCGTGGCCGCCCTCGCGGGGATCGCCTACGCGCTGTGGCGGCGGCTGGTCTCGAAGCCCCCGCGCCTCACGCTCACGCGGTCGGGCGTCCTCATCCTCCTGCTCATCGGCGCGATCATCGTCGGCGAGCTCGGCGCGCTCTCGGCGGAGGCCGCCCTGCACGGGGCGGTCCCCGGCGCGTTCATCACCAACGCGATCGGGTCGGCCATCGCCGGCCTCTCGACGCAGGCGCTCGAGGTCCTCTTCGCCGTCTGCTGGTGGGGCCACATCCTCGCGGTCGCGACCTTCCTCGTCTGGCTCCCGTCCACGAAGCACCTCCACGTCGTCACGAGCTTCTTCAACGTCTTCTTCCGCAAGCTCGAGCCACGCGGCGAGCTGCCCGTCGATGGACCTGGAGGCGGAGGACGCCACCTACGGCCTGCGGAACCTCGCGGACGTCGGCTGGAAGGGACTGCTCGACGGCTTCACCTGCACCGAGTGCGGCCGCTGCCAGGACGCGTGTCCCGCGTTCGCCACGGGCAAGCCGCTGAACCCCAAGGCGCTCGTGATGGGGATCCGCCACCTCGCGGACGACGCCGAGACCGGACTCAACCTCATCCCGAACGGCCCGGACGTCCGCCGCATCCCCGGGATGGACGACTCGATCCGGCCGACCGCCGCCCTCATCCCGCTCATCGACGGCGCCATCTCGTACGACGCGGTCTGGGACTGCGTCACGTGCGGCGCCTGCGTGGAGGCGTGCCCGGTCCTCATCGAGCACGTGGACAAGATCGTCGGGATCCGCCGGAACCTCGTCCTCGAGGACAGCCGGTTCCCGACCGAGCTCACCGCAGCGTTCCGCGGGATGGAGAGCCAGCGCAACCCGTGGGGCCAGCCGCAGACGGCGCGCCTCGACTGGACGAAGGGCCTCCCGTTCGCGGTCCCGGTCGCGGCGGACCTCGCCCGCGCCGGGAGGCTCGGCGAGATCGACGTCCTCTACTGGGTGGGCTGCGCGGCGGCGTTCGACGAGCGGAACCGGCGGGTGGCGCGCGCCTTCGCGACATGCCTGAACGCGGCGGGGATCCGGTTCGCGGTCCTGGGCCAGGAGGAGGCGTGCACGGGCGACCCGGCGCGGCGGATGGGCAACGAGTACGTCTTCCAGATGCTCGCGATGCAGAACGTGGAGACGCTCGCGAAGTACGGCCCGCCCGCGATCGTCACCGCGTGCCCGCACTGCTTCAACACGCTCGCGAACGAGTACGGCCGGTTCGGCGGGTCGTACACGGTGACGCACCACGCCACGTACCTCGCACAGCTGCTCGCCGATGGGCGCCTCGCGACGATCGCCCCCGACGGAGCCGAGACGCGGCGGATCACCTTCCACGACAGCTGCTACCTCGCGCGCTACAACGGCGTGGTCGCGGCCCCGCGGACCGTGCTCTCCGCCGTGGGCGGCACGGAGCTCGTCGAGGTGGAGCGCCACGGCCGGCAGACGGCGTGCTGCGGCGCGGGCGGCGGCCGGATGTGGATGGAGGAGACGCGCGGGACGCGGATCAACGAGATGCGTGCCGGGCAGGTCCGCGCGACCGGCGCGGGCACGCTCGCGACCAGCTGCCCGTTCTGCATGACGATGCTGCGCGACGGCCTCGCCTCGACCGCGCCGGCGGGCGCCGATGGGCCGGGCGTCACGACGCTGGACATCGCGGAGATCCTCGCACCGGTCGCGACGCCCGGGTCCGCGCGCGTCGTCCCCGAGGGCCGGGCGCTCAGCGTCCTGCAGTAGCGAGCGCGCCGCGGGTCGCCGCCCGGGCCGGAGCGGCCGGAGCGCGCCGCGGGTCGCCGGCCGGAGCGGCGTGCCGCGGCGCTGCGGATCAGCGCGCGTTCGTCCGCGCCACCGCCTCGGCGACCACCCGCCAGGCATCCGTCGCGGAGAGGAAGGCCGGGCCACCGGCGCTCGCGTCCGAACCGGTCGGGTCATCGTCCGGCCATGACCGGACGATGAGGTCGTCCACTCGCGCCCTCGCCGCCTCCGCGACCGCCTCCGCGAGGACGTCGGCGCGGGCGGACCTGACCCGGCCGAGACGGAGCCAGAGGTGCGTGCGAAGCCGGCGGCTCTGCGCCACCCGCGCGACGCGCGCGCCCCAGAACGCGACGTGGTCGGCGATCGTCGTGTCGATGTCGCGGGCCGGCTCGGTGCCCAGTCCGTCCACGTACGGGCTCGCCGCGAGGACGTCCCACGCGAGCGCCTCGGGGTCCTCCCCGCCCGCGGGCGCGACGGTGACGACGTTCCGGAGCCCGGAGCGATGCACGGACGCGGTGGCCGTCTCGAGAAGGCCGAGGAGCGATCGCTCGCGGAAGAGCCGGACCTCCGCCGTCATCGCGTCCGGCATCTCGCCGCCCGGCGCGTCATGCCGGCCGTGGCGCCACGCGGAGCGGCATCGGTGGCACTGGCACGCCCACGCGGCACCGTGTCCCGTCCCCCATCGGTCGCGAGAGGGGACCCACAGGCGCGGGTTCACCCACGCGATCCCGTCCGGCCGCGCCGCGACGACCGTCTCGACCCAGCGTTCGAGCCAGGCGCCGGTCTCCGGGTGGTTCGGGCAGGCCGCGGGGACCGTGGCGCCGTCGGACAGGGCCTGCCGCATCGAGGGGTCGCGTGCGAGCGCGATCGACTGGCCGCCGCCGCCGAAGATCCCGAGGACGCCCCACGATCCCACGAGGACCTCGAGCCCACGCACTCGCGCCGCGGTGACGATCGTCGCGAGCCGCTCGGACCGGTCGAAGACATCCTCCTCGGTCGCACCGATGACGACGAGTCCGACCCCGGCGGCGGCGATCTCGTCGAGGTCCCGACGCGCATGGGTGATCCGCGAAGACCCTGGGTAGCCGACGCCGAGTCGCATGAGGGCGATGCTACTTGACCGCGCGCTGTGGTCGAAGCCCGCCGACGAACATCCGCGCCCCCCACGCATGTCGCGTACCCTCCGCACCACGGAGCTGGACCCGGGGCGGCCGGCGGACCCGCTCCGAGCTGCCGAGGCATGGGATGTCCACCTTCGAGGGGTTCACGCGAGAGGCGATCGACTTCCTCGTCGAGCTCGCCGGGAACAACGACCGGGCCTGGTTCCAGCCGCGGAAGGACGACTACGAGCGCCTCCTCAAGCGTCCGCTGGAGGACCTGTGCGTCGCCCTCGCGGAGGCATTCGAGGCGCGCGGCCTCCCGCTCGTCGCCGACCCATCGCGTTCTCCGTTCCGGATCTACCGCGACGTCCGGTTCTCGAAGGACAAGTCCCCGTACAAGACCGCCGCCAGCGCGAGCTTCCCGTGGCGAGGCGGGACGCGCGACGACCGGATGGGCGCGTACTTCCACTTCGAGCCTGGACAGATGGCCGCCGGCGGCGGGATGTGGCACCCCGAGCCGTCCCGTCTGGCGGCGTGGCGGACGCTCGTCGTCGACCACCCGGCGCGCGTGCACGCGGCGATCGACGACCCGGGGTTCCTCGCCGCGGCGGGCCCGATCTACGGGGACAGGCTCAGCCGCGTCCCGGCCGGCTTCGCGAAGGACCACCCCGATGCGGAGCTGCTCAAGCTGAAGGACGTGGTCTTCACGCGGGCGCTCTCGGACGCGGACGTGCTCTCGCCCGACCTGCCGGAGACGCTCGCGACGATCTACGCGGCCTCGCTGCCGGTCCTCAGACTGCTCGCCGAGCTGCGCCAGGAGGGCTGACCACAGACCTGCCGGCCCGGCGCACGGGCTCCACGCCCGCGGCGCCCCCGGACCCGCCGGCAGGAACGTCAGGCCCGGAAGGTCCCCACGAGCGTCGTCTGCGCGAGGACCGTCGCGCGCGCGAGCGCGCCGCGGACCGTCGAACCGTCCGGGTGCCCGGGCAGGCCCAGCGGCTCCGCGAGCGCGTAGAGGGTGAACCGGTAGTGGTGGGTCCCCGAGGGCGGGCAGGGGCCGCCGTACCCGTACCGCCCGAAGTCGTTGCGGCCCTGCTGCGGCGGATCGGCCGACGAGAGGATCCCCGCGGCGAGCGACCCGTCGCGCGGCGCGAGGTCCAGGACGGACCAGTGGACCCAGTCGCGCCCGTCGGGGTCGTCCACGAACAGGACGAGAGCACCCGCGCCGGCAGGGACGCCGCTCCACGCCAGCGGCGGAGAGACGTCCGCACCGCGACACGAGTGCTCGACCGGGATCGGAGCGCCGTCGGCGAAGGCGGACGACGTGAGCGAGAAGGACGCGGAGGGCGAGCGGTCGGGCACCATGGCTGAGGCCTCCGTGGCGGGGGTGGGTGAAGGGACCGCCGTCGGCGCGCCCGGGGCGGCGCAGCCGGCCAGCACCAGGCCCGCCGCGATCGCGAGGCCCGCGGTCGGCCCCAGGATCCGCCGGTGCCGTCGCGCGCGCCCGGTCTCCATGGTGACGAGGATGCGACGCGCCGCCCGCGACGACAAGGCGCGTCGGTCACGCCGTGCGAGGAGCGCGCCACGCGGCGATGCCGATGGCTGCGAGCGCGATGTCGTAGATGGCGAGGAGGAGCGGCCAGGGCATGGGCAGGCCGGCGATCGCCCCCACGACCGCCAGGAAGGGCGCGGCGACCGCGGTCAGGATCGCGAGCGCGGTCATCGGGCGGTTCCCGATCAGCACGCCGGCCGCGAGCATGATGCTGCCGCCGATCAGCACGACGACGGCGGCCGGGAGCAGCTCCGAGCCTCCGAGCGGGCCACTGGGGGCCATCGGCACGATGAGGACCGGGCGGAGCGCGAGCCCCACGGCGAAGATCCCCTTCCAGGTACGGCCGCCCGATCGATCGCGCATCCCGCCGCCATCGTACGCCGGGCGGGACCGTGTTCCGGGCGGCCGGGTTCGCGGTGGGGTGGGGAGGGCCCGGGCGATCCCGGCGCCCCCGCACACGGCGCCGACGGCCGTGGCCGCAGACGTGCGAAGGCCCCCGGGCGTCGCGCCCGGGGGCCTTCGTCGACATCAACGTGGCGGCGGTCCGCCGGGCGCGCTCAGGCGCCCAGGAAGGTGCCGTCCATCCAGTCCGGGTCATCCTCGAGCATCGCACGCATCCGCTGGTAGTCGGCGTCCTGCTCGGGGCTGTCGGCGTTCGCGACGTACGAGTCCTTGTCGTCGAAGATCGCGACGAGGAAGACCGTGGGGCGGTCGTAGACCTCCTTGTCCGGGACGAAGACGAAGCTCTCTCGGTAGCCGGCGGGAGTCTTGCGGCCATCCGAGAAGGCCGTCATCTCGGCCCGCAGAGTCTCGAGTGCCCCGGGCTTGGGGTGAAGACGGGCGATAGTGCCGTACATGGGACGCAGCACCTCCTTGCGCGCATTCTCCCCCCGGGCGCAAGGGGGTCCGATGGGGCCGCGCGCGGGTCGCCGCGCGGGTCGGACCTGGACCGCGCCCGGATCGCTCCGGGGTCGGACCCGGGCCACCGCCACCGGCGCCGGCGACGTCGCCGGTCAGCCGCTGCGGGCGTCCTCCACGAGGTTCGTCCGCAGCCAGCGCTCCGCCTCCTCGATCGTCACGCCCTTCCGCGCGGCGTAGTCCTCGAGCTGGTCGCGCCCGATCCGCCCGACCCCGAAGTAGTGGGACTCGGGGTGCCAGAGGTAGTAGCCGGAGACCGACGCCCCCGGGTGCATCGCACACGACTCGGTCAGGTGGATCCCCGCGCGCGCCTCGGCGTCGAGCAGGGTGAAGATCGTCCGCTTCTCCGTGTGGTCGGGGCAGGCGGGATAGCCGGGCGCCGGGCGGATCCCCTGGTAGCGCTCGGCGATGAGCGCGTCGTTGTCGAGCCCCTCGTCCGCCGCATACCCCCAGAGCTCGCGCCGCACGCGCTCGTGCATGTGCTCCGCGAGCGCCTCCGCGAGTCGATCCGCGAGCGCCTTGGCCATGATCGCCGCGTAGTCGTCGTGCGCCGCCTCCAGCTCGGCCACGAGGTCGTCGAGCCCGTGGCCCGCGGTGACGGCGAAAGCCCCGACGAAGTCGGCGACCCCGCTCCCCGCCGGCGCGACGAAGTCCGCGAGCGCGAGGTCCGCCCTGCCGTCCGATTTGGCCACCTGCTGGCGGAGGGTGAGGAAGCGGTCCAGCTCGGCCGACCGGGTCTCGTCGGTCCACAGGACGATGTCGTCGCCGAACGCGTTCGCCGGCCAGAAGCCCACGACGGCGTCCGCCCGCAGGCGCCGTTCGCGGACGATCCGGTCGAGGAGCGCGAGGCCGTCCGAGTGGAGGTCGCGCGCCACGGCGCCCACGACGGGGTCGTCGAGGATCGCCGGGAAGCGGCCGCGCAGCTCCCACGTGGCGAAGAACGGCGACCAGTCGATCCGCTCGACCAGCTCCGCAAGGGGGACGTCGGCGAACGTCCGCGCGCCGAGGAAGGACGGGCGAGGCGGCACCACGCCCGACCAGTCGAGCCGGAGGCCGTTCTCGCGCGCCTCCGCGAGCGTCAGCCGCTTCTCCCGGGGCCCGCGCTCTCCACGTTCCCGGCGGACCTCGTCGTACTCGGCACGGACGGCGGCGGCGTATGCCGCGCGCCCCGCCGGGTCCAGCAGCGACCGCGCGACCCCCACCGCGCGGGACGCGTCGGGGACGTGCACGACGGGGCCGGAGTAGGCGGGCGCGATCCGGACGGCCGTGTGCGCCCGGGACGTCGTGGCGCCGCCGATGAGCAGCGGGATCGTGAAGCCCTCGCGCTCCATCTCGGACGCGACGTGGACCATCTCGTCGAGCGACGGCGTGATGAGCCCCGACAGCCCGATGATGTCCGCCCCGACCTCCCGTGCCTTCTCGAGGATCCGCGAGGCCGGGACCATGACGCCGAGGTCGATCACCGCGTAGTCGTTGCAGCCGAGCACGACGCCGACGATGTTCTTGCCGATGTCGTGGACGTCGCCCTTCACGGTGGCGGTGACGATCGTCCCCGCGCGCCGCGTGTCACCGCCGCGCTCCGCCTCGATGTACGGGATGAGGTGCGCGACGGCCTTCTTCATGACCCGCGCGCTCTTCACCACCTGCGGGAGGAACATCCGTCCCGCGCCGAACAGGTCGCCCACGACGTTCATCCCCGCCATGAGCGGGCCTTCGATGACGTCCAGCGGCCGGGCCGCGCGCAGGCGGGCCGCCTCCGTGTCCTCGACGATCCACGCGTCGATCCCCTCGACGAGCGCGTGCGTCAGCCGCTCCTCCACCGGGAGCTCGCGCCAGGCGAGGTCGTCGGCCTTCCGCCGCGCCCCGCCCTCGCCCGCGTACTGCCCGGCGACCTCGAGGAGCCGCTCCGTGGCGTCGGGGCGACGGTCGAGCACCACGTCCTCCACCCGCTCGCGCAGCTCCGCGTCGATGTCGTCGTACACCGGGAGGACGCCCGCGTTGACGATCGCCATGTCCAGGCCGGCGCGGATCGCGTGGTAGAGGAAGACCGAGTGGATCGCCTCGCGCACGCGGTCGTTCCCGCGGAACGCGAAGCTCACGTTCGAGACGCCGCCGGAGGTCCGGATGCCGGGCAGCGCCTCCTTCAACGCGCGGACCGACGCGAAGAAGTCCACCGCGTACCGCGCGTGCTCCTCGATGCCGGTGGCGATCGCGAAGATGTTCGGGTCGAGGATGACGTCCTCCGGCGCGAACCCCGCGACCTCGGTGAGGAGCCGGTACGCGCGCGTGCAGACGGCCACGCGGCGCTCCACGGAGTCCGCCTGCCCCGACTCGTCGAAGGCCATGACGACCACGGCGGCGCCGTACCGGCGGCACAGGCGCGCCTGGCGGAGGAACTCCTCCTCGCCCTCCTTCAGCGAGATCGAGTTGACGACCCCGCGGCCCTGGAGCTGGCGGAGTCCCGCCTCGAGGACGCTCCACTTGGAGCTGTCGATCATGACGGGGACCGCGGCGATCTCCGGCTCCACGGCGATCCGGCGGAGGAAGCGCGTCATGGCGGCGGGGCCGTCGAGCATCGCCTCGTCCATGTTCACGTCGATGAGCTGCGCGCCGTTCGCGACCTGCTCGCGCGCGACCTCCACCGCCTCGTCCTCGCGGCCGTCCGCGATGAGGCGCGGCGAACTTCCGCGACCCGGTGACGTTCGTCCGCTCCCCGACGTTGACGAAGACGTTCCCGGGCGGCGGGATCACCAGCGCCTCCAGCCCCGCCAGGCGCGTGACCGCCGGGACCTCCGGGATCGCGCGCGGCCGGTGGCCATGGACCGCGGCCGCGATCGCCGCGACGTGCGCCGGGGTCGTGCCGCAGCAGCCGCCCGCCACGTTGAGGAGGCCCGCGGCCGCCCACTCGCCGAGCGCGGCGGCCATCGCCTCGGGGGTCTCGTCGTACCCGCCCAGCTCGTTGGGGAGGCCCGCGTTGGGATAGGCGGAGACCGGCCGGTCGGCGATCCCCGCGAGGACCGACGACGTGCTCCCGCAGCTGGCGCGGGCCGAGCGCGCAGTTGAGGCCGACGAAGACCGGGTCGGCGTGGCGGACGCTGTGCCAGAACGCCTCGACGGTCTGGCCGGAGAGGGTCCGGCCGGAGGCGTCCACGATCGTCCCGCTGATCGCGAGGGGGATCCGCTCGCCGGTCTCCTCCTCGAGCGCCTTCACCGCGGCGATCGCGGCCTTCGCGTTCAGCGTGTCGAAGACCGTCTCCACCAGGAGGATGTCCGCGCCGCCGTCGAGGAGCCCCTCGGCCGCCTCGCGGTACGCGGCCTCGAGCTCCTCCCACGTGACGTTGCGCGCGCCCGGGTCGTCCACGTCCGGCGAGAGCGAGGCGGTCCGGTTGGTGGGGCCGAGCGAGCCCGCGACGTACCGCGGGCGGCCCGGATCGGCGGCCTCGGCCGCGTCCCCGGCCTCCCGCGCGAGGCGCGCCGCCGCCGCGTTCATCTCGCGGACCGCGTCCTCCAGCCCGTAGTCGGCCTGTGCGATGCGCGTCGCCGTGAACGAGTCGGTCGTCGCGACGTCCGCGCCCGCAGCGAAGTACGCGGCGTGCACGGCGCGGACGGCGTCGGGCTGCGTCAGCGTCAGGACGTCGTTGTCGCCCCGGAGGTCGCGGGGGTGGTCGCGGAAGCGATCGCCGCGGAAGTCCGCCTCGTCGAAGCGGTGCTGCTGGAGGAGCGTCCCCATCGCCCCGTCGAGGACGAGGATCCGGTCCGCGAGCAGCTCCGGGAGGTGTGCGCGGCGCGCCTCGCGCGTCCAGGGGGTGCGGGCGGCCCCGGTCGTGCCGACGGTCACGCCCGCGCGCGCGGCCTGCGCCGGCTCGGGTCCGCTCACGGGCGCACCGGGAGGGGGTGGCGCGCGCGGATCCGCCGCACCACCTGCGCGCTCTGCTCGTACCGCCCGAAGCTCGGCATGAGGTACGTCCCCGCGACCTCGTCCTCGACGGCGACGAGGAGGGCCTCGGCCATCTCCGTCCCCACCTCCGATCCGCGGTCGCCGGCGGCGCGCATCGCGTCGCGCGCCTCCTGCGGGATCGTGATCCCCGGCACCTCGTTGTGGAGGAACTCCGCGTGGCGGCTCGAGACGAGCGGGAGCACGCCGAGCAGGACGGGGACGGGGAACCCGCGCGGCCCGAACCGGCGCCGCGCCTCCGCGAGCATCGCCTCGACCTGGTCGGCCCCGTACAGCGGCTGCGTGAGGATCACGTGCGCGCCGGCCTCGAGCTTCCGCTCGAGCTTGTCCCATTCCTTCGCCGGCTCGGCCGCCGTCGGGTCGAGCGCGCAGGCGATCGTGAAGCCCGCCCGCTGGCCGATCGGGGAGCCGGCCTGGTCCTCGCCGCGGTTCAGCCGCGCGAGGATCGACACGAGCCCCACGGAATCCACGTCCCAGACGCCCGTCCCGGTCGGGTAGTCGCCGACGCGGGGCGGATCGCCGGTGAGGGCCAGCACGTCGCGGACGCCGAGCGCGTGCGCGCCCAGCAGCTCCGACTCCAGCGCCATGAGGTTGCGGTCGCGCGTCGTGAGGTGGACGACGCACTCGAGCCCCACCTCGCGCTGGATCGCGAAGGCCACGGCCATCGCGCCCATGCGCACGCGGGCCATCGCCGAGTCGCTGATGTTCACGCAGTCGGCGCCCGCGTCGCGGAGGAGGCGGGCCGCGTCGAGGGTCCGCTCGATCCGGATCGAGCGCGGCGGGTCGATCTCCACGGAGACGACGAAGCGGCCGTCGGCGAGCGCGGCGGCGAGGCCGGTGGGCGGAGGAGCGTCGCCCGCCCCGCCGCGCCCCTCGTCGGGCGAGCGCAGGTTCCCGGGCCGCGCGCCCATCTCCCCGGCGACGGGGAGCACGAGCGCGGCGGCCGCGACCGCAGAGGCGGCCGCCGCGGCCGCCGTCGCCGTGACGTCCGTGCCGGCCCCGGCCGGCCCGAGCGCGTCGAGCGCGGTGCGCATCGCGGCGATGTGCTCCGGGGTCGTCCCGCAGCAGCCGCCCACGACCGCGGCGCCGGCCTCGAGCAGCTCGGGGACCACCAGCCCGAAGTACGCCGCGCCGGCCGCGTACACGAACCGGCCCTCCACCCGCCGGGAGAGCCCGGCGTTGGGCATGATCGAGCGGGCCGGGTCGCCCGCGCCGGCCGGACCGAACCCCGCGAGCGCCTCGAGGCATGCGGCGGGCCCGGCGCCGCAGTTCACCCCGACGACGTCCACGCCGGCGGCTGACGAGGAGCCGTGCGGCAGCCTCCGGCGACGCGCCGTCCGCGAGGACGAGGTCCTCGCCGAACGTGAGCGACGCGACCAGGGGGAGGTCGCACGCATCGCGCGCCTCCTCGATCGCCCAGAGCAGCGGCTCCAGCGCGGCGTGCGTCTCGAGCAGCAGGAGGTCCACGCCTCCCTCGAGCAGGCCGTCGACCTGCTCGCGGAAGACCGCACGCCCCTCCCCGGCGTCGAGCGCCTGCATCTCCCGCGACGGGATCCCGATGGGCCCGACCGACCCCGCCACGAGCACGTCGCGCCCGGCGACCTCGCGCGCCTCGCGCGCCACCTGGGCGGCCCGGCGATTCAGGCGGCCGGTCTTGCCCTCGAGCCCGAACGACGCGAGCCGGTGGCGGTTCGCCCCGAGCGTCACGGTCGTCACCAGGTCCGCGCCGGCCTCGATGTACTCGCGGTGCGCGGTCCCGACGAGGTCCGGGTGGATCTCGGCCATCTCCTCGAGGCAGGCGCGCTGCGGGACGCCGCGGCTGAAGAGGAGCGTCCCCATGCCGCCGTCCGCGAGCAGCGGGCGGGCGGCGAGGCGTGCGCGGAGGCGCTCGCGCGCCGGCGACGTGGACATGGCGCACATGGTCGCATACGCCCTGTGCGGGGGCCGTCGGGGCCCTGTGTGTCAGCGGCGGGCCGCCCTCCCGGCCCGGCACGGGTCGCTCACCGCCGGACGCGTCAGCGGATCGTCCAGGTCTGGACCTTCGTCCACGCGCTCGCCGCCACGCGCGCCGTCGCCGCTGCGCGCGCACGGACGCGATACGTGCCCGCGTCCGCGAAGTCGATCGGGATGCGCGCGACGCCCTTCGCATCGGGCTGCGCCGTCCGCACGGCCACCGGACTTCCAGGTCTTCCCGGAGAGCCGCGTCACCTCCAGGGTGACGGCCCCGGCCTCTGCGTCCGCGCGGGCGGGACGGACGGTGACGACGAACGGCACCGTCGCGCCGGGCCGGACTGCGCCCACCCGCCGACGGGCAGCGGCCGCAGGAACGCGTACTGGCGCAGGACCACGCGGACGGGGTCGCTCGTCAGCGCGGGAAGGTCCGCCCGCCGTCGAAGACGGCCCGGTATCGGAGGGTGGCGACAGGGGCATACGGAGCGGACGCCGTCCCGGACTCGTCGAGGGTGAGCGAGAGCGCCTGCAGCGGTGCCCACGTGGCGCCGTCCGGCGAGGTCTCGATCCGGATCGGCCGCCCGCCCCGGAGGATCCCGGGCGGAGTCTTCGAAGCGTCACCGCCAGGGTCGACCTGCGACGACCAGGTCGTCGTGGGCGCGGTCGCCTCCAGCGTCAGCGCGGCGGCGGCGCCCCAGTCGGGCTCGGGGCTGGGGCCGGGTCGGCAGGTTCCGCCGCCCGCGCCCACGACCGTCACGTCCGCGCCGTAGTACGTCGTCAGGATCTCGGCCGCGAGCTTCCCGTCACGCGCGCACGCCATCGCGGAGTTCTGGAAGAGCCAGACGCCGTCGGCGTCGGCGCCGCACGCGACCTTCTGGCCGCCCTGGTAGTGGGTGGTGAAGAGGTGGCCGTCTCGCGTGGCCGTCACGCCCCACGAGTCGTCCACGGCGGCGGCGAGCGTGGGCGGCACCGGCCGGACCTTCTCCGGCGCGTAGACCTGGTCGATCGTCGAGTCCACGATGTCGTAGCACTCGCCGTCGGGACCCTTCTTGCCGCGCCAGTCCATCGTCTTCAGCCAGGCGTACTCCTTCACCGCGACCGCGCCGGCACGGAGCGCCTCCGTGGGGTTGGAGGCGCCCCACTCGGTGGCCATGACGACCTCGACGTAGTCGCGGAACGGGACCACCTGGACCGTGTCCTCGGCAGGCCCGGCGGTACGGAGGACACGGATCGTGTCGGGCGGGAACGTCTCGCTGCCCCAGCCGGTGCACGAGGCGGCGGCCCGGAGGCCGGGGGCCGCGACCGCACGCGGGGCCGGCTCGCCGAGGGGGTCGGATGCGGCGCGGACGACCGACTGCACCGCGGGGCCGGGCGCCGAGAGCGCGAGGACGAGGGAAGCCGACGAGGGCGGCAAGCGCCGAACGGCGGGCGCGCCGCATGCGGCTCCCGCGCGGGTCCGCCTCTCCCGGGAAACGCCCTCGCATCGCGTCAACCCTGCCACGGACCGGCGCGATGGGCAAACGTGGCCCTCCGGCGGAAGCCGCGAGGCGGCACGAGGCCGGCGGCCGGAGGGTCGGCGGCCGGCCGCGATCCCTCGCGACCGCCCGTGTCGGGCGCGGTACCCTGCCGCGCGTGGCAGCACCAGTCCTCACGACCCGCGCGCTCAACCGCGCCGTCCTCGCGCGCCAGCTGCTGCTCGAGCGATCGACGATGTCGCTCGCGGAGGCGGTCGAGCAGGTCGGCGGGCTCCAGACCCAGTACGCCCCCTCCGGGTACGTGGGCCTGTGGACGCGCGTGGCGGGCTTCCGCCGCGATGACCTGACCATGGCGCTCCAGGCGCGCGACGTCGTCCAGGGGACCCTCATGCGGACCACGATCCACGTCGTCTCGCGGCGCGAGTTCTGGCCGTACGCGATGGGCGTCCGCCGGGCGCGTCGGGCGTGGGCGCTGCGGGTCGGGGCGGAGAAGGACGAAGCCGCGTACGTCGCCGGTGCGCAGCGGCTGGGAGCCGCGCTGGCCGGCGGCCCCCGGA
>CAWJQZ010000030.1:0-36526 GCA_963844945.1 uncultured Chloroflexia bacterium
GCTATGCCGAACGGCACAGTCGCACATGACCTCTGTCACACGGCCGTCGAATCCGGTATCATCTCCGCCGTCTTGTCCCCAGACGGCCGGCCGGGAGGCTCCCCCTGCTTCCCCGCCCGCCGCGGGACGGACACGGATGAGGAGTCGAGGGCCCGGGATGACGAGGCAGGCCAGGGTTTCCCCGGGGGGCGGCGGTGGTCGCGCTGGCGGCCGGCCGCGGTGCTTCTCGCCGCGTGCGGCACGGGGGTGACGGTCCTGCAGCCCCCGCCCGCGGGCGACCGAGCAGGGCAAGGCGACAGAGTGGCTCTACCAGGTCGTCTTCATCGTCGCGGTCATGGTCTTCTTCTTCGTCGAGGCGCTGATCGTCTTCGCGGCGATCCGGTACCGCCGGCGCAAGGGCGACGAGACGCTCCCGCCGCAGATCCACGGGAACAACGTCCTCGAGGTCATCTGGACCGCGATCCCCGTCCGGTCGTGGCGATCCTCTTCTTCATCTCCTGGCAGACGCTCAACACGGTGGACGCCGTCTCGGCGGACCCGAAGCTCAAGATCGAGGTCACGGGCTTCCAGTGGCAGTGGCAGTTCACGTATCCCGACCAGGGCGTGACGCTGGTCGGCCTGCCGGGCAAGGAGCCGGAGCTCGTCGTCCCGGTGAACGAGACCGTCCAGGTGAGCCTGAGAGCCGCGACGTCAACCACGGGTTCTACGTGCCCGCGTTCCTGTTCAAACGGGACGTCATCCCGGGCAAGACGAACGTCTTCGACTTCAAGGCGACCGAGACGGGCGTCTTCGACGGGCACTGCACCCAGTTCTGCGGCCTGCTGCACTCGAAGATGCTGTTCAAGGTGCGGGTCGTGACCCAGCAGGAGTTCGACGCCCGGGTCGTCCAGGCGAAGGCGACGCCCACCCCGGCCCCCCCCGCGACCGCCGCGCCGTCCGCCGCCGCGGGCGGCGGTGGCGGGAACGGCGCGCCGGCGGCGCTCGCGCTGACCGCGCAGAACATCGCGTACGACAAGACGTCGCTCGAGGCCCCGGCGGACACGCCGATCGCGCTGACCTTCGTCAACAACGACAACGGGATCCCGCACAACGTCGCGATCCACAAGGATTCGCCGACGGGCGAGGCCGTCTTCACCGGCGAGATCTTCACCGGCGTCGCGACGAAGGTCTACGACGTGCCCGCGCTCCCGGCAGGCACCTACGCCTTCGTGTGCACCGTCCACCCGAACATGACCGGCACCCTCACGGTCAAGTAAGGAGCGACGATGGCGACGACCGTCCTCACCCCCACGACCGCCCGGGCGCGATCCGGCCTCTACGACTGGCTCACGACCACCGACCACAAGAAGATCGGGATCCTCTACATCACGAGCTCGTTCCTGTTCTTCCTGGTCGGCGGCATCCTCGCCCTCCTCGTCCGCGCGGAGCTGGCGCAGCCGGGCCTCCAGTTCATGGGCGAGTCCGCGTACAACCAGTTCTTCACCATGCACGCGTCGGTGATGCTCTTCCTCTTCGTCATCCCGATGCTCGCCGGGTTCGGGAACTACGCCGTCCCGCTCATGGTCGGCGCGCCGGACATGGCGTTCCCGCGCATCAACGCCCTGAGCTTCTGGCTGCTCCCCCTCGCCGGCATCATCATGATGCTGGGCTTCGTGCTCGGCGGGAGCGCGGCCGAGGGCTGGACGAGCTACAGCCCGCTCGCGGGCTCGAAGTACTCGCCGGGCGTGGGCACCGACCTGTGGATCGTCGGCCTCATCCTCATCGGGACGAGCTCGATCCTCGGCGGCATCAACTTCCTCGTGACGATCTTCAAGATGCGGGCGCCCGGGATGACGATGTTCCGGCTCCCGATCTTCGTCTGGACGGTCCTCGTGACGAGCGTCCTGGTGGTCCTGGGCACGCCGGTCCTGACGAGCGCGCTGATCATGCTGTTCATCGACCGGAACTACGGCGGGACGTTCTTCGACCCGGCGAACGGCGGCAGCGCGGTGCTCTGGCAGAACGTGTTCTGGTTCTACTCGCACCCGGCCGTCTACATCATGATCCTGCCGGCGATGGGGATCGTCAGCGAGATCATCCCCGTCTTCAGCCGCAAGCCGCTGTTCGGCTACAAGGCGTTCGTCTTCGCCACCGCCGCGATCGGGGCCCTCGGCTTCTCGGTGTGGGCGCACCACATGTTCACGACGGGGTCGGTCTACCTCCCCTTCTTCAGCTTCATGACGTTCCTCATCGCCGTCCCCACGGGCGTGAAGATGTTCAACTGGATCGCCACGATGTGGAAGGGGAGCATCCAGTTCAGCTCGGCGATGCTCTTCGCCCTCGGCTTCCTGACGATGTTCCTCATCGGCGGGATCAACGGCGCCTTCAGCGCGTCGGTCCCGGTGGACTTCGCGATCCACGACACCTACTGGATCGTCGCGCACATCCACTACGTGCTCTTCGGCGGGTCGGTCTTCGCGATCTTCGGCGGGCTCTTCTACTGGTTCCCGAAGATGTTCGGCGTGAAGCTGAACGAGGCCCTCGGGAAGTTCCAGTTCGTGATCATGTTCATCGGGTTCAACCTGACGTTCTTCCCGATGCACGAGCTGGGCCTCATGGGGATGCCGCGCCGCATCGCCGACTACAGCCCCATGGCGGGCTGGAACGACATGAACCTCGCCGCGACGCATCGGCGCGTTCATCATCGCCATCTCGGTCCTCCCGTTCCTCTGGAACGTCTTCGTCTCGCTCCGCAGCGGTGAGCGCGTCGGCGACGACCCGTGGGAGGGCAGCACGCTCGAGTGGGCGACCTCGTCGCCGCCGCCGCCGTACAACTTCGACCGGCTCCCCGAGATCCGCTCCGAGCGGCCCGTCTTCGACCAGCGCCACGGCCTCACCGGCCAGGCCGCGAACCACTGAGCGCGGAGGGGACCGACATGACCGCCAGCGCCGACGTCCTCGTCCCGGCCGCCCACGAGGGCGGTGAGTCGCTCGAGGAGCTCGCCCACATCGTCGAGGAGCACGCCAAGGGCGGGATCAGCAACCCCGTCCTGGGGATGATCCTGTTCATCGCCTCCGAGGTGATGTTCTTCGCCGGCCTGTTCGCGGCGTACTTCAACCTCCGCGCGAACGCCCCGGTCTGGCCGCCCGTGGGGAACCTGGAGTTCGACCTCCGGGGGCACATGGTCCTGCCGGCGATCCTCACCCTCATGCTCATCACGAGCTCGGTCACCTGCCAGCTCGGGATCTGGGCGATCCGGAAGGGCGACCGCACGGGCCTCATGCGGGCGTTCACGATCACGATCGTGCTGGGGATCCTCTTCCTCTGCGGCCAGATCTACGACTACACGACGCTGGGCTTCGGGATCAACGACGGCCCGTTCGGCTCCACGTTCTACACGCTGACCGGCTTCCACGGGGCCCACGTCTTCGCGGGCGTCCTGATGCTGGGGGTCATCCTCTACCGCGGGGCTGCCGGCCAGTTCTCCGGCCGCCACCACGACGCCGTCGAGGCGACGAGCCTCTACTGGCACTTCGTGGACGTGGTCTGGATCTGCCTCTTCACCCTCCTCTACATCCTCAACTAGCGGACCGGAGGCGACGACGTGATCCGACCCCGCAACACCCTCATCGTCTCGGTCCTCTTCCTCGCGATCGCGACCATCTACTACCTGCTGAGCCACGACGCGGGCGGGGCCACGATGCTCGTCGCGCTGGCCATCGGGATGGGGCTGCTTTCGTATACGCTCGCGCTCGGCTCGCCGAAGGGCTGAGCCGGGGACCCGGCGCCCGTCGAGCGGCCCGGCGCGGCAGACAGCAGGGAGCGGACCCGACCGTCCATGACCGACCTCTGGAACACGATCCTCAACCAGTACCTGGCGAAGGTCGTCTCGCCCGACTGGGCGGCGCTGATCGCGCTCATCCCGATCGCCATCGCCGGCGTCGTCGTCCTCTACGTCGGCTGGATCGTCGTCCGCTTCGCGACGGCCGGCCCGCGGACGCGCGGCGGCCCCGTCGTGGCTCGTGCGCCCGAGGGCGTGCACATGCCCGGGCCCAGCCTCTCCCCGCTCTATCTCGCCGCCGCGGCGACGGTCCTCTTCCTCGGCCTCGCCGCGATGAACGCCGACCCCAAGATCATGGTCGCCGGCACGATCCCGCTGCGGGACATCGGCCCGTGGATCTTCGCGCTCGGGGTCCTGCTCACGATCGGCGCGGGCCTCTACTGGGGCCGCGAGGTCATGCGCGAGTCCGCGCGGCCGGCCGGCCGCGGCGTCGTCTCCGGCGGCCGGGAGGCGAAGCAGCCGCCTGCAGGCGTGCACATGCCCGGCCCGTCGTTCCGGCCGGTCCTCATCGCGGTCGCGGCCACGGTCCTCTTCCTCGGCCTGGGCCTGGCGACGAACGCGAGCGATCACGAAGCAGTACGGGTCCGTGGGCGCCTGGGTGCTCGCGGCCGGCTTCGTCATGGTCATCATCGTCTCGCTCCAGTGGCTCCGCGACGCCGTCGTGGAGTACCGGCTCGCCGTCCGCGCCGACCACACCGGCCACCTGGACAACCCGCCGGCACCGCGGTTCCCGTGGATCACGCTCGGGTTCTTCGCGGTACTGCTCATCGGCGCGATCGTCATGGGCGCCGGCATCTTCCCGCCCGGATCCGGCGCGTCGTCGGGCGGATCCGCCGCCGCGAGCCCGGCGCCCGGCGGCGGATCCGCAACCGCGGCCCCGGCCGGTGGCGCGGCATCCGCGGCACCCGCGTCGTCGGCTGCCGGCGGCGCCGGTGGCGGGACCCCGTCCGGTCCGGTCGTGAAGCTCGTCGCGCAGAACATCGCGTTCGACCAGACGGAGATCTCCGCACCCGCCGACACGGCGTTCACGATCTCCTTCGACAACCAGGACGCGGGCATCCCGCACAACGTGGCGATCCACAAGGACTCGCCGACCGGCGAGGTCGTCTTCCAGGGCGACATCATCACCGGCATCGCGCAGAAGGACTACGCTGTCCCGGCTCTCCCGGCCGGCACGTATGCGTTCGTGTGCACCGTCCACCCGAACATGACCGGGACGCTCACGGTCAAGTAAGGAAACGGTCCTCGTGTCCCTCCGCCCGCGACGCGCGGCCCGGGCCGCCCGCCCGGCCCCGCCGGCCCTCGCCCTCGTCGTCGTCGCTGCCCTGGCACTCGCCGGGTGCACCTCGGGCGGCGCGGGCTCCCCCGCCGGTGCGGCCGCGGAAGCCCCCGCGTCCGCGGCCCCGGGCGCGTCCGCTCCCGCGGCGAGCCTCGCCGTCGGGCCGCAGGTGGGGATGGTCGCGCCGGATCTCGCGCTGGTCGACCTCGACGGCAAGCCGGTGAAGCTCTCCGACTACGCGGGCAAGCCCGTCGTCCTCAACTACTGGGCCTCGTGGTGCGGCCCGTGCCGCGACGAGTTCCCCGAGCTGAAGGCCGCCCTGGAGGCGCATGCGGCGGACGGCCTCGTCGTCCTCGGGGTCCTGTTCAAGGACGACATCGCCCCGGCGAAGGCGTTCATGGAGAGCGCAGGGCGCGACGTGGACGACCCTCGCGGACCCGGATGACGCCGCAGCGAACGCCTACCGGGTCGTCGCGCCCCCCACCACCTTCTTCATCGGCAGGGACGGGGTCGTGAAGGACCTGCAGATCGGCGGGATGACGGCCGACCAGCTCGCGCAGCACCTCGGGACGATCCTCCAGTGACGGCGCCGGGCCCGGGCCCGGCCGGCGCGCCCCCCGACGGAGCAGCGATCGCCGTCCGCGACCTCGTGAAGGCCTACGACGGCCGGGACGTGGTCGCCGGCCTCTCGCTCGACGTCCACCCGGGCGAGATCCTCGGGCTCCTCGGACCGAACGGCGCGGGCAAGACGACGACGGTGGAGATCGTCGAGGGCTACCGACGCCCCGATCGCGGGTCGGTGCGGGTCCTGGGGCTGGACCCCGTCCGCGACGGACGCGCCCTCCGGCCGCGCATGGGGATCATGCTCCAGCAGGGCGGCCTCCCCCCGCAGGTCCGCGTCCGCGAGCTGGTCCGCCTGTACGCGTCGTTCTATCGGGACCCGGAGGCGCCGGACGCGCTGCTCGAGCGCGTCGGCCTGGCCGACGCCGGGCGCCGCCGCGTGAAGGTCCTCTCCGGGGGCGAGAAGCAGCGCCTGGCGCTCGCCCTCGCGCTCGTGGGCGTCCCGAGGTCGCGCTCCTCGACGAGCCCACCGCGGGGATGGACCCGCAGGCGAAGGCGGCGACCCGCGAGGTCGTCTCGGGCCTCCGGGACCGGGGGGTCCCCGTCCTGCTCACGACGCACGAGCTCGCGGACCTCGAGCGCCTCGCGGACCGGATCGCGATCGTGGACCACGGCCGCCTCGTGGCCCTGGGGACGCCGGCGGAGCTCGTCGCCGGGGTCCGGCGGCGCCTGCGCTTCCGTATCGCCGGGGTCCTCTCCGCTGCCGGGCGGGCCGAGCTGGCCGGCGCCCTGGCCGCGGCCGACGGACAGGCGCCGGGCGGGTCCCCGGTGTCTCGGGCGGGTCGGGGCGGCCGGCCCTCCGTCGAGGAGGACGGGCCGGGCGGCGCGTACGCGGTGGAGGGCATCGACCCGAGCCCTCGCCTGGTGTCGGCGCTCGCCGAGTGGTGCCGCGGCCGCGACCTCCTGCTCACGGAGATGCGCGCGGCCGGCGGGACCCTCGAGGAGCGGTACCTGGAGATCGTCGGAGCGGCGGCCGGCGGCGAGGCGACCGCGGGTGCGGGAGCCGGGACGGGCGGCGGCGGAGCACCCGGCGCGGAGTCGGCACCTCGCGCCGCGGGCGGTGCCCGGTGAGCGCGCCCGCCACGCTCCCCCGCATGGTCGCGGCGCAGGCCGGGATGGAGCTCCGACTCACCGCGCGCCGCGGTGAGAACCTCTTCGTCACGCTCGTGCTGCCGGCGGCGCTGCTCGCCTTCTTCGCGGCGGTGTCGGTCCTCCCGTCCGAGGGCCCCAGCCCGGTGGCGTTCCTCCTGCCGGGGACGCTCGGGCTCGCGATCATCGCGACCAGCTTCGTGAACCTCGGGATCGCGACGGCGTTCGAGCGCGGCTACGGCGTGCTCAAGCGCCTGGGCGGCTCGCCTCTCCCCCGCTCCGGGCTCCTCGCGGCGAAGGTCCTGGCCGTCGCCGTCGTCGAGGCGGTCGGCGTCGCGATCCTCATCTCGGTCGCCCTCGTCCTCGGCTGGCGGCCGGACCCGGGGATCTCGCCGGCCGTGATCGTCGCGGCGGCCGTCCTCGGGACCTTCGCGTTCGCGAGCCTCGGGCTGCTCCTCGCGGGCGCGCTGCGGCCGGAGGCCACGCTCGCGATCGCGAACGCGGTCTTCGTGCTCTTCCTGCTCGTCGGCGGGGTGATCCTGCCGATCTCGCGCCTGCCCGAGCCCCTCGCCACCGTCGCGCGCGTGCTCCCGTCCGGGGCGCTGACCGACGCCCTCCGCGCGGGGTTCTCGGGGACCGGCGACGTCGTCGTCCCGCTCGTCATCCTCGCCGCCTGGGGGGTCGTCGCCGCCCTCATCACCGCGCGCACCTTCCGCTGGGAGTAGGCGCGGGGGCCGGCCACGGCGGGCGCCGACGCGATCACGGCCTCCGGGCCGGCACGGCCGCCGGGGCCTCGCAGCCCTGGCCTCCTAGCCGGCCGCCATCCGCTCCGCGGTCCGGCGCGCGAGCGCCATGATCGAGAGCATCGGGTTCACGCCGCTCGCGGTGGGGAACGCGCTGGCGTCGGTGACGTAGAGGCCGTCCACGCCGCGGACCTTCCCGTCCGGGTCTGCGGTCGAGTCCCTTCGGGTCCGTCCCGATCCGGCAGGTGGACATCTGGTGCGCGGTGAACAGCAGGACGCGGTTCGGCAGGACGCCGCGCGCGCGGATCCCCGCGACGAACGCATCCATGGACCCCCCGGGCTCCCGTTCCAGGACCGGCGTGTGGAGGGTGAGGATCCGGCCGGCGCCCGCCGCCTCGTGGATGCGTGCCATCTCCACCATCCCCCGCTCGAGGAGCGCGCGCTCCGCCGCGCCCACGCCGTAGCGGATGCGCGGGGCGCCGTCGCGGTCCACGTCGATCCGGCCGGGGTTCCGGTCGCGGACGATCGCGAGGAAGGCGCCCGTGTGCGCCGCCTCGGCGAGGTGCGCCGCGTGCTGCTCGCCCGACCACCACGGGAACGCCGACCCGATGATCCCGGGATGCATCGGCGCCGCCTCGAGGTGGAAGCCGTGCGCCCCGTCGACATGGGCGAACGCGTCGCTCATGACGGACTGCGGGACGCCGGACCACGCGTCGATCCGTTCCGGATAGACGCCGGCGACCGCCGCGACGGGGTGGATGCGGAGGTTCCGCCCCGCGGTCCCCTCCGCGATCCCGGACCGCTGGAGCAGGACGGGCGAGAGGATCGTCCCACCGGCGAGGGCGACGAGCGGGGCGCGGACGACGATCTCGCCGCCCGGGACGGCGGCGACCACGCCGGTGACGCGCCCTGCGCCCGTCGTGATCCGTCGCGCCTCCGTCCGGTCGAGGATGGTGGCGCCGTTCGCGCAGGCGTCGGCGAGGTACGTCCGGAGGACCGACCGCTTCGCGCCCGTCCGGCAGCCCACCGCGCACGGACCGCAGTCGGTGCAGCCGCGGACGTTGCGGGGGATCGGGCGCCAGGGGAGGCCCAGGGCGTCGAGGCCGCGAGCAAGGGCGCCGTTCGGCCCGTTGAGGATGCTCTCGGCGAGGCCGACGTTCATCTCCGCCTCGACCGCGTCGTAGTGCGGATCGAGGTCGTCGATGCCCGCCGCGCGCCATTCCTCCCGCGTCGCGTCGTCGATCCTGAACGACGAGCTCCAGTTGACGACGGTCCCACCGCCCACCGCGCTCCCGGCGCGGATGCTGAACCATCGGTCGTCGGTCGCCGAGAGCCCCCGGTCCAGGAAGAGCCGCGCCAGCCCCTCCAGCTCGGGCCCGCCGAACCCGCTCTCCGTCACGTTGGCGGCGCGCTCGAGCACGACGACCTTCTTCCCGGCAGCCGCGAGGACGGCCGCCGCGACGCCTCCGCCCGCACCGGAGCCCACGACGCAGACGTCCGCGTCGATCGTCTCGCCCGGCGCCGGGGTCCGGACGTCGAGGACGCTCGCGTCGGCCGGGTCCGGCTCCGGCGGGACGTACCCGGTCCGCGCCCGGTACGGCGAGTCCTCGATCCCGTACGTCAGGAGGAGCGTCAGCCGCTTGAGGTCCTGGAATGCCGTGCGTTCGAGGGGCACGCGGCTCGTCGCCAGGCGCCGGAGGTACCTCTCCCGATCGGCGAGCGACGCCTCGGAGAAGCGCCGGGGGATGCCGGTGAGGAGCGCGCTCGCGAGAGGGTTCTCGATCGCGCGGAGGAAGAGCTTCAGCTGGGACGCGAGCGCCGGCCGCCCGAGGGCGCCGACCTCGCCGAGGAGCGCGCGGTGGACGCCGAGCTCGCTCGCCGGCGGAAGCCCGGCGCCGTCGCCGGGGACGAAGGTGTCGACGATCGCGGCGAGGGTGTCGAGTCGGCTGGCCATCTGCGGGAGGGTAGCAGGGCGCGGCCGCTCTCCGTGGCTCCACCCCGGAGATAGCCGATGGGCCGGCCGCACGGCGCGGCCGGCCCATCGGCCGGGAGGAGGCGGGACCGGGTCACGACAGCCCGGCCCCGTCGGGGAGGACGAGGGTCGACGCCCCGCTCCGGCCGGGGTCCGCCGCCGGGGCGGCGGACCTGACGGCGCGGAGCGAGCGTGGATCAGGCGATCACCACTCGCACTTGTTCGGCGGGTTCTCCGGGTCGCACTTCGCGACCGTCTTGATCTGGTCGAGGATGTCGAGGTACAGGTTGGCGTCGAGGAGCACCGGCGCCTGCGCCTTCCCGTCGGCGCCGAGCGGCGTGTAGGACGGGGTGATGGCGTTGACGCCGCCCTCGGTGTACGAGCCGGGGCCGGTGACGCCCTCGTAGTCGATGTCCTTGCCGGCGCGGATCAGCGCGAGGCAGTCCGCGTACGTGTAGCAGATCTCGCCGGGGCCGTCGCCGACCTTGAACATCGCCGGCGCCCATTCACTCGCCTTGTACGAGCCCGCCATCTCGACGGCGAGGGCCGTCTGGACGAGGAGGTCGTACGTCGAGTACGCGTACGGGTTGTCCGCGCCGTAGTACGTGGTGGGGTCGACGCCGGACTTGGCGACCCACGCGTCCCGCAGGGGCTGGTAGAAGGTCCACGCGGGGGTCTGGGTGTTCGGGCGAGAAGTTCGTGTAGCCGATGCCCTTCTGCGACGCGATCGGCGCGGTGCCGAGCGTGTTCAGGAACTCCGCCTGGCTCCACCCGGTCTCGCCGATCCAGTTGAGCGAGATGCCCGGCCTCGGCCGCCTGCTTGATCAGGGTGGCCGACTCGACCGACCCCGCCTGGACGATGACGGCGTCCGGGTTCAGCTGGGCGATCTTCTGGGCGACCGCCGCGTACGACGGCTGCTCGGGCTGCTCGTTGATGCGCGCGAGGACCTTGAGGCCGAGGAGCTTGGCGGCCTCCTCCGCCGCGTTGGCGGCCGACTGGAAGCCTTCCACCTGCGTGGCGAAGATCACGACCTTCTTCGCGCCGATCGAGTCCGCGTAGAGGCTCCCGAACGTCCCGAGGCCCTCGTCGAGGCCCTGGGCGCGGAAGATCGGCTCGGCCCCCTTGCCCCCGAGGTTGCCGGGGATGAGGCCGCCGTGGACGCTCGGCCCGAGGGGCGAGTCGTTCTCCTGCCAGTACTCCATCATGTAGTCGCGGTAGGTCCGGTACCCGTGAGCGATGCTCACGAGGATCTCCGACGCCGTGCTTCTCGAGGCAGGTCCGCGCGGCCTGCGCCTCGCCCACCGTCCCGAGGTCCTCGTGGTAGTCGACCCACGGGCGGCCGAGCGGGGGATCGAGGTTGATGATCTCCTTGATCGGGAAGACCACGTCCGCCGTCAGGGCGGGGCCGTACGGCGCGAACTCGCCCGTGTAGTACGCGAGCTCGCAGACCGCGACCTCCTTGCCGGCCGCCGGCGCCTGCGTGGCGCCGCCGGGTGCGGTCGTCGCGGCGGGCGCCGTCGTGGCGTCGGGCGCCGCGGACGCCGAAGGCGCCGTCGTGGCGCCGCTGCTCGAACATGCCGCCGTGAGCAGCGCGATCACCGCGAGCGCTGCGGCGATGCGGCTCATCCTGCTGAAGCCGACCCTCATCTTGCACCTACTCCTCTGTGCTGACCGGGTGGGTGGCGGGTCAGATCCGGTAGCCCTCCTTCAGCTGCTGGGTCGTCAGCTCGGCGGCGTCCACGACCGTGAACGCCTCGCCGAGGCTCAGGACCATCACCCGGTCGGATACCTGCAGGGCCTTCGTGGCGTTCTGCTCCGCCAGGACGATGGCGACGCCCTTCGCTTCGTGGATCTCCCTGACCTTGTCGAAGAACATGTCGACGTAGAGGGGCGACAGGCCCGCCGTCGGCTCGTCGAGCAGGAGCACCTTCGGGTCCTGCATGAGTGCGCGGCCGCACGCGACCATCCGCGACTCGCCGCCGCTGAGGGTCCCCGCCTGCTGACGCTGGAGGGGCTTGAGCGCGGGGAACAGCTCGAGCACCTCGTCGATCCGCTCGGTCGACGGAGCGCTTGCCGACCATCCCGCCGACGCGGAGGTTCTCCAGGACCGTCAGCTTCGGGAACGTGCCGCTCTCCTGGGGCACGTACCCGATGCCGCGGCGGGCCGTCTCGTACGGCGCGAGCGTGGAGACGTCCTCGCCCTGGAACCGGATCGACCCCGCCATGAGCGGGATGAGGCGCGCGAGCGTGGCGAGCAGGGTCGTCTTGCCGGCGCCGTTCGCCCCGAGCACCGCGAAGATCTCGTCGCCGACGCTGAAGTCGAGGCCCTTGAGGACCGTGACGCCGTGGTAGCCGCTCTGGAGCCCATGGACCTCCAGCGCGGTGGGCCGTGCCGTCTCAGACATGGCCCTCTCCGAGGTACTTCTCCACGACGGTCCGGTTCTCGCGGATGGAGCGGGGGTCCCCGCGCAGGACGACGTGGCCCTCCGCCATGAAGTGGACCACTTCGCAGAGGCTCCAGATGACGTTGAGGTCGTGCTCCACGATGACGACCGACGTCCCCGACGCCGCCAGCTCCTGCATGACGGTCATGACCTTCTCCGTCAGCGCCTCGGGGAGGCCGGCGGTCGGCTCGTCGAGCAGGAGGAAGGTCGGCTTGAGGAGGAGGCAGCGCACGATGTCGAGCAGCTTCTTGTCGCCCGCGGACATCGCGAACGCGGTCGGGTCGTCGAAGCCGAAGTAGTCGAGCCAGTGGCGCATCTCGGCCTCGTGGCGCCGGAAGACCGCCTGCTCGCCGAAGATGCGCTGGGGCTGCTCGTACCTGGACTCGGTCACGGAGAGCATGAGCGAGTCCCAGATCGTCAGCTTGTCGAAGTCCGTGATGACCTGGTTGGACTTCACCACCCCGTGGTGCGCCATCCGGTACGCGGGCAGGCGTGAGAGCACCACCTCGCCGCCCGCGACCGGGAGGAGCGCGACCGTGCCTCGATCCAGCGGGGTCGAGTGCATGATCATCCGCATCAGCGTCGTCTTGCCGGCGCCGTTCGGCCCGATGAGGCCCTCGATCGGCCGCTCGCCGAGGACGAGGTCGTCCACGTCGACGACGACGCGGCCGCCGAAGCTCTTCACCGCGCCGGTCACCCGGATGCGCGGGCGGCCGGCCGCCGGCGGCGTCGTCTCCGCGGCCACGGCGACCGCGCCCACGTCAGCGGCCATGGAGCTTCCTCATGAGCCTGTCGCGGCGCATGTCGCCGAGCACGCCGAGGGGGCGGAAGAGGAGGACGACGATGAGCGTGAAGCCGAAGACCGCCTCGCGGAGGACCGGGATCGCCTGGTTGTACCAGTCCTTCGGGAGGGGCAGGTAGAACTGGATGATGATGTCGAAGAGCCCGGCGGTGAGGAGGACGCCGACGACGGCGCCCCAGGCGCGCGCCGTCCCGCCGAGCACGAGGCCGACCATCGCCGCGAGCGTGATGTCGATCCCCATGTTGGCCGGATCGAGGAACCGCACCATCACGGCCTGCATCACGCCGAGGAGCCCCATCCCCGCCGACGCGACGCAGAACAGCCAGATCTTCGTCCGGAACGCGGGCTTCCCGAGGCTGCCCGCGAGCGGCTCGTTGCCGCCGATGCCGATGAGGAGGCGGCCGTAGGGTGACCGGTGGACCTGCCAGACGTACGCGAGGACGGCGACCACGACGATCGCCGTGATGACGAGCCAGAGGAACTCGTTGTCCTTCGTCGCGCCGATGTCGAAGGGGAACGAGAGGCCCCCCATCCCCTCGGCGCCGCCGGTGATGTCGGCCTCGGTCGTCGCCACGATCGCGACGGCCGTCGCGAAGCCGAGCGTGCCCACGAGGACGCCGTCCGTGTCCAGGTCGGCGATGAGCCAGCCCACGAGGAGGCCGGCGAGGCCCGAGACGACGGTGGCGGCGGCCGCGCAGGCGAAGAACTGCCACGGGTCGCCGAACGGCCAGTCGACCTTCACGTACAGGACGCCGAAGACGTACATGCCGAGGCCGAAGAAGCCTGCGACGCCGAAGTTGGCGATCCGGACGAGCCCCAGCTGGAGGTGGAGCAGCAGCGCGAGGCCGATGACGATGACGACCCCGAAGAGCCCGGAGATCAGGAAGGCGTCCATGCCTAGACCTTCGCCGTCTCGGTGAGCCGCGTGCCGCGGATCTTCAGGATGACGATGAACGCGACGATGAGGATCAGCTGGGCGTAGAGCGCCTGGCCGAACTGGAGCGACATGGCGGCGAGCGCGATGCCGGCGATGACGCCCGCGCCGATGACGCCGGCGAGACCCCAGCTCCCGCCGACGAGGACGACGAGGAGGATGAAGAGGAACTGCCGCCAGCCGAGGAACGGCGCGACGGACGACCCGACGCCGAGGAAGGCGCCGGCCAGGCCGCCGGCGAGGCCGGCGACGAACCAGATCATGAGCGTGACCCCGAGCGGCCGGATGCCGCTCACCTTCGCGAGGTTCTCGTCGCTCGCGAGCGCCCGGATCTGGAGGCCGAAGCTCGACCGCTGGATGAACAGGTAGAGGAAGCCGGCGATGACGGCGACGCTCGCGAGGGCGAGGAGGCGGAACGACCCCACGCCGACGCCGAGGATGTAGACGGTGCTGGGCGGCGGGACGTCGAAGAACCGCACCGGGTAGCCGAAGACGAACTGGAGGCCGTACCGGAGGAGGATCGACAGCCCGAACGAGATGATGATCATCTCGAGCGCGCCGACGTTGCGGCGGTGGGCCGGCCGGAAGACGAGCAGGTAGGTCGCCACGCTCAGGATCCCCGCCATCACCCCGGCCGGGACCAGCACGGCGTAGAAGTCGAGGCCGAACGAGGTGTTCAGCCAGACGCCGAAGTAGGCGCCGAGCGTGATCGTCTCGGAGTACGCGACGTTGATGAGGCCCGTGAGCCGATAGAGGAGCGCGAAGCCGACCGCAGCGAGCACGAGGGGCGCGTACTCGGTCAGGCCGACGACCAGGGACTGGGTGACGAACTCCATCAGCCGCCGTCCCCGGGGCGCGAGGGCGCGACGCGTGTGGCCGGCGTGCGCGAGCACACGGCCGGCGCACCAGCACCTCGCTCGATGACGCGACCCTCAGTCACCGCGGACCATCCGGGCCATCCCTCCCAGGACCGACTCTCGGGCGCCCCGGCCCGACCCGACCATCGATGTGCCGCGCCGGGCCCGGGTGGCACGAGGCGATCCCCGAACGGTGCGCGACACAATCGATTATCGAGAAACTACGCAGCGGCCCCGGACGGACCATCCGTGCCGTCCCTGAGTCGGGTACGGAATCGCCGCTCAGTACCGCCCCGGGCGTGCCGGCCACGTACGGGACACGGGGTCGCGGAACCCGTACCGGCGTCGGTACATGCACTGATGGAGCGGTGCCGGTCCGCCCCTACGGTGGGCCGATGGACGATGGGGGTGGCTCCGCACGCGGACCCGTCCAGCGGCCGTCCGGGACGGGCCGAGCGCTCGTCCCGGAGCGTCCGCACTCGTCCGCGCCGGATCCCGGATGGGATGAATCGAGCGCCGACGCCGCGCGAGCTCGGTATCGCGCGGAGGGCGTCGTCGCCGTCGCGCCGGACGCCCGGATCCAGCACCTCCTCGAGGCCGGTGAGGTCCTGGTCGCCGTGCGGCACGCCGTGGTCGCGGACAGCCGCGCCGCCGCGGACGGCGTGACGGTCCCGCCGGGGGTCTCGGGTGACCTCTACCTCACGTCCGACCGGCTGATCTTCGCGGGGGGCGTCTTCGTCGCCTACCCGCTCGGCGACGTGCTCGAGGCGGTGGTCGCGGGCGAGGACGTCCTCCTCGTCATGCGCGACGGCGTGGGCCTGCGCGTCGCGGTCGAGGAGCCGCGCCTCCTCCGCGTCCAGATCGCGGCGGCGCGGGCCACGCGGCGCGGGCAGGTCCGTTCGGACGGGCCGACCAGGGACGATCCGGCGGGAGGCTCGCCTCAGGCGCCCTCGCGGTAGCGCTTGGCGGCCTCCGCCCGGTTCCGGACGTCGAGCTTGCCGAGGATGCTCCCCACGTGGCTCTCGACGGTCCGTGGCGAGATCGTCAGCGCCTCTGCGATCTCCCGGTCGGTGAGGCCCTCGGCGAGCAGCCGGAGCACCTCGGCCTCGCGCGCGCTCAGGGTGGCGAGCGACGGGTCGGCATCGAGCGCGGGCGCGCGCCGCGACGCCTCGACCAGCCGGGAGACGAGCCGGGCCGCCATCCGTCGCGGCATCGCGAGCTCGCCCGCATGGACGCCGCGGACCGTGCGCAGGAGCGCCTCGGGGCTGAGGTCCTTCGTCAGGTAGCCGCGCGCGCCGTGGCGCATCGCGTCGAGGACGTCGCGCTCGGAGGTCGAGACGGTGAGCATGACGATCGCCGTCTCCGGCAGGCGGGCGGAGAGCTCCCGGACCAGGCGCAGGCCGTCCATCCCCGGGAGGTCGATGTCGACGAGGAGGACGTCCGGCTGCGCGGACCGCGCCTGCTCCAGGGCCTCCTCCGCCGTGCTCGCCTCGGCGACGACGGCGATGTCCGGGACGTCGAGCGCCTGGCGGATCGCGGCGCGGACGAGCGCGTGGTCGTCGACGAGCATGACCCGCGTCGGCGTCCCCGCACTCATGCGTCGGCCTCCGGCCCGGACGCGTCTCGCGGCGCGTCGTGGAGCGTCTCGAGGCCGCCCGCCCCGTCGCGGCCGACGGGGACCTCCACGGTCACGCGCGTCCCGTCATGCGGGCGCGACTCGATCGCCAGGCGCCCCCCGACGAGCGCGGCGCGCTCGTTCATGCTCGTGATGCCGAACCCGGCCCCGTCCACGGCCGCGGGGTCGAACCCGCGCCCGTTGTCGCGGATCGACATCACCACCAGGCCCGGCTGCGACGAGATCTCCACGTGGACGACGGTGGCGTCGGCGTGGCGCTGGACGTTGCTCAGCGCCTCCTGGGCGATGCGCAGGAGCTCGGCCTCGGCCCGGGTGCCGAGGCGGGGGATGTCGTCGGCGCACGCGAACTCCGTGCGGATGCCGAAACGGTCGCCGTAGTCGTCCACGTACCGTCCCATGAGCTCCACGAAGGTGCCGGCGGCGGGATCCGTCGCGCGCAGCGCCATCACGGCCTGTCGGGCCTCCGTGAGCCCGGCGTCGATCGCCTCGTCGAGCTCTCCCACGAGCCCGACCGCCTCGGGGTCCAGGCCGTCGATCGCCGCGAGCCTCCCCACCTTGAGCTTCGCGAACCACAGGTCCTGCGCCAGGCCGTCGTGCAGCTCGCGCGACAGGCGGGCCCGTTCCTCGATCGCCGCGCGCTCGACCTCCGCGTCCCGCAGCCGCTCCAGGCCGAGGTTCGCGCGCCGGAGGTCCACCACGTATGCGCGCGTGTCCGCCTCGATGCCGAGCAGCAGGATCAGGTCGAACACGAGGTACAGGAGGTCGCCGCCGGTGAGGATCCCGGCGTACGCGCTCGGGTAGAACGCGAAGTGGATCTGGGCGAAGGTGGCGAAGACGAGCGCGACCGCGATGAAGCGCTGGGAGACCGGGCCGCCGACGAGGGCGCGACGGCGAGCGAAGACCGCGGCGACGGCGAAGAGCAGGGCGCCGATCGCCTGGAGGACGATGTTCGCGGGAGTCGGGTCCGGGAGCCCGGGCACGCCCGATCCGTCCGCGACCGCGGGGACGGTGAGCGGAGGCAGCCAGGCGACGATCGTCGGCACGGCCAGCACGAAGGCGACCACGGCCAGCGCGGGCCCGAACGCGACGAGCCGCGGGCGCCGGGTGCCGGCAGGGCGGAAGGCCGGGGCCTCGCCCGCGACGAGGAGCGCGGCGGCGGCGAGGCGCGCGGCGGTCGCCGCGTAGAGCGCGCCCTCGCCGAGGGCGGCATGGCCGCCCGGGCCGCCGGCGTCGAGGCTCAGGAGCGCCTCGATCGTCGCGATGGCGTTCCCGACGGACAGCACGAGGAAGGCCGACGCGCTGTACAGCGCGGTCCGCTGCCCGCGATCGCGGAAGCGCTGCCACGCCAGGACCGCCACGGCGAGCGTGACGAGCGTCGTGACCGTGTCGAAGACGAGGTCCAGCCCGGGTGCCGCGACCCGCACCTCGACCGGGACGAGGAGTCCGGCGACGAGCGTGGCCGAGAGCACCACGCTGGCGGCGGCGATCACGGCGTCCGTCCGGCCGAGCGACCGACGCGCGGCCGAGCCGCCGGCCCCGGCGGCCGGCCCGAGGCCCCGGTCGTCGCCGCGCGTCGCGCCGTCCCCGAGCGTCGCGTCGATGGAGGCCGCGCTCCTCACGGCCGCGCTCACAGCCCCGCCGGCGGGACCGGGACGCGGGCGATCCTCGCGAAGACGGCGGGGTCGAGCGCGGCGCGGCCGACGAACAGCCCGTCCACCCCGGGGACGGCGATGATGCGCGCGGCGTTGGCCCCGTCGATGCTCCCGCCGTACAGGACGCGCGCCCGCCGCGCGCCGCGGGCGGCCAGCCAGCGGTGGATCTCCGCGTGGATCCCCTCGATGTGGTCGAGCGGGGCCGCGCTGGCCCCGACCCCGATCGCCCAGTGCGGCTCGTACGCGACGACCAGGCGGTCGAGGGCCGCCGCGTCGAGGCCGCGGAACGACCGCTTCAGGTGGCGCGAGACCGCCCCCCACGCCGTGGGGAGGGGCCAGAGCTCGCGCTCGCCGACGCAGACGATCGGCGTGAGCCCCCACCGAAGGGCGGCACCGATCTTCTCGGCCACCAGGGCATCGCCCTCGCCGTACGCGTACCTGCGCTCGGAGTGGCCCATCTCCACGAATGTGCATCCGAGGTCGGCCAGCATCTCGGCCGAGACGTCGCCCGTGTGGGCGCCGCGATCGTCCGGGTGGACGTCCTGCCCGCCCCACGCGACGCGCGTCCCCGCCAGCTCGCGGCGCGCGACCCAGATGGCCGGGAACGATGGGAGCACGAAGAGGTCGCGGTCGTCGATGTCGTCGACGAGCGGCACGAACGCCCGCAGCCACGCCTCCGCCTGCGTGGAGGTGAGGTTCATCTTCCAGCTCGTCCCGATGAGGGGACGGCGCGCACCACCGGCGTCTCGTCACGAGCTCCGCTCCCCACCGAACCGGCCACCGCACCGATGCCGCCGAGCCTACCACCGGCGCGCCGGCGCGGACCGAGCGTCCGGCCTCGCCCGGAAGAGGGGATGCGCCCGACGCGATCCTGTGCGGGAATAGTCGTGGAAGGGCACGTCGTGCCCGCATGCACCGGCCGCGGTCGGCCGGAAGACGAGGAGAGGGATATGCAGGAACAGCTCATGAAGGACGCTCGCCGGCTCGCGAGCATCGGGACGTTCTTCATCGTCATCGGCTGGGTCTTCGTCATCTACGCGCTCGTCGCGGGCGTGATCTGGTGGTTCGACCTCGCGAGCCGCGAGGCGTTCAACATCATCCAGGCGTTCGCGATCTCGGCCGGCGCGATCGGCGTCCCGATCTTCGTGGCGTTCGTCCTCGCGGGCTTCGGCTACTTCCTCCGCCTGTTCGCGCTGTACGTCGCCTCGAAGTCGAACTGATCGCGAGCGCGAGCATGGAGATGTCCATCAGGCGGATCGCGGCCTTCGCCGCGCTCGCCCTCGTCGTCGCCGCCTGCTCCTCCAACCCGGGGGCGGGCGGCCAGCTCGAGGGCACCGACTGGACCCTCAAGTCCTACGCGCAGGACGGGGTGATGGTCCTCGTCCCGTCCTCGGTCTTCGTCGACGCGTCGTTCGGCTCGAACCACGTGAAGGGCAGCTCCGGCTGCAACCAGTACGACGCGCTGTACCAGGCCCGTGGACGCACGCTGAGCGTCGGGCAGCCCACCGTCACCCGGATGGCCTGCGACGAGACGACGACCGCGGTCGAGCAGTGGTACCTCACGCTGCTGCAGGAGAGCAGCACGTACACCGTCGGAGCGCAGCTCGCTCCTCGTGTACGACAAGTCCGGGACCAAGATCCTCGCCTTCGACGCCGTCCCGCCGAACCCGCTCCTGGGACGCTGGGACATCGATTCGTTCGAGACCGCGCCGGGGACCGTCTCCGCGCCCGTCTCGGGGACGACCCTCACGGTCGCCTTCGGCCTCGGGTCCGTCGGCGGCTCCTCGGGCTGCAACACGTTCAACGGGACCTACGCGACCAACGGCGACTTCGTCCAGATCGGCCCGCTCATGACCACGATGATGGCGTGCGACCAGGCGGTCATGGACCAGGAGCAGGCGTTCCTCACCGCCCTCCAGGGCGCGTCGCGGATCGACTCGAAGGGCCTCTCGCTGAACCTGCTCGACGAGAACGGCCAGCTGAAGGTCGCGCTCGTCCGTCCGCCGAGTGACGGCGGCTCGGGCGCCTTCCCGACGCCGGGCGCCTCGCTCGAGCCCGTCCCGACGCCGGCCCCGACGCCCACGGCGACGCCGGTCCCGACGCCGACCCCCACCCCCACACCGACCCCGACGCCGAGTCCCGACGCCCACGCCGAGCCCGACGCCGACCCCCACCCCCACCCCGAAGCCGACGCCGGTGCCGACACCGCAGCCGAGCGTCCCGCCGACCCTGCCGCCGACGGCCACCTGCGACCTCTCGGTCGTCGGCGGCCCGAAGGTCGCGGAGATCGTCTATCCGTTCAGCTGGTTCACGGTCGCGGACGCCGGCCGATCTCGCGTGTCGGTACTTCGATGCGGCCGAGATCACCGTGCCCGTCGGATCCCACCACGCCTGCAGACCCCGTCCAGGCAGACGTCGTCGCGACCAGCCTGTGCACGGATCTCACGGCCAAGCCGCCTGGGACCGCACGCTCTGGGATGTCCGTGAAGGCGCAGCAGGCGACCGTCAACGGCGTCGAGCTCGCGTGCATCGGCGGCGTCTCGCTCGCCGAGGCGCTCCGGCTTCCCCGTCGGTGACCGAGGCGTTCCAGTGCTTCGCCGACGTCGGGACCGCCGGGACCGTCGTCATCTGGACACTCGGGTCCGGAAGGTGACGCGGCGCTCGAGTCCCAGTCCGCCCTCGTGTACCTCATGGCGGGCGTCTCCACGTACTTCCCCCAGAAGTGAGCGCGTGGGGGCGGCACCGCCGCCCCCACGACGGACCCCGCGCCGGGTGACCGGCCCGGGCGCAGATCGATCGAGGCCCGGCCCGCAAGGGCCGGGCCTCGATCCGTTCCCGGGAAAGGAAGAACCCCGGGCGGGCGGGCCCGGGGTTCGGGTGGAGTCGGATTGGTTGCGGGGAAGGGATTCGAACCCTTGACCTTCGGGTTATGAGCCCGACGAGCTGCCGCTGCTCCACCCCGCGGGCGAATGGTACGCCCGGGCGGGTGGAACGGTCAAACGCCCCCCTCGTCGACTCAGCCCGCGTCTCGGGACCGTCAACGCCGGGAGGGAGCCACGTGGGCATGCCCGTCGCGTACCCCAGGAGCGGCCCGATCCACGGGACGACCTGCGGCATCCCGGGGACGCGGAGGATCGCGGCGTCGTCCGGCAGCGGCATCCGGCCGCCCGAGACCATCACGGTCGCATCGGTCAGCGCGTCGACGTACGTGCCGTCCGGCAGCTGCACGGCGACGTCGCCCCGGGCGCCCATCCACGTTGAAGACGCCGTACAGGCTGCCTCCCGGATGCAGCCAGGCCGCCTGCACGGCCGGCGCGTCCGCGAGGAAGAGGAAGCCGCCGTCCGTCTCCGCGGGATCCTTCTTCAGGCGCGCGAGCCGGGTGAGGAAGGGCGCGAGCTCGTACGTCCCCCACCGGACGCGGTCCACCTCGAACAGCGACGGCGTGCGCCAGGCCGCGGACTCCTGGCCGGAGTAGAGGAGGAACGCGCCGCGCTCGAACGCCGCGAGGGCGGTCCACGCGCGTGCCTGCGCCGGCGTGGGCGCGAGCCGCATGATCCGGACCTGGTCGTGGTTCTCGACGCACCGCATCTTCACGTACGTCGCGGGGTAGATGCACTCCTGGAGCTGGACCACCTCGAGGTACCGCGACACGGGCATGTCGCCGCGCACCGCGGCCTGGAAGACGGGCCAGATGTCGTAGTCGTAGGTGAGGTCGAAGCACGCGTCGTAGAGCTCGCTGTCGGTCCAGCCGGAGAGGCCCCGGGCGCGACGGAAGCCGATCCAGCCGGCGTGCACCGCCTCGGCGAGCCAGATGACCCCGGGCTTCACGCGCTCGACGCGGGCGCGCGCCTCGCGCCAGAAGTCCACCGGCACGAGTGAGGCGACGTCGCACCGGAACCCGTCCACGCCGAAGCGGGCCCAGTCCTCGAGCGTGGAGACCAGCTCCTCGGTCAGGCCGGGATGTCCGTGCTTCAGGTCGATGACGTCCGACCACTCGGGCACGGTGGTGACGGGAAGGCCGTCGGCGTCCTGGTGGAAGTACTCGGGGTGCTCGGCGACGAGGCGGGAGTCGCGCGCCGTGTGGTTGTAGACGACGTCGATCATCACCTTGAGGCCCAGGTCGTGCGCCCGGTCGATGAGGCGTCGGAGGTCCTCGCGCGTCCCGTGCTCGGGGTTCACATCGCGGTAGTCGCGGATCGCGTACGGGCTGCCGAGGCTCCCCTTCCGGCCCTCGAGCCCGATCGGGTGGATGGGCATGAGCCAGACGACGTCCACGCCGAGGTCGCGGATGCGCGGCAGGTCCGCCGTCACGTCGTCGAACGTGCCGTTCGGGCCGTGGTTGCGGACGTAGACCTCGTAGATGATGAGGTCGCGGACGGAGTCGGGCGTGGTCGCGGTCACGGGCGGGCTCCTGTCGGCCTGGGGGTGCCGGGACGTCGGCTGCGCGCCCATCGTGCCACGCCCATCCAGCGGAGGCCGCGCCGCGAATGAACGCTCGGAGGTGCTCATCCCATGGACCCCAGCGCGCGGCCGGCCGACGGCCGCGACCTCGCCCGCCAGATCGTCACGATCGTCGCGTTCATCGCGACCGTCACCGTCAACAGCCTCGCGAACATCCTGCCGATCAACGGCAACACGACCGCGCAGGTCTCGGACCGCTTCCCGGTGCTCGTCGTCCCGGCCGGCTACGTCTTCTCGATCTGGGGGGTCATCTACCTCGCCCTCCTCGTCTTCACGGTCTACCAGGCCCTGCCGAGCCGCCGTGCGGACCCGCTCCTCCGGCGTCTCGGCTGGCTGCCGGCGCTGACGGGGGCGCTCAACGTCGCCTGGATCCTCGCGTGGCACTACGAGGTCTTCGCCCTGACCGTGCCGATCATGGTCGCCCTCCTCGCGACGCTCGTCGCGATCGAGGTGATGCTCCGCGGCGAAGGCGTCCGACACGCCGGCGGCGCGCGGTGGGCGGTCGCCGTCCCCTTCTCCATCTACGTGGGATGGATCACGGTCGCGACGATCGCGAACACGGCCGCGGCGCTCGCGTCCTTCGGGTTCACCGGGTTCGGGATCGACCCCGCCGTGATCGCGTCCGCGGTCCTCCTCGTCGGGCTCGCGATCGCGTCGGTCATGGTCCTCCGGTTCCGCGACCCGGCCTACGGGCTGGTCATCGTCTGGGCGTACGCCGGGATCGTCGTGAAGGAAGTCTGCGACGCCGCTCGTCCCGTTCGTCGCCGGCGCGGCGGCGCTCATCGTCGCGGTACTGGTCGTCGCGACGCTGCTCGGGTGGACGATCCGGCCGCGCGCGTCGACGGGCGCCGCGCCGGGAGCCGTCGCCGCTGGCTGACCGTCCCGGCGCGGCACGCGGCCCGACGGTCGCGGCTATGCTTCGCCGCTCACGCGCACCGGCCACCGGGCGATCCCGGCGGCGTGGGCGCGTGGCCAGCACATCACCATCGGTCCGGCGTCCGCCGGGCGCAGAGAGGGGGAAGCACATGGCACAGCACGTGGTCCTCGGGGTCTTCCCGGACGAGGCGGCGGCCGACGCGGCCGCAGAGGCGCTCAAGGCCTGGGACAAGGTCGACGACGACGTCAAGCTCAACGCGATCGGCGTCCTCGTCCTCGACGAGAACGGGAAGATCAAGACGCACAAGGTCGGCAGCCGCAGCGTCGGCAAGGGCGCCGGCATCGGCATCATCCTCTCGCTGCTCACCCCGGTCACCCTCGTGGGCGGCATCATCGGCGGCGCCGTCCTCGGCGCGTTCCACCACAAGGGCCTCGGGCTCTCGAACGAGGAGCGCGACCAGATCGGCGGGCTCCTCGAGGACGGCAAGGCCGCGGTCGGCGTCCTCGCCTCCGACGAGAACGCCGTCGCGATCGGCGAGAAGCTCGCCGAGCTCGGCGCCACCGTCCAGAGCCACGAGCTCTCCGACGAGGCGGTCGCCGCCGCCGCCGAGGTCGCCGCGGCCCCGGTCGAGGAGGCTGCCCGCGGCGGCCGACGCCCCGGCGGCCGACGCCCCGGCGGCCGGACGCCCCGGCGGCAGCGGACGCTCCCGCGAGCTGACCTGGGATCAGGGAACGGCGCCGGCGGGTCTCCCGCCGGCGCCGTTCCGTCTTTCCGGCCGGGGATCGTCCGACGCCGATCCTGTCGTGGACCCGCGCGGCGGCCCCGCGCGGTCAGCCCGCGACGCGTGCCCGCAGCGCGTCCCGCCAGACCTCCACCGCGCGCGGCCACCACGTGTCGATGTGGTCGGCGTCGCCGTACCAGTGCTTCGCGATGACGTTCGAATGCTCCGCGTCGTGCAGGACGATCGACTCCACCCCGGGAAGCAGGGCCGCGGCGAGCGGCACGACGCCGTCGCCGGGGATCGGCTCGCCGACGGGCGCGTCCACGACGCCGCGGTAGAACCTGTCGGTCCGTCGCTGCTTCGCGTCCCCGTCCGGCGTCCCCACGATCGCGTCGGACGCGACGCACAGGTAGCCGGTCGTGGGGGCCCGGAAGGGCCCGGGGACGTGCTCGTTCGCCCACTTGGCCGTCTCGCCGGGCTTCTGCGCGGCGCGCGCCGTCGCCGTGAACATCTGCGGGGTGCCCAGCGTGACGATCGCGCCGATGAGGCCGGCGCCGTTCATCTTCCGACCCTGGAACGGGTCGGGCGACGTGAGGATCCTGGCGAGGACGCCGCCTGCCGAGTGGCCGATCGACGAGGACCGGCGCCCCGCGGCTGACATCGGAGTCCGCGGATGCCGCGGCGGCATCGAGGAGGGCACGGCCGGCACGCGTCGCCACGGCGCCCTGGCCGCGTGCCACGGCGAGCACCCAGTCGGGGAGCCATATCGGCGCGACCGTGACTGACGGGACGCCGCGCGCGCGGAGGAGGCTGCTCAGGCCGCGGTACATCGGAGGCGAGGACATGAACCCGCCGACCACCAGGACGGTGGGGGCGATCTCGTCGAGGTGGTCGCGCCAGTCGCGTGTCGTCATGCCGCTCCCTTCGCTGGGTCCACCGATCCGGATGTGCCGGGGCCGCCGGCGGCGTCGATCGGCACCTGGATCATGAGGCTGGGGTCCTCCCCGTCCAGCCGGCGGCGGCCGATGAGGAGGGCGATGATCGTGGTCACGGTGAGGACGGCGCCGAAGAACCAGAAGGGGATCGCGGTCCCCATCGTCCAGAGCTCGCCGGCGATCAGCGAGCTGATGATGAACCCGAGCGTCCCGGCGGCGCCGAAGATCCCCTGCGCGGTGGACGACCGGCCGGCCGGCGACCCCCAGCTCACCACGGCGTACAGCGCAGGGCCGAGCAGGGCGAACCCGAGGCCGTCGAGCGCGACGAACGCGGTGACGACGTACGGGTTCTCCGGGATCGGGTAGAGGAACGCGGCCGCGACGATGCACGCCGAGCCGGCGACGATGAAACGGAGCGCGCCCAGGCGGTCGACGTACCGACCCGCGAGGGGCGAGAGGAGGATGACCGGGAGCCCGAAGATCGCGAAGCTGAAGCCCGTCAGGCCGAGTCCCGCGCCCAGCCGCTCCATGAAGAGGCTCCAGACGACCTCGTATGTCCCCGAGGCGAAGAAGCCGCCGAAGTTCAGGACGACCGCCCCCACGAGCATCCGGTTCCACAGGCTCCGCGGCGGCAGGTAGACGGTCCGCGTCGGGACGCCGTCGCCGACGATCGGCGGCTGCGTCGCGAGGCCGGGCGCTCCGTCGGCCGGCGGGAGCGAGATGCCATGCGGGCGCGTGCTGACGCGCCGGCTCGTGGGTCGCGAGCGCGATGTACGCCGCGGCGACGAGCCCGGCGACGGTCGCGAAGACGAACGGGAACCAGAGGCCGAGCACGGCCGCACCGAGGCCGCCCAGCGCCGGGCCGATGAGGAAGCCGCCCATCTGCGCCGCCCCGTAGACGCCGAACGCCTCGCCGTGCTCGGAGTCGTCGGTCGCGTCGACGATGAAGCCCCGTGCCGCCGGGTCGTACATCGCCGCGCCGAGCCCCGCGACGAGGCGGGCGAGGAAGAACGGGGCCGCCCCGACGAACACCAGGGGAAGGACGGCCGTGACGGCCGAGATGGCGAGGCCGACGACCATGAACGGGACGCGGGGCGCCCGGTCCGCCAGCCAGCCGAAGAACGGCTCCGCGACGAGGCGCGCGGCCGGCCACGCGGCGACGACGAGGCCGAGCGTCACCGGGTCCACGCCGTTGTCGCTCATGTAGAGCGGCAGGATCGGGACGATCGCACCGAAGCCGATCCACACGATCGCCTCGGCGGCGAGGAGCGGGAAGATGGACCGCCAGCGGGCGAGGAACGCACCGACCCGGCCGCGGCCCGCCGGAGTCTGGGCCATCGTGCTCCGCCTTCGGGGGAGGTCATCGTACCGCAGGGGGGCCTCGCGGCACAGCCCACGCGTATCATCCGCGGGTGTCCTGGCCCCTCTTGCTCGTCGCGGTCGCCGCGTTCGCGCTCGCCCTCCTGCCGACGCGCCGCCTCTTCCTCTCCGGCTGGCGCCCGGCGCCGCTCGCGTTCTACCTCGGCCTGCTCATCGTGCTCGGCGTGGCGGCGATCTTCGTCCGGGCCGGGACCCGGTTCGTCGATCCCCGCCCTCCTCGTCCTGTACGTCCTCCCGTTCATCGGCGCGCCCGGAGATCGTGCCGCGGACCATCGCCCGCCTCGGATCGGGTCGCCGCCCGCCGCCTGCGGAGACGGTGGTCGACGGCACCGCGCGGCCGGTCGACGAGCGGGGCGCCGGCGACGGGCCGCCGCCCGGTGGGGACGAGACGGGCGGGACCGAGCCCCCGACGCGACCCGGCTGACCCTGCCGGCCCGACTCTGCCGGCGGCCGGGCCGCAGCGACCGCACGGGCCGCACGGCGGGGACATCGCGCGCCTTACCGCCCTCTTACGTCCCGCGGTCGCCCCGCTGACGCGCGCTCGCCATCGTCGAGCGCGTCGGGCCGGCACGGAGCCGGCCTCGCCCCTCCCGCGGGAGGCATCGGAGGCAGACGGATGGCACGGAAGACCGGAAGGCTCGCGCTCGTCGGCGCGGCGCTCCTCACGCTCGGGGTCCTGGGCTCCGGGACCGCGATGGCGGCATCGCCCGCGGCTGCGAGGGCCGCGGCGGGGCCCATCGAGAAGATCACCCGCCACATCGTCCACGGGACGGTCGTCGTCCAGAAGCCCGACGGGACCCTCCAGACGCTCCAGATCGACCGCGGGACGATCGCGTCGATCTCCGGCGGGTCGATCACCATCTCGGAGCCCGGCGGGACCCAGGTCGTCGCGACGGACGCGCAGACCCGCGTCCGCAAGAACGGCGTGAAGAGCGACGTCTCGAAGCTCGCGGTCGGCGACCGGGTGGCGGTCGTGAGCGAGGTCCGCGGCGGGACGGCCGTGGCGCAGCTGGTCCTCGTCCCGCGGCCGCGGCCCACGACCCTCCCGGCGCAGACGGCCCCGTGACGGCCTGACCCGACACGCCGGCGCGGCCGCCCTGCACGGCCCCTGCGCCGCCCCGAGCCGACGGTCGCGACGGCCCGTCCGAGCCCCTCGGACGGGCCGTCGGCCACGCATCGACGTGCCGGCAGGAGTGCGCCAGGTGGTGGACAGACGCACCGGCGCCGGGTAATGTTCACAGATGCTCCGCCGCCTGGCGGCGGGGATGGTGGTCGCTTTCGCCCTCGCTGGAGCGGCGTTCGCGACCGGCTCGGCGCTCGTCCCCTCGCCGGCCATCGCCCGATCCGTGTGCACCGGATGGACGAGTGAAACCATCCCCCCCGATACGATCCGAGTCCTTCGCACCGTCGGATCCGACGCAGGTCGGGTCCAGGATGTGACGTTCCGCTCGTACGTCGAGACGGTGATGGCGGCCGAGTTCGGCCCCGGCGCCCCTCCCGAGGCGATGGAGGCGGGCGCGGTCGCGGTGAAGCAGTTCGCCTGGTACTACGCCATCCACTGGCGCGGCGGGTCGAACAGCGCGGGCGACTGCTACGACGTCGTGGACAACGGGAACGACCAGTGGTACATGCCGCGGTCCAAGGTCCCGGCCATGAGCCACATCGACGCCGTCGCGCGCACCTGGACGTGGTCCATGCGTCGCGCGTTCAAGTTCTTCTCGCCCGGCTACTGGGCCGGCGGCGACGTCCCGTGCGGGGCGAACGCGAACGGCCTGCGCCTCATGCAGAAGAGCGCGGCCCGGTGCGCCCGCGAGGGCAAGTCGGCCGAGGAGATCCTCCGGATCTACTACGGCGAGAACATCCTCATCGTCCGCCCGGGCACCAACGACCTCAACGGCGACAGTCTCGGCGACGTCCCCGCGTTCGTCACCGGCACCGACGGCAGCGTCACCGCCCGCCTGTACGACGGCAAGACGCTCGGCGCGGCGCGCGAGGGCGCGGAGTCGAGCGGCGACGCCTGGCCGATCACGCTCGATCCCACGACGCCCAACCTCCATGGGACCGGCGACGTCGACGGCGACGGGCGCGCAGACCTCGTCTACACGCGGACGACGCCGTCCGGCGCGACCGAGGTCGCCGTGGCACGGGTGATGGACGGCGGGATGTACAGCGCCGCCGACTCGTCCGGCGATGCCTCGGCCGCATCCTCCTCGGGTGACGGCTTCCACGCCGCAGCGGCGAAGACGGTGATCGAGCCTCCGCGGTCGTGGTGGGCGTCGAGCCGGTCCGCCGCGGGCACGGCCCCGGGCACGACCCCGATCGCGATGGCGGTCGCGGACTTCACGGACGACGGCAAGGCCGACGTCGCGCTCGCGACGGTCCTCTCCAGCGGTGACCTGGCGATCGACGTCCTCGTCTCGGACGGCTCGTCCTTCCTCGCACCGAAGCGCTGGTGGAGCGGGCCGGTCCCCGGCACCCTCGAGGCGCTGCGCGCCGGCGACTTCGACGGCGACGGCCGCGCCGACCTCGCGATGCTCACGTCCGACCCGGCCGAGGGGGCCACCGCATCCGCCGAGCGGGCCGTCCACGTGGACGTCCTCCGTGGCGACGGTGACCGCCACTTCTCCGACCCGCGGCCGTGGCTGGACGAGCCGATCGCGGCCGACACCGCGACCTGGTTCCTCGCCGGCGACTGGAACCGCGACGGCCGCGCCGACCTCATGACCGTCCGGTCGAACGGGCCGACGGGCATGCTCGCCACGGCGTACGTCTCGGACGGCGAGCGCTTCGAGGCACGCGTCCTCCGCGAGACGACCTCCGGGTTCCGCGTGTCGGCCGCCAAGCTGGCGGTCTCCGACGTGAACGGCGACGGCCGATCGGACATCGTCGCCTTCTACGACGGCGGCGAGGCCGGGACGCGGATCCTCCCGATGCTCTCGATGGGGACGCGGCTCTCGTCGCTCCCCGCCACGCTCGACCCGGGCCTCGACTGGTCCACGATCCACCCGTTCTGACGATGCCGGCGCCCGGCCGAACGCCAGGCGGAGGTACCGGGGTCGCGTGGCTCGCCGGGCTCGCGCTCCTCGTCGCGGCCATGCTCGCTTCCGTCGCCGCGTGCCAGGGCGGGTCGAACGAGGGCGTGGCCGCCGGGTACGAACGGCTCGCGGCGGCGGCGAACTCGGCCTACGAGCCGCTGCTCGCGACCCTCGCCTCCACGAGCGACCCGGCCTCCCGTGCGCCCATCCTCCGCGGCCTCGCCGACGCGGAGAAGACCTTCGCGGACGGTCTCGCGGCCCTGCCGTCGTCCGGGGACGTGAAGGCCGCGGCCGACGAGGTCGTCCGGCTCTCGCGCGACCGCGAGGCCGCGTTCCGCGCGGCGGCGAAGGCGACGGGATCCGCCCAGGAGGCGGCGCTCGCGCCGATCATGGGGGCGGGAGGAGACGCCTTCCATGCGGCCGTGGAGAGGCTCCGCGCCGCCCTGGGCCTGCCACCCGCCGGCGCCAGCCCATCACCCTCGGCGTCCCCCGCGGGGGCCGCGCCCGCCACGGAGGCACGCACATGACCGACCCCGCCCCGCGACGGTCCCCGCCCGTCCCCCACTTCGGGCGGCTGACGGAGGAGGCGTTCGGGTACGCGCTCGCCGCGCACGGCGCACAGGTGCGGAAGGGCGCCGCCGTCCCGTACGTCTCGCACCTGCTCGCGGTCGCGTCGATCGTCATCGAGGACGGCGGCGACGAGGAGCAGGTCGTGGCGGCGCTCCTCCACGACGTGGTCGAGGACCAGGGCGGGGTGCCGCGCCTCGAGGACGTGCGGCACCGCTTCGGCGCGCGCGTGGCCGAGATCGTCGAGGCGTGCAGCGACTCGATGGTCGAGGACGCCCGCGACAAGGCGCCGTGGCAGGCGCGCAAGGACGCCTACGTGGCGTCCCTCGGCCGGGAGTCGGACGTCGGGATCCTGCGCGTCTCCCTCGCCGACAAGCTGCACAACGTCCGCGCGATGGTCACGGACACCGCGGCGGACCGCGAGGCGTGGCGACGGTTCAACGCGCCGCCGGACCGGATCGTCGACTACTACCGCGGCTGCCATGCCGCGCTCGCGCGCGGCCTCCCGCGCAGCCGGTTCATCGCGGAGCTCGGGGCCGAGATCGGCCGGCTCGCATCCCTCGCGGACGAGGAGATGGCACGCCGCGCGGGAGAGGGGTGAGGGGGGCGCGCCGACCCGACAGGGTGGTGAGCCCGCTGGGATTCGAACCCAGGACCGAGCGCTTAAAAGGCGCCTGCTCTGCCGCTGAGCTACGGGCCCCGCCCCGAGTGTACCGCCGAGGCCCGCGCGTCCCGTAGAATCCCCGACAGGCCCGCCGGGCGCGGCGGCCCGTGCGTCCCAGCACGCCTTCTCCATCGGAGGGACCGGTGCGCGAGTTCCGGATCGTCGTCGCCGCCCACAGCGGCCTGGCTGCAGCGCTCGTGCGGAGCGCGGAGCTCATCTGTGGCGAGCTGCACGACGTCGCCGCGGTCGGGATCGCACCGGCGGACGCCCCGGAGACCTTCGCGGTCGAGCTCCGCAGGGCCGTGGAGCTCGACCATCGACCCGTGCTCGTGCTCGCCGACCTCGACGGCGGGACGCCGAGCATCGTCGCCGCGACGCTGGCGGCCGAGCACCCCGGGACGGTCGTGGTCGCCGGGGTCACGCTCGGGATGCTCGTGGAGGCGGCCACCGGGATGACGACCCTCGATGCCGCGTCGGCCGGCCGGCTCGTCGACGCCGCGCGGATCGGGATCGTGGACGTCACGGCGCGGCTCGACCAGCGGGCGCGGCGGTGACGCTCCGCCTCGTCCGCGTGGACGACCGACTCATCCACGGCCAGGTCGTCGCGGTCTGGCTCCGCGCGGTCGGCGCGGACCGGATCCTCATCGTGGACGAGAGCGTCGCGGCCGACCCGTTCCTCGTGGACGTGCTGACGCTCGCGGCGCCGGCGGGCGTCCCGGTGGAGGTCCACGGCGTCGAGGCCGGTGCGGCCCGCGCGCGGGAGCTCGCGACGTCGCCGGACAGCGCGTTCGTCCTGGTGAAGACGCCCGTCACCGCCCTCGCCCTGATCAGGGCCGGCGTCCCCGTCGGCGTCCTCAACCTCGGCGGGATGGGCGCGGGCCCCGGCCGGCGCCAGCTGTACCGGACGATCTCGGCCAGCGACGCCGAGCGGGCCGCCCTGCGCGAGATCGAGGCGATGGGCACGCCGGTGGAGATCCGGATCGGCGCGGACGATCGCCCGGTACCATTCGCGTCGGTGGATCGTCCGTGACCATCGGAGGGAGAGTGGTGCAGGCCCCGATCGCGCGGCTCCGGGCGCGGGCCGCGCAGGACGACGGGGGGTCCCTGCGGCTGCGTGCGGCTGCGTCGACCCTGGGGATGCTCGCGACCCTCGCCGCCATCGTGGCCGTCGGGATGCTCCCGGGGACGACGCTCGGCGCAGGTGGCACCGATGCGGCCGTGACCGTGACGCCGCTCCAGGCCGCGCTCATCGCCCTGGGCTACTACTTCTCGATGTCCCCGTGGTGGTTCGGCCTCGGGTTCTTCACGTTCTACCGGCCGCTCGTCGCGGGCCTCTGCGTGGGGATCATCCTGGGCGACCCCGCAGAGGGCGCCCTCATCGGCGCGGCGATCAACCTCTTCTACCTCGGGTTCATCGCCGCCGGGGGCTCCATCCCGAGCGACCCGTCGCTCGCAGGGTGGCTGGGCACCACGATCGCCATCGCCGGCGGGCTCTCGTACGGGGAGGCGCTCGCCCTCGCGGTCCCGCTCGGCCTCCTCGGGACCGTCGTCTACTACACGCGGATGACGGTCGACTCCGCCTTCGTCCACCTCGCGGACCGGTACGCGGAGCGCGGCTGGCTGCGCGGGCTGACGCTCGCGAACGTCGTCTTCCCGCAGATCTTCCTGCTGCTCCTGACGTTCATCCCGGTCTTCCTCGTGACGCTCAAGGGCGTCCCGTTCATCGTCGACCTGCTGGACAGCCTCCCGGTCTGGGTGATCGGCGGGCTCGCGGTCGCCGGCGGCGTCCTTCCCGCGATCGGCATCGCGATGAACATGCGCTTCATCTTCCGCTGGCCGTACTCGCCGTACTTCATCATCGGGTTCTTCCTCGTCATCGCGTCGGACCGGTCGCTCTCGATCGTCGTCATCGGCGCGATCGGCCTCGCGGTCGCGGCGCTCCACGTGGTGTTCACCACCACGCCGGCTCCGGAGGCGCGCGCCGGGATCGATGCGCCCGCGGGCCCGGCACCGCCTCCCGCCGCCGCGCCGGCCGATCTCGCAGCGGCGGAGCGCCGCGGACGCGGAGGCTTCGGGGCCGGACCGGCCCGCGGTCCCGCCCGCCGGATCTCGCGGCTCGACGTCCAGCGGTCGTTCTGGATGTGGACGTTCTTCGCGCACGCGAACTACAACTACGAGCGCCTCCAGGCGACGGGGTTCGCGCACGCGATGTCGCCCGTCATCCGCCGGCTCTACACGGCGCCCGAGGAGATCTCGGCGGCGATGAAGCGCCACCTGGTCTTCTACAACACCTCGCCCGAGTTCGGCGGTGCGATCAACGGCGCGGTCATCGCGATGGAGGAGCAGCGCGCGAGCGGCGCCCCGATCGACGACGACGCGATCAACTCGGTGAAGTCGGGCCTCATGGGCCCGGTCGCCGGGATCGGCGACACGATCACCCAGGGGACGATCACGCCGCTCCTGCTCGCCCTCGGGATCTCGATCACCGGCGTCCCCACCGTCGTGAACGGCCAGCCGCCGGACCTCGTGTCCGTCACCGGCAACCCGCTCGGCCCGGTCATCTACCTCGTCCTCGAGACGGTCATCATCCTGGTGATCGCGTACGTGTTCTTCATGCAGGGCTATGCGCGGGGCCGCGGCCTCATCGTCGACGTGCTCCGCGACGGGCGCCTGGGCCAGCTCGTCACCGGTGCGAGCGTCCTGGGCAACCTCGTCCTCGGCGCCCTCGGCGCGACGTACGTCTCCCTCTGGCTGGCGCCCACCGTGACGGTCGGGAGCGCCTACCTGAACCTCCAGCACGACCTCATCGACAAGGTGCTCCCCGGGATGCTGCCGCTGGCCCTGATCATGGGCACGTGGTGGCTCCTCCGCCGCGGCGTGAGCCCCATGCTCCTCCTCGTGGTCTACCTCGCCGTGGCGATCGTGGGGTCGTACCCGTTCTTCGGCGAGGCGCCCCAGTACGTGACGGACAAGTGCGGGTCGGCGCTCTTCCAGCCGTACGGCCCGTGCCCCACGCCGGCGCCGTCGGCCTCGCCCGCGGGCTAGTGACGCGTCGCCCGGGACGGCGCATCATCGCCCCGTGGCCGTGAGCGAGGATCCGGAGCTCGTCTCGGTGGTCCGCGCGCTGGAGAAGACCGCGCGGACCGGCGGGGAGGCGGACGTTCGTCTCGCGGGTGCCCTCGTCCGCGTGGGGGTCGAGGACCGCCCCACCGGCCTGCGGATGCGCGCGGAGGCGACCGGGCTGGATCCGGCGGTCGCGCGCGAGCTCGAGCTGCGCGGCTGGACGGCGCTGGAGCATCACACCTTCGGCGCGAGCACCGGCGGACGGCGACGGCCGGGCGGCCGCGGCGGTCCGGAGCGCGAGAGGCCGGCGGAGATCGTCGACGACGTGTCGCGGACGTGGCCGATCGTCGCGAGACGGGACGTGGACGCGGTCGCCCTCGACGTGCTCGAGGCGGTCGAGGTGATCGCGGGCCCGGAGGCGACCGGCGTGGTGGAGGCGCGGCACGTCTCGCTCGGGGGCGAGGACGCCCAGTACGCGGCGATCGGCGCGGTGCTGGGCGGGCTCGCGATCCTGGTCTCCACCCTCGTGGCGGCGGCGATCCGCATGGCCGCCGACTACCCGCAGAGCCTCGTGGGGACTCTCCTGATCCCGATCGCGGGCGGGGCGGTCGTCTCGTGGGTGGCGAGCCGGATCGTGCTCATCGCGTTCGCGCGCCTCCGCGGGCTCCGCGCGCAGGCCGAGCCCACGGCGCTCGTCGTGGGCGCCATCGCGCCGGCCGTCGCCATCGTCGGGTACACGGCCGCCGCGATCCGCATGGGCCTTCCCTGAGGCACAGAGCAGGACCCGTCGCCGGGGACCGGCGACTCCGGCCGAGCGGCAGCCCGCCCGCCGCGCCGTCCGTGCGCGCCTCAGCTCGCGGGCGGCGTCCAGTCCATGAGCCACGCGTGGTCGGGGTCGATGGTGAAGTGCCAGGCGCGATGGTCGCCGGCCATCACGTTGAGGTAGTAGCAGTCGTACCCCGCGGGCGCCCCCACCGGGTGGTAGCCGCGCGGGACGACGACGATGTCGCAGTCGGTCGGCGTCATCGCCTCGTCGAGCGAGCGGTCCGGCGTGTACACGCGCGCGAACGCGAAGCCCTGTGGCTTCGCGAACCGGTAGAAGTACAGCTCCTCGAGGTACGCCTCGGTCGGCGGGTCCTCGGTGTCGTGCTTGTGCGGCGGGTAGCTGGACCAGTTCCCGCCGGGCGTGTAGACCTCGAAGGCGATGAGGCGCCCGGCGCGGTCGCCCCCCGGCGGCAGGAGGTGATGGACGCGGCGCGCGGTCTGGCCGCTCCCCCGCTCCTCCATCGCGACCTCGTCGATCCCGATCCGCCGGGTCATGCGGAGGTCGCCCCCCGGCGCGTGCGCGATCCCGACGAGCGCCGGCGTCTCCGCCACGACCGTGACGTCCGCCTCCGGTGCGGCGAGCACCATCCCTGCCGGAGCCAGGGAGAAGACCGTCTCGCGGCCGCCGACCCCGGCCCACGTCCCGCCCATGGCCGTCCCACCGACGCCGTCGGGCGCGTCGCCGGCGGTGACCGTCGCGGAGCCCTCCAGGACGAGGACCAGGACCTCGTCGCCGTCGCCCGCCCGGTCGATCCGCGCCCCGGGCGCGAGCCGATGGACGTCGAACGTGAGGTATCGCCAGCCGGCGTCGGCAGGGTCGGTGCGGACGACGATCCCGTCCGCGTCCGGCGCGGTCGCCCGTCGAAGAAGATCCGTGGTCATCGTCGCCTCCCGGTGTGGCATGTCGGCAGCGCGAGCGCCGCTGCGGGGGCCGGAGCCGGCCGGGGGTACCGGACCGGCCCCCTGCCCTCGCGTGCGCCTCAGATGCCGAGGGAGCGGACGTACTCGCGGTTGCGGACGTTGCTCTCGAAGACGGAGTCGAGGGTGTCCTCCATGGTGAGCCCGCGGTCCTGCTCGACGACGAGCCAGCCTGCGTACCCCACCTCATCCAGCGCGTCGATGACCTCGGGAAGCCCCGAGTCGCCCTGGCCGAGCTCGCAGAAGACGCCCCGCTGGAGCGCGACGACCAGGCCGACGTCATCGCGCTTGCAGTCCGCGATGACCTGCATCCGCGCGTCCTTCAGGTGGACGTGGCGGATGTGATCGCTGTACTCCCGCACCAGCTGGGCCGGATCCGCGCCGCCGTACCGCAGGTGGCCCGTATCCAGGCAGAGGCCGAGGAGCGAGAGGTCCATGGCGTCCATGGTCCTCTTCACCTCGTCCACGGTCTCGCAGTAGGTGCCCGCGTGCGGATGGAGCACGACGTCGAAGCCCATCGACCGCGCGATCTCCGCTGCCCGGTGGAGGTTGTCCATGAAGATCGGGAACCGGTCCGCCGGCAGCCAGGCCTCGGGGTGCTCCGCGATCCGGCCGGAGAGCTCCATCCGGAGCGGCTGGTCGAACCCGTCGCAGAGGATCGCGAACGGCCTGGAGCCTTCCGGCGCCCCGTCCCGGACGAGCGTGAGCGACTCGCGGAGCCACGCGCGGTCCTCGTCCGCGTACTCGGCCTCGCTGAAGCGCATCGGGAGGAACGACCCGACGAGGGCGAGCTTCCGCGCGTCGAGGCGCTCGCGCAGCTCGTCGGCGGTCCCGAGGAAGCCGGGCGGGCCGAGCTCCGTCCCCTCGTAGCCCCCGTTCGCGATCATGTCGAGCACCTGGAGCCCCGTCGGCATCCAGGCGTCGTCCTTCAGGACCTCGTCCACGCCGTAGCTGCAGGGCGCGTTGGCCACGTGCATCCGTTCGGCCTTCGGCTTGCGGACCCGTCGGGGCGAGCACGGCCTCACTCATGGGACGATCACCACCTTCGTCGCCTCGCCGGACCGCAGTCGGGCGAGGCCATCGAGCGCGTCAGCGAGCGACACGACGTCGCTCACGATCGGCTTCAGGTTCAGAGAGCCGCTCTCGATCATGCGGATGGCGGCCGGGAATGTGAAGTGCGTGATGTACGTGCCGAATATCCCGAGACTCTTGTCCGTGATCACGATCT
>CAWJQZ010000031.1:0-22543 GCA_963844945.1 uncultured Chloroflexia bacterium
GCCGGCGAGCGCCTCCACCACCAGCCCTGCAGCCTCGGCCATCTCGACGAGATCCACGGCGTCGACGAGGGTGAGGCCGTCGGTCCGGATGTGTCGGGTCACCGGCCCGCCCGGCACGCCCTCCTCGAAGATCGTCACGAGCGTCACGGTCCGCGTGGCGGGGTCATGGCGCGCGCTCGACGTCTTCGTGACCACCGTCCCCTCCGCCGTCGGACGCGCCCAGTCGAGCGTAAGCCTGCCGTCGTACGCGGCGAGGTCGCCCGCGTCGAGGAGTGGGACGTCGATCGCGGCCACGCCCCCGGGCGCGAGGTGCTCGGCGAGCGTCTCGACGGCCCGACGCTGGGCGGGACGGTCCGGCAGGAGCAGCAGGGAGCCGAGGGCGATGAGCGCCAGGCCGAAACGCCCCGCGCGGGCGTGGCGGTACCCGTCGACGTCGGCGTGCACCGTCTCGAGCCGGCGGGCGACATCGCGCCCGGCGGCCTTCGCGGCGGCGCGCGCCCTCTCCAGCATCGCGGCGTCCAGGTCCACGGCCACGACCCGGCGACCGGCGGCGGCGAGCGGCACCGCGACGCGCCCGGACCCCGCCATCAGCTCGAGGATGGGACCGTCCGTCCGCCCTGCCAGCGCCAGGTAGAGGTCGAGGTCGGCGTCCTGGTCACCGGTGTCCAGGTCGTACAGGCGCGCGAGGGCCGCGGCCGGCGTCTCCGACGACGCTCCGTCGCGCCGCGTGCGCGCGCGTCCGGCGTCCACGCCCCGGACCTCCCGGCCGGCCTCGCGTCCTGCCACCGTCAGGCCGTTTCCAGTCGGACGGTGCGGCCGGCCGCGCGCTTCACGGCGAGTGCGCTGATCGCCTCGAGGATGCATCGGTTCGCGGCGGCGGCGGTCACCTCGGCGTGGTCGTACGGCGGCGAGACCTCCACCACGTCCATGCCGGCGAGGTCCACGGCGCTCACGATGCGGCGGACCGCCCGCAGCACCTCGCGGGTGAGCATGCCGCCGGGCTCAGGCGTCCCGGTCCCCGGGGCCATGCCGGGGTCGATGACGTCGATGTCCACGGACAGGTAGACGGCGTCGGCGCCCTCGAGCGCCTCGTCGATCGCCTGGTCGATCACGGCCTCGGCGCCGCGCTCCTCGATCTCCCGCATGAAGTGCCAGCGCAGGCCCTGCTCCTGCATCCAGGCGAAGACCTCGGGCTCCGGCCAGTAGCCGCGCAGCCCCACCTGGACGAAGTTCCGGCCCGCCACGGCGCCGGACTCGATGAGCCGGCGCATCGGCGTCCCGTGGCTTCCGAGCACGCCGAAGATGTCGGGCGCGGTGTCCGCGTGGGCGTCGAAGTGGACGATCCCGATGCTCCTCGGGTGGCGGACCTCCGCCACGGCGCTCGCCGACGGCCAGGTGATCGAATGGTCGCCACCGAGGACGAGCGGGATCGCGCCGGTCGCGGCGACCTCCCTGACCTTCCGGTGGATGAGCGCGTGGCCGCGCTCCATCCACGACGGGATGATGTTCGCGTCGCCTGCGTCGACCGCGGTCAGCACCGAGAACGGCTCCACGTCGAGCTGGAGCGAGTTGAGGCGTCCCGACTGGCTCTGCGCCTCGCGGATCGCGCGCGGCCCGAAGCGTGCGCCGGGCCGGTGCGAGGTCCCGTCGTCGAACGGCGCGCCGACGATCGCGACATCGGCGCGCATCCGGGCGATCTCGGCCGGGTCGGAGATCCAGGGAAGGCCGGAGAACGACAGGGGCCCGACGTAGGTGGGCAGGTCCGCGTCGGAGAAGATCTCCCACTCCCGGTCCCAGCCAGCGGCGCGGGCGAAGTCCGGCCGCGGGAGATCGCCGGCGCTCATCGCGCGGGTCCTGCGCCGGGCTCGTCGTCCATGCGCTCGAGCGAGCGCAGGACGAACGCGTCGAGCACGTTCCGGCGCATGAGATAGGCGATGACGACCGCCGAGACGACGATCGAGGCGAGCCCCTGGAGGCCGATCCCCGTCACCCCGACGAGAAGGATCTGGAGGACGCCCACGAGGATGGCGAACGCCGAGACGAGGAGCGCGATGGTCCACGACCAGCCGCGCAGAGTCCAGAAGCCCCATGCGACCGCGAGCTGGCCGGCGCCGAGGATGACGTAGCCGATCCCGGCGGCCGGACGCTCGGCCGTCACGAGGGACGGGAGCGCGACGCTCACGAGGCCGAGGGCGACGGCCGCGCCGACGAGCGACACGACGGCGTCGAGCGTGAGGAGCGCCGCGATGACGCCGATGCCGAGAGGTCGCCGGACCTCGCTCACGCGTTCACCTCCCGGAAGCGACAGTGGCCGGCGCAGGCGCGCCGGCCACGCAGTGCAGAGGGACGATCAGCGGCCGAAGTACCGCTTCACTGCGGGCTGGTTCAGGTAGTAGAGGATGATCGCGGGCAGCACGATCGCGATGACCGCACTGACGAGCCCCGCGTAGCCGAGGACCAGCTCGGCGATCGTCCCGGCGATCGAGACGAGCGCGATCGCGATCCCGAGGATCCAACCCCACGGCTGGGCGGTCCAGAAGCCGAAGCTGACGAGGAGGTACAGGGCGCCGATGACGAACATGTAGGCGCCGAAGCCGATCCCGAGGATGCCGAGGTCCGTGGAGCTGGTGGCCGCGCCGAGCGCGCCGCCGAGCGCCACCAGCGACAGGCCGCCGAAGATGCTGAACACGCCGCTGATCGCCGCCAGGACGGCGAGGATCGTGATCCCCGTGGGCCGCTGCTGCATGTGATCCCTCCCTCTCGTGCGATTGGACGTCCGCATCATACGGGCCGCTCACCCACTCTCGGGAGCCCTGAATCGCACGCGGCACCTCGCCTGGCGGCCCGGCGGCCACCTCCCCCGCGGCAGACCTGACGTGCCGTCAGCGGCTCTCCGCGAAGGCGCGCGCGGCAGCCTCGACCATCCCGGGATCCGCGAACAGGTCGTAGGCGGTCTGCGCGACGACCGTCGCGGCGAGGAGCGTCACCTCGTCGCCGCGCGGCGACCGGGCCGCGTCGCGGAACTCGATCGAGTGCCCACTGGTCCCTTCGTCGCAGATGGCGAGCTCCGGGTGGATCGTGGGGACGACCCAGCTCACGTTCCCCATGTCGGAGCTGCCGTACGTCGGGTCGGGCTCGCCGGGCACGACGCCGTACGCGCGGAGGTTCCGGTCGAACAGGTCGAGCAGGACCGGGTTCTCGTTCATCGTCGAGGAGCCGCCCGAGTAGGCGACCTCGCCGGACGTCCCGGTCGCCATCGCGGCGCCGGCCACCATCGCGCGGAACCGCTCCTTCATCCACTCGAAGTACGCCTGGTCCGGCGAACGGAGCATGAACCAGCCGACCGCGCGGTCCGGGATGATGTTCGCCGCGGTCCCGCCCTCGACGACGATCCCGTGGACGCGCGCCTCCGGGCGGAGCTGCTGCCGCCACAGGCCCACCGACGTGAAGAGCGCGACGAGGGCGTCGAGGGCGTTCGTCCCGTTCCACGGGTCCGCCGCCGCGTGCGACGACCGCCCGGAGAACGTCACGTGCGCATCGACGCTCGCGAGCATGCGGACGCTGACGTGATCGCGGTCGCACGGGTGGTACAGCAGGGCGGCGTCGAGGCCGGCGAAGAGCCCATCGTCGATCATCACCTGCTTCCCGGAGCCGCGCTCCTCCGCGGGCGTGCCGAGGAAGACCACCTCGCCCGGCAGCTCGTCGCGCACCGCGGCGAGCCCGATCGCGGCGCCGACCCCCGAGGCCGCCATGGAGTTGTGGCCGCAGCCGTGCCCCAGGCCCGGCAGCGCGTCGTACTCCGCGAGGATCCCGATCCGTGGTCGCTCGCCGCCCCGGCCCCCGCGCAGGACGCCGCGGACGGCCGTCGCCAGGCTGCCGGCCGGTCGCTCCACCGCGTACCCGTGGCGGGCGATCGCGTCCGCGACCCACGCGGATGCGCGGACCTCCTCGAACGCCGGCTCCGGATCGGCGTGGATGCGGTGCGAGAGGTCGAGGATCTCGTCGCGGGCCGCGTCGATCGCGGCAGCGATGCGTGCCTTCCCGTCGGCGAAGGGGCCGGCGGGCCGGGTCCCGATGAGCGGGAGCGTCATGGGTTCCTCCATCAAGGGGTCGGCGTGGTGGCCGGCCAGAGCACGCCGGGCGGGGCCGCAGGCGGCATCCGTCGCCCGCGGCCTCAGCGGTCGACGGTGAGCGTCACCTCCGCGAACGCGACGATGGCGATGACGAAGAGGATGATCGGCAGGCTCAGGGCGTCCTGGATGCGCAGGGCGATGAAGAGGCCGACGACCAGCCCCACCCAGCCGCCGCGACGGAGCGCGCGCACCCAGTCGCCCCGATACGCGATCCGCCGGTGGCGCGCATACGTGGCGAGCCAGGCGAGGGGTGCGACGGTCAGCCCCGCCGCGAGGCCCATGAGCGCGGCGCCGCGGAACCCCGCGACGGGATCCGCGATCGGGTCCTGCGTGAGGACCACGAACGCCACGGCGGTCCAGGCCGCCAGCGCGGCCAGGAGCAGCCCGATGTTCGCGATCCGGTCACGTCGTTCCATCCGCGACCGAGTCTAGGGGGCGCGGCGGCCGCCCGCCGCGCCCCGCACCTCATCCGTGGATGTCGCGGCGCTCCCAGGCGATCGCCGCGAGCACGATGCACGCGATCGCGAGGAGTGCGAGCGCGCCCGCGTGCACCGGCTGGAGCCCGTTGCGGAGCGGGTCGTTGCCGATGTACCAGTAGAAGGGCGAGATGACCTGCGCGTCCTTCCAGCCCGTGACCATCGGCGCGAGGGCGTTCACGAAGTACGCCACCACCCCGAGGATGAAGGCGACGGCGAACGCGGCCATCCGCTTGGCGAGGATCGCGCCGACGAGGAGCGCGACGCCCCCGTAGGCCGTCCCCAGGAGGGCGCAGTCGAAGAGCGCGATCGCCACCCGGTCGAGCGCGAGCTCGACGCCGAAGATCACGGAGGCGGCGGCGACCCCGACCCAGATCGCGGCGGCGACGGCGAACGTCCACATGACCATCGCGACCGCCTTCTCCGCGACGACACGCGAGCGGCGGATCGGGTTGGCGAGGAGGAGGTCGGCGGTCCCGCTCTCCTCCTCCCCCGCCGTGGCGCTCGCGCCGAGCGCGATCCCGACCGCGAGGAGCAGGAGGGGCCCCACGAAGCTGAAGAGCTCGATGTTCAGGTAGCCGGTCGCCGTGGACATGTCCACGCCCGTCGAGGCGAAGAGCGCCCTGTACGCCTCCGGGAGCTGGTCGATGAACTGCTGGATCATCTTCGCTTCGCCGAAGGACGGGTAGATGGCCACGTAGAGCGCGGGCATGAGCGAGGCGAAGACCGACCAGCCGAGGACGGCGCGCCACTGATCGTGGACGCTCTTGAGGAAGACGCTACGCAGCGGCATCGTCCGCCTCCCCGTAGTAGGCGAGGAAGATCTCCTCGAGCGTCGGCTCGGTCGTCGCGACGTCGAGCAGCTCGAACGCCGCGGCGGCCTTGAACAGCGGGTCCACGGACCCCACGACCGCGCACCCCACGACGGCGCCGTCCACGGTGAGGTCCCGGACCCCGGGGATGTCCGCGAAGACGCCCGGTGGCACCGGCGCCCCGAACCGCAGCTCGAGCCGCCGGAGCGCGCGTGTCTTCAGGTCGGCGACCTTCTCCACGGCGAGGAGGCGTCCTTCGCGGACGATCCCCACGCGGTCGCACGTCCGCTCGATCTCCGGGAGGACGTGGCTGGACATGAAGACGGTCCGGCCATCGGCCCGCACCTCCTCGAGGAGGCGGTAGAACGCCTGCTGGACGAAGGGATCGAGGCCCTGGGTGGGCTCGTCGAGGATGACCAGCTCGGGCTGGCCCATGAGCGCCTGCACGAGACCCACCTTCTGGCGGTTCCCGTGCGACAGCGTCCGGATCTCGCGCGTGATGTCGAGGTCCAGCGCCTCGGCGATCCGCGCGGCGTCCGCGCCGTCGGGGCGCTTCCGCAGGTGGCCGAAGTACGCGAACAGCTCCTTCGCGCTCAGCGAGCCGTAGAGCCGGAGCTCGCCGGGCAGGTAGCCGACGCGCTGGCGGACCCTCAGCCCGTCGCGGTGGGGATCCAGCCCGAAGACCTCCGCCGAGCCCGCGGTGGGACGGATGAGGTCGAGCAGGAGACGGATCGTCGTCGTCTTGCCCGCACCATTGGGCCCGAGGTATCCGAAGACCTCGCCCGGCGAGACCTCCAGGTCGAGCTCGACGATCCCACGGCTCTTCCCGTAGCTCTTCGTCAGGCGGTGGGTGCGGATCAGCGCGTCGGTCATGGCGCACCTCCCTCGCCCGCTGGCTGCCGGTCGCGAGCCGGCTCCGTGACCGCCGCGGACGGACGAAACCGTGGGCTGTGGCCCACGGCTGACGCCAGTCTCTCGCGCCGCGCCGGTCGGAGCGAGGGCGCTTTGTCATGACCGGCTGGTGTGACCTTCGGCCCGATCGACCGTGCCGGGTCGACGCGGTGGCGTGCCCACCCGCGCCTGCGCCGGACCGGTCAGTACTGGAACGTGAAGTCGTAGACGCACGGCGCGTCCCCGAGGCCCTCCGTCATCGCGCCCTGGACGAGCAGCGGGCCGCCGCCGGATCGCGTCGCGGTCCCGGTCACCGCGGTGAGGACCATGGCGGGCACGATGATCGCGGCGGTCGGCCCCGGCAGGCCGGACGAATCGCCCGCCGCGGTCCAGAGGTGCGCGTCGGTGCCCAGGAGGACGATCTGCCTGCAGGCGATCATGACCGTGACGTCGCCGGGCAGGGTCACGACGTGGATCTCGTTCGACCCGAGCCCGCCCACCTCGCGGATCGCGACGAGACCCGTGCCCGCCGGTCCGGTCGGACCGGTCGGACCGGTCGATCCGGCGGGTCCGGCAGCGCCGGTCGGCCCGGGCACGCCGGCGGTGGACCACGAGACGAGCCTCCCTCCGCCGGGCAGCTTGCACTGGGCGATGTCGGCGAGCCGGACGTTCCCGTACGCGTCGTAGCAGGCGTACAGGGTGGCCGGGTTGCTCGCGGCGAGTGTGCCCCCGGCAGCCGCCGCCGCGACGACGAAGACTCCGACACCCACCGCCAGCGCGCGGACCCGCAGGATGGATCTGGACATCGGCCGATCCCTCCGGGACGCCTCGCCGCGGGCCGGTCCCGCCAGTGGCTCGGCGCGGCCCGTGGCGGCCGTGGACGGGTGGCCGCGCCTCGACGCCTCTCGCGACGCCTCGACTGTCGCGTCGCGGACACGCCCCCGCAAGGGCCGTCGGCACCCCTGGATGCCGCCGGCCGCCCCGCTCAGCCGCCGGGGGACGCGCCGAGGATGCGCACGATCTCCTCGAGCCGGTCGATCTCGGCATCCGGGGGCGGAGCACCCGGCTCGGGCTCGCGGCCGGCACCGGGGAGCGGCGAGCCGGCGTTGTTCGCGTGGAGCCAGACCGCCCGCCAACCGGCGCGTCGGGCCCCGGCGACGTCGGCCCGCGCGTCGTCGCCAACGTGGAGGATCGAGCCGGGCGCCGCGCCCTCCATCCCCAGCGCCCGCTCCGCCGTGCGGAAGATCGCCGGGTCGGGCTTGATCGCCCCCGCGTCCGCAGAGACCACGACGGCCGTGAGATACGGCCGCCATCCAGCGTGGTCCACGAACGCCTCGATCGTCGCGGCGTGCGGCCAGTTCGACAGGATCCCCACCCGCCGGTCCGCGGCAACGGCGGCGAGGATCCGGTCCACGCCCGCCGGGACCGGGATGCCGGCCACCCAGCGGTCGCGATAGGCCGCGAGCGCCCACGCGACCTCGGACGGGTCCACGACCAGGTCGACCGCCGCGTCGTCCCAGCGGACGTCCGCCGGCGGCGCCGGCATCCCCCGGCTCCGCGCGATGAGCCGCGCGAACCGGCGGCCCATGTCCATCTCGCGGTTGTCCTCGAGGACGTCCTCCCGCACCTGGCGGTCGCGCTCCTCCGCCCACGCCGCGAGGAACGCCTCGCGGTCGCCGAGGCGCAGCCGGTCCACGACGTCACCGGCCGCCTCGCGGACCACAGCGCGGAACGCGGGCGCCGAGACCGGGACCAGCGTGTCGCCGAAGTCGAACGTCACCGCCAGGATGGCGCCGGGGTCGAACCCGGCCGAAGCGGACCGCGCATCCACCCGCGAGTCCTCCACGCCGCTCCCCCGCCCTACCGTGCCGCGCTCGACGGGCAGACGTCGCGGAAGGCGCAGTACGAGCAGGCGACGTACTCCGGCCGCGCCTCGAACGCCCCGGCGCGGATCCCTTCCGCCGCCTCGCGGATGAGGCCGCGCGCCTTCTCGAGCCGCTCCTCGTCCACTTCGGACCGGCCCACGAGGCCCGTCTCCAGGAAGTAGAGCGCCACCTCGTCGGGTGGCCGGCCGGTGACGGCGAGCCAGGCGAGCGCGTAGATCGACAGCTGCAGCGAGCCGCGCGCGCGCTGTCGTGCCTGCGCGGGGTCGCGCACGTCGCTCGACTTGTAGTCGGTGATGACCACCCGCTCGCCCTCGCCGAACGGGAGCATCGGGGTCACGAGGTCGAGGCCGCCGAGCGCGCCAGGATCGCCGGAGGGATCGGGCGGCGCCGGAACGGCCGCCTTCGGCGCCGCCCCGGTGCTCGAGCCGGAGACCGGGAGGATGTCGACCCGGTCGAAACGCCCGCGGACCCGGTCGCCGCCGAGCGTGAACGAGAACTCCTTCTCCACGTACGCCGGCGCCTTCGCCCCGGTCGCGATCTGCTCGGCGCGGAAGCGCAGGAGCGCCGCCCGTCCGGCGGCCCGTCGCGCCTCCTCGTGCTCCCGCGTGAGGAACCCCTCGTTGGACCACGCCCGGTCGAAGACCTCGACGAGCTCTTCCTCCGTCGGGATCTCGCCGGCCGCCTGGCGTCGGTGGAACTCCTGGACGGCTCGGTGGAGCGCAGCCCCGTAGACGATCGCGTGGTGCGGGGCGATCGGGAGCCGCAGGACGTGCACGTACCGGTACTTGAGCGGGCAGGTGAGGTAGTCGTCCACCTGGTAGAAGCTCAGCGAGAGCGGGCCCCCGTTCGTCGCCCGGGCGGGAGCCACGGAGACCGCCGCGACCCCGGCGCGTTCCAGTCGCTGGAGCGCCGACGGCGCCGATCCCGCGTCAGCGCTCGTCGCGGCGGGAAGGTCGAGCGCCTCGAGGACGAACGGGCTCACCCGGCGCGCCCGCTTCCCGCCGTAGTCCGCGGCATGCGTGAGAACCAGCTCGTCCCGGGCCCGCGTCATCGCGACGTAGAAGAGGCGTCGCTCCTCCTGGAGGTGCACGTCGCCGGCCGGGGCGCTCACGGGCACCGCGAGCCCTTCCGGCATCTCGAGACGCTCCCGTCGTCCGGTGGACGGGAACCGCCCGGCGACGAGCCCCACGATGTACACGATGGGGAACTCGAGGCCCTTCGCCTTGTGGACGGTGAGGACGGAGACCGCGTCCACGTCCGGCCCCAGCTCCGCGGAGGCGGGATCGTCGCCCGCCTCGACGAGCGTGCGCAGATGTGGCACGAGGTGGACCGCGCGGTCGTCCTCGAGGAGCGCGGATCGCGACCGGACGATGTCGAAGAAGCGCGCGACGTTGAGGAGCGCCTCCTCGTCCTCGAGGGACGCGGGCTTCGCATACCGGGCGAGGAGCCCGCTCTCCCGGAGGAAGGCGTACAGGACCTCGCCCGCGGGTCGCTCGTGCGCGAGGGCCGCGTAGCGCCGCATCTCCGCCACGAGCCGGCCCGCCGCCTCGCGGCTCCCGGACGAGAGGCGGAGCGCGTTCGGGCGCTCCTCCAGGTCCTCCAGCACCTCCCAGAGCGAGCGGTTCGTCCGCCGCGCGAGCGCGACGATCGCGGTGAGGTCGGTCCCGCCGAGCCCGTACACGTCGGAGGCGGCGAGCGTGTAGAGGTCGGCGGAGGACGAGAGGTCCACGATCGCCCGCAGGAACGCGAAGAGGAGCCGGACCTCGGTCCGCGCGTACAGGCCGGACGCACCGGAGAACCGCCACGGGACCCCCGCCATCGTCATCGCGCGCAGGAACGGCTCCGCCTCGGCGTTCGCGCGGACGAGGATCGCGTGGTCGCGCGGGGCAGCGCCCGCCGCGACGCGCGCGGCGATGTCAGCCGCGACCGCGTCAGCCTCCTCGGCGCCGGTGGCGAACGCCCGGTGCCGCACCGGGGCCGGCCGCCCGCCGCGGCGCTCCGCCACGAGCCGCTTGGAGATCCCGGCGCGGGCCTCCAGGCGGTCCGGGTCGTTGAAGCGGACGAGGCGGTAGGCGGCGTCGAGGATCGGCGCGCGCGAGCGGTAGTTGCGGCGGAGGACGACCGTCTTCGCCCCGGGGTAGCGGTCGAGGAAGCCGAGGATGTTGCTGATCGCCGCCCCGCGGAACCGGTAGATCGACTGGTCGTCGTCGCCCACCACCGTCACGCGCCGGTCCGGCTCCGCGAGGAGCGAGACCAGCTCCCACTGCGCGCGGTTCGTGTCCTGGAACTCGTCGACGAGGATGTAGCGGTAGCGCTGCCGGAGCCGCTCGAGCGCCGCCGGCGACTCGCGCACGAGCCGGAGCGCGAGGCTCACCTGGTCGCCGAAGTCCACGTACCCCGCGGCCGCCATCAGCTCCTGGTAGCGGGCGTACGCCCGCGCGAGCTCGCCCTGGCGTCGCGCGAGGTCGGTCGCAGCCGCCGCGGCCTCGCGGTCCTTCGCGCTCGCGCCGTCGGCCGCGGCGCGCGCCTCGGCCTCCGCGGCGGCTGCGGTGAGCCGGTCCACGTGCGCGAGGTACGCGGCCGGGTCGATGTCCTCGTCCTTGCACCTGCTGAAGAGCGCGACGAGGGCGTCGAGGAAGCGGGTCGGGTCGCCGAGCGGCCGGTAGAGGTCCAGCTCGAAGTCGAAGAGGCGCTCCCGGAGGAACAGCACCGACTCCGGCCGGGTGAGGACGCGGACGTCGGACGGGAGCCCGAGCTCGAGCGCCGACTCCCGGAGGATCCGGTCGCCGAACGCGTGGAAGGTCGAGATCGCCGCGTCGGTGTAGCCGTACGGCACGAGCCGGTCGACGCGCTCCTGCATCTCCTCCGCGGCCTTGTCCGTGAAGGTCAGCGCGAGGATCTCGGACGGCCGTGCCCGTCGCGTGGCGATGAGCCAGGCGATCCGGCGCGTGATCACCTGCGTCTTCCCCGTCCCGGCGCCCGCGACGACGAGAAGCGGCCCCGCATCGTGCGTGACCGCGCGGCGCTGGTCCCTGCTCAGGCCGCCGAGGAGGCTCTCGATGCCGTCGGGGACGATCGCGGCGTCGCCGGGGACCGAGGACCGTCGACGCCCGGCGCCGCGCGCCGAACGGCCGAGGGCAGGTGCCGCGGCCGGGCCGCCGACCTGGGCGTCCGTCCAGACGGGGATCTGCTCGAGCGGCCGGGGCTCCCGGCGGCGGGGAGGGGTCGTGCGCGTCCCCACGCGGTCAGCCCGCGAGCGCGATCCGGAGGGCCTCGGCCTCCTCGTCGGAGAGCGCGGCGTCCGAGCGGCCGCCGCGGATCGGCTTCGCGTAGAACCGCGTCGCCTGGCGCGTGTGGAGGCTCGTGAGGATCGTCCCGTCGCCGTCGGCGTCCAACAGCGCCAGCGCGAAGCTCTGGTTCCCGCCGGTGTCCTCGAACGGGTTGTACCGGACGAGCCCCAGCCTCTGGAACGCCTTCCGCCCTTCGGCCTCGAGCGTCGCCGTGCGCCGCGAGAGGCCGTCCGTCTCGCGCGCGACGGCGTAGACCTTGTCGAGGTGCGTCTCGAGGACCGCGGAGAGGCTCTTCCCGTCCTCGCCACGCGTGAGCGACTCTACCGCGGCCTCCATCCGGCGGACGCGCGAGAGCAGCCAGGCGCAGAGGATCGCCAGGGCGACCGCCGCTGCGACCGCGACAAGGGCGAGGATGGTGGGGGTGTCGATGACGGGACCTCCGCGTGCGGCGACGCCGGGGGATCGAGTCTAGCAGGGCGGCACCGGCGCGGCCCCCGGCGCGGTGGTATCCTCTCGCCTCGATGCGCCACGCGTCCGCGTCGGGCCATGCCCGCGGACCGGATGTCGTTCGCACGATGCCCACGGAGGCCCTCAGGAGAATGGCGAAGCGCCAGCGCGCGGTCCGTCCCGGACAGCGCAAACCGACGACCCGCACCGCGCCGAAGCCCGTCGCGACCGCGGCCGCTCCCGCGCCCGCGACCGGCCTGACCGCTGCGGACGAGGCGCGCGCCGCCGAGCTCGAGGCCCAGATCGTCGCGGCCGACAAGAGCGCGGCTTCCTCCGCCGAGCGGTCGCGCTCGCGGAAGAGCGACCCGGACGCCGCGACCCGCGGCCGCACCAAGGAGAGCGGGCTCCTCGCGACCCGCGCCGTGGCCGAGTACGCCTACGTCCAGGCGGACATCCGCCGGATCGTCGTCGTGGCCGGCGCGCTCTTCGCGGTCATGATCGCGATCTGGCTCATCCTGAACGTCGCGGGCGTCCTGCACTTCTCCTAGGCCCGGTCGTCCCGCCGCGCGTCCGCGCGGCGGGTCCGCCCAGCCTCCACGCGCGGCCGGGATCCCCGGCCGCGTCGTCGTTCCCGGGACCAGCGAGGAGGGATGCGCTCCCGCTCAGGCCCGGGCGAGCGCGGCCGCCAGGTCGTCCTCCACGTCCCTCGGGTGCTCCGCGCCCACCGACAGGCGGATGAGGTTCGCCGGGATCTCGGCGATCGAGCGTCCCTCCTCCCCCTGCTGCTGGTGGGTGGAGATGGCCGGGATCGTCGCGATGCTCTTCACGCGGCCCAGATCCGTCGCGCGCCGCACGAGCCGCAGCCCGTCGAGCACGCGCCGCGCCGCCGGCTGCCCCCCGCGGACGGTGAACGCCATCAGGTGGCCGTACCGGTTCGCCGGCTCGCCCTCACCGTCGGCGCCGTCCGCGAGCCACATCGTGCGCGACGCGGCCGCATGACCGGGATCCCCGGGGAGTCCCGGGTAGAGGACGCGCTCCACCGCCGCGTGCGCCTCGAGGAACCGGGCGACGCGAAGCGCGCTCCGGCTCCACGCGTCCATCCGCGGCCGCAACGTCCGCAGGTCGGTGAGCGCCATGAGGGCGTTGAACGGGCTCAGGGCGGGCCCGTGGTCGCGCATCGGCAGGAGCTTCACGTGCGCCGCGAAGTCCTCGCGCAGGTCGTCCGGGCCGGTCCGGCTGACGATCCCCCGGCGCGCGACGACCGCGCCCGCGATCGCGAGGCCGGACGCCGCGATGCTCTTGCTCACCGAGTGCACGACCACGTCCGCCCCGTGTCCCAGGGGGCGCAGGAGCGCCGGCGTCGCCACGGTGCTGTCCACGATGAGGGGGACGCCGGCCCCGTGGGCGATCGCGGAGACCGCCGGGATGTCCAGGACGGACAGCGACGGGTTGCTCGGCATCTCGCCGTAGAGGAGACGCGTCGATCCGTCCACCAGGCGCGCCCACTCCTCGACGTCGAGCGGCTCGCGCACCCACCGGACGTCGATCCCGCGCTCGCGCCCGTACCGCTCGCGGAAGAGCTGGAACGTGCCGCCGTAGCACTTCGCCCCGACGACCACGTTGGGCCGCCGGCCGGAGCCATCTTCCGCGAGGAACGGTCCGACCGCCATGTCGACCGCCGCCATCCCGGAGCCGGTGACGACGGCCGACGCGGTCGTCCCGGTCCCGTACGCCTCGAGGAGCGCGAGGGTCTCCTCGAGGTAGTGGACGGTGGGGTTCGCGATCCGCGTGTAGCCCCAGGCGGGCATGAGGTAGCCCAGCGCGGCCTCGAGGTGCTCGCTGTCGGCGAAGTGCTGGGCGGGGCTCAGGTACGCCGGCTCGATGATGCTGCCCTGGTGCTCGAGGGCGGCCTCGGCCGAGTAGATCCCGTGGACGGCGATCGTGTCGAAGCGCATCCCGCGCATCCGGACGCGCTCGCGCTCCTCGGCGGCCGCCATCTCCTCGCCGCGCGCGACCCACGCCGCGAGCGGGTCGGCGGCCTCCCCGGCGCCGGCCGTGAGGGCGAGCGCCCCCTCGTCCGCCGTGCTCATCGCGGGAGCGGCTCGAAGCGCGCCTGGAAGAACCGCAGGTACTTCGGCTCGTAGGTCATGGCGAGTCCCGTGGCGCGCTCGCGGGCGTCGTAGGCGGCCTTGACGGACTCGGCCACGACGTCCATGTGCGCCTGCGTGTAGACGCGCCGGGGGATGGTCAGCCGGGTGAGCTCGAGCTTCGGGCGGTTGTGGTCGCCCGTCTCGGGGTTCCGGCCGGCGCTCGCGATCCCGCGCTCCATGGACCGGACGCCCGAGTCGAGGTACAGCTCGGCGGCGAGCGTCTGGGCCGGGAAGGCGTCCTGCGGGAGGTGCGGGTAGAAGCGGCGGGCGTCGAGGAAGATCGCGTGCCCGCCCACCGGCTGGACGATCGGCACCCCCCAGTCCATCAGCAGCTCGCCGAGGTACCGGACCTGGCCGATGCGCGACCGGATGTGGTCGTCCTGCACCGACTCCTCGATCCCGATCGCGAGGGCCTCCATGTCGCGGCCGCTCATGCCGCCGTAGGTGTGGAGCCCCTCGTAGACGACCACGAGGTTGCTGAGCTCCTCGAAGACGCCGGCGTCGTTCACGGCGAGCCACCCGCCGATGTTCACGAGGTTGTCCTTCTTCGCGGACATCCACGCGCCGTCGGTGTACGAGCAGAACTCGACGAGGATCTCGGCGATCGACTTCTCCGCGTACCCGGGCTCGCGCTCCTGGATGAAGAAGGCGTTCTCCGCCATCCGGGTGGCGTCGAGGAGGAGGCGGATGCCATGGCGGGCCGTGAGCTCGCGGAGCGCCCGCACGTTCGCCATGCTCACGGGCTGGCCGCCGGCCATGTTCACCGTGCCGGCGAGGCTCACGTACGGGATGCGGTCGGCGCCGACCTCGGCGATGAGCGCCTCGAGCTTCCCGAGGTCGATGTCGCCCTTGAACGGCGACAGGTCCTCGGGGTCATGGGCGGCCGCGACGATCACGTCGTGGAACGTCCCGCCGGCGAGCTCCTGGTGGAGCCGCGTCGTCGTGAAGTACATGTTCCCCGGGATGTGGTCGCCCGGCTTGATGAGCGCCCGGCTGATGAGGTGCTCGGCACCTCGGCCCTGGTGCGTCGGGAGGACGTGCCGGTACCCGTAGAACCGCCGGACCGCGTCCTCGAGGTGGTAGAAGTTGCGGCTCCCCGCGTACGCCTCGTCGCCGAGCATCATCCCGGCCCACTGGCGGTCGCTCATGGCGGACGTGCCCGAGTCGGTGAGCAGGTCGATGTACACGTCGTCCGATCGCAGGAGGAACGTGTTGTAGCCGGCGCCGCGGAGGGCTGCGGCGCGGTCCTCGCGGGAGATCATCCGCAGCGGCTCGACCATCTTGATCTTCCAGGGCTCGGCCCACGAGCGGCGGCCGAACTGCTGGCCCATCGTCTGCGGCATCTCGTGCGTCATCGGGGACCTCCGGGCGGGGTGGACGGGGACGGGTCGACGGGCGCGAGCGGGAGGGCGGTCGTCGCCTTCAGCTCGCGGAGGACGAGGCTGGTCTGGACCTTGGCCACGCCGGGGATGGGCGTGAGCCGGTCGACGATGAAGCGCTCGAGGTCGTGGCGATTCCGGACGGCGACCTTGAGCAGGTAGTCGTATTCGCCGGTCACGTGGTGGCACTCGAGGACCTCGGGTATCGCCCCGACGGTCTGCGGGAACGACGTCACGAGGGCCGGCTGGTGGAGCTGGAGGCTCACGCTGACGAAGCACAGGAGGTCGAAGCCTGCGAGCTCGCGGTCGAGCAGGGCGACGTACCCACGGATGAGCCCCTCGCGCTCGAGCCGGCGGACGCGCGCATGCGTCGCGGCGGGCGAGAGGCCGACGGCCCGCGCGAGGTCCGCGTTCGTCGTCCGGCCGTCGGCCTGGAGCAGCGCGAGGATGGCGCGGTCGATGTCGTCGATCTCGGGGGGCACGAGCAGTGTATACAGCGTCGTCGCGTCTCCGTCAACGAACCTTCGGCCCAAACGCGCATCTGCCGAATACTCACCGTTCATATGGCACATCGCGCCGAATGTCATGCGCCCGGTCCACGGCCTCGGCCGTCTCCGGCCCGACGGCGCGGCGACGGCATCGCGCGCGCCGGCCGAGTGGCGGCCCTCGTGATCACGGAGCTCCAGCCGGCGCTCGACGTCCGCGGCGCCACGGCGCACGTGGCGGCGCGCCTGTTCATGAACGTCATCGGGCTGCAGCGGACGCCGGGCGCGTCGGCCGCTCGGCGCGCGCGACAGCTGACGACGCGGCGCACCTCGGCGTCGCGGCCCACCCCCGGCGTCGCGGCCCTGTACTCTCACGGGCGGGCCGCGCCGCGCGCCCCTCGACGGCACCGGCCATTCGGGGCAGCGGGCACGCGCCGCGGGTGATGCGTGTTCAACGAATCGGAGATCGGCGGGCGCCTGGACCGGCACGCGCCGCTCGCGGCGCGACTGCGGCCGCGCACCCTCGACGACGTCGTGGGCCAGCGCCATCTCCTCGGCCCGGACGGCGCGCTGCGCCGGTGGATCGCCGGAGGACGGCTCCCCGCGCTCGTCCTCTGGGGACCGCCGGGCTCGGGCAAGACGACGCTCGGCCGCCTCCTCGCGGACTCGCTCGGCCTCGGCTACCTCACGCTCGACGCGACCTCGGAGGGCCTCCCCGACCTCCGGCGGCGGCTCGCCGAGGCGGACACGCTCCGCTCCGTGGAGGGGCGCGCGCCCGTCCTCTTCGTCGACGAGCTCCATCGCCTCGCGAAGAACCAGCAGGACGGCCTCCTCGGCGCGGTCGAGACCGGCCGGATCACGCTCGTCGCCGCGACCACCGAGCCGCCGATGGCCGGGGCCGTCATCGCTCCCCTCCTCTCGCGGCTCACCGTCCTCCGCCTCCACCCCCTCGCCGACGAGGACCTCGCGATCCTGCTCGACCGCGGCCTCGCCGCGTACGCGGCGGAGGGACGGACGGTGGTCCCCGACGAGGACGCGCGGCGGAACCTCCTGGGGCTGGCCGCCGGGGACGGCCGCCGGCTCCTCTCGCTGCTGGAGGGATCGGTCTCGCTCCTCCCGGCCGGAGAGGAGACGCTCGACGCGCGCTCGGTGCTCGCGGCCGCCCAGTCCCGGACCGCGCCGTACGACCGGTCGGGCGCCGTCTCCGCGATGATCAAGAGCATCCGCGGCGGCGACGAGGAGGCCGCCCTCTACTGGCTCGCGGTCCAGCTCGCGGCGGGCGACGACGGCCGCCACGCGGCGCGCCGCCTCGTGGTGGCGGCGGGCGAGGAGGTCGGCGCCGCCGACCCGCATGCGCTCCCGATGGCCGTCGCGTGCCTCGACGCGGTCGAGCGGGTCGGGATGCCCGAGGCGCACTACCCGCTCGCGGCCACCGTCAGCTACCTCGCACGGACGGCGCGTGACTGGTGGCCCGGGGCGGCGCTCCACCGCGCCGTGGAGCTCGCGGAGTCCGGCGCCGATCCGGTGCCCCCGCACCTGCGCCCCGCCGCGAAGACGTATCGCCACCCGGCTGCCGACCGGAGCGGGAAGCCGCAGCAGTACCGCCCGAAGGGCCGGCCCGCGGGCTTCCTCGGGGAGCGGGAGGACCCGAAGCCGCCGGCCCGGACGGACTGACCGGACCCCGGCGCACCCGGGCAGCCGCCGCGCCCGCGTGCGCACCCGGGCAGGGCGTGGAGGCCGCTAGTCCATCCCCGGCGTGTTGAAGAGGAAGTACGCCACCGGGGTCGCCGCCGTCACCTTCTTCGTCAGGTGGATCGTCACGGCGCCGGTCACCTTGTCCACGACGGCCGCCGCGACCGCGATCCCCGGCCTGTGGACCTGCATCACGGCGACCACCGCCCGGACGCCCGTGGGCTTGGGCCGCGGGATCCGCACGGAGCTCGCGCCCTTCGGCACCACGCCCACCCCGCCGTCCATCAGCCGCATGTGGCCCTGGACGAGCAGCGCCGGATCGGGGCCGGTGGTCTCCGCGTGCACGCCGGCGAGGGCGGTGCCCGAGCGAGCCCTTCGTCTGCGCCGCCGGGTTCTCGCCGACCACGCCGGCGTAGCGCGTCCCCAGGAGGCCCGTGACCATGTCCTCACGGTGGACGCCCGCCACGCCCGCGGTCCCGGACGCGATCACCCCGCCCGTCTTCGCCGGGGGGCAGATCCCCACGACCGCGCCCTCCGGCGAGCCGAGGAAGCCGCTGATGCCCGAGGGCAGGTCCTCGCCCGCGACGCCGAACTGGCCGCCGCCGAGGATCCCGCGCGTCTTCCCGTCGGGTCCGGTGCCGGCGACGCCGCCGAGAGGCCCGGCAAGGCTGCCGGTCGCGTTGCGTGGTGGTGTTACGCCCGAAGACGCCGTACCCCTTCGGATGGCTGCTCGTGCCGTAGACGCCGGACTTCGCGTCTCCGTCGCTCTGGCCCTGGACCCCGTCGCCGACGCCGCTCCGGCCGCCAAGGGCAGGGCTCGCGTCCACCGCTTCGACCCAGGTGGACCCGGTGCCGCCGTTGTCCTTGCCGACGAGCACGGCGTCCCCGTCCGCCGCGCGCACGGGGGCCGGCCCCAGGATCGCCGTGGCACCCTGCGCGGCGAGCGCGGCGGCCGCGGCGGCCCCTGCAGCGATGATCGTCCGGCGCGCGACCGGCCGGGTCTCGTCGGTCCCCATCGAGAGCCCTCCCCCGTCGGCCCCCGGGCGCGGTGGGATGCGTCCGGGGACGCATCTCGACCCGGCGTCCGGCGGCGCTGGCGCGCGGCGCGGCGTGGGTCCGCCGATGATGCGCGCCCCCGACGGGTGGGACAAGGGGCCGCGTGCCGGTCCCCGGATGCACGGGAGCCCGGCGCGGTCGCGCCGGGCTCGGTGGCGATGCGTCGGGGCCGCGCCCCGTCGCGGTCACATCTCCGGGACGTAGTCCGGGGCGAGGTACTTCTCCGGGTCGTCGCCGAACTCGAGGAGGCAGCCCTTCCCGCAGAAGACGTACTCGCGGCCTTCGTAGACGGTCACGAGCCCCTTCGCACGGGACTGCTCGATGTCGGGGGTCATCCCGCAGACGGGATCCTCGTTCGGGGCGATCTCACGGCGCTCGGCCATCGGTGGGTCTCCTTTCGTGCAGGGTCTGAAGGGTATCGCGGCCGCGCCGCAGAGGGTCGTGCGAAGGTCAGGCGAGGGTCGGTGCGGGGAAGGCCTCGGCCGGAGCGAGCGGCGCGACGGGCGCCGGCCGGAAGCGCCGGAGGCGGAGCGCGTTGGAGACGACGGTCACCGACGAGAGGGCCATCGCAGCCGCCGCGAAGATCGGGTCGAGGAGCATCCCGGTGAAGGGGTAGAGCACGCCCATCGCGACCGGGATGAGGATCAGGTTGTACGCGAACGCCCAGAAGAGGTTCTGGCGGATGTTCCGCATCGTCGCCCGTCGAGAGGGCGATCGCGGTGACCATGCCGCGCAGGTCGCCCGACATCAGCGTCACGCCGGCGGACTCCATCGCGACGTCCGTGCCGGTCCCCATCGCGACCCCGACGTCGGCCGAGGCGAGCGCGGGGGCGTCGTTCACGCCGTCGCCGACCATCGCGACGACCTTGCCCTCCGCCTGGAGGGCCTGCACCGCCGCGGCCTTGCCGTCCGGGCGGACGTCGGCGACCACGCGGTCGATCCCCGCGAGCCGGGCGATCGCCTCGGCGGTCCGCCGGTTGTCGCCCGTCAGCATCGCCACCTCGAGGCCGAGCCGATGCAGCTCCGCGATCGCGGCGGCGGACCCGGGCTTGAGGGTGTCGGCGATCGCGACGACCGCCACGGCGGCGCCGTCCACGCCCACGAAGACGGGGGTCTTCCCGTCGGCGGCGAGGCGGTCGGCCGCGCCGGCCAGCTCGGTCACGTCGATCCCGAGGTCGCCGAGGAACCCGGGGCGTCCGACGACGACGCGTGCGCCGGCGACCGTCGCCTCGATCCCGCCGCCCGGCGTGGCGGAGAAGCCGGCCACCTCGGCGCAGGGCGAGGCCACGCGCCTCCACGGCCTCGCGGACGATCGCGTCGGCGAGCGGGTGCTCGGAGCCGCGCTCCGCCGCCGCGACGAGGGCGAGGAGGTCGTCCTCGGCCGGCGCGCCGGCGGCGCGCACGATGTCGGTCACGCGCGGCTTGCCCTCGGTGAGCGTGCCTGTCTTGTCGAGGACGACGGCCTTCACCAGGCCGAGCCGCTCGAGGGCTTCGGCGTCGCGGAAGAGGATCCCGTTCTCGGCCCCCTTCCCGGTCCCGACCATGATGGAGGTGGGCGTGGCGAGCCCGAGTGCGCACGGGCAGGCGATGATCAGGACGGCGACCGTGTTGAGCAGCGCGAGGTTGAACGCGGGCTGCGGCCCGAAGACGTACCAGACGACGAACGTGAACGCCGCGAGGCCGAGGACGGCCGGGACGAAGTAGCCGGTCACCGTGTCCGCCAGGCGCTGGATCGGCGCCCGCGAGCCCTGCGCCTCCGAGACGAGGCGGATGATCCGCGCGAGCACCGTGTCCGCGCCCACGCGGGTCGCGCGGAACGTCAGGGTCCCGGTCGTGTTGAGCGTGCCGCCGATGACGAGGTCCTCGGCCCGCTTGGAGACCGGGAGGCTCTCCCCGGTGATCATGCTCTCGTCGACCCCCGAGACGCCCTCGACGACGACCCCGTCGACCGCGATCGTCTCGCCGGGCCGGACCCGCACGATGTCGCCGACGCACACATCCGCGATCGCGACGTCGACCTCAGCGCCGCCGCGGACGACCCGCGCCGTCCGCGGGGCGAGCCGGATGAGCCGGCGGATCGCGTCGGACGTGTGGCTGCGCGCCCGCGCCTCGAGGAAGCGCCCGAGAAGGATGAGCGTGATGATCGCGGCCGAGGTGTCGAAGTACATCGGCAGGGCCTCGCCGTCCATCCCGAGGCCCGCGGCGACGAAGAACGACGGGAAGAGGATCGTCGCGAGGCTGTAGAAGTACGCGGCGCTCGTGCCGACCGCGATGAGCGTGTTCATGTCCGCCGAGCGGTGCCGCAGCGCCTTGAACGCCCCGGCGTAGAAGATCGACCCCACCCAGAACTGCACCGGCGTCGCGAGCGCGAGCTGGAACCACGGGTTCGTCAGGAACGCCGGCAGCCACGGGGCGACCGTCATCCGCGCGAGCCCGAGGATGAGCGGGGCCGTCAGGACGGCCGAGACGATCAGCCGGCGGCGGAGGTCGGCCACGTGCCGCGCGGACGCCTCGTCGCGCTCCTCGCGGGCCTCGGCCGCCTCCGCGACGTCCGCGCGATGGTCGGCCGTCGCCGCCTGCTCGACACGCGCGACGTACCCGGCGGCGTCCACGGCCGCGACGAGCCCCGCGACGTCCACGATCGACGGGTCGTACCGGATGGTGGCGGTCTCGGACGCGAGGTTGACGTTGGCATCCGAGACGCCCTCGACCTTGTTCAGGAACCGGGTGATCCGGTTGACGCACGAGGCGCAGGTCATCCCCTCGACGGGGAACGAGACGATCTCGATCGGCTGGGCGGAAGCGGACATCGGTGGCTCCTGGGACGCGGGAGGGTCAGATGCGGGGTCGGGCCCGCGTGGCGACGGCGGGCGACGGCCGTCAGCCGCCGCTGCCGGTCCCGCTCCCCGCTGGCGCGTCCACGATCTGGATCCAGCCGCCGTACATCCCCATCGAGCACGAGTAGCCCAGGGTCCCCGCGGGGAGGGCCGGCAGGTCGATCTCGTTCTCGCCCTTCTTGAGGATCTTCGTGATCCCGAGGTCGGGGACCTCGAGGAACGAGGCGCACGTCTGTGCGTTCTTCGAGTCGATGATCCATCGCGTGGGGACCCCGGCGCGGATCGTCACGGTCTGCGGCTTGTACCCCTCGAGGTCCTGGATCGTGTTGAGCGTCTGCGACTCGCCCGTGATCGCGATCTCACCCTGCGGGACGCCCGCGGCCGCCGCGGCGCTCGGGCCGAGGCCGGGCAGCGAGACGCCCGCGAGGCGGAGCGCGGAGCTCGCGTTCAGGACGGCGAAGCCGATGACGACGACACCCGCGATGCGCAGGAGGTCGGGGCGCCAGCGTGCCGGGACGACCGCCGGGAGCCCGGCGATCCCGAGGAGGCCGGGCGCGGTGCCGATCGCGAAGACGCCGAGGAGGATCGCGGCCGTCGCGGCCGAACCGGTCGACAGCGCGTAGATCTGGACGGCCTGCGTGAACCCGCACGGGAGGAAGAACGAGAGAGCGCCGAGCAGGGCCGCACGGACGTCGGAGTAGGCGCCGACCGAGCCGTCGGTCATCCCCAAGCTCCGGGCGATCCCCTCGGGAGCGTGGGCGACCAGGCCGCGATCCGCGGGGAGAGGCCCGTGAGCCGCGTGCCGACGAGGGTCATGACGACGGCGACGACGATCATGAGGACCGCCGTGAGCTTCGCGGGGAGCGTGAGCGTCGAACCGAGCGCGCCGAGCATCGCGCCGAAGACCGTGTACCCCACGATCCGGCCGGCGACGAAGACGACGGCGGGGCGCATGCGCCCGACGACATCGCCGGGGACGGTCGCGCGGCGCGCCTGGTAGGAGGCGGAG
>CAWJQZ010000032.1:0-61111 GCA_963844945.1 uncultured Chloroflexia bacterium
CCGCGACACCCCCGTGCGGATCATCGGCCTGCCCGCCGATCGCTTCGTGGATCACGGCTCGGTCACGGACCTCCGACGGGTCTTCGCGCTCGACGTGGAGGGCCTGACGCGGCAGGTCCGCGATGCCCTGGCGACGGTCGATCGTTCGCCGGGACACGCGCGGAAGGCGAAGACGCCCGCATGACCCGGGGCGCGGCGGTCCCGTCGCGCTCGGGTGATCGCGGGGCCATCGGGCTGTGGGACGATAGGCTCGTGGAGCGCACCCGGCGCAGGCGCCTCGACCAGCTGCTCGTCGACCGCGGCCTCGCGGAGTCCAGGACGCGCGCCCAGGCGCTGGTCCTCGCGGGGCGGGTCCGCGTCGGCAGCGGGGACGGCGCGCGGCGCGACCTCAAGCCGGGTGACCTCGTCGCGGATGCGGTCGGGATCACGCTGGACCTCGGGCCGGACCATGTCTCGCGCGGCGGCGACAAGCTCGCCGGCGTGCTCGACCCGCTGGCCGCCGACCCTGCGGGCCGCGTCTGCGTGGACGTCGGCGCGTCCACGGGCGGCTTCACGGACGTCCTGCTCCGGCGCGGCGCCGTGCGCGTCCACGCGGTGGACGTGGGCCGTGGCCAGCTGGCGGACCGGATCGCGCGGGATCCGCGCGTCGTCATCCACGACCGGACCAACGCCCGCGCCATGGGGCCGGCCACGCTGGGCGAGCCCGCTTCGTTCGCCACCGTGGACGTCTCGTTCATCTCGTTGCGGCTCGTCCTCGCCGCGATCGCGTCGTGCCTCGCTGCGGAGGGCGGCCCGATCGTCGCGCTCGTGAAGCCCCAGTTCGAGGCGGGGCGCTCGCGGGTGCGCGACGGCGTCGTGCGCGACCCGGCCGTCCACCGGGACGTCGTCGAGGAGGTGGCCGCCCACGCCGCGGCCATCGGCCTCGTCCCCGCGGGACTGGAGGCGTCGCCGATCCTGGGACCCGCCGGCAACCGGGAGTTCTTCCTCCGGATCGACGTCCCGGCCGCCTGGTCGCCGCCGCACGACGTCCCGGCGACCGCGACCGCCCGCGCCGGGCTGGACCCCGTGCTCCTCGCACGCATCGCCGAGGTGACCGCCGGATGAGCGACTCCACCGGGATCCGCCGGTTCGGGTTCGCGTACAACCCCGCGAGCGAGGCCGCCGCCGAGCTCCGCGAGCGGGCCGCCGGGTGGTGCGCAGCGCGAGGCTACCCGCACTGGGCCGCCCCGGCCGGCAGCACGGAGGACCTGGTCGCGCACCTCCCCGAGACGGACGTCCTCGTCGTCCTCGGCGGCGACGGGACGCTCCTGCTCGCCTCCCGTGCCGCTGCCGAGATGGACGTGCCGCTCCTCGGGGTGAACCTCGGGAAGGTCGGCTTCCTCTCCCAGGCGGAGGCGCACGAGGTCGAGCCCATCCTCGGGAAGCTCGCGGCCGGCGGGTACCGGGTCGAGGACCGGATGGCGCTCCACGGGGCGGTCCACCCCGGCGGCCGCCAGGCGGAGTCGTGGCGGTTCTTCGCGCTCAACGACGTCGTCGTCGCGCGCGGGGCGCTCGCGCGTGTCGTCCGGCTCGAGGTGGACATCGGGCGGTCGCATCTCGCCACGTTCATCGCGGACGGCCTGGTCGTGTCGAGCCCCACCGGCTCCACGGGCTACTCGTTCTCCGCGGGCGGTCCGGTGGTCGACCCGTCGAGCCGGAACATCATCGTGACCCCCATCGCGGGCTATCTCTCCGCGATCCGCTCGGTCGTGGTGAGCCCGCGCCGGACGGTGCGGATCGTCGTGGCGGAGGCCTACGAGGCGCTCGTCAGCGTGGACGGCCGCGAGGACCGCACGCTCGTCGCCGGGGACGCGGTCACGGTCTCCGCGCTCGAGCGGCCGGTCCGCTTCGTCGTCCCGGACGGCGCGGTCCCGTTCTGGGACCTCTTCCGCCGCAAGGTGGAGCTGCTCCCGTCGTGACCGAGACCCCGGGCCGGCTCATCGAGCTCGCGGTCACCGGGCTGGCGCTGCTCGAGCGGGTGCGCCTCCCGGTGGCGGAAGGCTTCACGGTCATCACGGGAGAGACCGGCGCCGGGAAGAGCCTGCTCATCGACGCGCTCGGCCTGGCGCTCGGCGCGCGCGCGGATGCCGGCCTCGTGCGTCACGGGGAGTCCGCGGCGCGCGTGGAGGCCCTCTTCGATCGGATCCCGGAGCCGCTCATCGTCGTGCGCGAGGTGACGGCGTCGGGCCGGTCCACGGCGCGGCTCGACGACGAGGCCGTCACCGCCGGGCGTCTCGCGGCGGTGGCATCGGAGCTCGTCGAGATCCACGGGCAGCACGACCAGCAGCGCCTGCTCGACGGACGGCGCCAGCGCGAGCTCCTCGACGCGTTCGCCGGCGCGTCGGATCTCGTGCGCCGCGATGGCCGAGGCCGTGGAGGCATGGCGCGCCAACGAGGAGGCGCGCGCCGCCGCGACCATGGACCCGCGTGAAGCGGCCCGACGGCTCGGCGTCATCGAGCACGAGATCGCGGAGATCGACGCCGCGCGGATCCGGGTCGGCGAGGCGGCGAGCCTCGAGGACCGGCTGCGGGCAGCCCGCCACGGCGAGGCGATCGCGCGCGGCGCCGCCGCGGTCGAGGCCGCGCTCCTCGGCGCCGACGACGCGGAGGGCGCGGGCGCACGGGATGCGCTCGCCGCGGCAGCGCACGCCGCGACGGAGCTCGCGCGCCTCGACCCGCGCTGGGAGGGACCGGCCGGCCGGCTCGCCGGCCTCGAGGCGGAGATCGCGGACGCGGCCGCGGAGGCACGCGACCTCGCGGCGTCCCTCGACCACGACCCGGACGAGCTCCACCGGCTCGAGGAGCGACTGTCGGCGATCTACTCGATCGAGCGGCGCTACGGCGACGACGAGGAGGCGGTGCTCGCGTACCGCGAGCGCGCCGCTGCCGAGGCGGACCTGCTCCGCGACGCGGAGCGGCGCACCGAGGTGCTCGCGGCCGAGGCCGAACGGCTCCTCGCGGCCGTCGCCGCGGCGGCGGGTCCGCTCTCCGAGGCCCGCGCGGCGGCCGCGGCCCGGGTCGGGCCGCAGATCGAGGCGGTGGTCCGCGAGGTCGGCATGTCGCGGGCGCGGTTCGAGGTGGCGGTCCGGCGGAGGCCGGCCGTCCCCGGGACGGCCGGCGGTCGAGATCGACGGCGAGGCGTGCGCGTTCGACGCGACCGGCGTGGACGACGTCTCCTTCGTCATCGCGCCGAACCCCGGCGAGCCCGCCATGCCGCTCGCACGGATCGCGTCGGGCGGGGAGCTCTCCCGGGTGGCGCTCGCGGTGGAGCAGGTCCTCGCCGGGGCCGACGCGACCCCCACGCTCGTCTTCGACGAGATCGACGCGGGGATCGGCGGCAGGAGCGCGGAGCCCGTCGCGCGCGCACTCTGGCGTCTCGGGCGCGGGCGAGCGGTCCTGTGCGTGACGCACCTCCCGATCATCGCGGCCTACGCGGACAGCCACCTGCGGATCGCGAAGGCGACCTCGTCCGGGCGGACGGTCACGGAGGTCACGGAGACGACGGGCGACGACCGGGTCGCGGAGCTGGCACTGATGATCGGCGGCCCCGCCGGCGGGCCCGCGGCGGTCGCCGGCGCGCGCGAGATGCTCGACCGGGCGGCCGCCTGGCGCGCGGACCCGGCGTGACGGACGCGGCCTTCCAGGAGGCCGCCGCGGCCTTCCTCGACTACGCGCGCGTGGAGCGCGGCCTGTCCCAGGCGACGATCCGCGCCTACGGGGGCGACCTCGCCGCGTTCGGGCGGGAGCCGCGGATCGCGAAGTGGGGGAGCGGGCCGGACGTGGCACTGACCCACCTCGCCGCCTGCGCGGCGGGGACGAGCGGCGGACGGGCGCTGCGGCCGACGAGCCTGCGCCGGCGGGCTGCGACCCTCCGCTCGTTCTACCGCTTCTGCTACGCGGAGGGGCTCATCCGCGTGGACGTCGCATCCCGGCTCGACCTGCCGCGCCAGTCGCGCCTCCTTCCGGACACCCTCACCGTCGACGAGGTCGTGCGGCTCCTCGAGGCGGTGGACCTCTCCCGGCCCGAGGGGATCCGGGACCGGGCGCTCCTCGAGCTCCTGTACGCGGCCGGGCTGCGCGTGAGCGAGGCGCTGGGGCTCGACGATGCGGACGTCTCGCGCGACGGCGCGTTCGTGCGCGTGATCGGCAAGGGCGACAGGGAGCGCCTGGTGCCGATCGGGGACGAGGCGGTGGCCTGGCTCGAGCGCTACGAGGCCGAGGTGCGCCCGGCGCTCCTGGAGCTCGGCCGCGCGGGAACCGACCGGGGCGGCCCGGTCTTCGTGGGCGATCGCGGCGGACGCCTGCGCCGGCAGCGCGCGTGGGACGCCATCCGGGCCGCGGCCGGGCGGGCGGGGCTCGCCGAGCGGGTCTCGCCGCACACGCTGCGGCACTCCTTCGCCACGCACCTGCTCGAGGGCGGGGCCGACCTGCGCGTCGTACAGGAGTTGCTCGGCCATGCGAGCATCAGCACGACGCAGCTGTACACGCACGTCACCGGGGAGCGCATCCGCGAGGTCTATGCGCGAGCCCACCCCCGGGCGCGCTGAGAGGGCGATCGCCGGACGCGGGACCGGCCCAGGGACGGAGGGTCCACAGAGATGCAGCTCACCTTCGACGAACGCTACGCGCAGACGCTCCTCGCGAGCGGGGAGCGGATCATCCGGAACCAGCGACAGCACTGGTTCGGGCTGGTGGCGCGCTGGGGCTGGGGCGTCATCCTCATCCTGGTGGGGATCGGGATCGTCATCGTCGAGCCAGTGGTTCACCGGCGACGGCCTGTTCGGGACCATCCGGCTGATCGGCACCATCGTCGGCGTGGTCGTGCTCGTCTCCGGCCTCGGCAACCTGTTCCTCGGCTACTTCCGCTGGGAGAACGACCGGGACGTCCTCACGACGCGCCGCATCATCCAGACGCAGGGGTTCATCAACCGCAGCGCGGCGGACACCGCCCTGGAGAAGATCAACGACGCGGTGCTCGAGCAGGGCGCGCTCGCGCGGGTGTTCGGCTACGGCGCGCTCGACGTCATGACCGCGTCGGCGAGCGGGATCCAGAAGATGCGGTTCCTGCTCACGCCCGTCGAGTTCAAGAAGGACATGATGGACGCGAAGCACGAGCTCGAGATGGGGGTCGCGAGCGGCCGGTTCGCGGATGCCCCGCTCCGGGCGGAGGCGGTCGTCTCCGCGCCCGTCTTCGGCGCCCAGCCCGCCGGGACGTCCGCCCCGACACCGGTCGCCGCGCCTGCCCCGAACGCCGCCGCCGCGCCGGCGTCCGCGGCGGCTGCCGCTTCCACGGAGGACCCGACGGAGACGCTCGCGAAGCTCGCCGAGCTGCGCGACAAGGGCGTCATCACGCCCGAGGACTACGAGGCGAAGAAGTCGGAGCTGCTCGGCCGCATCTGACGGCCCGCGGGCCCAGGCGGCCCGTCGCACCGCATCCCCGCCGACGTCCCGCGACGCGCCCGGCGCCACCGCGCCGGGCGCGCGGTACCATACGCCGGTCCCTCACCCGCCCCGGAGCGGCCCACGCGTGTTCGGTCTGGACATCACGCCCGCGACGATCATCACGATCGCCGTCTTCCTGCTCGTCGCCTTCCCCGTGCACGAGTTCTTCCACGCGCTCGTCGCCTATCGGCTCGGCGACTCGACGGCGAAGTACTTCGGCCGCCTGACGCTCAACCCGATCGTCCACTTCGACCCGATCGGCGGGGGCCTGCTGGCGATCACGATGCTGCTCGGCGTCGTTCGTGTTCGGCTGGGCGAAGCCGACGCCCGTGAACCCGATGAACCTCCGGAACGGGCACCGCGGCGAGGCGCTCGTCGCCATCGCGGGCCCGCTCTCCAACCTGGCCATGGCGATCGCCGCCGCGATCCCGCTCCGCTTCATCATCGCGACGCGGATGGACGTGCCCGAACTGGTCGTGCAGGTCGTCTACCTGTTCCTCTACGTGAACGTCATCCTCGCGATCTTCAACTTCATCCCGGTCCCGCCGCTCGACGGCTCCAAGCTCCTCTACGGGTTCCTGTCGCCGCAGACGGCGTACAAGGTGCGGCCCGTGCTGGACCAGTACGGGTTCATGATCCTCATCCTCATGTTCCTGCCGATCTTCGGGGGCCAGTCGATCCTCGGGACGGTGGTCTCGCCGCTGATCAATGCGATCGTCAAGTTCCTGGTGGGCGTCTAAGGTCCGCCAGGCGCGTGCGCACGTGATGGCCCGCGTCGGCGCGGACGAGCGTGCGGACCTCGCCGCCTGGCTGACCCCGACGGAGCTCGCCCTCTTCGATGCCATGCCCGTAGCCGACCGCCGCCACGGCCTCGATGTCGTCGCGCACCTTCAGGTCCTCGGCGCGCGGGACCGCGACCTGCTCGTCGCGGGGCTCCTGCACGACTGCGGGAAGGGGCGCGAGGTCCGCCTGGTCCACCGGGTGGCGTGGTCGCTCGGCGAGCGCTACGGCGAGTGGGCGCTCGCGCCGGCGATGCCGTTCCCGTGGTTCCGGGCCGGGATCGACCGGATCCGTGCCCACGCCGACGTCTCCGCGGACCTCATGCTCGCCGCCGGCGCGACGCCGCGGGCGGCGGACCTCGCGCGGAACCAGGCGCACCCGGCCGACCCGGTCCTCGGGGAGCTCCTCCGCGCCGCCGACGAGGCCGCGTGAACGCCGTGACCACGGAGCGCGCCGCAGGGATCCCGCCCGTCCCGCCGCTCGCGTCCCTCCCGCCGAGCGTCGCGTTCGCCGAGTCGCGGCGGCCCGAGGGGTCGACGGTCGTGCGGATGGCGGAGTTCGACGGGCCCCTCGGCCTGCTGCTCTCGCTCATCGAGTCCCGCCGGCTCGACGTGATGACGGTCCCGCTCGGCGCACTCGCCGAGGCCTATCTCGACGCCCTCGCGTCGCTGGAGGCCGACCGCCTCGGGAACATCGCCGCGTTCGTCGCGGTCGCCGGCCAGCTCATCGTCATCAAGAGCCGGGCGCTGCTGCCGCGGCAGCCCGTCGCGGAGGCGATCGCGGACGAGGAGGCCGACCCCGAGGCGGACCTCCGCCGGCGCCTCCTCGTCTTCCGCGCCTATCGCGACGCGGCACGCGACCTCGAGGCGCGCGCGGCAGCCGGTGGACGCCTCTTCCGGCGGGAGCCCACGGCGGCGACGGCGGCCGGGATCGCCGGCGCTCGACCGGAGCCGGCACCGCCCCTGGACCCGGGCCTCCTGTCCGGCGCCCTCGACGGCCTCTTCCGGATCGCCCCGCCGCCGCCGCTGCCGCCCGCGATGGTCGCCCGGACGATCACCCTCGCCGAGCGCACCGCGATCATCCGCGCCGCGCTGGCGGGGGCGTCGTCCGTCGTGCTGCAGGACCTCCTCGGGACCGTGCGCGACCGCGTCGTGGTGGCGGTGACGTTCCTCGCCCTCCTCGAGATGGTGAAGCGGCGAGAGGTGACGGCGGAGCAGGCCGAGCCCTGGGGGCCGATCGTCGTCCGGCAGCGGGCGGGGGAGGGTCGATGAGCGAGGAGTGGGACGAGCTCTCGGGCCAGGCGGGCTCCGACGCCGACCCGGATGAGGGCGAGGGCGCCCCGGTCCCGGCGGCGAGCGAGTGGGCGCTCGAGGCGCTCCTCTTCGTCGCGGAGCGGCCACTGACGCGCGCCGAGCTCGCACGCGCCCTCGGATGCGACCGTGAGACGGTCGACGGCCTGATCGGCGACCTCGAGACATCGCTGGGGTCGCGGGGGATCCGGCTCGTGAGCGCCGGCGACCACGTCGCGCTCGCCACGGCACCCGAGGCCGGGCCCGTCATCGCGCGCTACGTCGGCGTCGAGCCCGGGCGCCTGTCGCCCGCGTCGCTGGAGGTGCTCGCGATCGTCGCCTACCGCCAGCCCGTCACGAAGGCCGTCGTCGAGCGGATCCGCGGCGTCGACTCCGACTACACGCTCCGCGCGCTCATGCACCGGCGCCTCGTCGTGGAGCTCGGACGTGCCGACGCCCCCGGGCGCCCGATCCTGTACGGCACGGGGATCGACTTCCTCGAGCGGTTCGGGCTCGCGTCGGTGGAGGACCTTCCGGTGCTCGAAGCCGGGACCGCCGGCCGGCTGGTGGAGGCCGCGGAGGCCGCGGCGGCCGAGGGATGACGGACCCCGGGGCCGGCGAGCGGGTGCAGAAGGTCCTCGCGGCCGCCGGGGTCGCGTCGCGCCGCGCCGCGGAGGAGCTCATCGTCGCGGGCCGGGTCACGATCGACGGCCGCGTGGCGGCCCTCGGCGATCGCGTGGATCCCGGCAGCGCCGACATCCGGGTCGATGGCCGGCGCGTGGGCGCCCCCGAGAGGCCGCGCCACCTCGTCCTCAACAAGCCGGCGGGCGTCACGTCGACGGTCAAGGATCGCCACGCCGAGCGGACCGTCGTGGACCTCGTGCCCCCGGGGCTCGCCCGCGGCGCCCGGCTCTACCCGGTGGGCCGGCTGGACGCCGACTCGGAGGGGCTGGTCCTCCTGACGAACGACGGGGACTGGGCCCAGCGCGTCCTCCACCCGAAGCACGCGCTCGAGCGGGAGTACGCCGTCGGCGTGGACCGCCCGCTCGCGCCGGAGGCGATCGAGGCGCTCGTCTCCGGGATCCCGCTGGAGGAGGGGAGTGCCCGGGCCGTCTCGGTCCGCCTGGCCACCTCGGCGGAGACGCGCCGGCTCCTCGAGACGCTGGACGGCACGACGCGCGCCTACCGCGAGCTCGTCTGGTACCGGGTGACGCTCGCACAGGGCTGGAAGCGGCAGGTGCGGCGGATGTTCGGCGCGGTGGGCGAGCCCGTGCGCCGCCTCGTCCGGGTCCGCTTCGGCACGGTCCGCCTCGGCGACCTCGCGCCGGGCCAGTGCCGCGAGCTCACGTCGACGGAGGTGGCGCGCATCGGCGCGACGCCGGGTCCCGCCCCGGGCACGCGCGGGAGCGCGCCGCGGTACGCTCAACGAAGGGACCGGCCTGCGTCCGGTCGGCCGGGAGGTGGCGCGTGAGCGACGGGAGCGCGGTGGCGGGCGCCGACCGCGCGCAGCGGACCGACACACCGGACCTCGTCCTCGTCGGTGCCGCTGCGTGGACCGGCCTGCCGGGCGGTCACGACGCGGAGGCGGTGGCGGTCCGCGACGGGCGGATCCTCGCCGTGGGGACCGCTGCCGAATGCCGTTCGCTCGCCGGCCCGGGCACGCGCGTGATGGAGAGCCCCGGCGCGATGATCCTGCCCGGCTTCCAGGACGCGCACTGCCACCCTACGCACGGCGGCCTCGACCTGATCCGGTGCGACCTGCACGACGTGCGCGGCGCGGACGCGGTCGTGGAGACCATCCGGGCATATGCGGCGGCGCATCCGGACCTCCCATGGATCCTCGGCGGCGGGTGGTACATGGCCGACTTCCCGGGCGGGACGCCATCGCGGGCGCTGCTCGATGCCGCCGTCCCGGACCGGCCGGCCTTCCTCGCCAGCCGCGACGTGCACAGCGCCTGGGCGAACAGCCGGGCCCTCGCTTACCTGGGCATCGACGCCTCGACGCCCGATCCCGCCACCGGACGGATCGAGCGCCTGCCGGACGGGTCGCCGCAGGGGACGCTGCACGAGGGGGCGTTCGAGGCCGCGCGGGAGCGCGTCCCGGCGGCGGACGACGACGAGATGCTGCGCGCACTCCTCGCCGGCCAGTCCTACCTGCACTCCTGCGGGATCACGGCCTGGCAGGACGCGTGGGTCGCGCCGCACGACCTGCGCGCCTACCGCCGCGCCCTCGCCGAGGGCCGCCTGACCGGGCGCGTCCGCGGGTCGCTCTGGTGGGACCGGGAGCGCGGGCTCGAGCAGATCGACGACCTCGTGGCCGCCCGCGCCGGCGACACGGACCGGCGGTTCGTGACGAGCACCGTCAAGGTGATGGCGGACGGGGTGCTCGAGAACTTCACGGGCGCCGTGCTCGACCCGTACCTCGACGGCAGTGGTCGGCCGACCGGCGGCACGGGGATCTCGTTCCTGCCGGCGCCCCTCCTCGCGGAGGTGGTGACCCGCCTCGACGCGCTGGGGTTCCAGGTCCACGTCCACGCGATCGGCGATCGCGCCGTGCGGGACTCCCTCGACGCGTTCGCGGCCGCGCGAGCCGCGAACGGCGCGACGGGCAACCGCCACCACATCGCGCACATCCAGCTCATCGAGCCGTCCGACGTCCCGCGCTTCGCCGCTCTCGACGTGACCGCGAACATGCAGCCCTTCTGGGCCTGCAACGACTCCCAGATGCGGTACCTCACGGTCCCGTTCCTCGGGCCGGAGCGGACCGCGTGGCAGTACCCCTTCGCGTCCCTCGTCCGCTCCGGTGCGCGCCTGGCCGGCGGGAGCGACTGGTCCGTCTCGACGGCGCGGGTCGTGGACGAGATCCAGGTCGCCGTCACGCGCGCCTACCCGGACCCGGACGTGGACCCGGCGCCGCTCCTCCCGGACGAGGCGATCGACGTGGAGACCGCGCTGCGCGCGTACACGGCAGGCGCCGCGTACGTGAACCACCTCGACGACGTGGCCGGGACGCTCGCCCCGGGGATGCTCGCCGACATCACGGTCCTGGATCGCGACGTCCGTGCCGTGGATCCAGGGTCGATCCGCGACGCGCGGACGCTCCTCACGCTCGTCGGTGGGGAGCCCGTCTTCGCGGCGGACGGGTACGGCTGGTGAGGCCGGTGGAGGCCATGGGCCTGCGCATCGCGATCGACGGCCCGGGGTCGAGCGGGAAGACCAGCGTGGGGATGGCCGTCGCATCGGCTCTCGGCCTGCGGTTCGTGGACACCGGCCTGATGTACCGCGCGATCGCGTGGCTCGCGATGCGGCGTGGGATCGCGCTCGACGATGGCCCCGCGGTGGCCGCGCTCGCGACCGACATCCAGCTCGCCGCCGATGCGGAGGGATGCCTGTCCCGCGTGCGTGCGGACGGGCGCGACGTGACGCGCTCGGTCAGGGCGGCCGGGGTGGACCGCCGCGTCTCCGAGGCGGCGCGACAGCCCGAGGTCCGGGCCGCGCTCGTCGCCGTCCAGCGGGCGCTCGCCACCGAGGGTGGGATCGTCATGGTCGGCCGGGACATCGGCACGGTCGTGCTCCCGGACGCCGACCTGAAGGTCTACCTCGACGCGTCCGCCGCCGAGCGTGCCCGTCGCCGGGGGGCGGAGCGCGGCCTCGACCCGTCGGACCCGGAAGTGGACGCGATCCGTGTCGACCTCGAGCGCCGCGACGCGGTGGACTCCGGTCGCGCCGTCGCGCCCCTGCGCGCGGCGGAGGATGCGGTGGTCGTCGTCACCGACGGGATGTCCTTCGACGAGGTCGTCGCCCGCGTGGTGGCGCTCGCGCAGGAGCGGCTCGTCCCCGTGGCCCCTCGATGAGCGGCCCCGCCGATCCGGCCGGGACCGGTTCCACGGCGAGCGAGCGCGCGGCCGCCGCCGGGAAGCCCGCGCCGGACCTCCCGGACCTCGGCCCCCGCGAGCCCACCTGGTTCGTCCGTGGGACGCTCGTCGTCGGTCGGACCGTCTTCCGGTGCCTGACCCGCGTGGACATCGGCTCGCTCGCGGAGCTCCCGGCCGACGGGCCGCTGATCATCGCGAGCAACCACCTGAGCAACGCGGACCCGCCGCTGATCGCCTCCTGGCTCACCCCTGCGCTCGGCCGGTCCGTCCACTGGATGGCGAAGCAGGAGGCGCTCGACTGGCCGGTCGCGGGCGCCTTCCTCAAGGCGAACGGCTGCTTCGGCATCCGGCGTGGCGCCGCCGACACCGAGGCGTTCCGCCTGGCGAAGCGCGTGCTCGACGACGGCCGCATCCTCGGTACGTTCCCGGAGGGGACGCGGAGCCCGACCGGGCGACTCCAGAAGGGGAAGGAGGGCGTGACGCTCCTCGCGATCCGGACGGGCGCGCCGATCCTCCCGGTGGCCGTGTGGGGGACGGAGAAGTTCTGGCCTCGCGGCGCGAAGGTCCTGAAGCCCGGCGGCGGCGTCCACCTGCGGGTGGGGACGCCGTTCGTCCTGGAGCGTCGGACCGTCGACGGGAAGCGCGAGGACCTCGAGGCCGTGACCGAGCGCCTGATGGTCAGGATCGCGGAGCTGATGCCGCCCGCGTACCGCGGAGCGTACGCGGAGGTCGTCGCGAAGGGGGAGGTCGCCGAGCCCGTGGCATGATACGCGGGCCATGGGAACCGTCGAGAGCATCCTGATCGCCCGGCGGACCGGCTTCTGCTACGGCGTCCGCGAGGCGATCGACAAGGCGAAGGAGTCGGCCGCGACGGGTGCGCGCACCCACACGCTCGGCCAGGTCGTCCACAACGAGGGCGTCATCGCGCAGCTCCAGTCGGAGGGGATCCGCACCGTCGACTCCCTCGACGAGGTCGAGACGGGGTCGGCGGTCGTCATCCGCGCCCACGGGGCGCGGCCGGAGGTCCTCGCGAGCGCCGAGGCGCGTGGGCTCGACGTGATCGACGGGACCTGCTCCTGGGTGACCGCGGAGCACAAGCAGCTCGCCCGCCTCGTCGAGGAGGGATACACGATCGTGCTGCTCGGGACGCGGAAGCACCCGGAGGTCGTGGGCCTGCTCGGCGTGGCGCCCGACGCGATCGTCGTGGACGACGAGGACGAGTGGGACGCGATCCCGCGGAAGAAGCGCATGGCGCTCATCAGCCAGTCCACGCAGCCGCCGTGGAAGTTCGAGAGGCTCGCCGCCCTGATGGTCCACCGCGCGCACGAGCTGAAGGTCATCAACACGGTCTGCCCGGTGACGATCCGTCGCCAGGAGGACACCGTGGAGGCGGCGCGGGCGGTGGAGGCGATGGTCGTCGTCGGCGGTCGCCACTCGGCCAACACGAAGGAGCTGACCCGTCTCTGCGAGATCGTCGGCACCCCCGTCGTCCAGATCGAGGGCGCGGGCGACATCGGCGACGGCGCCGTCTTCGACGGCGCGCGCAGGATCGGCGTGACCGGCGGCACCTCCACGCCGATCGAGGACCTCGGCGTCGTCGCGCAGAGGATCCTCGAGGTCGCCGGCGCACCGTCCGTCGCCGGGCGTGAGGCGGAGATCGCGGCGGAGGCCCTCGCCGCCGCCGCGACGCCGGCCGGCCGGACCACCTCGCTCCCGCGGACCGTCGCCGACGCTGCCGCGGCGGCTCACTGATGGGCGTGGACGTCCCGGTCGTCGCGATCGTCGGCCGCCCGAACGTCGGGAAGAGCACCCTCTTCAACCGGATCGTGGGCGAGCGGACCGCGATCGTCGAGGACCGCGCGCGCACCACACGCGACCGCCTGTACGGCGACGCCGACTGGGAAGGGCGTCGCTTCGTCATCGTGGACACCGGCGGCCTCGAGATCGACCCCGGTGACCCGATCGAGGCGCGCGTCCAGGAGCAGGCGCGGCTCGCCATCCTCGAGGCCGACGTCATCGTGCTCGTCGTCGATGCCGCGGCGGGCCTCACGCCGGCCGACCAGGAGGCCGCCGAGATCCTGCGGCGGTCGTCGGCGTCCGTCCTCATCGCTGCGAACAAGGCGGACAGCGAGCGGCGCGAGCTCGAGGCGAACGAGTTCTACGTCCTGGGCTGGGCGACGATCCTCCCGACGAGCGCCCTCCACGGCCGGGGGGTGGCCGACCTGCTCGACGCCATCGTCGCTGCGCTGCCGCCCGAGTCGGACGCCGAGCTCGCACGCAAGGCGCGGGAGGCCGCCGCGGAGCAGCGGGCGCGCGACATCGCCGAGGGGTTCATCGACCCCGAGGCCGAGGAAGGGGCCGGCGAGGAGGCGGAGGATCCGGGACCGGTCACGATCGCCCTGCTCGGGCGCCCGAACGTCGGCAAGTCGAGCCTGCTCAACAAGCTCCTCGGCGAGGAGCGGATGATCGTCAGCGACATCCCCGGGACGACGCGCGACGCGATCGACACGCGGCTCACCTACGGCCACGGCGAGGTCGTGCTCATCGACACCGCCGGGATCCGGAAGCGCGGCAAGGTCGCGAACGCCGCGGCGGCGGAACGGTACTCGGCGCTCCGCTCCCTGCGCGCCCTCTCGCGCGCGGACGTGGCGATCCTCCTCATCGACGCCGTGGAGGGCCTCACCTCCCAGGACGCGCACATCGCGGGCTACGTGGTGGACGAGGGCAAGGGCCTCGTGGTCGCGGTGAACAAGTGGGATCTCGTCGAGGACAAGACGGACCGCACGTTCGACCGCTACGTGGAGTGGATCCGGCGCGACGCGCCGTTCCTCGACTTCGCGCCCGTCGTCTCGATCTCCGCGAAGACCGGCCAGCGTGCGGACCGCATCCTCGAGCTCGCCGTCGACGTCTGGGGCGAGCGACGGCGACGGGTCTCCACCGGTGAGCTGAACCGGCTCGTCGCCGAGGCCGTCGCCCGCCAGCAGCCGCCCACCGTCCGCAACCATCGGCCCAAGATCCTCTACGCGACGCAGGCCGCCGTGGCGCCGCCCACGTTCGTCTTCTTCGCGCGGGACGCGGACGACGTCCACTTCAGCTACAGGCGGTACCTGGAGAACCAGCTCCGCGACGCGTACGGGTTCATCGGCACGCCGCTGCGCCTCGCCTTCCGCGAGCGCCGCCGCGACGAGGCGAAGAACGCCCCGGTCCGCAAGGGCGGAGCAGGTGCCCGCGGTCCGGCCGCGGCCGGCCGGAAGCCGGCGAGCGCGGCGGGCAGCCCCGGAGCACCTCGCCCCGCGACGCCGAAGGGCAAGGCCGCTGCGAAGCCGTCGGGTGCCAGACCGTCGGGTACCAAGCCGCCCGTGACGAAGCCGTCGGCGGGGAAGCCCTCCGGCGCGAAGCCCTCCCGCAGCAGCCGTTCCGGCGGACGGGACAGCGCCGGACGCGGGCGCGGCGGCCGCCCCACCTCTTGACGCGCGGCTGCGCCGCGACGGGCGCCGGGGAGTCGCGGACGGCGCTCTCGGGTCGCTGAGGCTGGGGCCTGCTAAAATCCCGGCTTGTCGGGGCGTGGCGCAGCCTGGTAGCGCACCTGAATGGGGTTCAGGAGGTCGAGCGTTCGAATCGCTCCGCCCCGACCACTCTCCTGAGCACGAAAGAGGCCCCCCGGGCGTCCGGAGGGGCCTCTGGATTCCGGGGCTGACCCCACTTCTGACCCCAGCTTACCCCGTGCGGCTCGGGAGGATGCGGTCCATCCGGGCCGCCGTCCGGTCGAGCATCGCGGGCGTCAGGTGGGCGTAGACGTCGGCCGTCGTGGACGAGGCTGCGAGTGGCCGAGGGCCTTCGAGACGACCGCGAGTTCCTCGCCGTCTTCGAGCATCAGCGTCGCGAAGCAATGCCGCAGGTCGTGGAATCGCTGGCGGGGGAGGCCGCGGCCGCGGTTCGCGACGACGTGCGGCTCTGGCGCCCGGTCGAGGCCGAAGCCCACCATCGCGCCGTAGCGGGAGGCTTGGACGCGCGGTCTACACCCCGGCCGCCGGGACCGCGCCGAGCCACTGGCGACCCGTGGAGCGTCCTGGAGGTCTCAACCGTGTTCCATCGGATCGTCGCGGCGTGCACCGCGGCGTTACTCGTCGCGTCGCTGACGGTGGCGGTCGCCTCCGCGGCGGGGCCGATGGGCATCTGGGGCGCGTCCATCTCCGGCGCCGGGCTTTCGGGTACGGCATCGCTCGACCTGCCCGTCGCCGGCGGGGCGACGGCGGCGTTTTCGCTGCGGCACCTCGGCGCAGGCGCCTCGGTGACGGCGAGTGTCGTCTCAGGCGACCGTGGCTGTGGGGGGCCGCGCGAATCGTGAACCTGCCGGGCTTTACGACCTCCACGTCAGGAACGTGGAGCCAGCGGTGGGTCTTCGGCGGCGCCAGGCTCGTCCGGCTGCGTGCGGCGGTCCGACGGGGAAGCGCCCTCTGGTTCGATGTAGGTGTCGATGGGCGGCGCGACTGTGCCCGGCTCACGCCAACGACCACTCCGCCGGGCGGCATCGGGGCTGAGCCGACGCGCGTCATCCTCATCGCGCCGGCCGTGGACGAGGCAATTCGTCAGAACGACCCTTCGACCGGCTGCCCCACGAATGCCACCCGGGGATACGGCTTCAGCATCAGGTTCGCTTGGAAGGCGCTCCCGGCGGACGACGTCTCGGCGTACCAACTCGTGCTGCGGCACGCCGACGCGTACAGCCCCGCGCTCAACGTCCGCGTCGGCGCGTCGTCGTACCGCTGGACATCGTGCAACAGCTTCGTCAGCGCCTCCAATCTGCTCGGGTGGCGTTGGCACGTGACCGCGCTCGCCGGTGACGGCCAGGAGGTGGCACGCTCGGAACCGAGGCCAGTCAAATTCCTGCCGTGCGCGCTCCCTGACGGGGGGTGGTGTTTCGCCCCGTGACCCGCGCCTCCATTCGCCGAAGCGGGGCTGATGCAGGCCGGACACGCTCCGTCAGCCTCAAGGGTGGCGAGCGCTCGTCTCTGGGTCGCCCTGTGCTTTCACGAGACCATCGCGCAGAGGCGACGGCCGGTCCGCCTGTCTCCAGGCCACAGGTCGGGTCGCCGCGGGCGTGGTCACGGTCGTCGGAGACCGTCCCCCAACCCGGAGGTGATCCGCGGTTGATCGGCCCCGCCTAGCCTCGCGTCGCGCGACGGCTCCGCGGCCCGCTCGCGATCCCGTCCCATGGGGGCATGGCGGCCAGCCTCGCGGGAAGCGTCGGGGGCGCATCTCGTCCGCGACGACGTGCGGCTCTGGCGCCGGCACGCCGCCTCGGACACGATCGCGCCGTAGCGGGAGGCTTGGACGCGCGGTCCACATGCAGGCCGCCGGGACTGCGCTGAGCCACTGGCGAGACCGACCCGCTCAGGAGCGTCCCGGGGAGGAACTGCATGAGGCGGCTGCTGGTTGTGCTCAGCCTGGTGGCGATCCTCACCGTTGCCTTCGCGGCCCCGGCCGCGGCACGACCGCCGGTCCAGCCCGGCTACGATGCGACGCTGTCGGTCAGCAGCAAGTGCGTGGTCACGGCGAAGGCGACGGCGCCGAAGAACACGATTGCCTACTACGTGCGATGGCAGCTCTTCCGCGACGACTTCCCGGTGGGCGGTGTCTACTGGACGATCATCAACTCGAAGAACAAGACGGCGACCTTCACGTGGACGGCCACGAAGGACACGGCCTCCCACGAGTGGTATGCCTGGGCGCAGTGGTGGGACTTCGCCAGGACAGGCACTGTGAGTGTTGCGACGACCGACATCGTCACCGTGAAGTGCTTCTGACCCCCCGCATGACCTAAGGGGACAGCGCCCCGCCCGGTCGGTCGCCGGGCTGGGGCGTCGCTCTGTAGCGCTCTCTGGGGGCATGGGGGCCTGCCTCGCGGGGAGAGCGCAGGCAGGACGACGATCTCCAGGCGTCCGCGTCGTCTCCCGCGGAAGACAGGGACGAGGGCAGAGGCCGGCGAGGGTCAGAGGCGCGCAGCGATCTCCCGGCGCTTCGCGTCGCAGTCCGCGTCCGTCACCGTCCCGTCCGCGTGCAACTCGTCAAGCAGGTTGAGCCTAGCGCGCAGATCGTCCGCGCTGGGGTCGGGGGACGACGACGACGTCGTGGCGTTCGATGAACGCGTTGTAGCGGTCGCGGAGACTCACGACACTCCCTCGCACCCGGCGCCCGCAACTCCGGTGGCAACACCACGACAGTCGCCTACCGGGCCGGGCACGCGGCGAGGATACGCTTCGCGAGGTACCGCCCGTCCGGGGCGTCCAATTCGTGACGGATGTCCCTCCCTGCGGGAGTCCCGACGCGGCACCGTGTCCCGCGACGCACCTCGCTCAACGGACACGGAGGGGGCAAGTTGACACTCGGTCGGATCTTCGCTGGGACACTCCTCGCGGCGTGCATCGGACTCGCTGCGCCATCGGCCGGCATCGCGGCCGTCCACACCGCGCCGTCACGAGTCCAGTCCGCTCTCACCGCCGCGAAGGTGTACCCGAACTGCAAGGCCCTCAACGCGAAGTACCCGCATGGGGTCGCCCGGAAGGGCGCGAAGGATCACGTCTCGGGGAGCTCGAAGCCCGTCACGGGGTTCGCCGTGAACAACGTCGTCTACACCGCGAACAAGAACCTCGACCGGGACAAGGACGGCGTCGCCTGCGAGAAGCGGTAGCGCGGGCCGGCCATCCTCGCGAGAAGCGTCCGGGGCGTCGCTCTGACCCCGCTTTCTGACCCCACATAGGGTCACACTCTGTCTAACGCGATGGACCCAACGGACGCCCTGCAAGCACGAATCGGGCGCCCGAGAAGGGTCTAGAGGGGAATGGGGTTCAGGAGGTCGAGCGTTCGAATCGCTCCGCCGCGACCACTCTTCCGAGCACGAAGAGGCCCCCGGATCGCTCCGGGGGCCTCTTCGGTTGCCTGCCCCATCGCCAAGGTCCGGTGCGCGGATGTCCCCGGTGGCGGATCAGGCCCGGCGCGACCCGACGACCTCAAGGATCCCGGCGAAGCCGATCGCCAGCAGGCCGATGACGACGAGTTCGACGCTGCCTCCGACGAAGAGGCCGAGGACGGCGAGCAGGATCCCGAGGATGGTGAGGGCGGCGACGGGGAACGAGGCTTTCATGGGAGGTCTCCGACGGTGCTGGCTCCGGTCGACCCGGACCGCCGTAGGACGCCCATCCCCTGGACGAGGTTCCGCAGCGGCGCGCGGGGCCTCGTGCGCCGGAGTCCCGAGGGCGCCGCGCACGAGGCCGGCCTCGACCGTATCCTCCGCGCATGGCCCACGGAGGTGACCCCGCGCTCCCGCGACCCGCGACCGGCCCCGAGCCGGCTCGCTGCGTCTGACGCGGGTCGGACGCTTCGATGCCGGACCGGGCGGATCGGGAGCGCGACGCCACCGTCCTGCAGGGCGGCCGGCGGAAGGCGTACCGGCCGCTGCCGCCGGAGGCGCGGCGAACGGCGCTGGCCGCGGGACTGGCGGCCTACGACCGCGGCGAGTACTTCGAGGCGCACGAGCTGCTCGAGCCGGCCTGGATGGGGACGGACGACCTCGCCGAGCGCGCCTTTCACCAGGGTCTGATCAAGCTCGCCGCGGCGCACGTCCACCTCGACCGCGGCAACCCGAGGGGCTTCGCGAAGAACCTCCTGGGCGCCCGGGACCGGCTCGCGGACGCGATGGCCGGCAGCGCCGACGACGCCGGCCTCGACCTGCCGGCGCTTCTCGCGGCGATCGACGACCGTCTCGCCGTCGTCGCGAGCCCCGAGGCCGGCGACCCCGCGTCGCGGTCGACCGGGGCGCGCGCGATCCCGCTCCCGCGTCGCGCCTGAGCGCGCGCCGTCGGCTCGCCCGCCCGGGAGCGCGGCCCGCGGCGTCGAAGGGGTCTCGTCGGCCCTGTCGCAGCGGCCGCGCTCGTGCCATGCTCCGACCCTGCCGCCCACGGCGGCAGGGTCGGGAGGGACGCGGAGGGTCCCCGGCCGCACGCTCGGAGGGAGGCCTGCCCATGTCCCCGATCCTCGTCGCCGGCGCGACCGGCCTCGTCGGGAGCGACATCTGTCGTCGTCTCGCCGGCGAGGGGATGCCCGTCCGCGCCCTCGTCCGCACGGCGTCGGACCCGAACAAGGTCGCGGCCCTTCGCGACCTGGGTGTCGAGATCGCGGTCGGCGACGTCCGGGACGTCGCCTCGCTCGACGCCGCCTGCGTCGGGGTCGAGTCCGTCATCTCGACGCTGTCGGCCATGCCCTTCGCGTACGAGCCGGGGCAGAACGACCTCGGACCGACCGACCGCGAGGGGACCATGGCGCTCGTCGACGCGGCGAAGCGCGCCGGTGCCCGTGGCTACGTCTACATGTCGTTCTCCGGGAACATCGAGGGCGACTTCCCGCTCTGCCGCACGAAGCGGGCCGTGGAGGCGCATGTCCGCGAGAGCGGCCTCGAGTACACGATCCTCCGGCCGAGCTACTTCATGGAGGTCTGGCTCACCCCCGCAGTCGGCTTCGACGCGGCGAACGCGTCCGCGGTGATCTTCGGCGCGGGTGAGGCCCCGATCAGCTGGATCTCGATCCTCGACGTCGCGGAGTTCACCGTCCGCAGCCTGGACACGGCGTTCGCGAAGAACGCGACGCTCGAGCTCGGCGGGCCCGAGGCGCTCTCGCCGAACGAGGTCGTGCGGATCTTCGAGCGTCGTGCCGGCCGGCCCTTCGCCGTGACGCACGTCCCGGTGGAGGCCCTGATCGCCGATCAGGCGGCCGCGCCCCACGACATGGGCCGCTCCTTCGCGGGCCTCCAGCAGTGTTACGCGGCCGGCGACGCGATCGACATGACCCGGGTGCTCGAGGAGATCCCGATCCCGCTCGTCTCGGTGGCCGACTTCGCGGAGAGGGTCCTGGCCGGGTAGGGGAGCAGCGTCGACGCGCGTCCGGCCTGCTGGCGTGGATCACCGGGGCCCGGGATCCGACGGGAGCACGTCCCCGAGCGTGGCGATGACCTGGGTCCTCTGCGCCGGCGCGCTCGCGATCCCGCTCGCGTTCGTTCCGATCGGCGCCGACGTGTTCGTCGGGCCGAAGACGGTGACGATGGTCGCCGCCACCGTCGCGCTCGTCATCTGCCTGGCGCTCCTGGCGGCCGCCGGACGCCTCCGCGGCCGCGCGGCGATCCTCGACGTGCTTGCCGCGTACCTCGTGCTGTGGGTGGCCGCGACCGTCCTCTCGCCGGATCCGGCGCACAGCCTCCTCGGTGAGCCGCGGCAATACCAGGGACTGGTCGCAACGATCGCGTACGCGATCGCGTTCGTCGCCGGGTGGTGCGTCCTCGGCGACGAACGGGCGCTCCGCCGCTTCTGTCTCGCCATCGTGATCGCCGGGGCCGTGGCGACGGCGTACGCGCTCACGCAGGCCGTGGGAGCGGACCCGATCTGGCGCGGCGAGCTCGACCGTGGGCGGGTCTTCTCGACCCTGGGCCAGGCGAACGCCCTCGCGGCCTTCCTCGTGATCGCGATCCCACTCGGCGCAGCCGAGACGCGTCGAAGGACGGGGCTGGGTCGCTGGGCAGGTGCTGCCGTCACCCTGGGGATGACTGCGGTGGTCGTGCTGTCCCTCAGTCGTGGCGCGTACCTGGGCCTCATCGCCGCAGCCGCGGCCGCCATGGTCCTGGCAGCCGCACGTCGGTTCGGGGCGTCGCGGGACCACGCGCGCGGACCGCGGCCCGGGTCGGCGGCCGGGCGCGACGACCGGGCCGTGCGACCGTCGGCCCGCGCGCGGTCGGCGCTCCCCGCCGCGATCGGGGTGATCCTCGTGACCGGCATCGCCCTCGTCGTGCTCGTCACGCCCGGCTCTCCGGTCGCCCGCAGGCTCTCGGTCGCTCTCGATCCAGCGGAGGGCTCGGCCGCGAGCCACCTCGACACCTGGGCCGTGGGCGTCCGTATCGCTCTCGATCGGCCCCTGCTCGGGATCGGGCCGGAGATGTACCCGAATGCCTTCGCCGCCTACCGCGACGAGGTGCTTCCGCCTGCCAGGGCGGAAGTCCTCGCCCGCTTCCGGCCGGAGAGCCCGCACAGCGTGCCCATCGCGATCGCCGACGCTGCCGGTCTCATCGCACTGGCGCTCTACATCGCGCTCCTCGGCCTCGCGGTCGCGGCCGGCGTGCAGCGCTGCAGACGGGCCGGGCGCGAGGACGCGCTCCTCATCGGAGCCGTGCTCGCGGCGATCGCCGGCCACCTCGTGACCGACCTGTTCATGACGGCGGAGCCCGCCGGGTCATGGGTGTTCTGGGTGCTTCTCGGGTCCATGGCCGTCCGACCTTCGCTCCGTGGTGGGCCGGTCAGCTGGACACGGGGGAGATAGCGCGAGAGGGCTGCGTCCCGCCGTCCGGCATCCGGGCCACCGGCATCCGCGATGCCTTCTGGACCTCGACATCGTCGTACGGCTGCGTACGGTGGCAGGAGGCTCCGAGCCGTCGCGCCTTGCGACGAGCGTGACCTGATCCCGAGGGGGTCCAGCATGGGATCCAGTCGACGGGCGGCTCTCGCCCTTCTCGTTCTCGGCGTGGTCGCGGCAGGGGCGCTGCTGCGCGGGCCGGGCATCGTCCCCGTCGCGTCCGCCGGCGAAGCGGGGGCACAGTGGTGGCCCATGTCCGCGCCGATGTCACAGCCGATGTCGGCCCCGGTCGGCGTGCCACACGTGCTGCCGAGCCCGCGACCGTCACTCGCACCGCAGTCGATCGCATTCACCCTGCCGCCCAATGGCCCGAAGGGATCGACCGTGACCCTCGCTGGGTCCGCCACTTCGGGACTGCCGCTCGCCTACCACTCGGTCACGCTCACGAAGTGCGCGGTCGACGGGACGACCCTCACGCTCCTCGAGATGGGGGTCTGCACCGTCGAGGCGACGCAGGCCGGGAACGGTGATGTCTGGGCACCCGCGCCGCCGGTTCCCGCATCGATGAACGTTCTGCCGCCGCAGCCGTAGGCCGAGCCTGCGACGACGCGACGGCCGGGCGCGCCAGCGCGACGCGCTCCCTTCGGTCGCCGATGCGTCGAGGCCCCTCCGGGTTCGCCCGGAGGGGCCTCGTCACGTGCGGCCGGGCGGGCGCAGGGCCCGCCAGTGGGGTCACTCGGCGGGGGCTGCTCCCTCGGCCGGCGCCTCGGCGGCAGCGGTCTTCGCGGCCTCCTTGACGGCGGCGGCGGTCGCGTCGTCGACCGGGACGGTCTCGACCTTGGTCGCCTGCGGGATCGTGGCCTTCACCGCGTCGACCGCGGTGAGCTCGACGAGCGCGACGATGCCGGACGTGCCGGGCGTGATGACGTCCTTGAGCTCGTCGGCCATCTCGCCGCGCTTCCAGATGTTCCCGGCCTTGCCGACGAGCGCGCCCGCGATGCCGAATGTAGCGGCGCTCGCGAGGATGCTCGGCGGGAAGATGATGCCGAGGACCACGCCCCCGACGGCGCCCCACAGGAAGCCGTTGCGGGTCGTGTGATCCGTCATCTTCTGGATGTGGATCTTGCCCTGGTAGTCGGCGTTGACGACGAGGACGCCCTCGATGTCGATGGCGCGCTTCATCTCGGCGTCGAGGAGGGCCAGGTAGGCCTCCTTCGCCGTGTCCATGTCGGCGAACTGGGCGACGATGATCGCCGAGTTGCCCTGCACGGCGACGGCCGCCTCGGCCTGGACGCCGGAGTCGTCGGCGACGACGGCGGCGACGACGTCGACGGGCTGCTCGTCGGCGGCCGGGGCCGCGGGGGCGGGGGTCTGCTGGGTCTCGTCGGCCATGGTGGAACCTCCGTGCGGGATGTGACGGGACGGGCGCCGATCAGGTCCGGGTGACCCGGGGCGCTGTGGTCGGCAGGACAAGCATAGCGCCCTGATGACCCGTCTCGGCCTCACGGATGCGTGACATCCGCGACGCCATGCGCGGCCGGCTCAGGCGGTGGGGTCGACGGTCCCGGAGGAGGCCTGCGCCTCCCGCATGCGCTGGCGGTGGCGCGCGGCCTTCGCACGGTTCCCGCACGTCGCCATGTCGCACCAGCGGCGCTTCCCGGTCCGCGAGCGGTCGATGAACGCCTCGCTGCAGTCCGGGCTCTCGCAGATCCGGAGCCGCTCGGGCATCCCCTGGCTGAGCTCGCGGGCGAGGGTCTCCGCGAGCCGCTCGAGGGCACCCTCGATCGGGTCGCCGAGGTGCCGGTGGCCCATCGTGACGCCGTCCGGTCCCGGGACGAGCTCGTAGACGTAGTGGGCGCGCAGGGTCCGGTTGACGGTCCGGAGGTCGTTCCGATCGCCCGGCCGCCGGAGCACGGCGGCTTCGAGCAGGCCGCGCATGGCGTCGCGTACGCGCCGGATGAGCTCGAGGTCGGCCGCACCCGCCTCCGGGTCGGCTTCGTACCGCGCGAGGATCCGCCGGCGTGCGTCCCCGTGGATGAGGTGCCGGGCACCGAACCAGGCGATCGCATCGGACGGCCCGGCGAACTCGGCCGTGCGCCGCCCGCGCACGGGGCGGCCCGTGTTCACGAAGTCGAGGCAGTCCTCGATGGGCGAGCTGTGGCCGTGCCGGTCGGCCCCGAGGGGCTCGACATCGGTCAGGTTCGCGGGTACGTCATCCGGAGTAGCCATAAGGTAACTCCTTATACCCGTTTGACAGGTTACACGCAAGAGGGTATTCTTCGACCTGCAAGTAACCCCTCTAGACCACTCGTGCGGGTTAGCCCGCAGATCACTCGAACGGACGGTGCCACATGACCACGTTCCTCATCATCGGAGCGGCTGCCATCTTCGCCATCTTCGCCGGGCTCGCCGCGACGGCGGGCGAGGACTCGCGCCCGTCCTTCCGCGACGACGTCCGCCCCTGGATCTAGCACGCAGCCGGCCGCGTCACGACGAGGCGACCGACCAGAAAGGAGGCTCGCGATGATGAACAGCAGCGTCGCGCTCCTTCTCGCGAAGGACCGCGCGGCCGAGCTCCAGCGCGAGGCCGATCGCAAATACCACCGCCGTCCGCTGTCCGCCCGCACGCTGGGGCTCCTCCTCCGGCGAGGCGGGACGCGGAGGCAGTCGGGCCGCTGAGGTCGCATCCTCCACCGCGACCGCACGGTCCGCACCTCGACACCCCCGTTGCCGAACGGGGGTGTCGTCGTTCCCGGGAGATCCGCCCCGACCTCCGGCCCTGCCGGCCCCGGTCGCGTCCGGGGCGTCGCCCGTCGTAGACTCGCCGCCATGGAACCCTCCACGCCCGATCGATCGCCGGCCGACACGGACCGGACCGGCGCCCCGGAGCCGGCCGCCGCCGCCCTCGCGGGACTCGACCCGGAGCAGGTCGCCGGCCTCGGTGACATGGACCCGGAGCGGTTCCGGCTCGCGGCGCACGCCGCGGTCGACGAGATGGCCGACTACCTGACGCGCGTCCGCGACCTGCCCGTCTTCCCTCCGGTGGAGCCCGGGAGCCTGCGCGGTCTCTTCCCCGCAGACCCGCCGGCCGGGCCGGAGCCCGTGGCGACGATCCTCGACGACGTGGCCCGGCTCGTGGAGCCGAACACCACCCACTGGCAGCATCCGGGCTTCATGGCCTACTTCGCGACCACCGCCTCCGGCCCGGGGATCCTCGGCGAGATGTTCGTGGCGGCCCTCGGCGCGAACGCGATGCTGTGGCGGACGTCGCCGATCGCCACCGAGCTCGAGGAGGTGGTCGTCGACTGGCTTCGCCAGGCCCTGGGCCTGCCGGACGTGTTCTCCGGCCTCGTGACGGACACGGCGTCCACCTCGTCGCTCATCGCGCTCGGCGCGGCGCGGGAGGCGGCGGGCGTGCGCGCGTCGGAGCTCGGCATCGCGGGCCGTGCGGACGTGCCCCAGCTCCGCGTCTACGCGTCGACGGAGGCCCACTCGTCCATCGAGAAGGCCTGCATGACGCTCGGGCTGGGGCGTGACGCCCTGGTGCGCGTCGGGACGGACGACGACCTCGCGATGGACGTCTCCGCGCTCGAGGACGCGATCGCCACCGACCGCGCGGCCGGCCTGCGGCCGATCGCGATCGTCGCCACGCTGGGGACGACGTCGTCCACGGCGATCGACCCGGTGGATGCGATCGCCGACGTGGCCGCCCGCGAGGGGCTCTGGCTCCACGTCGACGCCGCGTACGGCGGCGCGGCGGCCGTCGTCCCCGCGCGTCGCGGGCCGTTCGCCGGCTGGGAGCGCGGCGACTCGATCGTGGTGAACCCGCACAAGTGGCTCTTCACGCCGCTCGACGCGTCGCTGCTCCTCTCGCGTCGGATGCCGGTGCTCCGGGACGCCTTCAGCCTGGTCCCGGAGTACCTCCGCACCCTCGACCGCGAGGTGCCGGTCCGGGACTTCAACGAGTACACGCCGGTGCTCGGGCGGCGCTTCCGCGCCCTGAAGCTCTGGTTCGTGCTCCGCTACTTCGGCCTCGACGGGATCCGCCGCCGTCTCGACGCGCACTGCGACTGGGCGGCCGAGCTCGCCGGGTGGGCCGACGCCGATCCCGACTTCGAGCGCCTCGCGCCGGTCCCGTTCTCCACGGTCTGCCTGCGCGCCCGTCCGCGGGAGCTCGCCGGACGCGAGGACGACCCGGAGGTGCGCGCCGACCTCGACGACCTCAACGAGCGGCTCCTCAAGGCGGTGAACGCCACGGGCGAGGTCTTCCTCTCGCACACGCGCCTGCGCGACCGGTTCACGATCCGGGTCGCCATCGGGAACCTCCACACGACGCGGGCGGACGTGGAACGGCTCTGGGCGATCCTCCGCGAGGAGTCCGCGCGCCTGCACGGCTGACGCCGGGGGCGGTCACGGCACGGGTCGCATGCGATGGCCGGCCCGGGGCTCTCGCGGTAGACTGCCGCATCGCGCGGCGCGGGCCGCGCGCATCCCGACCTCGGCCGGCGGGCGTGTCCGGCGGGGAGGGGGTGTCCTGTCGGGTCGGCGCCCTCGCGTGCGCCATACAGGAGGTCGCATCGCGATGACGGTCCAGGACTACCCGATGTGGATCGACGGCGAGGCCGTCGCGTCGGCCAGCGGCGAGTGGATCGAGGTTCGCAACCCGGCCACCGGCGACGTGATCGGCCGCATCCCCGCGGGCACGCAGCAGGACGTGGACCGGGCCGTCGCGGCCGCGCGGGCCGCCTTCCAGGACGGCCGGTGGCGCGACAAGTGGCTCCCCGAGCGCGTGGCCGTCCTCAACAGGCTCGCGGACCTCATCGAGGCGCGCGTCCCGGAGATCGCGGCCCTGGAGACCGCGCAGACCGGCACGGCGATCAAGCTGCGGCGCGACTCCGACATCCCGTTCAGCGCGGACAACCTGCGCTACTTCGCGACCGCGGTCCGCAACCTCGAGGGGAAGTCGGCGGCCGAGTACACCGGGGGCCACACGAGCATCATCCGCCGCGAGCCGATCGGCGTCGCCGGCCAGATCACGCCGTGGAACTACCCGTTCATGATGGTCGCCTGGAAGATCGGCCCGGCGCTCGCCGCGGGCAACTCGGTCGTCCTGAAGCCGGCCACGGCCACACCTCTCACCACGTGCCTCCTCGGGGAGATGGCGAAGGAGGCCGGGCTTCCCGACGGCGTCTTCAACGTCGTCACCGGGCGCGGGGACGTGGTGGGCGCTGCGATCGCCGCCCACGCGGACGTCGACATCATCAGCCTGACCGGCGACACGGAGACGGGCAAGAAGATCGCGGCGGCCGCCGCCGGGAACCTCAAGCGCCTGCACTTCGAGCTCGGCGGGAAGGCCCCGTTCATCGTCTACGCGGACGCCGACCTCGACGCGGCCGCGCGCGGCGCCACGGCCGGCGGGCTCGTCAACGCGGGCCAGGACTGCACGGCGGCGACGCGCGTGTACGTCCAGCGCCACGTCCTCGACGCCTTCCTCGCGAAGTTCACGGCCCTCATGGAGAGCGTCCGCGTCGGCGACCCGACGAGCGAGTCGACGGACATGGGGACGCTCATCAGCGAGGCGCAGCTCCAGCGCGTGGACGGCTTCGTCCAGCGCGCGAGGGCCGCCGGGGTCCAGGTGCTCACGGGTGGCGAGCGCGCCGTGGTGCCGGGCCTTCCGGGCCCGTTCTACAAGCCGACGATCCTGTTCACGGAGGACCAGCAGGCCGAGGTCGTCCAGAACGAGATCTTCGGCCCCGTCGTGGTCGTCCTCCCCTTCGACACCGAGGAGGAGGCCCTTGCGATGGCGAACGACTGCAAGTACGGGCTGGCGTCGTCCGTCTGGACGGAGGACGTCCGCAAGGCGATGCGCGCGGCGAAGTCCCTGAACTTCGGCTGCGTGTGGGTGAACGACCACCTGCCGATCGCGAGCGAGATGCCGCACGGCGGGTTCAAGCAGTCCGGCTGGGGCAAGGACATGTCGGGCTACTCGTTCGACGACTACACGCAGGTGAAGCACGTCGCGGTCGAGCTCGATGGCGCCGCCGAGAAGGGCTGGCACTACACGGTCTTCGGGGACTCGAAGGCGTAGTCCGGTCCCGCGCAACGGCACGGAGACCCCGGCACGCCGCCGGGGTCTCCGTGCGTCCGGAGTCGGAGGCCGGCCGCACGCGCCCCGCCGGGCCGGGAACGTGGCATCATCCGGGCCACGACCGGACCGGCCGGGCCGGCAGGAGGATGGGACACGTGCCGCCGATCACCGCGCTCACCCGCATCGAGCCGATCCACCTCGCGAGGCTGGAGAAGCAGGGCATCTTCACGACCGGCCTCCTGCTCGAGGTCTCGGCCACGCCCCCGCGCCGGCAGACGCTCGCCGACCAGGTCGACGCGGACACGAACGACGTCCTCGCGTGGCGCGATGAGGCCCTGCTCCTCAACCTCGCCCGGCTCGGACCCCAGGAGCACGACGTCTTCGTCCAGTCGCGCATGGCCGGCGTCTCCTACCTCACCGCCCTCGACCTCGCCACCGTCGAGCGGCGTCTCACGCAGGCTGCCCGCGAGCTCAAGGTCGACGCCCCGGAGGCGGGCGTGGTCGAGATGTGGTGGGAGCAGGCGAAGACGCTCGAGGACGAGTGACGGCGGAAGACGTCCGGCCGACCGCGGCCGGCCCCCGGCGGGACGCGCGCGGCATCGTCATCGGTGCCGTCGCAGGCGTCGCGTCGGTGCTCGTCCTCATCGGCGCCGCGATCGCGCTCTTCTTCAACCCCGTCTGGGTCGGCTTCGAGCAGGGACGGGCCGCCGCCGACCTGTGGACCGGCTGGGACATCGGGACCGTCCGGGATGTCACCGCCGCGGTGATCGGCGAGGTCTTCCTGGGGCCGGGGACCTTCGCGCAGACCGTCGGTGGGACGCCCGTCTTCACCGCCGCCGAGATCGGCCACATGGCGGACGTCCGGCGCGTGGTCCTGGCGTTCTACGCGCTCGTCCTCGTCGCGTTCGTCGCGCTCGTCGCAGCCTGGGTGATCGACCGGCGGCGCGTCGCGTTCTGGCACGGCGTGCAGACGGCCGCCGGGATCCTCGCGGTCGCCGTGGTGGCGGTCGGGGTCTTCCTCGCGTTCTTCTTCGACACCGCGTTCGAGATCTTCCACCGGATCTTCTTCGCGGCAGGGTCGTACACGTTCGACCCGCGGATCGACCGCCTCGTGCAGCTACTTCCGGAGCAGCTGTGGACGGAGACGTCGATCCTCCTCGCGGTCGTCATCCTCGTCGCCGCGGTCGCCGTCTGGGTCATCGCGCGCCAGCGGCGCAGGGCGGCGCTCGCGCGCGCCGCTGCCGCCTGATGCGCGGCCTGCGGGGCCCCACGTTCCCGCTCCTCGGCACCGAGGTCACGCTCCACGTCACCTGGGTGGTCGTCCTCCCCGTGCTCGCCGGCGTCCTCGCGCTCTCGCGGCTGCCCGCCGTGAGCCCCGGCATGGACGCGGCATTGGCCTGGGCGGCAGGGATCTCCGGGGCCCTCCTCGCGCTCGTGGGCGCGGTCGTGCACGAGTCGGGCCACGTCGTCGCCTCCCGACTCCGCGGCCGGCCGTACGGGCCGACGATGCTGTACTTCTTCGGTGGGGTGGACGAGAGCGACAGGCCGCTCTCCGGCCCGGCCGACGAGGCCGTGGTCGCCTTCGCCGGCCCGGTCGCCGGTGCGCTCCTCGCACTCCTGCTCGGCGGGCTGGCGGTCGTGGCCGCCTCCGTCCCGGGCCCGGTCGCCGTCGCAGGGCGCGAGGCCCTCGTCGTGGGCGCGGGGTTCAGCCTGCTGATCTCGTGCGTGAACCTCCTTCCGGGCGATCCGCTCGACGGGGGCCGGATCGTCCACGGCCTCTCGTGGCGCATCACGGGCGACCCCCTGCGCGCGCGGCGTGCAGCCGCGCGGGTCGGCCGGGCCGTCGGCCTGCTCCTCGTCGGTGGGGGGTTCGTCGTCGCCCTCGCGGGTGACGTGACGGCGAGCCTGACGCTGGTCCTCGCGGGCTGGTTCGTCCGGTCCGGCGCGATCGCAGCCGAGCGCAGGGCCGCCCTGCGGGACCTCGTGGCGAACCTCCACGTGCGCGACGCCATGGACGAGGATCCCCCTGAGGTCGGGTCCACCCTGACCCTGGACACCTTCGCGCCGGCCGCGCTCGAGGCCGCCGACCGGGACGCGTACGTGGTCGGCCGCGACGGGGAGATCGTCGGCGTCCTCGGCGTCCGCGCGATCAGGCGCCTGCGCCGGGACGCGTGGCCGCGCACGCGCGCGGCGGACGCGATGACCGCGCTGTCGGACCTCCGGCCCCTCGCGCCGGAGGACGGCCTCTGGACCGCGCTCGACGCGCTGCAGCACAGCGGGCGCGACGCCCTGCCGGTCCTGCGGGACGGCACGTTCGTCGGGCTCCTGACGCGCCTGTCGGTGTCGCGGAAGGTCCGCGACCTCGCACGGGTCCGCGGCGGCACGGCATGACGCCATCTGCGCGACGATGCGCGCATCCACGACGACAGGAGGACGCGCGATGGACTCCGGAGGCACGAAGCGCACCGAGCGCCGGCGGCTGACCCACGTCGACCGGGCGGGACGACCCCGGATGGTCGACGTCTCCGAGAAGGCCCCGACCGCACGTCGCGCCGTCGCCGAGGCCCTCGTCGCGATGGAGGCCGCCACGCTCCAGCTCGTCGTGGACGGCGTCAACCCGAAGGGCGACGTGCTGATGGTCGCGGAGATCGCCGGGGTCATGGCCGGGAAGCGGACCAGCGAGCTCATCCCGCTGTGCCACCCGATCGGCCTCACGGACCTCGTCGTCTCGGCGACCCCCGACCGGACCGCCGGCGGCGTGCGCGTGCGCGCCGAGGCCTCGACCACCGATCGCACGGGCGTCGAGATGGAGGCGCTCACCGCGGCCTCCGTCGCCGCCCTCACCGTCTACGACATGGTCAAGGGGGTGGAGAAGGGGGTGGAGATCCGCTGGGTCCGCCTCCTGGAGAAGACCGGCGGCAAGAGCGGCGACTGGCGGCGTCCGGCCGAGCCCACCGAGCCGTCCGGATCGAAGGTCCCGCGCGGCCCGCGCCGGCCGCCGATCCCGCGGCGCGGTGCCACGGGGGGCCACGGCAGGTGACCGGCGACGCGCCCGGCGGCCGGCGGCCCGCGTTCGTCCTCACGGTGTCCGACGGCGTCGCGGCGGGGGCCCGTGAGGACCTGTCCGGCGCAGCCGTGGCCGAGCGTCTCGTCGCGCTGGGCTTCTCCGTCACGCGCGGCACCGTCGCCGACGACCGGCAGGCGATCGCGGAGGCCATCCGGTCGGCATCGCGTACGCATCCCCTCGTCGTCACGACGGGAGGGACCGGCCTGACGCCGCGCGACGTGACCCCGGAGGCGACCCTCGACGTGGTCGAGCGCCTCGTTCCCGGCCTGGCGGAGGCGATGCGCGCGGCCGGGCGCGCCCACACGCCGATGGCCGACCTCAGCCGCGCCGTCGTCGGCGCCGCGGGGCCCGCCCTCATCGTGAACCTCCCCGGGAGCCCGAGAGGAGCGCTCGAGTCGCTCGCGGCGATCGAGGCCGTCCTCCCGCACGCGCTCGAGACCCTCGCGGGCCCCTTCGACCACGGGGCCGCGGCAGGCTGACGGCGCTCGGATCCTCCCTCGGTCCGTCTCGACCGCGCGGCGTCGGTACACTGGGCGGACCGGGCGCAGCCATCGCCCGGCGCGGGGGCTGTCCCGCGCGCCCGCATGCCGTCGTGGAGACCGCCCGTGCGCATCGTCGTCCTCGTCAAGCCGGTGCCCGACACCACGGGTGCCGAGCGCCTCGGCGAGGACCTGCGGCTCGACCGGGCGTCGGGACCGGCGATCGTCAACCCCAACGACGAGTACGCCGTGGAGCAGGCGCTCCGCCTCGTCGAGGCCCACGGCGGCGACATCACGCTCCTGACGATGGCGCCCTCGGGGGGCGCCGAGACGATGCGCAAGGCGCTCGCCATGGGCGCGGACCGCGGCCTCCTCGTCTCGGACGAGGCGCTCGCCGGCGCCTGCGCTCTCGCCACGGCGAAGGTCCTCGCCGCAGCCCTCGCGACGCTTCCGTTCGACCTCGTGCTCGCCGGGGCGGCCAGCGCGGACGGCGGGGGAGGAGTGGTCGCGTCTGCGATCGCCGCCTACCGCCGCCTCCCGTATCTCTCGCACGCCGCGGAGGTCGAGGTCGGCGCCGAGGTCGTCCGCGTGCGGCGCCTGGAGGCGGACGGCTACGCGGTGCTCGAAGCCCCCATGCCGGCGCTCGTCACTGTCACGCAGATGGTCGGCGAGCCGCGGTACGCCACCCTGAAGGGGATCATGGGCGCCCGCGCGAAGGAGATCCGCCCGGTGGACCTCGGGGCGCTCGGCGTGGACCCCGCCGAGGTGGGTGGGTCCCGTGCGCGGACGCGCGTCCTCTCCGCACGACTCCCCGCGCCGCGACCGCCGACGCGGCTCGTGGACGGGACCCCGGAGGAGGGGGCTGCGGCCATCCTGGACGTGCTCGTCGCCGGAGGGTTCGCCTGATGGCCGGGGCGATCTGGGCCGTCGCCGAGGTCGTGGGCGGCGCGGCGACCCGACTGTCCGCGGAGGCGGCGACCGTCGCCCGTCAGCTCGCGGCGGCCTCGGGCGGCGAGGCGGTCGCGGTCGTCGTCGCAGCGGACCCGGATGGTGCGGCGGCGGAGCTCGCGGCATACGTGCCGCGCGTCCTCGCGTCCACGACGACCCTTGCGGCGGAGCGACCCTCCGCGGGCGTCATCGCTGCGCGGGTCGCGGCGCTCGCCGACCGGGAGCGGCCATCCCTGCTGCTGCTGGCCGCGACGCCGGACGGCCGCGACCTCGCCGGCGCCCTCGCGGCGCGCATGGACGCCGGCGTCATCGCGAACGCCATGTCGATCACCTGGGACCCGACGATGGGGCCGGTCGTCGAGAAGGCCGTCCTGGGCGGCGCGGCGATCACGACGAGCACGTTCGCAGCCGGACCCGGCGGGCCCGGGATCATCCTCCTCACCCCGGGCGCTGCCGCGGCCGAGCCGGCTCCGGCCCGCGGCCGGGTGGAGGACGCGCCCGTGGATGTCCCACCGGACGACGAGCCCGCCGCCGTGGCGGTCGTCGCCCGCGTCGCCGCCCAGGCCACCGCCACGCCGATCGAGGAGGCCCGCGTCATCGTCTCCGGCGGGCGCGGCGTCGGCGGGCCCGAGGGGTTCGCCGTGGTCCACGAGCTCGCCAGCCTGCTGGGCGGCTCCGTCGGCGCGACGCGGGCGGCCGTCGATGCCGGATGGATCGACTACGACAGGCAGATCGGCCAGACCGGCAGGACGGTCCGGCCCGACCTCTACCTCGCCCTCGGGGTCTCCGGCGCGATCCAGCACCGGGTGGGCATGCAGGGTGCCGGGACGGTCATCGCGGTGAACCGCGACCCGGACGCGCCGTTCGCCGAGTCGGCCGACCTCTTCGTGGTCGGCGACCTCTTCGCCGTGGCGCCGATCCTCGCAGGCGCCATCCGGGCACGGCGCGGCTGAGGGGCGACGTGGAAGCGATCCGGCTCGCCGCGCTCCTCGCCTTCATCGCGCTCGCGGGCCTCGTCGTGTACATCGTCCTGCGCACGCGCGACGGTGGGCCGGGAGAGCCGCGAGTCGCAGGCGCTGCAGACCGCGACGGCGTCGCTCGCGGGTCGCGTGGATGCCACGCTGGCGGCCGTCCTGGCGTCGGTCGACGAGGTCCGCCGGCATCGCGCCCCTCCCGCCGACGCATTGCCGGAGGTGGGTGCGGCCATCACGGCGATCGACGCGTACGCGGAAGAGGTCACGAACCTCCGGGTCCCGGCCACCGCGGCCCGGGTCCGCGACAACCTCATGGCGGACCTCGGGCGCGCCGAACGCGCCCTCGACCGGATCCAGCACGGCTGTCGGGAGCTCGCGGGGGTCAGCGCCAGGGTCGGTGACGCCGACGAGCAGGCGACCATCCGCCGCGGCTACCTCGAGCTCCAGCACGCGCGCGAGGCGTTCGCCACCCACGTGGCCGAGCTCGCCGGCCCATCCCCGCAGGGGAAGGACGCGGGCGCTGGAGGGCCCTAGGGGCGTACATCTTGTGGTATCCTCCCTCCCGACCACGACATCTTGTGGTCTGGTGGCGGGACGAGGGAGAGCGATGCACTGTCCGCAGTGCGGGGAGCGCGAGACCCGGGTCGTCGACTCGCGCGACCTCGAGGATCAGGCGACCATCCGCCGGCGGCGCGAATGCGCCTCGTGCGGGGCGCGATTCACGACGTATGAGCGGATCGAGGCGGCGCGCCTGGTCGTCCTCAAGCGCGACGGCCGGCGCGAGGAGTTCGACCGGGAGAAGGTCCTCTCCGGCCTCCGCAAGGCGCTGACGCGGCGTCCGGTGCCCGAGGATGCGGCGGAGCGGGCGGCCGACGCGATCGAGACGGCGCTCCGCGGCGCCGGTGTGAGCGAGGTCCCGTCCTCGCGGATCGGGGAGCTCGCGATGGAGCGCCTCCGCGTCCTCGACCAGATCGCGTACATCCGCTACGCGAGCGTCTACCAGAGCTTCGAGGACCTCGAGACGCTGAAGCGCGAGGTCGACACCCTCTACTCGGAAAGGGACGGGGGCAGGCGATGAGCGTCCTGGCTGACCGCGACATCCGCGCCCGGATCGAGTCCGGGGCGATCGTCATCGAGCCGTACGATCCGGGCGACCTCCAGCCGTCGTCGGTGGACCTCCACCTCGATCGCAGCTTCCGCGTCTTCCGGAACAACCGCTACCCGTACATCGACGTGCGACAGGCCCAGCCGGACCTCACGGAGATGGTCACGGTGGGCGAGGACGAGGCGTTCATCCTGCATCCCGGCGAGTTCGTCCTCGGCCAGACCCTCGAATGGGTGGAGCTGCCGGCCGACCTGGTCGCGCGCCTCGAGGGGAAGAGCTCCCTCGGACGCCTGGGCCTCCTCATCCATTCCACCGCCGGCTACGTGGACCCGGGGTGGCGCGGCAACCTGACCCTCGAGCTCTCGAACGTCTCCAACCTGCCCATCGCCCTCTACCCGGGGATGCGGGTCGGCCAGATCAGCTTCCTCGAGCTGTCCTCGCCGGTGGAGCGGCCGTACGGGTCGCCGGGCCTCGGCTCCAAGTACCAGGGACAGTCCGAGCCCACCGAGTCGGCCTTCCACCGCGACTTCTCGAAGACGCGGCGCGGCCCCGGCGCGGGCTCGCCGGGCTGATCCGCCGCCGGTCGGGGAGGGGAGCAGACCCATGTCGATGAACGACGCGGTCGACGCGACGATCGACCTCGGCGGAGGCGTGCGGGTCGCGCTGGTGGTAGCCGGCAGCTTCCGATCGGATGCCGGCTCGATCCTCGGGCCGGCGCCGTGGACCCTCTGGCGGAACGTCGTCGGCGACGAGCTCGACGAGGATCGCAGGCTCTTCCAGGCCCTCAACTGCCTGCTCATCGAGACGCCGGCGGGGCGAGCGCTGGTGGAGACGGGGATCGGCGAGCGGATCTCCGAGAAGATGCGCGGTGTCCGTGGCGTCGCGGGCGACCCGATCCTGCCCGCGCTGCGGAAGGCGGGCTTCGACCCGGCCTCGGTCGACGTGGTGGCGATGAGCCACCTCCACTTCGACCACGCGGGCGGCCTGCTCGACGGGGAAGGACGGCGCGCCTTCCCCCGGGCGACGATCGTCGCGCAGCGGGCCGAGTGGGAGGTCGCGCTCGACGACAACCCGCGGAACGTCGCGGCCTATGACCAGCCCGAGCTCCAGCTCGTGCGGGCGTGGGGCGAGGAGGGGTGGGCCGACGGGGAGCGCGAGGTGCTCCCCGGGGTCTCGGTCGTCCCCACCGGGGGGCATTCCGGCGGCCATCAGGGCGTCGTCGTCCGCGGGCCGAAGGGAACGCTCGCGTTCTTCGGCGATCTCGCGATGCGGCCCTGGTCGGCGAACCCGCGCTGGGTCACCTCGTTCGACGACTTCCCGCTCGACTCCGTCCGCGTGAAGGCTCGCCTCTTCGACCGCGCGGCCGAGGAGGGATGGACCGTGGTCCTCTCGCACGAGGCGAAGGTCCCGATCGGACGCCTCGAGCGCGACCGCGACCGCTTCCGCTGGGTCCCGCGCTAGCCCTCGGCCGCCGCGAGCGCCTCCGCGATCCCGAGGTCGCCCGCGTAGAGCGCCCGCCCGACGATCGCGCCCGAGCACCCGAGCGCGCGGACCGCGCGGATGTCGCCCGCCGAGCGGATCCCCGCGGAGGCGATGACCGCGGCGTCCGTCGTGAGCAGCGCCTCGGCCAGGAGCGCGAGGTCCGGGCCGGCGAGGGTCCCGTCCCGATCGATCGCGGTGAGCTCGAAGGTCGCGACCCCCTCCGCCGTGAGCCGGGCAAGGGCGACGGCCATCTCCACGCCCGCCGCGCCCGGGACCCATCCGTCGCCGACGGCCCGCCCGTCGCGCACGTCGAGCGCGACCGCGACCGCCGCGGGGCCGTGCGTGCGTACGAGCCGCCCGACGAACGCCGGATCGCGCAGCGCGCCGGTCCCCACGACCGCGCGGGCCGCGCCCGCGTCGAGCGCCGCCGCGACCGCGTCGGCATCCCGGAGCCCACCGGCCACCTCGACGCACGTCCGCGCGCCGACCGCGCGCACGATCGCCGCGACGAGGTCGGTCTGGCGTCGCATCGGGTCGCGTGCGCCGTCGAGGTCCACGACGTGCAGCCACGGGACTCCCGCGTCCGCGAAGCCTTCCGCGACGGCGACCGCGTCGTCGGCGTAGGCGGTCTCGCGCGCGAAGTCGCCCCGCTCCAGCCGGACCACCCGACCTCCGCGCAGGTCCACCGCGGGGAGGAGGGCGAACCGCCGGGGCGCACCACGACCTCCACCGCTCATGTCCACCTCCATGTCGGAGGCATCGTGGCCCCCGGCGTCCCCGGCCCGGGTCCTTCGGCGCTCCCGTCTCGATCGTCGCCGCAGCGGTTGCGGGCGGCAGCCTCAGCGTTGTATCGTTTTAGCACGCTAACACGATAGCATGAGGTGACGGGGTGCTCCCACCGGGCGAGGACTGGCGCACGCAGGACGCCGAGGCGCTGCTCGATGCGCTGCTCCTCCTGCGCACGCGGGAGGAGGCTGCTGCCTTCCTGCGCGATCTGTGCACCCTGGGTGAGCTCCACGACCTGGCCCAGCGGTGGGCGGTGGTGCGGCTGCTCGCGGAGGGCCGCCACTACGCGGAGATCAGCCGCTCCACGGGGGCGAGCACGGCCACGATCACGCGGATCGCGGGCTGGCTCCGGCATGGTGCGGGCGGCTACCGCCTCGCGCTCGAGCGCGCCGGGCTCGCGGGCGGCGAGTCGCAGCCCGCGGAAGCCGGCCGGCGATGAACCCGCGGCCGGATCGGATGACGCTCGCGGTCCCGAACAAGGGCCGGCTCGTGGCGCCGACGCTCGAGCTCCTCCATGCCGCGGGCCTCGTCTTCGAGGAGCGTGACCGTAGCCTCGTCGCGCACGTGGAGAACGTCCCGCTCGACATCCTCTTCGTCCGGACCGGCGACGTCGTGGAGTTCGTCCGCGACCGGGTCGCCGATGCGGGCATCACCGGCGCGGACCTCCTCGCCGAGACGGGGATCGCCCTCCCGGTGGTCCGGGAGCTCGGCTACGGCCGGTGTCGCCTCGCCGCGGCGGTCCCGCGGGAGTCGGACGTGCACGATCTCGCAGGGTTGCAGGGTCTGCGCGTCGCGACCTCGCACCCGGGCACCGTCCGCGCATGGTCGGACGGGTCGGGGATCGCGGTGGAGGTCGTCCCGCTCTCCGGCGCGGTGGAGGTCGCGCCCCGCTTCGGCCTCGCCGACGCGATCGTGGACCTGGTCTCGACCGGCGAGACGCTCGCCGCCAACGGGCTTCGGGAGGTGGGGGAGATCCTCGCGAGCCAGGCGGTCCTCGTTCGGGCGCCGGGCGACGGGTCGGCCCGGGCGGATGAGATCGGCCGGCTCTCCACGATGCTCGGCGCGGTCCTCGAGGGCCGCAAGCGCAAGTACCTGATGATGAACGCCCGGTCCGGGATGCTCGGCGAGCTGGAAGCGCTGCTCCCGGGCCTCGCGGGGCCGTCGGTGATCCCGCTCGCGCACGAGGGGATGATCGCGATCCACGCGGTCGTCGGCGCGGACGACGTCTGGGACCTCCTTCCGCGCCTGAAGGCCGCAGGGGCGACGGGGATCCTCGTGGTCCCCATCGAGAAGCTCATCGCATGAGGCCGCCCGCCCGCCTCCCGGCGGGGACGTCGCGCCCCCGTCCCCGATGACGACGATCGCCATCGTGGACCACGGGGCCGGGAACCTCGTGAGCATCGAGCAGGCGCTGCGCGTTGCCGGCGCGACGACGGTGCGCGTCACCCGTCCCGCCGACCTGGCGGCGGACGGCCTCGTGGTGCCGGGCGTCGGGTCCGCCGGCTCGGCGATGACCCGCCTCCGCCGCCAGGGGCTCGACGGGCCCGTCCGCGACTGGGCGGTCGCGGGCCGCCCGTTCCTGGGGATCTGCCTCGGGATGCAGCTCCTCTTCGACGCGAGCGACGAGGACGGGAGCGCGATGCTCGGCGTCCTCCCCGGGCGCGTGCGGCGCCTCGCGGGCGCCCCGCGCCTCCCGCACATGGGCTGGAACCAGGTCCACGTCCGCGGGCGTCACGCGCTCTTCGACGGGATCCCGGACGGCTCGGACTTCTACTTCGTGCACTCGTTCGCGGCGGCGGACGCCGGCCCGGTGGTCGGCGTCACGGAGTACGGGGAGCCGTTCGGGTCTGCCGTCGCCAGCGGGGCGCTCGGCGCCGTCCAGTTCCACCCCGAGCGCAGCGGGCACGACGGCCTGCGCCTCCTCGCGAACTTCGTGGCGATCGCCGGGGGCCGGCCGTGACCCTGCGCGTGCGCGTCATCCCGTGCCTGGACGTCGCCGATGGCCGGGTGGTGAAGGGGACCCGGTTCGTCGACCTCGTGGACGAGGGAGATCCGCCCACGCTCGCGGAGCGGTACGCCCGCGAAGGTGCGGACGAGATCGTCTACCTCGACATCGCCGCCGCGCCCGCCGGCCGCGGCACGCTGCTCGGCATCGTGGAGGAGACCGCCCGCCGGGTCTTCATCCCGCTCACGGTGGGCGGTGGCGTCCGCAGCGTCCCCGAGATGCGTTCGGTCCTGCGCGCCGGCGCCGACAAGGTCTCGCTCAACACCGCGGCCGTGCGCGAGCCGGACCTCGTCCGGCGGTGCGCGCGCGCCTTCGGGCGCCAGGCGGTCGTCGTGGCCATCGACGCCCGGCGTCGTCCGTCCGGCGACGGCTGGGAGGTCGTGGTGCGCGGAGGCCGGGAGCCCACCGGGATCGACGCCGTCGCGTGGGCGACGCGCGTCACGCGCGTGGGGGCGGGCGAGCTCCTGGTCACCTCCATGGACCGCGACGGGACGAAGACGGGCTACGACACCGATCTCCTCGCCGCGGTCGCCGCGGCGGTCGAGGTCCCCGTGATCGCGTCGGGGGGCGCGGCGAGCCCGGCGGACTTCGTCGCGGCCGTGCGGGACGGCGGGGCGACCGGGCTGCTCGCGGCGTCGATCTTCCACCGGAGCGAGGTCTCCATCGACGACGTGAAGGACGCCCTCGACGCGGCGGGGATCCCCGTGCGCAGGGCGCGGGAGGCCGCATGAGCAGCGATCCGGCACAGGGTGCCGCCGGCGAGGCGATCGCCCCGGCCGTCTCGATCGACCCGGGCGCGGTCGCGTGGGGGCCCGACGGGCTCGTCCCCGTCGTCGCCCAGGACGCGCGCGACGGGCGCGTCCTCATGGTCGCGTACGCGTCGCGCGACGCGCTCGACGCGACGCTCGCGACGGGCGACCTCCACTTCCACTCGCGCTCGCGCGGCCGGCTCTGGCGCAAGGGCGAGACCAGCGGGAACGTGCTGCGCGTGCGGTCCCTCGCGCTCGACTGCGACGCCGACACGATCCTCGCGCGCGTGGACCCGGCCGGGCCCGCCTGCCACCGCGGGACCGGCACGTGCTTCGACGACGAGGACGCGGCTGCTCCCCAGGGGTTCGCGGCGCTCGAGGCGATCTGGGCGACGGTCGCGGACCGCGCGGCGCGTCGGCCGGCCGGCTCGTACACCGCGACACTGCTCGCCGGCGGGCCGGACGCGACGGGCCGGAAGGTCGTCGAGGAGGCCACGGAGGTGCTCATCGCGGCGAAGGACGCGGCGACGGCCGAGGCCGGTGGCACGGCCACCGGGGAGGAGGCGATCGAGGCGCGTGCGGCGCTCGCCGCGGAGGCCGCGGACCTGCTGTTCCACCTGCTCGTCGCCCTCGCGGAGCGCGGCGTCGAGCCATCCGAGGTCGTGTCCGTCCTCGAGAGCCGGCACGGCCGCCCGCACCGCGGCGGACGAGGGGACGGGACGGAGGGCTAGGGGGCGGGAGACGCCCCGGCCGGGCGCGACCTGCCGGCCGCAGGGGCCGCACCGGCCGCTGGCGACGGCCCGGGCTCGGCGAGCAGCGGCGCGACGAGCGCGTCCGCCGTCGCCGCGTCCACCGGCCCCTGGACGATCGCGCGGATCACGCCGGAACGGTCGACGAGGAACTGCGTCGGGAGGCCGTAGACGCCCCACGTCCGGAAGGCGTCGCCGGAGAGGTCGGCGACGATCGGGTACTCGATCCCGTAGGTCTCGGCGTAGCGGCGCACATCCTCGGCCGAGCTCTCCTGGACGCTCACGCCCACGAGCTCCAGCCCGTCATCGCGGTGGCGCGCGTACAGGTCGCGCAGGACCGGCGTCTCGGCGCGGCACGGCGGGCACCAGGACGCCCAGAAGTCCACCCAGACCACCTTGCCGCGAAGGCCGGCGAGGGAGACCGGCCGGCCGTCCAGGCCGGTCGCGGGACCCGGCGAGCCCGAGGGACCCGCGACGAGGATCTCCGGAGCCGCCTGGCCCACGGCGAGACCCCCGGCAGCTGGGCCGATGGCGTACTGCGTGGCCTGCGGATCGGGCGGTGCGATGGACGCCGCGGGGGGCGCGATCGGCGCGGTGACGACCGCGAGCGCGGCCGCGACGGCGGCGACGGCGACGGCCGCGAAGGCGAGCTGGCGGCCGGTGAACGGCCCGATCAGCCCCCGGCGCTGCGGCGTTGCGTCCGGGTGCACGTCGGCGCCCAGCGCCTCCGCGCCGGCGGCCGCCGGGTCCTGGCGGGGCGCGCCGAGGTCGGGCCTGCTCACACGCCGGCGTTGAACTGCACGTACCGCGGAAGCAGCGTGAGCAGGTCGAGCAGCATCGCCACGCCGATCAGCGCGACGAGCATCCCGCCGATGAAGGAGACGGCGCGTCCGTGGCGGACGAGAGGGCGCACGACGGCCGGAGCGCGGTCGTAGACGACGCCGAGGGCGATGAACGGCATCCCGAGACCGGCGGTGTACGCGAGGAGGAGCGCTGCTCCCTCGAGCGCCCGGCCGTTCGTCGCAGCCAGAGTGAGGACGCCGCCGAGGATGACGCCGATGCAGGGCGTCCACCCGATCGCGAACACGACGCCCAGGCCGAACGACGCGATCCACCCGCCGCGCGACGAGACCAGGCTGTTGCCGAGCGAATGCCCGAAGCCGCCCCCGTCGGCGCTCGCGAGCGCGAGGGTCCCCTGTGCGTTGGAGACCGCCGCGGACGCGCCGGAGTCGAGCGGGCGCCACGTCCGCTGCAGCCACGGGATCGGCAGGACCCCTGCCAGCCCCAGCCCCATGACGATGAGGACGACCCCGCCGACCTGACGGAGCAGCGGCATGTAGGCGGCGAGCGGGCCCCCGACGAAGGTCGCCGTGACGCCGAGGAGGGTGAAGACGGTCCCGAACCCCACGACGTAGGCGACCGCGTGACGGACGGCGAGCCAGCGGGACGGCACGCGGCTCTCGCGCCCCGCGACGGCCACTGCCGTCAGCTGCCCGAGGTAGGCCGGGACGAGCGGGAGGACGCACGGCGAGAGGAAGCTCACGATCCCGGCCATGAAGGCGACGGCGATGCTCAGGTCCGAGCTCATCCGGCCGCCTCCGTGACGGTGGCGGCCTCGGGCGCCGCGGCCCGCGGGCCGTCGAGCGCCGCGTCCAGGAACGCGCGGATCCGGGCCGGGCTCGTCGCGAGCGGGAGGAGCGAGTCGCCGGCCGCGAGGACGGGGATCGTCTCCATGAACATCCGCGTGAGGCCCTCGTCGAGGTGGATGTCGACCTCGTCGAGGTCGGCGCCGGGGAGGCCGGCCGCGCGGCGAGCCTCCAGGTGGGCGACGACGACCGCGCGGGCGTCCTCGCACAGGTGGCAGCCATCCGCGCCGTACAGGACGACGCGGCCGAACGGGACGACGGGCAGGGACATCGGCCGCATCCTAGCACCGGCGCTCGCGACGCCCCGCCGGGGCCGGCGACCGTCGACTGGGGGCTCGTCCCGGGTGCGGCCCGGTCGTCGCCCCCGAGGCTGGTAGGATGCGCGCGGGCCCACGTAGCTCAGCGGACAGAGCGCCGCCGTCCTAAGGCGGGCGTCGCAGGTTCGATTCCTGCCGTGGGCGCCACCTCACCTGCATGCGACGGTCGCGCGTGCTGCCCTGCCCGCGACCTCAGCGACGCGATGGCCGCGCGTTCAGCGCCAGGCCCGGGTACGGCTCGAGCAGCCCGATCTCCACCGCCCGTTCGATCGCCTCGCTCCGGTTCGACGCCCCGAGCTTCGCGTAGATGGAGCGCGCGTGGGTCTTGACCGTGTGCGGCGAGAGGCCCAGTCGCGCGCCGATCTCCTCGAACTGCAGGTAGGTGGAGAGGACGGGCAGCAGTCGCAGCTCGGCCGGCGTGAGCGTGGACGACCCGATGAGCACGCCGGAGGCATCGTGGACGCGCGCCCGCATCTCCTGCAGCTCGGTCCCGAGGATCCCGAGCGCCGGGCGTCGGCGCGCGATCAGGTCCGCCTCCCGGACGGCCACCTGGGCGCCCGCGAGATCGGAGACCGCGAGGTACGCGTGGGCGAGCTCGAGCAGTGCACCGACGGAGAACCACGGGGCGGCCGCCGACGCCGACGGCCGGGCGAGCTGGGCGAGGACGAGCCGTTCGCGTGCGCGCGCCAGGTCGCCCAGGTGGATCGCGACGCGCGCGGAGACGGCGTTCACGAGAAGTGCCGAGACGAGGCTGCCGTACGCCGCCGTGGCGAGGACGGCCTCGGCACCACGGGCGAACGACTCGGCCGCGGTCGAGTCGCCCCTTGCGAGCGCGATGCTGGCTCGCCGCGCGAGCGCGACCATCGAACCGGCCATGGCGCCCGCCTCGACGGCTTCGGCGAAGGCCGCATCCGCCGCGGCCTCATCGCCCAGCAGTCCGTGTGCCGCCCCGAGCAGCGTGAGCGCATTCGTCCGCCACGTGCTGCCCGGTCGCTCGGCGTCCACGGCGATCAGCGCGTTCGCCAGCACATCCTCCGGCCCGCGCCTCCCCATGACCGCCCGGAGCATGGCGCGTTCCGATTCGAACGAGGCGGAGCCGTCACCCGGATCGCCCGCGAACGTGGAGCTCTCCACGATGTCCGCGAGGCGATCGGCCGCATCCGCCCTGCCGTGGAGCAGGTGCACCCACGCGCCGATGGCAGCGAGGGGCGGACGGCGCGCGAAGGCGGCGTCGTCGAAGTTGTTCAGCCACCGGTCGAGCGTGTCGTCGTGGCCCCCGTACAGGGTCGTGAGTAGCACCGACACCACGAGACGCGCGGCGAGATCGGTCTCGTCCGCGAGGAGGGCGTGCTCCACTGCGAGCTCGGTCCGACCAGCTGCCGCGTACCAGGCCGCCGCGCGCCGGTGCAGCGTCGCATCCATGCCCGGCTCCCGTCGCTCCAGCTCCGAGAGCAGGAACTCGCGCAGGAGGCCGTGGTAGCGGAACGCGGGATCGGGCCCGCTGACCTCCGCGACGAGCAGGTTCGCGTCCGCGAGCGCCGCGAGGCGGCCGGCTGCGTCGCGCGACCCGGCGACCGCGTCGGCGAGCGGCGGCTCGACGACCTCCAGGATCGACGTGCGCATGAGGAGGCTGTGGTCCTCGTCCCGAAGGCCGGCCGCGAACTCGGATCGGAGGTACTCGGCGATGTAGTCGCTCCGTCCCGACACGTCGATCGGGGCACGGAGCGGGCCCTCCGCCTGCGGTGCGATCGCGGCGAGGTAGATCCCGGCGGCCCAGCCCTCCGTCCGGTCGGCGAGCGCCTGCGCCTCGCTCGGCGCAAGCGGCCTTCCGGCGGCTGTCACGATCGCCCGGGTCTCCTCCATGTCCATCGCAAGATCGTTCCCGGTGAGCTCGAGCAGCGCCCCTCGCGCACGGAACCGCCCGAACGGCAGGTCAGGCCGCGTCCTGGCCGCGAAGACCACCTGGAGGCCCGGCGGCAGGTAGGCGAGCAGCTGCGTCAGGGCGTCCAGGCACGAGCGATCCACCAGTCGATGGGCGTCGTCGAGGACCATCACCGCGGGCCGCCCGATCGAGTGGAGCGCCCGGGCGAGCTGGGGGACAGCGGCCGCGAGGACGCGCGACGGCGGCGCCGCGACAGCGGCCGCGACCGCGCCATCGATGGGCTCGATCCTGTCGATCATCAACGCGAGATAGCCGAGGAAGACGCTCACGTCGTTGTCGAACGCATCGAGGGTCAGCCACGCGACCGGCGTGCTCGCGCGCGACGTCCAGTCGGCGAGGAGGAGGGTCTTCCCGTACCCCGGCGGCGCGATGACGGACACCACCGGCGGACGCGGCTCGGCCGCGAGGAGCCGGATCAGCCGCTCTCGCGACAGCGAGCCCGGTCGGAGCGCCGGCGGATGCAGCTTCGCCTCGACGGGCGTGAACGTCGGCCGGAAGGAACCGCGGGTCCCCGGGCCCTCGCCCTCCTTCCGTGGCCGCCGGTGGCTCCCGGTGCGCGCGACGCTGATCTCTCCCTCCGATCGCTGGGTACGAGGGGAAGGTAGCATCGGGAGCGCCGGGCCTGCACCAGGACGCGGCCTACATGGCCCTGCGACGGCACCCGTCGGGCGGGCGATCCCTCTCCGGGGCCTGCCGTGGGACCCGTGGGATCCGGTCCGGCGAAGTCCCCGAAGGGCCCGACCTAGCCGAGGCCGGAGGGCTCGCTCCGGTCGAGGTCCGCCTCCACGTCGTAGCCGGCGGCGAGGGCGACCCGGGGCGCTGCGGCGATGACCCGCGCGGAGCCGACCTCCTCGGCGACCGCGAGGAGGACGGCGAGGAGGTCCTCGATGTCGGCGCCGAGCCGCAGCGCGTCGTCGACCGCGGTCCGATACGCCGTCTCGGGCGCATCGAGTGCGACGAGCGCCCCGACCTGCAGCAGCGATGCGGTCTGCGCGTCGAGCCGCCGCAGGCCCCGTCCGCGACCCGCCCTGTCGGCGAGGGCCGCGACGAGGCCCGGCTCGCCGATCGTGAGCCTGCGGAAGATCTCCTCGGCTGCGGCTGCGGTCATCTGATCCCACGCCTCGATACACACGCCGGACGGAGCGGCCGTCGTGCTGACTCTGCGCCCGCCGCACCGTCCTGCACATCGCGCGCGGCGGGGGATGCGGGGGTCACCGGGGAGTAGCAGCGTGGTCCGCGACCCGTTGGAGAGGACCACCGGACGTTCCCGGCCAGGGCGCCGGCGCGGTGGGGACGCATATCCGGGAGCGCTGAACGATGGCTCAGGACGTCTCTGGCTCCCGGCGTGGCTGGGTGGAGCACTGGATGCCCGGTGTGCGGGCGATGCGCGTCTACGAGCGCGGGTGGCTGTCGCGCGACCTCATCGCCGGCATCGTGCTCGCGACGCTGCTCGTCCCGCAGGGGATGGCCTACGCGGAGCTCGCCGGCCTGCCGGCGATCACGGGCCTCTACACGACCGTCGTCTGCCTGGTGGCATACGCCATCGTCGGGCCGTCACCGATCCTGGTCCTGGGGCCGGACTCCTCGCTGGGGCCGATCATCGCGGCGACGATCCTCCCGCTCGCCGCCGCGGGCTCCGACGAGGCCGTCGCCCTCGCGGGGATGCTCGCGATCCTCGTGGGGATCATCACCGTCGCCGCCGGCGTGGCGAAGCTCGGCTTCGTCGCAGACCTGCTCTCGAGCCCCGTCCGGACCGGCTACCTCGCCGGGCTGGCCGTCACGATCTTCGTCGGCCAGCTGCCGAAGCTCTTCGGGTTCTCGACCGACGCCAGCGGCTTCCTCGGCGAGGTGCAGGCGTTCCTGCAGGGCCTCGACCAGACGAACGCGTGGGCTCTCGGGATCGGGCTCGTGAGCCTCGCGATCATCCTCGGCCTCAAGGCGCTCGCGCCGCGCAGCCCGGGGATCCTCGTCGCCGTCGTCGTCTCGATCGTCGTCTCGATCGTCCTCGACCTCGCGTCGCACGGCGTCTCCGTCATCGGCGTCCTGCCCCAGGGCTTCCCTCTGCCGTCGATCCCCGCCGTGCCCGTCGCCGACATCCCGCTGCTCGTCGCCGGAGCGGTGGGGATCTCGCTCGTCGCGATCGGCGACACGATCTCGACGTCGGGCGCATTCGCGAGCCGCGGTGGCTACGAGGTGAGCGCGAACCAGGAGCTCGCCGGCATCGGATCCGCCAACCTCGCGGCCGGCTTCTTCAGCGGGTTCCCCGTGAGCACGAGCGGGTCGCGGACGGCGGTCGCGGTCCAGTCCGGCGCCAAGACGCAGCTGACGGGGATCGTCGCGGCGGGCCTCGTCCTCGCGATGCTCCTGTTCGTCCCGGGGCTCGTCCAGTCGATGCCGCAGCCGGTCCTCGCCGCCGTCGTCATCGCCGCATCCCTGAGCCTCTTCGACGTCGCCGAGCTGCGCAGGCTGTACCGCGTCAGGAAGACCGAGTTCGCGCTCGCCATCGCGTGCGCCCTCGGCGTCATCTTCGTCGGCGTCCTCCAGGGGATCGTGATCGCCGTCATCCTCTCGGTCTTCTACATCTTCAAGCGCGCGTGGTCGCCGTACTCGGCCGTCCTGGGGGTCGCCCCCGAGGTGCCCGGCTTCCATGACGTGACCCGGTATCCCGACGCGGAGCAGGTCCCGGGCCTGCTCATCGTCCGGTGGTCGGCGCCGCTCTTCTTCGCGAACGCGAACCAGTTCCGTGACCGCGTCCGGGAGCTCGTCAAGGCCTCGTCGCCGGCGCCGGCGTGGGTCCTCGTCGCCGCGGAGCCGGTCACGGACATCGATACGACCGCGGGCGCGATGCTCGCGGACCTGGACCTCGAGCTCAACGCGGCCGGGATCCACCTCGCGTTCGCGGAGCTCCAGTCGGGCGTCCGGGACACGATCGTGAAGTACGGCCTGCTCGAGACGATCGACGAGGGGCACTTCTACCGGTCCGTCGACGAGGCCCGGGAGGCGTTCGCGCGCGAGACGCGCGGCGACCGGACGGAGCCCGGCGGGCCGACGCCGGGGGCCTGAGGGTCCCGAGGCGCGTCCGGGCCGGGTCCCGACCCGGACGGGGTCGGCGCCGTCCGCGCGCCGGCACGGGCGGCGGGCCGGTCCGCGCTGCGTCAGGGTCAGTGCGCGGCGGCCTTCAGCTCCGAGGTCGTCGGCAGCATCGACTTCCCGCGCCGGGTCAGCTTGAGCAGGATCCACGCGAGCGGGATGGGCAGGAACCAGAAGTAGAGCCGGTAGAGGAAGACGCCGGCGGTGATCGCGGCGTTGTACTGCTCCCCGGCGATCGCGGTGAAGCCGGAGATGAAGAGAAGCTCCGGCACGCCCGCGCCGCCCGGCGAGAGCGGGATGATCGTGATGACCATGACGAGCGAGTAGACCCCGAAGACGATGCCGGGGCTCAGCACGTCGGCGGGGACGCCGCACATCCGGAGCGAGACGATCAGCACGAGCACCCACGCGAACTGCGAGGCGATCGACGTCCCCATCGCGGCGAAGCCCCGCTGGCGGATGACCACGCCGAGCTGGTCGCGGAAGCGGTGGATCGCGCCGTCGATGTCGGGCGCGCCCTTGCGGCCGAGCCGGGCGAGCACCGCGGTGACGAGCCGCTGCCCGGTGCGCCCGAGCCAGTCGGCGACCTTCTCCGACCGGACGACCGCGACGATGAGCGCGATGGCGATGACGAAGACGATCGCGCTGATGATCGCGATGGCCCACGCCGCACCGGCCTGGGTCGCGTCGGCCAGGGCGCCCGTGACGGCGAGGACGACGATCGCCAGGAGCGGCAGGAACAGGCGGCTCAGCTCGTTGACCACGCCGTACAGCGCGATCCCCGAGGTGGCAGGGATGTTCTTGACGCCCCAGCCGCGGACGACGACCCAGAGGACGCCCATGTTCCACGGGCCGAACGGGATGCTCGAGCCGATCCCCGAGAGGATCAGCCACGACTCCGGTCCGCGGATGGCCGACAGCCCGGGGATGAGGGCGGTGAAGACGAGCCCGCTCACGAGCCAGCCGATGGCGCCGAGGATGGTGATGATCACCACCTGGTCGGGCGTGAGGGACTGGAAGGCCGCGATGACCTCGGCGTAGTCGACGCCCGTCGCCGGCAGGATGATGCCGAAGACGACGACGAGGACCGCGACGATGAGGCCCGACCGCATGAGGGCCGCGCGCCGGCTCGGGGGGGCCGTGGCGGTCACCGGGTCCGGCCCGGGGGTCGCCTCGACACCGGGTGTCGCCTGGGGCGCAGGCGGGGGCGTGCCGTCCGCGGGATCGGCTCCGGACTCGTTCATCGCCGTCTCCTCACCCCGCCCGATCGATCCGCAGTTCCGGACGAGCATCGGGCTTCTCGCACGCAGGTGCCGTACGACGGCTCCCCGCTGGACCGATTGAACCAGCCTGAGCGGGCGGGCGCGTCACCCGCAGAGAGCGATGCGGGCGCGGATCCACCCGGGCGCGCACGCTACGACCGCGACTCGCCCAGGCCGTCAGCTCGCCGGCGCGGGCTCCAACGCCCCTCCGCCGGCCTCCGGCGCCGGAGCGTCGGGCGCCTCGCCCGACGGCTCGCCGTCGCCGTCCCCGGTGGCGCTCCCGCCAGCGGGGACCATCCCGACCCCGTCCTTCGGTCCGTCGCCGAGGATGAACAGCACGGTCCGCCACGTGGCCACGACCACGCCGATGAGCGGGACCACGATGAACATCCCGAAGACGCCCGCGATCGTGGAGCCCGCCGGGATGGCGAGGAGCACGACCGCCGGGTGGATGCTCACGGCGCGTCCGTAGACGAGCGGCGCCACCACGTTGCCGGTGACGATGTTGAAGACGAGGGTGAAGATCAGCATCACCAGGATGTCGGTCGGCGACCCCACGGCGATCGTCACGAGCAGCGCGATGCCGGTCGTGATGAACGAGCCGATGTACGGGATGAAGCCGCCGAAGAACGACAGGACGGCGAGCGGGAGCGCGAGCGGCAGGCCGAGGACCGCCATGATCGCGAACTGCGTCGCCGCGCCGAACGTGGAGATCACCCCGGTCGCGATCATGTAGCCGCCGAGGACGCCCGCGGCCCGCGTGCCCGCCGCGTCGACCTCGGTCCGCCGCCAGCCGGCGAGCATCCGCGTCGCCCAGCGCCACGCCGCCACGCCGTCGCGCAGGAAGAAGAACGTGAGGATGACGGTGAGCGTCCCGATCAGCAGGAGGCCGGGCGGCATCGCGGCGAACGCGACGACGGCGTCGAGGGCGCCGCCGGAGACCTTCGAGACGAGGTCGGGCACCCACGAGATCGAGCCGTTCGCGGACGTGTCGAGGCTTCCGGCGCCGGCGGTCGCCTGCGCGGCGATCTCGCGCATGTTCGCCACCAGCGAGACCACGGTGAGGCCGAGGATCGACCGCGATGATCGCGAAGAGGCCGAGCGCTGCCGTCAGCGCGGCGGCGGTGGGACCGACGCCCCGCCTGCGGAGGGCTGAGGCCGCCGGCGCGAGCGTCGCGGCGAGGACCGCGGCGAGCACGATCGCGAGGACCGGGCCCGACAGCGCGATGGTCAGACCGATGGCGAGCGCGAGGAGGCCGATCCCCACGAGGAGGCGCCAGCTCCAGTTCGCGAGCCGGTCGAGCCAGCCGGGCACGACGGGGCCGGAGGACGTGATCGCCGGCAGCCGCGGCTGGAACGCCGCGAGGGCCGATCCGGTGACCTGCTGCAGGAACGCGGCGACGGGCACCGCGACGATCATCCCGATGATGCCCGCCGCCATCGCGCCGATCGGGAGGGCGAGCAGGGCGACGGCCGGGTGGACGCGGAAGGGCGCCGGACCGCCCGCCCGACGGCGGACGAAGGTGATCGCGACCTCGATGGCGACCGCAGCGGCGAGGACGACGCAGCGCGGGCCCCGGCCCCTGGCCTCCGAGGGCGACGAGCACGACGAGGAGGTACGCGACGAGGGCGCCCAGGTACGGGATCATCCCGCCCACGAGGAGGACCGCCGCGAGCGGTCCCGCGAACGGCGTCCCGAGCACCAGCATCACCGCGAACATCGCGGCGGCGCGAACGACCGAGATGGCGGCGAGCGCCCGGAAGAGGCCGCCGACGCGCAGCGCGGCATCGCGACAGCGGAGGCGGAGGGCGTCGCGATCCTCGGGGTGGACGCCCTGCAGCGCCCATGCTGCGCCGCGGTCCGCGTCGAGGAGGATGAAGAACGTCAGGAAGGTGGAGAGGATCGCGATCGTCGCGGTCAGCGAGACCCGTCCGGCGAGCTCGCTGGCCTGGTCCTTCACGAACGTCGTGACGACGGACGCGATCCGGTCCAGCGTCGCGGCGGCCTCAGGGGAGAGCGTCGTCCCGCCCAGGTTCGACTTCAGCGCGTCGATGCCTGCCTGGAGGCCCCGGAGGAGGTCGACGGCCGCAGGGACGACCGTGACGACCGCGAACGCGATCCCGGCGAGGACGACGACGCCGATCGCCGCCCAGGCAACGAGCGCCGCCCGGGCGTGGGGCCAGCCCCGCTCACGCAGACGGATGACGACGGGCGCGGCCGCGGACGCGAGGACCGCCGAGAGGACGAGCGACGCGGTGACGGAGATGAGGAGGAGCGCGACCCACACGAGGACGAGCGCCAGCCCCACGATCGCGAAGATCCGCCAGCCGAAGGCGGCGAGGTTCTGGAGCCAGACCGGCACGAGGCCCGGATCCCCTCCGGTCGACGCGGTGCGATCGCCGAGGCTCACGTGGCGCTCGGCTCGCGACGGGACTCGTCGGCCACGGACCCTGCGGCCGCTCGTTCGATCATGCGATCGGGCGGCCTTCGCCCCTCAAGGCCGGTCATCCGGCTCACCTCGCGGTTCCGACCCTGCGCTCGCGGCTGGTCATCCACGCCATTGCACGCGCGAAACCCCCCAGACGCATCACTCCCGGCGAGCGATGCGTCGGCCGGCAGAGCGCGGTTCACTTGCCCATGAGGCATGGGCGCTCGCGTCCCACCTCAGTCGGGTCGCGACCCTCGCGATGGGCGGCTGAGCCCGGGCCTTCGGCAGGATCCACTCCGGCCGGGGCCTCGCGACACGAACAGGAGGCGATCCATGACGCTCGGTCCGCTGGAGTACATCGTCATCGGCTTCGACAGGCCCGACTTCACCGGCGCGATCGCGACCGAGATCGAGAAGGTCGTCGAGAAGCGGATCATCCGGCTCGTCGACGTCGTCGTCGCGCGAAAGGCCGCCGGCGGCGACGTGACGATCATCGAGCTCGACGAGGGCGACGACCCGCACTTCGCATCGTTCGCCGGCCTTCTGGGCGACCGGATGGGCCTCCTGACCGCGGAGGACATCGCCAGGCTCGCCGAGTCGCTGCCGGACGACAGCGCCGCCCTGGTCCTGCTCTTCGAGCACCGCTGGGCGGAGAAGATCAAGGACGCCATCGTCGAGGCAGGCGGCTTCCTCGTCGCCCGTGAGACGATCGCGCCCGAGACGCTCGAGATGCTCAACGCGGAGCTCGCGACCGCGTCCGCCTAGGCGCGGCCGGGCGACCGCCACCACCCAAGCACACCCACCAGCGAAGGGAGAACCTGAGATGATGATGCGAAGACGCGGCATGGGGATCGTCGGCGTGGCCGCCACGACCGCGGTGGTCGCGGGGACCGCGGGCGCAGTGAGTCACCACCAGCAGCAGAAGTACGCGAACCAGCAGGCGAGCGCCGACCAGCAGCAGCAGGCCGCGTACGACGCCGGCGTCGCCGCGGCACAGGAGCAGCAGGCCGCAGCCGCAGCCGCCCCCGCCCCCGAGCTGGCAGCGGCTCCCGCGAGCGCGGGCATCGACATGGCCCAGCTCCAGCAGCTCGCCGACCTCCACACCGCCGGCGTCCTCACCGACGAGGAGTTCGCCTCTGCCAAGGCGAAGCTTCTCGCCGGCGGCTGATCCAGGGGGCGACCGGCCGGGGCGTCGGATCCCGGCTCCCGGTCGTGGACCCACCGGATGACGGCGGGCCCACGACCGGGAGTTCGCCGCGCCCGTGGCCTCGCCGGTCCCCGCGGTCGTGCTGACCTCGGACCAGCCGTTCGACGCGACGATCCAGGGACCTCGCGGCGTCCACGGGACCGCGCCGGTAGACTCGGGCCGTGTCCATCCTCGACGAGGCTCCGCACGTCCACGCGGACGACCGCGAGACCTGGCACAGGTGGCTCGCGGAGAACCACGCGACGGCCCGCGGCGCCTGGCTCGTGACATGGCGGCGCGCCACGAAGCGGCCTACGCTCGACTACGAGACCGCTGTCGAGGAGGCGCTCTGCTACGGCTGGGTGGACAGCACCGGCGGACGGGTCGACGAGGAGCGAGGCAGGCTCTACTTCGCCCCGCGCAAGCCCCGGAGCGTCTGGGCAGCGTCGAACAAGGCACGCGTCGAGCGCCTGATCGCGGAGGGCAGGATGCAGCCCGCCGGCCTCGCGGCGATCGAGCGTGCGAAGGCGAACGGCTCGTGGGGGGTGCTCGACTCCGTGGAGCGGCTCGAGGTGCCGCCGGACCTCGCCGATGCGCTGGCGGCGCGGCCCCCGGCCGCCTCGACCTTCGCGGCGTTCCCTCCATCGGCGCGACGGATGATGCTCGGCTGGATCGTCACGGCTCAGCGGCCGGCGACGCGCGCCGCGCGCGTGGAGAAGGTCGCGGACGCGGCCGCTCGCGGGGAGCGTGCCCTCGGCTGACGCGCCGGCCGGAGCGCGCCCTCGGCTGACGCGGCCGCAGGGGTCCCGGCCGTTCCACTCCTATACTCGCGGCATGCTTCCCCCGGAGACACCGGCCGCACCCAGTCCTGCGCCGTCGTTCGGGCGCGCCCGGGTCGTCTCCTTCGCGATCATCGCGCTCATCTCGGCCTCCCTGATCATCGCGCCGTTCCTCGCGGACCTCGGCCCGTCCTTCCGCGCCACCCCGGTCGTCGAGGCGGCGACGCACAAGCCGGGGACGGTCACCGTGGCGCTCGGCTCCCCGCAGACGCTCGACCCTGCCGCCGCGGGAGATGCCGGCAGCGCCGCCGTGATCGCGCAGGTCTTCGAGGGCCTGACCACCGTGGACGCCGACTACGCCGTGCGCCCCGCGCTCGCCGAGTCGTGGGAGTTCCGCGACGGCGGGCGGACCGCCGTCTTCCACCTCCGCGATGGGCTCGCCTTCTCGGACGGGTCGCCGCTCACCGCGGACGACGTGAAGCGCAGCTGGCTCCGCGTCCTCGACCCGCAGTCGCCATCGCCGCTCGTCTCGCTCCTCGACGAGGTCCAGGGCGCACAGGACTACACGGCCGGACGCGGCACGCAGGACGCCGTCGGGATCGAGGCGGACGGCCAGACGCTCACCGTCCGGTTCGCCGAGCCCGCCACCGACTTCCCCGCGGTGACCGCGAGCCCGACCCTCGCGGTCGTCCCCCCGGTCCTGCCGAACGGCGAGACGTTCACGCCCGGCGAGGCGTTCGTCGCCAGCGGTGGGTACGTCCCGATCTCCACCTCCCCGACGTACGTGGTGCTCCAGGCGAACGAGCACTACTGGGCCGGGCCGCCGGCGATCGCGACCGTCGAGGTCATCACGACGTTCGACGGTTCGAGCGGGGCGGAGGCCTTCCAGGCGGGGGACGTTGACCTGACGCCGATCGACCCGACGGACGCGCAGTGGATCGCGTGGGACGGCGACCTCGGCCCCGCGCTGCGGAAGGGGTCCTCGGTCGGCGTCGAGTACCTCGGATTCGACGCCTCGCGCGCGCCGTTCGACGACGTGCGGGTCCGTCAGGCGTTCGCACGGGCCGTGGACTGGAAGCGCCTTGTCACGCTCGGGTCCGGCGGCGCGCAGGATCCCGCGACGGGGATCGTCCCGCCCGGGATCCCCGACCGGTCGGCGACCGACTTCATGCCCCCATACGACCCGGCGGCGGCACGGGCCCTCCTGGCCGAGGCGGGCCACGCCGGCGGCGCCGGCATCGGGCCGATCAGGTTCGTCACGAACGGGAACCAGTACGCGGCCGCGATCGCCGCGCAGCTGAAGGAGAACCTCGGCGTCGACGTCGTGACGGAGACGATGGAGTTCACCCAGTACTTCGACCGGCTCGCGAAGGATCCGCCGTCGATGTGGACCGTCGACTGGGTGGCGGACTACCCGGGCCGGACCGCCCTCCTGCGCCTCCTCCTCGGGACCGGCCAGCAGAACAACTTCGGCCGGTGGAGCTCGTCCGCCTTCGACGCGGCACTCGCCGAGGGGAGCGCGGCGACCGACCCGTCCGTCGCCGCGTCGGCCTTCGACCGGGCCGAGGGGATCGTCCGCGACGACGCGCCCATCGTCCCGATCTCGTACGGCACCAGCTACTGGCTCGCCCGCGACGGGCTCCTCGGGGCGGGCGAGAACGGGCTCGGCTTCATCCGGCTCGCCGGCCTCGCGTGGGCGGGCGAATGAGGCGCGCGTCGCCGCTCGCCGGCGCAGGCCGCCTCGCCACACTCGCCGCCGTCCTCGCGACGCTGCTCCTCGGCGTCGTCGCCGGGCCCGTCCGGGCGGCGGGCTCGGAGTGGGGGACCCCGACCGCGGCATCGCACTACGGCGCCGCGATCGAGTTCCAGCAGCCGGCCACGCTCCCCACGGACACGGAGCGCGTCGAGATCCTCGTGACGCTCCCGGGCGACCAGGGACCGTATGTGACCGAGGTCGACGCGCAGCCGGGCACGCCCACGACCCTGAGCTTCCTGTACGACACCACCGGGGGCCTCTATCCCAACACCGAGGTCACGGCGCGCTGGCGCGTCACGCGTGCCGGCGGGACGCAGGAGCTGGGCCCCGCCGTGCACGTCACCTATGCCGATACGCGGTATCCGTGGAAGACGAAGACCGGCGACCTGGTGACCATCCACTGGTACGACGGCGACGAGCGGTTCGCGCAGAAGGCGCTGAAGCTCGCCGAGGACGGCGTGCGCAAGGCCGCCGACACGCTCGGGGTCACGGTGACGGAGCCGTACGACTTCTTCGTCTACGCGGACCGGGAGGGCTTCTGCGCCGCCTACGGCTCGACCGGGTGCGACAACGTGGGCGGCTTCGCTCCGCTCGCGCCGGACATCCGGACCCTCTTCGCCATCATCCCGCCCGACGAGATCGACACGCCGGGCGTGGGGACGGTCATCCCGCACGAGCTCACGCACCTGGTCTTCGACGCCGCCGCGAACAACCCGTACCACTACCCGCCCCGATGGCTCACCGAGGGCTTCGCGGTGTACCTGACCGAGGGCAACGCGCCGTCGTATCGGGCCGACCTCCGGCAGGGCGTGGACGACGGGACGATCCTGCCGCTGCAGGCGTACGGCAACTACTTCCCGCCGGCCTCGCTCCAGGGGCGCTTCTACCTCGCCTACGCCGAGTCGGTGGACGCGGTGGCGCACATCGTGGACACGTACGGGATGGACGCGCTCGTGAAGCTCATCCGCGCGTACAAGGACGGCGTCTCGGACGACGACGCGATGCGCACCGCGACAGGGAAGACGCTCGCCGAGTTCGATGCCGAGTGGCTCGCGTCCATCGGCGTGAACGCGCCGGTCGCCCAGGGCCCCAAGCCGGCGCCACCGGGCCCGGTGCCGTCGGCGTGGCTCGCGGAGCCCACGCCACCCGTCGCACCGGGCGGCTCGTCGACACCGTCCGCGCCGCCGGGCGCCACCTCCACGCCCATGACCGGAGCCGGCAGCCCGGCGCCCACGACCCCGCCGGCGGAGCAGGAGCCGGGGACGAGTCCCGCGCTCGTGCTCTTCGCGGGCCTCCTCGTCATCGGGCTCGTCCTCGTGGCCGTCGCGGCGGTCGGGATCCGGCGCGGCCGCCGCACGCCACCGCCGCAGCCGCCGGCAGCGGGCTGGGGCACGGCCTGGACGGCGCCGGGGACAGCCGCTCCGTCTCCGCAGGGGCCGACGGACCCGGTCCCGGCGATCCCGCCGACGACGGGGCCGGTTCCCGCCCTCCCGCCGCCGGCCGCGCCCGTGCGCGCCCCCGTCGCGGTCCCGCCGCCGCCCACGGTCCGGATCGACCGGCCTGTCTGGGCGCCCGAGCCGATCCCGGACCTCGCGGACCGACCGGGGCCGGTGGTCCCGCCCGCCGCCGGGACGGAGCGGGCGGAGACCTCGCCCGTCGGCGGTGACGCGCCGGAGGACCGGCCTCCGGAGACCGCCGGATGACCTCCGCGTTCGGGCGCGTGCGCACGGTCCGATCGTGGCGCATCGCCCTCGCCCTGTCGCTGGCGACCCTCGGCTTCCTCATCGCGGCCCAGGTGCGCACGGAGGCGCCCAGGGTCCGCTACACGACGCTCGAGCGCGCGCCGCTCCTGGAGACGGCCATCGGGCTCCAATCGCAGCAGGAGCAGCTCCAGGCGTCGATCGTGGACCTGCGCGGCAGGATCGCCGCCACCGAGAAGGGGAGCCAGGGCAGCGATGCCCTGGTCCAGAGCCTCACCGCCGACCTCGACGCGACGCGGCTCGCCGGGGGGTTGGTCGCCCTCCAGGGCCCGGGCCTCGTGATCCAGCTCGAGGACGCGGAGCAGCCCGCCCCGAGCGGCCAGAGCGACGTGGACCGGCGCGTGAGCGCGGGCGACGTCCGGTCGGTCGTGGAGCAGCTCTGGCTCGCCGGTGCCGACGCGGTCGCCGTGAACGGGGAGCGCATCAACGGCCTCTCCGGCTTCCTCGACGTGGGCGACTCGATCCTCGCCAACGCCTCCTACCTCGTCCCGCCGTACCAGGTCGTCGCGATCGGCGGGAGCGACCTCTACGACCGCCTGACGTCCGCGCCGGGCTTCACCGGCTGGGTCCGCGCGCGCGTCCAGCCGTACGAGCTGCGCGTCCGCTATGCGGAGATCCCGGATGCCGCCGTGCCGGCCTATGCCGGGACCGTCCAGCTCCGGTACGCGCGCCCGGCAGCCTCGCCCACGGCCTCGCCCGTCGCGTCGCCCGGCTCCCCGTCGGCGACGGACCAGGACGCGCCCTGAGATGGGCCTCGGCAGCCGGCGTGGCCAGATCGCGATGGCGGGGGTCCTGCTCGTGCTCGGGTTCCTCCTCGTCGTCCAGCTGCGATCCCAGTCGCCCGACGGCGGCCTCGACCGGCTGGCGTCCCAGGACCTCACGCTCCTCGTGGCCAACCTGAACACGCGGAACGACCAGCTCCGGAGCGAGGTCGCGGCGCTGCAGGCGCAGCTCTCGCGCGTCGAGACCGCCGCGGGGAGCGGCCAGCAGAGCACGCTCCAGCTGCGCAACGAGCTCGCCCGGGACCGGGCCTGGACGGGGCTCGCGGGCGCCAGCGGGACGGGCGTCAGCGTGCAGCTCGGCGGTGCCGTGACCGGCGAGGTCGTGAACGACCTCCTCAACGAGCTGCGGAACGCCGGGGCCGAGGCACTGGCGGTCGGCCCGGTGCGGGTGGTCGCAGGGAGCGTCGCGACCGGCGATCCCGGCTCCGTCTCGATCGACGGGGTCCGCCTCTCGGAACCCATCGAGGTCGTCGCGCTCGGCGACCGCAACGCCCTCGCCGGCTCGCTCACGCGCGCCGGCGGCATCGTCGCCCTCCTGGCCGCGACCGACCCCGACGTCGCGGTGACGGTCTCGCCCCTCGAGCGACTCGAGGTGCCGGGCACGCGGCGTGACATCTCGCCCGCGCACGGCACGCCCCGGCTCTGATAGCCTCCCGGCGATGGACCGCACGCGTTCGACCGGCCCCGCCGTGCTCCCGCTGGAGATCGGCGACGTGGTGCGCCTCCGGCGCCGCCACCCGTGCGGCGGCGACGCGTGGCGCGTCTCGCGCATCGGGGCCGACATCGGCGTCATCTGCACGACATGCGGGCGCCGCGTCCTGACCGACCGGCGCGAGCTCGAGCGTCGCGTGGTCTCCGTGACGCATCCCACGCCCGACCAGGGCGCAGGCACGTGAGCGGAGCGGTCGCCGCCGCCCCGGGCGTGGGCGTCCCCGAGAGCGGAGGGAGCCCCTTCGCGGTCCTGAAGAACCGCCCGTTCCTGCTCCTGTGGCTGTCGCAGGTCGCGACGCAGGTCGGCGGGAACATGGTCACGTACGGCCTGACGATCCTCGTCTTCGACCTGACAGGGTCGAGCGCGGCCGTCTCGTTCCTGCTCCTCACGTTCCTCGTCCCGGCCGTCGTCTTCTCCGCCGTCGCCGGCGTCTTCGTGGACCGGGTCGACGGCCGTCACATGCTCGTCGTGACGAACCTCCTGCGCGCGGTGGCGTTCGGCGTGATGGTCGTGCTGGACTGGAACGTCGTCGCGATCTTCGTCCTGAACATCATCGTGTCGATCCTCACGACGTTCTTCGCCCCGACGGAGCTGTCGATGCTCCCGCGGCTCGTCCCGCGCAACCAGATCGTGGCCGCGAACAGCCTCTTCACGCTCACGACGAACGCGGCCTTCGCGCTCGGCTTCGCCCTGCTGGGCCCCCTCGTCGTCACGGTGGCGGGCCCGGACCTGCTGATCGCCGCCGTCGCGGTCTGCTACCTCATCGCCGCGGCCTTCTGCTTCACCCTCCCGTCGGCGAAGGAGCTCGCGGCCCGCGAGAGCGCGGAGGGGACGCGCGAAGAAGTGCTCGCCGAGGGCCATGCGCTCATGGAGGAGGACGTCACGCGGATCTCGCCGGAGATGCCCGGCGCGGTGGCGCGGGACGCGATCGGCGTCGCCGGCGAGCACGCCGCCGCGAAGGACGCCGGCGAGGGCGTCGGCACGCAGCTGCGCGATGCGGCGGGGGAGACGCTCTCACAGCTGCGCGAGGGGATCGCGTACATCCGCGCGCACCGGTCCGTCTCCTGGTCGCTCATCTACCTCGCGATCGCCGCGTCCCTCATCGGGGTGCTCGGCGTGCTCGGCCCCAGCTTCGCGACCACGAACCTGGGCCTCCAGACGAAGGACTTCGTCGTCATCGTCCTCCCGCTCGGCGCCGGCGTCGTCACCGGGGTCCTCTTCGTCAACAGCTACGCGCGGCTCTTCCCGCGGCGGCGGCTCATCGAGGCGGGGCTCGTCGCGCTCGGGATCCTGCTCCTGCTCCTCGCCATCGCCGGCCCCATCGCGTCGGCCATCCGCCGGCTCCAGGACCAGGCGAACCTCGCCCCCACGGTGAACGTCTCGCTCCTCTCGATCGTCGTCGTCATCGCGTTCCTCGCCGGCATCGCGTATGCCGTGGTCGCGATCCCGTCGCAGGCGCAGCTCCAGGAGGACCTGCCGGAGGACGTCCGCGGCCGCGTCTTCGGCGTCCTCAACATGCTCGTCTCGATCGCGAGCTTCGTGCCGATCATCATCGTCGGCCCCATCAGCGACCAGGTCGGGTCCACGACGGTCATCGTGGCGTGCGGCGTGCTCATCCTCCTGTCCGGGATCCTGTCGATCGCCGGGCGCCGGGGCCAGCCCGCGAGCCCCACCCCGCCGGCCCCGACCGCTCCGCCGATGGGGGACTCGCCGGGCGTCCTGTGACGCAGGACGTGGGCCGGGAGGCGACACCCGCGCGCGTCGTCGTCGTCTTCACCGGTGGCACGATCTCCATGACGGTCGATCCGGCCGCGGGCGGTGCCACGCCCGCGCTCGGGGGCGCGGCGCTCCTTCGCGGCGTCGGGGCCGGCGGCGCCGGCGTCCCGGAGGCGATCGTGGTGGACCTGGGTCGGACCCCCGCGAGCCACTTCTCGTTCGCCGACCTCATCCGCAACCGCGACGCAGCCGCGTCGGCGCTCGCCGACGACCCCGGCCTGGCCGGAGCGGTCATCGTGCAGGGGACCGACACGATGGACGAGTCGGCGTTCACGTACGACCTCCTGTGGAGCGACCCACGGCCGCTGGTCGTCACGGGCGCGATGCGCACCTCCGACGCCCCCGGCGCGGACGGCCCGGCGAACCTGCGCGATGCCCTCGTGGTCGCCGCCGCGCCCGCCTTCCGCGGCGCCGGGACGCTGGTGACGCTCGGCGGCGAGGTCCATGCGGCGGACGCCGTCGTGAAGATGCACACGACCGACGTGGGCGCCTTCGCGAGCCCCGACGCCGGCCCGCTCGGACGCGTCGAGGGAGGCGTCCCGTTCCTCCTGCGTCGGCGTGCCGGTCGCCGGGTCCTTGCCGGGATCCCCGGCCCGGTCCCGCCGGTCGGCCTCATCGTCGCGGCGATCGGCCTCGATGGGGGCGCGATCGACGCCTGCGTCGCCGCCGGGGCACGAGGGGTCGTCGTGGAGGCGACCGGCGCGGGGAACACGCACCCGTCGCTCCTCGCGGCTGCGGAGCGCGCGATGGCGGCCGGGGTGGTCGTCGTCCTCGCCTCGCGCGTCCCTGGCGGTCGCGTGACGACCGGCTATGCGTTCCCGGGTGGCGGGGCGACGTGGGCGCGCGCCGGGACGATCCTCGCCGGACGCCTCACCGGCCCGAAGGCGCGCGCCGCCCTCTCGCTCGGCCTCGCCGCCGGCCTCGACCGCGCCGCGCTCGCCGCGCTCCTCGACGACCCGACCGACGCATGACCACGCCGGACGACGGACCGTCCACGCCCGCCCTCGACGCGCTCGCGGCGCTCGGCATCCCGTATCGCGTCGTCCGGACCGAGCGTGCCCACAGCGCCGAGGAGAGCGCCGCGCTCCAGGGGATCCCGCTCGGCGCCCTCCTGCGGACGATCGTCGTCCGGCGCGGGGAGGACGACTACGTCTTCGTGCTCGTCCCGGGCGGCAGGCGCTTCGACTGGCCGAGGCTCCGTGCCCACCTCGGCGTCAGCCGGCTGAGCCTCCCCGATGCCGACGAGGCGAAGGCCGTGACCGGCTACCCGCGCGGCGCCATCACGCCGTTCGGGGCGACGCGCGCCTGGCCGGTGATCCTCGACGCCTCGGCGGCGGACCTGCCGGTCGTCGCGATCGGTGGGGGAGCGCACGGCGTGAACGTGCACCTCGCGCCGGCCGACCTCGTGGCGTCGCTCGGCGCCGC
>CAWJQZ010000033.1:0-204071 GCA_963844945.1 uncultured Chloroflexia bacterium
ACGAAGGAGATCGAACCATGACCGCCACGACCGCCGAGCTCGAGACCATGACCACCGCCAAGGTCGTCGACGCCCGCGGGTCCGCCTGCCCGGGCCCGCTCCTCGAGGCGAAGAAGAGCATGGGCACGGGTGCCCGTGGGCTCCGTCATCGAGATCTGGTCGACCGATCCGGTCACCAAGACGGACATCGGCGCGTGGTCCGGGAAGGTCGGCCACGAGTTCCTCGGCGTCGTCGAGGGCGAGGGCTACGACCGCGTCTTCGTCCGGCGCCAGAAGTCAGCCCCCATGTCGAAGGCCGGCGGCGACCCGTCCTCCCGCCGCCGGCCCCACCCTCAGGAGCCCGCTCGATGACCGCTCCCGCAGCACCGGCACCCGAGGCGCCCGGCAGGGCCGTGCACCCCACGATCCTCGTCTTCTCGACGAACAACATCTCCGACCCGGGGATCGACCTCGCCGGCAGCGCGCACATCCACTACAACCCGGGCGTCCGCGTGATGCCGCTGCCGTGCACGAGCCTCATCAAGCCCTCGTGGATCCTCCACGCGATGGAGGGGGGCTTCGACGGGGTCTTCATCGCGTCGGACGGCGACGAGTGCGCCTACCTGCCGGACTGCGCCGAGAGGGCCTCGCACAGACCTCACGAAGGCCCAGACGCTCCTCAAGGAGGCCGGGCACTCAGCGCAGCGCGTCCGCATGGCGGCCATCTGCTCGGTCTGCGCGGAGCCTTTCGCGAAGCACGTGACGCAGTTCACGTCGGCCCTGGTCGACCTCGGGCCGGTCGGGACGAGGTGACCCATGAGCGCTGACTACGACGTCCTCGTCGTCGGGAGCGGGATCGGGGGGATGGAATCCGCCCTGAAGCTCGGCGACATGGGGTACAAGGTGCTCGTCGTCGAGAAGGACGCGAGCGTCGGCGGGAAGATCCATCCTCCTGTCGAAGGTCTTCCCCACCCTCGACTGCGCCAGCTGCATCTCGACGCCGAAGATGGCGGCGACCACCCACCACGACAACATCACGGCCTGGACGTACACCGAGGTCGAGCGGCATCGACCGCCGCGACGGCCACTTCACGGCGAGGATCCGGCGCAAGGCACGCTACGTCGACGAGGTCGCGTGCACGGGCTGCCAGCAGTGCGAGACCGCCTGCACGGTCGCCGTTCCCGACCAGTTCAACGCGGACATGATCCCGCGCCGCGCTGCCTACATCACCTTCCCGCAGGCCGTGCCGAAGAAGGCGGTCATCGACCGCCACGGCAGCTCGCCGTGCTCGTTCGCCTGCCCTGCGGGGATCCAGGCGCACGGCTACGTCTCCCTGGCGCGCAACGGCGAGTACGAGGAGGCGTTACAGCTCGTCCTCGAGGCGACGCCGCTCGCAGGCACGCTCGGACGAGCCTGCTACGCACCGTGCGAGACCCAGTGCACGCGCGGGTCGCTCGAGGGACGCTCCCGATTCGGCGGATCAAGCGGTTCGTGGACGACCGCCACCACGAGACCCATGACGGCCCCGGCGTCGCCGTCGCGGCGCCCACCGGCAAGCACGTCGCGATCGTGGGCTCCGGCCCGGCCGGGCTCACGGCCGCCTGGCAGCTCGCGCGCAAGGGCCACGCGGTCAGATCTTCGAGGCGGCTCCGAGCCGGGCGGCATCCTCCGCCTCGCCATCCCCGCCTATCGCCTCCCGACCGACGTCGTGGAGGCAGACATCCACAACGTCACGGCGCTCGGCGTCGAGATCGCCACGAACGGCCGCGTACGACTTCGCGCGCTGCGACGCGACGGTTCGACGCGGTCCTCGTGGCGGTCGGGACGCAGGTCTCGACCCGGATGGGGATCACCGGCGAGGACCATCCGTCCGTCGTGGGCGGGCTCCCGTTCCTCCGCGACGTCCGGCTCGATCGCGCGGAGGGCCTCGCCGGGAAGCGCGTCGTGGTCGTCGGCGGCGGGAACGTCGCGATGGACGCCGCGCGGACCGCGCGCCGCCTCGGCGCGGCGAGGGTCACGGTCGCCTACCGACGGACGCGTGACGAGATGCCGGCGCACGGACCGGAGGTCGCGGACGCGCAGCGCGAGGGCGTCGCCTTCTCCTTCCTCGTCGCTCCCACGGACGTCGTGACGGGACCCGACGGCTCGCTCCATGGCCTCCAGTGCCAGCGGATGCAGCTCGGCACACCGGACGCGTCCGGCCGCCGCCGGCCCGAGCCGATCCCCGGGAGCGAGACGCTGCTCGAGGCCGATCTCGTCATCGCGGCGATCGGCATGGTCCCGGATACCGAGGCGTTCGCCACCCTGCTCCCCACCGGGCGCGACGGCCAGATCGCCGTCGACGGCGACACGCTCCTCACGGGCGCCACCGGCATCTTCGCGGCCGGCGACGTCGTCACCGGACCCACGGACATCACCCGCGCCGTGGGCGAGGGCCGGCGCGCCGCGCACATGATCGACCGCTGGCTCACCGGCGGCGCACTCTCGGGCTTCGACGACCGGCTCCCGGTCGTGGACAAGGGGCAGGTGCTCGCGCGCCAGAAGATGTGGACCCTCCGGCCGGCCCAGCCGGCGCCCGAGGCCACCGACCCCGCACCGCGCGACTTCGCGGAGACCGAGCCCCCGATGTCGGAGGTCGAAGCGCACACAGGCGCGGCCCGCTGCATGGACTGCGCGGTCTGCTCCGAGTGCGAGGAGTGCGTGAAGGCGTGCCCGGTCCCTGGCTGCATCGACCTCCACGCCCGCGACCAGGAGCTCGAGGTGGAGGTGGGCGCGGTCGTCCTCGCCACCGGCTTCGACCTCTTCCCCGCCGACCTGAAGCCGGAGTACGGCTTCGGGAAGTTCAAGAACGTGATCACGGCCATGCAGATGGACCGCCTGCTCGCCCCGACGCGGCCGTTCAACACGATCCTCCGCCCCGGCGACGGGAAGATCCCCGACCGGATCGCCTACGTCCTCTGCACCGGCTCACGCGACGCGCAGGTGGGGAACCCGCTCTGCTCCCGGTTCTGCTGCATGTACTCGATCAAGCAGAACCAGCTGATCATGGGCTCCCTCCCGCTCGCCGACGTGACCGTCCACTACATGGACATCCGCGCCGCCGGGAAGAAGTACGACGAGTTCTACGAGTCGGCGAAGTCGATGGGCGCCAACTACGTGAAGGGCCGCGTCGCGGAGATCACGGAGACGCCCGACGGGAACCTGATCCTCAAGTACGAGGACATCGAGAACGGCGGCGGCGTCACCGAGGCGGAGTACGACCTCGTGGTGCTTGCGGTCGGCGTGAAGCCGAACAGCACCGCGACCACGCTCTTCCCCGAGGGCGACCTCGCCCTCGACCAGTTCAAGTTCATCGCCGAGATCGACGAGGACGTGCGTCCGGGGGTGACGAGCATCCCCGGCGTGTACGTCGCCGGGTCGGCCTCCGCCGCCCGGGACATCACCGAGTCGATCCTCCAGGCGGGCGCCACGGTCGCCCAGGTCGCCGCGCAGCTCGAGGAGTCGCGCATCGAGATGGTGGAGGTGCCGGCATGAGCGCCGAGCAGCTGCCCAGCGGCGTCCCAGGCGCCCCGGAGGAGGGCGTGGCGCAGGCCCCCCATGTCATCCCGCCGTCCGAGCGGAAGGTGGGCGTCTACGTCTGCCACTGCGGCGGGAACATCAGCGACTACGTCGACGTAGAGCGCGTCGCGGCCGACGCCCTCGGACAGGAGGCGGTCGTCGTCGCGCGCTCACCGATGTTCGCCTGCTCTGAGGCAGGCCAGCAGGAGATGCTCGAGGACATCGAGAAGTACGGGCTCGACGGCCTTGTCGTGGCCTCATGCTCGCCGAAGCTCCACACGTACACGTTCCGCGGCGTCGCTGCACGCGGCGGGATCAACCCGTTCGAGTACACGCAGGTCAACGTCCGCGAGCAGTGCTCCTGGGCGCACACCGACGATCCGGCAGCGGCGACCGCGACCGCCACCGGGCTCGTCCACGCGGGGATCGCCCGCACGCGGCTGACCACCCCGCTCGTGCCGCTCGTCGTGGAGACGACGCCGCGCACGCTCGTGATCGGCGGTGGCGTCGCAGGGCTTCGGGCGGCCATCGGCCTCGCGGACATCGGCCTCGAGGTCGTCCTCGTCGAGCGGGAGCTCACGCTCGGCGGATGGGTCGCCGGTTTCGGCGAGATGTACCCGCACGCGAGGAACGGCCGCGACCTGATCGACTCCCTGGTCGCCGAGGTGAAGCGCCGCCCGCGGATCACGGTCCTCACGGGTGCCGAGGTCGTCGGGAAGTCGGGCAGCTTCGGCAACTACGTGGTCCAGGTCCGGATCGGCGACCCCGGCGCGGAGGCCATCTCGGTCCTCGTCGGGTCGATCGTCGTCACGACCGGGTTCGACACCTACGAGCCGTCCGCGGGCGAGTTCGGCTACGGGATGGACGGCGTCGTCACCCTCCCCGAGTTCAAGAAGATGGTCGACGGCACGACCGGGACGTTGGCGTACAAGGGCCGGCCTGTCCGGAGCCTCGCCTACGTCTACTGCGTGGGGAGCCGGCAGCCGGTCGGCGAGGGCAACGAGTACTGCTCGCGGTTCTGCTGTACCGCCGCGATCCACGCGTCGATCCTCACGTCGCGCCTGGACGCATCGATCCGCCAGTTCCACCTCTACCGCGACATCCGCTCCTACGGCAAGTACGAGGCGCTGTACACCGAGTCGCGCGACCTCGGGTCCGCGTACCTGAAGTTCGCCGACGGCGAGCCTCCGGCGGTCGAGGCACGTGCCGGCGGCGGCCTCACGGTGACGGTCCGGGACCTGCTCACCGGCGGCGAGGAGCTCGCGCTCCCCGTGGACCTCGTCGTCCTCGTGACCGGCATGGTCCCGCGGGAGAACGCCGACCTCACCTCCACGCTGAAGATCCCGATCGGCGGCGACGGGTTCTACAACGAGATCCACCCCAAGCTCCGGCCGGTCGAGACCGTCGTGGACGGCGTCCTCGTCGCGGGCGCGAGCCAGGGACCGAAGAGCTCGGCCGAGAGCGTCGCCTCCGGCCTCGCCGCGGTCACGCAGAGCGCTGCGGTCCTGCGGAAAGGCTTCACCGAGCTGAGCCCGCTCGTGGCCGAGGTGTACCCCGAGGCGTGCACGGCGTGCGGCGAATGCCTCACGACGTGCCCCTACGACGCGATCGCGACGACGACGATCGACGGCCGCACGGTCGCGACGATCAGCGAGGCCACCTGCAAGGGCTGCGGCGGCTGCGTCCCGGTCTGCCCCGAGGACGCGATCGACCTTCGCGGCTACACAGACGCCCAGATCCGGGCACAGATCGAGACACTCCTCGAGGTGGCGGTCGCATGAGCACGACGACGAGCCCGGCCGCGACGGCCGGACGACGCGAGACGCGCGAGATCGTCCGCGAGGAGATGGCGAACCACGTCCGCATCCTCGCGGCGCTCGCGGACGGACCCCACACGATCCCCGAGATCGCCGAGGCGCTCGGCGAGCCGACCAGCGAGGTCGTCATCTGGGTCATGGGGATGCGCCGCTACGGCTGGCTCCGCGAGATCAAGGGCTCCGAGAGCGACGGGTACTTCCGGTACCAGGCGGAGGAACGGGCATGACCACCACGGCCGACCTCGGCCTCTACCCGGAGTTGCGGAAGTTCGGCGCGACGGACATGACCGCGTGCTTCAGCTGCGGCACGTGCACCGCGACCTGCCCCCTGGTGACGGACGACGCGACGTTCCCCCGGCGGATGATCCGCTACGCACAGGTCGGGATGAAGGACGCCCTCCTCTCGAGCAAGGAGCTCTGGAGCTGCTACCACTGCGGCGAGTGCTCCGAGAGCTGCCCCACCGAGGCCGACCCCGGCGAGTTCATGGCGGCGGCGCGGCGGTACGCGATCGCCAGTTACGACGTCACCGGCCTCGCCCGGGTCATGTACCTCTTCCCCGTCGTCGGCACGATCATCGCGCTCGCCCTCGCGGTCCTCTTCGCGGCCTTCATGTACACCGCGCACGGACCGCAGGACGCGAGCCAGCTCGCGCTGTTCAGCTTCATCCCGTCCGAGCTGATCCACAACCTCGGGCTCGGCGTGATGGCGATCGTCGTCCTCGCCGGCCTGGCGGGGATCCTCCGGATGACCCGGCGCGTCGCGCGGCGCGAAGGCGTGAGCCTCGGCGACGCCTTCGGCGGCCGGGCGGAGATCGCGCGGACGGCGCGCGCCGCGTGGGCGGCGGTCGGCCGCGAGTCCCTGGGCCAGGTCAGCTTCCGCAAGGACTGCGATGCCGAGGCGACGGAGCCGCTGTACCGCCGGCGCTGGCTCATCCACGCGCTGGTCCTCTGGGGCTTCCTCGGCCTCCTGCTCGCCACCGCGCTCGACTACGGCCTGGAGGTCGTCGGTGTGAAGGCGACGGGCACCCCGGTGCCGATCTGGTACCCGGTCCGCCTCCTCGGGACGGTCGCCGGCGCGGCGCTCGTCTACGGCAGCACCGTGATGATCGTCGACCGGATCCGCCGGGCGAACAGCTCCGTGAAGAAGTCAGCGCCCGCCGACTGGACGTTGCTCGCTCTCGTGTGGGTGACCGGCGTGACCGGGTTCGCGATCGAGCTCGCGCTCTACCTCCCGTCGGCGCCCGCGTGGGGCTACTGGGTCTTCCTCTTCCACGTCGCGGTCGCCATGGAGCTCGTCCTCCTCGCGCCGTTCATGAAGCTCGCCCACGCGGTCTACCGCCCCGTCGGGCTCTTCTTCGTCGCGCTCGCGCGCGAGCCGCGTCCGGTGAAGGCGCCCGCGAAGGCCAAGACCGCCGAAGCCTGATCCATCCGCGCCCCAGTGGGGCGCCCACCGACCCGCCCCCGGGGTCCACGGGGGACATACACAACGACGCGGCTCGCCGGGACAGCCCCGGCGACCAGGGAGGATCACGATGGCGACCAGCCTGCCGCAGGTGGTGCACGAGCATCACGAGCGGATCATGACCACGGTTGACACGCTGCCGGCGCTCGGTGACGCCCTCATGAAGGACGCCCCAGCCGACCTCGTGCCGCGGTTCGCGGAGACCGACGCCTTCTTCTCCGGCGTCCTCCTGCCGCACCTCGACGCGGCCGAGCGGGCGATCTACCCCGAGCTCGAGCGGATGATGCAGAACCGCCACTCGATGACGCCGATGCGCCACGAGCACCAGCAGGTCCGCAACCTCGTCGCCGACTTCCACACGATGGCGGCACAACTGTCGGAGCCGAGCCACAGCCTCGCGCGGAAGCTGTCGCTCCGGCGCGTGATCTTCCGCCTCTACGCGCTGCTGAAGGTCCACCTCGTCGAGGAGGAGCTGTACGTCGGCATCGTGAACCAGGCCGTCACCGCCGACGTCGCCGACGTGCTCGCGGCGGCGCTCGACCACCCCATCGCCGACCCGTCCTGAGAGTCGACCTGCTCGCCTGACCGGGCGGCGCAGTCCCGCGGCATCCCGTCGGGCGCCCGACCGGCAGGCGAGGGTCGGCGCTATGCTCGGACCATGAGCACCACGCGCCGCACGGGCGGCGCCGCCGCGCCGGAGCCCGAGGAGCCGGTCAGCCTGTCCGACCCGATCGACGAGTCGACCGTGGAGCCGGCAGCCGGGACGATCTCGTCGGGTTTCGATGAGGCCGGCGCGCCGATCCACCACGGGTGGGCACCGCTCGGGAGCCGCCGGCGGTGGATGGAGCCGTTCCTCCTTGTCATCCTCTCCCGCGGACCGGTCCACGGCTACGCCGTCATCGGGCGCCTGGAGGAGATGCGGATCAGCGAGGGGCCGGTCGACGTCGGCCAGGTCTACCGAACGTTGCGCGAGCTCGAGCAGGCCGGGCTCGTGACGTCCGAGTGGTCGCTCCAGCCGCAGGGCGCGCCCCGGCGGGACTACGAGCTCACAGCGACCGGCTACACGGCGCTCGACGAATGGGCCGCTGTGATGAAGGAACGGGCTCGCCTCATCGGCGAGTTCGACGGCGAGTACTTCGAGTGGATCGCCCGGGACCGCCGACCGCGGGCCTGAGCGCCGCGATCCGCCGGCGGATCGGACCTGCGGGACGCGATCGACCGACCCGCGACCCGGGCGAGGATCAGAGCGGCTGCTCGCAGGCCCGGACGAGGAGGCCCACCACCTCATCCTTCTCCGCGTCGCTGAGGTTCTTCTCGAGGACGCCGAGGTAGAGCTCCTCCTCGGCGAGGTGGACCTTCGTGATCGCGTGGAACCGGTACATCGCACGCCGGAGGCCGATCTCGTCGTCCTGGTCGAGCGGCCCGGACCGCAGCGTCGCCGCGTAGTCGCCGAGCGCGCCCACGAGCCGGACGAGCTCCTCGTGCTCGTGTCGCATCGGCTTCATCGAATGCCGCCCCGCCATGAGACGCTCGAGCGGCACGTAGAAGGACTCCTCGACCGCGGTCATGTGGCGGATGAGGCGGCCCGTGATGAACTCGGCCTCCGGGAGGAAGGCCGCCCGGAGTGTCGCTTCGTCCGCGTGGCCGATCATGTCGGCGATCGCCGGGAGACGATCGACGTGCTCCTTGATCCGGTCGTGGTGCTCGTGGCTCGTGTCGGTGAGCGTGGGCACGTCGTTCCGCCTCTGGTTCGATCCGGGCGAGTCGCAGCCCGTCCGGCGTGCCGACCTCGCGCATGGCGCCACCACGATACCGTCGCCCTCGGCTCCGGGCATCCACCTGGAGCACAACCACGGAGTCCACGGGACCCATGGAACGCCGTCACGACGTTCCGCCACGGCTCCGCCGCCGTGCGTACCAACGGCATCCCTCCGCCGACCGGCGACGGAGGGCCTTGCAGCAGCGATCCGCCGAGGTAGGATTCGGGAGAGCCGGATCCTGCGTGGCGCCCCTGGATCACCGGATGGCAGGTTCGGATCTCGGGCGCGCAAGCCGACTTCCCCGACCGATACGACTCCCCGAGGACCCGGTCCGCGGGGCGTTCGCGCATCGGCGACTCCAGGGGCGTGGCCTGCAGCCCCGCATCCGGTGGGACGGCTCTCGGCCCCTCGGACCCCACCCACGAAGCGACGGAGCCCACATGAACGACGCAGCGTCCCAGCACGCCACCACCGGACCCGGCAGCGGAGCATCGACCCGCAGCCCGCGCGGGATCCGGCTCGCGCACCTCTCCGCTCTCGTGGCGCTCGGCATCCTCGTGGTCGCCTGCAGCGGATCGGGCGCATCGCCGGGCACCGCGGCGCCGGCAGGGCAGGGATCGGCGGACGCCGGAGCGCCGTCGTCCGCCGCGCCGGGCGGGTCCGTGGCCGCGCTCGGCACGACGCTCCCCGGCGTCGTCGCCACGGACGTCACACAGGGTCTGCAGGGCCAGGGCTTCACGTGCCAGGGTCCCATCACGTTCCTCGACGGGGTGGAGTTCTCGTGCACGGGACCGGAGGACGCCGAGGCGAAGCGGACGGTCGACGTCATCGGCATGAGCCCGACCGACGTCCGGAGCGTGAACGGCTCGTTCATCTGGTCGGGCGCGGCTGGCGGGTTCGACGCGGCGGCGAACGCGTTCATGAGCAGCGTCGCGGCGCTTCAGTACACGGGAGCCGACCCGTCGGCCGCGCAGGCGTGGGTCACGTCCACGCCGAAGGGCCAGACGACGTTCGGGCCGGCGACGTTCAGCATCACCACGGCGAACCTGAGCCGGCTGCTCTTCATCACGGGCACGAAGTAGTCGCGGCCACGCCGGCCTCATCCGCGGCGGCCGGGAAGGCGCCGATCGGGGCCGGCGGGCGCGCGCCGGGTGTCGCCGCCGTCCCCCTACGACCCGTGACGTATCCCGGGACCACCGATCGAGGACTTCCGTCGGCTTGCCGGCTCGCCGCGCACGCGCCTTACTGGTCGGGTGACTCGGGACCCGCCGGCCCGGGCCGCATCGGGGACCCCTGGTCCGGCCTTCCCGTCGCAGGCCGCCGTCCCCCCGTCGGAAGTGTCCGGCCCGGAACTGGAGTCCGTCATGCCCCTCCTGTCTGCGAAGTCCGCGATGCTGACCGCCGGACTGCTCATCGCGACGCTCGCGCTCGCGGGATGCTCCGGGTCCTCGGGCAGCCCGTCCCCCGAGGCCATGCCCAACGTCGTCGGCACCTGGCTGGGCGGCTCGGCCCGCATGGCGAACGAGGATGGCTCGGTCCAGACGTCGAACAACGAGACGCTGATCATCGACAAGCAGGACGGGAAGCTGGTCTGGGGCAGCTTCATCTACGACGACGGCGTCACGGGCAACACGACGCGGACCGTCGTGACGGGCACCCTCCTCGACGGCGGCAAGGGGATCGTCCTGACGGAGCCCGCCGCCGTCACGCAGGGCGAGCTCTCGGGGAACACGATGAAGCTCGTCACGACCTTCACCGCCGGCGGCCCCGACCACAGCGCGTTCCAGCTGACCTACACGAAGAAGTAGCAGGCCCGGACGGGCAGTGCCGAACGGCCTCGGGTTCGCCTGCGGGCCCTGTCTCATGGCGCAATCGGATCAGTGCCCGTGAACGGATGGGCGATTGCGCCCGGCGCGACCGTCTCCGTACGATCGACGAGGCGCACGCGGGGCGTGCGCTCCGCCTCACCCGCGGCTCGGCGAACCCCCGGAAGGCAGCGATGAGCACCAGGATCCCGTCCGACGACCGGGAAGACCCGCGGGCGTCGCATGGCCGCAACGGCCCGACGCCAGGCGCCCGATGGGCGAGCGGACTCCTCGAGCGCCTCGGCGACCCCGGGGTCGAGCGGGCGGCGGAGAAGGAGCATCGGGCCATCGAGGCCGGCTTCGTCGGCGACCTGCTCGTGAGCCGGATCGATCCGCCGCTCCGCCTCTCCCCGCGGGACCGGAAGGAGGCCGGCGACAGCGCGCGCGACATCGGCGCGTCCGTGCGGTACGCGCACCTCTGGGCGCTCGACAGCATCGCCTACCTCTACGCGGCCGAGCAGTCCGCGGGCGACCCGGGACGATGGCTCACGGCCGTCGGCGGCGTGGGCCTCCATCGCTACCTGAAGTGGTGCGACGAGCGCGCGCACTTCGAGGACGCCAGCGCATGGGCTCGCGAGCTGCGCGCGGAGTCCGGCAGCCTGCTCAGCAACCTCTACGAGGTGGTGCTCCACGAGGACCCGGCGATCCTTGGAGCCATCGCCGTGCGCCTGGGCCTGCCGCCGCCGCTGCCGCGGCGTTCGCTGTGGGACATCGCATATCCCCGCAGCGGTCGGGTCGCCCGGACGCCGTCAGCCTGACCGCGGGTGCCGCCGTCAGCGCATCGTCGCGAGCGACGGCCTCTCGTGGAGCGCACGCGCGGCGCGACATGCCGCGGCGTCGAGCGGGGCTCCGCACGCGAACGTCCCGGCGGGTTCCGTGGCCGTGATCGGCGCCTGGCCGAGCTTCTCGAGGAGGACCGGCAGCGTCGGCATCAGCGAGACCTGCTGGTAGTCGCCCGCCTCGTTCGCCAGGCGGATGCACGTCCAGTAGCGCGGCGCGAGGTAGAGCTCGGGCGTCGCGCTCCCCTGCCCCGACGGCACGGCGTAGAGCGAGAACGCGGATGGGTCGAGCCCGGCGGTGACGTCCGACGGCAGGTCCGCGACCCCGACGACGGAGCCGCCGGCGTCGATCGAGCCGTCGAGACCGAGGGCGCCGCACGTGACCACGTCGAACGCGACGAACCCGGGCGGAGCGGCCAGCGTCGGCCTCGGCGTGGCGCTCGGTGCGGCCGCCGCGCCGGCGCCGGCCGCCGACGCGGCGCCGGTGGTCGCCCGGTCACCCGCGCCCGGGTGCGTGACGATCCAGGCGACGCCGCCGATCGCGACGACGACCGCCGCGACGGCGAGCCCGGCGACGGCGAGCCCGGCGCGGCCGCTGCGCGACGGCGCGCCCGGCAGGTCCGGCGGCGCGCCGGCGGGGGCCGCGGGCGCCGCGGCCGTGACGACGTCGGCGGCCGGGGCCGCGGCCGACGTCGCGCAGTCGCGGCCTCGGCGGCCGGAGCCGCCGCGGCGAGCGCTGCGATCGTCGCGGCCCGGAGCTCCGGCGGGACCTCCGGAGACAGGCCGAGGAGCGGAGCGGCGGCGCAGGCGGTCGCGCGCTCGCGGAGCAGCTGCTCCGACTCCCCGCACCACGTGCACGCGTCGGCATGCGCGGCGTAGGCGGCCGAGGCCTGCCGCATCGCCGCGCGCGTGATCGCCTGGTCGCGGAACGCGCGGCATCCGTCCGGCAGCCCGGGGCGGGAGAAGACGCGGTCCGCATAGACGGCGGTGAAGCGGCCGCGCGCGCGGTGGAGGGCCGCGCTCGTCGTGCCGGCGGGGCGGCCGACGAGGTCCGCGACCGCGTCGATCCCCTGCCCTTCCGCGTAGCGGAGCGTGAGCAGCAGGACGTCGTCGGGCGCGAGCGCCGCGAGGCACGCTGCCGCCGTCGCGACCGATCCGGCCGCGGGCGCGCCCTGCGTGGGATCCGCCCACACGGCGTCGCCCGCGCCCGCGGCAGGGGTGGGCTCCGCGTCGTCCGCGATGTCCGCAGCGACCGTCGCCAGCCGCCCCTGCCGGCGGAGCGTCTCGATCGCGACGCGCCGCGCGACCGTCGCGATCGCGGCCGGGGCATCGACGGGCGTCGTGCCGATCCCGTCGGCGGTCGCGTCGGCGGCCCCGAGCGCACGCACGAAGGCGTCGCGGACGACGGCCTGCGCGACCGCCGTGTCGCGGACGATGGCGAGCGCCGCGCGATAGGCATCGGGCGCGTCCGCGTCCCAGGCCGCCGGAAGGCGGAGCGATCCACGGTCATCCTCGCCGTCCCTCGCGCCGTCACTGCTCGGCCATCCCGAAGGCCTGCACCTGTGCGGTCGTCCCCGTCACGCCCGCCGCCGCCAGGCTGGTCGCGCCGGACGCGACGAGCACCCCTCCCGGCCCGATCGGGGCGACGGCCGACCAGGCCACCCCCGGCGCGAGGGAGGCGGTCGCGGACCACCGCCCGGTCGCGGCGTCGAAGAAGTCGCACGCGGGGGTGATCGTCTTCGCGTCGACCTCGCCGCCGACGGCGAGCAGGAGCCCGGAGCCGAGGTCCACGAGCGGGACCTGCGCGCGGGCAGCGGACATCCGCGACTCGACCGTCACCCACCGGTCGGCCGCGGCGTCGTAGACCTCGGCCGTGTCCCGGGGATCGCCGCGGTCGCGCCCCCACCCGCCGGCGATCATGACGGAGCCGTCGGGGAAGGCCCCGGCCGGCAGGGTCGCCGCCGAGTGCGCGTAGCGCGGCTCCCCCAGCGCGGCCACCGGCGTCCATGCTCCGGACGTCTCGTCGTAGGCCTCGGCGGTGGCGTAGACGCGCCCGGCCTTCACGTTCGACCACCTGCTCGCGCCCCCGGCCACGAGGACGCGCCCGTCCGGGAGGAGGGCCGCCGTGTGCATCGCCCGCGCGGAGCCCATCGCCGCGGTCCGCTTCCATCGACCGGCCGCCGGGTCGAAGACCTCCGCCGCGGCGGTGGCGGCGTACGAGGCCTGGGCGTCGCCCTTCTTCAGGCCTGTCGCACCACCGCCCGCGACGAGGACCCTGCCGCTGGGCAGGAGCGTCGCGGTGGCGAGGACCCTCCCTGTCGCCATCTCGCCCGCCGGCTCCCACGTGCCCGGCCCCGTCCCGGCGTCGGCGGGCCGGTAGCGCCAGGCCGTCGCGAGCGGCCTCTGCTCCAGGGCGCCGCCGATCACGAGCACCGACCCGTCGTCGGGGAGGACGACCACGGCCGGCTGGGAGCGCGGCTCCGGCAGGTCCGCGCCACGGCTCCACGCTCGGGTCGCCGGGTCGAAGATGTCGACCCGCGCGCTCGCGTCCCAGCTGGTCTTGCCGGTGGAGCCGCCGATCACGAGGACGCGCCCGTCGGGCAGGACCGCCGAGCCGGCGCCCCAGCGCGGCACGGCCATGGCGGGGAGGCCGGTCCAGGAGCCGCCGAGGGCCTCCGGCGGCGTCGCGGGCGACGCGGTCGGGGCTGCCGTGGCCTCCGCCGACGCGCGCGGCGGACGGGACCGGGGACGGCGGCATGGTCGGGGTCGCCGGAGCGGACGTGGCCTCCGCGGGCACGGGCGTCGCCGCGGGCGGCACGGCGGCGAGGCTCGCGTCCGGGTCGGACGAGCCGGCGGGAGCGGACGGTCCGGTGGCGGTGGATGCGTTCGACAGCGTCCCGGCGAGGATCCCGGCGCCGAGCCCTCCGCCCACAACGAGCGCCACGACCGCGATGACGGCCACCACGCGCAGGGCGAGGCCCCGCCTGCCGGCGCGCCGATCGGGTGGCGCCGGCGCGACCTGGACCGGAACGGGGATCGCCGGCGCCACGGGGACGGGCGGGGCCGCGACGAGCAGGTCCAGGAGGTCGTCGTAGCCGTCGGGGGGTCGCGGCTCCGCCCCCGGGGACTCGGCCGAGGCGGGCGCGGTCGCGGACGCGTCGACCCGGCCGCAGGTCGCGCAGGCTCGGGTGCCGGGCTCGCTCGGCGACCCGCAGCTCGGGCAGGAACGGATCTCCAAAACGGCGAGCCTCCGACTCGGACGGACGCGTTCCCCCCAGGTGCTCGCGGGGGGGCGCACCCATCGAGCCGACGGTCGCGATCGCCATCGATCGCCGCCCGATTCTCGCCGATGGGCCACACGTCCCGCTCGCCGCGCCGGGCATGCGCGATGTGGGGATGAGGGTGCGGGACCGTGCTGCGACCACGACCGCGGCGCGCTACCCTCCGCCTGCGCTCCGGCGCCCGACGTCAGACATCCTTCGACGCCAGAGGGGGACGATGCTGCAGGGCCAGCTTCTCGATGCGCTGCCGATCACGGGCGTCTTCGTGCTCATCGCCGCGATCCTGCTCGCCCTCTACGAGATCGGCTTCCGCGTGGGCCGGTGGTACCAGTCCCGGACGCCCGACGAGAAGGAGGGCCCGACGTCCATGCTCGTCGGCTCGCTCCTCGCCCTCCTCGCGTTCCTCCTGGCGGTCACGATGGGGATGGCCGCCGACCGGTTCGACTCGCGCCGGCAGGCGGTCCTCAACGAGGCGAACGCCATCGGGACGACCTACCTGCGCGCGGGGTATCTCCCGGGGCAGTACGGGACGGATGCGCGGGCCCTCCTGCGCGAGTACGTGCCGCTGCGGGTGAACGTCGCCGACCGCCAGGTGCTCGCCGCCAACTTCGCGCGCTCGGCGGAGATCCTCGACGAGCTGTGGAAGCAGGCCGAGCAGCTCGCCCGGGCGGAGCCCGGCTCGGAGGCGGTCGCCCTCTACGTCGAGACGCTGAACGAGACGATCGACATGCACGAGACGCGCGTCACCGCGATCGTGTACGCACGGGTGCCCGAGACGATCCTCCTCGGGCTCCTGGCGCTGGCCATGCTCTCGCTGCGTGATGGTCGGCTACAGCGCCGGCCTGACCCGCCACCGGAACATGATGATCGCGGTCGTCCTCGTGGTCGTGATGGCGGGCGTCCTGACGCTCGTCGTGGACCTGGACCGTCCGCGCGACGGGTTGCTGCAGGTGAGCCAGCAGCCGCTGCTGGATCTCCAGGAGCAGGTCGGGGCGCCGTGACCGCGGAGGGCGGCGGGCGGCGCGTCCCGGCTCCCGCCGCCCGGGCGACCGCGGCGCTGTCGGCGCGCGTCCCGCCCGCGGTCGGGGAGATCGTCGGCGAGGTCGTCAACGACCGTCCGGCGCTCCTCGGACTCGTCGCCTGCTGCATCGCGCTCGCCGCCGCCGGGCTGGATCCGCACGTCCTGGACCCCGGGCAGGTGCGGATGCGCGAGGCGCTCGTGGGGAACGCCTCGCTCGAGTCCGCGCTCATGATCGCCGCGCTCGCCCAGGCCGCGTTCCTCCTCGCGGGCGGCGCGATCGCCGACACGTGGCGGACGACGCGCATCCTCCAGGCCGCCCTCGCCGGCCTCGTCATCGCCTCCGTGGGGGCCACCCTGATGCCCGACGGGCCGGGCCTCGTGGCGAGCCGCGTGCTCGCGTGGGCATGCGACGGGCTGATCCTTCCGTTCTCCGTCGGCGTCGTCGCACGGCTCTACCGAGGCACCGCCAGGGCGACCGCCCTCGGCATCCTCTTCGGCGTCTACGGGGCCGCGACGATGCTCGCGCCCGTCCTGCTCACGATCTTCGGCCCCCACGGCCCCGAGGTGCAGTCGTTCGCCCTGTGCGCTGCCGTCTCCATCGCGGCCGTGTGGGCGGTGCGTCGCTGGATGCCGGACCTGCCGGGCGCGACGCGCGCGCAACGGCTCACGGTGGTGACGACCGCGCTGTGGGCCTTCGGGATCGTCGTCGCGGTCGAAGGGGTCGCCACGTTCGAGCCGCTCCCCGTGGCCGTCGGAGCCCTGCTCGTGGTGGTCGCCCTCGGGGCGCGGCGCCTGGCGCACCGGCCGCCGGAGGAGGGCGTGCGCGCGCGGCAGGGCGGAGCGGCGCTCGCCGCGGGCCTCGTGATCGGCCTCGCCCAGGCGGTCCCCCTCGCCGCCCTCCCTGTCTTCTTCACGGACGTCCAGGGGATCGACGGGCTGATGTCGAGCCTGTTGCTCGCGCCGGTCGCCGTCGCGATCGTGGTCGCAGGTCCGGCGAGCGGCTGGCTCCTCGGGCGCTTCTCGCCGCGCGCCCTCATCCTCGGCGGGACGATCGCGATCGCCGCGGGCGACTTCGCGTTCGCCTGGGTGCTCGGCGTCGAGACCCCCTACCTCGCGCTCATCGTCCCCTTCCTCCTCGTGGGGGCAGGCTTCGTCGTCGCCACCGCGATCCGGACCGCCGTCATCTTCGCGAGCACCCCGAGCCGGCTACCTGCCACGGCAGCCGCGTTGAACGAGGCCTCCATCGGCGTCGGCGCCCGGCTGGGCACGCTGCTGATCGTCCTGGTGCGGACCGGCGTGCTCGTCTCCGACTCCCAGCTCGACGGGTTCCGGGTGGGGCTCCTGCTCGCCGGCCTCATGGGCCTCGTGGGCGCGGTGGCCGTCTTCGCGCTGCTCGGCAGGGACGACCCGGTGCGGACCGTCTGGGACCTTCGGGACGAGCGAGGGGTCGGCGTCGCCGAGGCCTGACGCGCCTCCTCAGCGCGCGAGCAGCCGGCCGCTCCGTGCCCATGCCGCGGTCCCGCCCCGGACCGAGACGGCGTCCTCGAACCCGTGATCGCGCAGCGTGTCGACCGCACGGCGGCTCCGGCTCCCCGACTGGCAGATCACCGCGTAGCGGCGGTCGCGCTTGAGGCGCTGGAGCCGGTCGGGTAGCGCGCGGAGCGGCACGTTCGTCGCCCCGACGACATGGCCGCGCTTGAACTCGTGGTCCTCGCGGACGTCGAGGACGCGGACGGATCCCTCGGCGATGAGTCGGTCGAGCTCCTCGACGTCGATCTCCGGGGTGCTGCTGCGGCGCAGGAACGAGAACATCGGGCCTCCGGTGGGGCGGGATCGCCGGGGTCGCCGCAGGTGCCCGGGCGGCGGAGTGGCGGGGCGGCGGACGGCACGGTAGCACGTGCTTGCGTGATTGCGCAACTCGCAGAATACAGGGGCCGGGTGGGCATCCGCGGCGTCGCAGGAGTCCGCGACCGCGGGCCGCGGTGGACTCGGCAGTGGACTCGGCCCCCTGTGCGCGGGCCGTTGGTCACGAAGGGGTCACGGAACCGTCATGCGCAGCGCCGGGTCCGGGCGGTACCATGGATGGTCTTGCACCACGTACCGTCCTGCGTCCGTAGGGGGGATAGGACGACTCCATGAAAGGGGAAGGCCCATGCAGAGGTTCTCCATGCGCGCCAGGCTCGCGGGTATCGCGGGCATCGCGCTCATCGCGGCGGCGCTGATCCCGCTCGCCGCACCGGTCGCCGCGGCCGGGCCGCAGGTCGTGCCGATCACCGGCGGGACGAACATCCCGTCGAGCACCGCCCGCATCGGCGGGAGCGGCCGCTGGACCACGCTCGGCGGGCCCACGATCTCCGAGGGCTCCATCGGCGAGTGGTCGGTCGGGACCAAGCTGACGCTCTCGCTGCCGGCCAACTTCGAGTGGAACCGCGCGCGCACGACGGCGCCCAGCGTGGCCCACTGCGCGCTCGTCTCCGGGCCGATCGCCTATTCCGGGTCGGGCGCGACGATCACGATGAAGAAGCGCTCCGGCGCATCGCAGCTGGGCCTCTGCAAGATCAGCTTCAACACGCTCCTCCAGATCCGCCCGGTGAACGCGTCCCCGGCGGCCGGTACCGGCGGCGTGGTCGGCCTGACCGTCGTCGATCCGGACCTCCCGATGCCGCAGGTCGTCCCGAACGGCGCGGGCCGCGTCTCCATGTCGGTCGTCGTCGTCCCGACGCCGACCCCGACCCCCGGTCCGTCCGGCCCTCCGACCGTGATCCCGGCCACGGGCGGCACCGGCATCCAGTCGAACACGGCGCTCACGGGCGGGTCCGGTGCATGGACCACACTGTCAACGGCCCCACGATCACCGAGGGCAGCCTCGGCGCGTGGCCGGTCGGCACGCGGATCACGCTCACGCTCCCGGCGAACTTCCAGTGGAACCAGGCGCGGACCACGCCGCTCTCGGTGACCGGGTGTGACCGGAACGCGACCTTCATCACCTACTCGGGGAACGACGTCGCCAGCGTGACGCTCGCGGCGCGCCAGGGCGCCTCGCAGATGGCCCTCTGCACGATCAGCTTCGGCAGCACGCTGCAGGTCCGGCCGCTCAACAGCGCCTCGTCCGCCGGCACGGGCGGCCCGATCGGGCTCACGTTCGTCGATCCCGTCGACGCCGATGCCGTCGGTCTTCCCGGGTGGCGCAGGCCAGGTCTCCATGGTCACGTCCGAGCCGCCCGTCAGCTCCCTCAGCCTCGCGGCCACGGCCCCGACGATGAACAACGGCGCGATCCTCTGGGGCGAGGCCGTCACCCTCACCACGACCGGCCCGGCCGGCGCCGTCTTCCAGATGCAGGTCACGACCGACGACCCGTCGGCCGTCACGAACCCGAACTGGGAGACCCTCACCGACGGCAGCAAGACCCCGCCGGTCCCGTGGTCGTTCACGATCCCCTCGAGCGGGTCGTTCTCGTGGGACTACCGGCCGATCCGCAACTACTGGTACCGCGCGATCGCCGGCAGCACCGTGAGCAACACGCCGCGCGTCACCGTCCGCCAGACGATCGCGATCCGGCCGCAGAACTCCAGCACGCAGACGATCAGCCGCGGCCGGCAGATCACGTTCAGCGCCACCGTCCGGCCCGGCCCGACCCGAGCTCGTCAAGGCGGTCGTCGCCTTCCAGCTCTACCGCCGGTCCGGCAGCAGCTGGGTCCTCGCCCAGACCATCAACCGGACCATCGACAGCAACGGCGTGGCCACCTGGACATGGACCGCCAGCCAGTCCGGCAGCTTCTACATCCGGGCGCAGGCGCAGCCGACCCCGGTGAACGCGAACAGCTTCTGGACGCCGAACCAGTTCTACAACGTGCAGTAGCCGCTCGGCGGGGGCCCTCTCGGGGCCGCCGATGAAGCCGACCGGCACGAACGCCCCGCGGAGCGATCCGCGGGGCGTTCGCCTCTTCCCGTCGGGTACGCCGGCGTGAGCGGTCCGCGGCGTGACTCGGGACCGACCGAGGATCGCCGCCGGGCCCGGCCGCGTTCGCGATCCGCCGCTCGTTAGTCCGAGTCGGGTGATGCCCCCCCTGCCGGCACCCCGTAGACTCGGCGGTGCGGCTCGAGGTGCCGGCGCCGCGACGCGCCGGGCCTGCGAACGTCACGCAGGAGAACCCCTTCGATGACAGAGACGCTGACCGACGTCCTCGTCGCCGGCTACCCGTCGGTGGGCGCAGCGACGAAGGACTTCGACGCGCTCGTCGCGGCTGTCGCGGCGAAGAAGGTCCGGATCGAGGGTGCGATCCTCGTCACGCACGACGCCGACGGGACCGTCGGGGTCCAGCAGACGGGCGACCACCTCGGACGCAAGGGCGCCGGGTGGGGCGGAGCCGTCGGCTTCCTCGTGGGTCTGGCCGCGCCGCCGCTGCTCGCGGCCACGGTCGTCGGGGCGGCGGCCGGCGGGATCGCCGGCAGGCTCGCGAAGCACAAGGTCGAGACCGGCATCCACGACCGGATCGGGGAGGCGCTCCCGCCCGGTTCCGCCGGCGTGATCGTCATGTTCGACGACGCGGACCGCTTCGCCGTCGAGAGCGTCCTCCCGGGCGCGCTCGTCCGCTCGATCGCCCAGTCGGAGAAGAAGGGCACGGCCGCGCTGGCCGACTCGCTCGCCGAGGCGATGGGCAAGTTCAAGCCCGACCGCACCGTCCTCCCGATCCCCGACCGGAAGTTCGGTGGAGCGGCGGGGCATACGATCGCGGAGTCGGTGGCCGACTGGTCGTTCATCCCGGGACCGCACGCGCCCGAGAAGGCGCCGAACGTCCTCATCGTCCTCATCGACGACGCCGGGTTCGGCGGGCCGGACACCTTCGGCGGCGGGATCAGCACGCCGAACCTCACCCGCGTCCAGCAGATGGGCCTCACGTACAACCGGTTCCACGTGACGGCGGTCTGCTCGCCGACCCGCGCCGCGCTCCTCACCGGGCGCAACCACCACCGCGTGGGGATGGGCGGGATCGCGGAGTTCCCGGGCCCGTTCCCCGGCTACACGGGCACCCGTCCGCGCAGCTGCACCGCGCTCCCGCGCATCCTCCGGGAGAACGGGTACATCACCGGCGGCTTCGGCAAGTGGCACATGACGCCGGGGCGCGAGATGGGCGCCGCGGGCCCGTTCGACCACTGGCCCACGGGCTGGGGCTTCGACCACTGGTGGGGCTTCCTCACCGGCGCGGCCGGCCAGTACGACCCGATCATCACGCAGGACAACTCCGTCCTCGGGGTCCCCGAGGGCGAGGACGGCAAGCTCTACTACTTCCCGGACGACATCACGGACAAGACGGTCGAGTGGCTCCACGCGGTCCGCGCGCAGGACCCGGACAAGCCGTGGTTCGTCTACTACTCCACCGGCGCCACGCACGCGCCGCACCACGTCATGAAGGAGTGGGCGGACCGGTACAAGGGGAAGTTCGACGCCGGCTGGGACGCCTACCGGGAGGCCACCCTCGAGCGGCAGAAGAAGCTCGGGATCGTGCCGCCGGAGACGGAGCTCACCGAGCGCCCCGACCTGTTCCCCGCCTGGGACTCGCTCTCGGACGCGCAGAAGCGGCTCTACGCGCGCCAGATGGAGGTCTTCGCGGGCTTCTCGGAGAACGCCGACTGGAACGTCGGCCGCCTGCTCGACTCGATCGAGGAGATGGGCGAGCTCGACGACACGCTCGTCATCTACATCTGGGGCGACAACGGCGCCTCGATGGAGGGGACGCTCACCGGCTCGTTCAACGAGACGACCTTCTTCAACGGGGTCGTGCTCGAGGCCGACGAGCAGCTCGCGATCATCGAGAAGTTCGGCGGGCTCGAGGGGATCGGCGGCTTCCACACGGCACCGCACTTCGCGGCGGCGTGGGCCCACGCGAACAACGCCCCCTACCAGTGGGGCAAGCAGATGGCGAGCCACCTCGGCGGGACGCGCGACCCGATGGTCGTCGCGTGGCCGAGGCGGATCAGGGCCGACGCGGCCATCCGCAGCCAGTTCACCCACTGCATCGACGTCGTCCCGACCATCCTCGAGCTCGTGGGGATCCCCGAACCGACCGCGGTGGACGGGATCGAGCAGGAGCCGATGGACGGCACGAGCTTCGCCTACACGCTCGACGACCCGACGGCGGACGAGCGCCACACGGTCCAGTACTTCGAGATGTACGGCAGCCGCGCCATCTACAAGGACGGCTGGTGGGCCTGCGCGAAGCTCGACAAGCTCCCGTGGGACTTCAGTCCCGCGACGCTGAAGAAGTTCGCGCCGGGCGGGACCTGGACCCCCGACCAGGACCGGTGGGAGCTCTACTACCTCCCCGACGACTTCAGCCAGGCGCACGACCTCGCGGCGCAGAACCCCGACAAGCTCGCGGAGCTGAAGGACCTCTTCTGGCAGGAGGCCGAGCGGAACCGCGTCCTCCCGCTCCTCGCGGGCTTCGCGGTCTTCTTCGGGATGCTCCCGCCGATGCCGACGGTGACCCGCGTCGAGTACTTCGGCGACGTCCAGAACGTCGTCCACGATGATGATCCCGCGGATCATCGGCCGCTCCTACGCGATCGAGGCGCAGCTCCAGGTCCCCGGCGACGGCGCGCAGGGGGTCCTCGTCGCCTTCGCCGACTTCATCGGCGGGTTCTCCCTCTGGGTGGACGAGAACGGCCTGCTCAACCACACGTACCAGTTCCTGGGCGTGGAGACCTACAAGCAGACCTCCACGGAGCCGATCCCGTCCGGCGACGTGACGGTGAAGATGCTCTTCGAGGCGGACGAGCCCAGGCCCGGATCCGGTGGTCGCGTGACCCTCTGGGCGAACGACCGGCAGATCGGCGAGGGCAGGCTCGACCACACGATCTCGCTCATCTTCACGACCTATGCCGGGATGGACATGGGCCGGGACAACGGCGGCGTGGTGGATCTCGCCTACGAGGACCGCGCCCCGTACGCCTTCACCGGCACCGTGAAGAAGGTCGTGTTCGACCTCCAGCCGACCACGCACGAGGACGCCCTCGCGCTCCACGAGCACGCGGCGATGCAGGCCGTGGGGCACGGGGCGGCCGGCTAGCGCGCCAGCCCACGCGAGGCCGCCCCGCGTCGCACGACGCGGGGCGGCCTCGCTCTCTCCCGGCAGGCCGCGCCGCGGTCGACCGGCATCACTCGGAGGTACAGCAGGCAGTCATGGGTGGTTTCGTCATCCTCGGGGCCGTCGTCTGGCTCGTGGTCGTGGTCATGACCGTCCAGATCGCGGTCCAGAAGGGACGGCGCGCGTGGGCCTGGGCGATCCTCGGGATCCTCTTCGGCCCCTTCGCGCTGTTCGCGGTCGTCCTGATGGGGCCGGCCCCGCGAGCCGGCGCGGGCGGATCCGGGGCCGCGGAGCCCGGCCGCGCGACGACTCCAGCGCAGCGTTCTTCGAGGAGCCGGACGACCAGTGACCCGGACGGCCACGCGGGCAGCGACCGGCGCCGCGGCCGCCTGAGGCGCGACGGACCCGCGAAGCACGGTACCCTCCGCGCGGCGACCCGGGCACGCTCGGCACGGCCCCGATCAGGAGCGAGGTGACCGATGCTGCTCGAGGTGATCGCGAGGCTCGCGCTCCTGGGCCTCGGCGTGGCCATCAGCCCGGTCGCCGTGATCGCCGCGATCCTGCTGCTCGTCTCGCCCGGCGGGCGCAGCGAAGGCGGCGCTGTTCGTCGTCGGCTGGGTCGTCGCCCTCGCCGTGGTCGGCGGGGTCGTGGTCGCGCTCGAGGGCGCGCTCGGCATCGGCGACTCGGACGAACCCGACCCGGATCGCGGCCATCATCGCCCTGGTCCTCGGGCGTGGTCCTCCTCGTCTTCGGCGTCATGCGGTGGCGAGGGCGGCCCGGCACCGGGCGACGACGAACCGACGCCCGCGTGGATGGCGAAGCTCGACTCCGTCACGACCCGGCGCGCGCTCGGCCTGGGCGCCGTCCTGGCGGTCGCGAAGCCGAAGAACCTCGTCCTCACGCTCGCCGCCGCGACCGCGATCGCAGAGCCGACGGTCTCGACGGTCGGGTCGGTCGTGGCCCTGGTCGTCTACCTGGTCGTCGCGAGCGCGAGCGTCGGCGACGCCGCTGGTCGTGGCCGTGGCGCTGGGCGAGCGAGCGGATCCGGTCCTGGAGCGGTGGAAGACGTGCCCTCGTCGCGCACAACAAGGCGATCATGGCCGTGGTCTTCCTCGTGTTCGGCCTCCTGCTCGTCGGGAAGGGGGTGACCGGCATTGTCTGAGATGCACATCGAGCCGGGCGACGGCACTCCGGACGGAGCGAGGGCGGCTCCGGGCGTGCGGCGCGTCGGCCCACCCGCCTTCCACCTCCTCGCGAAGCCGACGGGCGCGACGTGCAACCTCGACTGCGCCTACTGCTTCTTCCTGTCGAAGGAGATGCTCTACCCGGGCAGCCGCTTCCGGATGGCCGACGCGATGCTGGAGGAGTACGTCCGCCAGCTGATCGAGGCGCACCGGACGCCGGAGGTCACGATCGCCTGGCAGGGCGGCGAGCCGACGATGATGGGCGTCGACTTCTTCCGGCGGGCGACCGCGTACGTCGAGAGGCATCGGCGCCCCGGGATGACGGTCACGTACACGATCCAGACGAACGGGACCCTCATCGACGACGAGCTCGCGGCGTTCTTCGCGCGAGCACGACTACCTCGTCGGGATCAGCATCGACGGCCCCCGGGAGATGCACGACGCATACCGCGTGGACCGCGGCGGCGCGCCGACCTTCGACCGCGTCATGCACGGCCTCGACCTCCTGCAGAGGCACGGCGTCGAGTACAACGCGCTCACCACCCTCCACCACGCCAACGCGGACCATCCGGTCGAGGTCTACCGGTTCCTGCGCGACGCGTGCGGCGTCCGGTTCATGCAGTTCATCCCGATCGTCGAGCGGCTCCCGGCGCCGGCGATCGACGTCCCCCTCGAGTCCCTGGAGGTCGCGCCGGGCGTCGCGCTGAAGGCGCCGTGGACCTCGTGGCGCGACCGCCCGCTCTACCGGCAGGAGGGCGACCTCGTCACGGACCGCTCGGTCACCGCGGAGCAGTACGGGGCGTTCCTCGTCGGCGTCTTCGAGGAGTGGGTCCGCCGCGACATCGGGACCGTCTACGTCCAGATGTTCGACGTCGCCCTCGCCGCGTGGTACGGCGAGCCGCCGGCCTGTGCGTCCACTCGGAGACGTGCGGGACGGCGCTCGCGCTGGAGCACAACGGCGACCTCTACTCCTGCGACCACTTCGTCGAGGAGGCGTACCGCCTGGGGAACATCGCCGAGACGCCGATGGCCGAGCTCGTCGCCTCGGACCGCCAGGTCGCGTTCGGCCTGGCGAAGCGCGAGACGCTCCCGGCGTACTGCCGCGCGTGCGACGTCCGCTTCGCGTGCCACGGCGGCTGTCCCAAGGACCGGTTCATCCGGACCCCCGACGGCGAGCCGGGCCTGAACTACCTCTGCGCGGGGTACAAGGCGTTCTTCCACCACGTGGACGGCCCCATGCGGACGATGGCCGAGCTCCTCCGCCGGGACCGCGCTCCGGCCGAGCTCATGGCGGCCTACGCGGAGCACGACGCCCGGATCCGCGCGGCGGTCGCGCGCGCCGGCCGCAACGACCCGTGCCCGTGCGGGAGCGGACGCAAGGTCAAGCAGTGCCACGGGGCTGCCTGAGCACGACAGCCGGGGCCCGCCCCGTGGAACCCGACGGCCTCATCGTGTACTCTGTCGTCTGTGCCACACAGAGTGCACAGAGCTCTCAGCCGGCGGAGGATCGGGTCCGATGATCGAGGTCCGGAAGTACGTGACCGTCGTCGAGCACGTGGTGCGGGAGGCCGGGATCGACGCCGTCCCGCCCCTGCGGAAGGTCGCGGTGGCGGCTGTCGTCCGCAACCCGTACGCCGGGCGCTACTCGGCCGACCTCGCCGAGATCGTCGAGCCGAGCCGCGAGCTCGGCGTCGAGCTGGGCCGTCTGCTCGTGGAGGCGATGGGCGGCCCGGTCCAGAGCTACGGCAAGGCCGCGCTGGTGGGGACGAACGGCGAGCTCGAGCACACGCATGCGTTCCTCACGTCGGTCCTCGCCGACCGGCTCCGCGATGCCGTCGGCGGCGGCAAGGCGTGGATCAGCTCCACCGGGAAGCGCGGCGCGATGGGCGCGGAGATCGACGTCCCGCTCGCCTTCAAGGACGCCCTCTTCGTCCGCTCCCACTACGACACGATCACCGTCCGGATCGCGGACGCCCCGGAGCCCGACGAGGCCATCGTGATCCTCGCGGGCGCGAACCGCGGCCGTCCCAACTTCCGCCTCGGCGGGCTCGCGCTCGAGGACGTGAAGGGCGAAGACGGCCTCCGGTAGGCACCGGACACCCCCCACCCCGACGTGACGCGGCCGCCGGATCGCCGAGCGGCATCGCCCCACATCCGCCCAGAGGAGGCGCTCCGATGACCTCGCCGACCCAGCTCCTGCCCGTGCCGCAGGAGTCGTACGGCACGCTCCGCAACTACGTGGGCGGGAAGTGGGTCGAGTCCCGCTCGACCGACATCCGCGACGTGGTGGACCCGGCGACCGGCAAGGTCGTCGCCCGCGTGCCGATGTCCACGCGCGAAGAGGTCGACGAGGCGGTCCGGATCGCCCAGGCGGCGTTCGAGAGCTGGCGGAAGGAGCCGCCGGTCAAGCGCGCCCGGCCGTTCTTCATCCTCAAGCAGCTCATGGAGGAGAACCTCGAGGAGCTCTCCCGGGTCCTCGTCCACGAGATGGGCAAGACGATCTCGGACGCGCGCATGGAGCTCCGCCGCGCGATCGAGGAGGTCGAGTGCGCGTGCGGGATCCCGTCGCTCATGAAGGGATACGTCCACGACACGGTCTCGCCCAACATCGACCTGAGCGTCACGAACGTCCCGATGGGCGTCTTCTTCATGGTCCCGTCCTTCAACTTCCCCACGCCTCGTGCCGCTCGAGTACATGCCGTACGCCGTCGCATGCGGCAACACGTACGTGAACAAGCCCAGCTCCACCGTGCCGGTCTCCCAGGTGAAGGTCTTCGAGCTCATCGACCGGTGCGGATTCCCGCCGGGCGTCATGAACCTCGTCCACGGCAGCCACGACGTCGTGGACGCACTCATGCAGCACCCGCTCACGCAGGGCTTCTCGTTCGTCGGGTCCAGCCCGGTCGGCGCGAAGCTCTACGCGGACGCCGCGGCGCTGGGCAAGCGCGGCCAGGTCGCGGGCGGCGCGAAGAACCACTTCGTGGTCATGCCGGACGCGGACCTCGACCTCACGATCAACGCGATCATCTCGTCGTTCTTCGGGGCGGCCGGCCAGCGCTGCCTCGCGGGCTCGGTGCTCGTGCCGGTCGGCGACGTCGCCGGGCCGCTCCTCGAGCGGCTCATTCCCGCCGCGCAGGCGATGAAGCTCGGGAACGGCTTCGACGAGGCGGTGGACCTGGGCCCGGTCGTCACCCAGAAGGCGCGGAAGCGGATCGTCGGCATGATCGACACCGCCGTCGCGCAGGGCGCGCGGGTGCTCCTCGACGGGCGGGACGTGCGGGTCGAGGGCTATCCGGACGGCGCCTTCGTGGGCCCCACGATCCTCGACGACGTGACCCCGGAGATGACGATCGCGCAGGAGGAGGTCTTCGGGCCCGTCGCGAGCATCATCCGGGCGAAGGACCTCGACGAGGCTCTCGGCCTCATCCACCGCTCGCGGTTCGGGCACACCGGGATCCTCTTCACGACGAGCGGCGCCGCGGCCCGGAAGTTCCAGCACGAGACGACGACGGGGAACGTGGGCATCAACGTGGGCGTGGCCGCCACGGCGGCGTACGCCACGCTCGGCGGGATGAAGGAGACCGGATACGGCGACCTCCACGGCCGCTCCGAGTCCGTGCTGTTCTTCACCGAGCGCCGCGTGGTCGTCTCCCGCTGGGGGTAGGCCGCCGCGCTGGCCGGCCGGCGGGAGGCACCGCCGGCTCCATCGCCCTTCCATCGACGGGTCGCCTCCTCCGGGAGGCGGCCCGTCGGACCTTGCCGGCCGCCGCGAGGCCGGTCGGATCCCCCTGACGACCCTACTTGACGAAGGGCTTCCCGAGGGCCCGCGGCGCCCGACCCGTCCGCGCGGCGAGCGCGTACACGACGAGCGTGAGCACGTACGGGAGCATGAGCGAGAGCTGGTACGGGATGAGCGTGATCCCGCCGGCCTGGATCCGGACGGCGACGGCCTCCGCGGCGCCGAACGCGATCGCGACGACGATCGCCCAGAGCGGGCTCCACCGGGCGACGATGACGAGGGCGAGCGCGACGTAGCCGGCGCCACCGACCATGTTCTCGATGAACGTGAAGAGCTGGCCGAGGGAGATCGCGGCGCCGGCCATGCCGGCGAGCCCGGCGCACACGAGGAGCGCCCCCCAGCGCGTGAGCGTGACGCGGATCCCCACGCTGTCGAGCGCGGCCGGGTCGTCGCCGGCGGCGCGCCAGCGCAGCCCCCAGCGGGTCCGGAACAGCGCGAACCAGAGGACGATCCCGATCGCGACGGCGATGTACGCGAGGATCGACTGCCGGAAGATCGACGGCCCGACGATCGGGAGAGTGGACAGGAACGGGATCTGGAGAGGCTCGAAGCCCGCCACCTGCGGCTGGTCGGTGATCCCGAACATCTGCCGGAAGAGGAAGGTCGTCAGTCCGAGCGCGACGAGGTTGAGCGAGACGCCGCTGACGATCTGGTCGCCGCCGAGGTTGATCGAGATGAAGCCGTGCGGCACCGTGATCAGGATCCCGGCGAGGATCCCGCAGAGCAGGCCGAGCCACGGGTTCCCCGTCACATGCGACCCGACGACGGCGCCGAAGGCGCCCGCGAGCATCATCCCCTCGAGGCCGATGTTCAGGACGCCCGCTCGCTCCGAGATCGCCTCGCCGATCCCGGCGAGCATGATCGGGATCGAGAGGCGGATCGCCGCCGCGAGGAAGGCGGCCGACCAGAAGATGGCGATGATGTCGTCCATCAGGCGGCTCCCGCCTCGGGCCGGGCGAGGCGGCGGCGGGCGCGCAGCGCGAGCGTAGCGCACGGCGGCGGACCGCGACGCGACGAGGATCGCGATGACCGTGCCCTGCACCACGAGGCCGGTGGAGGCCGGGACCGCGGCGACGCGCTCCATCGAACCCCCGCCCGCCGCGAGCGCGCCGAAGAAGAGCGCGGCCACGACCGTCCCGGATGGCGTCGCCCGGCCCACGAGCGCGACGACGAGCGCGGTGAAGCCGAACCCCGGCGAGAAGAAGTCCGAGAGCCGGAGCTGGTTGCCCGCGAGCTCCGCCGCACCGGCGATGCCGGCGAGCGCCCCGCTGATCGCGAGCGCGAGGATGATGCGGCGCGACACGTTGATGCCCGCCCACTTCGCGGCCGCCGGGCTGTCGCCGAGGACCCGCATCTCGAAGCCGAACTGCGTCCGGTGGAGGACGAACGAGATGACGACCGCGAGCGCCAGGCCCAGGAGGATCCCGGACGGCAGGAAGAACCCGGCGAGCCGGAGGACGGGGAGCCGGGCGGCGAGCGGGACCTCCGGGGTCCACGGGTAGCCGCCGCCCTGCGGGTCGTTGATCGGGTCGTGGACGGCCCAGCTGACGAGCCAGAACGCGACGAAGTTGAGGAGGAGCGTGGTGATGACCTCGCTCATCCCGAGTCGCGCGCGCATCCAGCCCGGCAGCGCGCCCCAGAGGAAGCCGCCCAGCGTCGCGGCGAGGAGCATGACGACCGGCGCGACGGGGAACGGCAGCGGTGGGCCGAAGACCGCGACGACCGCGGCGAACAGCGCGCCGATGTACAGCTGGCCGTCGGCGCCGATGTTCACCAGCCCCGCCCGGAGCGCGAAGCTCACGCCGAGCCCGGCGATCATGATCGGGACCGCCTGGATGAGCGACTGGCGGATGGCCTCGGGGCTCCCGATCGACCCGCCGACGAGCGCCGACGTCGCCGCCGCGACGTCCGCGCCCGTGAGCGCGAGGAGCGCCGCGCTGACGAGGAGCCCGGCGAGGATGACGAGTCCGTTCGAGACGCTGGCGCGGGCCATCCTGCGGGCGGCCGCCGCGGCCTCCTGCCCGCGCGTCGGGACGGCGCGCGCGGGGGCAGGCGGGTGGGCGCCGTCACAGCGGGATTCCGCGGGGATGTGCTGGGCCTCGCCGCCCATCATCATCCCGATCGAGCGTCCGGTCGGCGCCGGCGGCGGCGACCTCGCCGATGATGCGGCCCCCGGACATGACGAGGACGCGGTCGCAGAGCGCGAGCAGCTCGTCGAGGTCGAACGGAGACAAGGAGGACGCCGCCGCCGCGTGTCCGCACCGCCACGAGCTGCTCGTACACGAACTGCGTCGCGGCGATGTCGAGCCCCCGGGTGGGGTTCATGGCCAGGACGAGGTCGGCGTCGTCACCGAGCTCGCGCGCGAGGACGACCTTCTGCTGGTTCCCGCCGGACAGGACCCCCGCGGGGCTCTCCAGGTCTGCCGTCCGCACGTCGAAGCGCGACGCGAGCTCCGCGGCGATCCGGCGAGCCCGCGCGTTGTCCACGACGCCACGCCGGACCAGGTGGCGGCTCGCGCTCCGGCCGAGCTGAAGGTTCTCCCAGATGCGCAGCCCCAGGGCGAGGCCGTGCTCCTGGCGATCCTCGGGGATCCGGGCGACGCCCATCGAGCGTGAGCGCCGTGGGATGGCGGCCCGTGACGTCGTCGCCGCGCAGCCGCACCGTCCCGGCGGACGGCCGGCGGACGCCCGCGAGGCACTCCCCGAGCTCGCGCTGGCCGTTGCCGTCCACGCCCGCGATGCCGACGATCTCGCCGCGTCGCACCTCGAACGTGACGTCGGAGAGGTCACGCTCCGCGCCGGCGGTACGCAGCCCGGAGACCTCGAGGATGACCTCGCCCGGCGCCGTGGGCGGGCCGGCAAGCCGGGCGTCCACGGCGTGGCCCACCATCAGGCTCGCGAGCTGCTCCTTGCTCGTTTCGGCGACCGACAGGGTCGCCACGACCCGGCCGGCGCGCATCACGGTCGCGCGGTCGCAGACGTCGAAGACCTCGCCGAGCTTGTGGACGATGAGGATGACCGCGACCCCCTGGGCGCGGAGGTCGCGCAGGGTGCGGAAGACATCCTCGCGCTCCGCCTGCGTCAGCGACGCCGTGGGCTCGTCGAGGATGAGCAGGCGGATCTCGCGGCCGTCGAGGATCCGGAGCAGGTTGACCCACTGGCGCTGGCCGACCGTGAGCGTCTCGACGCGCTGGTCGGGCCGGACGTCCACCCCGTAGCGCTCCGTGAGGGCGGTGACACGCTTCCGCGTGTCCCCGAGCCCGAGTGCCGCCGGCGGATCGGGGCGGGCCAGCTCGAAGTTCTCCTCGACGGTGAGCGTCGAGACGAGCATGTCGTGCTGGTGCATCATCCCGATCCCCAGCCGGATCGCGTCCGCGGGCGACGTGATGTGGACGGGCGTGCCGGCCCAGCGGATCTCGCCGGAGTCGGCGCGGATGAGCCCGGCGAGGACGCGCATGAGCGTCGTCTTGCCCGCGCCGTTCTCTCCGAGCAGCGCATGGATCTCGCCGCCGGCGACCGAGAGGTCCACCTCCCGGTCGGCGACGACGTCGCCGAAGGTCTTGGTGATCGCCCGGAGCTCGACGAGCGGCTGACGGGCGGCGGACCCGGGCGCGGACACGGCACTCGCGTCCGCGTCGGTGCGGGCGGGAGTGCCGTGCTGGTCGCCCGGGACGTGCGGGGCCGGCGACATCACCGGCCCCGCTCCGGGCGGCTGTGGCTCATGGACGGGACGCCGAGCCGCGACGGACCGCTACTTGCTCGGCTCCGGGATGAACGGGACCTGGGTGGCGCCGCTGAGGATCGCCGCCTTGACCTCGTCGACCTTCGCCTGGATCGTCGCCGCCTCGGCCGCATCCACCGCGGTGATCGGCGCGAGGCCGAGGACGTTGGTGTCGAGCCCGAAGAACTGCGGCTGGCCGGCGAACTGGCCGTCGATGAGACCGCCGATGGCGTCGACGATCATCGCCTTCTGGTCCACGATCTGGGAGGTGAGGACCGCGTTCGGTGCGAGCTCGCTCTGGTCCTTGCCCCAGCCGATGACGAGGATCTTGCCGGAGTCGGCCGCCTGGATGACGCCCACGCCCGCCGCGTCGGCGATGTGGTAGATCACGTCGATCCCCGAGTCGATCATCGCCTGCGTCGTCTCCTTCGCCTTGGCGACGTCGTCGAAGGTCCCGAGGTACGTGAGCGTGACCTCGGCGTCCGGCTTCACGGATAGCACGCCGAGCTTGTACGCCTCCATCTGGGCGACGATGACCGGGAACTGCATGCCGGCGATGCCGCCCACCTTCCCGCTCTTCGTCGCCATCCCGGCGACGACGCCCGCGAGGTAGGCCGCGTCCTGCGACTTCGGCTGGAGGCCCTCCGCATTCGGGAGGCCGAGGGCGTTGTTGTTCGTGACGAGGAACTTCACATCGGGGTAGTCGGGCGCGACCTTCTGGGCGACGTCGCCGAACTCGAAGCCCTGCCCGATGATGACGTTGTAGCCCTTGCCCGCGTAGTCGCGATAGGCCGTCTCGAACTCGTTCGGGGCGACGCTCTCTGTGTACGCGGTCTCGACGCCGTACTTCGAGGTGAGCTCGGCGAGAGCCTCGTAGGCGGACTGGTTGAAGCCCTTGTCGGACGCCGGGCCGGGGAGGATGAGGGCGACCTTCAGGGCGGCCGCGCTCGGGGCGGCGCTTTCGGCGGGCGCCTGGGTCGCAGGGGCGACGGTGGCGGGCGCGACGCTGTCGGCGGGCGCCTGGGTTGCCGAGCTGCCGCTGCACGCGGCAAGGAGCGTCAGCGATACCGCTGCCGCAAGGACAAGACGCACGGTGGGCACACGCATCGCCTCGAGTCCCTCCTGACTCTCTGTCTCTTGTCTTTCACAAGACGCTGCGGGCATGATGTACCATCTGTCAAGCGAATGCGAGCCCCTTCATGCAGAGGTGACCGTCGCCGTGACCACCCTGATCCGCGGGCGCTTCGTCCTCACCTCCTCCGACGCCGGCGCGCTCCGCGACGCGGCGGTCCTCGTGGACGGCGAGACGATCGCCGAGGTCGGCGCGTGGGAGGACGTCCGCCCCCGGCATCCGGGCGCCACGGTCGTCGGAGACGGGACCGGCATCGTCATCCCGGGCCTCGTCAACACCCACGGCCACTTCTCCGAAGCCCTCGTCACGGGGATGGGCGAGACGCTCACCCTGTTCGAGTGGATCCAGCGGCTCGTCGCCCCGGTCGCGCCGCACCTCACGCGCGAGATCGCCCGCGTGGGGACGCTCCTCAAGGGCGCCGAGATGGTCCAGTCCGGCGTCACCGCCGTGAACGACCTCTTCGTCTGCTCTCCTCGCCCGAAGGACCCGGTGACGCCGGGCGTCGTCGACGGGCTCGAGGCCCTGGGCATCCGCGGCGAGGTCGCCTTCGGCGCCCAGGACCGCAACGACCCGCACCCCATCGACGAGATCTTCGCGGAGCACGACGCGCTGGCCGCGGCGGCCGCGGCGTCCCGGCGGTCGCGGTTCCGCCTCGGGATCGCGACGGTCCTCGCCCAGAGCGACGCCCTGTTCGCGGCGTCGGTGCGACGGGCGCTCGACGACGGGCTGCGGGTCCACACGCACTTCCACGAGGTCCGCGAGGAGGTCGTGGCGTCGCGCCAGCTCCACGGCCTGACGACGATCGGCTACGCCGCTCAGGAGGGCCTCCTCGACGCGGAGGTCCTCGGGGCGCACTGCATCTGGCTCAACGACGACGACATCCGCCTGCTCGCAGAGCACCGCGTCCGCGTCGCGCACAACCCGGTGGCCAACATGATCCTCGGCTCCGGCGTCTGCCCGGTCCGCCGCCTGCAGGGGGCGGGGATCCCCGTCGGGATCGGGACGGACGGCCCTGCGAGCAATGACGGCCAGGACATGCTCGAGGCGATGAAGGCTGCGGCGCTCCTGCAGAAGGTGAGCGCGCTCGACCCGACCGCGATGACCGCGCCCGAGGTCCTCCGGATGGCGACGATCGACGGCGCCCGCGCGCTCGGGCTCGACGGCGTGACCGGATCGCTCGAGGCCGGCAAGGATGCGGACATCGTCCTCCTCGACGGCCGGACCCCGTCGCTCGCGGTGATCCACGACCCGTACCAGGCGGTGCTGTACACCACGAGCGGCCGCGAGGTGAGCGACGTCTGGGTCCAAGGAGAGCGCGTGCTCGAGGGCGGACGCCTCACCCGGGTGGACCTCGAGGCGGTGATCGACGAGGCGCGGGAGCTCGGCGAGCAGCTCGCCACGGCGGCGGGGCTCCGCGAGGAGCCGCGCCTGGTGGGGCACGAGGCGGTGGCCCTGCACCGCCGGCAGGGCGGCGCCGGGGCCTAGGTCACCCGACGGCGGCGGCTCCGGCCTCCGCCGCGCGCATCGCGGCCCGGACCGGCCCGAGGCCGCCGGGGTCCAGGTCGAACCCGACGACCACGACGTTCCGTGCGCTGGCCCGGAGCTCGTCCGGCAGCGCGGTGGCGTTCGTCACCACGACCACGTCCGCGCTGGCGACGAGCGCCGCCGCCCGCGCTGGATCGGTGAGGCTCGCTTCCACGGCCTGCGTCAACGCGTAGTGGCTCGCGAGGCCGGCGATCTGCTGCGCGGTCCGCTCGTCCCGGCCCACGGCCACGACCGTCGCGTCGCGCGGGAGGTCGGAGAGCGCGCGCATCGTCTCCTGCGTCGGCACGAGGTTCACCGGCACGATCTCCGTGGCCCGGTCCGCGAGCATCCGGACCTCCGCGAGATGGAAGTACGGGGTGATCACGAGCGACCCGGCCACGCGACCAGGGTCCGCCCCGAGCCCGGAGATCAGCAGGGGCTCGATCCGGAGGCCGACCTCGCGCTCGATCCTCTCGCTCATCTCGGCAAGCTCGATAGGATTGCACTCGACGAAGAACGCCGCCGGCGCCGGCCGGAACGCCTCGTCCGTCACCTGGGCCACGAGCGTGAGGAAGTCCTCGGCGGAGCGACCGTAGAGGCGCCACCGGACGGCGAGGCCCATGAGGGCGTCCGCCGTGCGCTCGTCGGGGCTGTCGTCCCGTGGGATGGAGGTCGCCACGGAGGCGCCTCGCCTCTCGGTCACGTTCACCCATCCGCGCCGTTCGAGCCCCTGGAGGGCGCGGCTCACCGTGCTCGGGCTCGTCCCGAGCTCGGCGGCGAGGACGCGCACCGACGGCAGCGTGCCTCCGGGCGGGTAGATGCCCTTGAGGATCCGCTCCTCGAGCGCCTCCTCGACCGCCTGCGCGGTGAGCGTGAGCTGGCTCGTGTCCGTCCTCCTCTCGGCCGGCTGTGTCGCGTGTCTCCATTGTGGGGCACACGGGGCCGGCCTCTGCCCCCGGTGACGTCAGAGCAGTCCGGTGAGCACCTCCAGCATCTCCGGCAGCGCGAGAGGCGTGGCCCCGCCGCCGCCGCGGGCGTACACCGCCTGCGCAGCGCGCCGGGTGGATGCCGGGTCCTCGGCTCGCAGCCGCTCGGTCAGTCGGTCCAGCGCGTCGTCCGCCTCCCGGCGCGTCGGGTGGATGCTCACGAGGCCCGGGACGCGATCGTTCACCCCGACGAGCTCCAGCCGCCGCCCGCCCGCTGACTTGGTGCCGGCGATCCCCTCGGCCCCGCGGTCGCCCGCGGCCATCATGAAGCTGCGGTGCGTGAGGCCGGGTGCGACCCACGCCACGATCAGGTCGTAATGGGAGCGGAGCCGTTCCAGCGTCGCGGCGACGATCTCGGTCAGGCGGTTGTGGACCTCCACGTACGCGGTCTTCTCCGCGTCGCCCCACTTCCACCGGCCGTCCTTCCCGAGGATCCCGGTGCAGTCCGGACGCCAAGGCGACACGGCGGTCCCCCGCTGCTCGAAGAGCCCCGGGTCGTCGTACGCGCTCGCCGGGGACTGCTCGCCCCGCCAGCGATAGACGTACTCGTACGGCACGAGGCCCATCGGCTCGGAGACGACGTACCGGTGGATCACCGTCCCCGGACGGACGAGCGGCGAGACCGTGAGGACGTCGGGGTCCTCGTCCGCGTCGAGGCGGTCGAGGAACTCGGGCGGCGGCACCGTGTCCGGGACGCCGGGGAGCGGCCGGAACCCAGCGCCCAGGAGCGCGGCGTTGATGCGCCGGTGCTCGATGCTCAGCGGGTACGGCTTCGTCTTCGTGCACGGGATGATCACTGCGATGTGCCGGCCCGCGGGGAGGTCCGGTGCGTACGTGTCCCGGACGTACTCCCAGAACGGCCGGACGCGCGGGTGCTCGAGCGCGTCGACGTTGTCCTGCGGGCTGTAGAACCGCATCGAGTCGTCCAGCCGGAACGGCGGGACGATCTTCGCGCGGGACTCCGCGAGGCGGCCGGCGCGAGTCTCGATGTCGCTCATCGCGCCAGGTCGCCCGCCGCGGCAGCCGCCTCGCGGGCCGGCGGCCACACGTCGTCGAAGAGCCCCGTCTCCAGGCCACCGAGGTACGCGAGGACGTCCTCCACCTCCACCACGTCGCAGTACTTCTGCTGGAGGTCGAAGAGGTTCACCTTGTGGCTCAGCTCGCCGCGGTCCCAGACGGCCTGCTCCGGGATGACGACGCGGAAGTTGTCGGAGATCGCGTCCACGGCGCTCGCGCGCACACAGCCGCTCGTCGTGGTCCCCGTCAGGATGATCGTGTCCGCCTGGAGGGCGACGAGATAGCTCACGAGCGGCGTCCCGAAGAACGCGGACGGCTTCTTCTTCTCGATGAAGAGGTCGCCCGGGAGCGGTGCGACCTCGGCGACGATCTCGTTGCCCTTGTGGCCCTGGACGTCCACCTCTTCCTCGGCGCGGTGGTTCTTCAGGTTCCAGACGCCGAGGTCGAAGCCGTCGGGGCGGCGCGGGTTCGTCGTGTAGATGACGGGGATGCGGAGACGGCGCGCCTCGTCGAGGATCCGCTTCGTCGCCGCGACGCCCTGCCATCCGCGCTCGCCGCACGAGAAGCGCCAGCGCTTGATGGACTCGAGGATGGGCTCGGGGCGGTCGCCGACGAAGTTGTAGTTGACGTCGATGACCATGAGGACCGGGCGCTTCCCGGGGCCGGCGTTCTTCCCCCAGCCGGCTGCCTCGAAGACCTGTCGGTCGGTCTCGGACAGCACGTCGTCCCAGATGGGCACGGGATCTTCCCTCCGTTGGGTCGGGATCGGGTCGTGGTGCGGATGCGGGCGCCTTATGCGCCGGGCGAGATCCCCTCGAGCGTGGCGTTCGGGCCTGTCCGCACGAGGCGGTCCTGCGGCTCCGCGGGGACGTCCGGCCGGACCTTGCGCGGCAGGTACTTGCCGGTGGGCTCACCGACCGGGCGCATGCCCGGCGAGTCGTCGGCCCACTCGGCCGTGACCTGGCCGCGCAGGACGGTGAGGACCGGCCAGCCGTGGTAGGTCCGGCCTTCCATGATCGACCACCCCGACCGGGTGTTGATGTGTTCCTTGCCGACGGTCACCTCGCGGGAGGTGTCGACCACGACGAGGTCAGCGTCCGAGCCGACCGCGATCGCGCCCTTCTGCGGGTAGAGCCCGAAGATCTTCGCCGGGTTCTCACAGCTCACCTGGACGAGGCGCTGGAGGCTGATCCGGCCCTCGTGCACGCCCTTGGTGAGCATCACGGGGAGGAAGGTCTCGACGCGGGAGAAGCCGGTCCGGCAGTCCCAGATGTTCGCGCTGTACATGGACTCGCGGTCGGCCGGGTCCCAGGCCACGACGTGGTCGGAGCCGACGACGTCGACATCGCCGCGGGCGACGGCCTTCCAGAGCTCCTCCTGGGCGTCCTCCCAGCGGAGCGGGACGTTGATCCGCCAGCCGTCGTTGGGCGTGAAGCCGAGCCATGCGGGGCCGGTCTGCGCGTACATCTCGACGCCGCGGGACTTCGCCTCGCGGATCTCCGCGAACGTCGCCGGCGTCGTCGCGTGCTGGATGTACATCCGGGAACCGAGCTTCTCGGCGATGTACGCGTACGCGCGGACGTGCTGCGCCTCGAGCATGTGCGGCGAGCGGTCGGTCCAGGCGCCGAGATCGGTGCGGCCGGTGGCGCGGGCGCGCTCCTCGAAGACGCGGGCGATCTCCCAGTTCTCCGGGTGGATCGACGCGATGGCCGGGGCGCCGTAGCGGGCGACCTGCTCGAAGACGCGGTAGAGGACGCCGTCGTCGATCCCGACGCCGAGGCCGGCGCGGCGGCTCGGCCAGTTGTGGTCCGCCGCGGGGATGTGCCGTGCCTGCATATAGAGCTTGTACGAGGTGACGCCGTACTCCTCGCAGTACAGCGGGATCTCCTCGGCCTGCTCGTCGGTCTCGATCATGAACGTGAGGAACGCGTCGACCGCGGAGATGGTGTCGATGATCTCCTTCGCGGCCCCGAACGACGCCGAGAACGGGACGACGTCGTCGGCCTGGATGAACTCCTTGAACGGGACGGTCCCGAGACGCGTGGACGGCGCCTGGATCCCCCAGGTCGTGACGCCGGCGCATGCGGCCGCCTTGCTCTCGGTCCGCATGTCGTAGTCGAACGGCACGTAGCAGCCCGGGTGGGCCTCGGAGTCCACGATCCCCGGGAGGATGTGGTTCCCCTTCACGTCGATGACCTTCTTCGCGGGCGGAAGGAGCTCGTCCGCGGCGACCGCGACGATCTTCCCGTCGCGGATCGCGACACCGGCCTCGAAGATCCCGTCGCCGGTCACGACGCGTCCGCCCTTGAGGACGAGATCGACTTCTGTGGTCACCTGAGCCTCCTTCGTGGACCGTGTCCGTGCGGCGTCCGTGCGGCCGTCGCGAGTCATCCTGTGTCTTGTCTCGCACAATCGCTGGACGCTATGATAGGGCACGCGCGCCGGGGGTCAACCCCGGCCCGGCCGGGACCGGTGGAGCGCCGCGGGAGACAGGCTCCCGCACGTACGGAGGCCCGTCACCGATGACGTGGGACCAGACCTTCCAGCCCGGCGCGTTCGGGCCGGCCGACGGATCCATCGAGATCCGCAACCTCCGCGGCGTCGTCACCGGGCGCCTGGGCGATCCGGTCGTCGCGGCGGAGACCATCCGGGCGGAGCGGGGCGTCGTCACGGGGATCGGCGCGGCCCCGGCGCCGGCCGACGTCGTGGTGGACGCGCGCGGCGCGGTCGCGGTCCCGGGCCTGTTCGACACGCACCTCCACGTGGTGTTCGGCGACTGGACCCCGCGGCAGAACACCATCGGCTTCATCGAGAGCTACATGCACGGCGGCGTCACGCAGGCGATGTCCGCATCGGAGGTCCACCTCCCCGGGCGGCCGTCCGACCGAGAAGGGATCAAGGCGCTCGCGATCGCCGCGCAGCGCGCGTTCACCGGGTTCCGGCCCGGCGGCGTGAAGGTCCGGGGCGGGTCGGTGATCTGCGAGCCGGTGCTCGAGGAGGCCGACTTCGCATGGCTCGCCTCCCAGGGCGTGCGGTTCATGAAGGTCGGCTTCGGCGCCTTCGCCGACCCCGCGGACGCGGCACCGCAGGTCCGCTGGGCGCGGGCGGCCGGCTTCGTCGTCATGTCCCACTCGGGCGGAGCGTCGATCTCGGGCTCCAAGCCGATCACGGTCGACCACCTCCTCGCGATGCAGCCCGACATCGCCGGTCATGTGAACGGCGGGACCTCCAGCCTCCCGGACGAGGACATCGACCGCCTGGTCCGTGGATCGTCCATGGCGCTGCAGATCGTCCAGGCCGGCAACCTCCGGTCCGCGCTCGTCGTCCTGCGCGCCGCCGGCGAGATCGGCGGACTCGACCGGGTCATCCTGGGCACGGACACGCCCTCGGGGACGGGCGTCATGCCGATGGGCGTCATCAAGACGGTCTGCGAGGTCTCCTCGCTCGGTGGGCTCCCCGCCACCGACGTCCTGGCGATGGCGACGGGCAACCCCGCGCGCGTCATGCGCGTGGACGAGGGGATCCTCGAGGCGGGGCGCCCGGCCGACGTCGTCCTCCTCCAGGAGCCGCTCGGCGGGACCCGGGCGGATCCGCTCGCGGCGATCGAGAATGGCGACATCCCGGGGATCTGCGGGGTGGTCATCGACGGCCAGATCCGCGCCCTCAAGAGCCGGAACACACCCGCGCCCGCCCGCGAGGCGGTCGTGACGACAGGAGGGGCACGATGACCAAGGACGTGAGCGGACCCACGCCGCCGATCCCCGCGACGCCGATCCCGGATGGGTACGAGGTCCGCGACGAGGTCGTCATCCCGTCGGGGCACGGGAGGGCGATCCGCGTCGCCGCGGGCGAGCTCCTCCAGCTCATGGACGTCCGCGGCCAGCAGGTGAGCGACGTCATGGCGTGGCGACTCGCCGACCCCGACGAGTACATGTCGCCGGGCCATACCGTCTCGTGCCTCACGCACCTCGTCCCGAAGGAGGGCGAGGAGATCTTCTCGAACCACCGCCGACCCCTCTTCCGTGTCCGCCGGGACACGGTGGGCAGCCACGACCTCATCGTCCCGTGCTGCGACCCGGAGCGGTACTCGCGCGACTACGGGCTCACGGACCATCGCTCGTGCCTGGGGAACATCCGGGAGGGCCTGGACCTCGCGGGCGAGACGTGGACACCGCGCGCCGAGCTGGCGTGGAACGTCTTCATGAACAACCAGCTCCAGCCCGACGGGTCGATCAGGACGTTCGAGCCGCCGCACCCGGCGGGGAGCTACATCGAGCTCGAGGCCCTCGACGACCTGGGGGTCGTGGCGAGCAGCTGCCCGCAGGACCTCACTGCGTGCAACGCGTTCGCGATCAGCGAGATGGCGTTCCGCGTGCTCCGACCGGTCGGATGACGCCGGAGGCCTGGGCGGCCCTCGGGCCCGCCGCGCGGGTCGCCACGGTCGCGGGCATCCTGGCCCGCGCGGGGCTCGTCTACGCCTTCGGGCATGCCAGCGAGCGAACGGCCGACGGGTTCCTCCTCACGCCCGTGGTCCCGCCGCTCGGGGCGCTGGGGGCGGCGGACGTACGTCCGCTCGGCCCCGACGGCGCGCCGCTCGACGGGGACCGCAGCAGGGTGCCTCTCGAGGCGCCGATGCACGCCGCCATCTACGCGGCGCGCCCTGACGTCCATGCGATCTGCCGGATCCACGGCCGGGCCGCGGCGGCCTGGTCGGCCCGGCCGGAGCCGCCCCCGCTCCTCCACGGGTTCGGCGGGGTCGTGGAGCCGGTGGCCATGTGGCCGGACCCGGACCTCGTCGCGGACGCGCGGGCCGGCGCGGGCGTCGCGGCCGCGCTCGGGGCCGGCCCGGCGATCCTGCTGCGGGGCAACGGGGGCCTCGCCGTGGGGCAGGACCTCGCGGAGGCCGCCGCGCGCGCCTGGTGCCTGGAGGATCGCTGCGAGGTCGCCGAGCGGACGGCCGGCGCCGGGATCCCGTTCTCGGCTGACGAGCTCGCGCGCCGGAACCGCTGGTACGCGAAGGAGACCGTCAGGCTCTGGACCTGGCTGCTCGGGACGTACGGCGGCTGACGACCGGGCGTCCCCGCTCCGGGGCGCGGCCGGGCCTGCGTCCGGCGTGCCGGACGTCGCGGCTGCGGCCGGCGCAGCGGCCGCTCCCCTACCGTGGCTTCTCGGCCCGCAGCAGGGTCGTGAAGCCGAGCCCGGTCTCCTCCGGCTCGGCGAATCCCGCCTCGACGATCCACGCCCGGACGTCCGCGAGCCGGTGCGTCCGGCCGCCCTGGTTCTCCACGAGCATCATCACGTCGAAGAGCGCGATGACCGGATCCGTCGCCCCGCCCTCGCGGAAGACGTCATGCACGAGGAGGACCCCGCCGGCTCGACGGCGGACCCCGTCCCGAGGATCGCCGCGCGGGCGACGTCGGACTCCAGGTCGTGCAGCACGTGGGAGACGAGGGCAGCGTCGAACGTCTCGCCGTCGAGGCCGAGGCCGGGACGCGTCGCATCGCCGGCGACGACCCGGACGCCCGACCCGGCGACGCCGGCGGCCGCGACCGCACGCAGGGAGATCGGCACGACATCCGGCTGCTCGACGATCGTCACGGCCATGTCGGGGTGCGCCCGCGCGAAGGCGACCGCGTACGCCGCGCCGCCGCCGCCCACGTCGGCGAGTCGCCGACGGCCGTCGAGACGCGCCGCGGGCGCGAGCGCGGGCGCGACACGGCCGGCGAGGTCGTTGAGCGCGAGGAGGAACCCCTCCGCGCCGGCGGGATCCGTGCGCGCCCGCTCGGCGAACGGCGCGAGAAGAGCGTCCCCGGAGAGGACCGCGCGGTCCAGCCGGCCCCACAGGTCGTAGAAGACGGCCTCCTTGCGGATGAGCCGGGCGAGCCCATCGGGACCGTCCACCGCGAGCGCAGCGCCGGCCTCCGAGAGCCGGTACGCCCCCGCGTCCTCCTCCACGATGCCCAGGGCTGCGAGCGACCCGAGGAGCGCCTCGACCCCGCGCGGCGACGCGCCCGTCGCGGCCACGAGGGCATCCGGCGTCCCGCCCGGTCCGGCGAGCGCCGCGATGAGGCCCACGCGCTCCGCGGCCATGATCGCCGCCGCGGCCTGGTAGCCCGTCAGCGCCCCGTACAGCTCACCCCAGCTCATCCGAGCGCCCTCCGCATCCGCAGGTACCCGCGCGCCGCATCCACCATCCGCAGTGCCGGCACCTTCGCGCGCCAGCTGGACGGCCCATGGATCCCGACCACGGCGCGGGCCGTGTTCCGGCCTGGTTGGCCGGTGACGCCGCCGCCGGGGTGCGTCCCGGCGCCGGACAGGAAGAGTCCGGGGATCGGCGTCGCGTAGCGCGCGAGCCCCGCCGCCGGCCGCGAGCCCAGCATCTGGTCGAGCGTGAGGTCGAGGTGGTTGGGGTTGCCGCCGGGGTTCCCCGTCCGCGCCTCCCACTCGGCCGGGCCCGTGACCACGATCTCGCGGATCCGCGCCGCGGTCCCGGGCGCGAACCGCTCCACGGTCGCCAGCGCCGCGCGGGCGGCCTCGTCGTTCCCGTCGGGCCAGGTCCGGCCGTCCGCGCGGCGCGCGGGCACGAAGGCGGAGACCCAGCCGACGGCACGTCCCTCGGGCGCCATCGTCGCGTCCGTCGCCGACGGGATCGCGAACATGACGGGCATCGGGTCCGGCATCTCGCCGGCGCCGATCGAGCGGAACGCGGCGCCCACGTCGAGGTCGGGCACCAGCATGCGGAGCGCACCCCGGTCTCCGGGTGCCTCGCGTGCGAAGGCCGGCTCGGCGTCGAGCGCGAGGTCGACCTTCAGCTCGCCGACGTTGTACAGGCCGCCGTGCGTCCGCGCGGCCGCCGCCCGGAACGCGTCGGCGCGGTGGTCCGCCGGCAGCATGGGGGCGAGGCGCCGGACGTCCACCGCCGAGACGACCACGTCCGCACTGATCTCCTCGCCCGACGCGAGCGTCACGCCCGCGACGCCCACCTCCGAGAGGCGGACGCCCGCGACCCGCGCGCCACACCGTACCGTCCCGCGCGAACGGGAGATCGCCGCGACGAGCGCGTCGATGAGCGCGCCCGATCCTCCGACGGGCCGGGCGCCCGTCCCGCCGTGGCCGCCCGGGAGGAGGAAGGCGAAGACCCCGCTCCCCGGGAGCGTGGGAGGGATCTCCCCGTGCGACCCGAAGACCGCCGTGGCCGCGCGCAGGTCCGGGTCGGCGAGGTTCGTCGCGATGACGGTGTCGGCGGGCGAGAGGACCGCCTCGAAGAGCCGGCCGCCCGCGGCGCCGTATGCGCCCTCGGCCATCGACGCGAGCTCCGCGAAGGACGGGGGCGGGACGTCGTCCACGAGCCCGAAGAGTCCCCAGACGGCCGACGCGAACCCCGCGAAGCGCACCCACTCGGCCGCCGCCGCGGGCGAGAGGTCGGCCGCCAGGTGGGCTGCCGTAGCGTCGAGCGACCGGTGGAAGGCGAGCGCCGCGCCCGGCGTGTGGATGAGCGCGATCTCGGGCTGGTCGATGAGCCGGAGCCCCAGGGCCTCGAGCCCCAGGTCCGCGACGACCCCGCTGTCCACGATCCCGCCGATCTCGATCGCGCCGGTGTTCATCCGGTACCCCGCGACCGGCTCCTCCGTGACGATGCACCCGCCGGGCCGGTCGGCCGCCTCGAGGACGGTCACGTCGTAGCCCGCGCGGCCCAGGTAGGCCGCGCAGACGAGGCCGTTGTGGCCGCCTCCTACGACGATCGCGCGAGGCACGAGAGGTCCTGCATCCCGGCGCGGGTGACGAGCTCGGCCGCGAGCGGACGGCTGTCGTCGATGAGGCTTCCGAGGTCCGCGCCCACGAGGCGCCCGTCGCGGACGCGCGCGCGCCCGTCCACCCAGACGTCGGCGACGTCGAGTGGGGACGTGCAGTAGACGAGCTGCTGGAAGGGGTCGTGGATGTTCGCGAGGCCGGGCCCGTGGCCGTGGAACCGGACGACGTCCGCCCGCTTCCCGGGCTCGAGCGAGCCGGTGACGTCGTCGAGGCCCAGCGCGCGCGCCCCCTCGATCGTCGCCATCGCGAGGACGTCGGGCGCCGTCAGCGCGCGCGGGTCCAGCTTCGAGACCTTCTGGAGCAGGGCCGCGGCCTTCATGGCCTCGAGCATGTTCTGGCTGTCGTTGCTCGCTGCGCCGTCGGTGCCCAGGCCGACCGGGATGCCCGCGCTGCGCAGCCGCTCCACGGGGCAGACGCCGGACGCGAGGATCATGTTCGCCACCGGGTTGTGCGCGGCCGCCACCCCGTGCTCGGCGAGGATCGCGATGTCCGGGCTCCCCACCCAGATGCAGTGGCCGGCGATGACGGGGATGTCCAGGAGGCCCGCGTCGAGGGCGATCTCGATCGTGTCCCGGCCCCTGCGGACGCGGGCGTCCACGACCTCCTCGCGCACCTCCGCGAGGTGCGTGTGGACGGGCCACCCGTTGCGCTGCGCCTCTTCCGCGGAGGCCGCGAGAAGCGCCTCGGTCTGCCCGAGGATCGTGCCCACGCCCATCCGGAACCGGACAAGGGGGCTGACGGCGGCACGCGCCGCGAGGGCCTCGTGCTCCGCCATGAAGGTGGAGACCGGGTGGGGGTCGAACGCGTCCTCGGCCCCGAACGAGACCTCTGCCCGCATCCCCATCGCCTCGAGGCCGTCCACGACCCCGAGGGTGGCCAGGGAGCCCATGTTCGTGTGGACGAACATGTCGTTCACGGTCGTCACGCCCGAGAGGAGCATCTCCGCGGCCTTGAGGCGCGTCCCCGCGTGGGCCATCTCGCGCGTGAGGTGGCGCCCCGCCGGCACGACGACCGCGGCAGCCCACTCGAAGAGCGTGAGGTCCTCTCCCATCCCCGGGATGAGCGCCTCGGAGAGGTGCGTGTGCGCGTTGACGAAGCCGGGGACCACGATCCCCCACTCGTCGCCGACGACCTCGGCCGCCGGGTGCGCCGCGACCACCTCCGCCGCCGGGCCGACCGCGAGGATCTCCCCGCCCCGGATCGCGACGGCCCCGTCGGCGATGGCGCCTGCGGGACCCATCGTGAGGACGTGCCCGCCGCGGACGACGAGCTCGGCTTCGCCTCCCATGGCGCGTCAGGTCCGCGCGATCGCGCGGACGGAGTCGGCGATGACGTCGAGGCCGCGGTCGAGCTCGGCCTCGTCCACGATGAGCGGCGGCACGATCCGGATCGTCGCGTCGTTGTGGAGCATGGACCCGATGAGCACGCCCCGGCGCTGCGCCTCGTCCACGACGATGTTCGTGATCGAGTCGTCGTCGAGGTCGATGGCGGACCAGAGGCCCTTGCACCGGTAGGCCCGGACGCCGATCCCGGCCGTGACCATCTCGTCGAGGCGGGCCGCGAGGTGCGTCCCGAGGCGGGCAGCCCGCTCCACGAGCCCGTTGCGCTTGATGTACCGCATCGCGGCCAGGCCGGCGGCGCAGCTGACGGGGTTCCCGCCGAACGTCGTGAGGTGCGAGAGCGGCGGGTCGAGGAACGTGGCCATCAGGCTCTCGCGCGCGGAGAACGCGCCGAGCGGGAGCCCGCCGCCGAGCGCCTTGGCGGAGACGATCACGTCCGGGACGATGTCCCAGTGCTGGTGCGCGAGCCACCGGCCGGACCGGCCCATCCCGCCCTGGACCTCGTCGACGATGAGCATCACGCCCTTCGCGTCGCAGAGGGCGCGCAGGCCGGGGAGGAAGTCATCGGGCGGGATGATGACGCCCGCCTCGCCCTGGATGGGCTCCACGATGCAGACGCCCACGTCGTCCGTCATCGCCGCCTCGACCGACGCGAGGTCGCCGAACTTCGCGAAGCGCACGCCCGGGACGAGGGGCTCGAACGGCCTGCGATACCGCTCCTTCCACGTGACCGACAGCGCGCCGAAGGTCCGCCCGTGGAAGGCGCCCTCGAACGAGAGGATCCCGGGTCGCCCGCTGGCCTTGCGGCCGAGCTTCAGGGCGCCCTCGATCGCCTCCGCGCCGGAGTTCGTGAGGAACGAGACGTCGAGGTCCGCGGTCGTCACCGACGCGAGCTCGCGCGCGAAGTCCACCTGGACCGGCAGGACATAGCGGCCGTACACGTTGACGTGGGTCATCGTCCCGACCATCTCGCGGACCGCCTCGACCACGTCGGGGTTCGCGTGGCCGACGTTCGCGACCGCGATCCCCGAGGTGAGGTCCAGATACTCTGTCCCGTCCGAGCCCACGACCGTGCAGCCATGGGCCTCGGTGACCACCAGCTCCTTGCGACCGGGAACGGTCTGGCTCAGGTACTCCAGGAACTCGTCGCGGTAGCGGTCGGCGACCGCCGGCTCGAGGGTGTGCGTCTGCGTCATCGTCCCGCCTGTCGCTTGTCGTGGTGCCACGGGATCACGAGCCGCTCCACGCCTCCCACGAGGAAGAAGAGCGCGATCCCCATCGCCGACAGCACGATCACCGCCGCGAAGAGATCCGTCGTGGCCAGCTGGTTGTTGAACGCGAGCATGAGATAGCCCAGGCCGGCGTTGGAGCCCACCCACTCGCCGAACACCGCCCCGACCACGGCGAGCGCCATCGCGATCTTCAGGCCGGAGAAGACGAAGGGCATGGCCCAGGGGATGCGGACGGTCCGCATGATCCTCACCTGGGACGCGTCCAGGGTCCGCATGAGGTTGATCATCTTGCGGTCGACCGACTGGAGCCCGTCGACCGTGTTCACGACGACCGGGAAGAAGCTGATGAGCGCGACCACGAGCACCTTCGGCACGAGCGTGAACCCGAACCAGACGACGAGGATCGGCGCGACCGCGACGATCGGGACCATCTGGGAGGCGACGAGCCACGGGTAGACCGAGCGCTCGAAGATCCGGGAGTAGCTGAGCGCGATCCCGAGGACGATCCCCACGAACGCGCCGAGCGCGAACCCGATGAGGATCTCGCTGAGCGTGACCACGGCGTTCCGCGCGAAGAGCGCGGCGTTCTCGACGAGCGAGATGCCGATCTGCGACGGCGCCGGGAGCAGCAGCGCGCTCACGGCGGTGATGAGGACGAACGCCTCCCACAGGACGATGACGAGGACCGCGAAGAGCAGCGGCGGGGTCACCGTGCGGATCCACCGCCGGACGGTCCGGCCGGTGCTGCGCTTCTCGTCGTCGGCGGCTGCCACGGCCGCGCCGTTGGTCGTCGGGACGATGATCTCCCGGTCGGTCCCGCTCATGCCGCACGCCCCGTCCCGTGCGCGAGCCGCAGCTTCTCGAGGAGCACCTGCTTCATCTCGATGAAGGGCTCGGACGTGATGACGTCGTACCTGCGCGGCCGCGGGATGTCCACGTGGAGGATCTGGGTGACCCGGCCGGGTCGCGCGGACATCGCGTACACCCGGTCGGAGAGGAAGAGCGCCTCATCCACGTCGTGCGTCACGAAGAGGATCGTCTTGCGGTGCTCCTCCCAGATGCCGAGGAGCCACTGCTGCATCGCGGCTCGCGTGAGCGAGTCGAGCGCCCCGAACGGCTCGTCTAGGAGGATCACCTCGCGACCCGCGAGGAAGGTCCGCAGGAGGGCGGCGCGCTGGCGCATGCCGCCGGAGAGGTCGTCCGGGTATCGCTTCTCGAACCCGGAAAGGCCGAAAAGCGGGAAGAGCTCGAGAGCGCGCTGCCGCGCCTCCTTCTTCCCCATCCCGCCGACCTCGAGGCCGAGGATCGTGTTGTCGAGGATCGTCCGCCACGGCATGAGCAGGTCCTGCTGCGGCATGTAGCCGACCTTGCCGAGCAGGGCATCCCCGACCGTCGGCGTGCCGTCGAGGAGGACGTCACCGGATGTCGGCGTCTCGAGGCCCGCGAAGATGTTGAACAGCGTGGACTTGCCGCAGCCGCTCGGGCCGATGACGCTCACGAACTCACGGTCGCCGAGGGCGAGGTCGACGCCCGCGAGGGCGTCGACCACCTGGCCGTGGGTCTTGAAGCGCTTGCCCAGGCCGCGGGCCTCGAGCTTCGCCGACCCCATGGCTACTGGGCCGCGGTGAACGAGTCGGTCGCGAACTCCGTCGGGGCGTTCGACATGTCGAGGATCCCGGCGTCCTTCGACCACTTGAGATAGGCCGCGAGGGCGTCCATGTTCACGTGGCCGTAGGCCGGGGCGTCGCCCTTGAAGACGGGCATGAGCACGTCGAGCTGCGCCTTGGTGTCGTTGAGCGCGAGGCCCTGCGTCTGGTCGAGGAGCGCCTGGAGCGCCGCGTCCGGGTTGGCGACCATGTCCGCGTAGCCCTTGGCCGTCGCGTCGACGAACGCCTGGGCGACGCAGGGGTCGCTGTCGAGGAACTGGTTCTTGGCGAAGAAGACGAGCTCGGGGTAGGTCGGTGCGCCGTACTGGTCGAGCCGGAAGATGTAGGTGGGCTCCATCGCCGAGAGCTGGACGCCCTCGGAGTTCCAGAAGCCGATCGCTCCCTGGACGGCGCCGCTCACGACGTTCTGGACCGCGTTGAAGCCGATCGTGATGTTCTCGACCTTCGTCGGGTCGCCGCCGTCATACGCGACGATCGAGTTGAGGGCCGCGAGGTCGCTCGGGACGCCGGTCACGCCGACGAGCTTGCCCTCGAGGTCCTTGGGCCGCGTGATGCCGGACTTCTGGAAGCCGACGATCGAGCCGAGGGGCGACTGCTCCACGGCGGAGAAGATCTTGATCGACGGATCCAGCTGGAAGGTCGTGAGGAAGTCGAGCATCGACGTGATGCCGAAGTCGGCCTTCCCGGCCGACATGAGCTTGATCGTGTCCGACGTCGACGTGGGCGTCTCGATCTTCAGGTCGATGCCCGCGTCCTTGTAGAAGCCCTTCGCGAGTGCGTTGTAGATCGGGATGTGCACGGCGTTCGGCAGGTAGTCGAGGATCAGCGTCCGCTGGACCGGCGAGCTCGGTGGCGTGCAGGCCAGGGTGCTCGCGGACGGCGCGGCGGACTCGGCCGGGGCGACGCTCGCCTCGGTCGACGGGGCGGCCGTGGCCGGCGCCTGGGTGGCGGGTGCCGGGGTCGCGCTCGACGAGCATGCGGCGACGACGAATGCGAGGGCCGCGCCGAGCGCGGCGAGCCTGGCTGCCGTCGATGGTCGGGGGCGCCCGATGGTGCCCGTTCGCAGAGACATGGTGTCCTCCTCCAACGTGTCCCCTTGTCGGGTCGCGACGTCCACCCGCGCGACCCGCCGATCGTCGTGTCTCCCTCGGCGACGCTCCCTCAGCGCCGAAGGCGACGGATCACGGTAAATCGTTCCTGGCTCATCTCCTCCAGGGTGTAGCCGAGGCCTTCGCGGCCGTAGCCGCTCATCTTGACGCCCCCGAACGGGATGAACGGCGGCCGGTAGTTGCCGGTGCCGTTCACCACCACGCCCCCGGTCTCGAGACGGTCGGCGACCGCGAGCGCACGCTCCACGTCCGCGCTGAAGACGGAGCCCATCAGCCCGTACCGGGACGCGTTCGCCACCTCGACCGCGTGGTCATCGTCCTCGACGGTCACCAGCGTGAAGACGGGCCCGAAGACCTCGTCATCCCGCGCGACCCCCGCCGTCGGCGGGACGTTCGCGAGGATGTGGGGCGAAAGGAACGCGCCGCGGGGGGTCAGGTCGCCCAGGACCAGGCGCGCGCCCTCCTCCACGGCCCGGCGGGCCTGGCCGGCGACGGTCGCGGCCGCCTCGGCGTCGATGAGGGGGCCCATCTCGGTGGCCGGGTCCAGCGGGTCGCCGATGCGGAGCGCCGCGATGCGCGGGACCAGCATGTCGAGGAACCGGCCGGCGATGGCGCGGTGGAGGAGGATCCGCTTGTTCGATGCGCACGTCTGGCCGTTCATCATCAGCCGGCCGCGCATGGCCTCCGACAGCGCGAAGTCGAGATCGGCGTCGTCGAGGACGATCAGCGCGTCGTTCCCGCCGAGCTCCAGGTGGAGGTGGCGCAGCGAGGGCGCCCCCGCCTTGGCCACGGAGATGCCCGCCGCCGTGGAGCCGGTCAGGCTCACCGCGTCGATCCCGTCCGCGGCCGCGAGCGCGACGCCGACGCCGGGACCGTTCGCGACCTGGAGCACGTCCGGCGGGACGCCGGCAGCATGCAGGGCCGCCACGACCTCGAGCACCGCGAGGGGGCACTGGCTCGGCGGCTTGGCGATGACGGCGTTGCCCATCGCGAGCGCCGCGGCCGTCTTCTCGATGAACAGCTCGACGGGGAAGTTGAACGGGACGATCGCGGCCACGACGCCGAGCGGGACGCGCTCCTCCCATGCGAGGTCGCGCTCGTTCCCGGGCAACGACCCCGTGGGCAGGACCCGACCCTCGAGCGCGCGGGCGCGCTCGCCGTTCCCGCGCAGGAGGCCGATCGACCCGTGGACCTCGAAGATGGCCTGCGGGAGGATCTTGCCGCTCTCCCGTGCGAGCAGACGGCCCAGCTCCTCCGCCCGCGGCGCGAGGGCATCGGCGGCCGACTCGAGGATGGCGGCGCGCCTGCCGATGGGGACGCGTCGCCAGGCGGCGAAGCCGGCGCGCGCGGTCGCCACGAGCCGCGGGACGTCGTCCGGCGAGGTGGCGATGACCGTCCCGACGACCGAGCCGTCGGCCGGGGCGAGGATCTGCAGCGTCGCACCTCCGGGTGCGGTGCCGGCGCCGGTCCCCGCCGTCACGAGGTCCATCCAGTCAAATGGCGATCCTCTCCATGTCTCATGTTGCAGACAAGCAGAGTCTGCGACAGTCGGCGCCGTCGGTCAAGGGCGCGCGCGCGCCGCGCGCGTGTGCGGCGGGTGGCGCGGACGTGCCGAAACGGGACGACGGCCGCGCCCGGCGCCATCTCGGCCGAGCGCGCGACCCGCACCGGGCGTTGCACCGCCCGCGGCCGGCCGACTCATCGCCATGGCGGCGTGGAGACGTAGACGCTCTTCGTCCACGTCGAGAACTCGACCGCCACGCTGCCCTGCTCCCGGTAGGTGTTCGTGGACGAGTCGCCGACGCCGCCGAAGGGGACGTTGAGCTCGACGCCGCCGGTGGGCTGGTTCACCTTCACCACGCCCACGTGGGCCTCGCGCGCGAAGCGATGGACGGCGGCGAGGTCGTTCGTCACCAGCGCCGGCGGAGAGGCCATAGCGGCTCGCGTTCACCGCTGCGATCGCGGCGTCGAGGTCGGCGACCTCGATGACCCCGACCACCGGCCCGAAGACCTCCTCCTGCGCGATCCGGTCGTCCGGCCGCACGCCGGTGACGATCGCCGGCGCCTGGAGGAGGCCGGCTCCGGCCCGCCCGCCGGCGACGACGGAGAGGCCGGCGCTGCGCGCCTCCTCGAGGAACGACAGGTTGACCGCAGCCTGGTCGGCCGAGACCACCGGGCCCATGAGGACCCCGGGTTCGAGGCCGTCGCCGGGCGCGTACCGCTCGCTCTCCGCGACGAGCGCGTCGACGAACGCGGGGGCGATCGCGCGCGTGCAGACGATCCGGCTCGTCGCGGTGCACGCCTGTCCGGTGAGCCCGAACCCGCCGACCGCGGCGATCCGGGCTGCCGCGGCCGGGTCCGCGTCGTCGAGCACGACGAGGGCGTTCTTGCCGCCCATCTCCAGCTGGACGCGGATCCGCCGCCGCGCGGCGCGTTCGTAGAGACGCGCCCCCACGGCCACCGACCCGGTGAACGTGACCGCGGCGACGCGCGGGTCGTCCACGAGGAGGTCGCCCACCTCGCCGCCCGTCCCCAGGAGGAGCGAGACGACCCCGTCGGGGATCCCGGCGTCCACGAGGGACGCGACGAGGTGGTACGCGGTCCCCGGCGTGAGCGCTGCCGGCTTGAGGACGACGGCGTTGCCGGCGATCAGGGCGGGCGCGGTCTTCCACGCCGGGATCGCGATCGGGAAGTTCCACGGCGTGATCGCGACGACGACCCCGAGGGCTTCGCGCCGCGTGTAGATCAGCGCGTCGCTCGCCGACGCGGGGAACGTCTCGCCGCCGAGGCGCCACCCCTCGGACCCGAAGAAGCGAAGGATCGCGACGGCGCGGCGCACCTCGCCCGTCGCCTCCGCGAGCGTCTTCCCCTCCTCGCGGGTGAGGTCTCGGGCGACGGTCTCGAGGCGGGACTCGAGGATGCCGGCCGCGCGCATGAGGACCTCGCCGCGCTGGGGCGCGGGCATCGCCGCCCACCCGGGCTGCGCGCGCGCCGCGCCCGCGAGGGCACGATCCACGAGGGCGGCGTCGCCACGGGGCGCGGTCGACGCGATGTCGTCGGTCCGCGCGGGGTTGGCGCGCGGACGGTCGGGCCCGCCCTCCCAGCGCCCCGCGACCAGGTGTCGCGCCTCGACCGTCTCCATCAGCGCCCGAGCACGACGTCGAGCGCCGCGCGGTGGTCCGCGTAGTGACCCTGGAGCTCGGAGACGAAGTACGCGAGGTACTCGTCGCTGTCCCACCAGTGCGCCAGCGGCACGGCCTGCAGCGCGTCGAGCAGGCCCTGTCGGGCGGCCCGCGCACGCGATCGGAACTCTTCGAGCGGGAGCGTCGCCCACGCCACCCGGATCTCCTCGTTGAGCTCGTCACCGCGCGCGTCCCACTCCGCGTCCGCGGCGGCCTTGCGGGGGCTCACGGCCGAGGCGCGCAGCTCGCCCGCCACCTCGGTCGCGACGTAGTGCCATCCGACCAGGTGCGAGAGCACATCACGCGCGGACCAGCCGTGCGCTCGCGGGCCGTCGTCGAGCGCGGCGAGGTCCAGGTCAAGGATCGCCTCGAAGGGGCGGAACTGCTCGGCCTCGTCGGCGAAGAACGCGTCCGGGGTCGCCCACGGCCGCCCGTCGATCGGGCTCATGCGACCGACCCCGCGGCCACGGACCCGCCCACGACGTCGGCGAGCGCCACGCGCCGCCCCGTGCGCGCGCTCTCGTACGCGGCCTGGATCATCGCCACCACCATCCGCCCGTCCTCCCCGTTCACCCTGGGACGCCGTCCGTCGAGGACCGCGTCGACGAAGTCGCGGACCGCCGCCTGCACCGAGCCCGACCAGTCCATCTCCGGCGTCTCGACGACCCGCCACGTCCCGTCCCGCCAGACGCGCAGGGGCGGGTCGGCCGTGAACCGCTCGAACGCCGCCTCGCAGCCCGCGAGCGAGATGAGGCCGGCGTCGCCGGCGACCTCGATGCGGTCGTCGAAGGTCCGCGGCGGGTTGTCGTAGTTCGCGTCGATGACGCCGAAGCGTCCGTCGCCGAAGTCCAGGAGGACGATGCCGATCCCCTCGGATTCCGTCCCCGGGCATCGCCACGTCGGTCATCGCCGTGACGGCGACCGGGTCGCCCATCAGGTCACGGGCCATGTAGAACCGGTGGACGCCGGCGTCGTAGAGGAGGCCGCCGCCCGCCTTGGACGGGTCCCGCCGCCACCCCGGGTAGCGGCCACCCACGCCGAGGCGAAGCCGCACCATGGTGGCCCGGCCGACCTCGCCGTCGCGGATCATCCGCGCGGCGGCGACGTGGGGTGCGAAGAAGACCTGGTTGTGGCTGACGGCGAGCACGCGGTCGGCGCGCGCCGCCGCGTCGATCATCCGGTCGCACTCGGCGACGGTGAGACCCATCGGCTTCTCGACGAGGACGTGCTTGCCGCGCTCGAGCGCAGCGAGCGCCACCTCGAGGTGGAGGTCGTGCGGGAGCGAGACGTCCACCGCCTCCACCGCCGGATCGTCGAGCAGGTCCGCGTACCCGGCGTACCGCGCCGCGCCGGTCCGCCCGGCCGCCGCGGCCGTGAGGTCGTCGGCGAGGTCAGCCACGGCGACGAGTCGCGCCCGATCGGTGGATCCGTATCCGGCGAGGTGATGCTGCCCGACCTCCCCGAGGCCGATGAGGCCGACACGGAGCGGCTCGGTCCGCCGGCCGGTGCCTTCAATCACGCCCCACCTCCCCCTTCGTGCCGTAGCGATCCCAGACCGCCGCGAGCGTCTCGATCCCGAGCCGCGCCGCCGCCTCCGGGTCGCCACCGAGCACCTGCTCGTAGTAGCGGTACGACTCGAACTCGACCGAGAGGGCGCCGGTGTAGCCGGCGGCCGCGAGCGCCCGGAAGAACGCGCCCCAGTCGGTCCTCCCCTCGCCGATGAGGGGGAACATGAACGTGTCGCCCTCCATCCCCGGCTCCCCGATGACGTCCTTCATGTGGACGTGGCGGATCCGGTCTCCCCAGCGCTCGATGACCCAGTCGATCGGCTGGCGCCGGAGGACGTAGTGGCTGGGGTCCAGGTTGATGCCGAACGCCGGCGAGTCGTAGCGGGCGAGAAGGTCGGCGGTCGTGAAGTACTCGTCGCAGAGCGTGCCCCAGCACGCCTCGAAGGCGAGGCCGATCCCCTCGCGCTCGGCGAGCGGGACGATCCGGTCGAACGCGCGCCAGACGAGCTCCCAGGCCGTCGCCGTGGGGACCTCCGCCGGGACCCGCCGCGCGCCCTCCTCCCACAGGTTGGGGCCGGAGAGGACGTTGACGGTGCCGATCCCGGCGGCCGCCGCGTCGCGGATCGCGGTCTCCGTGCGCGCGACGCGCTCCTCCCAGATCGCGGGGGAGACCGTCACGTAGTCCTGCTGGGCGATGAGCTCGGAGATGCCGAGGCCGCCGGCCTCGGTGATCCCCTTGAGGCGACGCAGGCTCGCGGCGTCGCCCGGCGCGTAGTGGCCGGTGGACCACTCGCACCACCGGTAGCCCAGTCCCGCGAGGGACTCCACCACCTTCTCGGGCGCCCATGCGTCGTAGCCGAGGCAGACGAGATAGCCCGCCCGTCCCGCGACGGGCGCGGCGGAGGTCGTCGCGGACGCCGGCAGCGCGCCCATCAGCGGGCCCCCGGCCAGCGCTCGCTGACCTCGGCGAGCGTGCGGTCCAGCCGGACGAGGATCTCGTCGATCTCGACCGGGGTCGCGTTCACCGCGGGCTTGAGCTTGAGGACGTTGCCGTTGTCGCCGTAGACCGGGCCGGTCTTCCCGATGAGGAGCCCGTTCTCGTACGCGCGGCGCATGGCGTAGGTGGCGGCCTCCCAGGCCTCCTCCTTCGTCGTGCGGTCGAGGACCAGCTCGATGCCGATCATCAGGCCCCAGCCGCGGATGTCGCCGATCAACGGGTACTTCTCCTCCATCCCGCGGAGACCCTCCATGAGGCGGGCGCCCATCGCGTCGGCGTTCTCCGCGAGGTGCTCCTCCGTCATGACCGCGAGCATCTCTGCGCCCGCCGCGCAGGAGACCGGGTGGCCCATCTGCGTGAACCCGAACTCCCACTTGAGCAGGCCCGCGTACTCCTCCTTCGCGAGGACCGCGGAGAGCGGGAAGCCTCCGCCGAGGGCCTTCCCGAGGATGATCAGGTCCGGCTCGGCACCCGTCCGCTCGACCGCGAACATCCGCCCGCAGCGGCACAGGCCGCTCTGGACCTCGTCCACGATGAGCAGCGCGCCGTGGCGGTCGCAGATCTCGCGCACCCGGCCGAACCAGCCGTCGGGCGCCGGGACCATCGACCCGTTCGCCTGCCACGGCTCGGCGACCACGCCGGCGACCTTCCCGTCGGCCTGGTTGACGATCGCGGTCTCGACGAAGTCGGCGCAGAAGAGGTCGCAGCTCGGGTACTCGAGCCTGAACGGGCACCGGTAGCAGTAGAAGTTCGGGACCCGGTTCTGCTTGGTCATGTAGCGCTCGAGGCCGAGCTTCGACTCCTCGATCATCTGCGTGTCGGAGTACGACATCGCGATCGTCGCGAAGGTCCGGCCGTGGAACGCCTTGTAGAACGTGACGAACTCGGAGCCGCCCGTGGCGCGCATCGCGAGGTGCATGGCGCCCTCGACCGCGTCGCCGCCGGCGAGGGCGAAGAGGACCTTCGTGAACTTCCCTCCCGGCGAGGCCTCCACGAGCCGCTGCGCCAGCACGGCGCGCGACTCGTAGTCCACGACGGGCGTGACGTACTCCGCCTTGTCGAGCTGGCGGCGCACGGCGTCCATGACCCGCGGGTGCCGGTAGCCGAGGTTCACCACCCACTCGCCGCTGATCGCGTCGAGCGTCTCGCGGCCCTCGGCATCGCGGAACCACATGCCCTGGGCTTCGTCGATGACCATCTCCTCGTCGCCCATGCACTTGAGGACGTAGGCGTCGGTCAGGTCGTGGATCTCACGGTTGGTCGGCATCGCGGACTCCGTCTCGATGGTTCGTGGCGCCCTGGGCGCCGCCCTCGGGGGCATGGGGGCGGCGCCCATGTGTGGCCCCGGTCAGCCGGCAGCCACCGGCTCCCCGGCGCCGAGATAGGCGGGCTTGGGCAGGTCCCAGTGTCCGTTGTTCATCCCGCCCGAGTAGCGGGGGTTCCGCGTGACGATCAGCTCGACGACCGCCGGCCGGCCGGACGCGAACGCCCGCTCGAGCGCCCCTTCGATCTCGCTCGGGTGGGTGATCCGCTCGGAGTGGCAGCCGAAGGCCTCGCCGATCTTCTGGAAGTCGACGCGGTACTCCTCGCCGGTGTCGTGATGGACGAAGTCCACGGACATCTCGCGGTCGTCGCCGAACATCCCGCGCTGGAAGTCCCGGATCGAGACCCAGCCCGAGTTGTTCAGGACGGTGTACACGACCGGCACGTTGTTCTCGACGGCGACGGCGAGCTCCTGGACGGTCATGAGGAAGTCCCCGTCGCCGGCGACCCCCACGACCTGCCGGTCAGGCGCGGCGAGCTTCGCCCCGATCGCGGCCGGGATCGTGAAGCCCATCGAGCTGTAGCCGCCGGTCGTCATGCTCGCGCCCGGCGTGTAGGCGGGGAACTCCTGGAACAGCTGGATCTGCGGGTGGCCCGCCGACACGACGGTGATCGCGTCGCGGTCGAGGAACGCGCGCAGGGCACCGAAGAACGCCGACGCCGAGATCTCGTCCTTCGGCCAGCGCTCCTCGATGGACCGGCGCCACTTCGCCTTCCACTCGCCGATCTCGGCGTCGTACTCGGGCCGGGCGACGGGCACGACGCCGCGCCGCACCAGCGCCTCGGTCAGCGCGTCGAGACCGGCCCGCGCGTCGGCGACGATGCCGACGGCCGTGGGGTAGTTCTTCCCGATCTCGCGCCCGTCGATGTCGACGTGCACGACCTTCGCCGGCGGGATGTTGAAGGACGCGCCGGGGACGAACGAGCTCGAGGTCTGCTCCGCGAAGCGGGCGCCGACCGCGATGACCAGGTCCGCCTCCCGCGTGATGTGGTTGCCGACGAGCGTGCCATTCGCGCCGGTGTGCTCGGCCGCGAGCCGATGGTCCTCGGGGAAGGCGCCCTTCCCCATCATCGTGGTGACGACCGGGGCGTCGAGCGCCTCGGCGAACCGCATGAGCGCGTCGGACGCGCCCGCCGCGAGGACGCCGCCGCCGGCGAGGATCACCGGCCGGCTCGATGCGAGGATCACGTCGACCGCCGCCTCGATGGCCTCGGGGTCCGGCATGACCCGGCCGAGTGGCCGGTGCGCGGCCGGCTCGGGGATCTCCACGTCCGCCTGGGCGGACTGGACGTCCATCGGGATCTGGATGTGGACCGGGCCCGGCCGGCCCGTCGTCGCGACCTTGAAGGCGCGGTGGAGGACCTCCGGCAGGTGCGAGACGTGGTCGACGGACCACGACTCCTTCGTGATCGGGCGCATGAGGGCCGGGAAGTCGTCCTCGCGCTGGCGCTCGAGCTCCTGGAGGACGCCGCGACCCTTCATGTAGGTCTGGGCGCCGCCGGTGATCGACGACCATGGCCATCGAGTCGACGTAGGCCGTCGCCACGCCCATGAGCGTGTTCACGGCGCCGGGCCCGATCGACGTGATGACGACGAGCGGCTGACGGGCGACCCGGTAGTAGCCGTCCGCGATATGCGCGGCCGACTGCTCGTGGCGGACCTGGATGACGCGGATCCTGTCGGCGCGCTCCTTGAACGCGTCGAAGAGGCCCATGTCCCCGTGGCCCGGGATCCCGAGCACGTACGGGACCTTCTCCTTGATGAGGTATTCGGCGAGGATCTCCCCGCCCGTCAGCCTGGGCATGTGCGTCCCTATGCCTCCTCGACGGCGTACTGGGCCAGGTCGGCCTCCCGGCAGGCCCATGGCGGGCACCGGAGCTCGGACGGTCGCGGCTGGATCCCGCGACGGAAGGGGCCGAGGTGGGTCGGTAGCTTCGCGGGCGCGGAGCCGACGGTCGCCCGCACGCCGAGCGCGCGCGGACGGCACGGTCCGTCGGTGGCATGACGGATGAGGTGCGACACGTCTCCCCGCCTCTCGGGTCCCGCCGGTCGGCGGAGGACTCCGATGAGGCGGGAGGCTACGTCAAAGCGGTTTGACTGTCAAGAGAGGAAACGGGGATCGGCGCCGTGCTCGCTGGCCGATGGACAGGCGTCGCGCCTGGCGCGGGACGGGGCGCGGCGGGCGTCAGCGGAGCCCGAGCGCCGCGCGCATCTCCAGCCCGTAGAGGCGCTCGACGTGTGGCCCTGTCGTGGAGCGGAGGACGAGCTCGGGCTGCAGGCGCACGGTGGCCGGGCGCGTCTCGCCCTCGAGGATCTCCAGGAGGAGTCGGGCCGCCGTCGCGCCGATCTCGTACATCGGCTGGCGGATCGTGGTCAGGCCGACGAGGCGCGCGACGGCGAGATCGTCGACGCCGACGACCGAGAGGTCGCCCGGGACGGTGAGGCCGGCGGATCGGCAGTACTCCAGGACCCCGAGAGCCATCACGTCGTTCGCGACGAAGACCGCGGTCGGCGGCTCGTCGAGCGACATGAGCATCGACGCCGCGACCTGGGCGCCCTCGGCGCGGTTGTCCGCGAACGTGATGCACTCGTCGGCGATCGCGAGGCCGTGGGCGGCCGCGCCGCCCGCGAATCCGGCGAGCCGCTCCCCCACGGTCGGGAGGTGGCGCGGCCCGCCCACGAACCCGAGGCGTGTGTGGCCGAGCGAGATGAAGTGCTCCGCGACCATCCCGCCGGCCCGGTCGTTCTGCAGGAAGACGCCCGGCAGGTCGAGCTCCGCGAGCTGCTCGTCCGCCGTGACGACCGCGGTCCGCCCGCGCGCGACGAGCTCCGCGAGACGCCGGTTGGTCGCGAGGCCGGCCATGTAGATGATCCCGTCCACCTGGCGCGCCTCGAGGAGGTCGATGTAGCCGCGCTCCCGGCGCTCGTCGCCGTCGGTCGAGCAGATCATGAGGCTGAAGTCGTGCGCGTTGGCCACGTCCTCCACGCCTCGCGCGGCCGTCGGGTAGAACGGGTTGGAGATGTCGGCGACGACGAGCCCGATGACGCGCGTGCTGCGCGATGCGAGGCTCCGCGCGTTCCAGTTGGGGCGGTAGCCCAGGCGGTCCACAGCCTCGAGGACGCGGCGTCGCGTGGCCTCGCTGATCGGGCGGTTGCCGGACAGCGCATGCGAGACGGTCGAGATCGAGACCCCGGCCTCGCGCGCCACGTCCTTGATCGTCGCCATCGTCCCCTCGTCGTCGCCCGATGTCGGGCGAACGTTATCAAAACGTTTGATATTGTCAAACGTCGTGGCGGTCCGGTGGCGATGCCGGGCGGACCGACGCGGCCGCGTCAGCCGGGCGCGATCACCCGGATGGGGCTGCCGTCGAGCCAGGCCTCGACGTCCTCGAGCGCCTCCGCGTACCAGCGCGCGTACGAGCCGTCCGCCACGTAGCCGAGGTGCGGGGTGGCGAGGACGTTCGGGAGGCGGCGGAACGGATGGTCCGGGGGCAGGGGTTCCACGTCGAAGACGTCCAGCGCGGCGCCGGCGATCCATCCCTCCCGGCAGGCCCGGACGAGCGCCGCCTCGTCCACGATCGGCCCGCGGCTCGTGTTCACGAGGAGCGCCCTCGGCCGCATCCGCCGCAGCTCGGCGTGGCCCAGGAGCCCGCGCGTCCGATCGGAGAGCTGCAGGTGGATCGTCACGATGTCGCTGTCCGCGAGGAGGGCGTCGAGCGACGGTGCCCGCCGGACGCCCGCCTCCGCGCAGCGGTCGTCGGTCAGGTTCCGGCTCCACGCCACGACGTCCATCCCGAACGCGAGGCCGACGCGCGCGACCCGCGTCCCGAGGCGTCCGAGCCCGACGACGCCGAGGGTCCGACCCTCGAGCGAGCCGCCCAGCTCGCTGGTCCAGCCGCCGCGGCGAAGCCGCGCGGCCTGGGACGGGATCCGCCGGACAGCGGCGAGGATGAGCGCCCAGGTGAGCTCGGCAGCGTCGGGGGCCGACGAGGCGGTCGCGCATACCAGGATCCCCCGCTCGGCGGCTGCCGCGATGTCGATCGCGGGGTTCCGGCTCCCGGTCGTGACGATGAGCCGCAGGTCGGGGAGACGCTCGAGGAGCGAGCGCGGGAACGGTGTCCGCTCGCGCATCACGACGACCCCCGACGCGCCCCGCAGCGCCGCGGCGACGGCATCCTCGGTCGCGAGCGGGCGCCGGACCGTCCGGACGCGTGCGCGACCGCGGAGCCGTCCCCAGTCGGCGCAGGCGAGCGCCGCGGGCGGCCGGTCGTCGAGCAGGACGACGAGCGGCAGGCGGGAGGTGCCGCGGGTCCCTGGCTGCGCGGCAGGGTCGCTCATCGGGCGTCACCGACACCGCGGCGGCGACGGACCGCGGGACCGCGACGTCGCTCGCCACCGCTCCCCTCCCCTCGACGGGCCGCGCCGGCGGCGAGGCCCGGGGGCATGATGCACCACCGGCACTACCGCCACGCACGCGTCCGGCCCTATAGTCGACGGGCGTCGAAGCGCGGCCGCCCCGACCGGCGCGACGACGGCGGGAGGCCTTTGATGACCGAACCGACGAAGCCGACGAAGCCGACGAAGCCGGCGCGACCGGCGCCGCGGACGCGCAAGGGCGCCCCGGACGCGGCGCTGGCCGCCGTCTACGACGCCGTCTGGCGCGCGGAGCCGCTGCCCGAGGAGACGCGATGGACGGCGCGGCCATGGGTCGCCCCCTCCGACCGGGCGGCCGAGGGGCGCACGGCGCGCGACCGCGTGCCGCGGCCGAGCCACGCTGCGTTCACGCCGCGCCCGGGCCGCGACCCGATCGCCATCCTCGCGGCACAGGAGGCGGACCGCCTCCAGGAGCTCGTCCCCCTGCGTCACGAGCGGATGGCGGCGTCGCCCTTCGCGTACTACCGCGGGACGCCCGCAGTCATGGCATTCGACCTCGCCGATACGCCGCGTTGCGGGATCCTGGTGCAGGCGAGCGGCGACGCCCACATCGCCAACTTCGGGCTCTTCGCCTCGCCCGAGCGGACCCTCGTGTTCGACGCGAACGACTTCGACGAGACGCTGACGGGGCCCTGGGAGTGGGACGTGAAGCGCCTCGCCACGAGCGTCGTGATCGCGAGTCGCGAGAACGGGTACAGCTCCGCACCGCAGACGCGTCAGGCGACCCTGGAGACGGTGCGCACATACCGCCAGTGGATGGCCCGCTACGCGACGATGCGGCTGGTCGACATCTGGTACGCCACCATCACGGACGGCGTCGATCCGCGAGGCGGCGGAGTCCGCCGGGCTGCTCCAGGGACGGTCCGGCAAGGGCCGGCGGGAGCGCCTCGAGGCCCTCTTCAGCAAGGCACGCCAGCGCGACGGGATGCGCGCGTTCGAGTCGCTCACCGCCGTCGTGGACGGTCGCCGGGTGATCCTCGACGATCCGCCGGTCATCACGCACGTCGAGCGCGCCGGGCGGGTGCCGGATCGCTCGAGAAGGTCTTCACCGAGTACCGCGCTTCGATGGCGGAGAACAAGCGAGACTTCCTCGAGCGGTACCGGTTCGTGGACTGGGCCCTGAAGGTCGTGGGCGTCGGGAGCGTCGGGACCCGCTGCTTCATCTTCGTGCTCGAGGGCCGCGACGAGAACGACCCGCTGATCATGCAGGCCAAGGAGGCGACGGCGTCGGTCCTCGAGCCGCACCTCGGCGCGAGCCTCCACCCGCACCACGGCCAGCGCGTCGTCGTCGGCCAGCAGCTGATGCAGGCGGTCTCGGACATCTTCCTCGGCTGGACCACGGGGCCCGGCGGCCGCGACTTCTACATCCGCCAGCTGTGGGACATGAAGGGCTCCGTCGACATCGCGGCGCTCGAGGCGTCGGGGATGGGGTTCTACGGCGGCATCTGCGCGTGGTCGCTCGCCCGCGCCCACGCGAACACCGGCGACGGCGTCGCGATCTCCGCCTACCTCGGGACCAGCGACCGCTTCGACGGAGCGATCGCCGACTTCGCGGAGGCGTACGCGGACGTCAACGAGCGGGACCACCGCGCGTACGTCGCCGCGATCGAGGCCGGGCGGATCTCCGTGCCGAAGGACGCCACCGCGGGCTGACGTCGCGTCCGCGGCGGGGCCGAGCCGGCGAGGCGCGGCTCCGGAGAAGAGAGGAGCCCCCGGGCGGCCGAGGCCGCCCGGGGGCTCCGTGCGTCTGGCAGCGTCAGGGCAGGACCATGAAGTTCATGGCGCTCGAGATGGTGCCGAACTGGCTCGTGATGGTGATCTTGCCGGTCACCGCCCCGACCGGGACGGTCGCGGTGATCGCCGACGGGCTGAGGATCCGGAAGACCGCCGGCTTGCCGCCGATCGTCACGCTCCTCGTGTAGTTGAGGGCGGTCCCCATGATCGTGACGGTGGAGCCGACCTTGCCGGCGACGGGGCTGAAGCCCGTGATGGTGGGAGCGAGGGTCACCGTGAAGGTCCCGACGCTGGTCCCCATCCCGCCGAGCGCCCAGATGACGATCTTGCCGGACCCGGCGCCGGAGATGACCGTCGCACGGAGGGTCGTGGGGCTCACGACGGTGAACGGGACCGAGACCCCGCCGATCGTCACGTCGGTGACGTAGTCGAAGCCGGTGCCGGTGATCGTGACGACCGTCCCGATCGGGCCCTGCGACGGCGTGAACGACGTCACGGTGGGCGCCGGGAAGTTGGCGAAGACGAGGCGACCCTCGATCGCCGGCGAGATGGGGGCCGTCTGCGCCTGGACGTAGTGGATGACCGCGTCACGGACGTAGAACTGGGTGTCGTTGGTGATCTGGTTCAGCGGCCAGAGGCTCACGCCGTTGTCGTTGAAGTTGCACGACCCCGCGGCGAGGTAGTTGACCGTCGAGACCTTGTAGTACTTCGTCGGCGTTCTTGAAGTCGACCGGGACGCCGTTGATCGTCAGCGAGGCGACGTACTGGCGGTTCGGGTCGTAGGCGCCGGCCGGGCCCACGTCGTTGTACGTGATCTTCCCGACCGAGTTCGTGTCGATCATGCAGGTCGTGTAGTACGAGTACCCGCCGTAGCCCGGCACGTACTTGTAGTAGTAGTAGTTGCGGTACGCGCGCTCGAGGACCTTCTTGATCTGCGGGCCGTTCATGTTCATGACGACGAGCGAGTTCTCGTACGGCATGGACGTGAACATGTCGCTGACCTTGAGGGTGACCGGCGAGCCCGGCGTGGCCGCGGCGGCGATCTTCGTGTTCGTCATGGCGCCCGAGAGGTGGACGTCGGGCACGATCCCGTTGTGGTTGAGCTCCCAGACCGACGCGTCGGCCTGGAGGTTCGCGGCGTTCGTCTCCTGCGTGTACGCCTGCAGCGCGTCGATCGGCACGGTCGTCTGGCCGACGACCGTGTTGTTGTAGGCGTTGAGCTGGGTCGACGTACGGGTCGACGATCGCCTTCGTCGCTGCGTCCTCGATCGTCGCCATCTGGACGCTGAGGTACCGGCCCGGTGCGGCTCACGACCTCGTAGCCGCCGCCGGCCTTCGCCCGCATGCCGAGGACGATCTCGCCGAGGGTGTTGTTGTAGCGGTAGGCCTGGCTGACGACCACCGACGTCGCCCTCGGGGTTCGCGATGATCGTCGGGAGGTACTTGTACGCCCCGAACCCGGTCGCCGGGTTCGTGTGGCTGTGGGATCCGACGATCGCGTCGATCCCGTTCGTCGTCATCGCGAGGTTCGTGTCGACGTTCGTGTCGACCTCGACGCTCGCCGGGTTCTCCGTGAAGCCGATGTGCGTGAGGGCGATGACCGCGTCGTTGGTCGCCTTGAGGCCCGGTGCGAGCGCCTGGGCGGTCGCGATCGGGTTGAGGAACGTCAGGCCGGGGATGTTGCTCGGCAGCTCGTAGTTGGGGACCCGGTGGTTCGTGATCCCGAGGATCGCCACCTTGACGCCCTCCGGCCCGAGGGTCTTCTCGACGTACGGCTTGACGCCCTGGCCGCCCTGGACGGTGGCCAGCCCGTAGGCGCCGTTGTCGCTGACGTTCGCGCCGAGGATCGGGAAGGTCGCCCCTCCGAACATCTGCTGGAAGGTGGCGCTGCCGAAGTTGAACTCGTGGTTGCCCAGGTCCATCGCGTCGTAGCCCATCGCGTTGAAGACCTTGACGAGGGGCTGCATCTGGAGCTCGGGCGGGAGCGGCGTGCCGTCCACGGCGAAGCCGGTGGAGGCGGACTTGAAGTAGTAGGACATCGAGTCGCCCTGGACGTTGTCGCCACCGCTGAGGAGGAGCGTGCGCTGCGGGTTGTGCAGGCGCTCCTGCTTGATGAGGGTCGCGAGCTGCGTGTAGCCGACGTAGGTGCCCTTCGCGAGGTTCCCGTGCGAGTCGTTGTGGTGGAGGACCGTGATCGGGACGATGGAGCCGCCCGCGTCGTTGCCGTCGCGGACGATCCGGCCGTCGAGCGTGCCGTTGCCGTTCGGGCCCATGTAGGCGGTGCCCGCGGTGCCGTAGTGGGACGCCACGTACGCGTTGACCGCGTTGAGCATGTCGCCCCAGTACGTGATGTTCGTCATGTACTTGAAGCCGCCGTACCCGTCACCGCCGGCCGGGGCGAGGAACTCGTTCGTGCCGACCTTGTAGGTCTTCTTCAGGTCGAGCGGCTCCCAGGCGCTGGTCGCCTTGTTGTACACGGTGACGTCGTAGGCGCCCCACGCGTACGGCTGCGGGCCGGGGTTGCCGTCCTTGTACGAGAAGTACTTGTACTTGAGGCCCGCCGGCTGGATGACGCCGGCGACGTTGGGGCCGTAGTTGACGACCTCGAGGATCTGCGCGCCGGTCATCTCGCCGACGACGGTCGCATTGCCGAACGGCAGGACCGTGAACATGTTGCCGTACGTGAGGAGCGCCGGCGCGTGCGTCCCCGCGGCGCACCCGGTGCTCGCCCACGCCCCGCCGACCCAGCACCAGTCGGTGCGGATCCCGCCGGCGTTGTTGAAGAAGAGGTCGATGTCGTTGCCGGGGACGGCGTCGGTGTTCAGGTAGTTGTAGATGGCGTCGTCGATGAACGTGCCCATCATGTTGTCGCCGGTGTTGCTGCGGCCCGAGGTCGACCGCGCTGTACCCGATGGGCGTGTTGACGAGGGCGAGGTAGTCGGGATCGGTCGCGTATGTGTTGATGACCCCGGCGATCGTCGGATCGGGCGCCAGGGCGGTCAGCGGGTTGTAGCGCTGCCAGGTGATCGACACGGCGCCGGTGTTGCTGACGGTCACGTTCGCGCGGCCGAGCGTGCGGCCGTTGTAGTAGGACTGCGCGATCGTCGTCGGGCCGACGACGGACGCGGAGGTCATGTTCGTGTGGCTGTGGCCGCCGAGGATCAGGTTCGCCGGCTTGCCGGCCGTGATCAGCTTCTGGGCGAGGGTCTTGTCGCCGTAGACGGGGATCCCGTAGCCGTAGCCGCCGTCCTCGAGGCCGAGGTGGCTGAGGACCACGACGACGTCCGCGCCGTCGGCCTTCATCTGGTCGTAGTAGTGGAGGATCGGAGTCCGCCGGGTCCTTGAAGCAGAGGCCGGCCGTCGCCGTGGAGACGGTGATGGTCGGCGTCTCGGTCGTCGTGACGCCGACGAAGGCCACCTTCACCGCGTTCGGGGCGGTGCCGATGGTCTTGATCGTGTACGGGGCGTCGGCGAAGGTGGGAGGCGTCCAGCCCGCGGTGGCGCAGTTGCCCGTGTCGTTCTGGACGATGTTCGCAGTGACGTACGGATAGATCGCCTCAGCCGTGCGGTTCGCCAGGTTCACCTGTCCCCAGTCGAACTCATGGTTGCCGAAGGTCGCGACGTCATAGCCGGTCTCGCCGGTGCGCATCTTGTTGAACGCCGCGATCGTCGGCATCCCCTTGCCCGTGGGCGTCCCGTCCCCCAGGTTGGAGAGCAGGGATCCCTGCATCTCGTCACCGACGTCCACGAGGAGGACGTTCCCGGCGCCGACCTCGGTCTCGACGGTCTCGACCTGTGTCTCGAGCTTCGCGAGGCCCGGGTTGCTGGTGCTGCCGCCCGAGTTCACCTCGAGCTGGCCGTGGAAGTCGTTGGTGTGCAGGATCGCGAAGGTCACCGGGGCCGCTGGGGCGGCGGCGACGGGGGCCGCGGCGAGCGTCCCCACGAGGGCGGCGGCTGCGAGCAACGCCAGGAACCGAGCACGTCTCACGACGGACCTCCGTGATGACAAGGCCACGGGTGGAACGCGCACGCCGACCTGCCCGTGTCCTCCTCCCCCCAGGCCGGCGACCCGAAACTACGTTCGATCGCATGAGCGCCGGTCGTGGGCCGAACGTCCCGAAGGCGTCACAGGCGCGTCCCGAGGATTCGGCCGGGACCTGTACCCGGCCGGGCCGGGCGCGACGCGCGCGCCGGGAAGGACGAACATGGAGACAGTCAGCCGAGACCCCGAGGAGCCACCCCATGCCCGACGCGCCGACCCCGCCGATCCCCCAGATGGACCTCCCGCCGTACGTCGCGGCGGCGGACCGCTACGAACGCATGCCCTACCGGCGGACCGGTGCGAGCGGGCTCCTCCTGCCCGCCATCTCGCTGGGCCTCTGGCAGAACTTCGGGGAGGACGCGCCGCTCGACCGCCAGCGCGCGATCGTCCGGCGGGCGTTCGACCTCGGGATCACGCACTTCGACCTCGCGAACAACTACGGCCCGCCCTACGGGACGGCCGAGGAGAACTTCGGCCGCATCCTCCGGAAGGACCTCGCGCGATACCGCGACGAGATCGTCGTCTCGACGAAGGCCGGCTACGACATGTGGCCGGGCCCCTACGGGCAGTGGGGCGGGCGGAAGTACATGCTCGCGAGCCTGGACGCCAGCCTGAAGCGGATGGGGCTCGAGTACGTCGACATCTTCTACTCGCATCGCGCGGATCCCGACACCCCGCTCGAGGAGACGATGGGCGTCCTGGACACGGCCGTCCGCCAGGGCAAGGCCCTGTACGCGGGGATCTCGTCCTACTCGCCCGAGAGGACGCGCCGCGCCGCCGGGATCCTCCGCTCGATGGGGACGCCGCTCCTCATCCACCAGCCGTCGTACTCGATGCTCAACCGCTGGGTGGAGCGCGGGCTCCTCGAGGCGGTCGGCGAGCTGGGCGTCGGCGTCATCGCCTTCTCCCCGCTGGCGCAGGGCCTGCTGACCGACCGCTACGCGGACGGGGTCCCGGCCGGCTCGCGTGCCTCGCAGGGCGGGTCGTTCCAGCGGTCGCTGCTCACCGAGGAGAACCTCGCGAAGGTCCGTGCCCTGCGCGAGATCGCCCGAGGGCGCGGACAGACGCTCGCGCAGATGGCGATCGCGTGGATCCTGCGGGACGCGCGGGTGACCTCCGCGCTCGTGGGGGCGAGCTCGGTGGCGCAGCTCGAGGAGACGCTCGGGGCGCTGCGGCGCCTCGACTTCACCGCCGAGGAGCTCGCCGAGATCGACCGCCACGCGACGGAGGGCGGCATCGACCTCTGGGCGACGTCGAGCGCGGTGGGCGCATGACCGAGACGGGCCTGGCCCGACGCCCCGGCCGCGGCCGGCGGCGACGCCTCGGCCGGTGGCGGCTCGGCGGCGGCATCCGCTGTCGCGCCCTGCTCTTCGACCTCGACGGGGTCCTCGTGGACTCCGTCGGGAACACCCGCAACGCGTGGCGTGTCCTGGGCGGCGAGGCACGGGCTCGACGGCGACGAGGTGCACAGGGTCGGGCACGGCCGCCGGTCCGAGGACACGGTCGCGGCCGTCGCGCCCTGGCTCGACCCGGCTGTCGAGGTGCCGTTCGTCGAGCACCTCGAGTCGACCACGACGGACGACCTCGACCCTGTCCCCGGCGCGGCGGCGCTGCTCGCGGCGCTCCCGCCCCGTGCGTGGGCGATCGTCACGTCGGGGACGCGCGCCGTGGCGCTCCACCGGATCGCGTACTGCGAGCTCCCCGCCCCGCCGCATCCTCCTGACCGCGGAGGACGTCGCGAACGGCAAGCCGCACCCGGAGCCGTACCTCACGGCCGCGGAGCGGCTGGGGGTCGCGCCGGCGGACTGCGTCGTCGTGGAGGACGCCGTCGCCGGCGTGGCTGCCGCAGGGCCGGCGCGATGCGCTCGGTGTTCGTCGGCCGGCCCGACGCGCCGGGCGCCGCCGACGCCGACATCGTCGCGCAGAGGCTCGGCGACCTCGCCGTCGCGCGTGACGGGGAGTGGCTCGTCGTCGGCCTGGCCGACGCAGCGGCCGGGCGCGAGGCGTCGGCCGGCGTGACGCCGTCGGCCGGCGGCTGACCGATGCCGGACCATGGCCGAGACGCACTGGCCCGACTACTACGCCGTGACCGTGGACCGGCCGGCATGGGGGACGGTCCTGGACGCGGCGGATCGGTTCGCCGCGGAGGACGGCCCCGGCGCGCCGGCGCGCCTCGCCGTGGACCTGGGCTGCGGCGCAGGGCGCGACGCGCGCGAGCTGCTCCGCCGCGGATGGCGCGTCCTCGCCGTGGACGGCGAGCCGGCGGCGATCGAGGCCCTCGTGTCGGCGACCCCGAGGGCCGACCGCGGCCGCCTCACCACGGTCGTCGCGGACATCGCGTCGTTCGAGATCCCCGCATGCGACCTCGTGAACGCGAGCGTGAGCCTCCAGTTCCTCGAGCAGCGGCGACGTACGCGCGCGACCTTCGACCAGGTCGCGGCGGCGCTCGGAGCCGGGCGGCCGGTTCGCCGGGTTGCTCTACGGGGATCGGGACGAGGCGGCGTCCGACCCGGGATGACGTGCCCTCGCCGGCGGCGATCCGGCGGCACCTCCTGCGCGGCTTCGTCGATCGAGGTCGTGGACCGAGCGGGAGGAGGACGGGAAGATGGCCCTTGGCGATCCTCACCACATCCACCTCGTCGAGGTGGTCGCGCGCAGGCGGCGGCGATCGGCGCGCACGGCGCCGCACCCAGCGCGCCATCGGGTAAGGTGAGGCGCAGTCCCGTCCCCGTCACCCAGACACCGGGAGCCGCATCCCCGTGACCGCAGAGACCCCCGCCACCCCCGAGCGCGGCGACTTCATCCGCGAGATCGTCGCCGCCGACGTCCGCGCCGGCCGCGTCGGCACCGTCGTCACGCGCTTCCCGCCCGAGCCCAACGGCTACCTCCACATCGGGCACGCGAAGTCGATCTGCCTGAACTTCGGGATCGCGAAGGAGTTCGGCGGCCGCTGCCACCTCCGGTTCGACGACACGAACCCGGTGAAGGAGGAGCAGGAGTACATCGACGCGATCGAGGCGGACGTCCGCTGGCTCGGCTTCGACTGGGGCGAGAACCTCTACTACGCGTCCGACTACTTCGAGCAGCTGTACGACTGGGCGGTCGACCTGATCCGGGCCGGGAAGGCCTACGTGGACGACCAGTCCGCCGACGAGATCCGCGAGAACCGCGGGACGCTCACCGAGCCCGGCACGGACAGCCCCTGGCGGGGGCGGTCGGTCGAGGAGAACCTCGACCTCTTCGCGCGGATGCGCGCCGGCGAGTTCCCCAACGGCGCGCGCGTCCTCCGGGCGCGGATCGACATGGCCTCGCCGAACATGAACATGCGCGACCCGGTCCTCTACCGGATCGTGCACGCCGCCCATCCGCGGACCGGCGACGCCTGGTGCGTCTACCCGACCTACGACTTCGCGCACGGGCAGTCGGACGCGATCGAGGGCGATGACGCACTCGATCTGCACGCTCGAGTTCGAGATCCACCGGCCGCTGTACGACTGGCTCATCGAGAACCTCCCGGTCCCCTCGGAGCCGCACCAGTACGAGTTCGCGCGGCTGAACCTCACGTACACCGTCCTCTCGAAGCGGGTCCTCCTCCGCCTCGTGAACGAGGGGCACGTCCGCGGCTGGGACGACCCGCGGATGCCCACGATCTCCGGCCTCCGCCGGCGGGGCTTCCCGGCCGAGGGGCTCCGCGACTTCGCGGCGATGATCGGCGTCGCGAAGAGCGACAGCGTGGTCGAGTTCGGGATGCTCGAGCACGCGGTCCGCAACGTCCTCAACCGGACCGCGCCGCGGCGCTTCGCCGTCCTCGACCCCCTCAAGGTCGTCATCGAGGACTACCCCGAGGGCCATGGTCGAGGAGATGGAGGTCGTGAACAACCCGGAGGACCCGTCCGCCGGGACCCGGAAGGTGCCCTTCACGCGCGAGCTCTGGATCGAGCGCGAGGACTTCATGGAGGAGCCGCCGGCGAAGTTCTTCCGCCTGGCGCCCGGCCGCGAGGTCCGCCTGCGGTCCGCGTACTTCATCACGTGCCGCGAGGTCGTGAAGAACGACGCCGGCGAGGTCGTGGAGCTGCGCTGCACGTACGACCCGGCCACGCGCGGCGGCGACTCACCGGACGGCCGCCGGCCGAAGGCCACGCTCCACTGGCTCTCGGCGTCGCACGCCGTCCCGGCCGAGGTCCGCCTCTACGACCACCTCTTCACCCGGCCCGACCCGGGTGCGGACGGCGACCTCTTCCACGACCTGAACCCGGACAGCGAGACGATCCTGCCGGACGCGCTCGTCGAGCCGTCCCTCGCGGACCTCCCGATCGGCGAGACGGTCCAGTTCGAGCGGCTCGGGTACTTCACGCCCGACCCCGACTCGGCCCCGGGCCGGCCGGTCTTCGACCGGACGCTCACGCTGAAGGACACCTGGGCGAAGCTGCAGGCCCAGGGCAGGCACGACACGCCCTAGCCCGGCAGCACGCCCGGGGACGGAGGGGCTCGATGTCACTCGCTGGTCCACGTCGCCGGCTCGACGCCCGCTCGCGGGGCTCGTCGCACTCGATCCTGGCGCTCGCGGCGCTCGCGGCGCCCGCGGGCCGCGGGGCGGGCCGCCGCCGCGTCGTCCGCGTGGTTCCGCTCCCCAGCGGGAACATCGGGTGCTACATGACGACGACCGGCGTCCGGTGCGACGTGAACGTGTACACGTACACGCCCACCCCCAAGCCGGCCGCCTGCGACTTCGCCTGGGGGCCGGCGTTGCGGTCGGGCCACCGGGAAGGGACGGTTCGGATGCGTGAGCCGACACCGTCGCCGGGTCCATCGCGGGTCCTCCGGTACGGGAAGTCGATCGCGGTCGGCCCGTTCCGCTGCACGAGCCGCTCGAGCGGGATGACCTGCACGAACACGAAGAACGGGCACGGCTTCACGGTCTCCCGCGATCGCGTACCGGTTCTTCTGACCGTCGGCGCGGGACGGGCCGATGCGCACGATCGGGCTTCTCGGCGGGATGAGCTGGGAGTCGTCGGCCGAGTACGAGCGCCTCCTCACGGAGGAGGTGCGGCGGCGCCTGGGCGGGACCCACTCCGCGAGCATGGTCGTCCGCGCGTACGACTTCGCGGAGATCGAGGCGCTCCAGGAGGCGGGCGACTGGGCCGGCGCGGCCCGACGGCTCGCCGGCGACGCGCGCGCCCTGCAGGACGCGGGCGCCGACCTCGCTCCTCCTCTGCACGAACACGATGCACCGGGTCGCGGCGGAGATCGAGGCCGCGATCGACATCCCGTTCATCCACATCGCGGACGCGACCGCAGCGGCCGTGCGAGCGGCCGGCGTTCGCACGGTGGGGCTCCTGGGCACGCGGTACACGATGGAGCAGGACTTCTACCGCGGGCGGCTGGAGGAGCGCCACGGGCTCGCCGTCCTCATCCCCGACGAGCCGGACCGGACGACCGTGCACGACGTCATCTACGGGGAGCTGGTGCGGGGCATCGTCTCCGACGGGTCGCGGGAGGCCTACCGCGCGATCGCGGCGCGGCTCGTGGAGCGCGGGGCCGAGGGGATCATCGCCGGCTGCACGGAGATCGAGCTCCTCCTGCGGCCGGAGGACGTGACGGTCCCCTACTTCCCCACGACCCGGATCCACGCCCTCGCCGCGGTGGACGCCGCCCTGGCCTGACGAGTGACGGCCCGGCGGCGCCCGGCGTGCGCCTTCGGCCCGCCGGGGCCTCGCGGAGAGGGCAGGATTCGCGCATGGCCATCGTCGACGCGCTCGCGAGCGTCCTCCCCGTCCTGCTCCTCTTCGGCCTGGGCGCGCTGCTCGCCCGGCGCGGCTTCCTCCGTCCGGGGACCGTCGAGGACATGCGCCGGCTCGTCCTCTACGTCACCCTGCCCGCGTCGCTCTTCCTCACGTTCCTCCGCGTCTCGATCGAGCCGCGGTACCTCCTCGTGGTGATCCCGGTCTTCGTCGCGTGCGTCGTGGTCCTGCTCCTCGGCCCCTTCGTCGGGCGGGTCGTCCGCGTGCGCAGCCCGCTCCTCCCGTTCCTCCTCACCGGGTTCGAGGCGGGGATGATCGGCTACGCGATCTACGGGTCCGTCTACGGCGTGGACCAGCTCTACCGCTTCGCGATCGTGGACATCGGCCAGGTGACGTTCGTCTTCTTCGTCCTCGTCACCGCCCTCGGCCGCCTCGCGCCGGAGATGCGGCGCAGCCTGGCGCAGACGGCGGTCGCGTTCGCGCGGACGCCGGTGATCATCGCGATCGCCGCGGGGATCGTCGCGAGCGCGCTCGGCCTCGCGTCGCTGCTCGACTCGACCGCCCCCGGGGAGGCCGCGCTGACGACGCTCCGGTTCCTCTCCGCGATGACGACGCCGCTCATCACGCTCGTCATCGGTGCCACCACGCGCATCTCGGCGGGCGCCCTCGGCCTCCCGCTGCGGACGGTCGCCGTGCGGATGGCGATCTGGGTCGGTCTCGCGCTCGCGTTCGCCGCGTTCGTCGTGAACGTCCTGGGGCTCGACCCGCTCTTCGCGGCCGCGATCTTCACGATGGCGGTCCTGCCGGCGCCGTTCGTCATCCCGCTCTACATGCCCGAGGGGTCGGCGGCCGAGGACCACGACTACGTGACGAGCGTCCTCTCCGTCGGGACCGTCGTCACGCTCGTCGCGTTCCCGTTCGTCGTCCTCGCATTCCCCGCCTGAGCCGGGGGCGCGGCCGCGGATGCCGCGCCGCCGGGTCGTCCGGGCGCCCCGGCCCCGAGAGGCGCCCGTCAGTCGGGGCGCCCGACTCCGTCGCGAGGAGCGCCTCCTCGGCCGCGCGGGTCCACCGGCCGTCGTCGAGGCGCCGGCGACCGCCGGCAGGCGCTCCCCCATCTCCCCGAGGGGGACGAACCCGAGGTCGTGGAGCATCGGGTAGACGACGATCTTCCCGCCGGAGGTGCGGGCCTCCACGGCGGCGAGCGCCTCGCGCACCCCCTCCATCCCGGCGACCGCGTCGACCGAGACGTTCGTGTCCAGGTCGCCGCGCTCCAGGCGCGCGAGCACGGCCTTCATGTCCGGGATCTCGGATCCGCTCGTGCCGAAGAGGTATGCGCCCTTCGCGAGGATGGCGTCGAGGTCCAGGTCGGCCCGGGTCCCCACCGCGAACCCGGCGAACAGGTTCACGCGGCAGCCGGGGCCTGCGAGCGCGACCGCCTGCGCGGCGATCGCCGGCGACGGCACCATCACCGCCACGTAGTCGTAGCCGCGTCCCGGGATCGCCCGTCCGGCCGTTGACGACGCGGAGCTCCACGCCGTGGGAGTCGGCGATCGGGGCGGCGACGTCGGCGAGATGGGCGAGCCGCTCGTCGTCGATGTCGATCGCGGTGACCGAGAGGCCGGTGCGCCCCGTCGTCTCCGCGCGGATGACGTGCATGAAGCCCATCGGGCCCGCGGCGCCCACGACCGCGACGCGGTCCCCGTCGCGCAGCTCGCCGTCCGCGGGCGCCATCGCGTAGCCGTCCGCCGCGGACGTGCCCGGCGTGCCGACCCAGCGGACGAGGTCGTAGTGGATCCGGCCGACGTCGACCGACACGGGCCGGCCGATCGGGGCGCCGCCGAGGACGACGTCGAGGACGCCCCGCGGCGCGAGCAGGTCCTGCAGGGCCTCGATGCGGTCCGGGTCCGCGCCGAAGTACACGACGTCGTCGAACGAGGCGGCGGGGAGCGCGGCGGGGTCGTGCATCCGCAGCACCGCGACGGCCGCGCTGCCGGCCGGGTCGGCCGTCGTCGCGAGCGCGGCCTCGAGCGCGGCGAGCTGCGCGTCGTCGGCGACCACGGCCGTGACGACGGCGGGCGGGACCGCGGCCACGAGCTCCGCGAGCCCGTCCACGGCATGCCCGGGGTCGGCGACCACGAGGAGCCGGCCGTTCGGCGCGAGCGTCGCGCGCTCGCGCGTCGCGTACGCGGCCTCGACGCACGCCCATGGCTCCAGGAGCGCGACGGCCGAGCCGCTCGGCTCCTCCCCCACCGGGATGAGGAACCGCTCGCCGGTGCCGGGCTCCAGGATCATCCGCTCGTCGAGCAGGACGTACTCCTGCATCCCGCCCTCGAAGTCGTACCCGAAGGCCGCGTTGGAGCCCGGCGTCGGGAGGTGGCGGTAGTCGGTCTGGACGAGGACGCGCTCGCCGACGCGATGGCGCCGCACCGCGTCGCCGACGGCCACGATCCGGCCGGCGCACTCGTGGCCGGGGACCGTGGGCAGCATGCCCGGGACGTAGCTCGGGTTCTCCGCGAGCTCGGCGGGGTCGATCCCGCTCGTCACCGCGGCCTTCCGCAGGTGCGTGTCGAAGGCGCGCAGGAGCTTCGTGTCCGAGAAGCAGATCCCGACCGCCTCGACCCGGAGGACGAGCTGGTGCGGCCCGGGGACGGGGACCGCCTTCGCGCGGTCGTGGACGAGCTCGCCGCGCCCCACGAAGCGGATCGCGTGCTGGGTGCGGGCAGGGGCCGGCGGACGGCTGGAGTGTCGGTCATCGGGACGGTGGTGCCGCTGCGACGGCACGGGTCACGAGAGCATCACCTGGCCGCCCGTCACCGGGAGGGCCTGGCCCGGTCTCGTAGCGCTGGGCGACGAGGTAGTAGATCGCCTCGAGGACGTCCTCGGGGGTGCACCCGCGGCCCATCGGGACCTTCGCCTCGTACGCGCGCTTCACGTCCGCGACGGTCCGCGCGCCGGGCACCTTCCCCGTCCGCAGGTACTGGACGAAGAGGCCGTTCTCGGGGTCCGACCAGAGCGGCCCGTCGAAGAAGTTGCCGGGGCAGATCGCGTTCACCTTGATCCCGTGGTCCACGAGCTCCAGGGCGAACGACTGGGTGAGACCGATCCCCCCGAACTTGGAGCCCGCGTACGCGCTGTTCCGGCTGGAGCCCGACGAGCCCCGACTTCGAGTTGATCTCGATGACGTCGAACCAGCGGTCCGGGGCGGCGGCGTGCTGCCGCGCCATGACCGGCGCAGCCGCGCGGACGGCGAGGAAGTAGCCGCGGTAGTTCACGGCGGTGACGAGGTCGAACTCCGCGAGCGGCTGGCCGGTCACCGAGCCCGCCCGGAGGACGCCGGCGTTGGAGACGAGGAGGTCGAGGCCGCCGTAGCGGCGGACCGTCGCGTGGATGCACGTCGGCGACGGACGTCGCGTCGGTCACGTCGGCCGCGATCGCGGTCGCTCGGCCCGGTCCGTGGCGCTCCTCCAGCTCGGCCGCCCGCTCGGTCGCGAGCGCGACGTTCACGTCCGCGAGGACCACGTGGCCGCCCTGCGCGACGAGGTCGGCGGCGATCCCGAGGCCGAAGCCCTGCGCCGCGCCGGTGACGACCGCGACCTTCCCGGCCAGGCGGCCGGCGCCGATCGGCGGCGCCCGCGACGGCCTGCCGATAGCCGTCGGTCCCACCCTGGCGCACCAGGCGCCGGGCGGCGTCGGCCTGCGCCCACGTGGGGCCGGATGCGAAGAGCCCGAGGCCCGGGACCACCACCACGGCAGGCACGACGCCGTGGGAGGCGCGGTGCGCGACGACCCGGTCGTACAGCAGCGGGAGCACCTCGTCGGCCGTCGTCTCCGGCCGGACCTCCGCGAGCAGGGTCCCCGCGGACTCGCCGGTGGGGGCCGCGGTCCCGTCCGCGTCGTCGAACACGACGATCGGCAGCGGGCCGTCGCCGGCGAGCAGGCCGCGGAGCGTGGGTCCGAGCACGTCGACGAGCGCGCGGGCGCGGGTCGTGTCGTTCACCGGGAGGCCTCCACCATGCGGTCGCGGATGAGCTCGGCGCCGAGCTCTGAGAAGAAGCGGATGCGGGACTCGCCGTCGGGGAACCCGGGCGCGAGGCGGCCCTCGCCGTCCACGTACCCGGTCCGGCCGGACGCCCGGAGGTGCTGGTGGGCCGCGACGACGCGCGTCGACTCGAGGAAGACCGCGCGCGCGGCCGGTGACGGGGTCGGGCGCGTCGACGCAGTGCGGCGCCATCGGGATCCGTGCCGGCGTGTTGTGCTCGGTGCCCGCGGTGACGAGGATCCCCGCGTCGCGGTACGCGGCCACGTACGCGTCCACGACGGCGGTCGCGGTTCCGGATCGGGATGAGCTCGGCGACGAACGCGCCGCGCTCCAGGACGCGCTCCGCGAGCGCCGGGGCGGGCGCCTCCCACGCGCAGATCGGGGTCCGCGCCGTCCGCGAGCGTCGGGTAGCAGGGGATCCCGCCGTAGCCGAGGACGATCCGGTACGCCTCGGCGAACGAGAGCGGCGTCTCCTCGACGAACGCGGGGCGCCCGGCCTTCATGAGTCGCGACCGGATCTCGCCCTGGACCGCGGCGGCGTCGTCGCGGGTCGGATGCGGGCGCCGCGCCGAACGCGCGGGCGAGCACGGCGGCGCGCGCGTCGCGGTCGGCCGCGCGGAAGAGCGCCTCCTGGAACGCCCATCGCGAGGTGCCGCTCCTGCAGGACGACCCATCCACGCGGGACGTCCGCACGCGCGGCGACGTCGGACGCGATCGCCTCGTCGGTCAGCGCCGTCTCCAGGCCGGCATCGGCGAGGATCCCCGCGAGCAGCGCGGTCATCGCGCCGCGCCCGCTCGTCGTCGGCGGCACGGGCCCGGCCGCGGAGCGCCGCGTCCTCCGGCGTCGGCTCCGTGAACGGGTCGAGGCCCTTCCCGCAGAGGTAGAAGCGCCCCGGGTTCGCCGGGTCGTTCACGAGGATCCCCTCGCGCCGGAGGTCCTCGTCCACCGAGATGATCTCGATCCCATGGAGCGCGACGATCCCGTGGGCCTCGGCGGCCTTCGCGATGCGCGCGTACACGCGCAGGTCGTGGAAGTTGGACGTGCCGAGGACCGCGACCCCTTCCCGCGCGGCGCTGGCGACGGCGTCCTCCGGGCTGTCGAACGCGGAGAAGTTCGGCGGGACGTGGACGTGCGTGTTGACGACCGGCGTGCCGTCCTCGCCGGCGGCGGCCGGTCCTCGCCCCGGCCGGTCATCGGTCGCCGCCGGCCGGCGCGCCCGGCGCAGCGCGGCGGGCGAGGATCGACGGCGAAGCGTGCGCGCGCCTCCGCCCAGTCGCCGGCGGGCTCGTGGTCGCGCAGGGGGAACGACCGCGCGACGAGCGCGCGAGCCTCCGCGACGCCGGCGAGCTCGCCGGCCGCGATCGCCTGGACCGCGACGTTCCCGATCGCCGTCGCCTCCACGGGACCGGCGCGCACCGGCAGGCCCGTGGCGCCGGCGGTGAGCTGGCAGAGAAGTCGGTTGTTCGACCCGCCGCCCACCACCTGGATCGATGTCACGGGCCGCCCGCTCACGCTCTGCAGCTCGGCGATCGCCGCCGCGTAGCGGAGCGCGAGGCTCTCGAGGATGACGCGGACCAGCGTCCCGGCATCCTCCGGCACGGGCTGCCCGGTCTCCGCGCAGAACGACCGGACGCGGCCGGGCACGTCGCCCGGGCGGAGGAAGCGCGCGTCGTCGGGATCGATGAACGCCGTGAACGCGGGCGCCGACGCCGCGAGGTCGGCGATCTCCTCGTAGGAGGGGGGGTCGCCAGCGGGCCAGAGGGTCCGCCGGCTCTCCTGGACCAGCCAGAGCCCCACGACGTTCCGCAGGAGCCGCACGGTCCCGCCGACACCGCCTTCGTTCGTCAGGTCCGCAGCGAGGGACGCCTCCGTCACCACCGGGCCCGGCATCTCGAGGCCGAGAAGCGACCAGGTGCCCGAGCTGAGGAACGCGGTGGACGGCCCGGCCAGCGGCGTGCCCACGACGGCGGACGCGGTGTCGTGCGACCCGGGCGCGACGACGCGTGTCCCATCGAGGCCGGTCGCGTCGGCGAGGTCGCCGCGGACGGGGCCGAGGACCGTCCCCGGCGCGACGACCGGCGGAAGGATCCGCGACGGGATCCCGAACCGCTCCACGAGCGGACGGGCCCAGTCGCGGGTGACGGGATCGAGGCACTGGCTGGTGCTCGCGAGGGTGTACTCGGCGACCGCCGAGCCCGCGAGGAAGTGGTGGAAGAGGTCGGCCGTCATGAGCAGCCGGTCCGCCTGCGCGAGCAGCGGGTCGCCCGCGCGCGCCATCGCGAACAGCTGGAAGAGCGTGTTGATGGGCATGAGCTGGTTGCCCGTGGCCGCGTAGATCTCCGCGCGAGGGACGATCGCGAACGCGTCGTCGAGGATCCCCTCGGTCCTCGCGTCGCGGTAGTGGACCGGGTTGGACAGGAGGCGGCCCCGCGCGTCGAGGAGGCCGAAGTCGACCCCCCACGTGTCCACCCCGACCGACGCGACCGGCCCACCCGCGGCGGCCTTGCGCAGCCCGGTCGTCGCCTCGCCGAACAGCCGCAGGAAGTCCCAGTGGAGCGTCCCCGCCAGGGAGACCGGCACGTTCGGGAACCGGTGGGCGTCCTCGACGGTGAGGCGGTCGCCGTCGAACGTCCCCACGACGGCCCTGCCGCTCTCCGCCCCGAGGTCGAGCGCGACCATGCGCAGCGTCCCGTCACCCACGGCGCTCGCTCCTCCCCGTCCGCGTCCCGGGGCCGCCCGGTCGCGCCTCGTCATCGGGACCCGCCGCGACGACCTCGACCCCGGCCGACCGGAACGCATCGACCATCGAGGCCGGCGCCGTGCTGTCCGTGAAGATGCCGCTCAGCCGGTCGGCGCGGCAGAAGGTCACCGAGGCCACGCGGCCCCACTTCGTGTGGTCCGCCAGGGCGTGCACCTCCCGGGCGGCGGCGACCATCGCCCGCTTGATGTGGGCCTCCTCCTCCGTGGCGTCGGTCAGCCCCGCCTCGAGCGTCAGCCCGGCCGCGCCGAGGAACGCCTTCTGCACGTTCACCCTCTCGAAGAAGCCGTCCCCGAGCGGGCCGACGATCGACAGCGCCTCACGCCGGACGCGCCCGCCGAGCATGAGGACGGTGATCCCCGGGTGGTCGGCGAGCTCCGTGGCGATCGGGATGCTGTTCGTCACGACCGTCAGGCCGTGCCACGCGTCCCGCTCCTTCAGGCTGCGCGCGAGGTAGAGCGCGGTGCTGCTCGCGTCGAGGACGATGCTCTCGCCATCGCCGACGCGGGCCGCGGCCGCCGCGCCGATCGCGACCTTCGCATCGCGCTGGAGCCGCTCGCGCTCCCGGAAGGCGGGCTCGGGGCGGTCGTCCGCGGGCGCGATCGCCCCGCCGTGCGTGCGGACGACGAGGCGCTCGTCCTCGAGGACGGCGAGATCCTTCCGGATCGTCACCGTCGAGACGCCGAACCGGTCGGCGAGGTCCGCGACCCGCGCCCTGCCGGAGGTCGCCACGAGCCGCGCGATCTCCTGGCGGCGCTCGCTCGCGAAGACCGCGTCCGCCGCCGGGCCTGCAGGTGCCGTCACCCGCCCGTCACCTCCGCTCCACCCGGAACTCACATTTCGATTGGTTCCGTTCACCTGCATGTTCGGACCGGCGCGATGCGCTGTCAAGTCGCGCCGCACCCGCGAGTCCCGCTCAGTGGGCCGCCGCTCACGCGAGTCGCGACATTACGGATGGTTGCGATATATTGCGGTTCGATGCTACTCTCGAGCCGTCGCCCTGATCGACCTGCCATCCAGCGGAGGTGTCCCGTGTCCGTCCCCGAGCCGTACCCCGAGCTGGAGGAGATCCTCGTCTCGATCGGCGCAGCGGGCACGCGCGTCGCCGCGATGGACGCCGGCGAGGGTGGCGCCGGGAACATCTCCGCGTGCATCGGCTGGCCGATCGAGGTCCGCGGGCGGTTCCCCGTCGTCGACCGGATCGACCTCCCCCTCCCCGCGCCCCACCTCGCGGGCCATCGGATCGTGGTGACCGGTTCCGGGCGCAGGCTCCGGGACATCGCCGTCGACCCGGCCGCCAACCTCGGCGTCGTCGTGGTCGAGGAGGGCGGACGGACCGGGCTCCTCCACACCTCGCCCGGGCGCCTGTTCGAGCGGCTCACGAGCGAGTGGAACTCGCACCTCGGCGTCCACGACGACACGGTCGCGCGGACGGGGACGAACTTCAACGCGATCGTCCACGCGCAGCCGCCGCACATCGTCTACCTGAGCCACATCCCCGCGTACCGCGACGAGGCGTACCTCAACGCGCGGCTGCTGCGCTGGGAGCCGGAGACGATCATCAACCTCCCCCAGGGGATCGGCTACGTCGGGTTCCACGTGCCGGGCGCGCCGGAGCTCATGGCGCGGGAACGTGGAGAGCCTCCGGACGCACCGCATCGTCCTCTGGGCGAAGCACGGCGTCATGGCGCGGTCGGACATCTCGGTGACGCGGGCCGTGGACCGGATCGAGTACGCGGAGACCGCCGCGCGCTACGAGTACATGGACCTTCTCGCCGGGGGCCGCGCCGAGGGCCTCACGCGAGACGAGGTCCGGAGCGTGGTGGAGGCGTTCGGCGTGGAGACGGATCTCGTCTGAGGCGCCGGTGAGCGGCGCGAGTGGCGCCCCTCCGCATGCCCTGCACGACGGCAGGCCCGGGTGCGCACGTCACACCCACGGCCCGCACACGCGGCGGTCGCAACGCTCCGGCAACGTGTCGGAATCGATTTGACAACCGTCGCGGACGCGTTACCATCCCCGGTGTGTTATCGGTAACGGATACCGATGCATGGCGTGGGACCCTGGTTCGCTCCGGTCCCGCCGACCAGCCGCTCCATCCCGGCAGGCGTGCCGGGATCCTCACGGTTCAGGGGAGTGTCCGTGATGGCTGATCTCCTCGTGGAGATGACCGGCATCGACAAGAGCTTCCCGGGCGTGCACGCCCTGGACGACGCCCGGTTCGACCTGCGTCCCGGAGAGGTCCACGCCCTCGTCGGCGAGAACGGGGCGGGCAAGTCGACCCTCATGAAGATCCTCGCGGGGATCTACCACCGCGATTCCGGGACGATCAAGGTGAAGGGCCAGGAGGTCGAGGTCCCCTCCCCGAAGGCCGCCCAGAACCTCGGCATCGCGATCATCCACCAGGAGCTCAACCTGATGGGCCACCTGTCGGTGGCCGAGAACCTCTTCATCGGGCGCGAGCCGCGGCGCCGCGTGCACTTCGTCCTGAACGACGGCGAGCTCAACGCGAAGGCCCAGGCCCTCTTCGACGAGCTGCACATGAAGCTCGACCCGAAGGCGAAGGTCTCCACCCTGGCGGTCGCCCAGCAGCAGATGGTCGAGATCGCGAAGGCGATCTCCTACGAGTCCGACGTCCTGATCATGGACGAGCCCACCGCGGCCCTGACGGACACGGAGATCGACGACCTCTTCCGGATCATCCGCCACCTCCGCGAGCAGGGCAAGGGCATCGTCCACATCTCCCACCGCCTCGAGGAGCTCAAGCAGATCTCCGACCGGATCACGGTCATGCGCGACGGCAGGTACATCGACACCGTCGAGACGAAGGACGCGGAGATCCAGCAGATCATCAACATGATGGTCGGCCGGACGATCTTCGAGGCGACCCCCGAGCTGCCGGAGCATCCGAGCGACGAGGTCGTCCTCGAGGTCCGGAACCTCAACCGCGGCCGCCAGGTCCGCGACGTCAGCTTCCAGCTCCGCAAGGGCGAGATCCTCGGGTTCTCCGGGCTCGTCGGAGCCGGCCGGACGGAGGTGGTCCGGGCGGTCTTCGGCGCGGACAAGCGGGACTCCGGGGAGATCCTCGTCCACGGCAAGCCGGTGACCATCAAGTCGCCGCAGGACGCGGTCGCCAACGGGATCGCCTACCTCTCCGAGGACCGGAAGCGATACGGGCTGGCGCTGATCATGGACGTCGAGGCGAACGTCGTGATGGCGTCGATGAAGAAGTTCACCGGCCTCCTCGGCTGGCTCCGCTTCGGGAAGATGCGGAAGGCGGCCGACCGCCAGGTCGAGTCGCTCCTGATCAAGACGCCGTCGATCGAGCAGAAGGTGCGGAACCTCTCCGGCGGCAACCAGCAGAAGGTCGTCATCGGCAAGTGGCTGACGGCCGACACGGACATCCTCATCTTCGACGAGCCGACGCGCGGCATCGACGTCGGCGCGAAGAGCGAGATCTACCGGCTCCTCAATGACCTCGCCCAGTCGGGCAAGTCCGTGATCATGATCTCGTCCGAGCTCCCGGAGATCCTCCGCATGAGCCACAGGATCCTCGTCATGTGCGAGGGCCAGATCACCGGCGAGCTGTCTTCTGCGGAAGCCACGCAGGAGAAGATCATGACCTTCGCGACGCAGCGTGAAGCCGTTGCGGCAGCCTGACCCATCCACCCAGACAGGCCCAGTCCAGGCAGGAGACGAGGCGGCTCACCGATGACGACGATGCAGGCAACGGGCACGACCAAGGCGCGGTCGCTCCTGAGGGGAGCATCGCTGCAGCGCCTCCTGGCGCTCGGCGCTCTCGTGATCCTCCTGGTGTTCTTCTCGCTCATCGCGGAGTCCTTCCGCACGACCGAGAACTACATCTCCATCCTCGTCGCGGCCGCCGTGAACGGCGTCCTGGCGATGGGCGTCACCTTCGTCATCATCACCGGCGGGATCGACCTCTCGATCGGCACGGCGATGACGTTCTGCTCCGTCGTCATGGGCATCGTCGTGACGAACATGGGGTTCCCGCTGCCGGTCGGGCTCGCGGCGGCGCTCGCCGCGGGAGCGTTCGTGGGCCTCATCAACGGCACGCTCATCGCGAAGGCCAAGCTCCCGCCGTTCATCGCGACCCTGGGCATGCTCTTCGTGACCCGCGGCATGGCCCAGGTCATCTCGGACGTGAAGCCGATCTACTTCGACAGCACGCCGATCTTCTACGACATCTTCATGGGCAAGCCGATCCTCGGCATCCCGAACATCGTCTTCATCATGTTCATCGTGGCGATCGTCGCGTCGCTCGTGCTGACGCGGACCTCCCTGGGCCGGTACACGTTCGCGATCGGCTCGAACGAGGAGGCGACCCGCCTGTCCGGCGTCAATGTCGACCGGTGGAAGATCGCGATCTACGCCACGTGCGGTCTCTTCGTGGGACTCGCGGGCATCCTCATCGCCGCCCGCATGACCTCCGCCCAGCCGTCGGTCGGCATGGGCTACGAGCTCGACGCCATCGCTGCCGCCGTCATCGGCGGCGCATCCCTCAGCGGCGGCGAGGGCAGCATCCTGGGCACGATCATCGGCGCGCTGCTCATCAGCACGCTCGCGATCGGGCTCTCCATCGTCGGCGTGCCGGACCAGTGGAAGATGGTGATCACCGGCCTGGTGGTCATCGGCGCGGTCTGGCTCGACATCCTGCGGCGCCGCAGCCTCGCATAGCGCGAGCCGGCACCCCCACCCTTCGCGCTGACACCGGCGCGGGCACGCCCCGCCGGGAGGAGTCGGTCAGTGGCAACCAGTCAAGGAGGAGAGACAGAGTGAAGTTCTTCAAGACGAGCGGCGTCATCCTCACGGCCGTGGCCGTGACCGCCCTGGTCGCCGCCTGCAGCAGCAGCGGCAGCACGCCCGCCCCGTCCGGCTCCGCCGCCGCCGGCGGCGGCAGCGGCGACAAGCCGTACATCGCGATCGTGTCCAAGGGCTCGCAGCACCAGTTCTGGCAGGCCGTCCAGAAGGGCGCGACCGACGAGGCCGCCGCCAAGGGCGCGACGATCTCCTACGAGGGCCCGGCGTCCGAGTCCGAGGTCGACAAGCAGCTCACCATGCTGCAGACCGCCCTCGACAAGAAGCCGGCCGCGATCTGCTTCGCAGCCCTCGACAGCAAGGCCGCCACCCCGTACCTCGAGAAGGCCAAGGCCGCGGGCATCCCGGTCGTCGGCTTCGACTCGGGCGTCGACAGCGATATCCCGGTCACCACCGTGGCGACCGACAACATCGCCGCCGCCGGTGAGGCTGCGGACAAGCTCGCCGCCGCCATCGGCGACTCCGGCAAGGTCGCGGTCATCGTCCACGACCAGACCAGCCAGACGGGCACTTCCCGCCGCGACGGCTTCGTCAACCAGATGAAGGCCAAGCACCCGAACGTCGAGGTCGTCGACATCCAGTACGGCGCCGGCGACCCGGTCAAGTCGGCCGACCTCGCCAAGGCGATCATGACCAAGAACCCGGACCTGAAGGGCTTCTTCGGCGCCAATGAGGGCTCGATCAAGGGCATCCTCAACGCGCTCAAGGAGACCGGCAACGAGAACAAGATCCTCGCCGTCGGCTACGACTCCGGCCAGCAGCAGATCGACGCCATCACCAGCGGCGTCGAGATGGGCGCCATCACGCAGAACCCGGTCGGCATCGGCGCCAAGTGCGTCGACGCCGCGCTCGATGCCATCGCGGGCAAGACGCTCCCGAAGAACATCGACACCGGCTACTACTGGTACGACAAGGCCAACATCAACGACCCGCAGATCCAGGCGGTCCTCTACAAGTAGTCGGCCCCCTCGCGTAACGGTCCACGGGGGCTGCCCGACTGACGGGCAGCCCCCGTGCTTTCACCGCCAGGGACCTCTTCCCACGCCACCACCGAAGGTCCGGATCCCCCACCGATGAGCACGATCAGCGACGTCGCACAGCGAGCCGGCGTCTCGACGATGACGGTCTCCCGGGTGCTCAACAGCTCCGGGCACGTCAGCGCCGCCACCCGCGACAGGGTCGAGCGCGCCATCGCCGAGCTCGGGTACGTCCCCAACGCCCTCGCGCGCCAGCTGCGCTCGAAGCAGACGAAGACGCTCGCCCTGGTCGTCTCCGACATCTCCAATCCGTTCTTCACGACGATCGCGCGCGGCGTCGAGGACGCCGCCGGCATGCGCGGCTTCAGCGTCATGTACTGCAACACGGACGAGTCCGAGGAGGAGGAGGCGAAGTACCTGCGGGTGCTCGTCGAGCGCCAGGTGGACGGCGTCCTCCTGGTCCCCGCGCGGAGCTCCGGCGAGTCGCTCCGCATGCTCCGCGCCCACGGGGTCCCGGTCGTCGTCCTCGACCGTCGCGTCCGGGCACGACAGGTCGCCTGCGTGCGCACCGACTCCGAGGCCGGCGCGTACGCCCTCACCCGCCATCTCCTCGACCTGGGGCACCGCAGGATCGCGGTCCTGAGCGGACGCCGCGAGATCTCCACCTCGCACGATCGCGTCGCCGGCGCCCGCCGCGCGCTCCAGGAGGCCGGGCTCACGCTCCCCGAGTCCCTGATCCGCTTCGGCGGCTTCAACTTCGGCCCGATGAACCAGGCCGACGGCCACCGCATGGCGCTCGACGTCCTCGCGGCGCCGGGCGGGCCGCCCACGGCGCTCTTCTGCGCGAACAACTTCATCGCCTTCGGGGCGATGCGCGCGCTCCGTGAGCAGGGCCTCGCGATCCCGGAGGACATCTCCGTGGTCGCCTTCGACGACCTGCCCGAGGGCTGGGTGAGCGAGCCGTTCCTCACCGTCGCGTCCCAGCCGGCCTACGAGATCGGGCACCGCGCCGCCGAGATGCTCCTCTCGCGCCTCGCCGGGGAGCCGGAGGAGGAGTGCCGGGATGTCGTCTTCCCGTTCGACCTGAAGATCCGTCGCTCCAGCGGCCCCCCGCGGGCCGCGACGACGGACAGGGCCGGGTCGGCGACCGGCAGCCACACGGGCCACGCCGGCGCCGTCGCCGCCACCCGCTGAGGCCGATCGCCCATGTCACCGACGCCGCGCGCCGCCAGCCGTCGCGCGATCGACGATCACCGCCTGAAGGAGGACCGATGCTCAGGACGCGCCTTCTCCACCCGCAGATCCTCCAGGCGCTGGGCGAGGCCGGGCACGGGGCCCAGGTCCTCATCGCGGACGGCAACTACCCGCTGATCACCCGCTCGAACCCGGCCGCTCACCACGTGTACCTCAACCTGGCCCCGGGGATGCTGTCCGTCACGGACGTCCTCGAGGTGATCGCGGACGCGATCCCCGTGGAGGCCGCGCACGTGATGGGCCCCGACGACGGCTCGGAGCCGTCGATCTACGCGGACTTCCGCCGCCTGCTGCCCGACACGCCCCTCCAGCGGATGGAGCGCTTCGCCTTCTACGACAGGGCGCGCGGGCCGGACACCGCCCTCGCGATCTCGACGGGAGAGCAGCGCATCTACGCGAACATCCTCCTGACGATCGGCGTGGTGATGCCCGACTGACCCCGGGCCCCCATCCCCGACCCCCCGGCGCGCGTCCCGCGCGCGCCGCTGCCACGACACGAGTGAGGTACGACATGAGCGAGGTGAACACGCGCGGCCGGTTCGTCGGCGACTGGCCGAAGGTCGGCATCCGGCCGGTCGTGGACGGTCGCTTCCACGGGATCCGCGAGTCGCTCGAGGAGCAGACCCGCAGCATGGCGCTGCGGACGGCCGCCCTCATCGCCGGGAACCTGCGCTACCCGGACGGGACCCCGGTCGATGTCGTGGTCCCCGACCACAACATCGGCGGCGTCTACGAGGCTGCGAAGGTCGCCGAGCTCTTCCGCAAGGAGGGCGTGGGCGTCTCGCTGACCATCACGCCGTGCTGGTGCTACGGGTCCGAGACCATGGACATGGACCCGCTGACGCCCAAGGCCGTCTGGGGCTTCAACGGGACGGAGCGGCCCGGCGCCGTCTACCTCGCCGCCGTCCTCGCCGCCCACACGCAGAAGGGCCTCCCGGCCTTCGGGATCTACGGGCGCGACGTCCAGGACGCGAGCGACGGGACGATCCCGGCGGACGTCCAGGCGAAGATCCTCCGGTTCGCGAAGGCGGGGATGGCCGCCGCGATCCTCCGCGGGAAGTCGTACCTCTCGCTCGGCGGCGTCTCGATGGGGATCGCCGGCTCGATCGTGGACCAGCCCTTCTTCGAGAAGTACCTCGGCATGCGCGTCGAGGCCGTGGACATGTCCGAGGTGTACCGGCGGCTCGATCGCGAGATCTTCGACCCGGTCGAGCTCGAGAAGGCGCTCGCCTGGACCAGGGCGAACTGCCGCGAGGGCACCGACCGGAACGCGCCGGAGAAGCAGAAGGGCCGCGTGGAGCTCGACGAGGACTGGGCGACCGTCGTGAAGATGGCGCTCATCACCCGCGACCTCCTCGTGGGCAACCCCCGGCTCGCGGAGCTGGGCCACGTCGAGGAGTCGCACGGCAAGAACGCGATCCTCGGCGGGTTCCAGGGCCAGCGCGCGTGGACGGACCACTCGCCCAACGGCGACTTCATGGAGGCGATCCTCAACTCGTCCTTCGACTGGAACGGGATCCGCGCCCCGCACATCTTCGCGACCGAGAACGACAGCCTCAACGGCGCGACGATGCTGCTCTCCTACCTCCTGACGAACCGGGCGCAGATCTTCGCGGACGTCCGGACGTACTGGAGCCCCGACGCCGTGGAGCGCGTCACCGGCTACCGGCCGGAAGGGCTCGCGGGCGACGGGTTCATCCACCTGATCAACTCCGGCGCGGCCACGCTCGACGCGACCGGCGCGATGACGGACGCGGACGGGAAGCCCGCGATGAAGCCGTTCTGGGAGATCACCGAGGCGGACGTGGACGCGGCGCTCGCGGCCACCACGTGGTACCCGGCCAACCTCGGCTACTTCCGCGGCGGCGGGTTCTCGTCGCAGTTCGTCTCGCGCGGCGGGATGCCCGTGACCATGGCACGCCTCAACCTGGTCGCGGGGACAGGGCCCGTCCTCCAGATCGCGGAGGGCTGGACGATCGAGCTGCCGCAGGCCGTCCACGACGTCCTCGACCAGCGGACCGACCCGACGTGGCCCACCCACTGGTTCGTCCCGCGCACGAACGGCGTGGGCCCGTTCCGCGACGTCTACTCGGTCATGGCCAACTGGGCCGCGAACCACGGGGCGATCAGCTACGGCCACATCGGGGCCGACCTGATCAGCCTCGCGTCGGTCCTGCGGATCCCGGTCCACATGCACAACGTCGCGGACGAGGACGTCTTCCGGCCGAGCGCCTGGGCCAACCTGGGGACGGCCGACCCCGAGGGCGCCGACTTCCGCGCCTGCGCGAACTTCGGCCCGCTGTACGGGCGCCGCTGAGGCGTCCGACCACCGCCGGCCGGGATCGCCCGGCCGGCGGCCCCTGCCCCGGCACGAAGCCGAGGGCGACCGGCGACGGCACGTGAGGGATGACCGTGACCGACCTGCTGCTCGGCGTGGACATCGGCACCGCGAGCTCCAAGGGCGTGCTCGCGCGGCCCGACGGGACGATCGTCGCGACGGCGCAGCGCCCGCACGACCTCTCGCTCCCGCGCCCGGGCTGGGCCGAGCACGATGGCGAGGCGATCTGGTGGGCCGACTTCGTCGCGATCGCCCGCGAGCTCGCCGGTGGCGGCCACGGCACGATCGCCGCGGTCGGCGTCAGCGGGATCGGCCCGGCGGTCCTCCCGGTGGACGAGGCCGGGCGGGCTCTGCGCCCGGCGATCCTCTACGGCATCGACACGCGCGCGATGGCCGAGGTCGAGGAGCAGACCGCGCTCTTCGGGGCCGACGCGATCCTCGCGCGCGGGGGCACGCTCCTCACCTCGCAGGCCGGCGGCCCCAAGCTCGCGTGGATCCGCCGGCACGAGCCCGGAGACGTGGGCGCGGACGCGCCGCTTCCACATGGCGAACTCGCTCGTCATCGAGCGTCTCACCGGCGAGTACGTCCTGGACCACCACTCGGCGAGCCAGTGCGACCCGCTGTACGACATGCGGACCGCGTCGTGGGCGGACGACTGGGCGGCGGAGGTCGTCCCCGGGCTCGCGCTGCCGCGCCTGGCCTGGTCGGACGAGGTGGTGGGCCGCGTGACCCCGGACGGCGCCGCCGCGACGGGGATCTCCGAGGGGACGCCCGTGGTCGCCGGGACGATCGACGCGTGGGCGGAGGCCCTGAGCGCCGGGGTCCGCGACCCGGGCGACACGATGCTCATGTACGGGACGACGATGTTCATCGTCGAGGTCGCCCGCGCGTTCCGGCCCGAGGCGACCCTCTGGAGCACCCAGGGCGTCTTCGCCGGGACCGTCACGTACGCCGCCGGGCTCTCGACCTCGGGCGGCCTCACCGTCTGGCTGCGCGACATCGTGGGGCGCGACTTCGCCGACCTCATCGACGAGGCGGCGGCGACACCCGCGGGAGCCGACGGCCTGGTCGTGCTCCCCTACTTCGGCGTCGCCCGATCCCCGATCTTCGACCCGCAGGCTCGCGGCGCGATCCTGGGGCTCACGCTCGCGCACGGCCGCGGCCACCTCTACCGCGCCCTCCTGGAGGGCTCCGCCTACGACGTCCGCCACAACCTCGAGGTGATGGCGGCGGCCGGCGCCGCGCCGGAGCGCCTCATGGCCGTGGGCGGCGGCACGAAGAGCGGGCTGTGGACCCGGGTCGTCTCCGACGTCACCGGCCTCCCGCAGACGATCCCGGCCGTGACGATCGGCGCGAGCTATGGCGACGCGCTCATGGCCGGGCGCGGCGCCGGGCTCGTGGCGCGGGATGCGCGATGGAACGCGCCGGCGGAGCTGCTCGAGCCGGATCCGGGCGTCGCGGCGACGTACGCGGAGCTCTATCGGGTCTACCGGGATCTCTACCCGGCGACGCTGGACGCTGCGCACGCGCTCGCCGGCATGCAGGAGGCCGCGGCGGCCGAGGCGCGGTAGGGAGCGAGGAGTCCGGGAGCGCGCGCCGGGTCGGAGGCCTTCGAGCGCCCGCCCGTCCGGCGCGCCCGCGCGTCAGGCGAGGCCGGCCGCGCGCATCTCCGCGAGCGTGGGCGGCTGCGCGCCTGCCCGCGTGCAGTTGATCGACGCGGCCGTGTTCGCGAACGTCAGCGCCGTCCGCAGGTCGTCCTCCGTCACGCCGCGGATCGCCGCCCGGTCCAGGCGCCCTGCCCGCTCGAGCCACGCGAGGAGCCCGGAGGTGAACGTGTCGCCCGCGCCGACCGTGTCCGAGACGGCGACCTGGATCCCCGGCACCTCGGCGCGCCCGGCGCCCGTGAGCGCGACCGCACCGTCGCCGCCGCGCGTCATCACGACCGCGGCCGGGCCACGGTCGAGCCAGGCGCGCGCCGCGGCCTCGGGAGCCGCATCCGGGTAGAGCCACTCGAGGTCCGCCTGGCTCACCTTCACGAGGTCCGCGAGCGAGACCCATCCCTCGAGCCGCTCGACGTAGGCGGCACGGTCGTGGATGAGGCCCGGGCCGGACGTTCGGGTCCAGGCTGACGAGGCGGCGGCCGTGCTCGCGGCGCATGAGCGACTCGTAGGCGCTGGCGCCGGGCTCGCGGAGCAGGGAGATCGACCCGAAGTGGAGCGCCGCGGATCGCATCCGGCAGCGTCGCGGGAACGTCCTCGACACGGAGGAGCCGGTCGGCCGCGCCCTCGTCGTGGAACGTGTAGACGGGCTCCGCCCCGCCCTCGAGGAAGACGATCGCGAGGGTCGAGGGCTCCGCGCCGTCGAGGACGAACCGGCAGTCGACGCCGTCCTCCTCGAGCTGGCGCCGCATCATCCGCCCGAACGGGTCCAGCGACAGGCGCCCGAAGAAGCCGACGGGCACCTCGAGCCGGCCGAGGCCCATCGCGACGTTGAACAGGGAGCCGCCGCACTTCGCCACGTAGGCGGGCTGTTCCGGGCTCGCCGGCAGCGGGACCATGTCGATGAGCGCCTCGCCGCAGACCAGGATCATCCGACTCCCTCACGCTCGTTCTCGGGCGGGCGACGACCCATCCGGCGCGCGGCGAGCCGCGTGCCGGGGATGCGGCGCTCAGCCTCCATCATCGCGCATCGTCGGGGCTCCCGGACCGCCACGGCGGACCCGCGGCCCGATCGGTGACCGTCATGTCCGAAACCCGCCAGCGCCCGTACGGCGCGCGTGTCATCCTCGGCCGCATGACCTCGCCGGCCGCCGATCCCGAGCTCTTCGACCGCCGATACCGTGCCGTCGCCAGCCGCGATCGGCGGTTCGACGGGTACTTCGTCACGGCGGTCACGACGACCGGCATCTACTGCCGGCCCAGCTGCCCCGCGAAGACGCCCGGCCGGGAGCGCGTCCGCTTCTACCCGACCGCCGCGGCGGCGCAGGGCGCCGGCTTCCGCGCGTGCAAGCGATGCCTCCCGGGCGCGGCGCCGGGCTCGCCCGACTGGGACCTCCGCGGCGACGTCGCCGGGCGCGCGATGCGGCTGATCGACGAGGGCCTCGTGGAGCGGGAGGGCGTGCCGGAGCTGGCGCGGCGCCTCGGCTACGGCGAGCGGCAGCTGCGCCGCATCCTTCGCGCCGACCTGGGCGCCGGGCCGCTCGCGCTCGCCCGCGCGCAGCGGGCGGCCGTCGCGCGGCTCCTGCTGGAGACGACGGACCTGCCCGTCACGGAGGTCGCCTTCGCGGCCGGCTTCGCGTCGCTGCGCCAGTTCAACGACACGATCCGCGAGGTCCACGCCGCCACGCCGACGCAGCTGCGGGAGCACGGCAGGCGACGCAGGACGCTGCCCGAGGCGCGACCATCGGAGAACGACGACCCGGGCCGGCCCACGCGGCTGGCGCTCCGCCTCGCGCGCCGCGATCCCTTCGACTTCGGCGCGCTGCTCGCGTTCCTCGGGCCGCGGGCGATCCCCGGCGTCGAGTCGGTCGCCGGTGGCGCGTACCGGCGCAGCCTCCGCCTCCCGCACGGGCCCGGCCTCGCCGAGATGCGCGACGGCGACGGCGTGGTGGACTGCATGCTCGTCCTGGCGGACCCGCGGGACCTCGCCCCCGCGGTGGCGCGCATCCGCCGGCTGCTGGACCTGGACGCGGACCCCGTGGCGGTCGGCGAGGCTCTCGGGGCGGACCCGGACCTGGGCCGTCTCGTCCGTGCCGCACCGGGCCGGCGTGCGCCCGGCGCCGTGGACGGCCTGGAGCTCGCGGTCCGCGCGATCGTCGGGCAGCAGATCTCGGTCGCGGCCGCCACGCGCATCGTCGGGCGGATCGCGGCGCGCCTGGGGACGCCGCTCCCCACGCCGGCCGGCGACGTGACCCACCTGTTCCCGGGGCCGGCCCGCCTCGCCGATGCGGCCGACGCCGACCTCCCGGTCCCCGCCGCCCGGCGCGCGACGATCCGCGCGCTCGCCGCGGCCGTCGCCGACGGCCGGATCGACCTGGGGCCGGGGGCGGACCGCGATGAGGCGCGCGCCCGGCTCCTCGCGATCCCCGGCATCGGCCCGTGGACCGCCGGCTACATCGGCCTGCGGGCGCTGGCCGACCCCGACGTCCTCCTCGCGGGCGACCTGGGCGTGCGCCGGGCGGCCGCCCGGCTGGGCCTTCCCGACGACCCGGTCCGCCTCGCCGCGCACGGCACCCGCTGGGCGCCGTGGCGCTCGTACGCCACGCACCATCTCTGGGCGTCGCTCGGGGCCGTCGCGGCTTCGGCGGGCCCGTCGGCCGTCGCGCCGGACCCCGTGCCGTCGCCTGCGCCCACCCCGGCCCGGGCCGCCCGATGACCGTCTTCACCCGCCACCCGAGCCCGATCGGCGACCTGCTGCTGGTGGGCGAGCCCGTCCCGGACGGCGTCGCGCTGCGCGGCCTGTACATGGAGGGCCACCTGCGCGGCCCCGCGGTCGATCCGGCGTGGACGCGCGACGACGCCGGCGTTCGCCGCGGTGGCACGCGAGCTCGACGAGTACTTCGCCGGTCGACGCCGGGCGTTCGACCTCGTTCTCGCACCGGCGGGGACGCCCTTCCAGCTGGCCGTCTGGGAGGAGCTCCGCCGCATCCCGTTCGGCGGGACGACGACGTACGGGGAGCTCGCGCGACGGGTCGGCCGGCCCACGGCCGCGCGCGCGGTGGGAGCGGCGGTGGGGCGTAACCCGATCTCGATCATCGTCCCGTGTCACCGCGTGGTCGGGAGCGACGGTGCGCTCACCGGGTTCGCCGGCGGGCTCGACCGGAAACGCGCGCTCCTCGCGCTCGAGCGCGCCTGAGGCCGCCGCCGTCGGGCGTCCGCCCGGCCGCCGGTGCGCCGATCGCTTCGCCGGCGCCGCGCGAGGCCACGCGTCGACGCCTGCGCCGTGTCGCTGATAACGTTATCCTGTTAGCGTTATCATCCAGTACGGCGGCGGCCCGCACCGAGGCCGCCCGACCGGTCACACGCCAAGAGGTCGCATGCCCACGCTCGTGGAGGTCGCCCGCCGCGCCGGCGTCGCGCCGATGACCGTCTCCCGCGTCGTCAACGACAGCGGCCCGGTCAGCGACGACGTGCGGGCGCGCGTCGAGAAGGCGATCGCGGAGACCGGGTACGTCCCCAACGCCGTCGCGCGCAGCCTCCGCTCCAGCCGGACGCAGACGCTCGCCATCGTCGTCCCCGACCTGACCAACCCGTTCTTCACGACGATCGCATCCGGGGCACAGGCCGCGGCGGCGGACGCCGGCCTCATGCTCGTCGTCGCCAACACGGACGAGCGGGCCGACGAGGAGGACCGGGTCCTCGGGATGCTCCTCCAGCGGCGCGTGGACGGGATCCTGCTGGTGGCGGCGGGCGACGGCGCGGATGCGATCCGCCGTGCGGCCGCACAGGGGACCCCGGTCGTGGCGGTCGACCGGCGCGTCCGCGGCCCCCGCCCCGACACGGTCCGGGCGGACTCCCGCGGCGGCGCGGCGGCGCTCGGGCGCCTGCTGGTCTCGCTCGGCCACCGCCGGATGGCGATCCTCGCCGGCCCGACGTCGGTCTCCACGTCGGCCGACCGCGTCGCGGGCTTCCGCAGGGCCCTCGCCGACGCCGGCATCGATGCCCCGCGCGTGCTGCACGGCGCGTACACGATCGAGAGCGGGCGCGCCATGGCGGCCGAGGCGATGCGGGCGACCGCCCGACCCACGGCGATCTTCGCGGCGAACAACTTCATCGCCATCGGCGTCCTCCACGCACTGGAGGCCGAGGGGATCCGCGTGCCCGAGGACGTCGCCGTCGTCGGGTTCGACGACCTCCCGCCGTCGATGGTCACCTTCCCGTTCCTCACGGTCGCGGCGCAGCCGGCGGACGAGATGGGCCGCCGTGCCGTCTCCCTCCTCCTCGACCGGATCGCGGACCCCGGCCGCGCGCCGCGCGAGATCGTCCTCCCCACCGAGCTCATCGTCCGTCGATCCAGCGGTGGGCCGCTGGACGGCGCCCTCCACCCCCAGCCAGCAGGAAGAGGCACGACGGCATGACCAGCGAGTACACGGACATCGTCCCCGGCACGACTCATCCGGCGCGGCCTCGCGAAGGACGACCTCATCGTCATCGCCGGCGCGGGCGGGTTCATCGCCGGCTCGTTGACGAGGTACTTCCACGACCAGGGGTTCACGCGGATCCGGGCGATCGACAGGAAGCCGCTCCCCGACTGGTACCAGCGGGTCCCCGGCGTCGAGTCGATCTCGATGGACCTCTCCCACGAGGAGAACGCCGATCGAGGCCGTGAAGGGCGCGACCGAGGTCTACAACCTCGCGGCCGACATGGGCGGGATGGGCTTCATCGAGAACTTCCGCGTGGAGTGCCTCCGCAGCGTCCTCGTCAACACGCACCTCATCGAGGCCGCCTGGCGCGCCGGCGCGACGCGCTACTTCTTCAGCTCGTCCGCGTGCGCGTACAACACCGACCTGCAGAAGGTCCCCACGGCGATCGCGCTGAAGGAGTCCGACGCCTACCCGGCGATGGCCGAGCGGGGCTACGGCTGGGAGAAGCTCATCAGCGAGATGTTCTGCCAGGAGTACACGGCGGAGCGCGGCCTCGAGACGCACATCGCACGGTTCCACAACATCTACGGCCCCAACGGGACGTGGTTCGGCGGGCGCGAGAAGGCGCCCGCGGCGATGATCCGCAAGGTCCTCGAGGCGCAGGACTCCGGCGACATGCGGATCGAGATCTGGGGCGACGGGACCCAGACGCGGTCGTTCTGCTACATCCGCGACTGCGTGAGCGGGATCGACCGGATCATGCACACGCCGGAGCTCACCGCGACCCCGATCAACCTCGGCTCGTCCGAGCTCGTGTCGATCAACGAGCTCGTCTCGATCGTCGAGGAGATCGCGGGCGTGACGCTCGAGCGCTCGTACAAGCTCGACGCGCCGAAGGGCGTCGCGGGGCGCAACAGCGACAACACGTTCATCGAGCAGGTCCTCGGCTGGGAGCCGAACACGCCGCTCCGCGCCGGGATGGCCGAGACGTACGCGTGGATCGCCGACCAGTACGCGGCGCGCAAGGCCGGCAAGCGCGTCGTCGAGGGCTGATCCCGATGACCGACGCGTCCGCGCGGCGCCCGACCTGTCGGGCGTCGTGGGCGGGCTCCCCTACCGGATCCAGCTCGCGGGCGGGTGGATCGACCAGCCGTTCGTCTCGCGCCTGGACCCGGAGCCGCCGGGGTCGATGGTCGTCGTCTCGCTCCTGCCGACCGTCCGGTACATGGACCGCTGCGGGATGGCGACGGGGACGCGGGCGGTGGCGCGCGCGCTCTGGGGCGACGCGCTGCCCGAGGGCCGGGACCCGGCCGACCTCGTCCGCGTCCTGTACGCGGCCGAGAACGAGGGCCGGGCCGACCCGTCCGGCTCGCAGGACATGTGCGGCATCGTCTACCCGGGCGTGAGCCGGCTCGACTACGACGCGACCGTCGACGGCGGGTACTTCCCGTGCCACGTGGAGTCCACCTCCGACCCCGACGTCGTCGCGTGGCTGGAGCGCGTGCTGCACCTCGTGCCGGTCGCGCAGCGGCCGCCCGACTACAGCCCGCTGGGCGTCCAGCGGCTGGACCCGGCGTGGATCGCCCGCCTCGGGCGGAGCGGACGGGACTGCTACGACGCCATCGTCCGGCGGGACGTGGACGCGCTCGGCGCGTCGTTCACCGAGTGCTCGCTCGCGTGGGACGCCCTCCTCCCGGCGATCTTCGTCCACCCGACGATCACGATCGACCTGAAGGGGCTGCTCGCCGCGTACGCCTCCCGCTACCCGGGCGCGATGTACTCGGGCTGCGGCGGCGGCTACATCATCGTCGCGTCCGAGGACGCGGTGCCCGGCTCGTTCCGCGTGCGGGTCCGGGCATGAGCGCGGGGCCGGGCGCGCGCGGGGGCGGGCAGGCACAGGCCGTCGTCGTCCAGGCGAGCCTCGACGACCTCACATCCGCCGACGTCAGGTTCCTGCAGGAGGCGGCGCGCCTGGGGCCGCTCCACGTGCGGATCCCGTCGGACGGGCTCGTGGAGCGCGAGACGGGCCGGCCGCCGCAGGTTCCCCGTCGCGGAGCGGCGCTTCCTCGCCGCGTCGCTCCGCTGCGTGGACGCTGTGAGCGTGGTGGAGGAGCACGACGCTCGCCGCGATGGCGGACCTCGCCCGCCGGTACGCGGACGCTCGTGGTGCGCGAGGGCGCCGCCGCGCCGGCCATCCGTGACGCGGCAGCGGCGCGCATGGGCTCGCGTGCACGGTCCTCGGCCCGGCGGACCTCGCGGGCTTCCCGGCGTGGGACGCGGACGAGCAGGAGGTCCGCCCACCCGGCGCCGGGCGACCCGCCGCGCGCGATCGTCACTGGCTGCTACGACTGGCTCCACTCGGGCCACCTCCGGTTCTTCATGGACGCCGCCGCCGTGGGGGAGCTGTACGTCGTCGTGGGCAGCGACCGCAACGTGGAGCTCCTCAAGGGACCGGGCCATCCGCTCCAGCACGAGGACGAGCGGCGGTACATGGTCGGCGCCGTGCGGTCCGTCCACCGCTGCCTCGTGTCGTCGGGGTCGGGGTGGATGGACGCGGAGCCGGAGATCGCGCAGATCCGTCCGCGCTTCTACGTGGTGAACGAGGACGGCGACCAGCCGGCGAAGCGCGAGTTCTGCCTGGAGAACGGCATCGAGTACGTCGTGCTGCGGCGGCTCCCCCACCCCGGCCTGCCAGCCCGCTCGAGCACCGACCTCCGCGGCTTCTGACGGGTCGGCGCGATGGGTCGGCCGACTCTCGGGTCCTGTCACGCGTACGCGGCCGGCGCGGCGCCCCCCGCTCGTGCGCGGCCGGCTCACCATCCGTCCCCGCGGGTGTGCGACGATCGTCGAGGGATCCCCCGGGGGCTGCAGGAGCCGGCATGAGTCCGTTGGTCAACGTCGAGGTCCAGGGTCCGATCGCGTGGATCACGATCGACAGCCCGCCCGTCAACGCCATCAACGTCGCGCTCATCGACGCGCTCTCCCTCGCGCTCGACGGCCAGTCGCCGCCGGACGTGCGGGCGGTCGTCATCCGGTCGGTGCCCGGCGCCCACATCTGGTCGGCCGGCCACGACGTCCGCGAGCTCCCGACCGACGGTCGCGACCCGCTCACGTACAACGATCCGCTCCGGCGGGTGGTCCGCCGGATCGAGACCCACCCGCTCCCGGTCATCGCGATGGTCGAGGGGTCGGTGTGGGGCGGCGCCTGCGAGCTGGTCCTCGCGTGCGACCTCGTCGTGGCGTCGAACCAGGCGACCTTCGCCCTCACTCCGGCGCGCCTCGGGCGTCCCGTACAACCTCTCGGGCGATGCTCAACCTCATGAAGGTCGCGGACATGCACTTCGTGAAGGAGATGCTCTTCACGGCCCGGCCCGTCCACGCGGCGCGGATGGCCGCGTACGGGGTCGTGAACGCCGTGGTCCCGGTCGAGGAGCTCGAGAGCACGACTGCGGATCTCGGCGCCGCCATCGCCGCCTCGTCGCCGCTGGTCATCCGGATCATGAAGGAGGAGCTGCGCGTCCTCGCGAACGCGCACCCGCTGACGCCGGAGGCCTACGAGCGCATCCAGGCGCAGCGGCGCGAGGTGTACGACAGCGAGGACTACCAGGAGGGGATCCACGCCTTCCTGGAGAAGCGTCGCCCCGAGTTCCACGGCACCTGAGACCCGCGCGCGAGACCGGCGCATGGACGACGAGCTCCCGCCCGCGGAGCAGGCACGCGACAGGCGACGCGATCGCCGCATCAGCGCGCGCGAGCGCGAGCTGATGCGGACCGGGTCCGCCAAGGTCTTCAAGCAGATCCTCGACACGCAGGAGAAGCGGGCCCGCGACGGCGAAGGGGCCGAGGACGATGGGCCTCACGAGGACCCGGCGGGCGATCCGCACGCCGGGGAGCGGCACCGGCGACGGTCACGGCCACGGGGCCGACCGGGACCGCTGAGCCCCGGGCCGCGGGCTCGGCGGCACCTGGGGCGCCCGGAGTGCACCGGCGGCGGGGCCAATCCGCGGCCGCCGGCCCCGCGAAGGGACGGGTGCAGCGGGGGGCGCGCCTCCCGCGCGGACCAAGTCGATCCTTCCCGGAGGCATCCCCTTCCATGCCGAACCCCGCCGTCCTCGCCGAGGGGCTCGCCAAGTCGTATGGCACCGTCCGCGCCCTCCAGGGCGTGGACATGGAGGTCGCTGAGGGCACCGTCCTCGGCGTCCTCGGCCCCAACGGCGCGGGCAAGACCACCGCGGTACGCATCCTCGCGACGCTCCTGCGCCCCGACGCGGGGCGCGCGACCGTCGCCGGCCACGACGTCGTCCGCGAGCCGGACGCCGTCCGCGCGTCCATCGGCCTCACCGGCCAGTACGCCGCCGTGGACGAGAACCTCACCGGCCGCGAGAACCTCGAGCTCGTGGGCCGCCTCCTGCACCTGGGCCGGGCCGAATCCCGGACGCGCGCCGACGAGCTGCTCGCCGGGTTCGACCTCTCCGATGCCGGCGGGCGACCGGCGCGCACCTACTCCGGCGGGATGCGCCGGCGCCTCGACCTCGCCGCGTCGCTCGTGGGCCGTCCGGCCGTCCTGTTCCTCGACGAGCCCACGACCGGCCTGGACCCGGCGTCGCGGATCGCGCTGTGGGAGGTGGTGGAGACGCTCCGTCGCGACGGCACCACCATCCTCCTCACCACGCAGTACCTCGACGAGGCCGACCGCCTCGCCGACCGGATCGCGGTCATCGACGGCGGGCGCGTCATCGCCGAGGGGACCTCCACCGAGCTGAAGGACCGGCTGGGCGAGGACGTGGTGGACCTGCGCGTCGCCGACGCGTCCCGCACGGATGACGCCCTGGGCCTGCTCCGGGACCTGGCCGCGACCGAGCCGCGCGCCGACGTCGCGTCCGGACGGATCTCCCTCCCCGTCCACCATGGCGCAGGGATCCTCGCGGAGGTCGTCCGCCGGATCGACGGAGCCGGGCTCGAGGTCGCCGAGCTGTCGCTCCACCGGCCCAGCCTGGATGACGTCTTCCTCGCCCTCACCGGCCGGAGCGCCGAGGCCGCGGAGGCCGCGGCGGCGGAGGCCGCACCCACGCGGCGCCGGTTCGGGCGTCGCCGCAGCTCCACGGAGGCCGCCGCATGAGCGCCGCGATCGCCACCCGGTCGGCCCGGACGCCGTCCATCCGCCGGACCCCCACCTGGATCTTCACCGACTCCGTCAGCATCGCGTGGCGGAACATGCTCGCGGTCGTCCGCAACCCGCAGCTGCTCGTCATCGACACGGTGACGCCGATCATGTTCGTGCTGCTGTTCGCCTTCGTGTTCGGCGGCGCGATCAACGTCCCCGGCGGCTCGTACATCACCTTCCTCATGCCCGGGATCTTCGTCCAGACCGTCGTCTTCGGCGGGACCAACACCGCCGTCGGGCTCGCGGAGGACCTCCAGAAGGGCGTGATCGACCGGTTCCGGTCGCTGCCCATGGCCCCGTCCGCCGTGATGATCGGAAGGACGTTCGCCGACCTCCTCCGCAACATCTACGTCGTCGCGATCATGACGGTCGTGGGCCTCGCGATCGGGTTCCGACCGACGGGCAGCCCGGCCGAGATCTTCCTCGCCCTCGCCCTCGTGGCGGCCTTCGGCTACGCGATCAGCTGGCTCTCTGCGAACGTCGGCCTGCGGGCGAAGTCCGCTGCAGCCGCGCAGGGCGCGATCTTCCTGCCGATCTTCCCCCTCACGTTCGTCTCGTCGGCCTTCGTGCCGATCGCGACGATGCCGACCTGGCTCCAGCCGATCGCCGAGGCGAACCCGGTGACGGTCGTCGTCAACGCCTCGCGCGGCCTCTTCCTCGGCGTCGCGGACGTGGGGATGGTGCTCGGCGCCGTGGCGTGGATCGTCGGACTCGTCGCGGTCTTCGCTCCGCTCGCGATCTGGAGCTACCGCAAGGCGCGCTGAGAGATCCGATGCGACCCCGCCGGAGAGGCGGATCGGACCCGGGCGGGCGGCGGACGAGGTCGTAGGCCCGCGCGGTCGCTGGTGCGGGTCCCGCCTACGGCGTCGGCGCCGCCCCCGGGAAGACCTGGCCGAACACCCCGTAGCGATCCACGGGGGTCGTCGGGTCGAACATGTCGGGCGACCCGAGAAGCTCGAAGTAGCCCAGCCCGGCGTAACTCCCGGAACCCGTGTACCACATCGCGATGACGTCCCCGCCGTCGTCCAGGATGCCCGAGCCGGTGCCCTGCCATGAGCCGTCCCCAGCCTCGAGGCGTGTGGGACCCCACTGCGTGCCGATCCCGAAGGAGTCGCCGGTCGCGCCCGTGAAGTGCGTCGTCCAGGACGGGGCGAGGTACGTTCCGCTGACACGGGGGTCGTTGACCTGGTCGATGCCCGCGTAGGTGTTGGTCCCGATGTCGACGTAGGTGTACGCCGAGGTCCCCTCGACCACGCTCACCGGCCCGTAGGCGATCGCCGCGGGCGTCGCAGACGGGATGGGTACGGGAGTGTCCGAGGCGTTCGATGACGGCACGGGGCCGGTGACGGGCGGGAGGCCCGCCAGTTCCGGGGGATCGCCGGGGAAGATCAGGCCCCGTATCGCGTAGGGCTCCATGCCGGACCGCATCTCGAAGTAGCCGAGGCCGGCGTAACCGCCCGTCCCCTTGTACCAGGAGACGACGATGTCCCCGCGATCCGATGAGTAGACGCCGGAGCCCGTGCCCTCCCAGGCGCCGCCGGCGTTCTCGAGGCGCAGCGTTCCCCACTGGACGGCCGCGCCGTCGGTCGGGCCCGACCCCCAGACGCGCAGCGTCCACGGGCTCGACGTCGCCGTGCCGCTGACGCGGGGGTCGTCGGTCGACGCGGTGCACGCCAGGTCCGTGGTGATGACGCTCTCCTCGTCGGGATCCTTCCACCACATGTCGGCCAGGCCCACGCAGGTGGCCGTACCGGCGACCGGGGTGTCGTCCGCGACCACGGCCGGCGTCGCCGATGCCGTGGACGCCGGGGGAGCCGTCGCCAGTGGAGCGACGCTCGCAGGGGCAGGTGTCGCCGGCGACGGAGCGACGGTCGCCTCAGCGCCACATCCGCTCAGCACGCCCACCATAGCCAGACCAGCGAGGAGCCGCGTCGTCGAGGACCGCCCGCGCATTCCGACCCCCTGGGATGCCCATCCTGCCGGTCCGTCTCGCCCGTGGCTCGGCGCGGCCCCGGCGGCAGGCATCGGGGCCGTGCGTCACAGCTGCCCCGCGTCGAGCGCGACGATGTGCGTCACGCCGCGGGCCGCAAGTGCCGGAGGTCGTCGCCAACGGCGCGGAGGCTGCCGCGCGCGGCACCGGACCGCCCACCAGGGGTCCCCGTACCCAGACGGGCCGCGGGGTCGGCGCGCGGACCCGGACCGACCGCCCTGCTTCGTCCCGAGCTGCCGACCGGCATGGGCGACGTGACGACACGGCCGGATCCGCGTCAGCCTCCGTTCAGCGCCGAGATCGTGACCCAGACCGAGCCGTCGGGAGCCACCGCCACGCCCGCCGCGCGCCCGCCCACGTCGATGGTGCGCAGCACCGCGAGCGACGATGGGTCGAGCGCGAGCACCTGGTGGCCGTCGCCGTTCGCGACGTACACGCCGCTCGCGTCCACGGCGATGCCGGTGAGCGTCGGGGCGACCGTCGCCGCCACCGGCGTCACCGACGGCTCGCCCACGCGCGCGACCTGGCCGGCGGCATAGGCGACCCAGAGGTCGCCGTCGAACGATGCGAGGCCGGTGGCGGGGCCGGAGGCGCCGGTCGGGGTCACGTGGGTCGTCATGCCGCTGTCGCGGTCGAAGGCGGACAGTGCGGGCGAATCCACGTGCGACGCCCAGATCGTCGGCCCGACGAAGGCCATGGGGCCGGTCCCCGGGAAGGGGTGGGCGGAGGGGGTGAGCGAGAGACAGACGGTCGTTCCGGCGTAGTAGCCGGAGTTGCACACCATCCGGACCAAGTCGACCGCCGGGTCGATCTGGACGACCGATCCCTTCGGGCGCTGCAGGAAGACCGACGCGTTCGCAGTGCGCTTGTATAGCGGATCCCTCACGAGCTGGCCCGTGTGCCGGTTCGAGACCCAGACGTGGCCCTGGTCCTCCGCGATGCCCGCGTACTCTCCCGTCGCGTCCGTGAACCAGTAGATCAACCGGGGCGTCGGGAACAGGTCCTGCAGCCGTGCGAGGTCGTCAGCAGAGATGAACCCCTCGCCCTCGCCGGGGAGCTTGTCGGTCCCAAGGACCGCCGCGGTGGCGAGGTCGATGGTCGTGAGGAGGCCGTCGGGGCCATCGAGGACGTGGAGGGCGTCCGTGCCGGCGGACATCGCCGTGACGGGGTCGGCGCTCGCGCCCCCGACGCCGACGGTGGCGAAGGCGACGCCGGTGGAGGCATCGAGCGCGGTGACCGTCCGGTCGCCCGCGTTCGCGACCCACATCCGCCCGGCGGCCGACAGGATGAGCGACGGATCCCGCCCCGTCGGGTACGCGGCGACGACGCAGCCGCGCGCGGGGTCGATCCGCGCGACGACGTCCGCGGTGTCGGGGCCGAGGACGAGGCAGTCCACGGGGCGTGTGACCGTCCAGGCGGCGGCGCCCGCGACGAGGAGGACGACCGCGGCGGCGACGGCGAGCACGGCCCGCCGGCGATGCGCCGCGAGCCGGCGGCGGAGGTGCGCCAGCCTGCTCGCAGGGACGGCCTCCACCCGGTAGAGGGCGACCCCGCCGTGGATCCCCTTGAGCGGCTGGGTCCCGAGGGGCACGAACCCATACGGGAGCATCGTCCGGGTGATCGCGCGGACGGTGTCGGTGACGAGGACCTCGCCCGCCTGGGCTCTCGCGCACACCCGGGCGGCGATGTTCACCGCACCGCCGACGGGGCCCTCCCCCGTGGCGATCGTCTCGCCCGCGTGGATCCCGACCCCGACGTGCATCGGCCGCTCGGCGGTGCTCGCGGCCCCCGCGGCGTCGACGATCGCGAGCCCCGCCTCGACCGCCGCCGACGCGGTGGGGAAGACGACGTAGACGCTGTCGCCCTCGGTGCGGATCTCGGCGCCCGCGTGGCTCGCGACCGCGGCGCGGACGAGGGCGCGGTACGTCGCGAGCAGCTCCGCCGCGGCGTGGTCGCCGTGCGCGTCGACGAAGGCCGCGTACCCGCGCAGGTCGCAGAAGAGAAAGCCGTTCGTCCCCGCCGAGCCGGTCGCCACGTCGGCCCCCCGTGCAGGGCGCGCGGACCGCGCGCCCCGGTGTCGTGCCGCGAGCATCCGCCGTGCCGGAACGGTGCTACAAGGGCCGGATGGCGTGGCCGGGGGACGGGGGTCGGCGCCAGGAGACGAGCAATTCCCCCGCCAGGCAGGGCGCGTCGGTCTCCTCCAGCCGCGGAAGCGTATCCACGGAGTCCCGGATGAGGCAGCCATGGTCGGGTCGAGCGCGGACCCGACCGCCTCAACCCGCGAGCGCCGCCGCGATCGCGTCCGCGAACCCGCCGAGCCCCTTGCGCGTGCAGACCGCCGTCCGCCCGTGCCGGGCGGACCCCGTGTACAGGTCCGACACCGTGTGCGCGAGGCGCGTGGGCGCCCAGATGACGACGACGTCCGCCCACGCGATGTCCGCCCGGGTGGCAGCTCGGTGCGACGGGCCGTGCCGTCCACGAAGCGCCACTCGATGCCGCCGGGGCTCGCATCGTCGCGCTGCCATCGCGCATCGCCGCCGAGGATCTCGTCCCGGTGGCTCGGCGCCCCGCCCACCACCACGATACGGCGCGCCCCGCTCGCGAGGCAGGCGGCGTGGATGCGTGCGCGCGCCCGCTCGTTCGCGGAGCCGCCGCAGACGCAGCACCGATGGGCGCCGACGTGGACCACGGACCCTCCGCGCAGGCGCGGCGCCATCACGTCGCACTCCGCCTGGCCACACGTGAGCGCGAGGGCGTCGTCCAGGAACGGGCGGACGACCCCCAGCGTCGCGCCGTCGACCCCGTCGTCCACGAGCAGCCCCGCGCGGTCCAGGACGACGCGCATCACGGGGGTCGCCGCGACGGGGTCGAGGTGGAGCTCCCGTGCGAGCCGGGCCAGGGGGACGACGTTCACCCACCGATGGTAGTGGTCGCGGCCGCCTCCCCGACATCGGGGATGCCGCCGTGCCGTCGGGGCGACGTCGCCTGGCCCTGCTCGCGGCCCGCCGCGCCCGCAGCGGGCAAGAATTCCCGCATGACACGCCCTGACCCCGCCGGCTCCGAGAGCCCCTCCCCCGTCCTTCCCTCGCCGACCCGGACGCCCTTCCGGTCGTCGTCGTGGGCGCCGGGCTCGCCGGCCTCACCGTCGCGCTCCAGCTCGCCGACCGCCACCGGATCGTCGTCCTCGCGAAGCGCGGGTTCGAGGAGGCGGCCACCGCGTGGGCACAGGGCGGGATCGTCGGCGTCATCGGGGACGACGACAGCGTCGAGCTGCACGTCCACGACACGCAGGTCGCCGGCGGCGGCCTGGTCGACGAGAACACCGCGCGGTTCGTCGCGGAGAACAGCGGCGACGTGATCCGCTGGCTCGTGGACCAGGGCGTCCCGTTCACGACCGATCCGGCCGGCCCGCTCGGCCTCCACCTGACGCGGGAGGGCGGGCATGCGGTGCGCCGGATCGCGCATGCGGCCGACGCGACGGGACGGGCGATCCACGAGGCTCTCCTCGAGCGCGCTCACCTCCACCCCAACATCACGATGCGCGAGAGGTGGATGGCCGTGGACGTCATCACCTCGCGTCACCTGCGCCGGGAGGAGCCCACGCGCGCCTATGGCGTGTACGCGCTGGACCTCGACGCGGGTCGCGTGGAGACGCTGCCCGCCTCCGCGGTCGTCCTCGCCACCGGCGGCGTCGGGAAGGTCTACCGGTACACGACGAACCCGGACACCTCGACGGGTGACGGGATCGCGATGGCGTGGCGCGCCGGCTGCCGCGTCGCGAACATGGAATTCGTCCAGTTCCACCCGACGTGCCTGTACCACCCGGAGGAGCGGACCTTCCTGATCAGCGAGGCGCTGCGCGGCGAGGGCGCCTACCTGGAGCTGCCGGACGGGACCCGGTTCATGGCCGCTCACGACCCGCGGATGGAGCTCGCCCCTCGCGACATCGTGGCCCGGGCGATCGACTTCGAGATGAAGAAACACGGCCTCGACAACGTCTGGCTCGACGCGCGACACTCGGCGAGCCGTTCCTGCGGGAGCACTTCCCCACATCCACCACCGGTGCATGGAGCTCGGGATCGACATCGCGACGCAGCGGATCCCCGTGGTCCCGGCGGCGCACTACACGTGCGGCGGCGTGGTCACCGACCTCGAGGGCCGGACCACGTCCCCGGGCTGTACGCCGTCGGCGAGACCACGTACACGGGCCTTCACGGCGCGAACCGGCTCGCGAGCAATCGCTCCTGGAGTGCGTCGTCATCGGGCGGTCCTGCGCCGTCCGCATCGACGAGAATCGCCGAACGGGGCCACGGATTCCCCGACCGGGACGAGAGCCGGGTGGAGATCCGGACGAGATGGTCGTCGTTCCCATAACTGGGAGGAGCTCCGGCTGTCGATGTGGAACTACGTCGGGATCGTCCGGACGACGAAGCGGCTCGAGCGCGCGCTCCACCGGATCACCCTGCTGACCGCGGAGATCGAGGAATATTACGCGACGTTCCGCGTCACGCGTGACCTGCTGGAGCGGCGCAACCTGGTGGCGTGCGCGGAGATCGTGGTCCGCCCCGCCCTCTGGCGCCACGAGAGCCGCGGTCTCCACTACAGCGCGGATTACCCGTACACGCTCCCGGCGACGCTCCCCACGTGGCGATCCCGGGCCCCCGGGCGGACTCGGCCCCCCGCTCGGACTGACGCCGGGCCGGCCCGGCACCGGGGCCGCCGGCAGTCGGCCTCAAGATCCGCATCGAGTATCACCGCGCGCACGTTCTTCGTCAGCCACCCACCAGATCCGGTCGACCCCGCGGCGGCGATCCCCTCCATCTCCTCGAGCGAGATCCCGCCCGACGCCTCGAGGAGCGCCCGCCCGTCGGTGATGCCGACTGCCTCGCGCATGAGGTCCGGCGTGAAGTTGTCGAGGAGGATGCTCGTCGCGCCGTTCGCGGAGCGCTTCGCGGAGCTGGTCGAGCCCCTCCACCTCGATCTGGATGGACACGCCCGGGCCGGCCCCGAGCGCCCGGGCGGCCGCGAGGGCCTCCGCGATCCCGCCGGCCTCGGCGATGTGGTTCTCCTTGATGAGGATCCCATCCCAGAGGGCGATCCGCTGGTTGGCACCGCCGCCCACCCGGACGGCGTGCTTCTGGGCGAGCCGCAGGCCGGGGACCGTCTTGCGCGTGTCGAGGACCAGGCAGCCGCGCGCGTTCGGGGAGGCTCCCCGGATCGCCCGCGCGTACCGTCGCGTGACCGTGGCCGTGCCGGAGAGCAGCTGGAGGAAGTTGAGGGCGGGGCGCTCGCCGGAGAGGAGCGCGCGCGCGTGGCCGGCGAGCTCGCAGACCGTGGAGCCGGCCGTCATCTCGTCGCCCTCCGCGAACGACCAGTCGAACGTCACGGCAGGGTCGAGCGCACGGACGCAGGCCTCGAACCAGTCGATCCCGCAGAGGACGGCCTCCTCGCGGACGCGGATGCGCGCACGTGCCGGGCCGGACGGGACGAGCCGGGCGGTCCAGTCGCCCGTGCCGATGTCCTCGGCGAGAGCCTCGCGGACGTTGCGTTCTCGCGCCTCCGCGAGCGTCTCGTTGACCTCGACGACGCCGAACGGCTCCACCGGCCGCCGCCTACGCCGAGCCGAGGTCGGGGACGTGGCCGCGATACGAGGCGACCAGGCTGTCCGGGTGCGCGGCGACGAAGTCGAGCATCCGCTCGACCGGGACCATCGCGCGGACCCGGGTCTCCTCGGGCACCTCGATCGCGCCGTCGCCCGTCTCGAGGCAGTCGATGACGCCCTGCAGGCTGTTCATCGCCATCCACGGGCAGTGCGCGCAGTTCTTGCACGTCGCGCTGTTCCCGGCGGTGGGTGCCTCGATGAGCGTCTTCCCGGGCGCGAGCTCGTGCATCCGGTGGAAGATCCCGTTGTCCGTCGCCACGATGTACTCGGCCGCATCGCCTTCGACGACCGCCTTGAGCAGCTGCGACGTGGAGCCGACGACGTCCGCCTGGGCCACGACGCTCGCCGGGGACTCCGGGTGGACGAGGACCGGCGCGCCGGGGTGCTCCGCGCGGAGCAGCTCGAGCTCGATCCCCTTGAACTCCTCGTGGACGACGCACGCGCCGTTCCACAGGAGCATGTCGGCACCGGTCTCGTTCGCGATGTAGCCCCTCGAAGGCGCCCTTCCGCTTGCAGCAGCATCCTGTGGCCGTTCGCCGCGAGGTGACGGACGATCGCGAGAGCGCAGGACGAATGCGACCATCGAGTCCGCACGGGCCTTCACCGCGGCGCTCGTGTTCGCGTAGACCACGACGGTCCGGTTGAGGATTGGTGTCGGAGAAGGCCGCGAAGTTGTCTGGCGGGCAGCCGAGGTCGAGCGAGCAGGTCGCGTCGATGTCGGGCACCAGCACGCGCTTCTCCGGCTGAGGATCTTTGGCCGTCTCGCCCATGAAGCGGACGCCGGCGACGACGAGCGTGCTCGCCGCGTGATCGCGTCCGAACCGCGCGATCTCCAGGGAGTCGGCGACGCAGCCGCCCGTCGCGAGCCAGGTCCTGGATGTCGCCGTCGACGTAGAAGTGGGCGACGAGCACGGCCCCCTTCGCCGCAAGGAGTGCGGCGGCGCGCTCCTTCTGCGCGGCGCGCTCGGCCGGCGTGGAGATCAGCGGGACGCGCGCCCAAGCACGCGCGATGGTCTCGGTCCCGTCCGTCCGCGGAGCGCGTAGTCGACCTCCACCCGGCTCATCTCTTCGCGTTCTCCATCACCTGCCGGGTCCCGCCCGGCCGATCGATCGTACCCCAGGCGGAGGGCCTACCCCTCCGCGGGCTCGGTCAGCCGGTCGACCGAGGTCGATTTCGCGTCCGTCTCCCCTGCCGGACCAGGAGGCTGCGCGCCCCGCCGTGGGCGGTGTCCAGGTGCGCGAGCGCGGAGTCCATGAACTCGGGCGGGCTGTCCACCACGAGGCCGGCGTGGCGCCAGTCGTCGGGCTCGATGTGCGCCACGGGCGAGGCGAAGTACCCGGCCGAGAGGGCGTAGTCCTCGACGATGAGGTCGCGCGGCACCCCGCACAGGTCCAGCAGGAGCGCGATCGTCACGCCGGTCCGGTCCTTCCCCGCGGCGCAGCCGATGACGACGGGGAGCCCGTCGTCGGCGAGGAGCGCCATCGCGACCGCGGCGAGCTGCGGCCTCGCGCGTCGAGGACGTGCCGGTATATCCCGGCCAAGCCGAGGAACGGGTGGGGTCGTCCGCGAGCAGCGGGATGCTCGTGTACCGGACTTCCGGGTGGCGGCGGAAGTCGTTCGGCGAGATCTCGAATTCCTCGGGCCACCGGAGGTCGACCACCTGTCGGATCCCGAGGTCGACGAGGGCATCCACGTGCGCTTCGGGAGGCGCGCCAGCTCGTCGGATCGCAGGAGCGTGCGCCAGCGCATGCGCCTGCCGTCGAGCGTGGGGTAGCCGCCGACGACGCGGACGTTGCGCGTGCCGTCGAGGGCCAGATGTCGGTCGGGGTGCGGCTCGGTCTTCATCGCCGCCAAGCGTATCGCGACCGCCGCCGGAGGCCGGTCCCGGGTCGCAGGCCCGCCGGCCGGGCCCCGCGTCCCCGGCGGATGGCCGGCCGGCCCCCGGAGGACCATCCGTCCCGCCCGTCCGGCGCGCCACTCGGCCCTCCCCGTGCGAGGCCCCGATGCGGCACCCTGTACGGACCCGCGTCCCGCCACTGTGCACCACCGAGGTCCCCATGTCCGCCCATGCCCCCGCGAACCCCCATGCCGACGCCGACGACGGCGGCCCGCGCCCGCTCGACGCGATCTTCCACCCGCGGTCGGTCGCCGTCATCGGCGCCACCGAGAAGCAGGCTCCGTCGGCCGGACGATCCTCTGGAACCTGCTGTCGTCCCCGTTCGGGGGGACCGTCTACCCGGTGAACCCGACGCGCCCGGCGATCCTGGGCGTCAAGGCGTACCCGTCGGTCTCCGCGATCGGGGAGCCGGTGGACCTCGCGGTGATCGTGACGCCGCCCAAGTCGGCGCCGGCGCTCGTGGAGGAGTGCGGCCAGGCCGGCGTCCGCGGGATCATCATCATCAGCGCCGGGTTCAAGGAGGTCGGCGCCGAGGGCGTGGAGCTCGAACGCCAGGTCCTCGAGGCCGCACGGCGGCACGGATCCGCGTCGTCGTCCTAACTGCCTCGGCGTCATGAACACCGTGGGCGGCATGAACGCGACGTTCGCGACCGGGGATCTCCCGCCGGGATCCGTCGGGTTCGTCTCGCAGTCCGGGGCGCTCCTCACCGCGATCCTCGACTGGGCGGCCCACGAGGACGTCGGCTTCAGCGCGATCGTCTCGCTCGGCTCGATGCTCGACGTGGGCTGGGGAGACGTCATCGACTACCTCGGCAACGACCCGGGGACGGACAGCATCGTCATCTACATGGAGACGATCGGCGACGCGCGCGCATTCCTGTCCGCGGCGCGCGAGGTCGCGCTGACGAAGCCGATCATCGTCATCAAGCCCGGACGGACGGCGCAGGCGGCCAAGGCCGCTGCGTCGCACACCGGGTCACTCACCGGCTCCGACGACGTCCTCGACGCCGCCTTCCGGCGCGCGGGCGTCCTGCGGGTGGACTCGATCAGCGAGCTGTTCGAAGTCTCCGAGATCCTCGCGAAGCAGCCGCGCCCGAAGGGGCGCCGCTTGGCGGTCGTCACGAACGCGGGCGGGCCGGGCGTCATCGCGACCGACGCCCTCATCGGCGGCGGTGGCGAGCTCGCCGACATCTCCCCCGACACGATGGAGGCGCTCAACGCGATCCTGCCGCCCGTCTGGAGCCACAACGACCCGATCGACATCATCGGGGACGCGCCGCCGCACCTGTACGCGAAGACCCTCGACATCGTCGCGGCGGACCCGGCGTCGGACGGCATCCTCGTCATCCTCACGCCCCAGGCGATGACGGACCCGACGGCGACGGCGAAGGCGATCGAGCGCTTCGCGCGGGTCGAGGGCAAGCCGATCTTCGCCTGCTGGATGGGCGGCGAGGAGGTCGCCGAAGGCGCGGCGCTCCTGCGCCAGGCAGGCATCCCGACGTTCGCGTACCCGGACACCGCCTGCATCCTCTTCAACCACCTCTGGCGCTACGACGCGAACCTCCGCTCGCTCTACGAGACGCCGAAGCTCCCGGTCGCTCCCGAGCGCGGCGAGGACCGCGAGGAGGCCGACCGGATCATCGCGGGCGTCGCGGCCGAGGGCCGGACCCTCCTCACCGAGCACGAGAGCAAGAAGGTCCTCGCGGCGTACGGGATCCCGATCACGGACACGGAGCCGGCACGGACCATCGACGAGGCGGTCGCGGCGGCCGAGAGGATCGGCTTCCCGGTGGTCGTCAAGCTCCTGAGCCGGACGATCACGCACAAGACCGACGTCGGCGGCGTGAAGCTCAACCTGCGGTCGGCGGAGGCCGTACGGGAGGCGTTCCTGCAGATCGAGGCGTCGGTCGCGGAGAAGGCCGGGCGCGAGCACTTCGAGGGCGTGACGGTCAAGGCGATGATCGACTGGAACGGCTACGAGCTCATCGTGGGGAGCAGCCCCGACCCGCAGTTCGGCCCGGTCCTGCTCTTCGGGATGGGCGGACAGCTCGTCGAGGTCTTCCGCGACCGCGCCCTGGCGCTGCCGCCGCTGAACACGACGCTCGCGCTGCACCTGATCGACGAGACCAGGATCTCGACCGCGCTCCGCGGCGTCCGCGGCCGGAAGCCGGTGGACCGCGAGGTCCTCGCGGCGCTCCTCGTGCGCTTCAGCGAGCTCGTCGCCGAGCAGCCGCGCATCGCGGAGATCGATATCAACCCGCTCCTCGCGTCTCCCGAGCGCGTCATCGCGCTCGATGCACGGGTCGTGCTGCACCCCAATTCGATCGTGGACGCGGACCTGCCGCGGCTCGCGATCCGACCGTATCCGCACGGGTACGAGCGCGAGGCCGCGACGCACGACGGCGTGGCGATCACCCTCCGGCCGATCCGTCCCGAGGACGAGCCGGCGATGCGGCGGTTCCACGCGGCGCTCTCGGACGAGACCGTGCGCGCACGCTACGGGTTCGACCGCTCGCTCGCCGAGCGGACCGCGCACGAGCGGCTCGCCCGGATCTGCTTCGTGGACTACGACCGCGAGTTCGCGATCGTCGCGGAGGCGCCGGCGGCGAACGGCGGGTCGGAGCTCGCCGGCGTGGCACGCCTGTCGCGGATCCATGCGACCGACGACCGGGCGCTCACGATGACCGTGGCCGACGCCTGGCAGCGGCACGGGATCGGCGAGCAGCTGGTGCGCTCGGCCATCGACGTGGCCCGGGGCGAGGGTGTCGCACACGTCCTCGCCGAGCTCGCCCCGGAGAACACGGGGATGCGCGAGCTCCTCACGGACGCGGGGTTCACGCTCGAGGAGCGCGACGGGGTGCTCATCGCGTCTCTCGCGATCGACTGAGGGGCGGCGGAGGGCCAACGGGGCGGGGGCCGGGGCGGCCCGGGGGCCCTCCCGGTCAGGCGCGCAGCGCGGCCCGCTGCGCGGCCGTGACCGCATCCATCGCCGCGGGCGCGTCCCGGGCGAACCCCGGGACGGTGAGGAACCCGTGCGGCATCGCGGGGTATCCGGCGAGCGTCGTCGGGACGCCTGCGCGCCGGAGTGCGTCCGCGTACGCGACGCCCTCGTCGTGGAGCGGGTCGTGGCCCGCGACGACGACGATCGCCGATGGCAGGCCCGCGTGGTCGGCCGCGCGCAGAGGCGAGACGCGCGGGTCGAGCGGGTCGGCGCCCGACGGGAGGTAGTACCGGAAGTACGCCTCCATGTCCGCGGCGGTGAGGATCGGCGCGTCCCGGAACGTCCGATACGAGTCCCAGGACATCGAGCCGTCGGTCACCGGGTAGAGCAGCGCCTGGTGCGCGATGGGCGGGCCGCCGGCATCGCGTGCCTGCAGGGAGATGACGGCCGCGAGGTTCCCGCCTGCGCTGTCGCCCATGACGCCGAGGCGGTCCGGGTCCGCGCCGATCGAGGCCGCGTTCGCGCGGACCCACGCCACGGCCGCGAGACAGTCTTCCGGGGCGGCCGGGAACGGGTGCTCGGGCGCAAGGCGGTAGCCGACGGACACGACGATGGCGTCCACGTCGCGGGCGACCGTGCTGCAGATCCAATCGCCGCCGCGGAGGTCGCCGAGGACCCCAGCCGCCGCCGTGGAAGTGGACGACGACGGGGCGGGGCGCGGGCGGCACCGCGGCTGACGAGGGGGCCGCCGCGGCAGACGATGCCGGCGCGGGGGTGTAGACGCGGACGGGGAGCTCGCCGCCCGGCCCGGGGATGATCCGGTCCGTTGCGGTGACCCCGGGACGGACCACGCCGACCGAGCGGTCCACGAGGAACAGGACGAGCCGGCCGGGCGGCCGGGTCGAGGCATGGAGACGCTCGACATCCTCGCGCGACATCCTCGCGATGGATGAGCCGGGCACGAGGCCGAAGATGCGGCAGCCGATGCGCATGCCGAGCGGCATCCGCTCCAGGGCTGGGCCCTCCTTCCGGGGGCGACGGCGTCGCCCTCACCGGACAAGGGTACGCCCCGGCCGGAGGGGGGCCCCGGCCGAGGCGATGGTGTGTGGTCAAGCGGCCGACCCGATGGCTGCCCGCGGCCGGGCCACCCGCCTTCCACTGCGCACATCGTGGCGGCCGTGGGCCCGTGCGTCTGTCAGACATCCGGAAGTCCTCTGTCGGCAGTGGGGCAGAGTCGCCGTCACCGCAGGCGGGACCGATGGGCCTTGTGGGGGGCGCGCGGCGGGCTTAGGGTATCGGTTGCGTGCCCGGGCACCGCGGGGGCCAGATGCGGTGCGGGCACCGACGGGAGGGATCGAGCATGCGACGTCACCTGTTGGCACTCCTCGCAGCCGCAGCGCTCGCCGCTGCGTTCGTCGCGCCCGCGAGCGCCGCCACCGGGGTCATGCTCAACGGGGTCCCGCTCGTCGGGCCGAACGCGATCGTCCGGTGCGACACCGGTGCCCCGTACTACCCCGGCATCGCCGACATGGCCCGATCGCCCGGCCCCGGCATGGTCGGCTACATGGCCAGCGACTCGATGGTGGGCGGAACGGCGACGCTGAAGGGTGCCGCCCCGTACACGCGCTACGTCGTCCGGTTCATCCAGGCCACACCCGATCCCGCGTACTGGCTGTCTCAGTGCCACGGTGTGGACGGGTATATCTGGACCGATGGAGCCGGGAACGGCTCGCTCTACGTCCGCGAGTGGCGGATCCCGAGCGCCGTGGCGCTGTCGTTCATCATCGACACCGGCAGTGAGTACCTGACCCCGACGTACCGCCCGAAGATGGAGTTCACGCTGACGCCCCTCGTGCCGTACGTCCCGTCGACGGTCGTGGGCCCGGCGCGCACCGGCTCGCCGATCTCCAGCCACCGATAGCCTCGCCTGCAAGACGGATCCCGAGGCCCCGGCCGTCCGGCCGGGGCCTCGGCACGCCCGGGTGGAGCGAAGGCCGATGGCCCTCGACGCGGGTGCCAACGGCTGCTACGTTCTGCTCGACCGGCTGCGTGAGTGCCGTGGGGGCTACGTGGACAGTGGCCGGCAGGAGGGTTGGCATGCGTCGTCGGCTTCTTCCCCTGCTCGCGGCGGTGGCGCTCGTCGCGGCGTTCGCGGGACCGTCGAACGCGGGCACCGCGGTGATGGTCGGCGGGATCACCAACGTGGGGCCTCACGTGAACTCGTGGTGCCGTGACCAGATCCCGTGGTCCATGTACGGACCGCTGCGCACCGGCTATGGGACAACGTCCCTCACCGCCAGCGACACGATGGTGGGCGGCGTCTTCGTCCTGCGCGGGGTCCGCCCAACACCGTCCTCGAGGTCCGGCTCATCCAGGCGGTGCCGGACGCCGTGCAGCCGGCGAGTGCCACACGTGGACGCCTACGTCCTGACCGACGGTGCGGGGACGCGACCGTGTCGATCCGCGAGCCGCGCGATCCGTACGCCACTGCGGTGAACTTCTTCTCCGGGATGCTCCAGTACACATCGCCGGAGACGTCGTCACCTACTCCGGCCAGAGGCCGCTCACGTTCTCGCCGCAGCTCGTCCCGGCCCCATCGGGCGGCGCGGGCGCACAGACGAACCTGCGACGGTCCGCAGGTAGCAAGCCCCACCGCGACCGGCAGGTCCGACACGGCCTGCGGGTCCCCGGCATCCACCTAGGGCCTCGGTGCCCCGGCCGCACGGCCGGGACGCCGAGGCCTTTCCGATCCCTGCCGATGACGGCGGGGCGGGCTGCCGGGGGCACGCGATGCGCCCGCTCGCGGCCCATCGGCACGATCGGCAGGGTCGATCCGCTCGTGCGACCTCGGCGCGTCGCCGCGCGAAGCGCCCGAGGCACCTCGCCATGTCGGCGCCGCCGTCGCGATCCTGGAGCAAGAGGGAGTTGCCATGTGGACCGACCGCACCGGATCCGCGCCGGAGCCGTTCGACGCGATCAACGGCCACCGGCTCGCCGGCCCGGACGGCAGCCACCCGCTCCATGACGTCCGGGCGGAGGAGCTCGTCCGTCCCGGCAGCGGGCCCATCGGCGGGGGGATCGTGATCGAGAAGCCGGTCCGCGTCGGCGAGTCGATCGAGGGGGTCGTCCGCCTCCAGGCGGTCGAGCGTGTCGAGGCCCGGAAGTGCGTCCTCCGGCTCGTGGGCCTCCGGCTCGACGAGGTGCAGCGGTCGGAGGACCACACGGACTCGGACGGACACGTCACCAGCACCGAGCGCTGGGTCGAGGTGGACGGGGACCTGTTCGCGGAGAACGCCTCCCGGAGCCCGCCCTCCCGCCCGTGCTCGCGCCCGGCCAGACGGTCGAGACCCGCTTCTCCCTGCCCGCCCCGCGCCTCGGCCCGCCGTCCGCGCACCTGGGCGAGTCGATCGTCGCGTGGGCCCTCGAGGTGCGGTGGGACATCCCGATGGGCGACGACCACTTCGTCGCGGTCCACCTGCCCGTCGCACAGCACCCGGACCTGATCCGGGCAGGCGTCGGGAAGCAGGGCGGCATGAGCGTCCTCGACGCGGTCGCGGTGGCGATGCCGTCATCGGGGTGACGACGCCCCTCCCTGCCGCGCCCGGCTCCGAGGTCGTCGTGACGGTCCACTGGCCGTCGGCCGCGAAGGGACCACGGGGCGCGTCGAGATCCAGCGCCACACGAACGCCCCGAACAGCGAGACGGGCATCATCGCGTCGGTCGTCGTGGATCCGAAGGCGTTCCAGTCGGGCGCCGAGGTCCGCCTGACGATCCCGGGCGGGACGGCGCCGTCGTTCGACGGCGCGGGCCTCGAGAACGCCTACGTGGTCCGCGCGCTCGTCGATCGGCGCTTCCGGCCGGACGCCGCGATCGAACGCCCGATCGCGATCGCCTGACCTTCCGGCGTGCCGCGGACCGGCGGCGACAGCGGCGCCGGGTCCCCGCGCACCGGCCTGAGTGCCGTCATCGTTCGACAGGCGCGGTATCCGACCCTCCCTGCATGCGGTGAGGCCGGGACCACGACGGGCCGGCCGCAGGAACGGAGCATGACGATGATCGCGACCTACGACACCCCCCCACGTTCGTCCTCCAGCGGCCGGCCCCCACGCCGACGACCCGCCGCGAGCTCCTGACCCTCCTGGTCCTCCGTGAGCTCGAGGGAGGCGGCCCGCGCGCCGGGACGGCGCTCTTCGACGCGATCTCGGCACTCGTCTGCTCCTTCGACCTGGACGCCCCCGGCTACGCTCTCCTCCACGACCTGTGCGACGCCGGCCTCCTCGTCGCGGTCGGCGCCCGGCCCCCGCGCTATGCGGTCACCGCGACCGGGCGGTCGGAGGCCGAGCGGCTGGCCATCCGATGCTGGCCCGGGATCCGCGACGCCCTGGTGGACCTGAACGTCTGCGTCGGCTGTCTCGCGCCGCGCGGCTGAGGGCCGGATCGTCCCCGGCGCACGCGGCACCCGCGCGGGTGCGTCCCCCACGTATCGTGGAGGGGTCCCGTGCGCGGGCCGCGCCACGCGCCTGCGCGGGCCGCCGTGCACGGGAGACGCCATGCGGCCGCTGTTCAAGGACGACACGTTCGACTTCCTGGCCCGGATCGCACTCGGGTCCGCGTCCGCCCGGTGCGCCGACGTCGGCGAGGTCTTCGCGACGCTCGACGGGCTGCGCGACGGCGACGCGGACGGATGGGTGCAGCGATGGGGCGCGACGGCCCGTCGCCTCGAGGCCGAGGCGAGCGCCCGGAGGGACGCGGGCCACGACCGCAGCGCCGCGGCGGCCTTCCTGCGCGCGGCCAAATACTACGACGGCCACGTACCAGGCGTACGCAGCGAAGGGCCCGAACCCCTTCCTCGCGCTGTGGGAGGACTACCGTCGCTGCTGGGAGCTGTCCCTGGCGCTCTCCGGCCTCGACGTGGAGCGCGTCGCGATCCCCTACGACGGGACCACGCTCCCCGGCTAGTTCCTGCGCGCCGGCGCGGGGCGGCGCCGCACGCTCGTCTTCAACAACGGCAGCGACGGGTCGATGGTGGACGCGTGGGGAGGATGCGCCCTCGACGGGCTCGCCCGCGGCTGGAACGTCCTTCTGTTCGACGGGCCGGGCCAGGGTGCCGCGCTCGTTCGGCAGGGGCTCTTCTTCCGGCCCGACTTGGAGGCGGTCGTGACCCCCGTGGTCGACATGCTCGTCGCGCGGGACGACGTGGACCCTGCACGCCTCGCGATCATGGGCGTGAGCCAGGGCGGCTACTGGGTCCCACGCGCGCTGGCGTACGAGCACAGGCTCGCGGCCGCGATCGCGGATCCCGGCGTGGTCGACGTCGCGGCGACGATGACCGCCCACCTCCCAGCTCGATGCTCCGGCTCCTCGCGTCGGGCGAGCGCGAAGCGTTCGACCGGGACGTCCGCCGGTGGACGCGCCTCTCGCGGAAGACATCGGCACAGATGGCGTTCCGGTTCCGCCCGTACGGCCTGGAGAGCCCGTTCGACGTCTACCGGCGCGCGATGGAGTCACGCCTCTCGGACGAGGACATCGCGCGGATCCGGACGCCGCTGCTCGTGACCGCACCCGAGGACGAGCGGTTCTGGCCCGGCCAGTCGGCCGACCTGTACGCGAAGCTTCCCGGCCGGAAGGCGCTGATGGAGTTCACGGCCGCCGAGGGCGCCGACCTGCACTGCGAGCCGATGGCGGGGTGCCTGCGGGGCGAGCGGGTCTTCGACTGGCTGGACGAGGTGGTGCCGGCGGACGCAGCGGAGGCCCCGGGGCGGCCGGCGTGACGGAGGGGCCCCGCGTCCCGGCCGGCGCGGGGAGGCGCTGCGCCGTCAGTCCTCGCCGATGTCCTCGTTCCAGACGTCCGGGCGGCGCCGGATGAACTCGGCCATGAGCTCGATGCAGTCGGGATCGTCCAGGTCCACGACCTCGACGCCGCGCGACCGGAGGTAGTCCTCGCCGCCCACGAAGGTGCGGTTCTCCCCCATCACGACGCGCGGGATGCCGTACAGGAGGATCGCCCCGGTGCACATGTCGCACGGCGAGAGCGTCGTGTACATGGTGGCGCGACGGTAGGTCGACGCCGGCAGCCGGCCGGCGACCTCGAGCGCGTCCGTCTCCCCATGGCGGATCGCGCTGCCGAGCTGGACCCGCCGATTGTGGCCGGCGCCGAGGACACGGCCGTCGGCCACGAGCGCCGCCCCGATCGGGACGCCGCCCTCGTCCCGCCCGATCCGCGCCTGCTCGATCGCCACCTCGAGGAAGAGTCGGTCGGTCAAGGGCGGGTCGCCGGAGGAGGCGGTGGCCCCGGAGATGCCGTCGGAGCCGGAGTCGGGGTCGAGCATCAGCGGTCCTCCATCGGGCCGCGGGCGCCCACCCTCGTCGCCGCGCGCAGCGCGACGAGCATGCGCCCCGGTTCGACGTGAAGCGCGCGCCGGACGGCCCCTTGGCGCCCGGCCGTGGGTCACGACGAGTCCACGGCGCGGTCACCCTTCGGTGTCCGCGGCCCTCGGAGCCTCCGTTCCCTGGAGGCTCTCGTTCGGTCGTGCGCCGTCAGAGCCCCAGGGCCCGTGCCTCCCGGCGGGGCCGCCAGAGCTTCTTCTTCGACTCGACGGAGAAGATGCGGCGGTGCATGGCCGGCAGGGTAGCCGACCGGGCAGGACGATGCAAGCCGCGTATGCATGCAGGGTCTATGCGCATACCAGTGCATAGACCCTGGTGGGTGATCCGCGTCCGACGGCGCCGTGACGGCGTGTGGACCGCCTCGCGGCGGGTGCCGGGAGCCGGTCCGTCAGGCCGCCGGACCCTGGGGCGCCGGCGGGGCCGGCGGCTCGGCCGGCGGCAGGGCGATCGCCGGGGCGGGGGCCTCGACGGCCGGGGCGCTCGCGGGCGCCGCGATCGCCGCGGACGGCTCCGCCGCAGCGGCCGGCGCCTGGATGGCCGGCGCGGCGGCACGTCCCCGCGGCGGCGGCGGCGGCTGCGGCCGCGGCCGGCGTCTCCTTCGTCATCCGGAGCATCCGGCGTCCGAGCCAGAGGGCGGCGAGCGCGGTCATGCCGAGCCACGCGAGGTAGATGCCGACGAAGATGACGCCGATCCCGAACAGCATCGGCAGGTCGTCGAGGCGGTCCGCCGCCTGCAGCTCTGCCTTCGCCTTCTCGGTCTTCGCCTGGATCTCCTGGAGCGCGGGGACCGCGGCCTCCAGGTCGCCGCCGACGTTGGAGAGCGAACCGGACATCGCGCTGATCTGCGTCTTGATCTGCCCAGCCTGGTCCGCGATGTTCGTGAACGCGTCGCCGATGCCGGCGAAGGGCTTCTGGCCGAAGATGTTGAAGTCGGCGAACCCGGCGATCGAGCTCGATGCGCTCGCCGCGCTGTCGGCGAGGGATGCGGCCTGGTCGAGGGTCGCCGCCGCGTTGTCGAGCCCGACCTTGATGTTCCCGGACGCGGTCGTCACCGTCCCGAGGAGCAGCGTGGTGCTGTCGAGGGTCGAGATGAGCGCCTGACGCTGGGTGGTCACGGCGTCCCGCAGGCGCGCCACCTGGTACCCGAGCACGATCGAACCGATGAGGACGGCGACCGCGGCGACGACGCCGACGAGGCCGTAGATCGACAGGAGCCACCCGAGGCGGCGGCTCGGCGGGATCAGCGTCACGGCGGACCTTCTCCTCTCGCGGGATGCATGACGGGGTGGTCGCGCCGGCAGCCGGGGGCATGGCTGCCGGCGCGACGGGCCGGGACCGCCCGAAGGCACGTCCGGCCCGCCGAACAGCCTAATGCGTCCGCCGCGCGCGCGCGGCCACGGAGGTCGCGAGGGCGGGTGGTACCTGTGGTGCATGTCGGACCTCTCCCGCGTGCGTCATCATCACGGCACCGGTGCAGGCCGGGATCGCGCGCCGGCACGGGGCCTCCGGCGGACACGGGAGGTACGCATGCGTTCGAGGAGATCTCATCCGCCTCGCGGCGGTCGCGCTCGTCGCCCTGTCGGTCGCCGCGTGCGGAGGCGGCGGCGGCGACCCGACGGCGCCCGTCAAGGACCTGGTCAACCTCGTGGAGACGAAGCAGTTCGCCAAGGTGAGCGATCTCGCGTGCGCCGCCGAGAAGGCGGACATCGCCCAGCGGTTCGACTTCACGTCCGCGATGGCGGGCGGCCTCGGCGAGGGCGTCGACGCCCAGGCGGTCACCGACGCGATGACCGTGAAGTTCGCGGAGCCCCTCTACAAGGAGGTCTCCAAGAGCGGCGACAAGGCGACCGTCCAGCTCACCGGCACGCTGAAGGTCGGGTTCGACCAGGCGAAGATGGCGGCGGTCCTGAAGACCGCGCTCGCGGCGCAGGGCCTCCCCGCCGACGACGCCACGATCCAGGGCGCGCTCGGGACCATGTCCACCGGGTTCGAGCAGGGACAGCCGGTCGACTCGACCGTGGACCTCGTCCTCGAGAACGGGAAGTGGATGATCTGCGGGGTGACCGACAAGACCCAGTGACGGCGGCCCGCCGGCCGCTCCACTCTCCGCCCCGCGGGACCATCCGGCGAGGCGGAGCCGCCTCCGGCCCCGGAGGGCCGTAGACTCCGCCCGTGACCACGCTCATCCTCGTCCGCCACGGGCTCACCGCCGTGACCGGCCGCGTCCTCAGCGGCCGCCTGCCGGGGTATCCCGCTCGACGAGCGTGGCCGTGCCCAGGCGGCGGCGGTCGCGCGATCGGCTCCGCGCCGTCCCGCTCGCGGCGATCGTCTCGTCCCCCGTCGAGCGGTGCGCCGCGACGGCCCAGGCGATCGCCGCCGGACGCGGCCCGGACGGGGACGCCGGCCCCGGTCACCTTCGACGACCGCCTCGCGGAGGTCGACTACGGCGAATGGGCCGGCCGCGAGCTCAGGGATCTCGCCCGGGAGCCCCTCTGGCGCGTCGTGCAGGCCACCCCGTCGGCGGTGACGTTCCCGGGCGGCGAGACGCTCCGCGCGATGGCGGCCCGTGCGGTGGAGGCCGTCCGGGCGGGCAACGCGGCGGCAGGGCCGGACGCCACGTGGCTCGCCTGCACGCACGGGGACCTCGTGAAGGCGATCCTCGCGGACGCCCTCGGCCTCCATCTCGACGCGTACCAGCGGATCGCCGTCGGGACGTGCTCGATCAGCGTCGTCCGGTACGCGCCGGACGGCAGCGCCCTCGTCTCGCGGGTGAACGACACCGGCGCGGCGCTCGACGACCTCGTGCCCCGGCCGCACGGCGCCGGACGTGGGCGCCGAGGGACGAAGCGCCGGGACTGACGCGCGACGAGCCGCACGGCCGCGACGGTGTACAGTCGGAGCCCCGACGGCAGCCGCCTGCCGCCGCGTCCACGGAGGACCCATGACCCGACGCGCCTACCTCTTCGACTCCCCCGAGCGCTTCGTCGCGGGCACCGTGGGCCTGCCGGGGAACCGGACGTTCTTCCTTCAGGCGCGCGACGGAGGGCGGATCGCGTCGGTCGTGCTCGAGAAGGTCCAGGTCGCGGCCCTTGCCCAGCGCCTGGCCGAGCTGCTCGAGGACCTCCGCGAGCGCGGCGTGGAGGCGCCGGACTCGATCGCCCCGTCGGAGGTGGACGAGCGCCCCCTCGACGAGCCGCTCATCGAGGCGTTCCGCGTGGGGACGCTGACGATCGGCTGGGACCCCGCCCACGAGCGGGTGGTGCTCGAGGCGTTCGCGATGACCGACGCCGACGACATGGACGTCGACGACGAGGACGAGGACGAGAGCCTCGAGGACGACGACGAGGAGGAGGACGAGGACGACCCGTTCGACGAGCTCGCCCTCGCCGACGACACCACGGAGGGGCCCGACTTCGTCCGCGTCCGGCTGACGACGGACGCGACGGCCGCGTTCATCGAGCGCTCGCTCCGCGTCGTCGCGCAGGGCCGGCCCCCGTGCCCCATCTGCGGCCGCCCCTCGATCCGCAGGGCCATCTCTGCCCGCGGAAGAACGGCTACCTCAACTAGCCGGACGGCATGACCGACGACGGGACGGAGTCCGCGGCGGAGATCCGCCTCCCGCACCTGGGCCCGGTCGCGCCCGAGGTCGCGGCGCGGCTCATCGCCGAGGGCGAGCTCGAGGTCCTGGGCAGGCTCGTCGCCGCCTCGAACGCGACGCTCCTCTGCCGCGTGACGCTTCCGGCGGACCGGGCCGGCTCGGCCGGCGTCCTGCGCCCGGCGAGATCGCGGAGCGCGTGTCGGTCCCGCTCGAGGGCGCCGCGATCTACAAGCCGGTCCGCGGCGAGCGACCGCTCTGGGACTTCCCCGACGGGACGCTCGCCGGGCCGCGAGTACGGCGCCTTCCTCGTCTCCGAGGCGTCGGGCTGGGGGATCGTCCCGCCCACCGTCCTGCGCGACGGCCCGTACGGCCCGGGGATGGTCCAGCTCTGGATGGACGTGGACGAGTCCGTGGACCGGGTCGCGCTCGTGAACGACGCGGACGAGCGCCTCCGGCGCATCGCGGTCTTCGACGCCGTCGTGAACAACGCCGACCGGAAGGTGGGCCACCTCCTCCCGATGCCGGACGGCGCGATCCACGGCGTGGACCACGGCGTCTGCTTCCACCGGGAGCCGAAGCTCCGGACGGTGCTCTGGGCGTGGCGCGGGAAGCGGCTGCGGAAGGACGAGGTCGAGACGGTCGAGCGGCTCGAGGACGCCCTGGGCGGCGACCTCGGGCGCGGTGCTTCGCGAGCACATCGCGCCCGCTGAGGTGAAGGAGACGCGCCGTCGCGCGCGGCGGCTCATCGAGAGCCGCCGCTTCCCGCAGCCGAGCCCGGACTGGCCCGCCGTCCCCTGGCCGCCGTACTGACGGAGGCGGGCCAGGCGCACCGGATGTGCCGGCGCGCCTGGGGTCATCCCGCCTGGCTGCGGGTCATCTCACGGTGATGTACTTCTTCGACGCGGAGCTCGTCGCGTTCGCGGGGCCGGCGAGGGCCGTCGCCTGCATGTAGAACCGGCCGCGCGTCGCGAACGTCCTCGAGAACGTCACCTTCCCGGCGGTGTTCGTCGTCAGGACGATCGTCCCGCCGCGCAGGACCCACGATCCCCCGCTGTACTGGTACACGCGGAGCCGCACCGAGACCCCCGCGGTCTTCGGGCGCAGGGTCACGACCCACCGCAGGGTCGATCCGGCAGACGTGGTCCGGGTCGTCGCCGCCGGCGAGACGATGACCTGGAACCGCACGGTGACCGAGACCGACGCGCTCGTCGACGCCGCGAGGGTCGCGTCTCCCGGCCAGACGGCGCGGTAGTCGGCCGTCCGTGCCGGCAGGTAGTCGATGGAGCCGGTGCTGGAGGCGTCCGTCGTGATCGTCCCGATCTGCGACCAGCTCGCGGCACCTGCGATCCTGCGCTCGACGGTCACCAGGCGGCCGGCTCCGGCGCCGGCGAAGGCGAGCGCGAGCGTCACGTCAGCCGGGTAGGTGACGGTCGTGCGCGAGGCTGTGAGGACCATCGCCGTCGGCGGCATCGGGGTCGGCGACGGGCTCGGCGAGGCCGAAGGGCTCGGGCTCGGGCTCGGTGTCGGAGCCGAGGTCGGGCCTGCCGAGATGTCGAATGCGGTGCTCGTGGCCGCGCTCAGCCCGGGCGACGTCGCCACGATGAAGAACCCGCTGCCCGGGAGATCGACGGCGCATCCGGCGAACACCGCGATGCCGTTGACCGCGGCGAGGACGGTCCCGCTCGCGCAGGCCAGGCTTGCCGCGACGCCCGGCGGCGACACGAGACCCAGCGAGATGACGGAGGTCGCGGCCACGGCGCGGTTGCCGTAGGGGTCGTACACGGTCACCCGGGGCTGCTGGCTCAGGGAGCTGCCCGCCTGGGCGCCGCCAGGCTGGACCGTGAACGCGAGATGATCGGCGGCTGCCGGTTTGACCGTCAGGGCGGGGGACGTCCCGTGCATCGTGGCATCGAAGACGGCCGTCACCGTGATCGTCTGGGTGCCCGCCGTCTTGAACGTCACCGTGAATCCGTGGTCGCCGTGGTCGCTGGCGACGAACGTGTACGGGGCGGGCAGCACCGCCAGCGGGTCGGTGCTCGTGAACTTGACCTTGCCGGTGTAGTCGGTCCACGGGTTCTCGGTGAACTTCCTGGCCGTGACGAGGAAGGCGACCGGTGACCCGGCCGTCACCGAGGCCGTGCAGGGGTTCGGCCAGCAGAACCGGGAGGCCGTGAACCAGTGTGAGACGCCGAGCGCCGTCCCCGTGGAGAGCGTGGACGCCGCAAGTACGAGGGAGACGGCGGCGGCGAGAAGCGCCGCCCGGCGACGAAGGCCTGAAGCGCGCATATCGTCCCTCTTCGTGCGATCGACAGGTCGATCGTGCGAGGCGACGAACCGCGGACAAGAGCCATCGGTCGTCGCGTCCATCCACGCAGCCGTACAGAGGCTGACCGGCGCGGCCGGTCGGTCCGGCGCGCGCGTCTACGACGGATGCAGGACAGGAACGGCCACGCCGGCCGGGATGCCGCCGCTGGGTCCGGCGACCCGCGGTGGCCGGGCGTCAGTCGTCGGCGGCGGCCCCGATCTCGAAGTGGCCCACGTCCGCGCCACCCTCATCCACGCCCTTCGGCCGCCGGAACCAGACGATCGCCGAGAGGATGAACCGGACGATCAGCGTGACGAAGTACGTCGCGCACCAGATGCAGATCGCGTCGATGACGAAGAGCTCGAGGTACGTGAAGTAGGTCTCGAAGATGACGCCGACGAGCGACCCGACGTAGTGCGCCGCGAGCAGCCACGTGTAGCCCGTCCGCCACCACGCGAGCGCGGCGCGTCATGAGGAAGAGCGAGAGCATCACGCCGAAGACGGCGACGGGGATCCCGTTGATCCGGCTGTACGGGCTCGACGCGACCGTCTCGCACCCGTGCAGCGGCCCGCAGACGGGCGTGCCGCCGCCCACCTCCACGACCGCAAGGTAGCTCGCGATGCAGAGCCCGAGGAAGTCGAGGCTCGCAAGGATGAGGGCGGGGTGGATGTGGCGTATGCGCTGTCCGAGGGTCATGCGACGATGATGCCCGAGGGCGCGGAATCACGCATGCGGCCACAGGTCCCGGAACGGGGGGTCAGCGGACCCGGACGAAGATCCATGGGGCGGCGCCCGGCCGGTTCGCCGGGCCGCGGCCCGTCACGGCGGAGATCGCCCAGAGGCCGGGGAGCACGAAGCGCCGCGTGTACGTGACCACGCCGGAGGCCGGCGCCGTCACCGTCTTCGTCGTCCGCAGCTTCCACTTCCCGTCGGTCCACTGGTACATCCGGAAGGCCACCTTCACGCCGGCGGCACGCGGCTGGAGCTTGAACGTCCACGTCACCGTCCGGCCCCAGGACACCGTCCACTTCGACCTTCGACGGGGAGGCACTGAGCGCGAACCGGACGGCGACCGTCGCCGGGCGAGCTCGTCGCGGCGCGGCAGCCCGTCCGCGCCGGACCAGAGCGCGCGGTAGCTCGTCGTGTGCGCCGGCTTCACCGTGAGGGTGGCGGCGCCGAAACGGTCGGTGGTGACGGACCCGACCGGGGTCCACGCGTCCGCGTCGACGACCTTGCCCTCGATGGTCAGCGTCCTGCCCTCGCCGCCCTCCGGGAACGCGATCGAGAGCGTCGCGGCTGCCGGGTAGGTGATCGTCGAAGGCGTGCGGGTGATCCGCGGGACGGCCGCGCCGGGCGGCGGGCTGTCCGTCGGCCCGGGCGTGCCGCTCGGCACGGGCGTGGCGGTGGGGCCGGGTGTCGCCGTCGGGCCGGGGGTCCCGCTCGGCTCGGGCGTGGGTGAGGCGCTCGGCGCGGGGTCGCCGTGGGGGTGGGGGTGGGCGACGGGGTCGGCGACGGGGTCCCGCCGGGCGGCTGAGCCGTGGGGAACGAGACGATGAAGTAGTCGGTCCGCCCGGACGTCAGGCCGGCCGCGTCCGCGCGGATGCGGTAGCCGTTCGCGACACGGCTGATCGCGCAGCCGTCGAAGGTCGCGACGCCGGCGACCGCCTTCCGGTGGACGCCCTCGAAGCACGTGATCAGCGCGCCGAGGCCGTCGGGCGGCACCTCGAGGTTCAGCATGACCTCCGGCGTCGCGTCGGTGAGGTTGCCGAACTCGTCGCGGACGGAGACCACGGGCTGCGGCGAGAACGGCTTCCCGACGGTGGCGCCGGCCGGCGTCGAGGCGAACGTGAGGTGGTCCGGCTTCGCCGGGATCACCTCGATGGGGTCGGAGACACCCGACATCTTCACGGGGTCCGTGGAGCTGACGGTCACGGTCTGCTCGCCGGACGTCCGGAACTCGACCGTGAAGAAGTGCTGCCCCTGGTCCTTCCCCTCGCCCGAGCCGGTGAACGTGTACGGCGGAGGGAGGACGGCCTTCGGGTCCGAGCTCGTGAAGCGCACCGTGCCCGGTGTACGCGGTCCACGGAACGCCGGCGATGGCGTCGTTCGGCGTGACGAGGAAGGTCACCTCGGCCCCGGCCGGCGGCGTGTCCTCGCATTTCAGGCAGAAGCGGGTGACCGTGAACCAGGCCGCCGGCAGGGAGGCCGCGCGGACGCCGCCCGCCCGGGGTGCCGCGGACGCCGCAGCCTGCGGGGCGCCGCCGAGGAGGCCGCCACCGGCGACCACCAGCGCCGCCGCGAGAGCGACCGCGGGCATGAGATGAGGTCGGGACCGCGTCACGCGGCCCCGGAGCGAACCTGCGAGCACGGCGCCAATGGTAGCGTCGTGCGGCAAGGAGCGGCCGCGGGAAGCATCCGGACGAGGCGCGCAGCCGGCCCGCCGCGCCGGTCGGACGTCGTGACGGTCGACGCGTCAGTCGGGTGCGCCGCCCTGGGCGAACGCCCGCGCCGTCTCGGCGAGCGCGTGGAGCCGGGCTTCCACGGCGGCGTTGACCGATGCCGGCGTCCATGCCCCGGCCCTGCCCCGCCGCCCCGCCGGCCGCCCCGTGAGGACCGTGAGCGCCTCGTCCACCGTCGAGACCGGCCAGACGTGGAACCGGCCCGCCGCGACGGCGGCGACGACATCGCGGCGGAGCATGAGGTCGGTGCGGTTCGCGGCCGGGATCACGACGCCCTGGACGCCCGTGAGGTCGCGGATCGCGCACGCGTCGAAGAAGCCCTCGACCTTCTCGTTCACCCCGCCGACCGGCTGGACCTCGCCGCGCTGGTCGACCGAGCCGGTCACCGCGAGCGACTGGAGGACCGGGACCTCGCCGAGCGCCGAGAGGAGTGCGATGAGCTCCGCGAGCGAGGCGCTGTCGCCCTCCACGCCGCCGTACGACTGCTCGAAGACGAGGCTCGCATGGAGCGACAGCGGCTCGTCGGGGAGGTACCGCCAGCCCAGGAACCCGGTGAGGATGAGCACGCCCTTCGAGTGGATCGGCCCGCCGAGGTCCACCTCCCGCTCGATGTCCACGATGTCGCCCGAACCGAGGCGGACGGCGGCGGTGATCCGGCTCGGCAGCCCGAAGGCCTGGTCGCCCGTCAGCACGACCGAGAGGCCGTTGACCTGACCGATGGCCGTCCCGGACGTCTCGACGAGGAGCGTCCCCCGCTCCACCGCCTCGAGCAGCCGGTCGCGCGCCCGGCCCGCACGCCGGCGCCGTCCCGCGAGGGCGGCGTCCACGTCGGCCACGGTCGCCACGTCGCGGCCCGCCCCGGCCGCGAGGTGGTCGGTCTCGTGGATGAGGTCGGAGAAGGTCCGCATGTGCGCCGAGATCCGTTCCTGGTCGGATGCGAGCCGCGAGCCCTCCTCGATGAGCCGCGCGACCGCCGCCGCGTCGAGCGGCCGGAGGCCCTCGCGCCGCGCGAGGGTGGCGACGAGCCGCGCGTAGATCGCCGCGTTCTCCGGGGTCCGCGGCACGTCCTCCTCGAAGTCGGCCGCGACCTTGAAGAGCTCGAGGAAGTCCGGGTCGGCTGCCGCGAGGAGCCCATACACCTGGCGGTCCCCGACGAGCGCGACCTTCACGTCGAGCGGGATCGGCTCCGGCTCCAGGGTCACGGTGCTCACGAGCCCGAGCAGCTGGGCCGGCGAGCCGATGCGGATCTCCTTCGTGCGCAGGGCGCGCTTCAGGCCCTCCCACGCCAGCGGCTGCTGGAGGACCTTGAGCGCCTCGAGGATCAGGTAGCCGCCGTTCGCCCGGTGGAGCGCGCCGGGGCGGATGAGGTGGAAGTCGGTCGTCAGCGCGCCGAGGGTGGAGACGTACTCGACCCGGCCGACGAGGTCGGGGTAGGCCGGGTCGTCGCCGATGACGACGGGTGCCGCGGTCGTGGACGCATGGTCCACCAGCAGGTTGACCTCGTACCTGCGTGTCGAGCCCACCTCGGAGGCGAACGACCGGAGCATCGCCGGCAGCTCCCCCTCCTGCGCCGTGGTGGCGGCGACGAGGACGCCGGCGTTCTCCACGACGTCCGCCTGGACGCGGTCGAGGTGCGCCAGGACGTCCGGCAGGTCCGCCATCGACGCTCGCGGGTCCTCGAGCAGGTGCCCGACGGTCCGCAGGGCCGTCTCGCGCTCGAGGTCGCGCACCTTCGCGCGCTGCTCGCGCTCCCACCGCGGGAAGCGGTGCACGACCTCCTCGACGCGCCCCTCGTGGACCTCCATCACGGCGCGGATCCGCGCCTGCTCGTCGTCGGGCAGCTTGTGGAACTGCTCCGCGGACATCGGCTCGCCGTCGCGGAGCGGGACGCAGCCGACGCCGACCGGCGTCCGCACCACCGCGATCCCGTCCGCGCGCGCCGCCTGGTCCACGGCTTCGAGGGCCTTCTCGCGGCGCTCCTTCAGCGCGTCGTCCAGCGCCTCGCGCCGGCTGCGGAACCGCTCGTCCTCGAAGGCGCTCGAGAGGGCCGTGCGCAGGTCGGCGGCGAACCGGGCCATCTCGTCGCGCAGGACGATCCCGCGCCCGGCCGGCAGGCGGAGCGCACGCGGCCGCTGCGGCGCGTCCGGGTCGAGGACGTAGCACCAGTCATGCGGCGGCGGACGGGTCGCCGCGATCCGGCCGATGTACGTGCGGAGCGTCGTCAGCTTGCCGGTCCCGGTCGGGCCGAGCGCGAAGACGTTGTACCCATCGTCGAGCATCCCGGTCGCGAAGGCGATCGCCTCCACGGCCCGCTCCTGGCCGACGATGTCGTCGAGGTCGGGGAGCTCGGCCGTGGTCGCGAAGCCGAGCGTCGCCGGGTCCGTCTCACGGTAGAGGTCCGGCGCGGTCAGCTCGCGGACGGTCGGACGTGCGCCCATGTGGCCACCTCCACCGTCAGCGTAGGCGCGCGGCGCGGGCGGGGCACAGCGCCGAACGTCCCGTTGGCGGTGGCCGTGGGTCGGCGGCGGTGCGGGAAGGCGCCGGGTGCGCGGGCGGACCCGCGATCAGATGCCCGCGGCCTCCCGCAGGGCGTCGAGGCGGTACCCGGCCGACTCGGCAGCCTCGGTGAGCGACCGCGACACGTCCGTCGCGGCGATCGCGGCTTGCCGACCCGCGGCGACGTCCGGCTCGCCCGGCCGCGCGGCGGCCCGGACCGCGTCCAGGACCCCGCTCCAGCCGAGCAGCTCCTCGAACGCCTCCTGCTCGAACCAGGCGACGCCCTCCCAGCGGTTCACGCGGATGTACCGGCGGAGATCGTCGTCGGACGAGCCAGGCGGCGAGAAGCGCACGCGCGCCGGCGGGCCCGCCGTCCGCGGCCGCAGGGCCCGCCGGGGGTGTCGCCGGAGCGGACGCGACGGGTCGCGCCGCAGCGGACGCTGTCGGCTCCGCGCCGGCGGCGTCCGCGTCGGCCCGCGGCGAGCCGACCGTCGGGAGGCGGACGAGGAGCCGCGACAGGTCGGCCGCGCGCCACGCCTCGCTCTCGTCGAGTCCCACGCCGCGGAAGATCCCCGCGAGCGCCCCGCCGAGCCGGAGCTCGTCGAGCCACGCGCGGCTCGTGAGGGTGGGGTCCGTGCCGGGGGCGAGCTCGCCCATCCGCCGCGTCACCAGCCACCCGAGCAGCGCGGCCCACGCCGGACGGTCGCCGGCGAGGAGGCGGTCCGCGACGGCACGCGCGGGGATCGGCGCGCCGATGGCGGCCTCGTCGCCCGCGTCCGCCGCCGCGTCACCGGCCGTTGTGGCCGGGGCCGTCGCGGGCACGGGGCGTTCCGGTGCAGGCACGGCTGCCACGGCCGCGGCGGTCGCTTCGTCGCCGGCCGCCGCGGCGCCCGGCTCGCCCAGGTCGCGCAGGCGGAGGATCGCGGCGAGGTCGTCCCCGACCCGCGCGGCGATCGCGCCGGCATCGCCCGGCGTCCCGGTCGCGTCGCGGACGACGCCGAGGAACGCGTCCACGCGGCCGGCGGCCTCTGCCCGCAGGCCGGAGGCATCGCCCTCGGAGGCCCCGCGCCGGTGGCCGCGGCGACGATCCGCCGGAGGAGGTCGCCCTCGGCGAGGCGGCGGAGCGCGTCGTGGACGGGCTGCAGCTGGAGCTCGCGGAGTGCCTCGTCGATGCTCGGCACGCCCGCTCCGCCGAGGCGGGCGGCGAGACGGCCGTACTGCCCGGCCGGCCCGTCCGCGACCTCGCGGATGTCGATGAGCACCTGCCGGCCGTAGGCGCCCAGGCGGACCTCGAGCCCGCGCTCGGCGAGCTCGCGGCTCGAGCGGATGTGCTCGAGCCCGGTGACGACGTCGCGCATCACCGTGTACCAGCCGTCCTCGCGCCGGAGGTCGAGCCCGTGGGCGAGGTCGCGCTGGATGACCGCCTTCGAGCCGTCCGGGCGCTTCTCGGCGAAGCCCACGCTCGTGCGGATCCAGCCCGTGCGCGTCCGCGTACTGGTTGTTGTAGACGATGAGCGCACGATCGCGGCCCACCCGGTTCGAGTACGCGAAGACGTCCTCGTTCACGTGGCCGTCGTCGGTCATCACGTCGTACAGGAGGAAGTCGTCCACGCCGGCGAACAGCCAGCGACGGTGCAGGAGCGGGAAGATCTCGCGCTCGTGCCGGTCCACGAGCCACCCGTCGGGCGTCTCGTCGTGGTACGCGCGGCGGTACTCCATGCCGTACTTCTCGGCGAACCCCTCCACCTGGCCGTGCCCGAACATCGGCAGGCCCGGCAGGGTGGCCATGAGCGTGGCGACGCCGAAGTACTTGTCGCCCTTCCCGAACTGCTCGACCGCGGTCTTCTCGTCCGGGTTGTTCATGAAGTTCACGTACCGCCGGAGGATCTCCGGGTCGAACTCGAGCGTGTTCTTCATGACGAGGCGGTACCCGCCGTTGTCCTCGTCGCGGAGCATGTGCATGAACGCGCTGTTGTAGACGCGGTGCATGCCGAGCGTCCGGACGAAGTAGCCCTCCATCAGCCAGAAGGCCTCGGCGAGCAGGAGCGTGTCCGGGACCTCGGCGGCGACGCGGTCCACGACCTCGCGCCAGAACTCCTCGGGGATCGCGGCGTCGAACGCGGCGCGCGACATGGCGTGCTCGGCGCGGGACGCGATCGCCCCGCCGTGCCCGGGCTCGGGGAACCAGAGGCGCTGGATGTGCTTCTTCGCGAGCGTCATCGCGGCGTCGAACCGGATGACCGGGAAGCGGCGGGCGACGTCGAGGATCGTCTGGATGACCGCCTCGCGCACCTCGGCCTTCAGGTAGTCGAGCTGCGCGGTGTCGTTCCACGGCATGCTCGTGCCGTCGTTGCCGTGGTAGATGTACCGGGTCTCGCCGCTCCACCGTGTCGCGGCGCTGGAAGACGACGGCCGCGTCGCTCCGGTCCCAGTAGTGGTCCTCGAGGCGGACCTCGACCCGATCGTCGGGCGAGAGGTCGGTCCCCGTGAACGAGTAGGCCGGGTAGGGCGGGTACGGGAGCGAGAGGAACCGGTCCGGGTGCTCGATCACCCAGGTCGAGTCGATGCCCATGTGGTTGGGGACCATGTCCGACGCGAGGCGGATCCCGCGCGCGCCAGGCGCGCTCGCGCAGGTTCTCGTACGCCCACTCGCCGCCGAGGTCGTCGGCGATCCGGTAGTCGCGGAGGCTGTACGCGGAGGCGACCGCCTCCGGGTTCCCCATCATCCGCTTGATGCGTGCGGACGCCTCGCTCCGCTCCCAGAGGCCGATGAGCCAGAGCCCGGTGATCCCGCGGCGGGCGAGGAGGTCGAGCTCCTCGTCCGGGATCGCGTCGAGCGTCCGGATGTCGCGCGAGTAGGCGCGCGAGAGCTGGTCGAGCCAGACGTACGTGCTCTTCGCCATGAGGACGAGGCGCGGCATCCAGTCCTTGTCCGCGCTGAACCGCTCGGGCTCGTCGTAGGCGCCCGCGGCCCCGAAGCCGCGGAGCGCGGCCGAGTCCGCCCCGCCGCCCGCCGTCGCCGTGCGCGGACATCCACCGGAGCCACGCGGCCCGCTCCTCCTCGGAGAGGACGTCGAGCGTCACCACGAGGCGGTCGAGGTACCGGCCGAGCAGCAGGCCCCAGCGATCGCGGATGAACCGGAGCTGGCCCGCGAGCGAGTCCGGCGAGGCGATCGCCGGGGCGCGGAGCATCTCGAGGAGCGGCTGGCCGTCCGGCCCGAAGGGCGGCTTGGCGCGGAAGTGGTCGGCGACGGCGTCGAAGACCTCGCTCGTACGCCGTCTCCGCGGCGAGGGCGCGGTCGTCGAAGAGCTCGCGGAACGGCCCGAATGCGGGGTTGAGGTTCGCGAGCCGCAGGAGCGTCATCTCCTCGAGGACGACGGCGCGGTTCGGGATCCCGTCGGTCGTCCCGTCGAGGTAGGCGACCGGGTCCACCTCGCCGCGATGGACGGCGAGCGCCGGGTACGCGGCGGAGAAGGCGAGAAGCGTCGCGTCGACCTGCTGCTCCCCGACGCGCCCGCGCGCGGCGGCGAGCGCGCCGTTCATCGCCTCGGCGTCGCGCGTCTCGCGGTACATCGCACACGACGACGTGGAGGATCTCGTCCACCAGCCCCATCGCGTTCAGGTCGCCGGCCTGGACCGGCGGCGCGCCCGGGTCGCGCGCCGCGTTCATCGCGGCGGCGAGGCGCCGCGTCGCCGGGAAGTCCGGCAGCAGGACGTTCCCCGTCACGGAGAAGAGGGAGGCGTCGACGCGGTAGCGCTCGCGGGCGGCGCGCGAGACGTGGAATTCCATCGGCATGCGGCGAGGATACCGCCTCGGGGGCCGCCGGCCGAGGCCGAAGCGCGGCCGGGGACGCCCGGAGCCGACGACTCAGACGGCGGGCGAGCGCAGGAGGACGCCGATCGCGTAGCCGGCGAGCGCGGAGAGCAGGCCGATGACCGCCATCTGGATGGCGGCGCGGTACGGGCGGCCGCCGGAGACGCGCGCCCGGTAGAGCCCGACCCCCACGAGGACGGCGGTCGCGAGCGCGAGCGCGGCCCACGGGGCGACGGTCACCGGGAGGAAGAGGAACGGGATGAGCGGGATGGCGGACCCCGAGAGCGTCGAGACGCCGACGATCGCCGCGGCCGCGACCGGGTGGTACTCGCTCATCGGGGCGAGGTCGCGGCGAACGCTCGCGACCTCCTCCTCCCACGCCGCGGCCTCGTCCGAGAGCGCCTCGCGGACCACGGACCCCTCCGCGCCCCGGGCCTCCGCCTCGGCTGTGACGGCGGCGTGGCGCGCCTGGGCGCGCGTCCGGATGCCGGCGAACACCGTCGCGGCGACGAGCTGCGTGCGCTCGCGCTCCGCGCCGGCGGACGTGTACGCGACGCCCGGCCATCGCGATGGACTCGGCGAGCATCGCGGCGAGCCCGGCCGTGATCACGACCCGTGGGTCGCCGGTGGCGGCGGACATGCCGAGCGCGAGGCCCAGGACGTTCACGAGGCCGTCCTGGCCGCCGAGGATGATGTCGCGGAGCGGGACCGCCGGGCGCGGCCGGGGGCCGCGCGTCGCGGCGAGGGGGACGCGCGGGGCCTCTGTGGGCGGGGCGGAGGTGATCGGCACGGGCGCAGGGTACGACATGGGCGCGGCGGAGCGGGCCGCCGGCCCGGGCACGACCCCGGCTTGCAGACCGCGGTGGGCGCCGCGACACTGACGGAGGCCCGCGGGTGCCCGGCGGACGGCACCGCGGCCGAGGGAGGACCCAGTGACCACGCACGACACGCCGACGCTCGACCGCGGCCGCCTCGCGCGGCTGACGGAGCGCGAGAACGCGCGCTTCGCCGACGCGCACCGCCGATCGGGCGAGCTCTTCAGCCGCCGCGCGCGGCCCGCTCCTCGACGGCGTCCCGATGAACTGGATGGTGAAGTGGGCCGGGCCTCATCCGGTCTTCGTGGACCACGCCGAAGGCGCGCGCTTCTGGGACGTCGACGGGAACGAGTACGCGGACTTCTGCCTCGGCGACACCGGCGCGATGGCCGGGCACTCCCCTGCCCCGACCGTGGAGGCCGTCCGTCGCCAGGTCGCGCGCGGGATCACGACGATGCTCCCCACGGAGGACGCGATCGCGGTCGGCGAGGAGCTGCAGAGGCGGTTCGGCCTCCGGTACTGGCAGTTCACGATCACCGCCACGGATGCGAACCGGTTCGCGCTGCGGCTCGCGCGGATGCTCACGGGCCGGCCGAAGGTCCTCGTCCACGACCACTGCTATCACGGGTCCGTGGACGAGTCGCTCGCGACGCTCGGCGCGGACGGGCCTGGTCCATCCGCGCCACGGGAACATCGGGCCGCAGGTGGATCCGGCGGTCACCACGAAGGTCGTGGAGTTCAACGACGTCGAGGCGCTGGAGCGGGCGCTGGCCCCCGGCGACGTCGCGGCCGTGCTCATCGAGCCGGCCCTCACGAACGTCGGGATCATCCTCCCCGACCCCGGGTATCACGACGCCGTGCGCGAGATCACGCGCCGGACCGGGACGATCCTGATCATCGACGAGACCCACACGATCAGCGCGGGCCCGGGCGGGATGACGGCCGCGTACGGCCTCCAGCCGGACATGCTCACGATCGGCAAGTCGATCGGCGGCGGGATCCCCGTGGGGACGTACGGGATGAGCGAGGAGCTCGGCGCGCGCGTCTCGGCCGTCGATCCCGATCGAGGACTCCGACGTGGGCGGGATCGGAGGGACGCTCGCCGGCTACGCTCTCTCGCTCGCGGCCGTCCGCGCGACCCTGGGCGAGGTCCTCACGCCCGAGGCGTACGCGCACACGATCCCGCTCGCCGAACGGTGGGAGGCCGGGGTCCGGCGCGCGATCGAGGCGCGGGACGTCCCGTGGTACGTCACGCGGCTCGGCTGCCGCGCCGAGTACCACTTCCTCCCGAGCCGAGGCACGGACGGGGCGCGAGCACTCGGAGGCGAACGACTTCGAGCTCGAGCGCTTCCTCCACCTGCACGCGCTCAACCGCGGGATCCTCCTCACGCCCTTCCACAACATGGCGCTGATGTGCCCGGCGACGACCGCCGACCAGGTGGACCACCACACCCGGTGCTTCGAGGAGGCCATCGAGGACCTCTTCGGGGAGGGGTAGCAGCGGTCCGTGGCGGCGTCGGGCGCGCGACCTTCGGCCCTACCGCCGGCAGCGGGACCCCACGAGAGTCGTGGCGACGGGCCGCGCACCGGGCAGGGCCGGCGAGGGTGTTCGAGTCCTCGCGGCGGAAGACCCGTCGGAGAGGTTCGCGTCCCGCGGGGGGTTCCGCGATGCGCACCGCGCTCGCTCGGTCCGCTGCCATCCTCGTCGCGGCCGCACTCGTCGCATCCTGCGGATCCGCCCCGACGACCCCGCCGGCGCCATCGGCCTCTGCGGGCCCCTCCGCGACCCGGCGGCCGCCCAGCCCTCGCCGCCGCCGGTCGCCACGGCCGCGCCCGTGACGCCCGCCCCTCCGCAGCCGAGCCCGACGGCCGCCCCCTCGCCCACGGCCACGCCCACGCCGGCGGACGTGCCGCTGGCGCCGGGGGACATCGTCCGCACGACGATGGACGACATCTTCATGCGAGCGGAACCGCGGATCGCCCAGGACTCGGCCGCGTACGCGCCCCTCCTCCAGGCGGGCACGGAGCTCGAGATCATGGAAGGCCCGACCACGGCGGACGGCTATGTCTGGTACCGGGCGCGGCCGACGAACGTGACCATGCTCGAGGGTCCCGGCTCAGGCTGGGTGGCCGTCGGCCGGCCGGACGGCCTGTGGATCACCCCGGCCGCGGCCTCGATCGGCGGCATCGAGCTGGCGCGCGCGACCGTCCCGCGCACGTCCCCGGATCCGGCGGCCGCGCGCGAGGCGGCGGCGTCCATCAACGCGTTCGGCGTGGACCTCTACCGCAGGGCGCTGACGGACGGGACGCTCGATCCCGCGAAGGGAGCCGTCATCTCCCCGGCGAGCATCGTCCTCGCGCTCGCGATGGCGCGGGCGGGGGCGAAGGGCGAGACGGCCGCGCAGATGGATCGCGTCCTGCACACCGCAGGATGGGACGCGCTCGCCTCCGGCCTGAACAGCCTCGACCAGCTGCTCGCGTCACGGAACGCGACGTTCGTGGACGAGACGGGGAGGCCTCACGAGCTGACGCTGCGCATCGCGAACGCCGCGTTCGGCCAGCAGGGCTGGGCGATCGAGCAGGGCTACCTCGACGCGATCGCGGCCGCGTTCGGGTCGGGCCTCCAGCTCGTCGACTTCGAGCGCCAGACCGAGGCCGCCCGGCAGGCGATCAACGCCTGGGTGTCGGTGCGGACACGGGGACGGATCCCCGAGCTCCTCGGCCCCGGGACGGTCAACGACCTCACCCGGCTCGTGCTCGTGAACGCCATCTACCTGAAGGCCCCGTGGCTCACCGAGTTCGAGGAGGGCGCGACACGGCCGGCGCCGTTCACCCGGCTCGACGGGTCGACGGAGGACGTGCCGACGATGCACCGGTTCGGCGAGCAGGAGATCCCGTACACCCGCGGGACCGGCTGGCAGGCGACGGAGCTCGACCTCAACGGAGGGGAGGGCACCGCGCCGCTCGCCATGACGTTCGTCCTCCCGGACGACCTCGCGGCGTTCGAGGGCAGGCTCTCCGCCGCCCAGATCGGCCGGATCACCGGCGCGCTGACGACGGAACGCAAGCGCCTCCAGAACGTGACGTACACGGGCCTCTCCTACGAGGAGACGGGCGAGCTCGACTGTGGCACGTATCCCTACGCGGTCGATCTCTCCCTCCCGCGGTTCGGCGTCGCGACCGGCCCGAAGGACGTCAAGGACTCACTCAAGTCGCTCGGCATGACCGACGCGTTCGACGCGCGCTCTGCGGACCTCTCCGGCATCACCACTGTCGAGGATCTGTTCATCTCGTTCGTCATCCACCAGGCGAACATCGACGTGGACGAGAAGGGCGTCGAGGCGGCCGCAGCCACCGCCGTGGGAGCCTCGACCACGGGCGGCTGTGGCGGGCCCTCGCCGCTGAAGACGATCACGCTGCGCTTCGACCGGCCGTTCCTCTTCTTCGTCCGGGACGTGGAGACCGGCGCGATCCTCTTCATGGGCCGGGTCGCCGACCCGAGCGTGCGGAGCTGACGGGATGCACCGCCCGACGATCGCGGTCCGCCCGGGTCGACCGCCGCCTCCGCGCCGGCGTCACCGTGGCTGCCGTCACCGTGCTCTGCGTGGCGTGCGGCGGCGCCCCGGGCACGACGCCGGGTGGCGCCGGATCCCCCGCCCCGGCCTCGGCCGGGGCGACGGCAACGCTCGCCGCCCGGACCTCCACGCCGGCCTCGGGCGCGCAGCCCCTCATCCCGCCGTCTTCCTCGCCATCGCCGGACGCGACCCCGGCGGCCTACGTGTCCGCGAGCGGGGTCGTCGGGAAGTGGGTCGCCCTCGGGCGCCTGCCGGTCGGCCCGGGCGGCGGGGTCGTCGACCGGCTCGTCGCGCTGCCGGACGGACGGATCCTCGTGACCGGCGCGTTCCCGGGTCCGGAGACCCGCGCGCTCGTCTTCGATCCGGTCGCCAGGACGTGGACGCCGAGCCCCGTCGAGGTCGACCCGCGTGACGCGGTCGTCGTCCGGCCCGACGGGAGCGTCTTCGTCGCGGGCGCGTCGGATGCGACCGTCTGGCGCGACCTCGCCTACGGCGTCGGCTCGAGCCACCCGTCGCGTCACGGGCTCGCGCCATCGGCCGCGGCGCTCGACGACGGCCGGATCCTCGTCGCCGGGGGGTGCATCCCGAGGAAGGCGGCCTCCGGGGACGCGCGGGGACGACTCGCCGGTGGGCGGCGACGCGATCAGGGCCGCGGAGATCCGGGACCTGGATCCATCGACGGGTCGCGACGTCGCCGCGCCGACCGCCGACCTCGGCCGCGCGCGCGTCGGTGCTCCGGCCGCCACGCTCGCGGACGGGCGGGTGCTCGTGGCGGGCTCGGTCACCGCGCATCAGTTCTCGTTCTCGGACGAGGCGGCGATGCGGTGTGCGCGCCGGACCCGGCCGGCGACGCGGAGTGGACGGCCGACGTCTGGGACCCGGCGACCGGGCGGTTCATCCCGACCGGCGCGATCCCGGAGCCCGATCGGGCCGCCGTGGCGGCGCTGGGGATCGAGCTGCCGGACGGCCGGCCCCAGGTGGACGACGGGGGCCGGCTCGTTCCCCTCCTCGACGGGGGTGCGCTGCTGCTCGACAGGCGCGAGAGCTGGTCCGTCGGCGTGGAGGACCCCGCACGCAGCTGGCCGGTCGAGACGCAGCTGACACGGTCTCTCCGGTACGACGCGGCGTCCGACGCCTGGCGCGAGATCGGGCTGTCGTACGTACGGCAGGCGGACGACCAACGCGGCGCAGAGCGCCAGGAGGCGGCGGTCGCGCGCCTCGCGGACGGCCGGGTGCTCGTGGCGGGCGGCGGCCCGTACTACCGAGACGCGATCCGCTGGGCCGACCTGTACGACCCCGCCACCGGCCTCTGGCTCCCGGTCACGCCGCTGCCGGAGGCCATCGGGCCTGCCGCGGCGGTCGCCATGCCCGACGGCTCCGCGATCCTCGTCGGATCGACAGAGGAGGACTACCGCACCGACGGCCCGCCGGAGCTGGTCGCGTTCGGGTTCCTCCTCGCGGCCCCGCCCGGCACCGCCTCGGACCAGGGTGCGTCGGGCTCGGCGCCGACCCCGCCCCCCGCGGGTGCGTGCCCGGAGGCCGTCACGCCGTCGTCGCTCGCCGCGATGGAGCCGGGCCTTCGCATCGCCTGCTTCGGCGGCCGGGACCTGGTCCTCGACGCCGACGTCGTGATCGCGACGGGCATGATCGTCGACAGGGTCCCGTTCGAGACGCCCGCGACCTTCCGCCAGGTGCGGCGACCGTCACCCGAGGGGGACTACGAGACGACGTGGCCGGTCCTCATCGTGGATCCCGGCTCGACCGTCGACGACCCCGGCGACCTGGCTCCCACTGGTGGTCGCCGACGGGACCGAGGTGCCGTCGGCGCTGGACGAGACGTCGCGGGTGCACGCCCGCCTCACCGGCCACGTCGATGACACGGCGGCGTCCGCCTGTCTCCGACCGAGCACCGGCTGGCCGGAGCTCACCGACGAGCAGGCCGTCCTCGTCTGTCGCTCGACCTTCGTCGTCACGCGGATCGAACCGCTCGACTGACCGGCGCTCGGCCGGCCGACGGGACCGGGTCACAGCGACGCCCGGCACTCCCCGGATCGACCGTCGGAGCGCATCCTGACGTCGTGTTCTTCCCCGTCGAGGACTGGCTCCGGGCCTTCCTCCTCACCCTCGTGGTCGAGGTCCCGGTCGCCGCGTACCTCCTGCGCCGGGCCGAGCCCGACCGTCTCCGCCTCCTGCTCCTCGTCGCGTTCGCCAGCCTCGCGACCCACCCGATCGTCTGGTACGTCTGGACCCAGGTCTTCCTTGTCGGGACGCCGGAGTACCTCGTCGTCGCGGAGGCGTGGGCGGTCGGCGTCGAGGCGGTCTTCTACTGGGCGGCGTTCCGCGGCCTTCGCCCGTCGCGGGCGCTCCTCATCTCCGTCGCGGCCAACGCGGCCTCCTTCATCGCCGGCACGATCGCCGGCGCCATCTGGCCGGGGGTGTTCGGATGAGCGCGTTCTTCCTGCACCGCGCGCCGCTCGCGATCGGCGCGATCCTGCTGGCGACGACGGTCGCCGGCTGTGCCGGGGCTGCTGAGCCGGCCGACCTCGCGCTCGCGGGTCGGGCGGCGACGGCGCCCGGAGCGGACGTCGCGGCGGCGCCCGCGGCGGGCGGCCGGTGGGTCGCGGCCGGCACGATCCCCGAGGAGGTCTGGGCAAGACTCGTCGCCCCACTGCCGGGTGGCGGCGCACTCGCCCTCGCGGGGGACGGACTGTCCGCTGCGCGCTGGCGATCGGGCGCCCGCGCGTGGACCGTGGCGACGCCGCTCAACGCCGAACGCCACGACTACGCCATGGTGGCCCTGAAGGACGGGCGCGTCCTCGTCGTGGGCGGTGTCGACACGAGGGACTCCGAGCACTGGCGGTCGTACTCGAGCGCGTACGCCTGGGACGGCTCCACCGCGAAGGGGACGTGGACGAAGCTCGCGCTCATGGGCACCGCGCGCGCCGCGCCGGCGGTGGCGGTGCTGCCTGACGGCCGCGTGCTCGTCGCGGGCGGGGCCTACATCGACGGCGCCCCCTGGGGTTCCGCGCCCATCCGCCGCGACGACCGGGGGGACGTGCTCACGGCGGTCAGCCGCACGCATGGGCCGACGACGGGTGAGACGCGCCCTCCGACGGACGTCGCGGCGCCGATCCTCGGCAGCGCCCTCGCGACCGCGGAGATCCTCGACCCGCGCACCGGGCGGTGGTCGGCGACCGGCGCGATGCGCTTCGCGCGCGCCGGGGCGGTCGCGACGACGCTGGCGGACGGACGGGTCCTCGTCGTCGGGCCCGGGCCGGGCGAGGTGGGGTCCGACTCCGACTCGTTCGGAGTGAAGATGGACGCCCGCGCGTACGGCACGGCCGAGGTGTACGACCCGGCGACCGGTCGATGGTCGCTGGTGGGCAGCCTCCCGCCGATCGACCGTGCGGCGATCGCGGCCGACGGCGTGAAGGTCCCGACCACCTCGCCATGGATGACGGATACCGGCCACATGGTCGCGCTCCGCGATGGGGGCGCGCTGCTCGTCGGTTGGGCGACGCGGTGGAAGCACGAGGCCGACGTCGTGCGCACGTTCCGGTTCGACGGACGGACCGGCCGGTGGCACCAGGTGGGCCGCGCCTACGCCGACGTCAACGACTGGAAGGCGGAGTCGTGGCGCACGACGGGGGGCTTCGACACCTCGGGGTCGTTCGTCGGCGCGCTCCCGGATGGGCGCGTGCTCGTGGCCGGCGGGTACACGAGCAGGAAGGGCACGGGAGACCAGGCGGAGACGCGGCTCGCCCGGGCGTTCGTCCCCGCGACGAACGGATGGGCATCGCTGCCGTCGATGCCGCAGGCGCGCGTCGGAGGAGTGAGCACGGTCCTCACGGACGGCTCGATCCTCTGCATCGGGGGCGCCGACGCGGGTCCGATCCGCTTCGTCCCGCGCCGCTGACGGTCGCCCGGCTGATCCCCGAGGGACGCGTCCCGTCACGCCCGAGTGGACGGCTTGCCCGTACTCGGCTAGGATTTATCGATCGACAGATACCTCTTCACACGCTGACGCCGGTCCCGAGCGAGCCGAACTCACCCGCTCCCGCGTCGCGCCCGAGAGGAACCCACCGCTCCGCCCACCCACACCAGGGCGTGTCGAGCGGACAGAACAGGCGGACCCGCGCGGACATCGCGCGGACGCCGGACAGGATCAAGGGCACACAGACACCATGCGTTCGCATACCGCGAGCCGTCGCGCCAGCTCGGCGCTCGGCTCCCAGCTTTCCTCGTCGTCCCGTCGCAGGCTCCAGCGCCGCGCGTCGCTCTACTGCGGCACGAACGGCTGCGCGAGCTTCCTCGACGTCGACCCGCTCACGGGCATCGCCAGCTGCCGCATCTGCGGCTTCCGCCGGCCGGCCTGACGCCCGCGGGATGACCCGGGTCGGGCGCGCGACGCCCGGCCGCACGCGTCAGCCCGCGGACAACCCCCGCACCAGCCAGGCTGCGAGGGTCCGCGCGCACCTCTCGACCTCGTCGAGCGCGACGGATTCGTCCGCCGCGTGGGCGTCGCGCACGTCCCCCGGCCCGTACAGCACGCACGGCGTCGCGCCATCGCGCACCCAGAGGCGCATGTCCGAGCCGTACGGGGCGGCGACGATCGCCGGCGCCTCCCCTGTGACCTCCGACGCGGCCGCCGAGAGGCCGGCCGCGAGCGGCAGGTCGACGGGCTGTTCCACCGAGTCGAAGAGGCCGCCGACGTTCTCGACGATCGCCGGGTGGTCGCGCAGCCAGTCGTCCGTCGCGCATGCCTGCGCCACCACGTCGACCAGCTCGGCGAACGCACCCGCGCAGTCCTGGCCGAGCCGGACCCCGTAGCGGCCCTCGGCGACGACGAGGTCGGGCACGGACGACGCCCAGTCGCCGCCCGCGACCTTCCCGATGATCGTCGGGTACGGCATGCCGAGCGCGCGCATCCGCGGATCGGCCTCGGCCCCGTTGCGCCGGTCCTCGTCCGCCCGGAGCGCCGCGTGGAGGACCTCGAGCTTCTCGAGCGCCGACACGCCCTCGAGGCGCGTCGACGCGTGCGCCGCCCTGCCACGGACCGTGAGCCGGAAGGTGATCGCGCCCGCGGACGCCGTGACGATCCCGAGGCGCGTGGGCTCGGTGACGATCGCGGCGTCGCCGGTCCAGCCGGCGCGGATCGCGGCGAGCGTCCCCGCTCCCCCGTCCTCCTCCGACGGGACGCCCACGAAGGCCGCCTCACCCGACAGCGCCACCGGCAGCGAGCCGTCCGGTCCCGCGAGCGACGCGACGGCCCGCAGCGCCTCCACGGCGGCGATCACGCCGCCCTTCATGTCGCACGCTCCGCGCCCGCGCAGCCTGCCGCCCTCGACGACCGGCGCGAACGGCGGGCCGCTCCATGTCGCGAGGTCGCCGGGCGGGACGACGTCCGTGTGGCCGGACAGGATGAGCCGCGGCCCGGGCCGGCCCGTGCGGACGGCCCCGGCGACGAGAGGAAGGGTCGTCCGCGGCACCTCCGACCCCGGGTGGCCCGGGTCCGCCGCGAACGCGGCCGCGTCCACGTCCCACCGCTCCACGTCCACGGCCGGGCCTCCGGCGCGCAGGAGTGCCGCGACGGCGTCCGCCGCGTCCGTCTCGTCGCCCGTGACGCTGCGGACGGCGACGAGGGCGGCGAGGTCGGTCGCGATCCGCTCGGCGGAGACGGCCGCGACCGCCCGCTCGACGAGGGCGTCCGCCCCGCTCACCCGCGGAGCACCGGGCGCGTGAGGCAGGTGGGGCCTCCGCCGCCGTTCACGCCGATCTCGCCGGCCGGGAAGGCGTGCACCTCGCAGCCGGCGTCGCGCAGCGCGGCGGCGGTGCGCGGGTTGCCCTCCGCGACGACGACGACGCCGGGCCGCACCGCGAGGACGTTGCAGCCGAGGGTCGGGTACTCCTCGTCCGGGACGTCGATCGTCCGGAACCCGAGCTCGCCGAGCAGCTCCCAGAGGCCGACCGGCAGGAGCCGGCGGTAGACGACCGCGAGGTCGTCCGCGACCGGGGAGATCACCGAGAGGAGGTGGACGAGCTCGTCGGGGCCGTTCCACCACGGCAGGTCGAACGTGCGCACGTCCCCGCCGAGGAGCGCGGTCAGCTGCCGGATCCCCTCCGAGTTCGTCCGCAGCGTCCGCCCCACGCAGGCCAGGCCGGGCCGGAACCAGAAGACGTCGCCGCCGTCCACGGTCCCCGGAGCCTCGATCCGGCCGGCGAGCGGGATCGACTCCGCGGCGAACCACTCGCCGAGCGCCTCCTCCTCGCCGCGGCGGCCGGGCTTGCCCGAGCGCAGGAGGATCGCGCCGCGGTCGGTCACCAGGGCGGGGTCGTACGTGTACACGAGGTCAGGGCTGTCGGTCTCCGCCTCGAGGACCCGGACGTCGACCCCGAGGCCCGCGAGGGCCCCGACGAGCGCCGCGTGCTCGCGCGCCGCCCGGGGCAGGTCGACCTGCCGGAGGAACCCTGCCGCCGGGTCGTCGTACGCGCGCCCGAAAGCCGGCCCGGGCGCCTTCACGAGGACCTCGCGCAGCGGCGCCACCATGCTCTCCGCGCCGAAGCGGCGCGCGGTCCCGAGCGGTCCGGTCATGCTGCCTCCCGCCGATCCCCTGCCCCGCCGCAGCGGACCGGCGGCCGCCCGGGGGCAGGGACGTCGAGGGTACCCCGAACGGCTGTGCCGGCGGCGGGCGCCCATGCGCCACCTATACTCCGCCCGGGGGCCCGGCCTGCGGCATCGAGGGATGCCGGCGGCGATCCGCCGGGGCGGATGAGCCCGAGCCAGAGCACGGGTCGGAGCCGCGACGTGACCGATCCGACGCCTCGACCGCGCCGACGCGACCAGCGACGAGACGGCCGCGCAGGACCGAAGGTCGCCCGGAGGTGGACCTGGATCCGGAGCCCCTCGCAGGGTCGAGCGCCCCACGGCGCCGGCCCGCCGGACGACGCACGTCGAGATCATCGGCGTCGGGCCTGCGCGTTCGCGGCTACATGCGCCAGACGCCGGTGGCCGCTTCTCCGACCAGGTGAACCTCGCGCTCAACTCCCTCCACCTCTTCGAGGCGGCGCTCGTGGACCGCGGCGGCGAGGTGCACGCGATCCTCTCCGAGGACCTCTTCATCACCCGGCGCCAGATCGTTCTCATCTCCGAGCTCCACGGACCGGCAGCTAACGCCCATCCCGAGCAGTACATGCAGAAGGCGTCCGCGCGAGTTCGTCGCGGTCGCGCCGGCTTCGTCATCACCGGCCGCCTCCACCTGTCCCGAGACGCGGCGGCCGAGATCTACTTCGAGTCGGAGGACCCGCACTTCATCCCGCTCACGGCGTGGAGGTCCGTGGCCGGATGGCCGAGGGTTCCGGGCGCGATACGATTTCGCGCTCGTCAACAGCTCGCAGATCTCGGCCATGGGGCTGCGGCCGATGGGCGCGACCTCGTCGGACTGGAGCACGATCGCGGGCTCGCCTCACGCGCCCGGCTTCTGAGCGACGGCTCACTGGCTCCGGGAGCCGGACACGGAAGGGCCCGGCCGGCGGACCTCCGTCCGCGCGACCGGGCCCCGCGCCGCGAGCGCGTCCCCGCGTCAGTCGATCGTGTAGGTCACCTGCACGGTCACGACCACGTCGTTCGTCCCCGTGGAGATCGGGGTGGAGACCATGTCCTTCGCCGCGCCCGCAGCCGGGTATGCGATCGGCATGGAGACCGGCGCCGACGTCTCGACGATGGACTGGATCCCGGTGATGCGGACGCCGGCGGCGGAGGCGAGCGCGGACGCACGGCTCTTCGCATCCGCCATGGCGGCGTTGCGCGCCGCCGACTCGGCGGCGACCGGGTCGTTCACCCGGAACGTCACGCCGTCGACGGTGTTCGCGCCGGCCGCGATCGCCCCGTCGATCACGTCGGCGACCTTCGAGATGTCGCGGACGGTGACGGCGACCTGGTTGCTGAACTGGTAGCCGAGGAGCTTCTGGTCCCCGCCCTGCGAGTAGTCGTAGACGGGCGACAGCGAGACCGTCGTCGTCTTGATGTCGTCGTTCTTGACGCCCGTCTTCTTGATCGCGTCGACGGCCGCGTTCATCGCCTCTGCGGCGGCGGCCTGCGCCTCCTTGACGGTCGGCTTCTGCACCGAGACCCCGAGGCGCACGTCCGCGACGTCCGGCTTCACGGTGACGGTGCCGGTCCCGGCGACCGAGATCGTGTGCTCGGCGGACACGTCGGCGGCGTTCACGGGTGCGGCTCCGCGGGCGGGCCCGACGGCTGTCGCGACGATGAGGCCGGCCACCGCGCCGAGCCCGAGGAGGGCGAGGCGCGACCCGGGGCGCATGACGGTCGTGATGCTGGACATCGGGATGCTCCTGCTGCGGATGCGAGGCATGCGCGCCGCGGCGCTGCGCCCCCCTGACGTCATCATGCAGGGCCCGGTTCCCGCGACGCGCGGGCCGCGGAGACCGCAGGCGGTCAGGAGGCGGCGGCCGCCGACTCCGCGGGCTCGGTCGGGACGGGCGCCGGCATGCGGCGGTCCGGCCGCAGGTACAGCCAGAGGACGACCACCACGTACACGACCCACACGAGGAGCGCTGCGGCCTCCGGGGTCGCGCTGTAGCCGAAGAGCGCCCGAAGGAACATCCCCAGCCCGGCCTCGTCCGGCAGGACCGCGGTGAGGTCGAAGACCGGCTGCGTGCCGAACGCGATCACGCCGATCTCCACGAGCTCGTGGACCGCACGGCTGAGCAGGCCGGCCGCGATGAACACGAGGAGGATCGCGGTGACGCGGAAGAAGAGCCGGAGGTCGATGCGGCGCGAGCCGACGTATACCAGGTACCCCACGACGACCGCGGCGAGGAGCCCGATGAGCGCGCCGAGGAGGACGCCGCCGGTGCCGCCGCTCTCGCGCGCCGCCGATGCCTGGCCGAGCAGGAAGACCGCCGTCTCGATGCCCTCGCGGATGACCGCGGTGAAGGCGAGCAGCGTGAGCCCCCACATCCCGCCCTCGTCGAGCGCCCGGTCCACGCGCGCATGGAGCTCGCCCTTGAGCCCGCGCGACTGGCGCTTCATCCAGAAGAGCATCCAGGTCACGATGACGGCAGCGAGGATCATCGTCGCGGCCTCGAGCAGCTGCTCGTACGGGGATGCGAGCTCGCCGACGAAGAGGAAGATGGCGATCCCGGCGGCGACGCTGACGGCGACCGCAGCGCCGGCGCCGAGGAGGACGCGCGGGATACGCGCCGACTCCCCGGTGCGGGCGAGATAGCCGGCGATGATCGCGACGATGAGCGCGGCTTCGACCCCCTCGCGGAGGCCGGTGACGAAGCCGCCGAACAGGGCGCCCGGGTCGAACACGTGGAGCCTCGCGGTGGGGGGTGGGACGACGCGAGGATGCTACCCCCGTCCGGTCGTTCGGTCAACCGGTCCTGCTACCGGGTGACAGGCGACCCTTATGTGCTACATAAGGCTCGATCGTGGAACGATGCGCGGAGGCGGATGAGGCGGGTGGCTCGGGCCCGGGCGGCCCGGGCGGGCGGGCCTCAGAGGTCGAGCGGGTCCTCCTTGTCGGGGTCGATCCCGAGCTCCGCCATCGCGCGCGCTGCGCTGCCGGCGGGCAGGTCCCCCGCGTCCTCGAGCGCCCGGACGGCGGCGGCCGCGACCGATGCGGCGTCCACCTCGAAGAACGCCCGCAGCGCCTCGCGCGTGTCGCTGCGCCCGTACCCGTCGGTCCCGAGCGTCACGTAGGTCGCCGGGATCCACCGCGAGACCTGGTCCGGGATCGCCTTCAGCCAGTCGGACGCCGCGACGATGGGGCCGCCGTCGGCGCCGAGCACCGTGGAGACATACGGCACCCTCGGGGCCGCACCGGGATGCAGCCGGTTCCATCGGTCGGCCTGCAGGGCCTCGCGGCGCAGCAGCTGGAAGGACGGCGCGCTGAAGACCTCCGCCGCGACGCCGTAGCGCTCCGCGAGGATCTCGCGAGCCGCCACGACCTGGGCGAGGATCGAGCCGCTTCCGACCAGGCGGACGCGTGGGGCCGCCGGGTCGAGGTCCGGTGCCGGGTGGAGGCGGTAGATCCCGCGGAGGATCCCCTCGTCGGCGCCCTCCGGCTTCGGGGGCATCGCCTGGTTCTCGTTGTAGATCGTGACGTAGTAGAGGAGGTCCTCGCCGTCGACGTGCATCCGCCGGATGCCGTCGCGGACGATCGTCGCCAGCTCGTAGGCGTACGCGGGGTCGTACGCGCGAAGCGACGGGATCGTGGACGCGAGGAGGTGCGAGTGGCCGTCGTCGTGCTGGAGGCCCTCGCCGTGGAGGGTGGTCCGGCCGGCCGTGGCGCCCATCATGAACCCGCGGCCGCGCGCGTCCCCGAAGGCCCACGCCTGGTCGCCGGTCCGCTGGAAGCCGAACATCGAGTAGAAGATGTAGAAGGGGATCATGGGGACGCCCTGGGTGGCGTACGCCGTGCCCGCGGCCTGGAACGAAGCCATCGAGCCGGCCTCGTCGATCCCCTCCTCGAGGACCTGGCCGTCGGTCGCCTCGCGGTACGAGAGCACGAGGTCCGAGTCGACGGGCTCGTAGCGCTGGCCGAGCGCGGCGTAGATCCCGACCTCCTTGAACAGCGGGTCCATCCCGAAGGTGCGCGCCTCGTCGGGGATGATCGGGACGACGTTCTTCCCGATCCCCTCGTCGCGGATGAGGTTCCGCAGGAGCTTCGCGAACGCCATCGTCGTGGAGACCGGCGTCGCGCTCCCGGCCGCGAACTCCGCGTCGGCCTTCGGGGCCGGCTCGGGGAGCGGATGGCTGCGGACGATCCGCTTCGGCAGCGGGCCGCCCAGCGCCCGCCGCCGCTCGAGCATGTACTGGACCTCCTCCGAGTCGGGGCCCGGGTGGAAGTACGGCGCCTCCTTGAGCGCCTCATCGGGGATGGGCAGCTCCAGGCGGTCGCGGAAGACGCGGAGCTCCGCCTCGGAGAGCTTCTTGACCTGGTGGGTGACGTTGCGGCCCTCCGCGGCCGCACCCAGCGTCCAGCCCTTGACCGTGTGGGCGAGGATCACGGTCGGCGCGCCGGTGTGCTCGGTCGCGGCCCGATAGGCGGCGTAGAGCTTGCGGTAGTCGTGGCCACCGCGGCGCAGGCGGGCGAGGTCGTCGTCCTCCAGGTGCTCGACGATGCGACGGAGCCGCGGGTCGGGCCCGAAGAAGTGCTCGCGGATGTACGCGCCACCGCTGACGCTGAGCTTCTGGTACTCGCCGTCGAGCGTCTCGTTCATCCGGTCGACGAGCACGCCCTCGGTGTCGCGAGCGAGGAGCGGATCCCAGTCGCGCGACCAGATGACCTTGATGACGTTCCAGCCGGCGCCCCGGAAGAGGCCCTCCAGCTCCTGGATGATCTTGCCGTTGCCGCGGACCGGCCCGTCGAGGCGCTGCAGGTTGCAGTTGACGACGAACGTCAGGTTGTCGAGCCCCTCGCGCGCCGCGAGCGAGAGCCCGGCGAGGGCCTCCGGCTCGTCCATCTCGCCGTCGCCGAGGAACGCCCAGACGCGGGTCCCGCTCGTGTCCGACAGCCCGCGGTTGAGCAGGTACCGGTCGAAGCGCGCCTGGTAGACCGCGGCCATCGGCCCGAGGCCCATCGAGACCGTGGGGTACTCCCAGAAGTCCGGCATGAGGCGCGGATGCGGGTACGACGAGAGGCCCTGGCCCCGCACGACCTCGCGGCGGAAGTGGTCGAGCCGGTCCTCCGTGAGCCGGCCCTCGAGGTAGGCCCGCGCGTACATGCCGGGGGCCGCGTGGCCCTGGTAGAAGATCCGGTCGCCCGGCCGGTCGTCCTTCCCGCGGAAGAACCAGTTGAACCCGACCTCGTACAGGCTGGCCGAGCTCGCGTACGTCGACAGGTGGCCGCCGATCCCCGGATACCGGCCGTTCGCGCGCATCACCATCGCGACGGCGTTCCACCGGATGAGTCGCCGGATCCGCCGCTCGAGCTGCTCGTCGCCGGGGAACGAGGGCTCCTGCTCCGGGCTGATCGTGTTGATGTAGCGGGTCTGGGTCAGCGCCGGGAGGCCGACGTGGAGCTGCCGGGAGCGCTTGAGCAGCTTGAACATGAGGAACCGCGCGCGGGCGATCCCCTCGGACGAGACGACGTCGTCGAGGGACGCGAGCCACTCCGCGGTCTCGGTGGGGTCGGTGTCGGGGAGCTGGGCCTTGAACTCGTCGAAATACATGGCCGACCGAGGGTATCCCATCGGCGCGAGAGGCGGGGTCGCCGGGGCCGTCGGCCACCGTGCGCTCCTCGCGGGCGGGCCCTGGCACGCTCGCCCCGGGTCACCGGTGACGGCTCGCGCGGCCCCCGACCGCCTGCGGGTCGTCCGTCGGGGCCGATCACTCTCGACTCGGCGGCGTATCGTCCGAAGGATGAAGAGACTCATCCGTGACGCGCTCGCCCTCGCCGGCTTCATCGTGGGGATGGCCGGGCTGGCCGACCTGCTCCTCGCGCGCCTCGCACGGGCCGGGCTCTTCGACCCCGCGATCGTGATCGCGGCGGAGGTGGACGCGCCGATCGAGGCGGTCTGGGCCGTCGCCGCCGACGTCGAGCGCCAGCCGGAGTGGATGGCCGAGATGTCCGACCTGCGGATGGAGACGCCGCCGCCGCTCGGCGTCGGATCGCGCGGCAGCGCGACGGTCACGGTCGCAGGCCTCTCGACGACCGACCCGGTGACGGTGACCGAGTTCGAGCCGCCGCGGCGCTTCGGCGTCCGCCACGAGGGCCGGATCCACGGCGACGGGCTGATCTCGCTCGCCGCGAAGGCCGCGGCCGGCCCCACGATCGTCGAGTGGCGCGAACGGCTCCTGCCGCCGGTCTTCCCCTACCTCGGCGCCGTCGTCATGCGCCCCGTCCTGCGCCGGGTGTTCCGGGGCGACCTCGAGCGCCTCGCGGCGCTGGTCGAGGACGCCGCCGACGCCGCCTGACGGCCGTCGCGCACGCCCGGAGGCGACCCCACCGATGGAGATCCACCTCGTCGATGCGACCTACGAGCTCTTCCGCGCGCACTTCTCGCCCCGGCCGCGGGTCCGGGGCCGCGACGGCGCCGACCTCACCGCGGTCGCCGGCCTCGCGGAGACGATCCTCACGCTGCTCCGCGACGAGGGCGCGACGCACGTGGGCTGCGCGACGGACCACGTCATCGCGTCCTTCCGCAACGACCTCTACGCCGGGTACAAGACGGACGCCGGCGTCCCGGCGGAGCTGCTCGCGCAGTTCCCGCTGGCGGAGGAGGCGCTCGACGCGCTCGGCGTCGTCGTCTGGCCGATGACCGACCTCGAGGCGGACGACGCGCTCGCGACCGCGGCCGCACGCTGGGGCGATCACGCCGCCGTGGACCGGATCCTCATCTGCACGCCCGACAAGGACCTCGCGCAGTGCGTGCGCGACGACCGCGTGGTCCTGCGCGACCGGCGCCGGGACGTCACGTACGACGATGCCGGCGTCCGGGAGAAGTGGGGGGTCGCGCCGGGCTCCGTGGCGGACCGGCTCGCTCTCGTCGGGCGACGCGGCCGACGGGTTCCCCGGCCTCGCCAGGCTGGGGGGCGCGCTCCGCCGAGGCGGTGCTCGCCCGTTACGGGCGGCTCGAGGCGATCCCGCGCGACGCGGCCGACTGGGACGTGCCGGTGCGGGGGGCGGCGAGCCTCGCGGCGACGCTGCGCGACCGGTGGGACGACGCGCTCCTCTTCCGCACCCTCGCGACGCTGCGCACCGACGCCGCCGCTCCCCCAGCGCGAGCCCGACGAGCTGGCGTGGCGGGGTGCGCCGCGCGAGCGCTGGGAGGGGTTCTGCGCGGCGAACGGGCTTCCCCGGCTGGCGGGGCGGCCGCACCGGTGGGCGTCCGGGAGCTGAGAGCCCGGACGACCCGCGGATCGAGAGAGATGGGCGACGCGACGTGCGCGACCGCCGGCGCGGCCGGACGACGACCCGGGCGCGCCGCCCTCAGCCCGCGAGGAGCTCGAGGATCGCCGCCTGGTGCGGCGCCGGCGCCGCGACGAGGCTCATCGTCCGCGTCGGGGCGTCGAGGGTGAACCACGGGCCGCCGTCCACGTCGGTCACGACGGCGCCGGCCCGCTCCGCGATGAGCCCGGCCGCCGCGATGTCCCACGGCGAGAGGTTCGACTCCTGGATGAACGCGTCGAACCGGCCGTTCGCGACGTAGGCGAGCGCGAGCGCCGCGGACCCGAACCCCCGCGGGACCCGGACCGCGCTCCGGAGCCGCGCCCAGCGCTCGGGAGCGCGGGCGCCCGAGAGGCCCATCGAGATCACCGCGTCGCGGAGACGCTCCTTCGGGTGGACCGCGATCGGTCGGCCGTCCAGCGTGGCCGGGCCGTCCGCGGTCGCCGCGTACGACTCGCCGCGGATGGGGTCCCGGACGACGCCCGCGACCGGGGCGCCGTCCACGACGAGCGCGATCGAGAAGCAGAAGAACGGGATCCCGTTCGCGTAGTTCACGGTCCCGTCGAGGGGGTCGCAGACCCAGATCCGGCCGGACGGCGGGCCTGCGGCATCCGCGGGCGCCACCGTCCCGACCTCCTCCGAGAAGACGGCGTCGCGCGGCCAGGCGGCGTGGACGGCGGCGACGACGAGCGCCTCGCTCTGGTGGTCGGCCTCGGTCACGACGTCCGTCTCGGACTTGTGCTCGATCGCGACGAGCCGGTCCTGCAGGTCGACGAGGAGCGCGCCCGCGCGGTCGGCGAGGTCGAGGGCGAAGGCGAGCTCGGCGGCCCAGCGGCCCTCCCCGGCCGCCGCGGCGTCCTCCATCCCGCCCGCGGGATCCCGCCCGGTCACCGGCATTCCGCCTGGAGCGGGCGCACCGTGGGGCCGAGCGTCGTGACGAGCGAGTCGAACGCCACCTCCGCGCCGGGCTCCACCCGGGGGCTCGTGACGATCGCGGGGTGGTCGCTGAGGCCCGGGGACGCCGGGTCGAAGATGCGGCAGCGCGTCGTCCCCGCCTTCGACCCCTCGTTCTGCACGGTCACGGTGACCATGAGGCCGCCGGACGCGGCGGCGACGTCGCCGACCTGGCCCGTGAACGGCCCCACGCCCTCCACGGCGAGCTTGGCGACGATCGCCATGACCACGACCGCGATGAAGAGGCCCAGCGCGATGGTCCCGTGCGCCTGGGAGGTCGCCGGCTGCTGGAGGCCGAGCGGGTTGCAGTCGTCGCACATCGAGAGGTCGAGCGGGATCAGCCGTCCGCAGCGGACGCAGCCGTGCGTGGGCGCGGGCGCGGCGGAGGTCGGGCCCGCGGGCGCCGCCGGCGGAGGGGGTGGAGGGCGAGGCGGACATCGCGCCGGCTGCCCGCTCAGGCGGGCGTGCGAGTGAGCGCGTCGAGCGCCACGTCGATCATCGTCTCGGCCGCCTGCTCCAGCTGGCCGAGCGGGAGGTACGTCTCCTCCGACCCGATGTCGTCCGTGAGGACGTCGCTGACCGTGAGCAGGGTCCCCGCGGCGACGTCCTCGCCTGACGCGGCCGCCCGGGCCGCGAGGAAGAAGATCGCCGAGGCCTCCATCTCGAACGCGAGGACGCCGCGGTCGCGCCACTTGGACGCGTAGTCGGCGTCCGGGTTGTAGAAGGCGTCGACCGTCGCGACCTGGCCCACGTGATGCGTGATCCCGCGCCGCTCGGCCTCGTCCACGAGGAGGCGGACGATCCGGTGGTCCGCCGTCGGCGCGTACGGGTCGCCGTGGAGATACGTCCGCGTCGTGCCGTCCATCGGCGTCGCCGAGGTCGCGACGACGAGGTCGCCGGTGCGGACGCCGCGGCCGATCCCGCCGCACGTCCCCACGCGGACGAGGCGGCGCGCGCCGAGGCGGAGCAGCTCCTCGACGACGATGGCGGCGGCCGGAGCGCCGATCCCGGTCGTCTGGACGCTGATCGGGACGCCCCGGTAGGTGCCCGTGTACCCGTGGAGCGCGCGATGCGCGTTCACCTGGCGGCAGGCCTCGAGGCCGCCGTCGAATCGCCGGGCGATGTCGGTGGCGCGGTTCGGGTCGCCGGGGAGCAGGACCGTCGGCGCGTAGTCGCCGGGCTCTGCGCGGAGATGGATCTGCGGCATCGTGGCCTCCGTCGCGCGCCGTGCGGCGCGCCGCTGCGGAGTCTACCCGCACCCGGCCCGCGGGTCAGCCCGTGACCGTCACCGCACCGGTCGCGGCGTCGATCGAGATCGGCACGGCCGCGAGCGGCCGGCGCGCCGGGCCCTGGACGACGGCGCCGCTGTCGGCCGGGTCGAAGGCCGCGCCGTGACACGGGCAGAGGAGGAGGCCGGCCTGCGGGTCGTAGCCGACCGGGCAGCCCTCGTGCGTGCACGTCGCGTCGTACGCGACGACCTTCCCGTCCGAGAGCTTCACGACGACGCCCGGGTCCCCGTTCGCGAGCTGGAAGTCGGCGGCGCTGCGCGCGGTCATCGTCTTCGCGTTCGCGATCTCGTTGGCTGCGACCGTGGCGGCCGGGTCGACGGTGGAGCCGGCCTGGGCCGAGGCGGCCGTCGTGGCCGAGGGCGCAGGGGTCGGCGTCGGCGCGAGGGCGACCTGCTGCGTGAAGAGCGGCGAGAACAGGTTGCCGAACGCACGGCCGACGACGGCGACGGCGAGCGCGGCGACCCCCAGGACCCCGGCGCCGAGCACGGCGCGGCGCCCGGCGGAGGCGGGGGCGTCGTCGTCCACGTCGAAGCGGAACGGGCCATCGCGGAACCACGCCAGCAGGCGCGGCTCGAGCACGTACAGGCCGCCGGCGCCCGCGAGGGCCAGCGTGATCCATCCGAACATGTACGGGAGGTCCGGCCCGTAGTAGATGGGCCGGGTGTCCCATGAGGCCGTGAGCAGGAACAGCGCGGAGAGCGCCGCACCGGCCGCAGCGCTCCAGCGGTAGAGGATCCCCGTGAGCGCTCCGAGGCCCACCGCGATCTCGATGATCGCGAAGGCGAGCCCGACCGCGACGGGGAACGGCTGGGCGAAGATCTCGATGAGCGGGGTCAGAGGCGAGACGTGCGTGAACGCGGCCAGCTGCTCGCCGATGGATCCCGGCCCCGTCGCGCTGAGGAAGCTCGGGTCCACGAGCTTGTCCAGCCCGGCGTAGAGGAACATCGCGCCCAGGAAGAAGCGCAGGGGCAGCAGCGCGCGGTAGACGGGGTCGGGGGCGGCCCGGAAGCCGGGCCGGCCGGTCGCGCGCTGCGCGGACTGCGGCGAGGTGGGGCGCGTGGGCGCGGGAACGGGTGCCGGGCGGCCCCGGTACTGGTCGGACGTGCGGCGACGGCTCATGGTCCCCTGACGTGCGCGACGTCTCCCGACGCTCGTGCGTCGTCCGCGCGCCGGCGCGTCCCGGCGGCGACCCCTCCCCGTGGCCCCGAGTCTAGCGCTGCGGAGCCGGGGCCGCCCGGGCCGTGGGTCGGTACCATGTGCGAGCGCAGCGCCCCGCCGTCCGGGCGCCCCCGCGGAGCACCCGATCGCCATGTCCGAAGAACGTCCGGCTCTGACACCGGAGGTGCGCGACTTCCTCGCCGCCGAGCGCTTCGCCGTGGTCGGGACCGTCGGGACGGACGGGACGCCGCACCAGGCCGTCGCGTGGTACGCGCTCCAGGACGACGTGCTGCTCCTCAACAGCGCCGAGGGGCGCCGGTGGCCGGCGGACCTCCGTCGCGACCCGCGCGTCTCGGTCATGATCTCGGACGGCTATCGGTGGGTCTCGTTCGGCGGCCGCGTCGAGATCGACGAGGACCAGGAGCGCGCCCAGGCGGACATCGCGGCGATGGCCCGCCGGTACCACGCCGACGACCCGGAGCAGGCGGAGGCCCTCATCGAGGACCGCTTCCGGCTCCAGCATCGGATCACGTTCAGGTTGCGGCCGGAGACCGTCAGCAGGGATCTCTGACGAGGCCCCGGGATCGCCCGTCGGACGACGGGCGGGCATGTGCGGCCGCTGGGGCGGGTCGCAGCAGGGAGCGGGAGGCGACATGACCCAGGCGAAGGTCGGCTACGCGGCGATGCTCGAGCAGTTCGGGCCGCGCGAGGTCGTGGAGTACTGCGTGGCGGCCGAGGCGGCCGGCTTCTCCGGCGTGATGGCCGCCGACCACTTCCAGCCGTGGGTGCCGCAGCAGGGGCAGGCGCCGTTCGTCTGGACCGTGATGGCCGCCATCGGCGAGCGGACGACCGGCGACTTCGGCCCGGGCGTGACGTGCCCCGGGTTCCGGATGCACCCCGCGACGATCGCCCAGGCCGCCGCCACGCTCGCGGTCGCCTACCCCGGCCGTCACTGGCTGGGGCTCGGGTCCGGCGAGGCGCTCAACGAGCACGTCGTGGGCGGGTACTGGCCCGAGACCCCCGAGCGGATCGCCCGGATGCTCGAGTCGATCGAGATCATCCGGAAGCTCTTCACCGGCAAGGACGTCAAGCACGACGGGCGCTGGTACAAGCTCGAGACCACCCGGCTCTGGACCCTGCCCGACGCGCCGCCGCCGATCTACGTCGCCACCGCGGGCCCGTACACCGCGAAGAAGACGGGCGAGCTCTGCGACGGGATCATCACCGTCGGCGCCGTCGAGGAGAAGATCGAGACCGTCTTCGAGAAGTTCGCCGAAGGCGCGCGGTCGGTCGGGAAGGACCCCGACACGATGCCGAAGATCCTCCAGCTCCACCTCGCGTGGGCGCCCGACGTACGAGGAGGCCCTGCGGGACGCGATGGTCGAGTGGCCGAACGGCGGGATGAAGTTCCCGAAGCAGGACATCCGCTCCCCGTTCGACTTCGCGGCGATGGCGAAGCTCGTCCGCGCCGAGGACTTCGAGGGCCGGATGGTCATCAGCGAGGACCCGGAGGTCCACCGCGCCTACATCCAGAAGCTCCTCGACCTCGGGCTTCGACCAGGTCTACCTGCACAACGTGGGTCGGAACCAGCGCGAGTGGATCGAGGTCTTCGGGCGCGAGGTGCTCCCGAAGCTCCACCGGTGAACCCGCTCACGAAGGCCTTCAACGCGGTGGGCGGGACGATCCTGATCCGGATGGGCCAGGTCGCCCGCCTCGGGACGACCGGGGCGAAGAGCGGCCTGCCCCGGACGGCGGCGGTCGGGTACCTGCGCCGGGCGGACGGGACGGTCCTCGTCGGCGCCGGCGGACCCGGCAGGGCGTGGGCCGCGAACCTCCGCGCGAACCCGGCCTGCACGCTCCAGGTGAAGGGGGCGACCGGGTCGTACATCGCGACGGGCCTCGCCGGCGCGGACCTCGACGCGGCGGCGGCCGAGCTCACCGCCTCGATGCCCGGGTTCATGAAGCGGGGCGACATGGGCGGAGGTCTTCGTCCTGCGGCCGGCGACCCGGCGCGACCGGCTCGGGCGGGACGGGCGCCGGCGCGGCTGAGGACGGTCCGACCCCGGGAGCCGCGGCATGAAGGTCGTCGCGCTCGCGGGCGGCGTGGGCGGCGCCCGGCTCGCGGACGGGCTCCAGCAGGTCCTCCCGCCGGGCGACCTCACGGTCGTGGTGAACACGGCCGACGACACCGAGCGCCACGGCCTCCTCGTCTGCCCGGACCACGACACGGTCATGTACACGCTCGCCGGGATCGCCGACCCGGCCCAGGGCTGGGGGATCGCGGGCGAGAGCTGGCACGTGATGGACCAGCTCGCGGCCTACGGCGAGGAGTCGTGGTTCCGCCTGGGCGACCGCGACATGGCGGCGCACATCGTGCGGACGGCCGCGCTCCGGCGCGGGGAGTCGCTCACGGACGTGTCCACGCGGCTCCAGGCGGCGCACGGCATCCCGTCGCGGATCCTGCCGATGACCGACGCCCCGGTCCGCACCCGCGTCCTCACGGACGAGGGCTGGCTCGACTTCCAGGACTACTTCGTCCGCCTGCGGCAGGCGCCGGAGGTCCGCGCGGTCTCCTTCGACGGGGCGGAGACGGCCACGGCCACCGCCGCGGTGCGCGAGGCGATCGGCGGGGCGGAGGCGATCGTCGTCTGCCCGTCGAACCCGATCGTCTCCGTGGGGCCGATCCTCGCCGTCGGCGGGCTGCGCGCCGCGATCGTCGCCGCCCGCGCCGCGGGCGTGCCGGTCGCCGCCGTCTCTCCCATCATCGGCGGCCGCGCGCTCAAGGGCCCGGCCGACCGCATGCTGGCGAGCCTCGGGCACGAGGTGAGCGCCGCCGGCGTCGCGCGGCTGTACGCGGGCCTCGTCGACGTCTTCGTCCTCGACACGGAGGACGCGGCGCTCGCGCCGGCGGTCGAGGCGCTCGGGATGCGCGCGCTGGTCACCGGGACGGTCATGACCGACGCGGCGGCCCGGGCGCGTCTCGGCGCGGAGGTCCTCGCCGCGCTGCGGTAGCCGCAGGCCTGGCGGGCGACACGACGGATCGCGGCAGCGCGGGCGCGTCCCCGCGGCCGTGGGCGGGCTCCCGCTACCATCGCGGTGTCATGCAAGCGCCGCACGCCGACCTGGAGCGCGTCATCGCGCTGGTCCCCGTCCGCGTCCTCGAGCACGCGAAGACCCGCCTGGGCGCCGTCCTGGACGCGGAGGAGCGGGCGGCCCTCGCGGCGGGCCTGGTCGCGCGGACCCTGGATGCGCTCGTCGCAGCCTGCGACGCCGGCGCGCTGCAGGGGATCGTCGTCGCGAGCGCCGACCCGGCGGCCCTCGCGCGCGCCCGCCTCGTCGGTGCGTCGCCCATCCCGGTGGGAGGCCGCGACCTCGTCGCCGACCTGAGGGTCGCGCGCGAGGTCGCGATCGTGGACGGTGCGACCGCGATCCTCGTGGTCCCGATCGACCTCGCGCACGTCTCGGCGGCCGCGGTCGGCGACGTCGTCGCCGCCGGGCGCGCGGCGCGCGATCCCGACGCACCGCTCGTCGTCCTCGTCCCGGACAACGCCGGGACCGGCACGAACGCGCTCCTCCTCTCTCCGCCGCGCGCGATCGACTTCGCGTTCGGGCCGGGGAGCAGGGCACGCCACGCCGAGGCCGCGCGCGCGGCCGGCGCGGTCCTCGTCGAGCTCGCGGGCCCCCTCGCGCTGGACCTCGACACGCCCGACGACCTCGCTGCCGCGGGCGATGCGGTGGTGGACCTCGCCGCCTCCCCCGGCCCGCCCCCGACCGTCGGCTCGGCCACCGCCGGCGCCGGTGCCGCGGCGGGGCGACGATGAGCGGCGAGCCGGCCGGGATGCCGGCGGGATCGGTCCCGCTCCCCGGCCCCGGGCACGACCCGGACGCGGGCGGTCGCGTGGAGGCGATCGCGCTCGCGGGGATCGGCGAGGTGGCCGCCGGCGACGACGTCGGCGCGATCGTCGCCGCAGCGCTGGCCGCGACGCCGGGCGTCCTCCCGCTCCTGCCCGACGACGTGGTCGTGGTGACCCAGAAGATCGTCTCCAAGGCGGAGGGCGCCGTCGTGGACCTCCGCGCGGTCGAGCCGCGCCCCGAGGCCGTGGCGTTCGGCGCGGCGTGGGACCGCGACCCGCGCCAGGTGGAGGTCGTCCTGCGCGAGGCGGTCCGCGTCGTCCGCATGGAGCGCGGCGTGATCATCACCGAGACGCGCCATGGGTTCGTCCTCGCGAACAGCGGCGTGGACGCGTCGAACGTGGGACCCGGAGAGCGGCGACCTCGTCACCCTGCTCCCGCGCGACCCGGACGCCTCCGCGGCGCGGATCCGCGCGGCCGTCCGGGCGGCGCACGGCGTGGACGTGGCCGTCGTCATCTCGGACAGCTTCGGCCGGCCCTGGCGGTGGGGCATCGTGGACGTCGCGATCGGCGTGAGCGGGCTGATCCCGGTCGAGGACCTCCGCGGGACCGTGGACGCCGACGGCCGGGTCATGCGGTCGACGATCCGCGGCGGTGGCCGACGAGATCGCCTCGGCGGCGGAGCTCGCGCTCGGGAAGTCGGCGGGCCGTCCGGTCGCGCTCGTCCGCGGCGCCCTCCCACCGCGCGGCGAGGGGTCGATCGCGGACCTCGTCATGCCCGCGCGGTTCGACCTCTTCCCGTAGGGCGCGAGCCCTCGCGCATCCGTCCTCGACCCGTGCCCGTACCATCAGCGGGCAGCCGGTCGCGCCGCGGGACCACCACGGCGTCGGGCGTGCCCCGGCTGAGGCGAGGTCGACGTGAGGATCGGGTTCCAGATCAACCGGTTCGACTGGCCGGGCGGGGCCGCGGAGATCGGCCCGCGGCTCGGGCGCTACGTCCGCGCGGCGGACGACGCCGGCTTCGACTCCATCTGGGTCATGGACCACTTCTTCCAGATCCGCGGGATCGGGCCGGCCGAGGACCCCATGCTCGAAGGGTTCACCGCCCTGGGCTTCATGGCGGCGCACTCGGACCGCGCGCGCCTGGGCCTCATGGTGGGCGGCGTCCACTACCGCCTGCCCGGGCTCTGGGTGAAGGCCGCGACGACCCTCGACGTGCTCTCGGGCGGCCGCGCGTGGTTCGGGATCGGCGCCGCGTGGAACGAGCAGGAGTCCACCGGGCTCGGCTTCCCGTTCCCGCCGCTCGCCGAGCGCTTCGAGATGCTCGAGGAGACCCTGCGGATCGCCCACGGGATGTGGGAGGGCGAGCGCGGCTCCGAGGCGTCGTTCGCCGGCCCGCTGTACCCGGCGGGCCGCCTGCTCAACGTGCCGCAGTCGCTGAGCCGGCCCCACCCGCCGATCATGATCGGCGGCGGCGGCGAGCAGAAGACGCTCCGGCTGGTCGCGCGCTACGCCGACGCCTGCAACGTCTTCGGCGGGCCCGAGCAGCTCGCGCACAAGTTCGCGGTCCTCCGCGAGCGGTGCGACGAGGAGGGCCGGCCGTACGAGGAGATCGAGCGGACGACGCTCCAGATGCCCCGCCTCGCCGTGGCCGGGCCCGAGGCGGCGGCGTCCGCCGACGCGTTCGTCGAGCACCTCGGGAGCCTCGCCGCGGTCGGCGTGCAGCACGCGATCCTCGGGATCCCGGCCGCGGACGTGGAGGCGTGGATCGACCTCGTCGGCGCGCGGGTCATCCCGGCCGCGCGGGCCCTCTGACCGGGAGGCCGGCCGACGCGAGCGTATACTCCAGGGGAGTATACCGCGCCGTGGTAGAGTCTTCGGACGCATGACGCGCCCCGAGGCGGGCCTGAGGAGATGGGAAGAGGGATGACGGAGAAGGTGGGCGGCGGGCTCGGTGGCTTCGGCGGGTTCTCGATCGACTTCGGCGCGGCGACCGAGGCGCCCGCGGACGCCGTCGCGACCGCGCGTCCCGTCCCGACGGGCGAGGCGGTGGACGCGACGCTCGTCATCGTCGGCGCAGGCCCGGCCGGCCTCACGGCCGCGATCTACGCCGCCCGCGCCGGGCCTGGAGCCCGTGGTCCTCGCCGGGCACGAGCCCGGCGGCCAGCTGATGCTCACGAGCGACGTGGAGAACTACCCGGGCTTCCCCGAGGGGATCCAGGGGCCGGAGCTGATGGCACGGTTCCGCGCCCAGGCGGAGCGGTTCGGCAGCAGGATCCTCGACGTCGCCGTGGACCGGGTGGACTTCACCGCGCGCCCGTTCGGCCTCTGGGCGGACGGCGTGGAGTACCGCGCGCAGGCCGTCATCGTCGCGACCGGCGCGTCGGCCCTCTGGCTCGGGCCTGCCGAGCGAGGAACGGCTCCGCGGGCGGGGCGTCTCCGCGTGCGCCACGTGCGACGGCTTCTTCTTCCGCGACCAGGACATCGCCGTCGTCGGCGGCGGCGACACCGCGCTCGAGGAGGCGCTCTACCTCACGCGCTTCGCCCGGTCCGTCCGGATGATCGTCCGCCGGGACGAGTTCCGCGGGAGCCGGATCATGCAGGAGCGCGCGCTGACGCACCCGAAGATCTCGGTCGAGTGGAACTCGCAGATCGCCGAGGTCCTCGGCGACGCCAAGGTCGCGGGCCTGCGCCTGCGCGACTCGCACACGGGCGCGGAGCGCGAGGTCGCGCTCGACGGGCTCTTCATCGCGATCGGCCACCGGCCGAACACGGAGGTCTTCCGCGGCTGGCTCGACGTCGACGAGAAGGGCTACCTGAAGGCGCACGAGCACTCCGGCGGCGGGATCGAGGGCGTCTTCGTCGCGGGCGACGTGGACGACCCGCACTACCGCCAGGCGGTGACCGCGGCCGGCGAGGGCGCGCGGGCCGCGATCGACGCCGAGCGGTGGCTCGAGGCCGTCGGGACCGTCGACGCGCGACGGGGCCGCCGAGCCCGCGCCGGCCGCGGCCGGCTGACCGGTGGACCGCCGATGACAGCGGGCGCCGCACGCCCCGGGGGCGGGGACCGCCACGCCGCGCACGGCGGACGCCGCATGGACGCCCTGCCGGCGCTCGGGATCCGGCCGTCGGCCGGCGAGGTCGTCTCGCTGATCCTCGACGCGGCACTGACCGACGCCTCGCTCCGCGCGGTCGCGGAGGGACGCCGCACGGTCGTGCTCGACGCCGGCTGCGGCCGCGTCTCCGCGCTCCGGCCGTTCCGCGCGCGGACGGGCGAGATCGTGGGCCTGGACATCGCGACGCAGCCGCCGGGGAGCATCGGCCATCTCGACCGCTTCGTCCTCGCGGACATGTGCCGGGACGCCGACGCCTTCCCCCCGGAGACGTTCGACGTGGTCCTGCTGAGCTTCACGATCGAGCATCTCGCCGACCCGGCAGCGCGCGTTCGCGAACCTCCTCGCGTGGACGCGCCCCGGGGGCACGATCGTCATGACGACCGTGAACCGTCGCCACCCGTTCGTCGCCGGGTACCTGGACCTGCCCGCGGGCCTGCGGGACCGGCTCCAGGGCGTCGTGAAGGCACGCCCCGAGGATGCGCACCTCCTCGTCGGCCGGTGCAACACGCGGCGCGAGATCGCCGGCGCCCTGCGCGGGGCGGGCTGGCGGGAGGTCCGCATCTCCACCGTGGGTCACCTCGCCCGCGCCTGGGGGCGCACGTGGCCGACCTTCGCGCTCGGCGTCGCGGGCGACCTCGTGACACGCGGGATGCCGGCCCGCCGCTCGACGATCATCGCCACCGCGCGCCGACCCGCCGAGCCCGCGGCCCGGTGACCGGCCGGCGCGCCGGGCGCCTCGCCGGTCCCTCCTCCCCCGTCCCGCCCATCGCGAAGGAGCGCCGCGGCGGCGACCACGCGCCGGATCGTCGGGCTTCTTCCGGCCCTACCGGCCGCAGGTCGTCGTCGTCCTCGTCGCGATCCTCGTCACGAGCCTCCTCGGGCTCATCAACCCGCTCCTGCTCAAGGCGCTCATCGACACCGCGATCCCGCAGAAGGACTGGTTCCTCCTCAACCTGTTCGTGGGCCTGATGATCGTCGTCCCGATCGTCAGCGGCCTCATCGGCGTCGGCCAGGCGTACGTGAACAACGTCATCGGCCAGAACGTCATGCAGGACCTCCGCAACGCCCTCTACGCGCACCTGCAGCGCATGCCGCTCCGCTTCTTCACGGAGACGCGCACCGGCGAGATCCAGAGCCGGCTCGCGAACGACGTGGGCGGCGTCCAGGCGGTCGTCACGGACACCGCGGCGAGCATCACCGGCAACATCGCGGTCGCGGTGAGCACGGTCATCGCGATGCTCCTCGTCGACTGGCGGCTCACGCTCCTCTCGCTCGGGATCACCCCCGTCTTCCTCCTCCTCACCTACCGCGTCGGGAAGGTCCGCCGCGCCGTGAGCGCGGAGACGCAGAAGTCGCTCGCCGACCTCTCGGCCGTGACCGAGGAGACCCTCAGCGTGAGCGGGATCCTCCTGTCGAAGACGTTCGGCCAGCAGTCCGTCTCGAACGAGCGGTTCCGGGTCCTCAACCGCAGGCTCGCCGTCCTCCAGATCCGCCAGGCGATGGTGGGGCGCTGGTTCGGCATGCTCATCGGGACGGTCTTCTCGATCACGCCCGCGCTCGTCTACTGGCTCGCCGGGCTACCTCACGATCAACGACCCCGCCACGCCCCGACGATCGGCGACATCGTCGCGTTCACGACGCTCCAGAGCCGCCTCTTCTTCCCGCTCGGCCAGCTGCTCTCGGTCAACGTGGAGATCGCCGGCGCGCTCGCGCTCTTCGACCGGATCTTCGAGTACCTGGACCTCGACCCGGAGATCGTGGACGCCCCGGACGCGGTCGCCATCGACCCGCGCGCGGTCGGCGGGCGGCTGCGCTTCCGCGACGTCTCCTTCGCCTACCCGGCCCGGCCGGTCGCGCCCGAGGCGGCGGCCGCGGCGGACGGCCCCGACGGCGCGGCGGGCGAGGACGCGGCTCTCGCCGCCGTCGACGGCGCGCTCGAGGAGGACGAGGCGATCGGGTCGGCGATGGTCGGCGACGGCCAGGCGGTGGAGGGGGCGCCGGCCGAGGCGGCGGCGATCATCGGGGCGGCGCTCGAGATGCAGGCCGAGGCGGGCCTCCCGGTCCGGGCGGATCTCCCGGCCACGGCGGACGCGCTCGCGCCCGACGGCGCCGGCGAGGGCGACGCGGAAGCCCCGGCGGCCGCGGCCCCGGCGATCCGGTTCGCGCTCCAGGGGATCGACTTCGAGGCCGCGCCCGGCGAGCTCGTGGCGCTCGTCGGGCCCGTCCGGCTCCGGCAAGACCACCACGACGTACCTCATCCCGCGCCTGTACGACGTGGACGAGGGCGCCGTGGAGATCGACGGGATCGACATCCGCCGCATCACCCTCGAGTCGCTCGGACGCACGATCGGCTTCGTCACGCAGGAGACCTACCTCTTCCACGCGACGATCCGCGAGAACCTCCTGTACGCGCGGCCCGACGCGACGGACGCCGACCTGGAGGCCGCCGCCCGCGCGGCGGCGATCCACGACCGGATCGTCGAGCTGCCCGAGGGGTACGACACGATGGTCGGCGAGCGCGGGTACAAGCTCTCCGGCGGCGAGAAGCAGCGGATCGCGATCGCCCGCGTCCTCCTGAAGGACCCGCGGATCCTCATCCTCGACGAGGCGACCAGCGCGCTGGACACGGTGAGCGAGCGGCTCATCCAGGCCGCGCTCGAGTCCCTCACCGCGGGCCGGACCACCGTCGCGATCGCCCACCGCCTCTCGACCATCCTCAAGGCGGACCGGATCCTCGTGTACGAGCGCGGCCGCATCGTGGAGCGAGGGACGCACGACGAGCTGCTCGCCGCCGGCGGGCTGTATGCTCGCCTCTACCGCGAGCAGTTCCTCGACTCGGCCGCGGCCGAGTGAGCGCCCTCATGCGGCGGCAGCGTCCGTTCCCCGTTCAGGTCTTGCATGACTATGCAGAGATGTGTATAGTCATGCGTGCGATGGCGGCGATCCAGCACGACCCGACCCGAGACCTGCGGCCCCCCGTGAGGGGCTCGCGGCGCCCGTGAGCGCGGCAGGGATCGGAGCGGGCGCGCCGGATCGCCGCACCGTCGCCTCCCCCGACGCCTCCGCGCCGCGGTCCGCGCCCATCCGCGTCGCGATCGTCGGCGCCACCGGCTACGTCGGCGGGGAGCTCGTCCGCCTCCTGGGCCGGCACCCCGACGTCGAGATCGTCGGCCTCGTCGCGCGCAACCGCGACGACGATCCCGTCGGCGCGATCCACGCCCACCTCGCGCGGACGGGGCTCGTCGTCGGACTCGGAGGTCCCCGACGCCGACGCCGTCTTCCTCGCGCTCCCGCACGGCGCCTCGGCCGCGGTCGTCCCGGACCTGGTCGCGCGCGGGATGCGCGTCGTGGACCTCGGCGCGGACTTCCGCCTCCGCGACGCCGCGACGTACACGCACTGGTACGGCCTCGAGCACGCGGCGCCCGACCTCCTCGCCGGCGCCGTGTACGGGCTCCCGGAGCTGCACCGGGCCGAGATCGCCGCCCTCGCGGACGCGCCGGCCGCCGTCGTCGGCGTCGCCCGGCTGCTACCCGACCGCGACGATCCTCGCGCTCGCGCCGCTCGCGCGCGCCGGCCTCATCGCCGACCTCGTCGTCGACGCGAAGAGCGGGGTCTCCGGGGCCGGACGCGACCCGAAGCCCGAGATGATGTTCACCGAGGTGAACGAGTCGGTGCGGGCGTACGGCCTCACCGGCCACCGCCACACGGCCGAGATGGAGCAGGAGCTCGGGCTCCTCGGCGCCGCGAGCGGCCTCCCCGACCCGAACCCGGGCGTCCGGGCCGTGGACTTCATCCCGCACCTCATCCCGATGACGCGCGGGATCCTCTCGGCATGCCACGTCCGGCCGGCGCGCCCGGTGACCCAGGCGGAGCTCGACGCCCTCTACGCGGACGCGTACGCGGGCGAGCCCTTCGTCCGCGTGGTCGCGACCTCGGGCCCGGCGACGAAGCACGTGCTCGGGAGCAACTACGCCGACGTCTTCGTCCGGCTCGACGAGCGGACGGGCCGGATCCTCGCGATCGGCGTCATCGACAACCTCGTGAAGGGGGCCGCCGGCCAGGCGGTGCAGGCCTTCAACATCCTCCACGGCCTGCCGGAGACCGCCGGCCTCGAGCAGCTGCCGCTCGCGCCCTAGCTGGGAGTCGCCTCCGATGACGAACGACGAGCCGCGGGACGGCGGCCTGACCACGGAGTACGCCGCCCCCGACGGCGACGGCATCGAGACCGCCCACCCGCTCGGGCACGCGGCGGCGCGGCCCGTGCTGCCTCCCGGCCCGGAGGCCGAGGCTGCCGGCCCGAACGGTCCCGCGGGCCCGGCGTCGGAGCCCCTCGCGCCGTGGCCCGTGCGCCTGCCCGTCGTCGAGCGCCGGCCGGCCGTCCCGGCCGGGTTCCTCGTGGGCGGGATGGCGGCCGGGATCAAGAAGTCCGGGCGGCACGACCTCGCCCTGATCCGGAGCGCCGGGGGGCCGGCGTCGGTCGCGGCGGTCTTCACGCCGAACACGTTCGCCGCGGCGCCGGTCCGCCTGAGCCGCGCGAACCTGCTTGCCGGCGACCCGGCCGGCGGCGGGCGGTACGGCCGGATGGAGGCCGTCGTCTGCACGAGCGGCAGCGCCAACGCGGCGACGGGCGCGCTGGGCGACGCCGACCAGGCGGAGATCGGCCGGATCGTCGGCGCGACGCTCGGGATCGACCCGGCACGGACGCTCCACCTCTCGACCGGCGTCATCGGCTCGCGCCTGCCGGTGGACAGGGTGGCGGCCGGCGTCGCGAAGCTCGGGGCCGAGCTCGCGGCCACGCCCGACGCGCTCGGCGCCGCCGCGACGGCCTTCCGCACGACCGACTCGCGGACGAAGGTCGCCACGACGTCCGTCGCGATCCCCGGCCCGGACGGCGGGCCGGTGACCGTCACGGTCTCCGGGATCGCGAAGGGCGTCGGGATGATCCATCCGCGGATGGCGACGATGCTCTCCGTCGTCCTCACCGACGCGGCCGTCGCGCCGGCGACCCTGCACGGGATGCTCCGGCGCGCCGCGGCGCGCACGTGGGACCAGCTGAGCGTCGACGGCGACACGAGCACCAACGACACCGTCTTCCTCCTCGCGTCCGGCGCCTCGACCGCGGCGGCCGTCGAGGCGGGCTCGCGCGGCGGAGGCGGCGCTCGGCGCGGCCGTCGAGGCCGTCGCGCGGGACCTCGCGCGGCAGCAGGCCGCGGACGGCGAGGGCGCGACGACGCTCATCACGTGCCGGGTGACCGGCGCCGCCGACGACGCCGACGCCCGGGCCATCGCCCGGACGGTCATCGCGAGCAGCCTCGTGAAGGCAGCCGCGCACGGCCGCGACCCGAACTGGGGCCGGATCGCCGGCGCAGCGGGCAACGCCCGGGCGGCCGAGGCCCAGGTCCTCGAGGCCGCCGGACTCGACGCGGCCGCCGCCGCCGCGAAGGCCGGATCGCCCGCGGCCGTCGACCCGGCGACGCTGCGGATCGCGATCGCCGGCCACGTCGTGTACGACGGCGCGGCCGGCGGACCCGTCCCCTTCGACCGGGACGCGGCCCGGGCCGCGATGGACGGCCCCGAGGTCGTCATCGCGCTCGACCTCGGGCTCGGCGCCGGCCACGGCGAGGGGTTCGGCTGCGACCTGACCGAGGAGTACGTCATCGAGAACTCGGAGTACACGACGTGAGCGACATCCTCGTCGTCAAGCTGGGCGGGACCACGATCGCGGAGCAGCGCCAGGTCCTCGACGAGGTCGCCCGCGTCTCCCGCACCCGGCCGGTCATCCTGGTCCACGGGGGTGGCAAGCGGATCACCGAGTGGCTCGAGCGCCTCGGCGTCCCGACGAAGTTCGAGGGCGGGCTCCGGGTCACGGACGCCGCGTCGCTCGAGGTCGCGGCCGCCGTCCTGCGCGGCGTCGTGAACAGCGAGCTCGTCGCGGGCCTGCGCGACCTCGGCGTGGACGCGGTGGGGCTCTCGGGGGTCGACGGCGGGATGCTCGTCGCCGAGCGCATCCCCGGGATGGGGCTCGTGGCCCGGGTCGTGGACCTGCGGCGGGACCTGCTCGACTCCCTCCTCGTCTCCGGGCAGGTCCCGGTCGTCGCGCCGCTCGCGCGCGACGAGGAGGGGATCGTCTGCAACGTCAACGCCGACGACGCGACGGCGGGGATCGCCGCCGGGCTCGGCGCGCGCCAGACCGTCTTCATGACCGACGTGGACGGGATCCGCGGCGCCGACGGCGAGCGGATCGCGAACGTGACGGTGGCCGAGGCCGAGACCCTCATCGCCGAGGGCGTCATCTCCGGCGGGATGATCCCCAAGGTGCGGTCCGCCCTCGCCGCGGTCACGACGGAGGGGTCGGAGGCCGTGATCGTCGACGGCTCGGCGGCCGATGCGCTGACGCGCGCGGTCGACGGACCCGTCGTTCGGGACGCACGTCCGGCGCCACGGGACGGCCTGAGATGGTGACGGAAGCCGCGACCCGCCCGGCGCCCCTCGAAGCCGCTCCGGCAGCGGGCGATCCTCGAGATCGTGGGGTCCGGCCCCGTCGGGAGCCAGGACGAGCTCGTCGAGCGCCTGCGCGAGCGCGGGTTCGTCGCCACGCAGGCGACCGTGAGCCGCGACATCGCCGAGCTCGGGCTCGCGAAGGTCGCGCGCGACGGCCGCCACGTCTACGTCACGGCCGCCGACCTTCCCGGCCTGCCGCGCGACGACCGGCTCCGGCGGATCGTGGCGGACATCCCCATCCGGGTCGGCCGCAGCGGGCTCACGCTCGTGCTGACGGCGCTGCCGGGGACCGCCTCGGTCATCGCCCAGGCGATCGACCAGTCGGACCTCGACGAGCAGGAGGGGACGCTCGCCGGCGACAACACGCTGCTCGTCCTCTTCCGCGACGAGGAACGCCTCGAGCGGTGGCTCGCGCGGTTCCGGGCGCTGCAGGGCGCGGTGGGACCGTGGCGGAACGGACGGCGGATCGGTCGGGGGGCGGCGCCCCCGGGACGCGCGCCGCGGACTCGGAGGCACACGCATGAAGAAGGTCGTCCTCGCCTACTCCGGCGGGCTCGACACGTCCGTCGCGGTCGCATGGCTGAAGGAGCAGCACGACGTCGACGTCGTGACGCTCTCCGTGGACCTCGGCGGCGGCTCGCTCGCGGAGGACGTCGCGGCGCGCGCGGTGCGCGCCGGGGCGAGCCGCGCGTACGTCGTCGACGCGCGCGAGCGGTTCATCCGCAGCTTCGTCTGGCCGCACCTCCAGGCCGGCGCCCTCTACCAGGGCGTGTATCCCCTCGCGACGGCCCTCGCCCGCCCCCTCATCGCGCAGCTCCTCGTGGAGGTCGCGACGCGCGAGCGGGCGGACGCGGTGGCGCACGGCTCCACGGGCAAGGGCAACGACCAGGTCCGGTTCGACGTGTCGGTCCACGCCCTCGACCCCTCGCTCGAGGTCGTGGCGCCCCTGCGCGTCGGGATGGGCCTCTCGCGCGACCAGGAGATCGACTTCGCCATCGAGCGCGGGATCGACGTCCCGGCCGGCGCGGAGCCGCGGTACTCCACGGACGCGAACATCTGGGGCCGGTCGTGCGAGGCCGGGCGTCCTGGAGGACCCGTGGGCGACGCCGCCCGCCGACGCCTTCGCCTGGACCGTCGACCCGGACGCGGCGCCCGCGCCGGTCGAGATCGTCCTGGGCTTCGAGGGTGGCGTCCCGGTCTCGATCGACGACGACCGCCTCGACGCGGTGACGCTCGTGGAGCGCCTCAACGACCTCGGCGGCGCCCACGGCGTCGGCCGGATCGACCACGTGGAGGACCGCCTCGTCGGGATCAAGAGCCGCGAGATCTACGAGGCGCCCGCGGCGACGATCCTCCACCGGGCGCACCGCGCGCTCGAGGGGCTGACGCTCACGAAGGACACGCTCCGGTTCAACCGCCTCGTGGCGGACGAGCTCGCCCAGCTCACGTACGACGGCCTCTGGTACAGCGCCCTGCACCGCGACCTCCGCGGCTACTCGGCGTCCTCGCAGCGGGTCGTCTCGGGCGACGTCCGGATGCGGCTCGACCACGGGCAGGCCGTCGTCGTCGGGCGGCGCTCGCCGCTCTCGCTCTACGACAAGAGCCTCGCCTCGTACGACGAGGGCGACGCCTTCGACCACGTGAGCGCGATCGGGTTCATCGAGATCTTCGGGCTCCCGCTCCGGGTGGAGGCCGCCCGCCACGGCGCGGTCGGTCGTCACCACGGCGCGGCGTGGACCTGGACGGAGCCGCTCCTCGAGTCGCTGCCGGCGTCGGTCACCGACGGTCCCGGCGCCGGCTCGGCAGGCTGACGGCGCAGGGGAAGGGCCGGTGGCCGGGCGCGACGGCACGCCGTCGCGGCGCGACGGCGGCCGTCGCGGCGCGTCCCGCCCGACGGGTCCGGGACGCGGCCCACCCGCACGCCACGCCCACGCAGCGCCTGCCGCGACCTCGAGCTCGTCAACGAGGTCGCGCGCCTCGCGACGCTCGCCCGCGACTGGGACGCGCTCCTCAACACGATCATCGAGCGCACGACCGTCGCGCTCGGCGTCGAGGTCTGCTCGTTCTACCTCATGGACGCGGGCTCCGAGCGCCTGACGCTCGCGGCGACGAACGGGCTGGACCCCGGGCAGGTGGGCAAGGTGAGCCTGGCCGTCGGCGAGGGCGTGACCGGATGGGCCGCCGAGGAGCGGCGCATGATCGAGGTCCCGGACGTCCGCCTGGAGCCACGCTTCAAGTGGGTGCGCGGCTACGACCTCCAGGGCCTCACCTCGATGCTGTCCGTCCCGCTCACCTGGAACGACCGGGTCGTCGGCGTCATCAACGTGCAGACGCGGGAGAACCGCCGCTTCGGGGACCGCGAGGTGGAGCTCGCTGACGACGATCGCCGCGCTGCTCGCGGGGATCGTGGAGCGGGGGCGCCTCCAGCGCGAGGCGGAGCAGCAGCTCGAGACGCTCACGGCGCTCGACGCCGCGCGGGCCGAGCTGCTCGGCGTCGTCACCCACGAGCTGCGCACGCCGCTCTCGGTGGTGCGCGCCTACCTCGACCTGCTCGCCGAGGCGGGGACCGGCGCGGGCGACACCCCGCCGCGGGCGACGATCACGGAGTGGCACGCCGCCGCGACCGAGCAGGTGACGCGCCTCGACCGGCTGGTGGACTCGATCCTCGCCTCCGTCGGCGGAGAGGGGCTCGTGGGGCTGGAGCGCGTCCCCTTCGACGTCCGGAGGGCGGCCGGCGAGACGGTCGACATGATGGCGCCGCTCCTGCGCGCGCACCGCCTCCGCTGGGAGCCCGGCGACGGTCCCCTCCCCGCCCTTGGCGACGAGGCGCGGTTCCGCCAGGTCGTGGAGCACCTGCTGGAGAACGAGGCGAAGTACGCTCCTGCAGGCTGGGGCGTCAGCGTGGGAGCATGGGCGTCCGGATCGGAGGTGCACGTGTACGTGACGGACGACGGCCCCGGCGTCCCCGCGGAGGAGTGGGAGCGCGTCTTCGACGCGTACGTCCGCGTCCGCGCGGGCGGGCGCTCCGGGTCCGGGATCGGGCTGTACGCCGCGCGGCGCCTGATGGACGCGATGGGCGGCCGCGTGTGGATCGAGGGGAACGGCTACGGCGGGAGCCGGTTCATCGTCGCGCTGCCGGCCGTCCCGGCGGGCGCCGCATGAGCCCGGGTACGGCGCCCGGTCCGCCGGCCGACGAGCGCACGGCGACCCCGCTCCGGATCCTCGTCGTGGACGACGAGCCCGCGATGGTCGGGGCGATCACCGCGCTCGTCGGGAGCGCGGGCCACCGCGTCATCACCGCGTACGACGGCGAGTCCGCGCTCGAGCGCTTCGCCGCCGAGTCGCCCGACGTCGTCCTCCTCGACCTCGCGATGCCCGGGACTCGACGGCGTGGAGGTCCTCCGCCGGATCCGCCGCACGAGCCAGGTCCCCGTCATCATCCTCACGGGCGAGACCGACGAGCTCGCGAAGGTCGAGGCGCTGGACATCGGCGCCGACGACTACGTCACGAAGCCCTTCGGGCGCCAGGAGCTCCTCGCCCGGATCCGCGCCGTCGTGCGCCGCGGCGACGTGGCCGCGCGGACGCTCCCGGAGCAGCCGATCCGCGTCGGGACGCTCGAGCTCGACCCGGGCCTCTTCGAGGCGACCGTGGACGGCGCCCCGGTCGTGCTCACGAAGACGGAGTTCCTCCTGCTCGCGACGCTCGTCTCGGCGGGCGGCCGCGTCGTCCCGCACGCGAAGCTGCTCACGGCAGGGTGGCCGGGCGTCGTGGACCCCGACCCCCAGTGGCTCAAGCCGCACCTGGCGCGGCTCCGCGCGAAGCTCCTCGAGGCCGGAGGCCCGGCGCCGGTGAGCGTCCGCGGCGTCGGGTACCGTCTCGCGGAGGGAGGCGGCTCCGCGGGCTGAGACGCCGATCCCCGGCCGGAGCCCGGCCGGGGATCGACATGCGGGGTTCGATCCGGGCCGCCGCCCGCGCGCCCGGGCGTCGGAGGTCCTGCGGTCCGGTCGGGCGCTATGCCCTCCCCGGCTGGTAGGCGGCCTCGCCGTGCTGGCTGAGGTCGAGGCCGAGGACCTCGTCCTCGCGACGGACCCGGAGCCCGACGATCACGTCGATCGCCTTGAGGATGAAGAAGGTGGCGACGGCGCTGAAGATCCACGTCGCGGCGACGGCGACGAGCTGGATGCCGAGCTGGCCGGGGTTCCCGTAGAAGAGGCCGTCCCGCCCGGCCGCGTTGACCGCGGTCGTCGCGAACAGGCCGGTCGCGATCGCGCCCCACGTCCCGCCCACGCCGTGGACGGCCCAGACATCCAGCGCGTCGTCGACCTGCAGGCGCTCGCGGAGGAGGATCGCGCTGTAGCAGATGACGCCGGCGCCGAGGCCGATGATCAGGGCGGCCGGGATGGTGACGAAGCCGGCGGCCGGGGTGATCGCGACGAGGCCCGCGACGGCCCCGGACGCGGCGCCGATGACCGACGCGTGACCCTTGTGGAACCACGCCACCGTGACCCAGGTGACGCACGCCATGGCGGCGGCGACGGTGGTGGTGACGAACGCCTGCGCGGCGATCCCGTTCGCGCCCAGCGCGCTGCCGCCGTTGAACCCGAACCAGCCGAACCAGAGGAGGCCGGCGCCCAGGACGGTCATCGTCACGTCGTGCGGCTCGAAGCGCTCCGACTCGCTGCGGATCCGCTTGCCGAGCACGAGGGCGGCGACGAGGGCGGCGACGCCGGAGCTGATGTGGACGACGGTCCCGCCGGCGAAGTCGAGCGCGCCGAGCTCGCGGATCCAGCCGCCGACGCCCCAGACCCAGTGGGCGAGCGGCGAGTAGACGAAGATCGACCAGAGGACGGCGAAGATGACGAACGACGCGAAGCGCTTCCGCTCGGCGAACGCGCCCGAGATGAGCGCCGGCGTGATGACCGCGAACATCATCTGGAAGGCCATGAAGACGAGTGCGGGGATCGTCGGGGCGTAGTTCGGGTCGGGCGCCTGGCCGACGTTGTTGAGGAAGGCGAAGTCGAGCCCGCCCACGATGCCGAGCCCGCCCGCGCTGGGCGCGAAGGCCAGCGAGTACCCGACGACGACCCAGAGGACCGTGACGAGGGCGAGCAGGAAGAAGCTGTGCATGATCGTGCTCAGCACGTTCTTCTGCCGCACGAGGCCGCCGTAGAAGAGCGCCAGGCCCGGCGTCATGAGCATCACCAGGGCCGTGGACATCAGGACCCACGCGGTGTCGCCACTGTCGATCATCGCCGTCTCCCCCCGCTGCGGAGGCATCCGACGGGCTGGGTGCGCCGGGATCGCCTCACGCGTTGCAGGCAGGCTATGGGCGGCATCGGCCGGTGTCGGTGCCCCGGCGGTGACGTCGCCGGGGCGCGCCGGTGACGGGAGGGTGTCGATTCGGGACGGAGGAGCCGGCCGACCTGCGCGGTCGGGCGGGCCGTCAGGCCTCGGCGAGCGCCGCGGCGATGGCCGCGACGTGCGCGGGCGACGACCCGCAGCAGCCGCCCACGACGGAGGCGCCCGCCGCCACGACCCGCCGCGCGTGGTCGGCGGCATCGTCCGGCGTCCCCGGGAAGACCGGCCGCCCGTCCGGTCCGGCGGCCGGCATCCCCGCGTTCGCCTTCGCGATGAGCGGGAGCGTCGGGACCGCCGCGTGCATCCGGGCGATCGCGCGCTCGACGGGGGCGTAGCCGCCGCCGCAGTTCGCGCCGGCCGCGGCGACCCCGCGCGCCGCCAGCTCCGTCGCGGCATCCTCCGGCGCGACCCCCATCATCGTCCGGTCGCCCTCGAAGGCGAGGGTGACGACGACCGGGAGCCCGGGCGCGACGGAGCGGACGGCCTCGAGGGCGGCGAGCGCCTCAGCGAGGTCGGACATCGTCTCGATCCAGGCGAGGTCCACGCCCGCCTCCGCGAGCGCGCGCGCCTGGACGGCGAAGCCGGCGACGGCGTCGTCGACGCGCAGGTCCCCGAAGGGCTCAAGGAGCGCGCCGGTCGGGCCGATCGACCCGGCGACGAGCGCGCCGGCGGCCTCCGCGCGTGCGAGCGCGACGCCGGCCGCGCAGATGGCCGTCGCGTCCGCGGCCGCCTCCCCCGCCGCCATGTGGAGCCGGATGGGGTTCCCGCCGAACGTGTTCGTCAGGAGGATCGCCGCGCCGGCCGCGCGGTGGGCGCGGTGGACCTCGCGCACGCGGATGGAGCCGATCTCGTCCGTGTTCCACGCGTCGGGCGGGCGTCCCGCGGGGAGCCCGGCGGCCATGAGGCTCGTCCCCATCGCGCCGTCGGCGGCGACCGGACGGCCGGCTGCGAGGAGGGTGGCGAGCGAGTCGGCGGCCATGGACGGAGTCTACGACGGGGCCGGTGGAGCGCGTTCCACGGCCCGGCGCCGAGGGTCGCGGCCCGGCTCCGAGCGTCCCGCGGCCGGGCTCCTCCGTCGCGCGGCCCCGCGCCCCGGCCCGGTCAGGCGATGGGACGGGCGAGGCGGCCGACCGGGCGGCCGTGATCGGCGGCGACCCGCCGGCCCACGATCGTCGCGACGAGCGCGTGCAGCACGGGGTCCAGCACGGGGTCGACCTCGGGGAGGACGACCGCCTCGACGCCGGGGGGCGCAGCGGTCGGCGGAGCGACGAAGACGACCGGCGACCCGGCCGTGACGAGCGCGCGCGCGAGGTCGCGGTCGGCCGCGTGCGCGGCGCGATCCGGCGAGAGGAGGAGGACGCCGAGCTCCCGCCCGGCCCCCTCCCGGGGGCCGTCGTCGAAGTCCTCCGCGTCACAGGCCGCCGCGGCGCGCCCCGTGTTCGTCCACCAGGCGATCGCCGCGAGCTCGGCGGCCGCGCGACCCGCGTCGCGGCCGGTCGCGAGCATCGCCCCTCTCCCGGCGAGCGCCGAGGCGAGGACCGTCAGCCTCTCGCCGGGAAGGTCCGCGAGCGAGAGCGCGGCGCGCTCGGCCGCCGCGGCAGCCTCGGCGGCGATGCCGAGGACCTCGTCGATGTCCGCCGAGCCGCCCCACAGGAGCATCCGCGAGATCGCCGAGAGGACGGTCCCGGTCGCGAGCGGCCCGCGCAGCGGCGGTCCGGCGTCCGCCGGCGCGCCCGAGTCGATCCGCACGTCGGCGATGGAGCCGGCGTCCGCGCCCGCGTCGTCCACGACGGCGACGACGAGCGGCCGCGCGGCCAGCGCCACGGCCTCGGCCGCCACCGCCCGGGCGCGCTGGTCCTCGCCCGCGGTGAGGACGAGCAGCAGGGTCCGTCCGTCGAGGAGCGTCGCGGCCCGGCCGACGATCTCGCGCGACGGGATCGCGACCGCATCGCCGCCGGCGGCGCGGACGGCGGTGACGAGGCCGCGGCCGACCGCGAGCGGGGCGCCGCGGCCCGTGACGACGAGCCGGGGATAGACGGACGCCGTCTCGCCGATGAGTCGCAGGTGTCCGCGCTGCGTCGCGAGCGCCGCCGCGGTCCGCCCGGGCGTCGTGAGGGCGTCGACGAGGTCCTCGTGCGATCCGGCCGGCGGCCCGCCGATCATCGGGCCACGTCCTGGTCTCCCGCGGCCGGGGGACCGCCGGGCCACGCCGCGCTCCGCTCCGCGTCGATCCGCGCGCGCGCCGCGGCCATCGCGGCCGCCACGCGGACCGGGGCGGTGCCGCCGATCACGTCGCAGCTCGCGAGAGCCGCCTCCACGGCTGCCGCCGCGCGGAGCTCGGCGCCGATCCCCGGCCGGAGCGCGAGCGCCGTCGCCGCCGGATCCGCGTCCGCGCCGAGCGCCCCGGCGTACGCGTCGTCCGGCAGCGCGTCGAGTGCGGTCCCGTGCCGGTCGGCCTCGGCCACGAGCCGCCCGACGACGTGGTGCGCCGTGCGGAACGGGACGCCGAGCCGCACCATCGCGTCGGCCACGGCGGTCGCGGTGACGTGGCCCTCCCCCACGGCCTCCCGCATCCGCGCCTCGTCCACCGCCAGCGATGCGACGAGCCCGGCCATGACGCCGAGGCAGGCGCCGAGGGTCCCGAGGGCGTCGAAGAGGGCGGGCTTGTCCTCCTGGAGGTCGCGCTGGTATGCGAGCGGGAGCCCCTTGAGCATCGTGAGCGACGCGGTGAGGTCGCCGATGACGCGGCCCGTCCGGCCACGGACGAGCTCCGCCGGGTCCGGGTTCTTCTTGTTCGGCATCATCGACGACCCCGTCGAGAACGCGTCGGACAGGCGGACATACCCGAACCGCGGGTTCGACCACCACGCGATCTCCTCGGCGAGCCGCGAGAGGTGGACCATCGCGAGCGCGGCGGCGGCGATCGACTCCACGACGAAGTCCCGGTCGCTCGTCGCGTCCATCGAGTTCGCCGTCGGCCCCGAGAACCCGAGGTCCCGCGCCGTCGCGTCCCGGTCGAGCGGGTAGCCCGCCCCGGCGATCGCGCCGGACCCCAGCGGCGAGCGGTCCGCGCGGGCCGCGGCGTCGCGGAGCCGGCCTCGGTCGCGCTCGAGCATCTCGACGTACGCGAGGAGGTGGTGCGCGAGCAGGACCGGCTGCGCGGGCTGGATGTGCGTCGTCCCCGGGAGGATCGCCGTGGCGTGGCGCTCGGCGACCGAGACGAGGGCGTCCTCCAGGTCGAGCAGCGCGGCGTCGAGGCCCGCGACGGTCCGGCGAAGCCAGAGGCGGAGGTCGGTCGCGACCTGGTCGTTGCGCGAGCGGCCCGTGTGGAGGCGGCCGGCGACCGGGCCGATCCGCGCCGTGAGCGCGGCCTCCAGGTTCATGTGGACGTCCTCGAGGGCGGGATCCCACGCGATCGTCCCGGCGAGGACCTCGGCGCGGAGGCCCTCGAGACCCCCGATGAGCAGCGCCTCGTCCTCGGCGGAGACGAGCCCGGCGCGTGCGAGGCCGTGGACGTGCGCGACCGAGCCGTCGATGTCGTCCACCGCGAGGGCGGCGTCGACCTCGATGGAGCGCGTGAACGCGGCCATCCGCTCGTCGCTCTCGTCCGCGAACCGACCGCCCCAGAGCCGCATGCGGCCCACCTCCCGACGTGCCGCCGCGGTCCACGCGCCGGTCACCGCGCCATGGTAGCGGCGGCGTCACATCCCGAGAGGCGCGTCGCGCTCGGCCGACAGGGCTGCGGCCACCGGCCGACTCGTCGAGCGGGCCGGTCGCCGCGCCGCGCGGCGGGTAGACGAACGCGCCCACGACGGCGGCCGCGACCGCGGCGGCCGCGGTGAGCGCCGAAGAGGAGCGCCGGATCCCGACGGACGCCGTAGATGAGGCCGCCGACCGAGGTTCGCGACGACCGCCGCGACGCCGAACGCGACCGTCTGGTACAGCGCCTGGCCGGTCGCCTGGAGCCGGGCCGGGAGGAGCGACGCCGATCGTGAGCGCGGAGGCGACGACGATCCCCCCGAACGCGAACCCGGTGACGAGCCGCGCGTCGCGACGATCGACGACCGGGACGTCCACGACGACCCAGCTCGCGATGCAGGCGGCGTAGACGACGCAGCCCGCGGCGAAGAGGCCACGGAGGCCGATGCGCGCGGCGACGCGCCGGCGAGGAGCATCCCGGGGACCTCGCGCGAGCGCGCTGATCCCCGCCGCGAGGGCGACCATCTCCGGGCCGCCGCCGAGGTCGGTGATCCGCAGGGGGAGGTACGTGAAGCTCGACGAGGACCCCGAGGTGGATGAGGCCGATCGCGAGGAGGACGAGCGGGAGGCGCGGCTGCGAGCGCGAGCGCCTCGCCCGTCGTGCCGAGGCGCGAGCCGCGGCGTGGCGCCTCCGCGGCCGCGCGGCGCGCGGTCGGACCGGCGTCCCGCGGATGCGTCGGGGATCCCGCTGACGCTCACGACGATCCAGCGGCCGCGGCGCGAAGACCGGGGCCGTCGCCCAGTAGCCCGACGCGGTCGTAGAGGACGCCGCAGGCGATCGAGACGACGGCGAACGAGATCGACGCGAGGAGGCGGATCCGCGCGTAGTCGCGGTCGCGGTCCGGCGACGGTCGCGAGCGCGAGGGCGTCTGCGAGCGGCTGGAGCGCGGACTGGAAGATTGAAGGCGAAGACGAGGGCGGCGGCGGCGAGCCCATGGCGAGCGGGAGCGCGAAGAGGACGACGGCGGCCGCGGCCCCCACCGCGCCCGACCTGCAGCGCGCGCGCGCGGCCCAGTCGTGACGTCGCCGAGGTGGCCCCAGACCGGGACGGCCGCGGTGTACGCGACCGACGCGGCCGCCATGTCGCACGCCGATCTCGGCCGGCGCGAACCCGCGGCCGGCGAGGATGACGACGAGGAACGGGAAGAAGCTCCCCGACGCCGCGCCGATCGCGAGGTAGAGGGAGCGAAGGGGTCACCGGCGAGTCTACGGCCGGGCGGCCGCTCTCGGGCGTCGCCGGGGCCGGTCGCCGCGATGGTCGCGGGATGTGGCGCGTGCGACACTCCACCGATGCGCGACGCGGCCGCCCCTCCCCTCCCCCACGACCGCCGGGAGACGGGGGTCGAGCCCGTCCTCTTCGTCCTCCTCGCGTGCGCCTGGGGGAGCAGCTACCTCTTCATCAAGATCGGCGTCGCGACGCTGCCGGTCCTCTCCCTGGTCACGTGGCGGCTCGTCTTCGGGACGCTGCTCCTCATCGGCGCCGTCGTCGTCCTCCGCGTCCGTCTCCCGCGCGACCCCGCCGTCATCGGCAGGCTCGCGGTCCTCTCCGTCGTGAACATCGTCGTCCCGTTCGTGCTCATCACGTGGGCGGAGCAGACGATCGACTCCGGGCTCGCCTCGATCCTCAACGCCACCACGCCGTTCTTCACGCTCCTCCTCGCGGTCGTCGCCTTCCGCGCGGACCGGATGACCGGCATCAAGGTCGCCGGCCTGCTTCGTCGGGTTCGCCGGGGTGATCGTCATCTCGGGCGGGAGCCTCGGCGGGCCGGAGGCGCTCGGCGAGGTCGCCGGCATCGCCGCGGTCATCGCCGCCTCGGCGTCCTACGGGCTGGGCAACGCGTTCTTCGCGCGCCAGGTGCGCGGCCGCGCCGACCCCACCGCCGCCGCGCTCGGCCAGGTGGGCCTCGCGCTCCCGATGGTCGCCGTCCTCTCGCTCGTCGTGGACCGCGGCGTCACGGTCCCGTCCGTCCCCGAGGCGCTCGTCGCGGTCGCCTGGCTGGGGATCGTCGGGTCCGGGTTCGCCTACCTGCTCTTCTTCCGGCTCCTCGCCGTCTGGTCGCCCACCCGCGTCTCGCTCGTGACGTACCTCATGCAGGTCGTCGCGGTCGCGCTCGGCGTCGTCGTCCTCGGCGAGCCGCTCACCGTCGGGTTCCTCGCCGGGGCCGTCCTCGTCATCGTGGGCATCGCGATGGTGAACATGCGCTCCCTGCCGTGGCGGCGCGGAGCGGCGTCCGGCGCGGCCGCGGAGGCCGGGCCGGACGTGCCGTTCGAGGTGCCGGAGCCCTAGTCCTGGAGGTCGCGCCGTCGCATCCCCCATGCGCCGAGCGCGATCCCGCCGACGGCGATCACCGCGCACGCGGCCATGCCGGCCGGGTCCCAGATGCCGATCATCGGCTGGCCGAGGTGGGTCGTGAGCGCGAGCTGCTGGATCAGGTCCGGCAGCTTGAGCGCCGGCGCGAGCAGCCCGATGAGGAACGTCGCGATGACGAAGGCCGCGACGAGCTCCGCGGCCAGCGACGTCCGCCACAGCCCGCCGATCGCCACGCCGATGCCCACGAGCGCAGCCGCGTAGGCGGCCATCGCGACGGTGCCGACGACCGGCGTGACCGGATCGCCGCCCGCGAAGAGGGTGCCGGCGCCGATCGCGACGGCGTAGATCACGGTCGTCACGACCACGGCGAGGAGCGCGCCCACCCCGCCGGAGACCGCCCACCTGCTCCGCGTGAGCGGCTCCGCGAGCACCATCTCCAGGCGCCCGCTGGTCTCGTCGGACGCCCACTTCCCGACGAACGTGGCGGCCGAGAAGCCGACGGCGATGAGGCCCATCTCCACGAAGACCAGCTGGAGGAACCAGCCGGACGACGTGAGGTCCACGCTGGGGAAGATCGCGCCGATGACCTCGGAGAACGTCGGGTAGTCGGTGAGGAGCTGGTCCGTGAACGACCGGCTCATGCCGGCGAGCATGAACCCGAAGATGCCCGATCCCGATCCCCCACCCGAGCGACGAGCGGCAGCTGGTCGCCGAACGCGCGCCCGATGGGCCCGCGCAGGCCGAGCGTCGCGCGCGGCAGCCCGGGGACGGGGATCCCGTTCATGACGCCGAGGTCGCGCCGGGCGAAGGCCTCGACGCCGGCGACGAAGAGCGCGACGACCACGAGGAGCACGAGCCCGAGCGAGGCCCAGTCGAACTGGCCGGCGAGCGGGACGTGGTCGTACGTCCAGTGGAACCACGAGAGGTTGGCGATCCCCTCGAGGCCCGGGAAGTACGGCGCGTACCCTCCGACGAAGTACGCGAAGAGGAGGACGACGAACGCGACCCCGGCCGCGCTCGCCCGCCCGACGAACGGCGCGATCGCCCACGCGACGCCGCCGCACGCGAGCCCCAGTGAGGCCCACCCAGGCGGCGAACCCGATCGCGTTGAGCGGCGGGATCTCGTCGCCGAGCGACGGCGTCGCCGAAGGCGTAGGACGAGACGACCGTGATCACCGCGAGGAACGTCATCGAGAGCGCCATCGCGGTGACGTGCGCGGCGAGCTTCTCGATCGCGATCCGCCGCTTCCCGTACGGCGCCGCGGCGACGAGGTCGAGGCTGCCGCGCCGGGCCTCGCCCGCGAGCGTCGAGGAGAGCGCGAGGATCGACCACATCGAGGCGATGAACGCGAAGAACGGGCCGTACTTGTACGTCAGGAAGCCGCCCATGGTGTCCGGCTTGACGACCGGCCCGGCGATGCCGGCGATGACGGCGGGCAGCGACGAGACGAGCGCGGCGATCTCCCTGCGCGCCTCGGCGGTGCCGTACGCGCTCCCCCAGGCCGACCCGATGGCGAGCATGAACCCGGAGAGGAGGCCGGTCATGATGAGGAAGGCGAGCCGCGAGTCGCGGAGCGTCTTCGCGTAGATGCTGCCGAGCCCGTAGACCCGGCTGAGCGGAGAGATGTGCGGCCGCGGCGTGACGAGCTGCGGCGTGCCGGTCCCGACTGCCATGGCCCTACTCCGCCTCGCGCCCGTACTGCGCGAGGAACGTCTCCTCCAGGCTGGGCTCGCGGCTCACGAAGTCGAGCAGGTCGTACCGGGCGGCGGCCTGGACGACCGGCGTGATCGCGCCGGAGACGCGCATCCGCAGCGTGTGGTCGTCCTGGACGACCTCGCTCACGCCCGGGAGCGCCTGGAACTCGGCGGCGGGCACGGACCCCGCGAACCGAAGCTCCACCTGGTGGTGCGCGAGGTCGCGGAGGCCCTCGACGGTGTCGACCTTCGCGAGGCGGCCCTCGCGGATGATCGCCACGCGGTCGCAGCTCTTCTCGACCTCGCTGAGGATGTGGCTGGAGAGGAAGACGGTCGCGCCGGCCGCGACGGCCTCCCGGAGGATCTCGAAGACGGTCTGCTGCACCAGCGGGTCGAGGCCGGACGTCGGCTCGTCGAGCATGAGCAGGTCCGGCTTGTGCTGGAGCGCGATGACGAGCCCGACCTTCTGCTTGTTGCCCTTCGAGTACTCCTTGAACCTGCGCGACGGGTCCAGGTCGATGCGCTCGATGAGCGACGCCTGGTACGCGGGGTCCACGCCGCCGCGGAGGTTCGCGAAGTACTGGAGGGTCTGGCCGCCGGTCAGGCGGTCGTAGAGGGTGAACTCGCCCGGCAGGTAGCCGATCCGGCGGTGGATCGCGACGGGATCCACGTGGGTCTCGATCCCGAACACCTTCGCGCTGCCCGCCGACGGCCGGATGTGGTCGAGGAGGACGCGGATCGTCGTCGTCTTGCCCGCGCCGTTGGGCCCGAGGAACCCGAACACCTCCCCCTGCTCGACCGCGAGGTCCACCTCCACGATGCCGCGGCTCTTCCCGTAGGACTTCGTCAGCTTCTCGGTCTCGATGATCGCGGTCATGGACGCTCCTCGGTGGGGGTGGCGGGACGGTCGAACCAGATGTGAAGGGCGGGGGTCTCGACGAGCACGAACGACCCGGGCGGGAGGCCGAGGATCCGCTCGATCGCCTCCTCGTACGCCCGTATGAAGCGCTCGACGTCGGCGTAGCTCGCGCGACCGTCCTGGCGGTCGAGGACCAGCCGGCCGATCGCGTCGCTCGAGCCGTTGAACAGGGCCAGGAGGATGGCCGCCGCGTGCTCGGGCGAGGTGGGCGTGAACGCGCCCTCCTCCGTCCCCTGGCGGATGATCCCGGCGAAGACCGGCCCGAGGCGCGCCTGGCCGGCCCGCGCGACGCGGAGCCGGACGACGTCGTTCTCGTCCGAGTACCACGAGCGGATGAAGGCCATGAGGAGGTCGCTGCGCTCGGACTTCCAGCGGCCCGCCGTCGAGAAGACCGCCTGGAGCTTCGCGGCGGCCGGGAGGTCGGGGTCGTTCGCGATCGGGTCGATGACGGCGAGCCCCGCGTCCGTCATGCGCTCGACGACGGCCTCGAGCAGGCCCTCCTTCGAGCCGAAGTAGTGGTAGAAGGCGCCCTTGGACGTGCTCGCCTCGTCGAGGATGTCCTGGAGCGTCACCTGCTCCCACCCGCGCGCCACCATGAGCCGCTCGGCGGCGTCGAGGAAGACGTCGCGGCGGACCGCGTAGGTGGCGGGGTTCAGCGTCCGAGGCATGCTCCCCTCATTGTCAGACCGACCGTCGGTCTGATTATACGCCCGGACGAGCCTCGGTGGCGAGTGGCCCGCGCTCCCGCTCGCGCGCGCGGATCGCGCGGAGCCAGATGCCTCCCGCGATGCCCGTGAGCGCCGACAGCGCGCCGCCGATCGCGATGGCCGCGGGGATCCCGATCACCGAGGCGACGGCGCCCGTCGCGAGCCCGCCGATCGGCGTGGACCCCACGAAGACCGTCGTGTACAGGCTGATGACCCGGCCGCGGAGCGCGTCCGGCGCGCCCAGCTGGATCGTCGAGTTCGCATGCGCGGCCATGGTCACCGTGCCGAGGCCGACGGCGAACCCGAGGAGGAGCGCGACGCCGAGCAGCGTCGTGGGGGCGAGGGCCATCTCGGCGCAGCCGAGGAGGATGGCGCCCGCGACGATCGCCCACGGCGTCGCCCGGCCTCGCGCGGCGAGGGTGAGCGCGGCGACGACGGACCCCAGCCCGAGCGAGGACATGAGGAGGCCGTAGCCGGCGGCCCCCTGCCCCAGCGTGTCGCGCGCGTACGCCGGGAAGACGACCGTGAAGTTCAGCCCGACCGTGGACACGACCCCCACGACCACGATGACCATGAGCAGGAGCGGCGTCCGGCGCACGTAGGCGAGCCCTTCGGCGAGGTGCGACATGACCTCGCCGGCGGTGTGCGGGACCGGGCCGCGCACCAGCGCGCGCAGCTCCCGATCGCGCATGAGCAGGAGCGCGGCGATCACCGCGACGAAGCTCAGCCCGTTGACGAGGAAGGCTGCCGCGATGCCGATGACGGCGATCGTCAGGCCGGCGACGGCGGGCCCGACGATGCGCGCGAGGTTGAACATCGCGGAGTTGAGCGCGACCGCGTTGGCGACGTCCTCGCGGCCGACCATCTCGATGACGAACGACTGCCGGACCGGCATGTCCACGGCGTTCGCGCAGCCGAGGAGGAGCGCGAGGACGACGATCATCCAGACCTGCACGACGCCGGTCACGGTGAGCAGCGGCGAGGACGAAGGCGAGGACCATCATCACGGTCTGGGTCGCGATGAGCGTCGGGCGCTTCGGGAGCGAGTCGGCGACGACCCCGCCGAACAGGCCGAGGAAGAGGACGGGGACGAACTGCACCGCGGCGACGAGGCCGAGGTCGAACGGGCTGTTCGTCAGGGTGAGGACGAGCCAGCCCTGCGCGACCGACTGCATCCACGTGCCGATCAGCGAGACGAGCTGACCGACGAAGAAGAGCCGGTAGTTCCGGTGCCGGAAGGACCGGAGGGCGGGACGCTGGGCGAGGCTCACCCTCCGATGATGCGCCGACGCGGCGGATCATGCCGCCGGCTCCGGGCGGCCGCCGCGGCTCGGTGCGGCGCCGGCCCCGGGAGCGTCCGGGGCCTGCGCCGTCCCGGGCAGGGTCAGAGGCCCGCGCGGGCCGCCGGCTTCGGCGGGAGGCCCTTCTTCCCCGCGACGAGGAAGTGGGCGAACCAGTCGCGGACCTGGACGATGTTCTCCACGCGCCGGAACGGGGTCCCCGACCGCGTGAGCTCGTGCGACTCGCCCGGCACGCGCATGAGGCGGACCGGCCGCCGCATCGTCCGGAGCGCCGTGAAGAGCAGCTCGGCCTGCGCGATCGTCGTCCGGAGGTCCTGCTCCGCGTGCTGGATGAGGAGCGGGGTCCGGATCGCCGCCGCGTACGTGATCGGCGACTGCTCGCGGTAGATCGCCGGATCCTCCCACGGCTGGGCGCCGAAGTACGCCTCGCCGAACTGGCGGGCCGGCGATGTCGCCCGTCCCCATGAGGACCGCGAGGTCGTTCACCGAGCGGCAGGTGATCGCCGCGGCGAAGCGGTCGTCGTGGCCCGACGATCCACGAGGTGAGGTAGCCGCCGTAGGAGCCGCCGGTGACGCCGAGCCGCGCGGCGTCCGCGCGACCGTCCGCGACGAGGATGTCCACCCCGGCGAGGAGGTCCGCGGTGGGGCCCGCGCCCCAGTCGCGCACGTTCGCCTGGGCGAAGGCCTGTCCGTAGCCGTCCGAGCCGCGCGGGTTCGCCGCGAGGACGCCCATCCCGGCGCCCGCGAGGACCTGCCACTCCCAGAACGGCGCGTGGCCGTACGCGGTCATCGGCCCGCCGTGGATCTGGAGGACGAGCGGCCCCGGGAGCGGTGCGGGCGAGCCGTCGGCGGCGAGCGGCGGATACCACCAGCCCTGGATCGTCCGGCCGTCCACCGTCCACGTCATCTCGACGGGCGCGCTGAGCGCGAGCCCGTCCACGGCCGGGCCGTTCAGGTCGGTCACGGGCCGGAGCGCGAGCCCGTCCGCGCCCTTCTTCGCCTTCTTCTTCCCGTCGGCCGCGTCGCCCTTCTTCGCCTTCCCGGCGGCCCCGCCGAGGAGGCCCGCGCAGACCTCGGGGAGCTCCGTCGCCGAGCACCGGATCGCCGCGACGACGAGGCCCTCGCCGCCGGCGCGCCGCGTCCGCGGCGGAGAGCGTCCGGCCGCGCGGCGTGAGGCGCTCCACGTCGCCCGACCGCGACGTCGAGCCGCCAGAGGACCTGCGAGCCGCGATCCGGCGCGAGGAAGAGGATCGAGCGGCCGCCGTCGGTCACGAGGAGCCGCGGGCCCTCGCCGATCGTCACGTCGCTGTTGATGCCGGCGCCGATCATCAGGTCGTGGCGCGCCGTGAGGTTCGTCCCGCCGGGCGGCCTCGGAGCCGTCCGCGGCGAAGATCCAGACGTCGCTCCGCGCGCCCGCCGAGACCGGGTAGCGGTGGCCGAGCGCAGCGATCCTGCGGCCGTCGGGGAGCCACGCCGGCGCGCCGAACCAGTGACGGCTGCCGCCGGTGACGCGCCGCGGGCGGGGCGCCGGGTCGTCCGCGTCGACGACCCAGATGTCGGCGCGACCAGCGGAGGTCGCGACCCGCGTCGCGGTCGGACGAGAACGCGATGCTCCGGCCGTCCGGCGACCAGGCGGGGCTCCTCGACCGCGGCCTCGCCGGACGTGAGGCGGCGCGCGGCGCCGGTGGCGACGTCCACGACCCAGAGCTGCGCCGCCGGGCCGTCGAGGAAGCCGCGTCCGTTGAACTGGAACCCGAGCCGGTCCATGTAGCGGTAGTCGCTCGGGAGCGGGTCGGTGGGCGCCGCGTCCTTCGGCCGGCGCCGGAGGCGAGCGTCCTCCTCCCGGGTCGCCCCCAGCGACGAGCTCACGACCGCCAGCCGCGTCCCGTCGGGCGACCAGGCGAAGGCGTCGACCCCGCGCGGGAGGTCCGTGAGGCGGCGGGCCTCGCCGCCGTCGACCGGCAGGAGGTGGACCTGGGCGGCGTCCTCGCGCTTCTCCGGCTCGCCGGCCGCGTCCTCGACCGCCGTGCGGCGGTCCGAGATGAACGCGAGGGTCCCGCCGTCCGGCGACCAGCGGGGGGAGACGTCGTGGCGCCACCCGATCGTGAGCCGGCGGGCCGGGCGCCGAGCCGTCCGCGGGGGCGGCCCAGATCGCGTGGCGGTAGCCGTCGCGGCGTGCGGTCGTCGTCTGCGCGACGAACGCGACGGTCCGGCCGTCCGGCGAGAGGTTGGGGTCGGTGGGGACCACGAAGGACGCGAGGTCCTCGGGGCGAGCTGTACGTGCCATGGCCCGAGTCTACCCGCCGCCCCCGCCCCGGTTCGGTCGCGAGGTCGCGGCAGCGTGGGCCGGAGGGCACGGGCGCCGGGCGTCGCCGGGTGGCTACGATGGAGACGGAGTCCAGGACCCACGGAGGGAGACGACCATGCGGATCCTCCTCGCGACCGACGGCTCGGTCTCGGCCGACCATGCGCGCGACCTCGTCGCGAACGCCACCTGGCCGGAGGGCACGCACATCCGCGTGGTCGCCGCGCTCGACACGAGCCCGGCCCTCTTCGGCAGCCCGTGGATCCCCGCCGTCCCGCCCGACGCGGACCGGTTCGAGGACGAGGCGATCGCGAGCCTCCACGACGACACTGGACAGGTCGGCCGCGGTGGTGGCCGGCCCGGGCCGCGTCGTGGAGACGGAGCTCCTGCGCGCGAGCCCGGCGCTCGCGGTCGTGGAGGAGATCAGGGAGTGGGCGCCGGACCTGATCGTCGTCGGCAGCCGGGGCCACGGCCCCGTCGAGACCACGCTCCTGGGGTCCACGTCCTCGGCGATCGTGGACCACGCCACGGCGCCCGTGCTCGTGGCGCGCGGCACGACCGTCAGGACCGTCGTCCTCGCCGAGGACGGGTCGGACGCCGCGCGCGCGGCCGAGCGCCTGCGTGGAGACGTGGCCGCTCTTCGACGACGCCCTCATCGACGTCGTGACGGTCGTGGACATCGCCGCGCCGTGGCGGACCGGGATCGCGCCGGCGATGTTCGGCAACGCGATGGACGTCTACGGCGACATGATCGCGAGCGCGCGCGAGACCCAGGAGCAGCTCGCCGCCGGGACGGCCGCCCGCCTCCGGGCCGATCGGTCGCCGGACGGAGATGGAGCTGCGCGAGGGCGATCCCGCCGGCGAGATCGTCGCGGCGGCCAGGGAGGACGGGGCGGACCTCGTGATCATGGGGTCGCGCGGCCACACCGGCGTGACGCGCCTCGTGCTCGGCGGCGTCGCGCACGCCGTCCTCACGCACGCGCCCTGCTCGGTCCTCATCGTCCGCGACCACCACCGCGCCGACCGCCTGACGCCGGCGCGCGAGGCCGGTCGCCGGCCCCGTGCGTCAGCCGCCGGATCGCGCATCGCCGCGAGGATCGTCCGGAACGACGGGCGCTGGCCGTAGAGGAGGACGCCCGCGCTGTAGACGCGCGAGGCGAGGACCAGCATCGCGAAGATCGTCGGGACCAGGATCGAGGATCGCGAGGAGCGGCTCCCACGGCTGCACCGTCCCGTCCACGAGGCGGACGAGCATCACGTACGGCGACGTGAACGGGAAGAGCGAGAGGAAGACGACCCACGGGGAGCTCGACCCCGCCGTGCCGGCGAAGATCGCCGCGAGGTACCCGCCCATGGTGACGAACGTGAGCGGCGTGATCGACCTGCTGCACCTCCTCCTGCCGGCTCACCACGCGAGCCGGCCGCCGCGTAGATCAGCGCGTACAGGGTGAAGCCGAGCGCGAAGAACACGACGAACATGACGAGCACCTCGGGCGTGAGGCCCGCGAGCGGGATGCCGTCCGACGAGGAGCCCGGCACGACGCGCGCGGTGATCGGGCCCTGGAGGGCGATGCCGAGCAGGCCGGCGCGCGAGGATCCCCGCGTACTGCGTGAGGCCGGCCGCGCCGGTGCCCGCGACCTTCCCCGCGAGCATCTGGCGGGGCGACGCGGCGCTCAGCATGAGCTCCATCACGCGACTCCCCTTCTCCTCCGCGACGCTCATCGCGACCCACGTCCCGTACGTGATCACGGTGATGAAGATGAGGATCACGAGGATGTTCGACGTGAACGAGCGGCTCACCATGGTCGACTGGCTCTGCGTCGGCCTCGGCGGGATCGATCGGCGTGACCGTCGAACGCGGCCGGGGCGAAGAGCTTCGCGACGGTCGCCAGCGGGATCGTCGGCTGGTCGGCACGGTCGCGGACGCTGATGGCCGTCGCGCCCTGCAGCACGTAGAACGCGACGCGGCCGTCCGGCGCCACGTTGGAGACGAACTCGAACGCCGGGTCGCCCTCGCTGATGCGCGTGATGACCACGAGGCCGTCGTACGACCCCTGCGCGCAGCGCCGCACGGGCCGCGGCGAAGTCGCTGACGCCGGTGACGACGAACTCGGGGCTCGCGTTCCCGCCGGGATCGCCCGACGAGCCGGGCGCGGCGGATGCGCCGGGCGACGGCGAGGCTCGCCCCGGGCGCGCCGGACCCCGCGGAAGCCGAGACGTTCAGGCTGCGCTCGAGGATCGGCACAGGGTCGAACGAGAGCCCCGCGTCGGCGCGAGTAGACGGCGATCTTCGTGGTGAGCTGGCCCTCGAGGACGGGTCACGAGCGTGGGGATGAGCGCCGCCCCGAAGGCGATCGCCATGAGCAACGACGGTGCCGAGGACGAACGACCGCGTCCGCACGCGCTGGAGGTACTCGCGCCGGGCGACGATCCCCGCGTTCGGCAGGAGGCGGTCCCCGTTCCGCGTGGGGACGGTGTCGTGGACGGCCGGCGCGCCACCGTCCCGCGGTCCCGGGGCCGGAGCAGCCGGATCATCGCGCCGGCCCCGGCCGGCGCCGCGAGCGTCCGCACGTCGCCCGCCTCGCGCCCGACGCGCTCGACGAAGATCTGCTCGATCGTCGGATCGGCGATCTCGAAGTGCACGACGCGGAGGCCGCGGTCGAGCGCCGCGCGGAGGATCGACTCCGGGTCCCGTCCGCGCGCCACCTCCATCTCCGTGTAGTCGCGGCCGGGGCGCGTGACGCGCACGCCGTCGAGGTCCGCGAGCCACGCGAGCTCCGTGTCGCCCTCGACGGCGAGCCGCACGAAGATGCGCCCGCTCGCCGCGCGCACGTCGCGGATCCGGCCCGACGACGACGATCCGCCCGGCGTCCACGATGGCGATCGACTCGGCCAGCTCCTCGACGGTCTCCATCTGGTGGGTCGAGAAGACGATGGTCTTCCCGCGGTCCCGCATCTCGAGGAAGGCCTCCTTCAGGAGCGCGGCGTTCACGGGGTCCAGCCCGGTGAACGGCTCGTCGAGCAGGAGGACGGCGGGGTCGTGGAGGATCGCCGCGATGAACTGGATCTTCTGCTGGTTGCCCTTGGAGAGCTCGTCGGCGCGCCGGTCCGCGTAGTCCGGGATGCGGAACCGCTCGAGCCACTCGAGCGCCGTCCGCCGGGCCGCCGCGGCCGGGACGCCGCGCAGGCTGGCGAAGAAGACGAGCTGGTCGAGGACGCGCATCTTGGCGTAGAGGCCCCGCTCCTCCGGCAGGTAGCCCCAGGTCCCGCGCGGGAGCGTCGTGTTGGGCGACCCGTCCCACGTGACGACGCCGCTGTCCGGGCGGAGGACGTCGAGGCAGATCCGCATCGTCGTCGTCTTGCCGGCGCCGTTGGCGCCGAGGAAGCCGAAGACCTCGCCCGGCCCCACGGTGAAGCTCACGCCATCGAGGGCGCGGACGGGCCCGAACGTCTTGACGAGGGAATCGACGACCAGCGTCACCGCGTCAGCCTAGCCGCGTCCCGCGCCGGCGGACGGCCCTGCACGGGCCGGGCGCCCGGAGGGACGACGGCTCTCAGCTCGCGACGGACGCCGGCTCGCTCGCCGGCGTCGACCGCGGCGGCGCAGACCGCGTCCTGGGCCGGGTCGGGCACCGTCAGCCGCGCGAGGGTCCGGCCGAGCGGTCCGATCTCGCCCTCCGGGATCACGTCGAGGAAGTGCTCTGCGGACGCCGCGCAGGTGCACGGGCGCCGCGGCGCGCAGGCGCGCGCGCCCGCTGGACGTGAGGTGTGCGAACGACCCGCGCGCGTCGGACGGGCAGGACCGCCGCTCGACGTCAGCCGGAGGCCTCGAGCCGGTCGACGAGGCGCGTGACGCCGCTGCGGCTCAGGAGGAGCCGGATCGGCGAGATCGCTCATCCGCAGCCTCCCCTCCTCCGCGCGCGCCAGGTGCAGGAGCGTCTCGTACTCGGCGAGCGAGATGTCGCACTCGTCGCGCAGCTCCGCCTCGAGGCGGCGGGTGACGGCCGCGTGCGCCTGGAGGAAGCGCACCCACGCCTCCATCCCGGGGTCGTCGGCGGCGGGGAGGGTCGCCGGTCGGTCTTCATGACCGGGATGATACCCGGGCCGGCGGTTAGTTGCACAGCACAACCGTCATGCGATATGATTGCGCAGTCAACAACACGTGAGCCGCGACGACGGGGGGCCGCCGGGCGGCGGGACACAAGGAGCACGAGACCTCAGATGAAGAGCACCTGGACGATCGACAGCGCGCACACGCAGGCCGAGTTCACCGCGAAGCACATGATGATCACGAAGGTCCGCGGGTCCTTCGACGGCGCCACCGGGGTCGATCGAGCTCGACGAGGACGACCCGACCGACTCGTACGTGGAGGCCACCCTCGACGCCTCGACGATCACGACCGGCCAGGAGCAGCGCGACGCGCATCTCCGCAGCGGCGACTTCCTCGACTCCGAGAAGTACCCGCACATCACCTTCAAGAGCACGAGGATCGAGAAGAAGGGCGGCCGCTACGCCATCACCGGCGACCTCACGATCAAGGGCGTGACGAAGCCGGTCGTGCTGGACACCGACTTCCTCGGCATCGTGCAGAACATGCAGGGCGGCCGCCACGCCGGGTTCAGCGCGTCGACGAAGATCGACCGCGAGGAGTGGGGTCTCACCTGGAACGTCGGCCTCGAGGCGGGCGGATGGCTCGTCGGCAAGGAGATCACGATCTCCATCGACGCGGCCGCGGACCAGGCTGCCGCCGAGAAGGCGGGCTCCGCCGCCGCCTGACCGGACCCTGCCCCGCGCGGCGCGGCGACGCGCCCGCACGGGCTGCACGGCAAGAGACCCCCAGGCCCACGGCCGAGGGGTCTCTTCGTCCCCGGGTACGATGTGCACATGACCGAGACAGGCGCGACGCGCGCCGGAGACCCTCTGGCGCCCACGCGGATCCACGCGGACCGCGAGGCGGGGGCACTGCACATCGAGTGGGCGGACGGCCACGTCACCGAGTACGACGCCGTGACGCTCCGCTGGATGTGCCCGTGCGCGTACTGCCGCGGCGAGGCCGGCCTCCCTGGCTGGCTCGACACCATGCCGCACCCTCTCGGCCGACCAGACGCGCCTCGCCGACGTCACGCTCGTGGGGCGCTACGCGCTCGCCCCGACGTGGGCGGACGGTCACGGGCAGGGCTTCTACACCTTCCGTGCGCTGCGGGAGGAGTGCCCGTGCCCGGCCTGCAGCGCGGCACGCGACCAGGCCGCCGCCCCGCACAGGGCCGGCGAGCACTGACCGACGACGGAAAGGATCGGGGAACGATGTTCATCGTGACGACGCCGTACGTGCCGGGGCACCGGATCGTGGAGAGCAAGGGGCACGTCTTCGGGCTCGTCGTCCGGAGCCGCGGCCTCGCGGGCAACATCTCCGCGGGGCTCCGTTCGCTGGTCGGCGGGGAGATCCACGAATACACCGAGCTCCTGGAGGACACGCGCCGGCAGTCGATCGACCGGATGGTCGCGAACGCGGTCGCGGTCGGCGCCAACGCGATCGTGAGCTTCCGCTTCGACTCCTCCGAGCTGGGCGGGACGATGTCCGAGATCGTCGCCTACGGGACGGCCGTCGTCGTCGAGGAGGACGCATCCTCGACCGGGCCGGTCGTCATCGAGTAGGCTGGTCGTTCGCGGACCCTCCGGTCGGGGGCCGCGCGCACCCTGGGAGGGGCGGATCCGTGCTCGGCGCGAGTCGCGTCATCGTCGTCTTCTTCTCGCTGTGCTTCCTCGTGGGCGGGGTGGCGCTCGCGTTCGCCTTCCCGGGCCAGGGCGGGATCGTCACCGGGCTCGTCCTCGTGGTGATGGGCGTCGGCGGGATCGGGCGCGATCGCGTTCGAGAGGATGCGCTACCACGACGAGGACGAGCAGAGGCTGAGCGACGATCCGACGAAGGCGGGCGGCACGCCTCCCGGCACCGCGCTCCCGCCGTCGTACCGCCGGACGGACGAGGTGTTCACCGATCCGTCGACCGGCGTGACCATGCGCGTCTGGTTCGACCCCGCGACGGGCGACCGGCGGTACCTCGCGGATGGCGCCGACGGGCGCGGGGGCGCGGCATGACCGCCGTCCGCACACCGTCCTCCACGCCAGCCCGGCGCTCGCGCCGCCGCGCGCCCACGGGCCTCCCGTTCCTCAACCGCGAGCTCTCGTGGCTCGACTTCAACGAGCGCGTCCTCCACGAGGCGCGCGACAAGCGGACCCCGCTCCTGGAGCGCGCGAAGTTCCTCGCGATCTTCGCGAGCAACCTCGACGAGTTCTTCATGATCCGCGTCTCCGGTCTGCGCGAGCAGGCCGCGACCCGACCCACGCGCACCTCCGCGGACGGGATGACGCCCGCCGAGCAGCTCACCGAGATCCGGACGCGCGTCCAGGCGGCGATCGCCGAGCACTCGCGGATCTTCGCCGACGTCCGCTTCGAGCTGGCGGAGAAGGGCGTCTCGATCGTCGAGTACGCCGCCGTGCCGGAGCATCACGCGGAGCTGCGCCGGCGGTTCGAGGACGAGATCTTCCCGGTCCTCACGCCGCTCGCCGTGGACCCGGCGCACCCGTTCCCGTACATCAGCACGCTGACGCTCTCCCTCGCCGTCGGGGTCCGCGACCCCGAGACCGGGCGAGCGGCGCTTCGCACGGGTGAAGGTCCCGCCGTCCCTGCCGCGCCTCATCCCGATCGGCGAGTCGGCGTGGGTCCTCGTGGAGCAGGTCATCTCGGCGAACCTCGACATGCTCTTCCCGGGGATGGAGGTCGAGGAGACGCACCTCTTCCGCGTGACGCGCGACGCCGACTTCGAGATCGAGGAGGACGAGGCGGCCGACCTCCTCGAGGCGATCGAGGCCGAGCTCCGCCGCCGGCGGTTCGGCGAGGCGGTCCGTCTCGAGGTCGAGCGGACGATGCCGCCCGCGACGCGGCGGACGCTCCTCACGGGTATCGGGCTCTCGGACGAGTCGTGCTACGAGGTCTCCGGGATGCTCGACCTCACGGCCCTCTGGACCCTCCACGGCCTCCCCCGCCCCGACCTGAAGGACCCGCGAGTGGACGGCGGTGGTCCCGCGGCGGCTCGCCCCCGCCGAGGACGACGAGCCCGTGGACGTCTTCGCGGCGATCCGCGGCGGCGACATCCTCGTCCACCACCCGTACGAGAGCTTCACGGCGACGGTCGAGCGGTTCGTCGAGCAGGCGGTGGACGATCCCGACGTCCTCGCGATCAAGCAGACGCTCTACCGGACGAGCGGCGACTCCCCCATCGTCCACGACCTCATCCGCGCCGCCGAGGCCGGGAAGCAGGTCGTCGTCATGGTCGAGATCAAGGCCCGCTTCGACGAGGAGAACAACATCATCTGGGCCCGCCGCCTGGAGCAGGCCGGCGCCCACGTCGTGTACGGGATCGTGGGCCTCAAGACGCACAGCAAGACGCTCCTGGTCGTGCGCCGCGAGGGCGGGACGCTCCGGCGGTACGTCCACATCGGGACGGGCAACTACAACTCCGAAGACGTCCCGCCTCTACGTGGACCTCGGCCTCTTCACGGTCCGGCCGGAGATCGCCGCGGACGTGACCGACCTCTTCAACTTCCTCACCGGGCTCTCGCGCCAGCGCGAGTACCGCAAGCTCCTCGTCGCGCCGCACTCGCTCCGCCAGCGGCTCGCGCAGCTCATCGAACGCGAGATCGGTCACGCGGAGGCGGGCCGGCCCGCGCGCATCGTGATGAAGCTCAACTCGATCGTGGACCCGGCGCTCATCGACCTCCTCTACAGCGCCAGCCGGGCCGGCGTCGAGATCGACATCATCTGCCGCGGCACCTGCTCGCTGATCCCGGGCAGGCCCGGCGCGTCGGAGAGGATCCGGGTCCGCTCGATCGTCGGCGAGTTCCTCGAGCACTCGCGGATCTTCACGTTCCTCAACGGTGGGCAGCACGAGTGGTACATCGGATCGGCCGACATGATGGAGCGCAACCTCGACCGCCGGGTCGAGGCGGTGGTCCCCGTCGAGGACCTCGAGGCACGGCTGCGGCTCGCGGAGATCCTCGAGACGATGCTCCACGACGACCGGCGGAGCTGGCAGCTCGGCTCGGACGGCCGCTGGCGCCGGACCGAGGACATCGAGGGTCGCGAGGGGACGATCGACACGTTCGCGCGGCTCAAGCGGCTCGCGCTCTCGGCCTTCGAGGAGGACGAGGAGCCGGAGCCGCTGATGGTCGAGAAGCCGGCGCGCGGGTCGATGGACCCGCGCGCGTAGAGGGGGAGCGATGGCGACGACGGACGGGCCGACCGAGGTCGAGCTCAAGTACCGCCTCATCGACGCCCCTCGAGCTCGAGGCCGTGCTCGCGTACGCCAGGGAGGCCGGGTTCCGGCCCGACGGCGACCCCGCGGTCGTACGCGTCCGCGACCGGTACCTCGACACGGCCGACGGCCGGCTCGCATCGGCCGCGCGTCGCCGCGCGCCTCCGGCACACGGCCGACGGCATCCTCGTCACCGTGAAGACGCCGGCGGTCCGGCACGGCGCCGTGGTGCGCCGGACGGAGCTCGAGTCGCCGGCGACCGAGTCGCTCGTCCCGGCCGACTGGCCGCCGAGCCCCGCCCGCGATGCCGTGACGACGCCACGCGGCCGGCGCCGACCTGGTGGAGGTCGTGGTGCTCGACCAGGTGCGGCACGTGATCGAGCTGGCGGACGGGCACGCGCGCGTCGAGCTGACGGTGGACGACGTCACCGTCGTCGCCGAAGGGCGGCGCGTGGACCGGTTCGCGGAGCTCGAGGCGGAGCTGATGGACGGCGACGAGGCGGCCCTGCATCGGCTGGGCGCGGAGCTGGAGAAGGACCCCGCGGTGACGCGCGACGGCGGCTCGAAGCTGGAGCGCGCGATGCAGTCGATCGCGGACGCGGGGATCGCGACGCCCCCGGCATTCGGCGGCGCGGCGGAACGCGCGCGCAGCCCAGGCGGCGGCCCTCGAGACCGCGACCCTGGAGCGGGACGCGGCCGCCGTCGTCGCGGCGATGGTCGGCGGGGTGGAGCTCGTCGAGGACGCGACGGCGGACGCGATCCGCGGCGGCGGACGCGACCGCGGCGGACGAGCGCGCGATCGAGCCGGGCGTCGTGTCGATCGCGGTGAAGCCCCCGGGCAAGACGCCCGGCGTCACCGGCGACGACGCGTTCGCCGAGGCGGGCCGCAAGGTCCTCCGGTTCCACTTCTCCCGGATGCTCGCGCACGAGGACGGGACGCGGGAGGGCTCCGACCCGGAGGAGCTCCACGCGATGCGCGTCGCCACGCGCCGGATGCGGGCGGCGTGGCGGGTGTTCGGCTCGGCGTACCGCCCCGGGCGCAGCCGCCGGATGAAGGGGCACCTCAAGGAGGTCGCAGCGCGCCTCGGCGCCGTCCGGGACCTCGACGTCCAGATCGACGGACTCCGCGCATACCAGGCGTCGCTCGCGCAGGGCGACCGCGCGGCGATCGCGCCGCTCATCGCCGCGTGGGAGGCCGAGCGCGACGACGCGCGCGTCCTGCTCCTGCGCGACCTGGACTCCGCCGCGTACCGCCAGTGGGTGAACGCGTACACGCACTTCGTCCTGAGCGAGGGCGTCGGGGCGCTCCCGCCGCTCTCCCCCACCTCGCCGACCGCGTCCGCGAGATGGCGGGCTCCCGGATCTGGCACGCGTACGAGGAGGTGCGCGCGTACGAGCCCACGCTCCGGTGGGCGGACCTCGCCACCCTGCACCAGCTCCGGATCACCGCGAAGCGGCTCCGGTACGCCATCGAGTTCTTCCGCGAGGCGCTGGGGCCCGACGCGGCGGTGGTCATCGCGCGGGTCGTCGCGCTCCAGGACCATCTGGGCGCGCTCCACGACGCCGAGGTCGCGGGCACGCGCGCGCGGTCGTTCCTCGTCGAGAACTCGTCGCGCCTCTCCGAGGCGGAGCGGGCGGCGATCGGGCACTACCTCACCACGCAGGAGAAGGAGCTCGCACGGCTCCGGAGGACGGTGGGCCGGCCGTGGCGGGCCGTCGCCGGCCCGTCGTACCGACGCGCGCTCGCGCGGGCGATCGCCGCCCTCTAGGTCCGGCGGCCCGGGGTCCCTTCCAGTCGCTGCCGGAGATACCGCCCGGTGAGCGATCCCTCGGCACGGGCGAGCTCGGCCGGCGGCCCCTCGAAGATCACGCGTCCGCCGTCGTGGCCGCCGCCAGGGCCCAGGTCGATCACCCAGTCGGCCCGCGCGACCACGTCGAGGTTGTGCTCGATCACGACCACCGTCCGTCCGGCCTCGACCAGCCGCTCGAGCAGGCGGGTGAGGTCGTCCACATCCTGCATGTGAAGACCGGTCGTGGGCTCGTCGAGGACGTAGACCTCGGTGGCGCCGGACATCTCGATCGCTAGCTTCAGCCGCTGGCGCTCGCCCCCCGACAGGGTGTCGAGCGCCTGGCCGAGAGAGACGTACCCAAGGCCCACGTCGGCCAGGCGGTCCAGCATCGCGCGGACCGGGCGCTCGGTGAAGAAGTCGCGCGCCTCCTCGACCGGCATCGCGAGGACCTCGACGATGTTCGAGCCGCGCAGCCGGTGGCCGAGGACGTCATCGGTGTATCGCCGACCCTCGCACTCCTCGCAGACGCTCGCGACGCTCTCCATGAACGAGAGGTCCGTGTAGATCATGCCCAGGCCGTTGCAGGCGGGACACGCGCCCTCGGAGTTCGCGCTGAACAGGGACGCCGGCACGCCGTTGGCGGCCGCGAACGCCTTGCGGATCGGGTCGAGGATCCCCGTGTACGTCGCCGGGTTCGAGCGCCGCGAGCCCCGGATCGCGGACTGGTCGATGACCGTCACCGACGGGTCGGTCCGCGACATGCAGCCGTGGATCAGCGAGCTCTTGCCGGAGCCCGCCACCCCGGTCACCGCGACGAGCACGCCGAGCGGCACGTCCACCGAGACGTCCCGCAGGTTGTGGAGTGACGCGTGCCGGATCGGGATCGAGCCGCGCGGGGCTCGCGGCTGCGGCTTCAGCTCCAGCCGCGTGTCCAGGTGGCGGCCGGTGGCCGTCCCGGACGCGATGAGTCCGTCCACCGTGCCCACGAACACGACCGTCCCGCCGTGCGGACCCGCGCCCGGGCCCATGTCCACGACATGGTCGGCGATCCGGATCACCTCCGGGTCGTGCTCCACGACGAGGACCGTGTTGCCCTTGTCGCGCAGGCGGCGCAGGAGGTCGTTCATCTGGTGGACGTCGTGGGGATGGAGTCCGATCGTCGGCTCGTCGAAGATGTACGTCACGTCGGTCAGCGCCGAGCCGAGGTTGCGGACCATCTTGATGCGCTGGGACTCGCCGCCCGACAGGGTCGTGGACTCGCGGTCGAGGCTCAGGTAGCTCAGCCCGATCGTCGAGAAGTCGTCGAGCAGGTCCGCCAGGCGCGCGACGATCGGGGCCATGCCCGGCGCCTCCGCCCCGAGCTCGCGGACCCAGGCGGCAAGGTCGCTTACCTGCATCCCGCAGGCCTCGGCGATGTTCACGCCGTGGATCCGCGATGACCGGGCCGCGTCGTTGAGCCGGGTGCCGCCGCAGTCGGGGCAGGCGGTGAACGTCACCGCCCGGTCGACGAACGCGCGGATGTGCGGCTGCATCGCGTCCACGTCCTTGGACAGCATCGACTTCTGGATCTTCGGGATCAGCCCCTCGTAGGTCAGGTTGATGTTCCCGACCTTCACCTTCGTCGGCTCCCGGTAGAGGAAGTCGTGGCGCTCCGTCGCCGTGTAGTCGCGGATCGGCTTGGCCGGGTCGAGGAACCCCGACTCGCCGAAGAGCCGCACGTTCCAGCCGTCCGCGGTGTACCCGGGGATCGTGATCGCCCCCTCGGCGAGCGACTTCGACTCGTCGACGAGCTGTGCGATGGCGATGTCGCTCACCGTCCCCATGCCCTCGCAGCGCGGGCACATGCCCCCGGCGACGGTGAAGGACTTGCGCTCGGTCTTCCTGCCGCCGCGCTCCACGGTGATCGCGCCGGCCCCGTGCACCGAGGGGACGTTGAAGGCGAACGCCTTCGGCGACCCGATGTGCGGCTCGCCGAGTCGGCTGAAGAGGATCCGCAACATCGCGTTCGCGTCGGTGACCGTGCCCACGGTGGAGCGGGCGTTCGCGCCCATCCGCTCCTGGTCCACGACGATCGCCGGCGTGAGGCCCCCGAGCGAGTCGACGTCCGGGCGGGCCGGGGTCCCCATGAACGACTGGAGGAAGGCCGTGTACGTCTCGTTGATCAGCCGGCGTGACTCGGCCGCGATCGTCTGGAAGACGAGCGAGCTCTTGCCGGATCCCGACACGCCGGTGAAGACGGTGAGGCGCCGCTTGGGGATGTCGAGGTTGACGTCGCGGAGGTTGTTCTCGCGGGCGCCGCGGACCTCGATGGCGCCCCAGGCGGGCGTCCGGTCGTCGCTCATCGCCATCCCCGCGACCCCCGCAGGTCCCCGTCCACGCGGCCGACGACCACTCAGGCGTGCCCGACGATGCGGGGCAGCGCGTCGCGCCATCCCGCGCCGGCGCGCGCGCGCGCGATCGCCGCGCCCTCGCGGATCCCCTCGTCGGTCGCGAGGGCCTCTTCCAGGCCGTACCGGTCCAGGATGGCGTCCACGATCGCGGCGCCTGCGCCGAGGATCCGCGCGCGCTGGACCCGGATCCCGTGCTTCTCGGCGATGACCTCGGCGGGCTCCGCCAGGAGCCGGCGGACGATCTCGCCCAGGCGCTCGCGCGACACGCGGCCCGGGGCGTCGTCGACCGTGGCGTGGAGCTTCAGGAGGTTCGACGCCGTCCCGCCGACCAGGATGATCCGGTCCGGCCGCGCGTCCGGCGCCGACCGGAGGACCTCGGCCGCCTCGAGGCCGATCGCGAGGAGCTCGGCCGGCGTCGGCGGGTCGTGCTCGACGTGCCGGGCGCTCGCGTGCGCGGAGCCGAGCGGGAGCCCGCGGGTGACCGGCGGCCGGCCCGGTCCCGCGACGACGATCTCGCTGCTGCCCCCGCCGATGTCCGCGACGACGACCTCCGCGTCGAGCGGCGCGCCGCCCGTCGCCCCCAGGAGCGTCAGCAGCCCTTCCTCGTCGTGGCGCAGGACGTTGAGCGGGACGCCCGTCGCCGCGACGATCCGTGCCACGACGCGCGCGGCGTTCGCCGCGCGCCGGAACGGCTCGGTCCCGACGATCACCGTCGCCTCCGCGCCGGCGTCCCGGGCGCGATCGACGTACGTCCGCAGCGCCTCGACGATCGCGTCGGCGATGTCCGGCGGGATGAGCTCGCCCGTGTAGACGGCCGCGCCCAGGCCGAGGAGGACCGACTCGTCGACCAGCGTCTCGAGCCGGTCGCCGACCCGCGCGACGAGCAGGTGCGTGGAGTTGGCGCCGACGTCGATCGACGCGACGATCGGCCGCTGCCGCCGACGGCCGTGCCGGGCCGTCAGCTGACCGCGCCGGCCGCCGCGGCCGTGCCGGGCGAGGCGCGGCGTCAGCCGGCGTCGGTCGGGGTGTCGCCTCGGGGAGGCCTCCGGGTGGAGGCCGCGGGACGGCCCGCAGCGGGCGTCCGCCGGCGGGTCGCCGGGGCCGGCTTCGGGCGGCTCGCCGGCGCGGGCGCATGCCGGCCGGCTCGGCGGCCGCGGCCGGCTTCGCCGGCGCGGGCGCGGCCTGAGGCGGACCTGCTCGCCGCGGGCCGGGGCGTCCTGCGGGTCGCCGCTCCGGTCGCGGCGGCGGCCTTCCGGGCGGGGGCGGTCGTCGCGGGTCGCGGGGCCGGCCGCAGCCTCATCCGGGCCGGCCGCCGCGGGCGGGGCGACGGCGCGGGCCTTCCGTGCCGTCGGGGGCTTCGCGGGCGCCTTCCGCGCAGCCGGGGGCTTCGCCGCCCGGCGCGATGGGACGGTCGCCGTGGACGCCGCAGGGGCCGTGATCGCCGCGTCGGCCGCGGCGGCCGCGGCCGCCTCGGTCTCCGTCGCCGGGGGCTTCGCGTCGCCGCCGGGGAGCGCCCCGCGGCGCGGACCGCACGCGGCCGCCGCGGGCGCGGCTTCGCCGTGACGTGACGTTCCGTGTCGTCGGCGTCGCCGGGCGCCGAGACGCCGAGCGACTTCGCCTCACGGAGCGCGGCCGCGAGCTCCCGCTCGAGCGTCCGCAGGTCACGCTCGGTCTCGGCGAGCTGCTCCTGGCGCTTCTCGAGGCGCCGTCGGGCGGCTCCGACCGCGTCGTCGAGGGAGGCGATCCTCTTGCGCAGCGCCTTCGCGCGCTTCTCCTCGCGGCGCGCGGCCTCGCCCGGGACGTCGCCTTCCTCCCCCGGGGTGGCGGCCGCCACGGCGTCGACGGCAGCGGCGTCGACCGCCGCCTCGCCGGCGGCGCGCTGGGCCTTCCTGCGCTTCTTCCCCATCCTCGGCGTCCCTCCGTCCCTCGCGTCGTGCGCGTAAGTGTCGCATCCGCGGGAAGCGGCCGGGAGACTGGCCGGTCGATCCGCGGACGCGCTCTTCACCGTCTGTTAACACGGGAAACACGTCCCGTTCAGACGCCTCCGCGACGCTGGCCCGGACTCCGCGTCCCCTTCCGCTCGTCCGGCCGAGACACCGCGACGCCAGCGGCCCCTCAGGAGGAACTCCGAGTGTCGATCTCCAGGACCGCGCGGATCGCCGGGCTCAGCCTCGCGACCGTGATCCTCGCCGCCGCCTGCTCGAGCAGCGGCGCCACCACCGCCCCGTCCGCCTCCGCCGACGCGCGGCGCCTCCCAGGCCCCGGTCGCCAGCGACGCCGGCACCGGCGGCGCAGCCATCCCGACCCCGCCGAGCGGGGACGTCACGCTCCAGGGCGCGGGCGCCACCTTCCCCGCGCCGCTCTACCAGTCGTGGTTCGAGGCGTACAGCGCCCTGTACCCGAACATCAAGGTCGACTACCAGGCCGTCGGGTCGGGCGCCGGCATCAAGGCGATCACGCAGCAGACCGTCGACTTCGGCGCGACCGACGCGGCCATGAAGGACGAGGAGATCACCGCGCTCCCGTCCGGCACGAAGATCCTCCACATCCCGACCGCGCTCGGGGCGGTCGTCGTCATCTACAACCTCCCGGGCGTGACGGGCCTCAACCTCGACGCGCAGAACGTCGCCGACATCTTCCTCGGCACCATCACGACCTGGAACGACCCGAAGATCGCCGCGAACAACCCGGGCGTCACCCTCCCGGCCACGCCGATCCTCGTCGTCCACCGCTCCGACGGCTCCGGCACGACGAACGCCTTCACCACCTACCTCTCGGCGGTCAGCGCCGACTGGAAGGACAAGGTGGGCGCGGGCAAGGAGGTCGACTGGCCGACGGGCGTCGGCGCCAAGGGCAACGACGGCGTCGCCGGCGGCGTCCAGCAGCAGGAGGGCGGCGTCGGCTACGTCGAGCTCAACTACGCCGCGCAGGCGCAGATCCCCTCGGCGAACCTGAAGAACGCCGACGGGAAGTTCGTCCCGGGCTCCACCGCCGGCGTGACGGCCGCCGCCGAGTCGGTCGCCGCAGACTTCCCGGCCGATGCCCGCCAGAAGCCGATCATCAACGCGGCCGGCGCGGACACGTACCCCATCGCCTCGTACACGTACCTCCTCGTCTACCAGGACCAGAAGGACGCCACGAAGGGCCAGGCCCTCGTCGCGCTCATCGCCTGGATGCTCACCGACGGCCAGGCACAGGAGGAGGCCCTCGGCTACGCGCCGCTGCCGGCGCCGGTCCAGGAGAAGGCGCTCGCCTCGCTCCATACGATCACGTCGGGGGGCTCGCCGATCTGGCCCTGACGGGCGGACCGGCTCCGGCCGCACCGACCACCGACCCGGCGCCCCCGGCCGACCACGGGGGCGCCGGGTCGGTCACACTCCGCGACGGGTGCGTGGACGACACGCATGCCGATGAGACAGCTGCACGAGGAGGGATCGATCGGGTGACCGCTCTCGCCGACCCGGCCCGGCTCCGGGGCCGCACGCGGTCCCGACTCCCCGACCGGCTCTTCTCGGGGACGACCGCGTTCATCGCGGGCGTCGTCGTCCTGACGCTCGTCGCGATCTTCGCGCTGCTCCTCGCGAACTCGCTCCTCGTCTGGGAGACGTTCGGCCTGTCGTTCATCACGGGGACCACGTGGGACCCCGTGGCGGCGGTCTACGGCGCGCTGCCCGTTCATCGCGGGCACGATCCTGTCCGCCGGGATGGCGCTGCTGTTCGCCACGCCGATCGGCCTGCTCACCGCGATCTTCCTCGCGGAGTACGCCCCGCGCCGGGTCGGCGTCCCGCTCACGTTCGTCGTCGAGCTCCTCGCCGCGATCCCCAGCGTCGTCATCGGCCTGTGGGGCGTCTTCATCCTCGGCCCGGTCCTGAAGGCGACGATCTCGTCGTGGATCGTCGCCACGCTCGGCTGGATCCCGATCTTCTCGGGCCCGGCGTTCGCCACCGGCCTCTTCACCGCCGGCGGTGATCCTCGCGATCATGATCCTCCCCACGATCGTCACGATCTCCCGCGAGGTCCTCATCGCGGTCCCGTCCGGCCAGCGCGAGGCGATGTACGGCCTCGGCGCGACGCGCTGGGAGGTCATCTCGCGCGTGGTCGCTCCCGATGGCGCGCTCCGGGATCGTCGGCGCGGTGATCCTGGGGCTCGGCCGCGCGCTCGGCGAGACGCTGGCGGTGACGATGGTGATCGGCAACCGCAACGACATCCCGACCTCGATCTTCTCGCAGGCCCAGACCCTGGCCTCGAAGATCGCGACCTCCTTCAACGAGGCGCAGGTGGGGATCCAGACCGAGAGCCTCATCGCCCTCGGCCTGATCCTCCTCGTCATCACGATCGCGATCAACGTCGTCGCCCGCTTCTTCGTGGGACGGGCCGTCGCGACGGAGGGCGGCCGGTGAGCGCGAACGTCCCCGCGGTCCCCGCGACCGCCCCCATCCCGGAGCACCTCCGGCGGACGGGGCGCGGCGGGCGGCGCGTCGTACGTCGACCGGGCCATGCAGGTCGTCACCGTCTCCGCGGCGATCCTCGCGATCGTCCCGCTCGTCGCCGTCCTCGCGTTCGTCACGGTCAAGGGCATCTCCGCGATCTCGCTCGACCTGATCCTCAAGCCGCCGAAGGCCACCGGCGTCGGGGGCGGCGCGGCATCCGCGATCGCCGGGACGATCCAGATGGTGGGGCTCGCCACGCTCATCGCGATCCCCGTCGGCCTCGCCGCCGGCATCTTCGTCAGCGAGCTCGCGGGGCGCCGGACCGCATCGGTCATCCGGTTCTCCGCGGACGTCCTCGTCGGGATCCCGTCGATCCTCGTCGGCGTCTTCGTCTTCACCTTCCTGGTGCTGCCGTTCAAGCAGTACAACGCGTTCGCCGGGTCGGTCGCCCTCGCGGTGATCATGGTCCCGGTGATCATGCGGACCACCGAGGAGATCCTCCGACTGGT
>CAWJQZ010000034.1:0-37564 GCA_963844945.1 uncultured Chloroflexia bacterium
ACCCGACCATGTACATGTCGGGGCGCGCGCTTCATCCCGTGACGGTGAACCTCGCGGCCAGGGTGGCGGACGAGCTGGGGCCGGACGTCCCGCTGTCGTTCGCCGGCGGCGTCGACTGCTTCAACGTGGCGCGCCTGCTCGCGTCGGGGCTGCGGACCGTCACCGCGTGCTCGGACCTGCTCAAGACGGGCGGCTATCTCCGGATGCGCCAGTACGCGGACGAGGTGGACGCGGCATTCGATGCCATCGGGGCGACCGGCACCGCCGACCTGATCCGGCGGACGGCGGAAGCCCGGCGTGAGAGCGGTGGCGGCGGCACGGCCGGGGGGCCGGACACGGCCGCAGGCCCCGGCACGGACGCCGACGCGCATGCGCCCGACCTTCCCGCCCTCGCGCTCGCCAACCTCCGCGCCTACGCGGATGAGGTCCGCCACGATCCGCGGTACCGCAAGGACACGTACCGGACCGACCGGTCGAAGACGGCGCGGGCCCTCGGTCCGTTCGACTGCATCGCCGCGCCGTGCGTGGACGAGTGCCCGGTGGACCAGCAGGTCCCCGCCTACATGCGGGCCGTCCGTGCCGGCGACCCGGGCGAAGGCGCCCGCATCGCGCGCCTCGACAACCCGCTCCCGGCGATCCTGGGCAGCGTCTGCGACCACCTGTGCGAACGGACCTGCGTCCGGACGCACCTCGACGAGCCCCTCGCCATCCGCCAGGTGAAGCGGTACGTCATGGAGCACGGGGATGTCGAGGGGTCGGCGCCGGGGTCGCCGGCCGGATCGTCCGGGGCGGCGGCCGAGGGCGTGGCGCCCCGTCATCGCGTGGCGGTCGTCGGCGCGGGGCCCGCCGGGCTGGCGGCGGCCGAGTGGCTCGCCCGGGCGGGCATCGGCGTGACGGTCCTCGAGGCGGGCGACGCGCCCGGCGGGATGGTGGGCTGTGCGATCCCCGTGTACCGGCTTCCCGGTGAGCGGCTCGCACAGGACGTCGCGGTCCTCGAGCGGCTCGGCGTCCGCATCCGCTACGGCGTCCGCCTCGGCGCCGGCGTCACCGTGGACTCGCTCCGCGCGGAGGGGTTCGCGGCGGTCGTCGTCGCGGCGGGGGCGCAGCGCCCCAAGTGCCTGGGCATCCCCGGCGAGGACGTCCCCGGCGTGATCGACGGGCTGACATTCCTCCGGTCCGTGCGCGAGGGCCGGCCGCTCCGGCTCGAGGATCCCGTCGCCGTCGTCGGGGCGGGCGACACCGCGATGGACTGCGCGCGCTCCGCGCGCCGCGTCGGCGCCGCGTCCGTCACGATCGTCTACCGCCGCACGATCGACCAGATGCCCGCCGACCGCGAGGAGGTCCACGCCCTCCGGGAGGAGGGGATCGGGATCGTGGAGCTCGCGCGCCCGAGCGGCCTCTCCGTCGCCGACGGGCGACTCGCCGGGCTCGTCTGCCTCCGGACCGCGTACGGCCGCGACCGCGACGCGTCGGGCAGGAAGGTCCCGCACGACGTGCCGGAGTCGGCGTTCGAGATCCCGGTCGGATCGCTGATCGTGGCCGTGGGGCAGGACGTGGACGACGGCCTGTTCGGTGCGGACCCGCCCGCGCGCACGTCCGCAGGTTGGATCGCGACCGAGGCGACGACCCTCGAGACCTCGATCCCGGGCGTGTACGCCGCGGGCGATGCGGCAGGCCACGGGCCGGCGTCGATCGTCCGGGCCGCCGCCGACGGGAAGCGCGCGGCGGCCGCGATCGCTGCATCGCTCGGCGTCCGGGCCCGGGGGGGACAGGATACGGCGCCCGTCGGGATCGACCTCGCGGAGGTGCCCGCCCTCGTCGCCCGCCGGGCGCGTCGCGCGTACCGGGTCCCGTTCCGGACGACACCTCTCGACGAGCGGCACGGGTTCTCGGAGACCGTCCTCGGCTACACCGCCGACGAGGCGACGCGCGAGGCGGCACGCTGCCTGGACTGCGACACGATGTGCAGCCTCTGCGTGAGCGTCTGCCCGAACCTCGCCCTGCTGACGTACGCCGCGGAGCCGGTCCGGGCCGACCTGCCGGCGCTCGCCGTGGTCGACGGGATCGCGGTCCCCACCGGGGCCCGCCCGTTCGCCGCCGCCCAGCGCCTGCAGGTCGCGGTCGTCGCGGATCTGTGCAACGAATGTGGGACGTGCGTGACCGCGTGCCCCACGTCCGGACGGCCGTATCGCGACAAGCCGCGGATCTTCCTCGACCGGGCCGACTTCGCGGCCGAGGCCGACGACGCGTTCCTCCTCCCCGGCGACGGCACGATCGAGGGCCGGTTCGGGGGCGAGACCCATCGGGTCGCGATCCTGCCCGCCGCGGGTGCCGCGGGTGCCGCGGGTGCCGCGGGTGCCGCGGGTGCCGCGGGTGCCGCGGATGTCAGAGGTGCTGCGGGTGCCGAGGGCGGCAGCGGGGCGGCCGGCGATGGCGCCGGCGCCGACCGGATCGAGTACGCGGCCCCCGGGTTCCGCGCCGTCCTCGACGCCCGGACGCTGCGGCTGATCGAGGCCGCGCCGACGGCCGCGGCGGAGGGGGACGCCCTCCCGCTCGAGCCGGCCGCGATCATGGCGACGCTGCTCGCCAGCCTGGAGCGGTCGGTCCCGCGGCTGCCGGTGGCCCGGGAGCAGGGGACACGGGTGGCGGCGCCGCAGCTCCCGGCGGCGGAGTCGGCCTAGATCGGGGCGATGGCCGCGACGGCCCCGCAACCACCGCGACTACCGCGAGCCGCCCCGACCGCCACGGCGGTCCGCGGCCGCCCGGGCCGCCCGGGCCGCGACGGCCCCGCGCCGCGACCGACCCGATTCGCCGGATATCACCCCGAGGACTACCGGACGGGGCCGGGCCACCGGATATCTCACCCGGGGGACTGCAGTGGCGGTCGGTGACGTGGCTCCCATGCTTGACAGGCCGCACCCCGGCGGCCGACGTCGCATCCCGCAGTCCCCGGGGTGATGCCCGGCGATCGGACGGTGCGCGCGTGAGACGCGACCCCGGGCGGCAGGTGCGCCCGGCTACGTCCGGGCGGCCTCGGTCACGATTCGGGCGAGGATCCGGCGCGCGACGGCGCGCCGGTAGTCGGCGGTCGAGCGGACATCGTCGATCGGGGAGATCTCGGCGACGAGCGCGGCACCCGCGCGCGCGGCGACCTCCGGGCCTGGCTCCATGCCCTCGAGGACGCCCTCCGTCTCCGGCGCCCGCATCGGGACCGGCGCGACCGAGCCGGCCGCGATGCGCACATCACGCCAGGTCCGGCCCTCGGTCCGCCATGCGACGGCGAGCGAGACCACGCTGATCGCCTGCGCCCGCCTGCGGCCCACCTTCCGGAAGACGGCGATCCGGCCTTCGACCCGCGGGATCCGGACGCGGACGATGAGCTCGCCGGGCTCCATCGCGGTCTGCCGGTACGCCGGGAAGAACGCCCACGCCGGCACGGTGCGCTCGCCGAGGAGCCCGCGGAGGACGATGTCCGCGTCGAGCGCGAGGAGGACGGGCAGGCTGTCTCCAGCGGGCGACGCCGTCGCGAGGTTCCCGCCCAGCGTCCCGCGGCTCTGCACCTGGGCCGCGCCGACCTGGGCGGCCATCTCCGCGAGGACCGGCGCCTCCGCGAGGACGAGCGGGCTTCGACGCAGCTCGACGAAGGTCGTCGCGGCGCCGAGCACGAGCGCGTCGTCATCGAGGTGGATCCCCCGCAGCTCGTCGAGCCGGGAGAGGTCCAGGTACGCCCGCGTCCGCGCGGCCCCGCGGGCGCCGGAGGCGCGCTCGGCGAGGACGTCCGTCCCGCCCGCGACGGGGCGGACCGCGTTCGTCGCGAGAAGCGCGAGCGCCTCCGCGAGCGACGTCGGGCTGACCGCATCCGGGTCGACGGACCCCGCGGCGCCCGGGTCGGCCACAGCGCGGCCGGCGGCGTCGCCGGCGGACCACGACCCGCCGGGCCCGGTCGCCACCGGAGGATCCCACGGCGTCGCCGCGTCGTCGGGGACGGCCCTCGCCTCCACGTCCCCCTCGGCCGCGAGGCGGACCGCGTCCACGAGCCGCGCGTAGCCGGTGCAGCGGCAGAGGTTCCCCGCGATCGCCTCGCGGATCGCCGCCTCGTCGCGCGCCACGGGCCCTCGGTGGCGTCGAGGAACGCGCGCCCGGCCATGAGCACGCCGGGGATGCAGAGGCCGCACTGGACGCCACCCGTCTCAAGGAGCGCGACCTGGAGCGGGTCGTACATCCCGTCGGTCGCGAGGCCTTCCACGGTCCGGACCGCGCGGCCCGCGACCTGGCAGAGCGGCACCAGGCACGCGTCCACCACGACGCCGTCCACGAGGACCGAACAGGCGCCGCACTCGCCCTCGGAGCAGCCCTCCTTCGTCCCCGTGAGGCCCAGGTCGAGCCGGAGGACGTCGAGGAGCCGCCGGCCGCCCGGGGCGGCGACCTCGATCGCGCGCCCGTTGAGGACGAAGGCGGTCGTGCCCGTGGCCGTCGTCATGGGCGGTCGCCCTCGGCCGCCAGGATCGCCGCGAGGACCTTCTCCGGCGTGGCCGGGAGCTCGTGGATCCACGCCCCCGTCGCGTCGTGGATCGCGGCGACGATGGCGGCGGCGGGCACGTCCATCGGCAGCTCGCCCAGCCCCTTCGCGCCGTGCGGGACGTGGGGAACGGCTCCTCGACGAGGAGCGCCGCGTCCGCGGGGCGTCCAGGGCGGTGGGGACGGCGTACGTGGCGAAGCGGTCGTTGAGGTACCGGCCGCCGTCGACCTTGATCTCCTCGATCGTCGCGTAGCCGATGGCCTGGAGGGTCCCGCCCTCCACCTGGCCCGGCTGCGAGGAGCGGGTTGACGAACGTCCCCGCGTCGTCGACGTGGACGATGGACGGACGGCCACCTCGCCGGTGTCGAGGTCCACGTCCACCTCGCGACGCGCCGCGGCCCAGCTGAAGCACGGGTACGCGTCGCCGCGATACGTCTCGGCGTCCCACTCGATCGCCGGGGTAGCCGTCGAAGCGCTCGTCGACCCGCGACGGCGCCGTGCTCCCGGACGTCGTCGAGCGTACGGCTCGGCGAACGGGCGGCCGGTGCCGTGCCTCCACCTCGCTCGCGGAGCCGCCGCGGCGGCGCGGACGACGAGGCCGCCGACCATCATCGTGGTGCGCGAGGCGACGGTGGGCCCGCTGTTCGGGACGAGCGACGTGTCCTGCGGGCGCCACCTCGACGTCGTCGACGGGACCCCGAGCGCGTCCGCGGCGATCTGCGCGAGGACCGTGCGCGAGCCCTGGCCGATCTCCGTCGAGTCGATCGAGGACGCGGATCGCGCCGTCGTCCGTCAGCTCGACGCCGGCGACGCTCGCGAGGTGGTTCTCGCCGCGGCCGGTGAACCCGCGCCGTGCCAGCCGAGCGCGATGCCCCACGCCGTGGCGCCCGGCCGCACCGGCCGTGCCCGCCGCCCGCGCCGCTGCGCGGCGGTCCGCGCCGCGCGCGTCGCTCGAAGCCGGCCGCCTCCACCGCCGCGTCGAGGACCGCGACGGCCGCGACGCTCGTCGCGGAGGACCTGGCCGGTGGGGGTCACGTCGCCCTCCCGATACGCCCAGCGGCGCCGTAGCGTCCGCCGGCGAGATCCCCAGGGCGTCGGCGATCCGGTTCACCTGCATCTCCGCCGCGAACTCCGTCTGCGGCGCGCCGAAGCCGCGGAAGGCGCCGTTGGGCGGCGTGTTCGTCGCCATCGCGCGCGCCCGGATCCGGACGTTCGGGCACGGCGTACGGTCCGGCGGCGTGGATCGCGCCGCGCGAGAGGACGACCGGCGATGAGCGTCGCTGTACGCGCCCGCGTCCATGACCACCTCGATCTCCTGGGCCACGAGCGTCGCCGTCGCGCATGACGCCCGTCCGGTGCGGGACGATCGCCGGGTGGCGCTTCGTGGTCGCCGCGATGTCCTCGTGGCGGTCGTAGATCATCCGGACCGGCCGCCGGCGCGCAGGGCGAGCAGCGCCGCGTGGATCGCGAGGCCCGACGGATACTCCTCCTTGCCGCCGAAGCCGCCGCCCGTCTCCTCCTGGACGACGACGACCTGCGTCGTCGTCGAGGCCGAGCGCCCGCCCAGCGCCGCGTGCACGTAGTACGGGCACTGCAGCGAGCCGTGGATCGTCGACGCCGCCGTCGCGGCCGGGGACGGCGATCATCGCCTGCGGCTCGATGTACAGCTGCTCCTGGTGGCCGACCCGGTAGGTGCCCTCGACGACGAGGTCCGCCGCGGCGAGCGCCGCCTCGACGTCGCCCCGGGCGATCTCGAAGCGCGGCGAACGCGCGCTCGGACGCGAGCGGGTCGAGGACGGGCGGCAGCGGCTCCGTCCGCAGGGTGATCGCGTCGCGCGCGGCCCGCGCCGTGCCGCGGTCCGGTGCCGCGACGAGGGCGACCGGCTCGCGCGACGTGCCGGATCTCGTCCGCGACGAGGACCGGCTGGTCGTCCGCGAGGAGGGCGACGACGTTCTCGCCGGGGATGTCCGCGGCGGTGAGGACCACGACGCGCGACCAGTCGAACGCGGGGTCGCGCTCGATCCCGAGGAGTCGCGCATGGGGCTCCGTGGACCGGACGGTGACGCCGTGCCACGCGTCCGGCACGCGCAGGTCGTCGGTGTATCGCGCCGCGCCGGTGACCTTCGCCGGGCCATCGCGCCGCGGGATCGAGCGGCCCACGGCGGGTCCGGGGCGCGATCGATCGACCCCTTCCCCCGTCCCGGGAGCGACGATCGACGGTGCGCGGCTGACCCCCACGACCCGAGGATGCTCGCGGGGGCGACGGGGCAGGCAGGGCCACCGGACGCGACGGCACGGGCCGGTCGGCCCGGTCGCCCGCCAGACCGGACGACCGACCGGGTATCGTGACCCGCGCCGGCCCGGCGCCCGGCCGGGGGGACCCGCCGACCGGAGGTGCCTGATGTCTCGCCGCCGCCCCGACCGTGTCCGGCGTCCGGGCGTGCTCGTCCTCGTCGCGGTCCTCTCGGCCACGCTCGTCGGGTTCGGGGTCGCGCCCGCCGCCGGGGCCGCGGGTGCGGGCGTGGCGACCGCCCCGTCCGTCGCCTTCGCCTTCACGGTCGTCGCGCCGCGCTCCGTGAGCCCGAGCCAGCTCGTCGCCCGCGCGATCATCGAGTCACCCGGTGCCGCGTGCCCGCCGGTCGTCGCCCGCACCGCGCGCGGCGCGACCCGCCGCATCCCGATGAGGCGTATCCCGGCGCCGGCCGGGTCGCTCGGGTTCGACGGGGGTCACCGTCTGTCGGGCGGCCCTGCCGGCCGGCCTCGTCCGCGCCAGCGTGGGCGGGCGGCGGCTCCCGCTCCTTCCCTCGGGCACGCCGCAGCGGATCGCCGTCTTCGGCGACACCGGGTGCCGGATCGCCACGTACCCGCCCGCCCCGACCGGTGCCGCCCTACGTACGACGTCCAGGACTGCAACGACACCCGCGCCTGGCCGCTCGAGCGGGCGGCCGAGGAGATCGCGGCGTCGAGGCCGGACCTCATCGTGGAGACCGGCGACTTCTTCTACCGGGAGTCGGACTGTCCGGCGGTCGAGCCGTACGCCTCGATGTGCGCGGGGAGCCCGCCGGTGAACCCGGCCGGGAGCCCCAACGAGGACACGTACGCCGGATGGGCGCGGACTGGTTCGCGCCGGCTCGGGCCCTGTTCGCGGCCGCGCCCCTCGTCCTCGCCCGCGGCAACCACGAGACGTGCGAGCGAGCCGGGACCGGCTTCTTCTTCCTCCTCGACCCCGGCGTCGCGCCGCCGGACGCCTGCCAGCGTGCGTACGCGGCGAGTCTAGGACCCGAGCAGCCAGCGCCCACCTTCGCGGAGCCCACGTGGGTCGCCCGCCTGGGGACCATCGACCTCGTCATGCTCGACACCTCGAGCGCGGACGACTCGGTCGTCGCGACGCCGAGAGTACACCGTGCTCGGCCGCCGCGCGGCCGCTGCTGCCCCGAAGGGCGCGCCACGGGCTGGCTGGTGACGCATGCGCCGATGTACGGGTGGGAGCGGTTCGGCGGGCCCGGGACGACGCCCGTCTGGACGAGCGTGACGATGGAGGCCGCGCTGGACGGGTCGTCCGGCCGTTCGCGGCGTCTGGTCTCGGCCACCTCCACCTGTTCCAGACGGTGCGGATGCCCGACCGACCGGCGCAGCTCACGTTCGGGGACGGCGGCACGCTGCTCGACCCGGCCGACCAGGGAGGCGCCCTGCCCGACCTACGGCCCGCTCACCGAGCCCGAGGCCGGGCGGGCCCACTCCTCGCTGCGGACGGGGCGCCGGTGGCGCCGGGCGTCGACGCCGTTCCCGCGCCGATCGGCGGGGTCACGACGTCCACGTTCGGGTGGGCGCTGTTCCGGCCGAGGCGACGTCGGCCGCTCGTGGGGGTCGTTCGAGGCCGGGAAGGGTCCGCTGGGGCACGTGCACCGTCGGGCCGGGGCCCGTGGACGCGGCGGTCGCGGCCGCGCCGTGCCCGGCTCGGCGGGTGCGCCGCCGCGCGGGCCGTGGTGCGCCGGCCCGTGGGCGCGCTGCGACGGGCCGCGCCTAGACCGACTCCGCCGGCGGGACCGGGCCGACGAACTCGGCCTCCTCCGCCTCGAGGAGCGTCATCGGCTTGAGCGGGGTCCGCCGCGCGAGCCGCGCGCCGCCGATGCTCGCGACGACGAGGATCGCGCTGACGATGACGAACACGACCGCGAGCTCGTCGAAGCCGCCGCTCGACGCGCGACCCGGAGTAGGCGATGGCGATGAGGGCGGACGCGCCGATCGCGCCGGTGTAGCGGAACGTCTGGAACTGGCCCGACGCCGTGCCCATGAGGCTCGCCGGGCGTCGCCTCGTACAGCGCCGCCTGGAGGCCCGAGGTTGTTGAACGCGGTGGGCAGGCCCAGGACGGCGCCCACGAGGAGGATGACCGCGACGGGGGTCGTGTCCCCGAAGGCGATGAGCGGGATCGAGCCGACGAGCAGCGCGACCGACCCGATGATGATCGCCGGCGACGGCCCGCGCCGCGACACGATGCGCGCCGCGACCGGCGACGCGAGGATCCCGATCCCGGCGAGCGGGATGAGGAGCATCCCCGCCTGCGCGGCCGTGAAGCCGCGCACGTCCTGCAGCCAGATCGGCAGGCCGAAGAAGACGCCGTAGAAGACGAGGTTGACGCCGGCGAACTGGGCGTACAGCCAGACGAGCGTCGGCTGCTTCGCGAGCATCCGCAGGTCGACGAACGGGGAGGACGCCCGGAGCTCCTGCGCGACGAGGAAGACCACGCCCGCCGCGGCGATGCCGATGAGCGGCGGGTCCACCTCGGTCGGCAGCGCGACGAGGAACGCGAGCAGCCCGATCGATCATGACGGCGAAGAAGAGGATCCCCGGGACGTCGATCGCCGTCGCGAGCCGTGCGATCCCGTCGCGCGAGGTCAGGTGCACGGGGACCGCCGCCGGCGGGTCCTTCGGGAGCCAGCGGAGCGCGATGACGAGGCCGACGACGACGATCGGGACGTTGAGCAGGAAGATCGCCTGCCACTCGAAGCGCCCCGACGAGGATCCCGCCGATCACCGGCCCGGCGGCCGCCATGACGGACGAGACGATGCCGAGGATCGCGAGCGCGACCGCGGGGGCGTCGCCGTTGGGGTCGCGGGCCCGGAAGATCGCGAGGCCGGACGGATAGGCCGTGGAGGTCCCGAACGCCATCGCGACCCGGCAGAGGACGAGGATCGGCGAACGTCGGCGCGAAGGCGCCCACGAGGCCCGGAGAGGCCGACGAGGACGAGCCCGCGTGATGAACGTCCGCTTCGGCCCGAAGAGGTCGGCGAACCGCCCCATGAGCGGCATCGCGATCGCGGCCGCGAGGAAGAAGCCCGGAGATGAGCCAGGTGGACGTGCTCGTCCCGGCGCCGAAGGCCGCGGCGATCGGCACGAGGGCCACCGCGATCATCGACGAGTTGAGCGGGTTGAGGATGGTGCCCGTCGCGACCGCCGCGATGAGCCGGCCGCTCGGGCGCCGGCCCGGCTCGGCGGACGCGGCGGCGACCTGGTCGGTCACGCGTCGTTCCCGGTGCGAGGGCGAACGCGGCACATCGTACCCGCGTCCCGGCCGCCGAGCCAGCGCGTCGACGCCGACGTCGATCCATGCCCGTACGATCGGCGCATGAGCTCGGAGCGCGCGGACGTCGTCGTCGTCGGCGGTGGGATCGTGGGCCTCGCGACCGCGTACCGCCTCCTCGAGCGTCGCCCGGACCTTCGGCTGGTCGTCCTCGAGAAGGAGGCCGAGCTCGCGTCCCACCAGACCGGTCGGAACAGCGGGGTCATCCACTCGCCGAACACGTACGCGCCCGGCAGCCTGAAGGCGCGGCTCTGCGCCGAGGGGCGCCGCGACGCGCTCGCGTTCGCCGACGCCCACGGGGTCCCGTACGCGATGCCCGGCGAGCTCATCGTCGCGACCGAGCCGGACGAGGTCCCCCGCCTCGACGCGATCGTGGAGCGGGCGCGGGCGAACGGCGTGGCGGATGCGCGGACGGTCGGGCCCGAAGGGATCCGGGAGATCGAGCCGCACGTGACGGGCCTCCGCGCGTTCCACGTCCGCGAGACCGGGATCATCGACTGGCGAGCCTTCGCGCTCGCGCTCGCCGACGAGGTCCGTGCGCGCGGGGCGGCGATCCGCACGAACGCGGCCGTCACGGGGATCGCCGCGGGGACGCGCGAGGTCCTCGTCTCGTCCGACCGCCGGCGCGTTCCGGGCGTCCGGCGTGGTCACGTGCGCGGGCCTCTGGTCCGACCGGGTCGCCGCCATGACCGAGGCCGACGACGGGACGCGGATCGTCCCGTTCCGCGGCGACTACTTCACCCTCCGGCCGCGCGCAGCGGCGCTCGTCCGCGGGCTCGTCTATCCCGTCCCCGACCCGCGCTACCCGTTCCTCGGCGTCCACCTCACCACGCGGATCGACGGCGAGGTCTGGGCCGGCCCCAACGCCGTGCTCGCGTTCGCCCGCGCCGGCTACCGGCGTCGCGACCTGGACGTGCGGGACCTCGCCGAGGTGCTCGCGAACGGCGGGTTCCGGAAGCTCGCCCGGACGTACTGGAGGACCGGCGCCGCGGAGATGTGGCGGGACTGGTGGGCGCCGTCGTTCGTGGCGGCGATCCGCCGCTACCTCCCCGCGATCGAGCGCGACGACGTGGAGCCGGGCCCGTCGGGCGTGCGGGCGCAGGCGCTCGCGCCGGACGGCACGCTCGTCGAGGACTTCCTCGTGACGGTCAGGCCGCGGGTCGTCCATGTCCGCAACGCCCCGTCGCCGGCGGCCACGGCCAGCCTCGCGATCGGCCGGGAGATCGCCGACCGGGCGGAGGCCGCGTTCCTGCCGCAGCGACCGTAGCGGCCCACAGCGGCCGACCGGTGGCCTGGGTCGCCCGTAGCGGCCGCGCGCCTCGCACCTCACTCGCCCCCTTTCCGCCCGCGCCCGTCGCCCGTACGATGGGCGTGCGTCCGCTGGCGTCGGCCGCCGCGTCCTGTCGCATCGGAGGACCTTCCATGGCACGTGCTCGCCGATCCCTCGTCGCCCTCCTCGCCGTCGCCCTGCTCGTGGGAGCCGCGCCGGGGGTCTCGCTCGCGCGATCGCCGAGCACCGGGGTCGCCGCGAGCGCCACGAGCCCCTCCCTGCGGCTCGACATCTCGAACCTCGAGGGCTTCGCGTACAAGCCCGCGCCGAGCGACTACCGCAGTGCGGCGACCTCGCCTGCCCGTTCTACGACTCCGACTTCGCGAACACGGACTTCCGGACCCTCTGGGACAGCGGGTCCATCGCGACGAAGTCGGGGACCGTGACCGGGCGCGGCGACCTCAGGACGATGTCGGGTGCGGGCGCGAACTTCGTCCGCCTCTACGACTGGAACGCGCCTCCGCGGCGTCCCACCTGCCGTTCCTCCAGGCGGCGAAGGCGCAGGGCCTGAAGGTCACGATCCCGTTCAGCCTCTACTACCTCCACGGCGGGTACGACCCGGGCGTCCGCCCGGCGACGGAGCGGATCATCGCGGAGATCTACACGGACCCGGTCAGCGGCACGCTCGGCACCGTCCCGCACGCGGCGGCGAACATGTGGCTCATCGGGAACGAGGTGGAGCTCTCCAGGCGGGTACGCGACCGCGACCGGCGTCGCCCAGGTCGCCGAGATCCTCTACGCCTGGGAGCAGTCGCACGGCGTGACCGTCACGCTGCCGGTCAGCACGGCGGTCTCCTTCGGCGTCACCGGCGGGCCGTTCGCGGCGATCGCGAACATGACGCCGATCGTCCGGGCGCTCCTCGCCTCGGAAGCGGCTGGGCGCCTGCCCGCGGGCTTCACGAAGTCGCGCTTCATCTTCGGGGTCAACACGACGAACCCGGCGAGCTTCCTCGAGACCTGGCTCGACCAGTACAAGGGGTACTGGACGACGTCGACGGACGGGCTCGGCGGGTACGTCCCCCCGATGTTCTTCTCGGAGATGGGCCCCAACCTCGCCGCCTCCTGCAACGGGTACACGAACTGCACGCCGAGCGAGGCGCAGCAGGGGGTCTTCGCGCGCGACATCTGGAACATGCTCGCGAAGAAGGAGAAGGACCCGGCGTACGCGTTCGTCCGCGGAGCGTCGGAGTTCGAGCTCACCGCCGAGCCGTGGAAGGGCGGTGAGGAGGCGACCTTCGGGCTCTGGAAGTTCGATCCCGCGAAGCCGTGCCAGAAGATCGTCACCGAGCCGTACGGCAAGCCGGCGGGCGCGACGTGGACCTACTGCCTCGACGGGCTCACGCCGAAGGGCGGCTGGTCGTACGTCGTCCAGGCGATCGACTCGCTGCGGGACTCGGTCCCGCCGCCGCCCGTGCGCCTCGCGCGCTGACGACCCCGCGGTCCACGACCCGGCGCGCGGACCTCCCGCGCCGGGTCGCCCGGCACGTCAGCTTCCGCCGTCCACCGCCTCGAGGACCGCGACGGTCGCGTCCACGACGGCGGCCTGCTGCTGCTCGCGGGAGATGGTGGCCGGCGGGTCGTTCGGCTGGCCCGTGTACCAGCCCATCTGCTCGTGGTTGCCGCCGGGGATCTCGATGAAGGTCGCGTCCGGCGGGAGCTGCGCGTGCGCCTCGGCCCCGTTCATCTTCGCCGCCCCGCCGTCGAGCGAGCCCCAGATCGACGTCGCGACGAGCGGGCAGCGCCGACAGGTCGGCGTTGGGGTAGCTCGCCCAGAGGGCCAGGCCATCGACCGCGCCGGGGTGTGCGTCGACGTAGTTCGTCGCCATCGCCCCGCCGAGCGAGTGCCCGGCGATCACCCAGCGGTCGATCTCCGGGTGCGCCTCCATGACGGCGCTCGCCGCGTCGAGCCCGAGGACGGCGAAGTTCAGCGGCATCTTGGGGATGAAGACCGGGTACCCGGCGGCGGCGATCGCCTGCGCCGTGGGGGCGTAGCCGGCGGCCGGCACCTTCGCGCCCTGGTAGACGATGAGCCCGGTGGACTTCGCGTCGGACGTCGGCGTGAAGGACAGCCATCCGGGCTCGTCGGCGAACGTCACCTGGGCGTTGGAGGTCAGGGCGGCGGTGGCCTCCGGCAGGAGCGGCTGCGGTTGGACGTACCACGCGCCGACGGCGAAGAGGGCGACGAGGGCGACCGCGAGGACCGCGAGGACGACCGCGAGGACCCTGCGCCAGCGGCGCCGGCGGCGCGGCGGCGCGGCGGCCTCCGGCTCGGGTGTCGGGCTCGTCGCGGTCTCGTCGGTCATGTCGGGCTCCCCTCCAGCCGTGCGTGGATCGTCAGCCTACCTTCGGCGGCCGCGGCGTTCCGGATCCACCCTTCGAGCTCGCGAGCGCGAGGACGTCCACCGCGCGCGATCTCGTCGGCGAGGTCGGCGAAGGGTCGGACCGCCGCGGCGACGCGCGCGGTCGCGCAGGCGCGACGGCGCCTTCTTCTGGCCGAACGAGTGCCCTCGAAGCCGCGCATGCAGGATCGCGGCGTGACGCGCCCGTCCGCGCCCACGTTGTACGCCACGAGGCACGCGACGAGCTCGGCGACGGCGCGGCGGTCCTCCGCGGTCCGCGGCCGGGCCGTCCCAGACGGCGGGGTAGAGCGCGAGAGTCTCCACCGTCCGGAGGACGTCGTACCAGAGGCTCGGCCACTTCACCGTCTTGAACCGCGCGCCGTGGCCGAACATGTACGGGGTCGCGTCGGCACGGCCGCGCCACGGCGCCAGCGCGTCGCGTGCGACCCGGTCGATCGCCGGCGGCCGGCGGCCGGCGGGGATGCGCGCGAACGCCGCGAGGGCCTCGAGCGTCACCTGCGGGCACCTGTCGCCCTTGCGCCCGGGTCCGCGGAACCCGCCCCACGGGACGCACGGCCAGGCGGCGCCGCTCGTCGTCTCCACGATCCCGTCCGCCATCCGCGCGAGCGCCTCGACGACGGCAGGGTCGTCGCCGCGTCCGTACCGGACGAGCGCCCCGACGATCGCGTGGGTGTCGCAGAGCAGCGCGCTCCAGGCGCCGTCGGGGGTCACGCGGCTCGTCGCGAAGGTCGCGAGCCGGCCGTCGCTCGCACGTCCCACGAGCATCGCGTCGAGCGTCGCCTCGATCCGCGGCTCGTCGCCGGGGCCGACGCCCATCGTCGCGAGCAGCTCGAGGAGGTTCGGTGCGAACAGCGCGGAGTCGTGGCCCGGAAGCGCGAGGGGAGCGCCCCACGTCGGGATCCGCTCGACGAGCGACCGGGTCCCCGGATCCGCCAGGACCTCCACGTGCGCCGCGACGACCTCGGGGTCGTCCGGCGGGCGGTCGAGGAGGGCGGTGAGGGCGATCCACCGCGCCGCCGGCTCGGCGGACCCCAGGAGCCAGGGCCGCGGGTCGGCCGGGAGGATCCGGGCCCAGCCGTCGTCCGCCGTCGCGGTCACCCGCTCGCCCGTGCCGCGTGGACGGCCCGGAGCACGCGCGCGACGCGGAGGGTGACCCACCGGCTCGGCTTGCCCTGGCTCTCGATGTTCGCCGCCATCTTGCTCACGTACGCGTAGCGGTTCACGTACCGGCCGTCGGGGCCCTGCTGCGCGAGGATCCAGTCGATCGCCGGGGCCAGGCGGGGGTCGCCGGCCGCGCCGGCCGCGCAGACGGCCTCGACCGCCTGGAGGACGTCGGCGACGTATCCCGACGGGAACCCGAGCTTGAACCAGGAGCCGTTCGGCTTCGCGTTGCCCCAGCCCATCGGGTACATCGCGGTGGAGGGGTCCACCGAGAGGAGGAGCTCCACGCCGGCGGCGAGGGCCTGGTCCACCTCCGGCGTCCTGTCGCCCGGCGGGATCCGCGCCAGCCCGAGGACCGCCTTCGTCGCGCCCCACCCGCACGGGAGCGCCTCGTTCACCGAGCACGCGTACCCCGGCCCCGGCGTCCCGCCCTTCGCGTAGGCGTGGCCCGGGCTGCCGATGGACCGCCGCGACCTCCCACGCCACAGCGTCCCGCACGCGCGGATCGTCGCCCCATCCGAAGCCCAGCAGGGTGCGGAGCAGGTTCCCGTTGAGGCAGTGGATCTGGACGGAGCGCCGCGGCTTCTCGTCGCCGTACCCGATCCCGAACGACTCCCCCGGGATCGTCGCGTGGTCGAGGAGGTAGGCGCAGCCCGCCCGCACCCGGGGATCGGCCCCGTCCGCTCCGAGCTGGTCGAGGAAGATGAGGCTCCAGACGGTCGTGCGGTACTTGGGCCCGTACCCGGCCCCCGGCTTCGCCCACCAGCCCTCCGGGTCCTGCGCCGCGAGGATCGACGCGATCGGCGGGGCTCCCATCGCCGCGGCGCGGGCCTCCACGGTCTCGGGGTCGTCGGCCGGGCGATCCAGCAGATCGCGCAGCGCGACGTGTCGCACCGCCGGCATCGCCGGGTCGAGGAGCCAGGGCATCGGGTCGGCGCGCAGGCCGGCCGTCCAGTCGGGCCTCTCCATGTCCGCATCGTGCGCCCGCCGGCAGGCCGAGGCAAGGGACGCAGGCCCCGACTCCGTCGCCCGTGCTGCGCATGGCCCGGCCATCCGATGCCGGACGGCTCTGGCACCTCCGTCCACCGGACGTACGGTGAGTCTCGCGCCCCGGGGGAGAGCGCGTGACCGACCGTCGACGGAGGGCTGAAGTGAGCGCACACACCCAGCCTCCCGATCCCGCACCGGTGCCGCCCGATCACCAGGAGCGGCTCAACGACGCCAGTGCGGCCGAGATGCAGGACCTCTACGACAACGCACCCTGCGGCTACCACTCGGTGGACCGCGAAGGGCGCGTGGCCCGGATGAACGCGACCGAGCTGCGCTGGCTCGGGCGGACGCGGGACGAGGTCATCGGGCACTCGTACGCGGAGTTCCTGACCCCCGCCTCGCGCGAGACATTCGACCGCGACCGTGTGGGGTTCTTCGGCGGGAAGGGCGAGCTCCACGACGTCGAGTACGAGTTCCTCCGTGCGGACGGGAGCACGTTCCCGGTGATCGTGAACGTGACCGCCGTTCGCGACGCGGACGGCACGGTCCTCTACAGCCGCTCGACGGTCTTCGACAACACCGCGCGCCAGGCCGCGGAGAAGGCGCTCCGGGTCGCCCTGGGCGAGGTGGCGGACCTGTACGAGCACTCGCCCTGCGGCTATCACTCTCTCGACGTGGACGGCCGGTACATCCGCGTGAACGCCACCGAGCTCGAGTGGCTCGGCCGGGGCGTGGACGAGGTCCTCGGTCGTCCGTTCGGCGACTTCCTCACGGCGGAGTCGCTCCGGGCCTTCGCGGAAAGCTTCCCGGGCTTCATCGAGACGGGCACCGTGCGCGACCTGGAGTTCGAGCTGGTCCGCCCTGACGGTTCCACGATGCCGGTCCTCCTGAGCGCGAGCGCGGTGAAGGACGAGAACGGTGTGTTCCGACACAGCCGCTCGATCATGTTCGACAACACCGAGCGCCATCGCGCCGAGGCGGCGCTCCGCGCGATGAACGCGCGGCTGGACGGCTTCTTCACCGTCTCGCTGGAGCTCCTCGCCATCGGCGGCGCCGACGGACGGTTCGAGCGCCTCAACCCGCGATGGACGGAGGTCACCGGCTGGTCGCTCGAGGAGCTCACCTCGCGCGAGTGGCTGTCCTTCGTCCATCCCGACGACGTGGAGGCCACGATCGCGCAGGCGTCCACGCTCTACGCGGGCGGCGAAGCCTCCCATTTCGAGAACCGGTTCGTGTGCGCGGACGGGTCGGTACGCTGGCTGGAGTGGCGCGTCCGCATGGACGGCGAGACCGTGTACGGCGCCGCCCGCGACGTCACCGAGCGCCGGGCGGCCGAGGAGGAGCTCCGCCGGAGTCGAGACGAGCTGCGCGAGGCGAACGACGCGCTCGCGCGTGCGCTCCGCGCGAAGGACGAGTTCCTCGCGAGCATGAGCCACGAGCTCCGGACGCCGCTCACCGGGATCCTGGGGCTCGCGGAATCGCTGCGCGCGGGGATCGACGGCCCGGTCAACCCGGCGCAGGCCGAGTCGCTCACGCTCCTGCAGGAGAGCGGCCAGCACCTCCTGATGCTCATCAACGACGTCCTCGATCTCGCGAAGATCCAGGCCGGGAAGCTCGAGCTGGCCGTGGAGCCGGTCGTCGCCCAGGAGGTCTGCACGTCCGCGATCGCCCTCGTGGGCACGCAGGCCCGCAAGAAGCGCCATCGGATCTCGCTCTCGACCGAGCCGGTCGACCTCCGCCTGGAGGCCGACCCGCGGCGCCTGAAGCAGATGCTCGTGAACCTCCTGTCCAACGCGGTGAAGTTCACCCCCGACGAGGGGCGCATCTCCGTCGAGGTGACCGGCGACCCCGCCGCCGAGGTCGTGCGCTTCTCCGTGACCGACACGGGCATCGGGATCGAGCCGGCGGATCTCGCGAAGCTCTTCCAGCCCTTCACACAGGTCGACTCGCGGCTGTCGCGGGCGCATGAGGGGACCGGCCTCGGCCTCTCCCTCGTCTCGCGGATGGCCGACCTCCATGGCGGGCGGATCGAGGCGGAGAGCGCGGCCGGCGTGGGCAGCACGTTCACGATCGTCCTTCCGTGGGTGGTCCCCGCCGCGGCCGAGGCGGAGGCTCCCGCGCCGGACATCGCGCTCGAGCGGGCGATGACGATCGAGGACAACGCGATCGACGCCGGCACGCTCACCCGCGCCCTCGTGGGCCTTGGGATCTCGAACATCGTCCACCCGACGGGCGAGCGCGCGGTGGAGGTCGCGGCGTCGCTGAGCCCGGAGGTCATCTTCCTCGACCTCATGCTGCCGGGCGCGAGCGGGTGGGAGGTGCTCGAGCACCTGATGCGCGATCCCCGCACCGCGAACGTTCCCGTGGTCATCGTCTCCGTGGACGACGCGGCCGCGGACGGGGTGAAGCGCGGCGCGGCCGGCTACCTCATCAAGCCGGTCGCGCGCGAGGACCTCGCCGCGCTCCTGGCGAAGATCGTCGTGCGCCGGGAGGCCGGAGACCGGCCGATCCTCGTCGTGGGCGAGGAGGACGCCCCGCTCGTCCTGCTCGCCGAGGACAACGAGGTCACCGCGCGCGTGGTCGCCAACTACCTGCGGGCTGCCGGGTACCGCGTCTCCGTCGCCGTCGACGGCGTGGAGGCGGTGCGGCTGGCCGAGGAGGCGACTCCGGCCCTGATCCTCATGGACGTCCAGATGCCGCGCATGGACGGCCTCGAGGCGATGCGGCGACTCCGTGGCGACCCGGGCGGCCGGTTCGACGCGACGCCGATCGTCGCGCTCACCGCGCTCGCGATGCGCGGCGACCGCGAGCGATGTCTCGCCGCGGGGGCGACGGAGTACCTCGCGAAGCCCGTGGACCTCGGCGAGCTGGTCCGGACGGTGCGGCGGCTCGTCCTCGCGACACGGCGGGAGCCGGCCGTGGCGACGCTACGCCGCGACTGAGGCCGGGGGCCGGGCGGCGGCGCTCGCCGCGCCGGCCGCGACCGTCAGGCGGCCTCTGCCGTCAGGCGGCGGCGGCGAACCGCCAGACGACGACGCCCGCGTCCGTCCGCGGGACCTTCGCCCCGGGCGGCGTGATCCCGTCGGCGAGGTAGAGGTCCGGGCCGGAGACCGCGATCCCGGTCGGGTACACGAGGCGGGCGGGGACCTTGCGCCTGTTCGGCCCGAAGCCGACCGTCGCGAGGCTCTTCGCGTCGAGCACGAGCACCGACGGAGAGGCCTTCCCGCCGAACGCGTCGACCGCGAGGAAGACGCGGCCGCCGTCCACGTCGAGCCCGCCGAGGTCGGTGACCGGGATGTTCGCCTTCGTCACCTTCCGCGTCGCCCACCCGCCGGTCAGGCTCACGCCCGTCCGGAAGACCTTCGTCCCGCCGGGCGCCTCGATCGCATACGCGAACGTCTTGTCGTCGGCGCCGGCGAACGCGAGCCCCGGGCCGAACCGCGCCACCTTCGCCGTCTTCCAGCCGGTCCCGTCGAACGGGTCGGCAGCGAGCCGCGAGACGCGGCCGAGCGAGCCGTCCACCGCGAAGACCGTCCCGCCGGTCGCGGCGAGCGCGTCGACGCGCGAGAACCCGCCGACCCCGTCGCCGCCGGTGCCGTACACGCCTGCGGCCGCCAGGTCGTCGCCGTGGAAGCGCTGGATCGTCTCGCCGTCCGAGGCGAAGACCCAGCCGTCGGTCGCCGCGAGACGCGAGGGCGAGCAGGCCGCCCCGACCTGGGCGACGAACGACATGTCGGATCGCCGGAGGGCGACGATGCGCGTCCCGGCGAGGGGCGCGCCGCTCGCGAGGTCGCAGACGTAGAGCATGTCGCCGGCGACCGCGGTGCCGCGCGGCGCGGCGAGCTGACCGAGCGCGGCGTAGGGCGCCGAGCCGTAGACGTCCGCCACCGTGGGCGAATCGGGCCAGTAGCGCCGCATCTCGATGAGGCCGCTGTCGTGCGCGTCCGTCCCGATGTACATCCCGCTCGGCGTGACCGCGATGTCCGTCGCGAAGCTCCGGCTGCTGACGGAGACGTCGGTCGGCGCGATGTGCATGCAGCTGACGCCGGAGAAGGTCATCGACGTGGGGACGCGGAGGACGCCGGGCTCCAGGTCCGCGGTGCAGTCGGTCGCGCGGATGTACAGCGTCGTGCCCTTCACCTGCAGCGTCCCGTACATCCCGGCGTCCTTGCGGACCACCTCGGCCCAGCCGGTCCCGTCGAGCGCGGGCCACAGGCGCACGATCCGGTCGTTGCCCGCATCCGCGACGAAGACCGCGAGGTCCGTGGCCGCGATGCCGGCGAGCGTGCCGAACTTCCCGACGCCCGTGCCCGAGCTCCCGAACGCGGTCCACGAGGAGCCGTCGAGGGATCTCGGGGAGCCGGACGACCCGGCTGTTGCCGGAGTCGGCGACGTACAGGAAGTCGCCGAAGACCGCCATCCCGGTGATCTTCCTGAACTGCCCCACGCCGGAGCCCACGGTCCCGTAGGTCGCGACCCCGGAGCCGTCGAGCGCGGTGCCGATGCGCGTGATCTTCGTGCCGTTCGTGATGAAGAGCCCGTGGTCGCCGGCCGCCATCACCGCGGACCCGACGCCGTACTGGGAGCGGGGCGTGGTCACGAGGTACGGCGCGAGCTTGCTCGCATCGAAGGTGGCGATCGGCCCGCGTGGGTCCCGTCTCGAACTTGACGATGCGGCCGCGGTCGGCCGCGTAGAGGTAGTGGCCGTCCGTCGTGAGACCGACGAACCACTGGAACTGGTCCATGCCGATGGGCGCGCCGACCACGCGGCGGACGGGAAGCGCTGCCGAGAGGGAGCCGGCCTGCCCGGACGTGGGCATCGCGAGGCCGGCGGAGAGCACGACGATCGCCCCGAGCGCCGCGAGCGCGGCGGTCCTGGTGGGGCGTGCGACGCGCATGGTGAGACCGAGCATGTTGTCCTCCGAGGGGCGACGGACCGGGTCGGACCCGACGGCCGCCGTCCGTCGAAGGGTAGCCGACATCCCCGGAAGGCGGGTCCGACGACCCCCGGCGCCTCGGTGCGACGGCGCCGCCGCGGGCTTCGCGAGGTCGCATGCCCGGGTGGGGCCGTTCGTGACCCGTGGCACCATGCAGGGGGACCCGATGGCCCTGCCGCGGCTGTGTCCGGGCCCGCGGATGCTCCGGTACTCGGACGACGGCCGATACCGCCGGCAGGGAGTCGCCGGGGCCAGCGGCCGCGATAGGAGATCGGCATGACGCGCGTCCTCGTCGTCCACCACGACATCGACCTTGCGGACCAGGAGGCCGATGCGCTCCGGCGCGCCGGCTACCAGGTCACCGAGTGCATGGGCCCCATCGGTGCGGCCTGTCCGATCCTCGCCGGGATCCCCTGCGGCTACGCGGAGGACGCGGACGTCCTCCTGTACGACGCGTTCGTCACGGGCGAGCCGGACGGCGCGAAGGCGCTGATCGAGCGCATCCGCGAGATCCACCCGGACGTGCCGGTCGTGCTGACGGCCACCGGGATGGAGCCGGAGTGGGCCGAGCTCGCCGGCGTGCACAGGGTGACGCCGTTCGTCGGCCAGCCCACCGCCGCGAACCTCTCGGCGGCGATCGAGAGGGCGCTCGCCGACGAGGCGCGACGGGGCCGACGGCGGCCGATGCGGCCGGGGCGAGCGCCGCCGGCTGACCCTTCGCGGGCCGGCCTCCGCGCGCCGCCCGGACCGGCCGGCCGGCGGCCGCTGTATCGTCCCGGGTCGATGACCGATCCCGTCCCGCATCGGGGCGCCCGCCACCGCGCCGCCGTCGCCGCCACCCGCGGCCTCCGCGTCGCGTACCCCGTCCAGCGCGCCCTCTACCGGCTCCACGACTGGGCGTTCCGCGCCTCCGGGGGTCGCATCGGGCGGCTGTTCGCACGCCGTCCCTGCCTCGTCCTGACCACGACCGGCAGCGTCTCCGGCCGGCCGCGCACGGTCGTCCTGGTCTACGTGGAGCACGACGGCGGATGGGTCGTCGTCGCCTCGAACATGGGCAGCCACCGTCCGCCGGCGTGGCTCGCGAACCTGCGCGCGACCCCGGAGGCGACCGTGACGATCGGCGGCCGGTCGGTCGCCGTCCGCGGCCGCGAGGCGACGCCCGGCGAGCGCGACGCGCTGTGGCCGGTCGTGGACCGCGCGGCCTACGGCCAGTACGCCCGCTACCAGGCGATCGCCGAGCGGACGATCCCCCTGGTCATCCTGGAGCCCGTCGCCGGCGGGTGAGCTCCTCGTCCCGGCGGGGTCCGCGCCGCGGCGCGACGCCGTCGGGATCGCGCGGTCACAGCCAGCCGTGCCCGACGACGCGCCGCGACCGCGTCGGCGAACGGGCCGAGGTTCGCCGGCGTGATGCCGGCGACGTTGATCCGCCCGGCGCCCACGACGTACACGGCGTGCTCGTCGCGGAGCGCCGCCACCTGCTCCTTCGAGAGCCCGAGGAGCGCGAACATCCCGCGCTGACGCGCGATCGGCTCCCAGTCGCCGGGGATCCCGCGCGCCGCGAAGGCGTCCACGAGCGCCCGGCGGTTCGCGTGGATCCGCCCGCGCATCCCGGCGAGCTCGCCCTCCCACTGGTCGCGGAGCGCGGCGTCGCCGAGGACGGTGGTGACGATCTCGGCGCCGTGCGACGGCGGGTTCGAGTAGTTCGCCCGGATCGCGACCTTGATGTGGCTCTGCGCGGCCGCTGCCGCCCCGGCGTCGGCCGCCACGACGGTCAGCGCCCCGACGCGCTCGCTGTACAGGGCGAAGTTCTTCGAGAAGCTCGACGCGACGAGCAGCTCGCGCCCGGGCCGTGCGATCGCGCCGATCCAGTCGGCGTCCTCGCGCAGGCCGTCCCCGAAGCCCTGGTAGGCGAAGTCGACGAGCGGGAGGAGGTCCCGCTCCTCGATGAGGTCGCCGATCCGCTCCCACTCGGCCGCCGACGGGTCCACGCCGGTCGGGTTGTGGCAGGAGCCGTGGAGGAGCAGGAGGTCGCCCGGCTCCGCCTCGCCGAGCGCCGCGAGCATCTCGTCGATCGCCACGGTGCGCGCGCCGAGGCGCACGTACGGGTACGGCCGGACGCGGAAGCCGGCGAGCCCGAAGATCTGCGGGTGGTTGGGCCAGGTCGGGTCGGAGACCCAGACCGTCCGGGGCGCGCCCTCCTGGATCGAGGAAGTCGGCCGCCACGCGGAGCGCGCCGGTCCCGCCGGGTGTGTGGCTCGTCGCCGAGCGCCCGGACCGGACGACCTCGTGGTCGGGCGTGAAGACGAGATCGCGGACGGCGGACGCGGTACGCGGCATCCCCGTCGATCGGCTTGTAGACCTTCGTCGTCTCGCCGGCGAGCATCCGCCGCTCCGCCTCGAGGACGGAAGGCAGGACGGGCGTGATGCCGGAGTCGTCGATGTAGACGCCCGCCGAGAGGTTGACCTTCCCCTGACGGGTGTCGGCCTTGAAGGCCTCGGTGAGCCCGAGGATGGGATCGGGCGGGGCGGGAGTGCGCGATGCGACCGGGAGTGCCACGGCGGGTTCCTCGAGATGGCGGGTGGGCGGGTCCGTCCGGCACCCCCGAAGGGCGCCGCACGGCACGGTCGAAACGATACGCGACCGGGCGTATGCTCCGCGCGTGCCCCGGTCGTGGCCGCGCCGGTCGATCCTCCGGTGCCCGCGGGGCTGGCGCTGGACGGACACGCCGTGGCCCTGAAGGACTATCTCCGCATCTCCGCCCTCTCGCGGCACGACCTCACGGTCCTCCTCGACCTCTCCGAGGAGCTGAAGAAGGACCCGCATCGCTACTCCGGCCTCCTGCGGAACGAGGTCGTGGCGATGGACTTCACCAAGCCGTCCACGCGCACGCGCGTGAGCTTCACGGTGGCGATCGCCCGTCTCGGCGGGACGCCCGAGATGCTCGGCCCCGCCGACCTCCAGCTCGGGCGCGGCGAGACGATCGAGGACACGGCGCGCGTCCTCTCGCGGTACGTGAAGGCGTTCGTCATCCGGACGTTCTCCGACGAGGAGGTGGGGCGCTTCGCCGCGGCCTCCACCATCCCGGTCATCAACGCGCTGACCGACGGGCACCACCCGTGCCAGGCGCTCGCCGACCTCCTGACGATCCGCGAGAAGCTCGGACGGCTCGACGGCGTCCGGCTCGCCTTCGTCGGCGACGGCTGCAACACGATCCACAGCCTCATGGAGGCGGGCGCGCTCGCCGGGATGCAGATCATCATCGCCACCCCGCCCGGCTACGAGGCGGACCCGGAGGTCGTGGAGACGGCGCGGACCATCGCGCTCCAGAACCGCGCGAGCGTCGAGGTCACCAACGACGTCCGCGCTGCGGTCACCGGCGCGGACGTGGTCTACACGGACGTCTGGCTCTCGATGGGCGTGGACCCGTCGGAGAAGGAGGCCCGCATCAAGGCCTTCGAGCCGTACCGGATCACCGACGAGCTCATGAGCCTCACCGAGACGGGCTCGATCTTCATGCACTGCCTCCCGGCCCACCGCGGCGAGGAGGTCACGGCGCAGGTCATCGACGGGTTCCGATCCGTCGTCTTCGACCAGGCCGAGAACCGCCTGTGCACGGAGCAGGCGATCCTCGTCGCGCTCCTCACCGGCCGGCTCGAAGGCGCCGGGCGGTGGGCATAGGGGAGGGGAGCGGCCGGCGCGCTCGCGTCCCGGCGGGGAGTCGCGCCTAGGGCGTCGGCCGGGCCTTTCGCGGCCGCCGCGCGGGCTTCGACGCGGTCGCCGGGGTCGTCACCTTCGCGGACGGGGTCGCGGCCGCGATCGCCGCCGGCTCCTCGCTCGGGACGAGCGCGACGTCGTCCACGATCCCGACGACGAGCGTCCGGACCGGGCCCTTCTTCACGCCGAGGATCTGCCGCGCGGAGGTCCCCTCGTCCATCAGGAGGACCGTCTCGCCGGGGCCGGCGCCCACGGTGTCCACGGCGATCATGTAGCCGCCCGCCGGCTTCCCGCGCGGGTCGATGAGGTCGCAGAGGAGGAGGGTCCGGTCCTCGAAGACCGGTGCGTTGAACGTCGAGACGACGTTCCCGACGACGCGTGCGAGCTTCATGACGGGCCCTCTCCGCCGGCGTCGTGGTTGCTGACCGCGTCCACGATCCCGACGATCGCGTGGTCCACCGGGACGAACGGGTCGGGCATCGCCTCCGCGGCCTCGCGCGCCGCGACGATGTACACGAGCTCGCCCGGCCCGGCCATGTGCACGGCGTCCGCCGCGACGACGGTCCCGCCGGATGGCCGGCCCTGGCGGTCGAGCGGCTGGACGATGAGGAGCTTCACGCCCTCCAGCCCGGGCGACTTCACGGTCGCGACGACCGTGCCCACGACGCGTGCGAGCTGCATCGGTCAGCCCTCCCCGCGCACGCGCGGCGCGAACCGCGCGTCGCCTTCGAGGTTCGCGCGCATCGTCGCGTGGAGCTGGGCGACCACGCGGCCGGTCACCCGCCCCTCGGGGCGGCCGGACTCCGCGACACGGCCCAGCGCCTGCTCGACGGCCGCCTCCACGTCGGAGACGCGCCCGTCGAAGAGGACGTACGCCTTCCCCCCGAGGTCGTCCGCCACGCGGAGCTCGAGGATGCGGACCTGCGCGCCCTTGACGGCCGCGTCGGCCGCGTCGATGACCGACGCGACCGTCGTGGTCTCGATGACGCCGAGTGCCTCGTCCCGGCCGGGGAGGCGCTCGCCGCGGAGTGCGGCGACCACCTGGGAGTCCACCGCGGGGAGGAGCACCGCGTCGAGGACCGAGCCCTCGCCGGCCTCGCACCCCGCGGCGAGCGCCTCCTCGACGTCGGCGACCGCGCCGCCGACGAGGACGAGATACCGGCCCGGATGGACCGTGCCCGCGTGGAGGACGTCGATCGGTGCGCGCTTCGCCATCGCGTCACCCGCGACGATGCCGACCGCGATCGAGTCGAGCTCGAGGAGCGCGACCGCGGGCTCGAGGCCCGTGGGCGCGGCTCCCGCCCGGCGCACGTCGCGTGCCATCTCAGATGATCCTCAGGGCGCCGACGACGGTGATCCGCCGCTCGCGCGAGAAGGTCCGCGGCCGCGTGAGGCCGTCGCCCGTGGGGCTCGCGATCGAGAACGACGTGAAGCCCTCGCCGCCCTCGCCGAGGCCGGAGAGGTTGGGGCCGTTCGCGACGAAGATGCTGCAGTTCATGGCCCTCGCCATCCGCGTGATCGTGGAGACGTTCGTCGAGTGGATCGACGCGGTGTGGCGGAAGCCGTGCTCGGAGCGGACGGCCAGGTCGATCGCCTGGTCGACCGTGCTCACGCGGACGACCGGGAGGACCGGCATCATCTGCTCGGTCCACACGAGGCTGTGGTCGCGCGGGACGTCGGCGACGAGGAGGACCGGCTCCTTGTCCGGCCGCACGCCGATCTCCGCGAGGATCTTCCCCGCGTCCTTCCCGATCCACGCGGGGTTCATCACCCCGTGCTTCCCGGGCTCGCCGAGCTGCTTGAAGATCACCCGCTCGAGCTTCCGGAGCTCGTGCTCCTTCAGGAGGTAGGCGCCGGCCCCGACCATCGCGCGGAGCAGGCGGTCGGCGACCGAGTCCACGACGATGCACGTCTTCTCGTCGATGCAGACGAGGTTGTTGTCGAACGAGGCGCCGCGGACGATGTCGCGGCCGGCCTGCTCCACGTCGGCGGTCTGGTCCACGACCGCGGGCGGGTTCCCCGGCCCGGCCGTGATCGCCTTCTTGTCCGTCCGGAGCGCCTCCTTCACGACGCCCGGGCCGCCCGTGACGAGCAGCAGGCGCACGTCCGGGTGCGTCATGAGCGCGCGCGCGCTCTCGATCGTCGGGATCGCGACGGCGGTCACCAGGTTCGGCGGGCCGCCCGCGCCGACGATCGCGCGGTTGATGATCCGGACGGTCTCGGCGGAGCACTTCTTCGCGCTCGGGTGCGCGTTGAAGACGACGCTGTTGCCGGCCGACACGATGCTGATCGTGTTGTTGATGACGGTCGACGTCGGGTTCGTCACGGGCGTGATCGCCGCGACGACGCCGTACGGGGCGAACTCGGTGATCATCATCCCGCGGTCGCCCGTGACCGCCTCCACCTCGAGGTCCTCGGGGCCGGGCGCCTTCGTGGAGACGAGGCGGTTCTTCTCGATCTTGTCCGGGAACCGTCCGATCCCCGTCTCGCGCACGGCCATCGCCGCGAGGCTCTCGGCGTTCGCGACGCCGGCCGCCCGGACGGCGTCGATGATCGCGTGGCGGGCCTTGAGGCCCAGGTCCTGGTATGCGCGGAAGGCGACGGACGCGGCCGCCACGGCGGCGTCGATCGTCGCGTGGACCCCGTCGCCGAGCTCCGCGGCCTCGGCGCGCGCGAGCTCCGCGTCGGCGCGCAGCGCGGCACCGGGTCGCGCTGCCGGCGCGTCGGCGACGCGGCCGCGCACCCGCTCGATGATCTCCGCGATCTCGCGTTCGTCCAGCTCTCTCATGGCTCCTCGACCCCGGCCCTCGTGGCCGGCCGGGGGATCCCGCGGCCGGCCTGCCGGGTCACTTGCGGAAGATCTCGGCCCCGCCGATCTCCCAGGTGTCCACGATGGCCATGATCACCGCGTCGCACGGGCGGTCGCGGGTGGCCTCGGTCTGGCGGGCGGAGCTGCCGGAGGCGTAGAGCACCGTCTCGCCGACGCCGGCGCCGACGGCGTCCACGGCCACCACGTACGCCCCGGCCTCGCGGTTCTCCGCGTCGACCTGGCGGACGAGGAGCAGCGACCAGCCCTCGATCTGCGGTTCCTTGCGCGTCGCGACGACCGTCCCGACGACACGTCCCAGGAGCATCTCGCCTCCGTATGCGGATCGCGTGCGGGGGCGGAGCGCGCGGCCCCGCCCCCGGCGGATCCGGCTACTTCGCGCCGGTCTCGGCGCGCGCCTCGTCGGCCCGGCCGAGCGGGAGGACGGTGTCGATGTTCGTGTGCGGCCGCGCGATGACGTGGGTGGCCACGACCTCGCCGACCTTGGACGCGTTCCGCGCGCCGGCCTCGACCGCGGCCTTCACGGCCGCGACGTCGCCGCGCACGACGGACGTCACGTAGCCGCCGCCGGTCTTCTCGTACCCGACCAGCTCGACCTTGGCGGCCTTCACCATCGCGTCGGCGGCCTCGACCATCGCGGCGAACCCGCGGGTCTCGATCATCCCAAGAGCATCAGCCATCTGATCCGGTCTCCTTCTCGGCGCGAGCCGCGCGGCCCCGCCGGTCTCATCGACCCCGCGGTCGCCTACTTGCCGGGCTCGCGCCCGTCGAGCCCCTCGATCGCGGCGAGCGCCGCGCGCCAGCCCACGTCGATGTCCCGCTCTTCTCCGCCGAGGTACACCCGGCCCATCGAGCCGAAGGAGCGCACCTCGAGGATGTTGATCCGGGCGGCCTTCTCCGCCTCGTTCGCAGCCAGCGGCGCGTAGGCGGCCGGCTCCATCTCCAGGACGTACAGCGTCTGGCCGCCGATGAGCATCTGGCCGTGGCGCGTCCGGTTGATCAGCTGCGCCTGGTGGTCGTCGATGCGGCGGATGATCTGGCTCGAGAGGACGCGCGGCTTGATGCGCGCGCTCTCCTCGACGCCGATCTCGCGGAGGATCGCCGCGCCCGCGGCGCGGACCTCCGCCTGGGACGGCGAGTGGATCTCGAGCAGCCCGTAGAACCGCTCGATGATCTGCATCCCGGGCTTGACGTTCGTCGACTTGAGGGCGATGTCCGTCAGCCGGTTGATCTCGATGCCGGGCGAGACCTCCACGTACAGGGAGGCGTCACCGGGCAGCGGCAGGAACCCCTGCGCGACCGTGCCGAGGAACGCCGCGTACTGGGCCTGGAGGCTGTCCAGGAATGCGTAGGCTCGGAGCTCAATATTGCTCACGCGGACCCCTCTCTCCGGTCACGATCTTCACGCCGGCGGAAGCGCCGATCCGGGTGGCCCCGGCGGCGATCATCTCGGTCACGTCCTCTTTGGTGCGGATCCCGCCGGCGGCCTTGACGCCCATCTTCGGACCGACGGCCTCGCGCATGAGCGCGACGTCGAAGACCGTGGCGCCGGCCGAGGCGTACCCCGTGGACGTCTTCACGTAGTCGGCCTTCGCCTTCTGCGCGAGGCGGCAGGCGATGACCTTCTCCTCGTCGGTGAGGAGGGCGGTCTCGATGATCACCTTGTTGATGGCGCCGCCCTCGTGGCAGGCGTCCGACACCGCCGCGATGTCCTCGCGGACCTGGTCGTACATCCCGCTCTTGAGGGCGCCGATGTTGATGACCATGTCGATCTCGCGCGCCCCGTCGCGGACCGCCTGGCGGGTCTCCATCGCCTTGACGGCGGTGGTGCCGGCCCCGAACGGGAAGCCGATGACGGACGCGACGGCGACGCCGGTCCCCCGGAGGTTCTCCGATGCGCGCTTCACCCAGGTCGGGTTGATGCACACGGCGGCGAAGTGGTACTGCTTCGCCTCCGCGCAGAGCTTGTCCACCTGCTCCGCCGTCGCGTCCGGCTTGAGGAGCGTGTGGTCGATGTAGGCGGCGAGGTCCGTGGGGACGTCGTCGCCGGCGCCGTGGTACTCGACGCGCGACGCGCCGCCGGCCACCACGTCGCGGACCTTGTCCGGGCAGCCCGCCGCGCACGAGCGCGTGCACGTCGCGCACCCGATCCCGGTCCCTGCCCCGGCCTTCGCCGGGTCCAGGCCTGCGAGGATCTGCCGCGTGATCGCCTCCACGAGGGCGTCGCGGTCCATGCCTGCGATCGTCATCCGCGGCCCTCCGTCGCCGGCCGAGCGTACGTGCGCTCGATCGCGGTGATCTTCTCGACCCGCGTCCCGTGGCGGGCTGCCCCCCACGGCGTCGCGAGCCACGTGGTCACGATGTCCATCGCAAGTCCTTCCCCGATCAGTCGAGCGCCCAGCGTGAGGACGTTCGCGTAGTTGTGCTCACGGCTGTTGCGCGCCGTCGAGATGTCGTAGCAGAGCGCGGCCCGGACTCCGGGCACCTTGTTCGCGGCCATGCACGAGCCGATCCCGGCCCCGTCGATGACGATCCCGTACGTGCACGTCCCGTCGGCGACGAGCCGCGCGACGGCGAGCGCGATGTCCGGGTAGTCCACCGCGTCCGTGCTGTGCGTGCCGCAGTCGGTGACGGCGTAGCCCTTCTCGGCGAGCCACGCGCGGAGGACCTCCTTCATCGGGAAGCCGCCGTGGTCACCGCCGATCGCGATCGAGACTGCCGCGGGCTCGGCGGCCGTCCCCGGGACGGCGCGCGTCGCACCGGCAGGAGCGCCGGCCACGGGGGCAGCGGTCGGCGCTCCTGCCGGTGCGCTCGCGGGTGCGACGGCGTCGACGACGCTGCGCACGAGGCGGCGGATCTCGTCCTCGGACGGCATGTCCGGCCGCCCGGTCTGGTCGCTCATCGGCTCGCCTCTCCGGTGGGTGCGGTGGTGGGCTCGGCCTGGCGGGCGAGCTCGTGGAGCGTCCCCGCGAGGGATGCCGTCACCGCCGTGTAGCGCTGGAAGCCCTCTTCGTAGACGTCGCGGAGCGCGGGGTCGGGCTCCACGATCCGCTCGCACCGGACCATCGCGCGGGTCGCGTCCACGAGGGTCGCATGCGTCCCGCTCGCGACGGCCGCGGTCACGGCCGCGCCGAAGACGCTCGCCTCGGTCTCGGCTGGCAGGGCGATCGGCCGCTGGAGGACGTCGGCGGTCGCCTGGAGCCAGACCGCGTTGCGTCGGATCCCGCCGGCGACGACGACCTCGGAGATCCCGCCGCCGAGGCGCTCGATGGCGTCCGCCGCGTTCTTCGTCCCGTAGGCGATGCTCTCCGCGAGCGCGCGGTAGACGTGGCCGGGCGTGTGGTGGAGGTCCAGGCCCAGGATGCCGCCGCGCAGGCGCTCGTCGCGGTAGGGGGTCCGGTTCCCCTGGAAGTAGTCGAGCGCGAGGAGGCCCGTCCGCCCGGGCGGCGTCGCGAGGGCCGCCTCCACGAGCGCCGCGTGCGTCGTCTGGCCCACGTGGTCGCGGTACCACGAGAGGATCGACCCGGCGGAGACCTGCCCTCCCTCGAGCAGCCAGGTCCCGGGGCCGTAGACCTCCGGGTACGGGCCCCAGATGCCGGGGCCGTAGGACGCGCGGTCGGTGACGAAGAGGAGGACGACGGAGGTGCCGCCGATCATGCAGAGCGATCCGCCCCCGAAGGCGCCCGTGCCGGGGACCGCCATGTGGGCGTCGATCCCGCCGACGGCGACGGGGATCCCCGGGAGGATGCCGAGGTCGTCCGCGGCGGGGCGGCAGAGCCCGGCCGCGACGCTCCCCATCGGCGCGATCCGCGCAGGGAGCTTCTCCGCGAGGTCGGGGACCCCGAAGGCGGCGAACAGGTCCTCGGCGAAGCCGCCGCCGAGCGGGTCGTAGTTCCACTTGCACGTGGCGGTGAGGAGGGATCCCACCCACTCGCCCGTGAGCAGGAACGTCAGGTAGTCGAGGCCCTCGGCGATGCGCTCGGCGCGGTCGTACGTCGCCGGCTCGTGGCGGCGGTACCACATCGCCTTCGGGACCAGCCATTCGGCGGCGTCGGAGCCGCCGCTGTAGCGGAGGACCGGGTGGTCGATCGCGGTCTCCGCGGCCTCCTCGGCGGCGCGCACGTCCATCCAGAGGACGGCGGGCGCGAGGGGCTGGCCGGTGGCGTCGAGGAGGACGACGGTGGAGGAGGTGGCCGAGAGGCCGATCCCGCCGATCTCCTCGACGTGCACGCCGCTCCGGGCGACCGCGCGGCGTGCGGCTCCGCACACCGCCGGCCACCAGGATCGGGCGTCCTGCTCGGCGCGGCCCGGCCCGGGGTGCCGCGTGGCGAGCGTGGTCTCGTCAACGGCCAGCATGTGGCCGGTGTCGGAGACGACGCCCACGCGGACGCAGGTCGTGCCGAGGTCGATGCCGAGGAAGACGGTCAACGCGGGAACACCAGTGCCTTCAGGTGGAACTCGGAACGGTCCGCGAGCCGCGGGAGCAGCGCGGGGACGTCCGTGACGCCCACCTCGTCGGTGATGAGCTCGATCCCGCGGAGCTTCCCGGAGGCGAAGAGGTCCACGACCGTGGTCCACTCCGCGCCGGGGAACGGCGCGCTGAACGAGTTCCAGGATCCGGTCAGGGTCAGCTCGTACCGCAGGATCCGGTCGAACGCCTTCGCCGAGAACGTCACGGGGGCGTTGGGGATCCCGATGAACGAGATGCGGCCGTGCCGGCCGGCCATGAGGACGGCCGCCTCCTCGCCCGGGTTCACGCCCGTCGTCTCGATGACGACGTCGTACCCGTCCGGGCGGGCGGCGAGCGCCTCGTCGGCCGTGGTGAACGCCCCGTCGGCGCCGAGCCGCATCGCGAGCTCGAGCTTCTCCGGGACGATGTCGAGCGCGACGACCTCGGATGCGCCGAGGATGCGCGCGAGCTGGAGCGCGAGGAGGCCGATGGGGCCCGCCCCGGCGACGGCGACGCTGTCGCCGACCCGGGCGCCCGTGCGCCAGATCGCATGGAGGGCGATCGCCGCCGGGTCGGCCATGGCCGCCAGGCGGGGATCCATGTCGTCGGGGACGCGGAGGAGGTTCCCCTCCGGGACCGCGACGTGGGAGGCGTACGCGCCCGACGTCCGGCTCCCGAAGTAGGAGTAGTCCGTGCACAGGCCGAACTCGCCGCGCAGGCACGACGTGCACTTCCGGCACGGGATGAGCGGTGGGACGGTGACGAGGGCGCCGATCCAGGAGGGATCGACACCGGCGCCGACCTGCCGGACGTGGCCGGAGAACTCGTGGCCCAGGATGAGGCCCTCCCGATACGCGCCCTTCTTCAGGGCACGATCGAGATCGCTCCCGCAGACCCCGCACGCCGCGACTCCGAGAAGGACCTCTCCCGGCCCGGGGACCGGGAGAGGCACCTGCTCTGCGCGGAGATCACCGGGGCCGTGCAGGACCGCAGCCCACATCACGCCGTCGGTCGACTCCATCATGGTCCTTACTTCGGCTGGCCCGTGGCCCAGTCGATCTCGGGCTGGTACTTGGCGAAGAGGGTGTCGCCGATGTACTGGTCGGCATTCGCCGGGGTCACGAGGGTCGTGCCCGCGTCGATCTTCGGAGCGGTCTCCTGGCACTTCAGGAGCCGGTCGGCGGCCTGGACCGTGAGGCGGCCGAGGTACTGCGGGTCGTTGAGCGCCGTCGCCTGGTAGCCGCCGGTCTTCATGGCCTTGATGGCTTCCATGAGGCCGTCGACGCCGGTGATGGCGACGCCCTTGACGCCCGCGTTGTCGAGGACCTGGGAGGCGCCGAGCGCCATGTCGTCGTTGTGCGCGTAGACGAGCTTGACGTCGGGGTTCGCGGTGAGGAGGTCCTGCATCGCCTTCACGGCGTTGGCGCGGACGTACTCGGCGTACGGGCCCTGGACGAGCGTGATCTTCGGGTTGGACTTGATCGCGCCCTCGAAGCCGTCGCGGCGGTTCTGCATGACGATGCCGCCGGCGTCGCCCTGGATCTCGATGACCTTGCCGCCGTCCTTCAGGAGGTTCGCGGCCTCCGTGCCGACGAGCTCGCCCATCTTCACGTTGTCGCGGCCGACGTGGACGTCGGCGCCCGACGCGACCGGCCGGTCAACCGTGATGACCTTGATGCCGGCGGCCTTGGCGGCGTCGATCGAAGGCTGGACGGCCTCCGGGTTCGCCGGGTTGAGGATCAGGGCCTTGATGCCCTTGGTGATGAGGTCCTGGACGTCCTTGTTCTGCTTCGCGACGTCGCCGTTCGCGTCGAGCATGGTCATGTCGTAGCCGAGCTTGGTCGCCTCATCCTGGGCGGCCTTGACGAGCTCGACGTAGAACGGGGACTGCATCGTGACTTCGGCGAAGCCGATCGGGAGGTTGGTCCCGGTGACGGGGGTGCAGGCGCCTGCAGCCGCGCTCTCCGCCGGGGCCTGCGAGGCAGGCGCGGGGGTCGCGCTGGACGAGCACGCGGCGACCGCGAAGGCCACGACCGCGAGCATCGTGATGGTGCGCTTCATCTGGGACAACTCTGACTCCTCGGTGTTCGTGGGGGCTGGACGCCTCTCCTCGACGTGGCGCCTCTTGGGAGCGGGACGCGGCTCCCTTCCTTCGATGGGTGCGGGGGAGCCGCGGTCAGGCCATAGGCGCTGCCCTCCGCGCGATGGCCCAGTTGAGGAGGACGGTGCCGATGAGCACGAGCCCTGTCGTGATCTGCTGGAAGTACGGCGAGACGCCGGCGAGGTTGAGGATGTTCGAGAGGATCGACAGGAGGATGACGGCGACGAACGTCCCGAAGACCCCGCCCTTCCCGCCGAACAGGCTCGTCCCGCCGAGGACGACGGCCGCGATCGCGGTGAGCTCGGCGCCGGCGGAGGCCGTGGGCTGGCCGACCTCCAGCCAGGCGGTGAGCAGGACGCCGCCGAACGCGGCGAGGGCGGAGCAGATGACGAACGTGAGGGCGACCGTGAGGGTCACCGGGACGCCGGACAGGCGGGCGGCCGCGGCGTTGCCGCCGGTGGCGTAGAGGTACCTGCCGGACCGCGTCCATCTCAGGTAGATCGCCGCGAGGATCGTGACGATGATGAAGATGATCCCCACCACGGGTATCCCCGGGGTCGTCCCGCCTCCGCCGATGACGCCCGCGCCGAGGAACTTGAGCTCCTCGGGGACGCCGAAGACCGGCCGACCGTCGGTCAGCAGGAGCGTCAGGCCGCGGATCGCGGTGAGGCCGCCGAGCGTGATGATGAAGCTCGGCACCGAGGTGAGCGCGACGATCGACCCCATGATGAGCCCGATGAGCGCGCCCGCGCCGACGGCCGCCAGGATCGCGAACGGGACGGGGATGCTGTCCTGGCAGAGGATCGCGACGATCATCCCGCCGAGCGCGGCGACGCTCCCGACGGAGAGGTCGATGCCGGCGGCGAGGATCACGAACGTCATGCCGATCGAGATGACGCCGATGATGCTCGACTGCTGGAGCAGGTTCGCGATGTTGCGGACCGAGAGGAACGCCGGCGAGATGAGCGCGGCGATGATCACGCTCAGCACGAAGATGACGATGAGCGGGCGCGCGAGGAGCTGATCGCCCACCCTGCGCCAGACGGGGGTGGCCCCGCCGCTGCCCGGCGCCGTCTGCTGTGTCGCTGTCATGCCGAGGCCCTCGTCATCGTCTGACCCGTCACCATCGCGTTCACGATCGCGTTCTTGTTCTGCTCGCCCGGCGGGAACTCCCCGACCAGGCGTCCGGCGAAGAAGACGAGGATCCGGTCGCAGTGCGGGAGGAGCTCGTCGAGCTCGCTGCTCGCCACCAGCATCCCCACTCCTTCCTGTGCGATCCGCCGGAGCTCGCCGAAGAGCTCGGCCTTCGCGCCGACGTCGATCCCTCGCGTGGGCTCGTCGAGCAGGAGCAGGCGGATCGAGCCGCCCATCCACTTGCCCAGGACGACCCGCTGCTGGTTGCCTCCCGAGAGCGTGCCCGCCCGGACGCGCGGGCTGGCGACCTTGATCGACAGCGACGCGATGAGCCTGTTCGCGTACGCGACCACCCGACGCGGCGGGACGAACCCGAGTGTCGAGAGGCGCGGTAGCGAGGGCACGACGAGGTTGTCGGCGACCGACGCATCCACCATGAGCCCCTGGGTCCGGCGGTCCTCGGGGACGAGACCGACGCCGACCTGGATCGCCTCGCTCGGGTGGTGCGGGTGGTACGGCGCGCCGTCGAGCGACGCCCGGACGTCCGCCTTCTCGGCGCCGAAGAGCGCCCGGAGGAAGGTGGTCCGGCCGGAGCCCACGAGCCCCGCGATCCCGACGATCTCGCCGGGCCAGACCTTCACGCTCTCGATGTCGCATGCATCGGCGACGGTCACGCGATCCACGTCGAGCAGCGCGGCACCGACCCCCGCGACGACGCTCCGCCCCGCGGTCTCCTCGGGCTCGCCGCCGATCATCGCCGCGACGATCTCCTTCAGCGGCGTCGAGGGGAGGGGATAGGAGCCAACGATGCGGCCGTCGCGCAGGACGGTGGCGATCGACCCGACGCGGTGGAGCTCCTCCAGGCGGTGGCTGATGTACACGACGCCGCAGCCGGCGCGCTTGAGCTCGCCCACGACCTCGAAGAGGCGGTCGAGCTCGTTGGCCGTCAGCGGGGCCGACGGCTCGTCCATGAGGACGAGCTTCGCGTCGACCGCGAGCGCCTTCGCGATCGCGACGAGCTGGCGGTCGGCGACGTTGAGCTGCTCCACGAGCGTCCGCGGCGAGAACGTCGCACCGACCCGCTTGAGGAGCTCGGCCGCCTGCGCGTCTCGCCTGGCGCCGTTGACCACGCCGTACCGGCCGGGGAGGTCGGCGAGCAGCAGGTTCTCGGCGACGGAGAGCGACGGGACGAGGTCCAGCTCCTGGAAGATGCACGTGATGCCTGCGTGCAGGCTGTCGCGCGGCGACTTGAACGTGACCTCGCGGCCGTTGAGGAGGAGCTGGCCGGCGTCGGGCGAGTAGGCGCCCATGATGATCTTCACGAGCGTGCTCTTGCCCGCCCCGTTCTGGCCGACGAGGCAGTGGACCTCGCCGGGGAGGACGGAGAGGTCCGCGCCGTCGAGCGCGACGACGCCGGGGAACTCCTTGCGGATCCCCTTCGCCTCGAGGACCGGAGTCAGAAGCTCATCCATGGGCAAGCACCCACTCAGCGGTCCCCGCGTCCGCCACGAGGACGTTCACGCACCGGGCACGCAACGATGCGAGGGTGATCGGCCCGCGCCCGGCGCCTGCCGCGAGCCCCAGGGAGACCTGCTTGTGGCCCAGCTCGGCGAGCGGCAGGCCCACCGTCCGTCCGTCGATCTCGGCGCTCGCGATGCGCCCGTCGAGGTCGAGGAACCGCCCGACGACGTCGCCGACCGCGCCCGCCCGCTGCAGCTCCGTGAGGTCGGACTCCGCCAGGTAGCCGGAGCCGACGAGGACGCTCTCGCGGGTGAGGATGCCGAGGCCGAAGATCGCGGTGGAGGTGGCGCGCGCCGCGTCGAGCGTCTCGCCGACGGCCGACCTCCTCGAGCGCATGACGCAGCTCGGGGCTGCCCACGATGGCGGGGGCGGCGAGGAGGCGGATGGAGGCGCCGGTGGTGGTCCCGAAGCGCTCGGCGATTCGTTCGCCCGCGTGGGGAGCGATGAGCGGGAGGTCGCGCCGTTGAGCTGGACGATCTCCGTGGCCGTGGTCCAGCCGGGCTCGAGCTGGCGGGCGAGCTCCAGCATCGTCCGGCCCACGAGACGCCGATGGCGCCGGTGGGAAACCGACCCGGCGAGGTAGGCGACCGCGGCGCCGGCGACCGACTCGCGCGCGAAGGCCCCTGCACGGCCTGGTCCGTGGGGGCGTCCGGGACGTCCACGATCACCGCCGCGTGCAGTCCGTACCGCTCGACGAGCGCGTCCTCGAGGTCCATGAGGCGAGCGGCGGGATGGACGATGTCGATCTGCACGTCTTGCGCACTCGCGGATGGTGCGATCCAGGAGCCGGCCCACCTTGAACCGACTGATCCCCAGCCGTTGGCCGATCTGCTCCTGCGTCAGGTGCAGCCGGTAGTACATGAGCGCCACGCGGACCATCAGCCGCGTGTCGTTCGCCGTGCGCTCTTCCTGTGCGAGCGGCACTCGATCCCTCC
>CAWJQZ010000035.1:0-13421 GCA_963844945.1 uncultured Chloroflexia bacterium
TCGGGACGCACCGTGCGCAGCGGGGTCGCGCGGCAGCGCGGCCCGTGGCGGCTACTTGACCGCCTGCTTCGCCACTGCGGTCGCGTACTTGCTGACCTGCGCGGGCGTGACGGCGTAGCCGAACTTCTTCCAGGGCGGGTCCACGTCGAGATCGAGCAGGGAGCTCCCGCCTCCTCCGCAGGGTGGGACGGTGCCGACGAGGACCTTCGACTGGAGGGTCTTGCCGGTCGCGGCGACCACGACGCGGATCTTCGACTTGTACTGGTAGATGAGCAGCTCGCCGACGACCCCATCCGTCCGTTTCCAGCTCCGTCCGCACGAGCGCACCTTCACGCTCGTGGCCTCCGGGTCGGGAACGCAGACGACCAGCTGGATCGGGCCGGTCCAGGTGCCCTTGCGCCACTTGGCGTTGATGGCGTACGACGGAGCGACGACCTCGATGTCCGACGGATAGTCGCTGTACCAGCTGTCGCCCCACCACTGCTCGATGACGACGAGCGGATGGACCTTGCCGGCGTAGGGCGCAGCCCAGGGGACGGGCGTCCCGTGACGACAGGCCGCGATGAGCTGGTCTTCGGGGGTCGGCGTCGGCACGGGCGTGGGCGTCGGCGCGGGCGTGGGTGTCGGCGTCGCCGTGAGGGCTGCTGACGGCGATCTCGATCGCGTGCCGGCGGTGGATGACGCCGGCGTCTCGACCTGCGGTGCCCCCACGCAGCCGGCCAGAACGATCGCGACGAGCGCGGTGAGAAGGCGACGATGCATCTGCCGTCCACGGGACGCCATCGCGGGTCGGTCTCGCCAGTGGCTCGGCGCGGTCCCGGCGGCCGGAGTGTGGGCCGCGCGTCGAAGCCTCCCGCTCGAGCCGATGAGGATGCGCTGCAGGCCCGACCGATGGACGCAAGTGCCGGAGGTCGCCGCGGCTGGTCCCGCGGTGCGTGGGCGCGGGTCACGCCCGAGCGAGTGCCACCGGCCGCCCGGCCGATCAGCCGCCGCGGACCTCCGCCCACGGGTCGTAGTCGGCGTCGAGCGGCTCCTGCTCCGGCCGCAGCTCCGGCGGGACGTGCTCGAGGTTGAGACGGATCCGCGTCCAGGTGGTGTAGCGACCGCGCATCGCATCGACGAGGACGTCTGCCGGCTGGATGTACGGCCAGACATCGGGATGTCGTTCGCGCCACCGCCCCAGGCCTGCGAGCGCGTCGTCGCGCGCCGCCGCGCGTGCGATCTCGACGAGCGGCTTCGTCGGCATGCGGCGCTTCGACGGCTGGACGCGCGGCGGCTCGTCCTCGGTCTTCGCGTACTGCGGCGGCCACGGTGCGTCGCCGAGCCCGTCGAGCTCGTGCCGCGCGGAGAGGTCGAGCAGGCCGTCGAGGGAGCCGACGGCTTCGTCGATCCCCGCGTGCGGGTCGCCGATCCGCGCGAAGCGCTCGGGGACGGTCCGGACGGTGAACGCGGCAGGGTCGACGTCGGCGACCTCGTCCCAGGTCAGCGGCGTGGAGACCCGTGCGTCCGGGAGCGGTCGGATCGAGTACGCGGACGCGACCGTCCGGTCCTTCGCGTTCTGGTTGTAGTCGATGAAGACGCCGTGGCGCTCCTCCTTCCACCACTTGCTCGTCGCGAGGTCGGGGGCGCGCTGCTCCACGTCCCGCGCGAGGGCGAGCGCCGCGCGGCGGACCTCCGGGAAGGTCCATCGCCTCTCGATCCGGACGTTCACGTGGATCCCGCGGGAGCCCGACGTCTTGGGCCAGCCGACCAGCCCCACGGCGGCGAGCGACTCGCGCACGACGAGCGCCACGCGCTGGATCTGCGGCCATTCGATGCCCGGGACGGGGTCGAGGTCCACGCGCAGCTCGTCGGGGTGGTCCAGGTCGTCCGCGCGGACGGGGTGCGGGTTGAGGTCGAGGCACCCGAGGGTGGCCACCCACGCGAGGCCGGCGGGGTCGTCGATGACGACCTCGTGCGCCGTCCTGCCCGACGGGAACGCGAGCTCCACCGTGCGGACCCAGTCGGGCCGGGAGGCGGGCGCGCGCTTCTGGAAGAACCACTCGCCGGTCGCGCCGTCCGGGTAGCGCTTCAGGGCCATCGGCCTCCCGCCGGCGCCGCGAAGCGCGCCGTCCGCCACCGCGAGGTAGTAGCGGACGACCTCGAGCTTGGTCACCGGCCCGCCGGCGGCGTCCGGGAAGTAGACCTTGTCCGGGTTCGTCACGCGGACGGTGCGCTCACCGACCGGGAGGTCGACGTGCGGGGTCGCCATGCCGGAAGGATACGAGCGCGCGGGAAGAGGGCCCCGCAGGGGCGCGCGGTCCGCGGCCCCTCTTGCACCGGCCGGCGCACATCCCCACCATTACGGCCTCCCCGCCGCGTCGTCCGCCGCGGTCCGGGGGCGCGACTGTCGAATCGGCCGGTCGCCGTTCGTCGTCATCGCAGGAGGGCGGCGCCCCGCACCGCACCGAATCGCACCGAAGGAGCGTGATCCGTGGCCAAGTACCTGCTGCTCATCTACACCGACGAGACCGCCCTGCCCGCGACCCCCGAGGCGTTCGCGAAGATGGCCGAGGAGTACGGCGCATACACGGACGCGATCGCCGCGCAGGGGATCCTCCGCCACGGCGAGGCGCTCCAGCCCACGGCGGCCGCGACGAGCGTCCGCGTGCGCGACGGGCGGACGCTGATCACCGACGGGCCGTTCGCCGAGACCAAGGAGGCGCTCGGCGGGTTCTACCTCGTCGAGTGCGACGACCTCGACGCGGCGCTCCAGGCAGCCGCGGGGATCCCCGGCGCACGGTTCGGCACGGTCGAGGTCCGCCCGATCCAGCCGATGCCCGAGCCGGGAGCGGCCGTCTGACGCGGGAGGTCGAGGGCGCGGTCCGCGGAGGCGGCGCGGCGAGCGGAGGCGTGACGGGCGGCGGGGGCGGCCCGGCGGCCGAGGTCGTCGAGCTGACCTTCCGCGAGGAGTCCGGCCGCGCGCTCGCGACGCTCATCCGGGTCCTCGGCGACTTCGACCTCGCCGAGGAGGCGGTCCAGGACGCGTTCGTCACGGCGCTCGAGCGGTGGCCCCGCGACGGCGTCCCCGACCGCCCGGGCGCGTGGATCGTCACGACGGCGCGCAACCGCGCGCTCGACCGGCTGCGGCGGTCGCGGACGGAGGCGACGAAGGTGGCGGAGATCGAGCGGATGGCCGGTGCAGGCGTGGAGGGTGAGGTGCGACTGGGCGGCGAGAGCCGGGTCGCGGACGACCGCCTGCGCCTCGTCTTCACCTGCTGTCACCCGGCGCTCGCGCTTGACGCGCGCGTCGCGCTGACGCTCCGGACGCTCGGCGGGCTCACCACACCGGAGATCGCCCGCGCGTTCCTCGTGCCCGAGGCGACGCTCGCGCAGCGGATCGTCCGGGCGAAGCGCAAGATCCAGGCGGCCGGCATCCCGTACCGCGTCCCGCCCGACGACCTCCTCCCCGAGCGTCTCGACGGCGTGCTCGCGACGATCTACCTCATCTTCAACGAGGGGTACACGGCGAGCGCCGGCGACGCCCTCGTCCGTCGGGACCTGTGCGTGGAGGCGATCCGCCTCGCACGGCTCGTCGCCGACCTGATGCCCGGCGAGCCCGAGGCGGCGGGCCTGGTGGGCCTGCTCCTCCTCCAGGACTCCCGCCGTGACGCGCGCACCGCGCCGGACGGCTCGCTGGTCCTCCTGGAGGCACAGGACCGCGCGCGGTGGGATGCGGCCGAGATCTCGGAAGGTTCGGCGGCGGTCGCGCGCGCGTTCGGGCTCGCCGGTGGCACGCCGGGGCCGTACGCGCTCCAGGCCGCCATCGCCGCGTGCCACGCCGAGGCGGCCGCGTCGGAAGAGACCGACTGGGTCGAGATCGCCGGCCTGTACGCGGCGCTCGCGCGCGTCGCGCCGTCGCCCGTCGTCGACCTGAACCGTGCCGTCGCCGTGGCCATGGCCGACGGCCCGGCGGCCGGCCTCGTGCTCGTCGAGGCGATCGGGACGGAGGGCGCGCTCGCCGACTACCACCTCTACCACGCGACGCGCGCCGACCTCCTCCGCCGGCTGGGCCGGCGGCACGAGGCGGCCGCCGCCTACGGTCGCGCGATGGAGCTGACGGCGAACGCCGCGGAGCGCGACTTCCTCGCACGCCGGCTCGCGGAGGTCCGAGCGGACGGGTAGACGAGCGACACCCGGAGCCACCACCCGGGCACGTCGGAACGTGCTGGTGGGTGTCCGCTCGCCGCCCGCGGCGCGCACCGCATCCGCGCATCCCTTGGCGAATGGATGACGGGAACGACCGGCCGCGATGACTCCGGCCGCCGGATGGACCGCTCCCGCGCCGCCGCCCCGGCTACGCCGTGACGGACCGGAAGGCCGCGAGGAGCGCCGTCCGCTCCTGCCACTCCACGGGGAGCGCCGCGAGCGCCGCGTGGAGGGTCGCGCCGGACGCGGCCACATCGTCGACGAGGAGGATGCGCCCGACGCCGGCAGGGACGAGGGCGGCGTCCCACGCGAGCGTCGCGGCCTCGACCGCCGGGACCCGCTGCCCGAACGCCTTCCCCTCCGGCGCATCCGCGACGCGCGTCAGCGTCCCGGGCTCCGCGACGATCCAGCCGCGCGCCGGCGCGAGCGCCCGGATCAGGTCGGTGCAGGGGCGCATTCGGCGCACCCGCACGGTGTCCCGGCACCGGGACCGCGAGCGTCCCCGGCGGCGCCATCCCCGGATGCGCCGCGAGGGCCTCGCGCACCGCCGCGACCACCTGGGCGAAGGCGCCGGGTCCGCCGGCGCGGAACGCGCGCAGCAGGTCGTGGCCGGGGTCCGGCACGTCGCGGCGGAACGTGATGGCGAACAGCGGGGAGGGATCCGGGTCCGGCCCCGCCTCAGCCGACATACGCGATGGTCCGCGGCCCGTCGGGGAGGATCGCGCCCCGCGCGCCCGGGCCCGCCCGGCGCAGCCCCTCGCGCAGCGCGACCTCCACGTCCGCGACCGGCTCGATCCACGCCCGGCGCAGGTCGTCCGGCGGGACGCCCGGGGTGTGCGCGACGACCTCGGCCCTCATCTGGATCTCCGCCTGGACCTGGACCTGCCACTGGTCGCGTTCCGCGATCTCGCCGCGCTCCAGTCGTTCGATGAACTCCGCCGGCCCGGACGACGACGCGAGCAGGCGCGCATACCGGCCGTGGGCGGGCAGGCCGTCCTCGCATCCCGCCGCGAGCACGATCCGGCCGCCCGGCCGGACGATCCCGGCCGCAGCGCGGAGCCCCTTCACGCACTGGTAGAGGTTCTGGTCGAGCGGGTAGCCGCTGTTCGTCGTGACCACGACGTCGTACGGCTCCGGCACCCGGACCATCGCCGTCGCGCGGACGTGGTCGCACGCGGCCCGGTGCTCGGCGTCGAGCGTGCCGGCGAAGACGGCGGCGATCCGGTTCTCGCCGTCGAGCGCGACGTCGAGCGCGAACGTGACGTCCGCGCGTCCGGCGATCGCGCGGATCGGGTCGTGGACCGGGTTCCCGTCGAGGATCCCCCACGTCGCCCGGGGGTCCGCGATCCGCGCTCGCCGAGTGCAGCTCCCGGATCGTCGTGAGGTCGGCCAGGCCGGGCGCGACCATCTTGGGTCCGCCGGAGAAGCCGGCGAAGAAGTGCGGCTCGACGAACCCGAGGGTGATCCGCGCGTCGGCGTCGAGGAAGCGCCGGTCGATCCGCGCCTCGACCTCCGAGCCCGGCACCGGCCCGACGGGGGCGTGCGCGTCCTCGTCGTCCGCGTCGTTCTGGACGACCTCGCACGCGGCGAGGACGTCCTCCCCGAGCATCCGGGCGAGCTCGTCGGGGGTGCACGCGCGGTGGGTCCCCGTCGCCACGACGAGCCGGACGCGGCGGCCGGGCAGCTCCGAGAGGAGGACGGGCAGGACCGTCCGCGACGGGAACGCCCGCGTGACGTCGCAGACGCTCACCGCGACGAGGGCGCCGGGCGGGACCAGGTGGGCGAGCGGCGGCCCGAAGGACGGGTCGCGGAACGCGCGGCGGACGGCCTCCGCCGGATCGGCGAGCGCGACGGGATGCGGCGGCCGGAGGACGTCGACGCCGTCCGGGACCTCGATCTCGAGGCCCTCGCGGCCGAACGCGAGCCTGACCCGGGCGGGGTTCGTCACGGACGTGCCCGCGTCGGTCGTCCCGCGTGGCGGTCGTCGGTGAACCGGGACATCCGGGCTCCTCCAGGGGTCGAGAGGGCTGCTCGGCCTGAGTCTACCCGCCCTTCCCCGGCCGGCCGGCGCGGCGCATCATGGCCGCATGCTTCCCGTCGAGACGATCCGCAAGGTGCCCAAGGTCCTCCTCCATGACCACCTCGACGGTGGCCTGCGGCCGGCCACCGTCGCCGATCTCGCGGCCGAGAACGGGTACACGGGCCTTCCCACGACCGACCCCGAAGAGCTGGGCAGGTGGTTCACGCGCGGCGCGGACCGCAAGAGCCTGGAGCTCTACCTGGAGACGTTCGCCCACACGGTCGGCGTCATGCAGACGAAGGACGCGCTCCAGCGCGTCGCGGCCGAGTGCGCCGAGGACCTCGCCGCCGACGGCGTCGTGTACGCGGAGGTCCGGTTCGCGCCGGAGCTCCACCTCGAGCAGGGCCTCACGCTCGACGAGGTCGTCGAGGCGGTGATCGCCGGCTTCCGCCTGGGCTCCGAGCGCGCGGCGATGCGCGGCCAGCGGATCGACGTGCGGACCATCTGCACCGCGATGCGCACGGCCGCTCGATCGCTCGAGATCGCCGAGCTCGCGGTCAGGTGGCGCGACGCGGGGGTGGTCGGCTTCGACATCGCCGGCGCGGAGGCCGGCTTCCCGCCCAGCCGGCACCTCGACGCCTTCCACTACATCGCCCGAGAGAACTTCCACTTCACGATCCACGCGGGCGAGAGCTTCGGGCTGCCGTCCATCTGGGAGGCGCTCCAGTGGTGCGGCGCCGAGCGCCTGGGCCACGGGGTCCGGATCGTGGACGACATCACGGTCAACCCGGACGGCACCGCAGATCTCGGCCGCCTTGCCGCCTACGTGCGCGACCGGCGCGTCCCGCTCGAGATGTGCCCCACGTCGAACGTGCACACGGGCGCCGCGGCGTCCATCGAGGAGCATCCGTTCGGGCTCCTCCGCCGGCTCCGGTTCCGCGTGACCGTGAACACGGACAACCGCCTCATGAGCCACGTCACGCTGTCGGACGAGCTGACGGCCGTGGCCCACGCGTTCGAGCTGGGGCTCGACGACATCCGCTGGCTCCAGATCAACGCGATGAAGAGCGCCTTCGCGCACTTCGAGGACCGGCTGCGGATCATCGAGGGCCACATCAAGCCCGGCTTCGCGCTCGTGGCCACGGAGACGGGTACCGCCTTCACGAGCATGTGACGTGGGGACGACCGAGCCCCTTGCGCTCGAGGGCGTCACCTGGACCGTCCTGGCCGTCCGGACCGGAGAAGCGCTGGCGACCCTCCCGCCCGGGGTGCACGCCGACGCGGTCTTCGCCGGAGGCCGCGTCGCGGGAAGCGGCGGCTGCAACCGCTACACGGCGCAGTACGCGGCCGCCGACGGCGTCATCCGCATCGGACCGTGCGCGTCGACGATGATGGCCTGCCCGCCGCCGCAGGCCGAGACGGAGCGCGCGTTCCTCGCGGCCCTCGATGCGGCACGCGCGTATGCGCTGGCCGACGGGCGGCTCGCCCTCTCGGACGCGATGGGCACGGTGGTCGCCGAGCTCGTCGCCGCGCCGGCCGACGCGTACGTGGGGGCATGGGAGGCGACCGGCGTGAACAACGGCCGCGAGGCGGTCGTGAGCCTCGAGGCGGGCTCGACCGTGACGCTGGAGCTCGGCACCGATGGGAGCGCGTCGGGACGTGCGACGTGCAACCGCTACCGCGGGACGTACACGGTGGACGGGGAGACGATCGCCTTCGGCGCGCTCGGGACCACGCGGATGGCGTGTCCCTCCGAGGCGCTCGCCGCCCAGGAGGCCGCGTACCTCGCGGCGCTCGCGGCGGCCGCGACGTGGTCCGTCTCCGGCGACAGGCTCGAGCTCCGCGACGCGTCGGGGGCGCTGCAGGCGAGCTTCACGCGCACCTGAGGCCGCCGGCGATCACCGCCGCACCATCGCGAGACCCGCTCGTCGCGCTCGTCTCGCTCGAGGAGATGGTCAGCCCGGGGCCGTCGACAGCAGCCTCGCGGCGACGGTCGCCCCGTCGGTGCGGATCGTCCTCGCCACGGCCGCCGCGCGCTCGCCGGTCTCGGGGGCGAGGGCGATGGACAGGGCGGCCGAGAGGGACTCGACGGTCGGCACGGGGCCGTCGTGCGCCGCGCCGATGCCGAGCTCGGCCACCCGGCGGGCCCAGTGCGGCTGGTCGACGACCTGGGGCACGAGCACCTGCGGCGCGCCGGCGAGGGCCGCGGTCGTCGTCGTGCCTGCACCGCCGTGGTGCACGACGGCGGCCACCCGCGGGAACAGCGCCTGGTGGTTCACGTCGCCGACCACGAGGCAGTCCTGCCACTCGTCTGCGAGCGTGAGGTCGGCCCAGCCTCGTGCGAGGATGAGCCGCCGTCCGTGAGCGCGGGCGGCCTCGATCGCGGTCCGGGCGAGGTCGGGCGACGTGCGCATGCCCATGCTGCCGAAGCCGACGTAGACGGGCGGCGCGCCGGCGTCGAGGAAGGCCCGGATCTCGTCCGCGAGCGGACGCTCGTCGGGCAGGATCCAGGCGCCGGTCTGCACGATGTCGAGATCGGTCAGGTCCCGCCACGGGGCGAGGACCGGGTCGGCCGCCAGCCAGACCCGGTCGCCGAGGACGTGGTCGCGGACGTTCCCGACCGCGGGCAGGCCGAGCATCGCGCGGCGGCGGTCGAGCGGCGCCGCGTACATCGCGTTCACGCGCTCCGCGTCCTCCGCCCACAGCACCCGGTTGTCGGTCTCGTCGGGCGAGGACTGCCTCCCGGGTCGCGCCGACGGCGAGTAGTGCCGCGAGGGGAGCCCGAAGATGTGGAACGTCGCGAGCGCGTAGCGGATCCCGAGCGACTCCGCGACGTCGCGGGCGCCGGCCGGCATCAGGCCGGTGGCCACGATCAGGTCGGCACCCCGGGCCGCCGCCGGGAGCGCGTCGAACCGCGCGTCCACGAGCTCTGCCGCGAGCGCGGCTGCGGCCTCCGGCGAAGGCACTCTCACACGGTCCACGATGGAGCGCGTCGAGGGGCCGAGACCGATGGGCGTGACGCCGACGCGGGCGAAGAGCGCGGTGAACTCCTCGTCCGGAGGGATGCACGCTCGGACGTCCGCCCCGAGCTCGCGAAGACGGAGGGCGAGGGCCGCGAGCGGCTCGACGTCGCCGCGCGACCCCCAGCTCGTCAGCACCACCCGCACGCCGTGACTCCCCGTCCGTCGCCCTCTCCCTCAGGGCATGCGGCCGGCCCGCATCGGCAGGGCCGGCCGCATGAGTGTCCGCCTACCAGCCGGTGACCGCGAACCAGCGTGGGCCGTTCCCCGTGACGCCGGCGAAGAACACGACGGGGGCCAGGCACGATGCCGGGAGGGTCACCCGCGCGTCGACCTCCGCGTCGCCGGTCGTCGAGAAGGGCACCGGCGCCGACTGCGCGGCGACGCTGCCGCCGCAGCTCACGATCGCGACGCCGGTGGCGATCGGATTGGTCCCGGCTGCCGCGCCGGCCGCGAGGACCAGGCCCTCGACCTCCACGTGGAGGCGACCGTCACGGAAGAGCTTCGCCTCGCCGCTCGCGAGGCTCCACGGCAGGCCGCCGCCCTGGACGCCCATGAAGGCCTGTCCGGTCATCGACGCGGGGATGCCGGCCATCGAGGCGTCGAGGACCTTCGCGCCGGAGTCGGACGCGGCGACGGCGCCGACGGCGAGGACGGTGGCGAGCGCGGCGCCGGCGAGTGCCGCGGGGAACGAGGGACGGATCGACCTGCTCATCGCTTCCTCCAGTCGTGCGGCGGGCACGCCGCGGATGGAGGGCGATACGTCACCGACGGGAGGACGGTTTCCGCCCGGCCCCTGCGCGGCAGGCCCGCCGGCCGTCAGGAGGCCGCTGCCCGGCACCGGCCGCGGAGGCCCGCCGGCCGTCAGGAGGCCGCTGTCCGCGGCCCTCGCTCGGACATCGGGACGCCCGAACCGCCGTATCGCGCCGCGACGACCTCGGCGATGATCGCGAGCGCGGTCTCCGCCGGCGATCGGCCGCCGAGGTCGAGCCCGATCGGGCCGCGGAGGCGCGCGAGGTCCTCCTCCCGGACGCCGGCAGCGACGAGGCGCGCGCGCCGGTCGGCCTGCGTCTTCCGCGATCCGACGGCCCCCACGTACCGGCAGCCGCGGCCGAGCGCGGCGACGATCGCCGGCTCGTCGAACTTCACGTCGTGCGTGAGGACGACGACGGCGTCCGCCGGCCCCAGGCCGATCTCGTCGGCGGCCTCGTCCGGCCACGCGACGACGAGCCGGTCCACGTCGGGGAAGCGCTCCGGCGTGGCGAACGCCGCCCGGCCGTCCACGACGACCGTCTCGTAGCCGACCTCGCGCGCGAAGCGGACGAGGGCGATCGCCGCCTGGACCGCGCCCACCACCACGAGGCGCGGCCGCGCGGGGTACGCCTCGACGAACAGCTGCCGGCCCGCGATCTCCACGACCCGCGAGGTCCCGCGGTCGAGCGCCTCGAGCGCGGCACCGACAAGCGCGGCGTCGTCGTTCGCGTCGCCGAGGGTCCCGTCGAGGCGTCCGTCCGCGTGGACGCGGAGCGATGGCGCGGGGGGTTCGCCCTCGCCGGGAGCGTGCGGCCCGAACGCCGCCCCGGGCGAGTCGGTCGGGAGGGGGATGACGATCGCGAGGCCGCCCGCGTCGTCCGCGTCCGGACCGGTGCCGGGTGCGCCGGCAGCCGCCGTCCCCTCGCGCTCGCCGGCGGCGGCGCGCGCGGCCGCCTCGACCTCCGGGCGGAGGTCCGGCTCCACGAGCACGTCGATGGTCCCGCCGCACGCGAGCCCCACGTCCCAGGCCTGCTCGTCGCTGATCCCGTACCGGATCACGCGCGAACGGCCGGTCCGTCGTGCCGTCTCGATCTCCTCGTACGCGGCGCCCTCCACGCACCCGCCGCTGACGGAGCCGGCGAGCCGCCCGTCCGACGTGGTGAGGAGCACGGCGCCCTCGGGTCGCGGCGAGGAGCCGAAGGTCCGGACGACGACCGCCCGCCCGATCCGTGCGCCGTCCGCGCGCCAGGCGTCGATCGTCTCGAGGAGCTCCCTCATGCCGGACCTCCCGGGTCGGCGTCCGCTGCGGGAAGGGTCGGGTCGGTCATCGGACCGCTCACTCTATCGGTCCGTGTCCACGGACGCGTCGCGCGCATATGCGGGGAACCGGAAGCGCATGTCGCGGGAGAGGACGCCCCCGTGCGCCAGGCGTGCGACCGTCCGGCCGTCCGGCGGATCGCCCGCGAGGATCCACGGCAGGAGCAGGTCCGCGGCGGTGGCCTTCGAGTAGGCGCCGCAGCTCGGCAGGCCCAGGATCGTCGTCCGGCGGAGCCGCCCCAGCCACAGCATCGACCCGGGGTGCGCTGGGACCCCGCGCCGGACGACCCGACCACCGGCGCGCTCGAAGGCGACGAAGACCGGATCGGCAGGGTCGGAGCTCCCCATGCCGGCGGTGAGGACGATGTCGACGGAGTCGTGGCCCGCGACGAGGCCGCGGAGCGCCTCCTCGATCGCCGCGACGTCGCCGCCCGGGTACGCGAACCCGGTGAGGTCCGAACCCAGCCACTCGACCTTCTCGCGGACGCTCTGCTCGAAGCGGGCCCGACCGGCGGCGGGCAGGCGCTCCTCCACCACGACGCCGATCCGCCGTCGGGCGAACGGCGCGACCGCGACGATCGGGGCTGCCCGGCGCGCGAGCAGCTCGCCCCGCGCCACCGGCTCCGCCGCGACGACGTGCGGCCCGACCTTCACGCTCGCGACGAGCTCGCCCGCCTCCACGACCTGGTGGTCGAGGATGGAGAACGCGGCGATGGGGTCGATCCGCGCGAGCCGCTCCAGGTCGCGCGCACGGATCCGCGCCACGCCGCGGGTCACGGCGACGAGGTCGACGCGGCTCTCCGACGGTCCGCGCAGCTCCACGCCGGGCCCGGCCATCGCGCGGGCGAGCCGGAGCGCGGCTTCGTCCTCGTGGAGGTCGTCCGGGCCGGGCACGATGACCGTGACGCCCTCGTCGGGGCCCGCCTCCGCGAGCCGCGCGACCTCCGCGTCCGTCAGCCGCCTGCCCTTGGACAGTCGATCCCCGCCGGCGGCCACGTCCCGGGCCAGCACCGCACCCTCGAGGCCCGCGGCGGTCCGCCGGCCCGGCCCGATCCGCTCGACCCTCACGCGAGCCGCCTCCGGTCCGCCCGTGTCATCCCGCGCGACCCGGCCCGCCCTCGGCCCGTCGCGCCTCGGCGACGATCGCTGCGGCCTCGGCGGCGGCGGATCGCACCGAGGCGAAGTCGCCGCGCGCGAGCCACTCCCGCTTCGCGAGCCACGTCCCGCCGCAGGCGACGACGCCCGGAGCCGCGAGCCAGTCCGCGAGGTTCGTCGGGTCGATCCCGCCCGTGGGGACGAACGAGACGTCCCGGAACGGCCCGGCGAGCGCCCGAAGGTACGCGATGCCGCCGGCCGCCTCGGCCGGGAAGAGCTTCACGAGCCGGATCCCCGCGTCGAGCGCCATCTGGATCTCGGTCGGCGTGCAGGCGCCGGGCACGATCGGGAGCCCCACCTCGGCGGCACGCCGGACGACGAGCTGGCCGAAGCCGGGCGAGACGAGGAACCGCGCCCCGGCCTCGCGCGCCACCTCGACCTGGTCGGCCGTGAGGACCGTCCCCGCCCCGACGAGCATCTGCGGGACGGCGTCGCGGATCGCGGCGATCGCGTCGGCGGCGGCGCCCGTGCGGAACGTGACCTCCACGCAGCCGATCCCGCCGTCGAGGAGCGCCTCGGCCAGGGGGGCGGCGGCCGAGGCGTCCGGGATCTCGACGACCGGCACGACGCCCGCGGCGCGCAGGGCCGCGGCGAGGTCGAGGCGCGTCTCTCCATCGGTGGTCACCGCCGTACTCTACGGCCCCCGGCACCCGGAAGCCCGCTCGCGCGACCCTCGCGCTGCGGTACCGTCACCCTCACACGCGCGGGCGTCCGCGCGCGCCCCACAGGAGGCCCGGCACTCGTGCGCATCGTCGTCCTCACGAAACCCGTGCCCGACACGACGGGACAGGAGCGGATGGGCGGGGACGGCCGCATGGACCGCCTGTCCGCACCGCCCGTCGTCAACGGCAACGACGAGTACGCCGTCGAGGCGGCGCTCAAGCTCGTCGAGGCGAGCCCGGACGGTGGGGAGGTCACGCTCCTGGCGATGTCGCCCTCCAACGGGCCCGAGGCGCTGCGCAAGGCGC
>CAWJQZ010000036.1:0-31439 GCA_963844945.1 uncultured Chloroflexia bacterium
CCGGGCCACCCGGCGATGCCGCGCGTCAGGCCCCGGGGTAGGTCAAGCCTTCGACCATCCCGAGCACCGCGGCCTCGAGAGCGGCCTTCTCGCCCGGGGCGCCGTAGGCGATGACGTCGGCGAAGGTCTCGTCGTTCTCCTTCACGGAGAGCGCGATGATCTCCAAACCGGCGTTCGAGGCGTCCAGGCGGGCCGCAGGCTTCCCGGCCACCGTGAGGGTCGTCGGCGCCCCGCCCGTCATCCCGAGGCCCGCGAGCAGGGTGGAGAGGTACTCCGGGAGGTGCATCGCCGGGTCCGTCGTGCCGCCCGACGTGATCGTGTTGCTGCTGAACTGCACGTACGCGTCACCAGGGGACAACGTCGACGTACCGACGAGCCGGCTCGCCGCGTCCTCGCTCGACGCAACGTAGACGATCCCGAGATCCTCCTTCGTCCACCAGCCCGGCGGGAAGACGACGATCCGTCCGTCGGACGCGATCAGCTTCTCCGTCGGAGCCACTCCGTCACCCGCGGAGGGCGAGATCGCGGCCGGTGCCTCGGTCGCCGCAGCGGTCGCAGGCGCATCGGTCGGTGCAGGGGTCGACGTGGGCGTGGCGCTTCCGCCGCCGCACGCGGAGACCGCCAGTGCGGCGGCCAGCCCGAGAGCCAGCCCGATCGGCCGGCGGGAGCGTCCCTCCATCTTCGTTCCTCCCGCGGGACGCGCGATAGGCGGCACTCTACCGGCGCCTCTCGGTTCGTCCAGATGCCGGAGGTCATGTGGGATGACCTCAGGCGCGAGCACGTATCCTCGCGGGACGTCGCGGGGGTCGCGATCATGGAGGGACGGCATGCGCGCGGTCTACTACGAGGCGTTCGAGGGGCCGATCACCGTCCGCGACCTCCCCGACCCGGAGCCGCCCGCCGACGGCGCGGTGATCCGCGTGGAGGCGACCGGCCTGTGCCGCTCCGACTGGCACGGCTGGATGGGGCTCGACCCCGACATCCGCCTGCCGCACGTCCCCGGGCACGAGCTCGCCGGCACGATCGAGCGCGTGGGGTCGGAGGTCCGTGGATGGCATCCGGGCGACCGCGTCGTCGTCCCGTTCGTGTGCGCCTGCGGGACGTGCGGCCCGTGCCTCGCCGGTGACGGGCAGGTCTGCGACGCGCAGTCGCAGCCGGGCTTCACCCGATGGGGATCGTTCGCCGACCGCGTGGCGATCGACCGCGCCGACGTGAACCTCGTCCGGCTCCCCGACGCGATGGGCTTCGCCACCGCCGCCGGCCTCGGCTGCCGGTTCGCGACCGCCTACCGCGCCGTGACGTCCCAGGGTCGCGTCGGGGCGGGGGAGTGGGTCGCGGTGCACGGCTGCGGCGGCGTCGGCCTCTCCGCGGTGATGATCGCCGTGGCGGCGGGCGCACGGGTCGTCGCCGTGGACATCTCGCCGGACGCGCTCAGCGCCGCGCGGGACCTCGGCGCCGAGGCCGTCGTCGACGGACGCGGGATGGACGCCGCCGCGATCGCGGCGGAGGTCCGTGCGGCGACGGGCGGCGGCGCGCACCTCTCCCTCGACGCGCTCGGGAGCGTCGCGACGTGCCTCGCGTCGGTCGAGTCGCTCCGGAAGCGCGGGCGGCACGTGCAGGTGGGCATCATGGCCGGGGAGGCGGCGCGCCCGCCGATCCCGATGGACCGGGTCATCGCTCGCGAGCTCGAGATCCGCGGCAGCCACGGGATGGCGGCGCACGAGTACCCGGAGATGCTCGCGCGGATCGCGGACGGGGCGCTTCGGCCCGACGTCCTCGTCGGCCGGACGATCACGCTCGACGAGGCGCCCGATGCGCTCGTCGCGATGGGCGGGCCGGCGCGCGGCGCCGGGATGACGGTGATCCTGCCGAACGGCTCTGAGGCGGCTGAGGCGGCTGAGGCGGCTGAGGCGCGTCGCGACGGGTCCGCTCGGCGCGACGACCGGCTCTGGCGGCGCGATCGCGCCGGACGCATCGTGCGAGATGGAGAGCGGTAGCCCTCCGACCGCAGCCGTGCCCGGTCACCTGTGCTGCGCCCTGCCACGGGCGAGACCGACCCGCTGACGCGTCCGGAGGTTGTCGACATGCATGGGTCCACGGCACTCGGCATCGCGGCTGCCACCCTGATCGCCTGCGCGTCCGCCGTCGTCCCCGCGCAGGGGGCGGGACCGACCGCATCTCCGCTGCCGGCCGTCAGGACCGCGGCGTATCCGACTCCGACACCCACGATCGACCCCGCATGGACGCCGTCGCCCGCGGTCTTCCCCGTGGACGTGGCGATCACCTGGTGTCGCTTCCTGCGGGATCTCGGCGACTGGATCTACGCCATCGCGACGCCGCTCCTGTACTCAGAGGTCCCGCCCCCGGACCTGGCGACGGCGCAGGCGATCGCGACCGCAGCGCTCGGGGCGGAGCGACCGGCGGCCGAGGCACTGCGCGCCGACCTCTCCGCACTGCGTGGATACGAGCCGACCGCGCACCTCGCGGCGTTGTTCGATTCCTACATCGAGGCCATCGAGGGGGTCTACGAGGCGTGGCTGGCCGCCGACGAGGATACGGACCTCGCTCGGCTCGCGGCCGAGTCCCTCGACACCTACACCGGCGTCTTCACGGTGCTCGGGCCGGTCTGGAGGGCGGTCGAGGGCGCGCCCGAGGCGAGCTGTGTCGCGATCTTCCCCGAGCTCGCCGTCGAACGGCCCTTCCCGACGCCGTGGCCGACGGCCGAGCCGACGGCTTCGCCGACCGCCACTCCCCAGGCGACGCCACCCGGCTCCACGACCGGGTGGTCGTGGACGCGGATCGCCGGCGAGGCGTCCGTCCAGGACGTCGCGACGGGCGGCGCCGGCTTCGTGGCGGTCGGCCGTGGAGACGGAAGGCGCGCGGCCTGGGTGTCGTCGGACGGCGTGCGATGGAACGCCGGGACGGTGGAGGGTGCCGACTCCGGCAGCGCATGGCTCAGCGGCGTGTCCTCCTACGGTCCGGGCTACCTGGCGGTCGGGCCACGACCGGAGGCCGCGACGGACCTGCCCGACTTCGGTGGTGCCGCGGTCTGGACCTCCACCGACGGCCTCGACTGGCGCCTGTCGCCGGCTTCCCCGACGGCAGCCGACGCCGACATCGTCCCGAACGGCCTCTCTGCCGTCGTCGCCCGCGGCGATCGGGTCGTGGCCGGGGGGTATGCCGACGCCGACGCCTGTCCGCTCTGGGGGTCCGACGACGGCCGAACGTGGCAGGCGCTGTGCACGGACGCGGACGACTCCGGCATCGCGTGGCAGGGCGGGACCGCCAGCGCGACGGGCTTCGTGTTCGTGGGCCGGCCGACAGGATCCGATGTCGTCCGGTTCTCGCCGGACGGTGTCACCTGGATCGACGGATCCGGCTTCGCCGGGCCCGAGACGGACTCCTACATGATCGACGAGATCGCTGCCGCTCCGGACGGCTCATTCGTCGCCGTCGGCACCGCCGACGGCCGGGCGGCGGCGTGGTCCGCGTCGGACGGGCGGACGTGGGTCCGTGCCGACGTGGAGCCGCCACGCGTCGTGCCGGACGAACCACCGTTCGACGCGAGCACGATGCGCGCGGCCTCGTGGGCGGGCGACCGGTGGGTGGCGGTCGGCTACACGTCGCAGTCGGAGATCGGTGGCGCCATCGGGACGGGCGTCGTCTGGACCTCGGTGGACGGCCGCTCGTGGAGGCTCGAGCCCGAGGATCCGACCTTCGGCGGGGCGGTGCTCTGCACGGTCACCGCTGCCGAGGCGCGCCTCGTGGTCACCGGTGGCCGGGGATGCGGCGGCACGGTCTGGTCGCGACCGCTCGCCGCGTGGGCGCCTCCGGCGACGTCCTCCTCGACGCGAACCCCCGCGCCCACACCGATGGCGCAGTCTCCCGCAGGGACGCCACCATCGACGGCGGGTGCGACGCCGATCCGCTCGCCGGGATCCAGCCCGGTGCTGCTGATCGTCGCTGCGCTCGCCTGCATGTCGGTGATCGCCGGCTTCGTCGTGCCGAGGCGCTCCCGCCGGCCCCGGCCCCGCCGCTGATCCGCACGCGCCGCCGCAGGTCGGTCGTATCGTGGCGGCCTCAGTCGAGCCGCCACCATCCAGGGGGGAACCGATGTCCGAGATCCTCGCCCGCTCCCGCGCGCTGCTCGCCATCACGCCCGCCCGATGGCGCGCGCTCGTCGAGGCAGCCGATCCCGAGCTGCTGCGCCGCGCGCCGGCCCCCGGCGAGTGGTCCGCGCTGGAATGCCTCCAGCACCTCCTGGATACCGAGGAGCACGTCTTCCCGGTGCGCGTCCGCGCGTTCCTCGCGGGCGAGGACTTCCCCGGCTTCGACCCGGACACCCACGGCACGCTCCTCGGCGAGGCGCAGGACGCGTCGGCGATGGCGGACCGCTTCGCCACGGAGCGCGCCGCGGCACTCGAGCTGCTCGCGCACGTGACGGAGGCCGACCTCGACCGGACCGCGCTTCACGCCGAGCTCGGCCTCGTGACGCTCGACGAGATGCTCCACGAGTGGGTGGGGCACGACCTCGGGCACACCGTCCAGGGCGAGCGCGCGCTGATGCAGCCGTTCGTCGCGGCCTGCGGTCCGTGGCGCTTCTACTTCGCCGACCACGACGTGGAGGCGAAGGCGGGGTGACCGACGGGGGCGACGCGCCCGGCCGGCGGCGTCGCGGCAGGGCGATCGCGTACCACCTGGTCCAGGCGGCGGCGTGGGAGGCGGCGGGCCGCGACGCTCCCTTCCGGCCGGCGTCGCTCGCGTCCGAGGGGTTCGTCCACCTCACGCACCGGATGGACGACCTCGTCGATGTCGCCAACGCCTTCTACCGGGACGAGCCCGGCCCGCACGTGGTGCTGACCGTCGCCCTCGGACGGCTCGACGCGCCCTGGCGGTACGACGGCGACCGGCGGTTCCCGCACGTGTACGGCCCGCTGGACCGCGCCGCCGTCGTCGAGATCCGGACGATGGGACGTACGACGTCGGGCGACTTCGTCGGGCCCGGCCGCGCCGCCGGAGCCGCGCTGACCGTCGGACCCGGGACCCCGCACCGGCCCCGGTCTACGTCTCCCTCTCCAGGGCTGCGATCGACGGGTCGGCAGCGTCCATCCCGCGCATCCGCCGGAGGCGCTCGATCCTCGCCCCGATCGACGGGTGGGTCGCGAAGATCCCCGTGCCGCGATCGGAGCCCTCCTTCACCGGGTTGCGGAACCAGAGGTGCTGGGTGCCGCGGTTCGCCGCGTCGAGGGTGTCGTGGTCGTCCGCGATCTCCGCGAGCGCCCGCTCGAGGCCTACCGGGTTCCGGGTCAGCTCGACGGACGTCGCGTCCGCGAGGTACTCCCGCTCACGGCTCACGGACGCCTGGACGAGCGCGGAGAAGAGCGGGGCGACGACGCGCAGCACCAGGGCGACGACGAACAGGAACGCTCCCACCAGCAGACCCGTGGCCAGGGCACCGAGGGCCAGGCGGCCGTCGTCGTCGTCGACGTTCCAGACGAAGGCGCCGTGCCTCCAGCCCTCCACGACGAGGCGCAGGAACCCGTCGGTCACCAGCGCGACCAGCCCCACGAGGACGGCGATGTAGAGCGCGTATCGCGTGTCGTAGTTGCGGATGTGCCCCACCTCGTGCCCGACGACCCCCTGCAGCTCCTCGCGGTCCATCCGCGTGAGCAGCCCGCGCGTGACGACGAGGCTCGCGTGCGCGGGGTCCCGGCCGGTGGCGAACGCGTTCATGCTCGCGTCCTCCACGACCCAGACCTGCGGCTGCGGGATGCTCGCCGCGATCGAGACCTCCTCGACGACGTTCATGAGCGTCCGCTGCTCCCGTGGGTCGGCCCGCTTCGCGCCGGTCGTCTCGAGGATCACGTCCGCGCCCCACCGGTCCGCGCCGAAGGCCGCGCCGAGCCCGACCGCCGTCGCGACCCCCGCCGCGACGAGGGCATTCGTGGCGCTGAACGTGAGCGACGCCGTGATGACCTCGGCGACCGACGCCACGACCCCCACGAGGGCCACGAGCAGCAGCAGGCTGTTCCGCCGGTTCGCCGCCTGCTGGGCCCGGAAGTCCCTCCGGCCGGCCCGTCGCGTGTCGAGCGCCGCGATGGCGAACGCCACGAAGGGGAGCACGAAGATCGCGACGGCGGCCCACCACGGGAGGCTCCTGGGCAGGCCCCCCGTCTGGAGGGCCTCCAGGGCCCACGTCAGCAGCGATGCCGCCGCGACGAGCGTGACGGCCGCGACGAGGATCGCGACGCTGAAGAGGACGGTCCACGCCAGCCGCCCGAGCGGTCCCGGCAGGGGCCCGGTCGCGACGTCGTCGGTCGTCACGGCGATCGCGAGGAGCGCGCCGCCGACGATCGCCGCGAGGACGACCGCCCCGAACAGGTACTCGTCGATCCGGCCCTGGCCTGCCCGGACGATCGCGACCGCCGCGAGGAAGAGGAGCCAGAGGAGCGCGCCGCCGGCCAGCGCGCGCCGGAGCGGGAGCGGGCGGGGGTCGATCGCGAGCGACGCCCCGACCAGGACGAGGACGAGCGCCGGGATGGCGAGGACGAGGCGCAGCTCGGGCGGCGTCTCGCGGGGCGTCGGGTCCACGACCGGGGCGAAGATCCACCCGACGAGCACGAGCCCGACGAAGGCGAGGACGGCCGGCGCGAGCCGCGTCCCCCAGCTCGCCCGGCGAACCCCCGGTCCCGACATGCGCACCTCCCCCCGCGAGCCCATCAGGGACAGCCTACGCGGGCGCGGAAGGAGGCGGGAACGACGAAGCCCCGGCCGTCCGGCCGGGGCTTCGCACGTGCGCGTGCCGGGAAAGGGGATGGTCTAGAGCTCGCCCTCGGCGACGTCCAGGATCCAGTCGATCACCTCCTGGCGATCGGTCCGGTAGTACCAGCCGTCGCCGCGGCAGCCGGCGTTCGACATCCCCCAGGACGTCACCGCGACCACCTGGTCGCCGTCGGCCGGCCAGAAGACCGGGCCGCCGGAGTCGCCGCTGCAGGTCCCGCCGCGGTCGTCGCCGTTGCCGTTGAGCTGGATGTTGTAGCCGTCGTTGTTCCTGCTCGTCAGGTTCACGAGCTTCTCGACGGCCATGAGCCGCTCGCGGTACGAGACGGAGTACGCACCCTGCTTCGCGGAGAAGCTGATGCCGTATCCGGAGACCCCGAACTCGGCGTCCTGCGTCCCGCGGGCCTTGAGGAGGGCGTCGAGCGTCTGCGCGCCGGCGAGCGTCGCGTACTTCGGCATCGTGATCGGCTGGTCGAGGATGACGATCCCGACGTCGTGCGTGTCCGGGAAGCCGGCGAAGTCGTTGAAGCCGTAGTTGAAGAGGCGATGCGACGTCGCGCAGAGGATCCCGAGCTGGTCGCCGCCGGTGCCGCTGCAGCTGTCCGGGTAGCCGGTGACCGGGTCGTGCGACGTGGTCTTGTCGTAGTTCGCGCCCGCGTCCTGCTGGAACCAGATCCGTGCCGAGGCCATCACGCCGCCGTGTTCATCGTCGGTGCAGTGACCGGCCGTCAGGACGACCGTCGGCGAGAGGAGCTCGCCGGTGCAGCGGTGGCCCCATGCCCCGCTCGCGTCGTAGAACCCGATGAGGCCCACGTACGGGTGCACGAAGTCCTTCACGTACGTCTTCGTGATCGCCGCCGCCGGTGCCACCGAGACCGCGAGCAGCGATCCGGCCACCACGAGCGAGACGAGCAGTCTCCGCATGACGTCTCCTTGCCTGTCGCGACCCTCCGCGTGCGAACGGTCGCCCTGCGATCGAGGAGGCGCGGACCGGGGATGCGGGCCGATGGCCGCGGCTGCGCCGGGGGTACGAAAGTACTACCGATCCGTGCCGGCGACACGGCGCTCCCGACACGCGCGGCCCCGACGGCGTGCCGCCCGCCCGATCGTCCGATGCGCCCCGGAGGGCTAGACTCGGCATCGCCGCCGTCCACGGCCAAGGAGGGATCCCGATGTCGGAGCACGCCTCGTCCGTCCCCACGGGCGTCACCCAGGATGACCCCAACCTCGTCGTCCGCTATGCCATCTGGGCGGTGCACGCGCGCACCGGCCGCGCGATCGGCGACGCGTCGGCCGCCACCTCCGACCTCGCGGCCTGGGCCGCCGGCCTCCCCGACGGGGACGTCGTGCTCCGCGGCCTCTACGACGTCTCCGGGATGCGCGCCGGCGCCGACCTCATGGTCTGGATGCACGGCCCCAGTGCGGAGTCGCTCCAGGCCGCGCTCCGCGGGTTCCGCCGGACCGTCGCCGGCGCAACCACGACGGTCTCCTGGTCCGCGATGGGGACGCACCGTCCCGCCGAGTTCAGCCGCGACCACATCCCGTCCTTCATGCGCGACACCCGGCCGCTCGCGTGGCTCTGCGTGTATCCCTTCGTCCGCTCGTACGACTGGTACCTGCTCCCCGAGGACGAGCGACGGGAGATGCTCCGCGAGCACGGGATGGCCGGCCGCGCCTTCACCGGCGTGCAGGCGAACACGGTCGCGGCGTTCGCGCTCAACGACTACGAGTGGATCCTCGCGCTCGAGTCGGACGACCTCCATGAGCTGGTGGACCTCATGCGCGACCTCCGCGCGACCCAGGCGCGTCGCCACGTCCGGGAGGAGATCCCGTTCCACACCGGACACCTCGTGGACGTCGCCGGGGCGGTCGAGGTCCTCCGGTGACGGGCGCCTACGACGCGTTCCTCCTCGTCTCCTTCGGTGGGCCGGAGAAGCCCGACGACGTGATGCCGTTCCTGGAGAACGTCACGCGCGGCCGGGGGATCCCGCGGGAGCGTCTCGAGGAGGTCTCGCACCACTACCTCGCGCTCGACGGCGTGAGCCCCATCAACGCGCAGAACCGCGCGCTCCTCGACGCGCTGCGCGCCGAGCTGGCGGCCCGGGGGATCGGCCTGCCGGTCTACTGGGGCAACCGGAACTGGGACCCCTACCTGACGCCGGAGGTCGCGCGCCTCCACGCGGACGGCCACCGGCGCGTGCTCGCGTTCGTGACCAGCGCGTACTCCTCCTACTCGGGGTGCCGGCAGTATCGCGAGGACCTGGCCCGGTCCCTCGCGGAGACGGGGCTCGCGGAGGGCCTGGAGATCCACCGGATCCGCCAGTACTTCGACCACCCGGGGTTCGTCGGGCCGTTCGCGGACGGCCTCGCGGCGGCGCTCGTCGAGCTGGCGGCCGAGGGCCGGCCGGCCTCCGCGACCCGCGTCCTCTTCACCACCCACTCGATCCCCCACGCGATGGCCGAGGCTTCCGGCCCGCCCGGCCGCTTCGACGCGCAGGGCGCGTACGTCGCGCAGCACATGGCCGCGATCGCGTGCGTCCTCGAGGCGGTCCGTGCCCGCGGCGTCGAGGTCCCCGCATGGTCGCTGGTCTACCAGTCGCGGAGCGGCGCGCCCCACGTCCCGTGGCTGGAGCCCGACATCAACGACGCCCTGCGGGAGGCGGCGGCGGCCGGAACGACCGCGGCCGTCGTGGTCCCGATCGGGTTCGTCAGCGACCACGTGGAGGTCATCTGGGACCTCGACCACGAGGCGCGGGAGACGTGCGACGACCTCGGCGTCCGGATGATCCGCGTTGCGACGCCCGGGACCCATCCCGCTTTCGTCGCCGCGATCGCGGACATGATCGAAGAGCGCCTCTCCGGAGCGCCGGCCGCCGCCCTCAGCCCCCTGGGGCCGTGGCCCGCGACGTGCGCGCCCGGCTGCTGCCGCAACCTCCGCGCGGAGCTGCCGGCGCTCGGCTAGCGCCGCGCCCCGGATCCTGTCGACGACCGGCTAGCGCGCCGCGCCCCGGATCCGCCGGCAGATCTCCGCCTGCTCGCGCGCGTCGTCGAGCGCTCCGTGCGTGTGCGGGAGCGTCACGGGGTAGCGCCGTCGGATGTCCGCGCTCCGCGTCTCCGCCCATGCCCCCACCTCGTCGAGGTGGCGGCCCATGTACAGCGCCTTGAGGTCGACCGCGCCGATCCCGAACGGGTTCCGCCCGAGGTATCGCCAGCAGTAGTCCGCGACGAAGAGCCAGTCGAACGGGGCGTTGACCGAGACGAGGACCGCGGTGGACCCCTGCGGGACGCTCGCGTCGAGCCACGCGGCGAGGCGGCGCATCGCGTCGGCGGGCTCGAGGCCGTCGGCGGCGAGCCGCTCCCGGGAGAGGCGGTGGACCGCCTCGGCCTCCGCGCTCCACGCCATCCCCGGCACGGGACGGACGAGGATCTCGATCCCGACCTCGGGGGCATCCACGAGGCAGGCGCCGATCGACACGAGGCTCGCGACGGACGGCGCGGGGCCGGAGGTCTCCACGTCCACGCTGATCCACGTCTCGTCGCTCACCCGGTTCCCCTCCTGCTGCGGCTGCCGGATACTACGCCGCGTCGTCCGCGTGCCGTGCGGAGGACGCTCGAGGGGACGGGAGGGGGAGCGTGACCGACAGGGTGGACGGCGGCGAGAGTGGCCCGGCCGGGCGCTCGGAGGAGCGCAGGGAGGCCATCCGCGACTCGGTCGCGGCGTCCGGGACGGACCGTCCCGCGCTGCTCGACGGCGTGATCGAGTCGGCGCGCCGGTTCGGCGTGGAGCTGGACGCGGACGAGGCCGAGCGCTGGGTGGAGGCGATCCGCGTCGAGTCGGCGGGCGGCGACATCGTCGTCGACGTGGACAGCGGCATCTTCGGCCACCGCGTCGCGATGCTCGACTTCACCGAGCGGGACCTGGCGCGCTTCAGGCGGATCGGCCGCGTCGTCGGGATCGAGGACCGCCCCCCGGAGGTCCGCACCGCCCTCGCGATCTCCGGCTCGGCGGCGCAGGGCCGGATCCAGGCCTTCCCCGGGGACTGCGACTACTTCGAGCGCGTCCACATCACCGCGCCCACGCGCGAGACCGCCTGCGCGATCCTCGCCGGCTGCATCCGGGACAAGGCGCTGACCACGGCGCTCGGCCCCACCTACCGGCTCTGGGAGGTCAAGTTCGGCAGCTACCCGTGGGACGCCGAGCGCGACGGAGGGTCCGTCCGCGCCGGTGGGCCGATCACGTGGACGCCGCAGCAGGTGATCGCCGGCGAGATCACGCTCCTGCGCGACGGGGCTCCGGTCACGTTCACGTGGCGGGAGGCCGCCGCCGATCCCGGCTGGTGCAAGCTCGACTGGATCGTCGCCGACCCCGACCGCGGCACGCTCGCGAACGCGAGCAACGTCCTCGACGTGACGTGGGGTGCGCCGGACGGCTCGATCGTCTCGCTCGACGGCGCCGTGGACCCGTACTTCCAGGAGGTCTACCTGGAGTCGGACTCGCTCCCGCTCTTCACCCGCCTCGTGCACGAGCTCTCGGCCGACGCCGTCGGCGAGTACGTGGGCCAGCTGGAGCACGAGGTCGTGAAGTACGTGGTGGACCACCCGAACTACGGGAAGGTCGCCCGGCGCCTCTACAACATCTTCCGGCTCACCGGCCGCTACGCAGAGGCCGCCTACCTGCGTGAGCTCTTCGACGAGCCGACCACCGCGCTCTACCAGGTCGCGGCACTCATCCGGACGCTCGATGACGCCGACCGGCCGGGCGGCGACTTCGACCCGGAGATGCTCATCCGGCAGACGGACACGCTGATCATGGCGGCGATCGCCGCGCTCGACGGCCCGGAGGAGGCGGAGATGGTCCGCCACCTGACGGGCTTCCGCGCGAACCTCGAGGCCCGGCGGGGCGCGGCCGGCAGGACGGCGGAGGTCACCGAGGTGACCGAGGAAGCCCTGCGGAGCATCAACGAGTACTTCGAGAAGCGACTGCGCGCCGTCCCGGAGATCGCCGCGTACATCGACGACCTCGTCGCCCGCGCCGCCGCCGCGGCCGGCTGAATCGAGACGACCGCGCCCGGCCGGGCACGGTCGTCTCCCGGTGGGCGCCTCGAGCACCACGTAACGACGAACGTCACCCGCATTCGGGACAGACGGACCTTGCGCCAGGCCTTATCTTTCCACTCCACGGGTGCGAGGTCCCCGCATCGCGGGCCGACCCGGGGGGAGGAAGCGTCCCATGCGTCATCGTCTTCGTGGCCGCCGCGGCGTCCTCGTGCCGCTCGCGCTCCTCGTGGTCGTCGCCGTCGGCGCGCCCACGGCCGCGCTCGCCGGGCCGGGCCGGACGACATCGATCCAGCTCGTGAACGTCTCCGACTGGCACGGCCAGCTCGACCCGCTCGTCGTGGGCTCCACCGCGGTCGGCGGCGCGGCGGCGCTGTCCGCGTACTTCACGCAGGAGCGGGCGGCCAACCCGAACACGCTGACCCTCACGGCCGGCGACGCGGTGGGCGCGACCCCGCCGATCTCCTCGTTCTTCCAGGACACGCCGACGATCCAGGCGATGAACCTGATGGGCTTCCAGGTGGACACGTTCGGCAACCACAACTTCGACGCCGGCGTGGGCCGCCTGCAGTCGCAGATCGACATGGCCGACTTCCAGTACGTGGACGCGAACCTCGCGAACCGCGACGAGAACCTCACCGGGGTGAAGGACTTCGCGATCTTCGACCTCGGCGGCGTGAAGGTCGGCGTCATCGGCATCACGAACCCCGAGGCGCCCGAGCTCGTCTTCCCCGGCTCCTTCGGGACGATGTACCCCACCGACCCGGTGAAGGCCGCCCTCCGTGCCCGCGGCGCGGCGAAGGACGCCGGCGCCCAGGTGATCGTCGTCCTCACCCACATGGGGGTGACGGGCTTCGATGCGGCGGGAGCCCCGTCCGGCCCGCTCATGGACTTCGCGAAGGCGGTGAACGCGAACGGGGACCGCAAGTCCCCGAAGATCGACGTCATCGTCGGCGACCACACGGACGTCCAGTACAGCGGCGTCATCAACGGCGCCCTCGTCTACGAGAACCGGAGCAAGGGACTCACGTACGCCCGGGCGACACTCTCGGTGGATGCGAATGGGAAGGTCGTCGACAAGGCGGTCCAGTTCGTGACGCCGACCGTCAGCGCCGTCACGCCCGACCCGGCGGTCGCGGCCCTCGTGAACTCGTACCGGACCCAGCTCCAGCCGATCCTCGGCACCGTCATCGGGTCGGCCACGCGCGTGATCCCCCGCGCCGACGCGTGCGGGAACGGCGCCGGCCGGACCTGTGAGTCGCTCGTCGGGGACGTCACCACGGACGCCCTCCGCACTCGGTACGCCACGGACGTCGCGATCACGAACTCCGGCGGCCTGCGCGCGGACCTCACATGCCCCCAGGCCGGTGGCGGCTCCGGGTTCTGTCCGGCCTACACGGCCCCGCCGTACCTGATCACGCGCGGCCAGGTGCTCTCGGTCCTCCCGTTCGGCAACGTCGCCGTGACGCTCTCGGTGAGCGGCGCCGAGCTGAAGACGATGGTCGAGAACGGCGTCTCCCGGATGCCGGCGGTCGACGGCCGGTTCCCGCAGGTCTCCGGGATGTGCTTCACGTACGACATCGAGGCGGCGGCCGGGAGCCGCGTCACGGGCGCCGTCCGGCAGGCCGTCGACGGTTCCTGCACGGGCGCTGCCGTCGACCTCACCGCGGCGTCCACGTACACGCTGGCCGAGAACGACTTCATGGCGGCCGGCGGAGACGGCTACCCGAACTTCATCTCGCGCGTGGTCACGCGCGAGATCCTCGACCAGGTCCTCGCGGACCACGTCGCCGCGGCGAGCCCCCTCGCACCGGTCATCCAGGGCCGGATCCTCTGCACGGACCCGAACCCGGGGAGCGGCGCGGCCTGCCCGGTGGTCGTCCCGTAGGCGTCCTCCTCGTGCATCCCGGCGTCGGGGGCGGAGCCGCCAGGCTCCGCCCCCGACGTGCGCCCTCCGCCCTCCGCGCGCTCGGCCTCCGGGCGGGCGGCGCGCTCGCGCTCGCCGTCCTCCTCCTGACCGTGGGGCAGCCGCTCCCGGCGCTCGCGCACGAGGCCGGGAAGCTCGTCGTCGAGCCGCCGATCGCGCGCCCCGGAGAGGAGGTCACCATCCACGCCGAGGCACTCTGGACGGAGGTGCCGGTGACGGTCACCCTGGTCGACGCCGCCGGCGCCGAGCGCGGTCTGACCTCGGGCGCGACGAACGACGCCGGTGCCCTGGAGATCGCATCCCGGCTCCCCGACGACGTGCAGCCCGGGACATGGGAGGTCGTCGTCGAGAACGAGGCGGGCGAGCACGTCGAAGGTCAGGTGGTGGTCCGCGCGTCGGACCCGCCCTACCTGCTGATCGCGCTCGGGGCCGGCCTCGTGCTGGCTGCCGCCGTCATCCTCGGCATCGTCCTGCGCCGCCGGCGGGGACGTCAGGCCGCGGCTTCGTCCACGAGCTGATCGAGCCGCCGGAGGTCCTCCACGGGGACCTGGTGGGTCGCCACCGGATGGTGCGGCGGGCCGGTCATCGCCAGCGGGGTCGCCTCCACGTCCTCGAGGGTCGACCAGCCGTGCAGGGTGACCTCCGTCTCGTGCAGCGAGCACCAGACGATCGCGTCCGCCTTGTGGCGGATCGTCTCGATGTTCCCCGGCGTCACGCTCCTGCCCATCGCGGGCCAGGCCTCGCTGTGCCAGGTCTTCACCTCGACCCGGACGCCGCCGATGAGGAGGTCCTCGCGCGACTGGAGGGCGAGGTCGCGGAACGGGGCATCGACCTCGACGTCGAGCGACCGCGCCCACTTCTCCACCGCGATCTCGCCGAGCTTGCGCTTCCGCAGGCTGGGCCCGAGGTTGTTGTGGTACCGGTGCGTGGCCTTGAACGCCGCGAACGCCTCGTCGGCGAGGCGGTTCGCTTCCGCGATCTCGGCGTCGGTGAGCGAGACGACGATGGGCAACGCGTCACTCCACGGTGCCGGGCCGGACTGGTCGACGGCCGGGTCCGCGCAGTCTAGGACAGGTCGCCGAATCGAGGCGCCGCCGGCGGTGCTACCGTCGCGCGGTGAGCACGTCGATCCTCATCCTCGCCCTCGTCGGGACCGGCTTCATCCTCGCCGCGATCACCCGGCTGATCCTGCCGGCGAGCCGGCGGCTCGCGTGGAGCACCACCATCGTCGCCGCCCTCGTCGGTGCAGCGGTCGCCCTCCTCCCGCTCGACGTCCTGGGCTACCTCTCCGAGACCGACGCGGACCTGCCCGCCCGGATCGTCGCCGGGATGGTCGGCGCGATCGTGGCGGTCGCCGTCTCCACCTCCGCCCTCCTCGCGTACAGGCGCAGGCGGTCGCGCGGGGTCGCGGACGCGTCGGTGCCCGACCTGATCGCCGCCGGCGAGGGCGACCGGGTGGAGTTCAAGTCGACCGCGCGCTGGAACATCCGCACGGCGGCGAAGGACTCGAAGATGGAGGAGGAGATCGCGATCACCGTCGCGGGGTTCATGAACGCCGCGGGAGGGACGCTCCTGATCGGGGTGGACGACGACGGCGCGATCCACGGACTCGACGACGACTACGCGGTGGTGCCCCGCGGCGACCGCGACGGGTTCGAGCTGTGGCTGCGCAACCTCCTCGCCGAGCGGCTCGGCAGGCCGGTGACGGCCGACGTCGGCGTCTCGTTCGTCGAGATCGGCGGGAAGGACGTCTGCCGCGTGGACGTGGCCCCGGCCGACCGGCCGGTGTTCGTGAGCGGGAGCGGCGGGAACCGCGCCGCGGACTTCCACCTGCGCGTCGGGAACTCCACGCGCAGGCTCCTCACCGACGAGGTCCTCGAGTACCGGACGAGTCGCTGGCCCTGAGGCGCGGCGCCGGCCGCGCGGCGCGCTCGCCGCTCCGGACCGGGACCGCCCCCGACCTGGATGGTGGACCGCATGGCGGCGCTGCCTACAATCAGGGCGACCTCCCACGGGGGATGGGGGAACGGAGGGACGCGTCGTGTCCATCCACGAACGGATGGAGCGCCTCAAGCGCGCGCAGGCAGAGAAGGAGACCGCGACCGAGGACGGGGTGGCCCCGTCGTCGGCGGCTGCGGTCGCGCCTGCGACGCCCGCCGCGGCCGCCGCGCCCGCCGGGGCCGCCGCGCCCGCCGGGGCCGGAGACGGCTCGGTCACCGCGACGGGCGCCGAGCACGCGCCCACCGGACCGAGCGCCGACGCGGCGCCCCCTCCGGCGACCGGAGCGCCGGGCGCGCCGGTACGCGCCGAGGCCGGAGCATCGGCCGTCGCGCTCGCCGCCGGTCCCGACGCCGCTCCCGCACCGCCCGACGCGGGTCCCCCTCCTCCGGCGCCCGTCCGCGAGCCCGCGGCCCCGCGTCCGTCCGCCCCGCTCCCGCCGCGGACCGCCGTCCGCGACGACCGGCTCCGCGAGGTCCGCGTGGAGCTCCGTGCCGAGGCGGCGAAGTCGTCCAACGCGCTGTCCCAGATCGGCGACACGGACCTCCGCGAGCGCATCGAGACGATGGTCGACCGGGTCGTCGGCCAGTCGCGCTTCGCGGTCACGCGCGACGAGCGACAGCGTCTCGTCGAGGACATGCTCGCCGAGATCCAGGGCCTCGGGCCGATCGAGCCGTACCTCAAGGACGACTCGATCACCGAGGTGATGGTCAACGGCGCCGGACACATCTACATCGAGCGGCGCGGCAAGATCGAGCGCACCGAGGCCGTCTTCCTCAACGACGCGCACGTGCTGCAGGTCATCGACCGGATCGTCACGCCGATCGGCCGCCGGATCGACCAGTCGAGCCCCCGGGTGGACGCCCGCCTGAAGGACGGCTCGCGCGTGAACGTGATCATCGAGCCGCTCTCGCTCATCGGCCCCGTGATCACGATCCGGAAGTTCTCGCGGCGGCCCTACACCGTCGACGACCTGGTGGGCTTCGGCACCGCGACCGCGGAGATGTTCGACTTCCTCCGCGCCTGCGTGGAGGCCCGCCTGAACATCTTCGTCTCCGGCGGCACGGGCTCCGGCAAGACGACCACGCTCAACGTCCTCTCGTCCTTCATCCCGAACGACGAGCGGATCATCACGATCGAGGACGCGGCCGAGCTCCAGCTCAACCAGGCGCACGTCGTCACGCTCGAGGCCCGGCCGGTGAACCTGGAGGGGAAGGGCGAGATCACGATCCGGGACCTCCTCAGGAACGCGCTCCACATGCGACCGGACCGGATCATCGTGGGCGAGTGCCGTGCAGGCGAGGCGCTGGACATGATCCAGGCGATGACCATCGGGCACGAAGGATCGCTCTCCACCGGCCACGCGAACACGCCGGACGACATGCTCCGCCGCATCGAGACGATGGTCCTCATGTCCGGCGTCGACCTCCCGCTCCGGACGATCCGCGAGCAGATCGCCGCGGCGGTCGACGTCATCGTCCACACCGCCCGCCTCAAGGACGGCTCGCGGAAGGTCGTGAACATCACCGAGGTCTACGGGATCGAGGACGACATCATCCTCACGCATGACGTCTTCCGGTTCGAGCAGACGGGGCTGCGCGACGGGCGCGTCGAGGGCGAGCTCCGGCCCGTCGCCTATCGGCCCACGTTCATGTCGCGCTTCGCGGCGAGCGGCGTCTCGCTCCCGCCGGGCGAGTTCGGGATCCCGTCCGTGGCGCAGCGCCGCCGCACCTCCGCACGGCTCGGGAAGGGCCGGTGGGTCGTGGAGGAGGATCAGGTGCAGCTCGGGGACGTCGAGAACGCCGTCGGGGCCGGGCGCACGGTCCGGGCCGGCGGGATGGTCTACGTCTCCGGCGTCGGCCCGATCGACCGCACCACCGGGATCGTCATCCCGGGCGCGGTCCGCGAGCAGACCCGCCAGGGGCTGCGCAACCTCCAGGCGATCCTCGAGGCGGAGGGGACCTCGCTCGACAAGGTCGTGTGGGCGAACTGGTCGCTGCGCGAGACCAGCGACTACGACGACTTCATGGAAGAGTGGAACCGGTGGTTCCCCGAGGGGTCCGCGATCGGGCAGGAGACGCTGATGCCGCCCGTCCAGAGGCGCGCCGGCTTCCGCGTCTGCTTCGGGGTGATCGCCCAGGAGTAGGCGGGCGCGGCGCCGCCACCAGCACCTCGCATTCGTGCCCGGCCGCAGCCTGGTGGAGCGGCGCCTTGCGATCGCGTCCCATCTCCAGGTGAACTCGGACACCCTCCCGCGCGCCGTCTCCGACATCCGCATCTGGTACGCGGGCGAGTTCGCGATCGCGACGGACAGTTCGTGGTGGACGTGACGAAGAAGTCGATCGTCCAGCCGCAGGGGTTCCTCGACCGGTATTCCTGGAACCCACTGGGCAAGGTCTACCCGGCGGACGCGCTCGCTCCGCCGAAGTACGACAGCCCGACCGCGCAGCTCAACGCCACGCTCCTGTCGAACGAGATCCCGACCACGACGTACGACCCGGACGGCACCGAGACGTAGGGGCCATGGCGCCGCGCCGGCGGCGACCCGGGAGGCAGGCGCCTCGGCGGCCGCCCGCCGCGACCCGCTTTCAGTCGACGCGCTCGAGCGCCACCATCGGGATCACGCGGTCCGTCTTGTCCTCGTACTCGGCGAAGCCGGGGTGCTGCGCCACGTGAGCCGCCCACAGGCGGTCGCGCTCGGCACCCTCCGCGACCACGGCCCGCGCCCGGTAGGTCTCGCCGCCCGCCTCCACGGTCACGATCGGGTCCGCGACGAGGTTCGCATACCAGGCCGGATGCTCGGGGGCGCCGCTCTTGGACGCTGCGATGACGAGGCGGTCGCCGTCGCGGCTGTAGACGAGCGGCGCGAGCCGCGGCTCGCCGCTCTTCGCGCCCACGGTATGGAGCAGGAGGACGGGGCGGCCCACGAATGGCCCGCTGGTGACCTCGCCGCCGTGGGCGCGGAGGTCGTCGATCAGGGCCTTGGTGAAGGCGGCGTACGCCGCCCGGGGATCGGTCTCGGTCATGGGTGCATGGTAGTCGCGATCGCGCGAAGGCCCCGGACGTCGTCCGGGGCCTTCGGCCTGATCTCCGCCGCCGCGAGGGCGGCGGTGCGGGCGATCCCGCAGCTGGGGCTACTTCGCCTGGAGCTTGAACGTCGCGGACGCGGAGCTCCCGGCGTACTTCGCGACGTCCGTGCCGACGGGCGAGTACGTCGCGGTCAGGGCGTACGTGCCGTTCTTCTGGTTCAGCTTGAGGCTGGTGGAGGCCACGCCGTTCGCGCCGGTCGTGGCCGATGCGGTCTGCGAGCCGAGGACGAAGCTGACGACCTTGCCCGCGAGGGGCTTGTTCGTCGCGTCCACCAGGGTCGCGCTCAGGATGATGACCTTGTTCGGGGCGCCGGTGAGAGCGCCCGTGTACGTGACGGTCGTCGACTTGACGGAGACCGCGAAGGCCCCCGAGCTCGGGGTCGCGGCCGTGTACATCGCGTCGCCGGCGAAGCTCGCCGTCGCGGTGTACGCGCCGGCCGCCAGCTGCGTGACATTCGAGATGGTGGCGAGGCCGCTGGCGTTGGTCGTCGGCGAGCCCTCGTTCTCGGTCCCGGCCATGAAGCCGATCGAGCGTCCGTTCACCGGGGCGCCGAACTCGTCGACGAGCGATGCGCTGAAGGACGCCGAGGTGTCGAACGTGCCGCTCGAGGAGCCGAGGTATCCGAGCGTGACGTTGCGCGCACGGATATGGATCGCCCTGTCGGAGGAGGCGCATGCGCCGTCCTTGTCGCAGACGGTCAGCGTCGCCGTGTAGTCGCCGGGGGTGGAGTAGGCGTGCGAGACGCTCGGTCCGCCCGTGGCGCTCGGCGATCCGTCGCCGAAGACCCAGCCGTACGTGAGCGTCGACTGGTCACCGGATCCGGGGTCCGTGGCGCTGCCGTTGAACGCGACCATGCGGCCCCACGCCGAGGAGGTCGCGGGACCGGCCGAGACGACGGGTGTGGCGTTCGCGACCGGCACGGAGAAGTCCAGGCCGGTCGTGTTGCCCGCCGAGTCGGTCACGTCGAGGTGGCCGCTGTGCGGGCTCGCGCCGTTGTTGTCTGTCCACGCATGATCGACGGCCTTGCCGAAGGCACTGCCGCCGTCGTCGAAGGTCCAGTGGAACGAGAGCGAGCTGCCGCTCGCGTCGCAGTTGTCGAACGACCCGCCCGGGCCGGTGCCCACCGCGGTCAGGTGGATGGGCGTGCCCTCGACGCCGTCGGTCGGGATCGGGCCGAGGCCCACGGTCGGGGGCTTGTTCTCTGCGAGGACGGTGCCGAGGGTCTTGGTGTAGTCCGGCGCGTTCGCGAGGACGCCCGCGTCGAAGACCGTCGCGCCCAGGAGCGGGATGTTGATGTCGTCGACCGGGTTCGTGATGACCAGCGAGATGTCGGCGTTCGCCGTGCCGTGGCCGACCCAGCGGTTGTTCGCGAGCTTGTAGATGAGGCTGTCGCCGGGCGTGATGCTGCACGGGAGCGTCACGTTGTCCTGCACGGGGTTCGCATCCGGCCAGGAGATGGGGCCGCTCAGGAGCGGCGTCCCGGGAGCGCTGCTCGACGCGAGCTGGCGGTCCGCGGTGTACCCCGCGAGGGCGTCGAGGGCGAGCTTCGTGGTGAAGTCGAGACGCGTGCCGAGGAGGCCGCTCGGCAGGCCGGCGAGCGCGCCGATGTCGAGCGTGGGACTGCTCTCGGTCTGCGAGAGGTTCCGGGTGCCCGAATACGGCAGCGTGGTGTCCTGGGCGAGCAGCGTGAACGTGCCCAGGCCCAGGTGGCCGCTGTGGTACACGATGTTCAGGCAGCCGCTGGTGTCAGCGCCCATGAGCCCGTTCGAGTTGGTGCTCATGTCGATGATCGTGTTCTTCGGGCAGTTCGCGAGCGGCGCGTCGTACGCGATGTCGAACTGCACGAACGGGGACGTCTTGACGGTCACCTCCTTGCCGGAGGCGTCGATCGCGGAGAGCGTGGTCGTGAACGCGGCGTTGGAGTCCTGCCGCGGGTTGTCGGGGCTGTCCAGGGTGAAGTCGGCCGACTGCGCCGTCACCACCGTGCTGTCCACGCCCGACAGGACGCGGAACCAGACCGTGCCGGGGAAGTCGTCCGGGAAGCAGGTGATCGGGTCGCTCCCGACCACGCAGCCGTCGATGTACAGGAGGCCGGTGTCGAACAGCGTCTGGCTGTCGTTGTTCGAGCCGGTGTAGACGAAGGTCGACGTCGTCGTCGCGGCGAGAGCGGACGCCGGAAGGCTCATCGCGAGCAGCGCGACGATCATGGCGCCGACGAGGGATCTCGGCCGTCGGCGGAGACTGGTTCGCATCGGTTCGTGCTCCTTGGGACGCGCCTCGGAGGAGGCGGAGCTCGGGTCGCGTCGACCGCGACCGATGGACGTCGATGGCATCGGCCATCCGATGCCGGATCCGTGCTGCGGTCCGCGGAAGCAGAAGGCGTGCGAGGGTCGATCCACACCACCGTCGGCCGCCCGGGGGCCGTGGGCCGCAGCCTGGATCCCTCGGAGGCAGGTCCTCTCCGTGGCGGTGACCAGCCCGCCGTCTCGTGCGACGCGGGTCGCGACACGGTCGCGCAGGTGCCCGACGGCCATGCCGCCGCCACCCCCGGGGCGCGGGCCGTCTCCTGATCCGTGGAAGCGGAGAAGATGGGACGACTGCTCCGTGCTTCCGTCGGAAGCCGCACTGTGCACCCTGCGGCGTCCCCTGACCAGCCCCCAAACGAGGCCGATCGCGCGCGGGTCGCCCCTGGCTCTCCGGCCACGCGTCCTCGGCCGCCCGGATGGTCCATCCTGTGAGCCGACAGGCGAGTGGTCGGGAGGTGCACGGGTGGAGAAGGCAGAGCGCGTCGTCGACATCCTCGGGGGCAGGACGGCGATCGGCGACCGGGCCACGGTCCACGGCTGGGTCCGCACGCGGCGCGACTCCAAGGCCGGCCTCTCGTTCATCGCGGTCAACGACGGGTCGAGCTTCGACTCGCTCCAGGTGGTCGCGCCGGACTCCCTCCCGAACTTCGCGGACGAGGTCCTCCACATCACGACCGGCTGCGCCGTCGAGGTGTCCGGGACCGTCCAGGCGTCGCAGGGCAAGGGCCAGTCCGTGGAGGTCCTCGCCGACCGGGTCGAGGTCCTCGGCTGGGTGGACGACCCCGAGACGTACCCGATCCAGGCGAAGCACCACAGCTTCGAGTACCTCCGCGAGGTCGCGCACCTCCGCCCGCGCACGAACACGTTCGGCGCGGTCACGCGCGTCCGCAACTGCCTGGCGCAGGCCATCCACCGGTACTTCCACGAGAACGGCTTCGTCTGGATCCACACGCCGATCCTCACCGCGAGCGACGCCGAGGGCGCGGGGGAGCTCTTCCACGTCTCCACGCTCGACCTGGCGAACCTCCCGCGGACGCCCGAGGGCGGGATCGACTACGCCGCCGACTTCTTCGGCAAGCCGGCCTTCCTGACGGTCTCGGGCCAGCTGAACGTCGAGGCGTACTGCCTCGCGCTCACCCGGACGTACACGTTCGGGCCCACGTTCCGCGCCGAGAACTCGAACACGAGCCGTCACCTGTCGGAGTTCTGGATGGTCGAGCCGGAGGTCGCCTTCGCCGACATCCACGACAACGCCGACCTCGCCGAGGACCTGCTCAAATACGCCTTCCGCGCGGTGCTCGACGAGCGCTCCGACGACATGGCGTTCTTCGTCGACCGGATCGATCCGGACGCGGTGAAGCGGCTCGAGGCGCTCGTGACGTCGACCTTCGCGCGCATGTCCTACACGGAGGCGATCGAGGTCCTCGAGCGCTCCGGCCGCGACTGGGAGTTCCCGGTGCACTGGGGTGTCGCGCTCCAGGCCGAGCACGAGCGGTACCTCTCGGAGGAGTACGCGAAGCGCCCGGTCGTCGTCATCGACTACCCCAAGGAGATCAAGGCCTTCTACATGCGGGTCAACGACGACGACCGTACGGTCGCGGCGATGGACGTCCTCGCGCCCGGGATCGGCGAGATCGTCGGCGGGAGCCAGCGCGAGGAGCGCCTCGACGTCCTCGACGCGCGGATCCGCGAGACCGGGCTGGACCCGGCGGTCTACTGGTGGTACCGCGACCTGCGCCGCTACGGCACGGTGCCGCATGCCGGCTTCGGGCTCGGGTTCGACAGGACCGTCGTGTATGCGACCGGCATGGCGAACGTGCGCGACGTCATCCCGTTCCCGCGCACGCCGCAGAGCGCCGACTTCTAGGGGCCGGCCGCGCTGGATCGCCCATGGCCGGATCGAGCCGCACGAGGCTGACGGCGGTCCGCGCCGTCCACTCGGCGGTCTTCCTGGTCGAGCTCGCGGCCATCCTCTGGCTCGTCGTCACCGGCCTGCTCGGACGCCGCGACAGGTCGACGGCGGTCGCGGCCGCGTTCGTCGCGGCCGAGGCGGCCGTGTTCGTCGCCAACGACGGCGTCTGCCCGCTGACCCCGCTCGCCGAGAGCCTCGGCGCCGAGCGGGGCTCCGTCTCGGACATCTTCCTGCCGGACGCCGTCGCCCGGACGATCCCGATCTGGTCGAGCGCGCTCATCGCGGTCGCCGTCCTGCTCCACGCACTCGGTCTGGTGCGCGGCCGCCGCGGCTGAGGCCGCGCGTCCGATCAGTCCGCGGTCCGCGCCGTCGCAGAGGCCCCCCAGCCGGCGGATACCCGGCCGGTCCGGGCACCGTCGGGCCGTGCATGGGTCCGGGCACGCGGAGCGGCAGCGACTCGGCGGGCGGCCGGCGGTGCAGTGCGGCCTCCCGCGCGAACAGCCCGCGGTACTCCCCGGCCACCGCGGGCCAGACCAGCGTCCGGCTCTCCTCGTACGCCCGCCGGCCGATCGCGGCGCGTCGCTCCGGATCGAGCAGGAGGTCGATGAAGGCGCGTGCAAGCTCGCCGAGCGAACCCGCCTCCACCAGCACGCCGCGCCCGTGGGCCAGGCGCTCCCGCGCGTAGGCGAACGGCGTCGAGACCACCACCCTGCCGGCGGCCATGGCGTAGGAGAGCGTCCCCGACACGATCTGGTCGAGGTTCGGGTACGGAGTGACGAACAGGTCGGCGGCGGTGAGCCAGGTCCCCAGCTCGGCCGGGCCCACGAAGCGGTCCACGAAGCGGACGTGCTCGGACATGCCGAGAGCGGCTGTCGCGTCCTCGAGCCTCCGCCGGTACGCCTCTCCCTCGTGGCGGAGCAGGTCCGGGTGCGTCGCGCCCAGGATGACGTACAGCGCCGTGGGGACGGCCTGCACGACGGCGGGCATCGCGGCGATCGCCGTCTCGTATCCCTTGCCCGGGCCGAGCAGCCCGAAGCTCAGGATCACCTGGCGGCCGGACAGGCCCAGGTGCGGCTTCACGGTGTCCGAGGCGACGAGGGCCAGGTCGGGGACGCCGTGCGCGACGACGTCGATGCGCGCGGGATCCACGCCATACGTGCGGGCCAGGATCGTCGCCGCCGATCGGGACATCACCACGGTCGCGGCCGAGGCGTCGACCAGCGCGCCGAGGATCCGCCGCTGGGAGGCCGTGGGTCGCCGCAGGACGGTATGCAGCGTCGTGACGGCGGGGATGCGCAGTGCGTCCACGAGATCGAGCACGTACGCTCCGTCCACGCCGCCCCAGATGCCGTACTCGTGCTGGATGGAGACGACGTCCACGCCGCGGTCGGCGAGCGCCCGGGCCGCGTCCGCGTAGTCGGATCGCACATCGCGGCGGATCCGCCTGCGCACCTCCGCCGGGTAGGCCCCGACCGGGTAGCCGGGGTCCAGCGCGACGACCTCGGTCACTCCTGCGTTGGCGACGAGGTCGCTCGCGAAGGATGCGATGCCACAGCGGTTGGGCGGATACGTGGAGACGCACGCGATCATGGGCATCGCCGCTCCTTTCACGACATGGGCGCGACGCCGAGCGTCACCGTGAGCGCGAGGACCACGATGGCGATCACCATCAGCAGGCCGACCAGCTCGACGTCATGCCGAACGCTCGAGCCCGACCCGGCGCGGCTCGCGCCGCGCGCCGGGTCGGGACCGGTCCGGTCCGCAGCGACGTCCGCCGCCCAGCTCCTCGGGGCAAGGCCGGCCATCGGTCACGTCCGCCGCGAGCTCATGCCGCCGCGGGATCCCATGACGAGCCGGGCGACGAAGATGACGAGCACCGCCCCGATCACGGCCACGACCAGGCTCTCGAGGTTGAACCCGGTGACGTCCGCGATATGGAGGAGGTTGCCCGCGATGAACCCTCCGACGACGGCGCCCACGATCCCGAGGACGACCATCATGATCAGGCCGTCACGCGCGCCCATGAGGAAGCTGGCGATGAGTCCGGCGACCGCGCCGAGCACGATCCAGGAGATGATCCCCATCTCGATCGGTCCTTCCCTGTCGGGTCGGCGACCGACCCGGATGGCGGACATCGACCCGGTCCGCGCGGGCCGCGACGCGGTCGCGGTCGTGGTTCAGGCGGGTTGACGCCGGAAGATCCCGACCACCCAGAGGATCACCAGCTCGAGGATCGTCCAGCCGACGAAGGCGACGATCGCGGCGACGTCGACGACCGAGCCGTTCGCGACCAGGGCATCCGTGTTCAGGATCCCGTTGAACGGCGCGACGAAGACCTGGCTCACGTTGAGGATCGCCGACACGAGCGCGTTGGCCGTCCGTGCGTCGAGCAGCACGAGGACGAACCGCAGCGCGATGACGAGCTGGATCAGTCCGAAGACGAGGATGATCACGCGCCGCACGAGCTGGCCCCCGCCGACCGGGCCGGTCGTCGTGCGATCGACGGTGATGGGGTCGGGCTCGCGGACCGCGGGGGCGACGACGGGGGACTCGGTGACGACGGCGGTCTCTGCTTGAACGGTCATGGCCTCCACCTCCCGGGGAGCGTGACCCCACGGTCCCACCGGCGCGGGATCGCGTCATGACATGCCGTCATGCCGTCACGCGCCCGTCGGACCGCGGAGATCGGGGTGCCGGGGGCATTCAGCCGCGGAGCCTTCCCCGGCCGATGAAGCCGAGGACGAACAGCACGATGAGGACGATCACGACGACGATGACGATCGTTTCGAGGGACATGGGGACACCAACCTGTCGTATCGCCCTGCCATCACGCCGGCCTGATCGGCCGGGATGATGCGGACCTCTCGACGGTGGGGTCCGCACGCCCATCGGTCATGACGGTCGGTCATCCGCCACGCGGCGGACCTCGGCGCATGTCGCCCGATCGGTCAGCCGGCGCCTCCGGCCGCCCAGAGCTCGATGGCCGCCTGCTCCTCCATGGTGCGATCGGCCAGCGGCGACGCCTCCAGGCGCGCGATCGGGATCGGGCGGCCGCTCTCGACAGAGCGGCCGTAGGTGCCGGCCTCGATGCGCTCGGCTGCGCGGTCCGCCGCGATCAGCTGCCCCCGCAGGCTCGCGAGCAGCGCCATGTCCACGCCCTCGCGGGCGACATCGGTGCCCAGCTCCCACGTCTCGCCCGTCTGCTGGCCCTGCAGGGCCCCTTCGTCCTGGACGTCCGTCGCCAGCGCGGCGAGGGCGGCCGTGATGCGAGCACGCTCGGCTCCCACGAGGTCGCGGGCTCGCGCATCCGTCATGACCCTCTCCGGCGTCGCCATCGGGTGGCGCTCAGGCCGGAGTGGCGACGACGGGGGTCGCCACGTAGTGGTCCGCCTCGTCCGCGTCGGCCTCGGCCTTCGTGCGGTGCACGGTGCCCGGGGCATGCTGCGGCGGCGCGTAGACGGTGAAGAGCCGGAGGTCGCTCTGCCCCCGGTTGACCACGTTGTGGAGCGCCCCGGCGGGGACGTGCACCAGGTGGTCCGGCCCGACCGAGGTCGTCTCGCCGTCGAGGATCGCGACACCCTCGCCCTGGACGAAGACGAGGATCTGGTCGAGCCCCAGGTGGGTCTCCTCGCCGATCTCGCCGCTCGGCGGGATGCTCATCACGACCACCTGCGCGTGCGGCCCGGTGGAAAGCACACGGCGGAAGTCGCCGTTGGCCCGCGCGGCCCCGACGATGTCGATGTTGAACGTCATGGTTCGCCTCCATGCCGCGGCCTCGCGAGCAGGTCGATGCGCGGCGCAGGTCGGGCGGGCGCTTCGTCCGGCGGCGGGTGGCGACGTCACTCACGTGTCGGGTGGCCTGGAGGGCGGAGGAGAGAGGGCCGACACGCCCTCCAGGCCGGGGGAGATGCGAGATGGCGATCGCGATGGTCGCCCACGCGCACGGTCCCACGCGGCCGCGGACGTGTCATGACGACCCGTCATCCGGCTCCGGCGACGTGGGCGGTCGCGCCCGGCGTCAGTCGGGCGGGAGCTCCGAGGCGGCCGTCTCGCCGTTCCACCCCATGTTCGAGAACGTCGGGATGAACCGATAGCCCTGCCCGGGGACCGTGCCGATGAACCGCGGGTGACGGTAGTCGTTCTGCAGCTTGATGCGCAGGCTGCGGATGTGCCGGTCCACGATGTTGCTCTCGGCGACGAAGTCGGTCCCCCAGATCGCGTCGAGGATGTCGTCCCGCGACACCACCTGGCCGGCCCGGCTCGCGAGCAGGTACAGCAGGCTCTGCTCGATGCCGCTGAGGTGGATGACCGAGCTGCCCGCGCGGACCTCGCGGCTCAGGATGTCGATCTCGATCTCGCCCAGACGGATCGTCGGGACGATCGGCCGATCGTCGCCGGTCGACCGGCGCGTGATGACGATCGCGCGCGCGAGCAGCTCCTCCGGCGAGAACGGCACCGTCAGGATGTCGTCCACGCCCAGGTCGAACGCGCGGAGCTTCGTCGGCAGGTCGCCACGTCGCGTGAGGCCCAGCGCCGGCGTCGTGCGCCGGTGCAGCCGGTCCCCGGTGCCGAGACGCGCGAGGAGCGCCGTGCTGTCGTCATGGTCCATGTCGATGACGGCGATGTCCGGGTGCCACTCCTCGAGGATGCCGTTCGCCGCGTCGAGGCTCGACGCGGACCGGACGACGAAGAGGCCGTGGTTGAGCGTCAGCTCGATGAGGTCCACCACGAGCGGGCGGTCGTGGAGCACGAGGGCGCGCCGCGCGTCGAGCCTGGGCGGCGTCGGGGAAATGGACATCTCCCGGGGCCCCATGCGATCTCCGTCGCCCTGATTCTCGCACACGGGGGGGCGCCTTCATAGCCCGGGGTGGTGCGCCGACGTCTCCGCCCGTCCCGCGCGGCCCCCGGACGCGATGACGGCGGGCCCCGAGCCCGCCGTCATCGCGTGGTGATCGTTCGTCCGCTTCTACAGGGCGCGGACCAGCCATAGCACTGCGACCACCACGATGGTGGCGCGGATGACCCGCTTGCTCTCCGTCCTGATCCTCATCGTGACCTCCTCGTCACGGCCCGCCGGGCCTCTCGGCTGCGCGGCCGTCGGTCGGGCGTGCGCGGTCGTGCTCTCAGGCCGGCTTCGCGCGTGCCGCGCCCGGGTCGTCGGCGCGCGTGTCGGCGTCCTGAGAGGCCTTCCGCGCATCGTCGCCGAGGTTGCCGAGGTCCGTGCGGACCTTGTCGCCGGCGTTCCCGACGCTGTCCTTGAGGTCCGTGCCGTCGATGCCCCGGACCGCCTTCTTCGTCGTGTCCTTCACGTCGCGATACGTGCTCTTGATGTCATCCATCGGTCGTCTCCCGTTGCTGTGCGTGCGTGGCGTGCGGCCGATCAGCGACGGCTCGCGGGCGTCCTGGGGCGTGCGCTCGCGCGCCGGCTGGCCATCGTGCCGAAGAGGAAGAGAAGGGACCCGGCAAGGAGCAATGCCGGCACTCCGAGGTCGGTGAAGCCACCGGTCGTCGGCAGAGTGGACGTGGGCGGTGGGGTCGGCTTCTCGGTGGGTGCCGCCGAGTCGACGACCGCCTCGACGGCTGCCGTCGGGACCGGGGTGGGGCTGGCCGTCGGGACCGGGGCCGGGCTGGACGTCGCGACCGGTGTCGGGACCGGGGCCGGGCTGGACGTCGCCACCGGTGTCGCGGTGCGCGGCGTGGGCGTCGGGGTGGGTGTCGCTGTCACTGTCGGCGTCCCGGTGGGCACCGAGGTCGGTGCGGGGGTCCCGGCGTCGGCGTCGGCGTGGGCGTGGGCGTGGGCGTTCCGCACGGGGAGATGCTGATCGCGTCGTCGATCAGGGTGACCGTGCCGTTCCGCGCCAGGGCGCGGCCGTTCAGGACGACGCCGCTGCCCATCGTGATGGAGGTCAGGGCGAGGATCGAGCCGGCGAAGGTCGACCCCGATCCGAGTGTCGCCGAGCTCGTGACCTGCCAGAAGACGTTGCAGGGCGACCCGCCGTTGATGAAGCGGATCGAGCTCGACGACGCCGTGATGAGGTCGGACGACGCCTGGAAGATCCAGACGGAGGCCGGGTCGTTCTGACCATCGAGCGTGAGCGTGCCGATCAGGCCGAGCGTCGCGCCGCCCGAGGCGTAGACACCGGCGACGAGCGTCCGACCCCCGAGGGCGCCGCCGCTCACGACCGCGGCAGGCGTGCGCCCTGCGGCGTCACCGTATGCGGCGACCAGGTCGCTCTTCGCCTGGAGCGCGACCGCGTCGCCGGCGTGGATGGAGCCGGTCACGACCCCGGGCGGGAACCCTGTCACCGCCATGGCCGGGTGGATGCCGAGGTCGCCGTTGACCGTCGTCGCCCCGGTGCTCGTCACCGCGGGCGTACCCGCGAGGACGGCGAAGGACGAGGCTGTCCCGAGATCGACGCCCAGCGGACCCGCGGCCATCGCCGTCTGCGCGACCGCCAGTCCGCTGAGCGCGAGAGCGCCTGCCATCCCCGTCGTGAGGAGCAGACGCATGCTGCGTGCGCGCGCCTTCATCGTTGGTGCCTCCCTGTCGTGGTGCCTGTCGTCATGGACCCGGTCGCGTCGGTCATCGGCCGGGTGGGCGGTGGTACGACCGCATCTCGCGGTCTTGCCACCGCCCACCTGCGTGGCTACATCCGACAGGGCATGAGGGAGCGCGGCGAGATGAGGAGCGCGCAGCCCATGGACGTGGGCGCGCCCGGGACGAACGGGGCGACCGTGCCGCGGACGATCGGGGTCGGAGCGAACGTGGCGGCGGTCGCGATCCCCGCGGAGCTGGCGACGAGCATGCCTGCCGCCGTGATGGCGACGATGTCCATCCGGAGACTCGTCCGGAGGTGGGTGATGAACCGGGTCATGGGACTCCTTCCGGACGCGTGATGCGTCCTCACGGAAGGGTCGGTCCCGCCAGGGGCCCGGGAAGACCCTCTGTCGATCGGCACGTCCTCCGTGCCGTCGAGGCCGCAGCCCCGTACCTTGCTCCCGCTGTCCCGACCTTGTGCCGGCGGCGTCCCGGCGTCATGACGGCCCGTCATGCAGATGGACCGCGTGCATCGCCGATGTGCGCTGCGGATGCTCGGGTCGCCTGTGTGGTGACGGGCCGTCATGACGCGGTCGCGACCGCGTCGCACGCTGGGTCCGGAGGTGTGCCGCCCGTGTTCCTTGGGATCCCCCGCCGTCTCGTCGTCGCTGTGGCGATCATCCTCGCGATGGTCGCCGGGCCGACCCCTGCCGGCGCGGTGCAGAGACCCGCCGTCGCGGTCACCGACGTCGCCCCTGCTCCCGCGATCGCGGCGGCGACGCCCGCCACCATGCCACCTGCCGCCACCGTGCCACCTGCCGCCGCCCGCGTGAGCGCGCCGCCTGCGGCAAGCCAGCTCCCGGACCCGAGCGCGCAGCCTCCGCCTCCCGCGACCGTCGATCGGCCGGTGCCGGCGGACCTTCGGCCGACCCTCGCGGAGGCCGCCCACGACTACCCCGCGCCCTACCTCGACCGATGCCACGTCCAGCACGACGGCCGCATCTCGCCGACCGCTTCCTGCTTCTACGGGGACCTGGAGTCACCGACCACGATCGTCCTGTTCGGCGACAGCCACGCGCTCTCGTGGTTCCCGGCCGCGCTCCGAGTCGCCAAGGCGCACGGCTGGCGGCTGCAGGTCCTGACGATGTCGACGTGCACGCCCGCCGACATCCCCGCCTGGAACCCGGCCCTCGCGCGGGTCACCGTGGAGTGCGCGGCGTGGCGGCAGCGCACGCTCCGGCTCATCGAGGCGGAGGGGCCCGCGATCGTCCTCGTCGCGGGGACGCGCGGCTTCGCGACCGTGGATGCCTCCCGCACGGTCCTGGCCGGCGACGCTCGCACGGACGCCTGGCGGGCCGGCATGAGGCGCACGCTCGACACGCTCGTCGCGGCCGCCGGGACGGTCATCGTCCTCGGGGACGTGCCGCTCGCCGCACAGGACCCACCGCCGTGCCTCGCCGCGCATCCCACGAGCGTGCTCGCCTGCGCGACCCCGTTCTCCGTGGCCGTGGACACCGTCTGGCGGGCGGTGGAGGAAGGCTCGGCCGCTGCGTCCGGTGCGGGGTTCGTGGATCCGACCGCGTGGGTCTGCCCGACGGTCCCGTGCCCGGTCGTGATCGGGAACGTCCTCGTCTTCCGTGATCACGGTCACCTGACGTCGGTCTTCGTCTCGACGCTCGGCGGACGCCTGGACGCCGCGATCGTCGCGGACCTCCGGCGGAGCCTCGACGCGATGCCGCCCTCCTGAGCGCCGCGGGCGGATCCACCCGGCCGCCGTGGCGTCCCTCCTCGACGCGCGCGCCGGCGCGCGCGAAACCCTTGGCGCCGCGACCC
>CAWJQZ010000037.1:0-21940 GCA_963844945.1 uncultured Chloroflexia bacterium
ATCGCACCCTAGGCGTGTGCGACACTCGGGACGATGTCCGCCGCCGACCTGGACCTGTACCTCCGCGATCGGGCCGCCGCCGACGCCTTCGCCGGGGTCGTCCGCGTCACCGTGGGCGGCGTCGAGCGCTTCGCCGGCGCCTACGGGGCGGCGAGCCGGGCGTGGCACGTCCCGAACACGCTCGACACGCGCTTCGACACGGCGTCGATCACGAAGCTCTTCACGGCCGTGTCGGCGCTGCAGCAGGTGGACGGCGGCGCGTTCGCGCTCGACACGCAGGTCATGCCCTTCCTGGGGATCGAGGGGACCGCCGTCGCGCCCGAGGTGACCGTCCGGCACCTGCTCACGCACACGTCCGGCATCGGCGACGACGCGGACGAGGAGGCCGGCGAGGAGTACGAGGACGTCTACCGCGAGCGCCCGAGCTACGCGATCCGCGAGACGGTCGACTTCCTGCCCCAGTTCGTCCACCGGGCGCCGAACTTCGCGCCGGGCGCCGGGCTGTCGGTACAACAACTGCGGCTACGTGCTCGTCGGGCTGATGATCGAGAAGGCCACGGGACTGCCCTACCGCGAGGTGATCCGGCGGGACGTCTTCGGGCCGGCCGGGATGGCGGATTCGGGCTTCCTCCGGATGGACCGCGTGGAGGAGCGCGTCGCCGAGGGTGCCGACCCGGTGCTCGACGACGGCGGTGCGATCGTCGGCTGGCGTCGGAACATCTACAGCTTCCCGCCGCAGGGGTCTCCGGACGGTGGCGCGCTCGTCACGGCAGGCGACCTCGAGCGCTTCCTGCGGGCGGTGACCGACGGCCGGCTCATGTCGCCCGCCTCGACGGCCGCGTTCCAGACCCCGCAGGTCGACTACCGGGTCCGCGACGGCTGGACGCAGCGATGGGGCCTGGGGCCGTGGTTCCGGGTGGAGCCCGACGGACGGGTCCTCTTCCTCGAGAAGGAGGGCGCGAATCCGGGTGTCAGCGGCATGGTCCGCCACTACCCCGCGCGCGACCTGACCGTCGTGATCCTCTCGAACATGGCGGACGGCGCGTGGGAGCCGATCCGCCGGGTGCACGACGAAGTGATGGCGGGCGCCTTCGACTGAGGCGGGTTCGCGCGCCACCGCCCCTGCCATCCGGCCCTTCACGACCGGCGTGGCCCGACCGGATGCTCGCCTCGCCGGGACCGTCCCGGCGGCATTCTGGGGGCACCGATGGACGTCGATCGCGGGCACGTGGCTGTGCGAGTCCGGATGCTGGTCGTGCTCGTGGCGACCGTGTTCGTCGCAGCCTGCGGCGGGCCGCAGCAGGTCCTGATGCTGACGCCGGGCCCCGAGGACCCGACGCCGCTCGTGGACCGCCTCGCGGACATCCCCGGCCCGCAGCCGATGAGCGTCCCCCGCCACGGGCAGACGGCGACGGTCCTGCGCGATGGGCGCGTCCTCGTCGTCGGCGGCCTCTCCGTCCCGTATCCGGCGGTCGCGGCCTCCGACGGGACCGCGGCCTCCGACGGGACATCGGCGGACGGGCCGCTGGCCTCGGCGGAGGTCCTCGACCCGCGGACGGGCGTCTTCACGCTCGTCGACCCGATGGCGGACGGGCGGTGGCAGCACGCGAGCGCGCCACTCTCCGACGGCCGTGTGATCGTCGTCGGCGGGGCGGAGCCCACGGATGTCCTCGAGGTCTTCGACCCGGGGAACGGGAGCTTCCGCGTGGCCGCGCAGCTGACGATGCCCCGCGCCCGGGCCACGGCCACGACGCTCTCCGACGGGCAGGTGCTCATCGTCGGCGGCGACAGCGTCCTCGTGCCGCCCTGCCTCATGGCCGCGATCGGGTCGCCCCCGCCCTTCCGCGGGACGCTCCCGCTGGTCGCCGCCGACCTCTTCGACCCGGCAGCGGGCACCAGCGTCGGCGTCGGCTCGCTCCCGTCCGGGCTCACGGGCCAGGCGGCCACCCCGCTCTCCCAGGGGCGCGCCCTGATCGTCGGCGGCCACGATCCGTGCGGGAACCGCAACGGCGCGGAGATCTTCGATCCCGTGACGGACACGTTCGTCCCCACGGGCAAGCCGGTGGTCGCCCGGGACGGTGCGACCCTCGTGACGATGCGCGACGGGAAGGTGCTCGTCCTCGGAGGCGCCCCGGACGGTGTCGCCGCGGAGATCTACGACCCGAGCACCGGCGCGTTCCGCGCCACCGGCTCCCTCCGCCACCCGCGCGCCGGATACGTCGCCTCTGCCCTCCTCGACGGCCGCGTCCTCATCGCCGGCGGGCGGAACGCCACGGACGGCCTGGTCGCGGACATCGAGATCTACGACCCGGTGACGGAGGAGTTCGAGGTGGCGGGGACCCTGGCGACACCGCGCTTCGACGCGACGGCGTCGCTGCTCGACGACGGCCACGTCCTCATCGCCGGCGGCATCTCGAGCGCCGGCGTCGTCGCGACGTCCGAGACCTACCCGGCGACCGAGGCCGCACCCCCGGACGTGGCGTCGATCCCGTCGCCCGTCCCCTCGTCCCGGGCTTCGGCGTCGCCCGATGGCGCGCCGCGCGGCTCCATCGCGGGTTGCCCGCGGCCGGTCGCGTACGTCGTCCGCGACGGCGACACGCTCGCGTCCATCGCGAAGGCGAAAGGCGTGACGGCCGCGCTCATCCGCGCCGCCAACCCGACGATGAAGCCGGACGCGCGCGTGCGCGCCGGCGACCGGATCGTGGTCCCGGCGCCGATCGTCGTGCTCGAGGGCCCGGGCGGCCTCGACGGCGAGGCGCAGGCGATCGACGACGACGGGCGGGTCGTCGGGGCGGCCATCGACCTCCTCACGGGAGCCACGGCGGCCGTCGCCTGGGAGGCGGACGCGGCCGAAGGCGTCCCGCTGCCCGATCGCGGGGCCGGGAGCCTCGCGGCGGCCGTCGGGGATGCCGGCGAGCCGGTGGGCTGGATCTCGGACATGGCCGGGGCCAGCCACGCCGTGATCTGGCGTGCCGGTTCGTCCGTCGACCTCGGCTCGCTCGGCGGAGAAGAGGCGGCCGCGACCGCCGCGAGCGCCGCGGGGATCGTGGGCTGGAGCACCACCGACGCCGGGATCGGCCGTGCCTTCCTCTGGCGGGACGGCCGGATGACGGACCTCGGCGCGCTCCCGGGCGGCCACAGCAGCGCCGCCCTGGACATCAACGATGTCGGCGATGTGGTCGGCGTGAGCGAGTCCGCGGACGGGTCCTCGCATGCGGTCCTCTGGCGGAAGGGCAAGGCGACGGACCTCGGCCTCCCGCCCGGCACGACGAAGAGCTACGCGACGGGGATCAACGCGAAGGGCCAGGTCGTCGGCTGGGGGGAGACCGCGAAGGGCGCCACGCGCGCCTTCCTCTGGGAGGACGGCAGCATGCGGGAGCTGACGGGCCCCGATGGCGAGGGTGCCACCCGCGCGTTCTCCATCAACGACCGCGGCCAGGTCGTGGGGATGGCCGAGATCGCGGACGGGAGGCTGCACGCGACGCTCTGGCAGAAGGGGCGCCCGCTCGACCTCGGCGTCCTGCGGGGCGACGTGGCGAGCGCCGCCATCGGGATCAACGCGTGCGGTCAGGTCGTGGGGATGAGCATCGGGACCGCGGGCGCCGTCGTCAGCCGCCCGGTCGTCTGGCCGACCATCGTGAAGTAGCGCCCGTCGCGGCTCGAGCGGCGGGGCGCATCGGGCGCCGTCCGGGCACCTGCCGGGCGTCGCGCCAATCCGACCGAGCGCCGCGACCGAACCCCGTTCGAGAGGGTCGGGCCGCGGTGCGTCCATCGCGCCGGAGGAGCCGACCGCGTGGAGGGCGCAGCCGGCCGATGGGCATCGACGAGCGGGACGATCCGGGCGCGTACGGGTCGGTGGTCTTCCCGGTCGCGCCGGTCGCTGCGAGGCGTGCGCTGCCGCGCAGCCTGCTGGTCGCGCTCGTGGTCGGAGGCCTCGCGTTCTTCGCCGGGCTCCAGGTGGGGGCGTGGGGATCGGCGGACCGGACCCGCGCCAGCGTCACCCGGCCTGCGTCGTCGCCCTCTGCCACCGCGATCGCCGCCACCCCGGCGACGACGGCCGCAGCCGAGGCGCTCGCGGCCGAGCCGGCGGCACCGGCCCCGTCGCCGCCGGGGTCCAGCGACTTCGTCCGGGACTTCCGGCTCCCCGCCCTGATCGCCGGGGTGCCGGGCGCGACGGCCTGCACCACGACCCCCGGCCAGCTCGAGGTCCCGCGGACCCGGCGTGACGGCCCCCGGATGACGTTCGTCCGGTCCTGGATGACCTGGTGCCCGGTCCCTGACGGCGAGCGCCAGTCGTTCGTGCTCGGGGTGATCGACGCGATCGTCGCGCGGTCCCCCGACGCCGCGTATGGCTTCTCGACCGCGGCGACCGGGTCCGCGAGCGCGCTGCTGCCCTATGCGGAAGGTCCGTACGCCGGGACGGTCACGCTCTCCGCCGACGCCGCGGGCACGGGCCTGGCGATCGCGGTCGTCCTCGAGGAGCGCCTGGCCCAGTAGGCGCGGGGCAGGGTCGGCCGCGGCAGGCCGCCGGGCTTCGGGCAGGCGGCCAGGCCTCGTGACGGGCGCCGCGCCCCCGCGGCCCCCGATCGGAGCGTCAGCGGCGCTTCCCGCGGTCCCGGACGAAGTGCGTCCCCGTCTCGCCGCGCAGGGCGCGCCCGATGTTCTCGGGCGTCGTGACGATCGCGTGCTTCCCGCCGGCCTCCAGGTACCAGATGATCGCCTGGATCTTCGGCGCCATCGAGCCCTTGGCGAAGTGCGTGCCCTCGGCGAGGTACCGCTTGGCCTCGGAAAGGGTCAGTCGGTCCAGCCAGCGCTGCTCGGGCTTGCCGAAGTCGAGCGCGACCTTCTCCACCGCGGTCGAGATGAGGAACAGGTCCGCCCCGATGCTCTGGGCGAGGAGGCTGCTGGCGTAGTCCTTGTCGATCACCGCGGCGGTGCCGTGGTAGTCGCCGTTCCCCTGGTCGACGACCGGGATCCCGCCGCCGCCGACGGTGATGACCACGACGCCCGCGCCGATCAGCGCCTTGACGGTGTCGAGCTCCACGACCTCCTTGGGCAGCGGCGATGCCACCACGCGCCGCCAGCCTCGGCCGGCGTCCTCGACCACCGACCAGCCCATCGTGGACTCGCGGCGCTTCGCCTCCTCCTCGTCCATGAAGCCGCCGATCGGCTTGGTGGGACTCTTGAACGCCGGGTCCTCCCGGTCCACGAGCACCTGGGTGACGACGGTGGCGACGTCCTTGTGGATCCCGCGCTGGAAGAGCCAGTTCTGGAGGTTCTGCTGGAGCGCGTAGCCGATCGCGCCCTGGCTGTCCGCGCCGCAGACGTCGAGCGGGACCTCGTGCATCCCCTCGACCCGGTGCGCGATCTCCGACCGGCGGAGGATGAACCCCACCTGCGGCCCGTTGCCGTGGCCGATCGCCACCTCCCACCCGGCCTGGATCATGTCGGCGATGTGCCGGGTCGTCTCGCGGGCGGCTTCGTACTGGTCCTCGACGGCCTGGTGCTCTCCGTCGCGGATGAGCGAGTTGCCGCCGATCGCGACGACCGCGACCTTGTGACCCGTGTGCCCGACCGAGTGTCCGACGGCGTGTGCGACCATGCGTGCTCTCCTCGGCGCTCGCCCCGATGGGTGCGGCGATGTGTACGTCCGGATGATCGGTGGAAGGCGACGGCGCCTCCGCTCCGAGGCAGGATGAACGCCCTCTACACCCCATGACCAGAGGCGTCGGTGGTGAAGCCGCGCCCGACGTGGGCCCTCCCGGCGCCATGCCCCCGGGCGACGCGGGATCCTCGACAGACGGGGTTGTCGCGCGGACTTCGCGATGCTACCGTGCGCCGATCCGCGCGGCGCCCGGAACCAGCACCCGGCACCCGTGGGCCGGCCGCAGCCGACCCGCTGACCCGCCAGGGGCGTCCTCCTGGGCGAGCGCCGCGGCACGGAGACCTCGAGGGAGGGGGACCTGATGGGCAAGGGGATTCTGCGCGCCCGGATCGCGGTCGCGGCGACGATGGCACTGGCCCTCGCAGCCGTCGCCGGGCCTGCGTCCGCGGCGACCACGGCGGTCGTCGACGGACCCACCGCGCAGGCGCGGTGCAGCACCAGCTATCCGGGGGTCACAGGCCCGGACGAGCTCTCGGACTGTCAGTGGGACATGGCCGTCATCCACGCCGGCGCGGCTCAGGCCACCGCGACCGGGGCCGGCGTCACCGTCGGCGTCATCGACGGCGGCGTGGACTTCAATCACCCGGATCTCGCCGGTGCGATCGACGTCGCCCGGTCGTGCTCGTTCATCTACAGCACCACGCCCACCGCGGATCCGAGCGAGATCGCGGACGGCGATTGCACGAACAAGGCCGCGGTCCAGGACCTCCAGGGCCACGGCACGCACGTGGCCACGACGATCGCCGCCCGGAGGAACGGGTTCGGCATCGTGGGCGTGGCACCCGAGGCCACGATCGTCGCCCTCAAGGCCTGCACGATCGACGGCTTCTGCTTCGCCGACTCCGTCGCGGCCGCCCTGCGCTACGCGGGCGACCAGCGGCTCGACGTCGTGAACCTGAGCCTCTTCGCCGACCCGTACCTCTACTACTGCGCGAACGAGGCAGGCCAGCGCGCGATCCTGAAGAGCCTCCAGGACGCTGCGCGCTATGCCCAGCAGCGCGGCGTCGTCATCGTCGCCGCCGCCGGCAACGAGGCGCAGGACCTCGGCCATCCCAGCATCGACGACATCAGCCCGGACTGGCCGCCGGACACCGCGGTCGTGCGCCAGGTCCGCAACAGCTGCCGCGTCGCGCCGGCCGAGCTGCCGGGCGTCGTGACCGTCTCGGCCGTGGGCGTGAGCACGCTCGCGAGCTACTCCAATGTCGGCTCTCCCGTGGACGTCGCCGCTCCGGGCGGGGACGCGGGGCAGACCCCGGGGAGCGTCTTCGGCCGCGGCAGGATCCTCGCTGGCTGGTCGAGCACGGACGCGACCGGTTCGTGGCCCGTGTACGAGGCCCTCAACCGCGCCGTGGAGAGCGGCGGGGGCCGATACGTGTGGATCAGCGGGACCTCGATGGCCTCGCCGCACGTCGCGGGCGTCGCAGCCCTCATCCGGTCGGCGCACCCGGGGATGCCGCAGGGTGCCGTGGCGGCGCTCCTGCGCGCCTCGGCGACCCCGACGGCATGTCCGGCCGGCTGGCCGGCGGGCGATCCGCGCCAGTGCACAGGCGGACCGGGCCAGACCTCGTTCTTCGGGGCGGGGATCGTCAACGCCGAGGCCGCCGTCCGGTAGCCCATCGACGGTCGCCCCACATGGACGAAGGGACCGGCTGCGCAGGCGGCCGGTCCCTTCGTCCTCATCGCCGGATCGACCCGACGCTGCGGGCCGTCGCGCACCGGCGGTCACCTGCGGAAGTCGGCGTTCGCGGCCTCGATGAGCCGGAGGGCCGCGTCGGTCTCGCCGTAGCGGAGCGAGCCGCCACTCGCCGTGGTGCGGTCGTCCGCGTACGCCCAGTACAGAGTGAGCGGCACCTTCGCGTCCACGATGGTCGCCAGCGTCTGCCGCAGGGTCTCCAGCTGTGCCGGCGCGGTCCATGGCGACGAGCCGTTCCAGTACCCGATCTCGCCGACGAGCAGCGGCTTGCCGATCGCATCGGCCGCGTCCTTGAAGAACCGGAGGTTCGCGGGGCTCCCGAGCGTCCCACCGAGGGAGACCATCCCGTCGTCGGCGTAGTGGATGCCGATCACATCGATCGGGTCGGGGTGCGTGAGACGGAGGTACTCGGTCAGCTCGTCGGCGGAGTCGGAGGTCCAGTCGATGGGGAGGCCTGCGCGGGCGGCCCGCAGCAGGTGCATCGCCGCGGGGCGTGGGGTCGAGTTCCCGGTCGTGATCAGGTGGCCGGGGTCGACCGAGCGGATGACGGTGGCGATCTCCCGAAGGAACGTCGCGAGCTCGTCGGACGTGAAGTTGTTGCGCGCGTCCCGCACCACGGGGCCGGGATGGAGGGCATCCCCCGCCGGCGAGCCCGAGAACAGACCGTCCGGCCGCTGGAGGTCCGCCCCGAGGTTCCACTCGTTGCCGATCTCCCACATCGCGATCGTCGAGCGGTCGCGGTATCGGGCGACCACCTCCCGGATGTACTCCTCGACCCGCTGCCGGCCCACCGATCCGCGGTCCACCATGCCGTCGTGCAGCGAGTGGTGACCCAGGTCGCCGAGCACCTCCCAGTTCCACACGAGGCTCGCGATGATCCGTATCCCGTGCCGGTCGCATGCGTCGAGCATCTGGTCGAAGGCGGCGAAGAACTCCCTGCGCTTCTGCGCCTGTCGGCCGGCGTCCGCGTCGAAGAACGCGTCCTCGAACCAGCTCGGGTAGTACGGCGATGTCGTCACCCGGATGACGCCGTAGCCGTGACGTTGGAGGTCGCGCAGCGCGGTCTCGGCCTTGTGCACGCTCTCGAGCGACGGCTGCTCCCACGAGCCGTCCTCGGTGAGGACGTACTGCATGAGCAGGTCGAACTTGTTGAACGAGACCTCGTGGAACGGCGCGCCGCCGAGAAGGAGCTCGCCGCCCTGTCGGGTGAGGATCCCGGTCTGCGTCGACAGCGGCGTGAAGGCCCCGCAGGTCCTGCGGGTGCCGGTCCCGGCGCGGATCGCGAGTCCGCCGCCCCTCGCCGCGGCACGCAGCGCGGCCGTCTGGGTCGCCGAGAGACGCGTCGTTCGGATCCCGGCACCGGAGCGTGATGTCCGGATCGCCGGGAGCGTCACGAGCACCTTCCCGAGGGACGCGCATGTCCCCTTGTGGAGGGCGACCGGATACGTGGTCGAGGGCGCCATGCGGAGGAGCTGGAGCAGGAGCGTCCCCGTGCCCGCTGGGTCGGCCTGGAAGGTCGCCATCCCGTAGACGCCCGACCGGCCGACCTGTGCCCGCCAGGCCGGCACCGTGGCCGCGGCGCTCGTGGTGACCTGAGGTGCGATCGAGGGGCCGGCGAGCGCCAGCGTGACGGCGAGCGCCGACGCAGGCGCGGCGGATCATCGGACGCGTGGTGCGCATCTCGGGCGCCCTCGTGAGTGTGGGCGGCGGCGCCGGGGGCACGCTCCGATCACGGCTTGCCAGGCCAGGATCCGGTGAAGTCGGTGGCCTGGTAGTAGCCCGTGTCGATCAGCGCCGCCTGGACGTTGTCTCCGGTGACCGTCACGACCGGCAGGTACGTGGCGGGGACACGGATCCTGCCGTTGTAGCTGGTGGTCGTCGCGGCGGGCCTGTCGCCCTCGAGGAAGGCCACCGCCCCATCGATGGCGGCTCGCGCGAGCGAGCGGGGATCCTTGAACACGGTCATCCCCTGCCTGCCGTCGATGATGTACTGGACCGACGCCTTCTCCGCGTCCTGGCCCGTCACGTAGGACCTCGTGACGTCCTTGTCGGCCGCGAACGCATCCGCGATGGCGCGGGCGGTGGTGTCGTTGGGGCCCAGGATGAAGACGGTGCCCTTCGCGGCAGCCTTCACGGCCATCAAGTTGGACTCGGCCAGGTACGTGGCGTTGCCGGGGTTCCAGTCGGTCGTCACCTGGCTGAGGATGCGGCCCGTCTGGTCACGCGTCAGCGTGGGCTTGCCCCGCAGCGCCACGGCGACGCTCGAGTTGCGGATCACGAACGTGCCGTCGGCGATCTTCGGCTGGAGCTTCTTCCAGGCTCCCTGGAGGAACTGGAAGGAGTTGTCGTCGGAGATCGCGCCCCCGTACAGGTAGAGGTTGTTGCCCCTGGACGTTCCGGCCCTGTCGATCAGGTACCGTGCCTGGGCCGCGCCCACCGCGACGTTGTTGAAGGTGACGTAGTAGTCGACCGCGCTGGTGTCGCGGATCAGGCGGTCATACGCGATGACCTTGACGCCCGCCGCCCGGGCCATATCGGCGGCTGAAGCGGCGCCAGCGCTGTCCTGGGGGGAGAGGATCAGGACCTTGATGCCCTCCCCGATCAGCTTCCTGACAGACGCCTTCTCCGAGGCGGAGTCCCGGCTGAACAGGACCCGTGCGCCATAGCCCGACGTCCCGAGGGCATCAAGCAGGCGGGTCCGATCCTGGACGCGGCCCAGGGGGAGCACGATCCCGATCGGCACGTAGATGACGGCGAAGACGCCGCACTTCGTACCGCCGGCCGTGCCGTCCCCGATCCGGATGGCGACCTTCCCCGTGCCCTGCGTCGCCGACCTGAGCGTCGTCACCTGGTCGCCCGTGAGGCTCAGCGTCCGGCTGGCGGTCCCGGCGCTCGTCGTCGTGATCGCCGGGAACGAGATGAGCGTCGACCCGGCCGATGCGCACGCCCCCGTCGAGATCGTGACAGGCAGCTCGGTCGCGGCCTTCAGTCCCGTGAGCTTGAGGGCGAGCGATCCCGATCCGGTCGTGTAGGCCCGGATCGTCGCCGTACCGTTGGCGCCGGCCGTGCCGATCTCCGCCCGCCACGTGCCACCCACTGTCGCAGCATGGGCAGGCGGCACGACCGCCATCACGAGGAGGACGGCAAGGGAAAGGGACAGACCGACGCCCGACCGGCGCCGGGCACAAGACATGGCTCGCATCGATCCCTCCGGACCCGAGGGTCCTGTTCGGGACGCGATCGCGGGTCGGTCTCGCAGGTCGCTCGGCGCGGCCCCGGCGGTCAGGATGTGGGCCGCACGTCGGGGCGCTCCGCAACGAGGCGATCGTGGTCGCGGCCGTCCGCGCCCGTCAGGGCCGGAGGTCATCGCGGACGTGACGCGGCCGCGCCGTCGAGTGTCGGGGCGACCTCTGCCTGTCCGAGCCGTCACGGGCGAGCCACGGTCGGCGGACCACCTTCAGCGGGGATCGCATCACCACTCGGGCGATCCGACCACGCCGAGGATCTGCTCGATGACCTGCGGAAAGAGGGGGGCATGGCCGCCGAGGTCGACCCGCGTGAGCGTCGCGTCGTAGCCGGCCGCTGCGAGCTCCCGCGACAGGTTCTGCGCGACCGCGAACGGCTGCTCCGGGTCCGGGTCGCCGTGGACCTGTCGCACGATGAGCGACGGGTTGTTCCCGATGTGCGAGACGCTCTCCGTGAACGTCCGGAGTGCGGGATCCGCGTCGTAGACGCCGGCCCACATCTCGATGAAGCGGCCGCTCCCCGCGGTCACGATCGCGTCGATCCGGTCCGAGCCGCCTTCCGCGAGGCACTCGACGGTGGGGCCCAGGCCCGGGTGCGCCGCAGCGTACTCCGTCCAGAGGCGCTCCCAGTCGGGATCCGCGAGCGCGAGCTCGAACCCGACCACGCCGCCGAACGAGTGGCCGGACCAGACGACGCGCTCCGGGTCGCCGCCGTAGGCCGGTGCGAGCGCCCGCGCGGTCCGCACCGCGCACGACGCCTCCTCGACGAACGATCGTGACCCTGCCCCGAGCACCGGCTGATCCGGCGACATCGCGTGGACGGTGTCGACGAGGAGGACGACGGCGCCGCGTGACGCGAGCGCCTCGCCGAACGACCACCCGTTGACCTTCGTCTGCTGGCCGCCCGGTGCCCAGACGACGACCGGCCACGGTCCGCCGGTCGCCGGCGCGTAGACGTCGAGCAGGATCTCCGTCCCCGGCTCCACGCCCACCGCCGACGCGGGCATGAGGTTGCGCATGTACGGGACGTCGAGGACGTGACGCGTCGGCAGCGCGGCGGCGGCCGATGCACTGGGCGATGTGGTCGCGGTCACGGCCGGGGTCGCCGCCTGGGTCGCCGGGGTCGCCGCCTGGGTCGACGGCTCCGCGGGATCGGATGAGGCGGGGGCAGTCGCGGGCGAGGCCGGCGCCGTGGAAGGCGTCGCTCCACCGGCGGCGCAGCCCGCGACGAGGAGCATCGACAGGAGGCACCCGGCCGCCATCCACCCCGTCCGGCACCGGGATCCGCGGGAGCGGCCCATGGAGACCCCCGTGGGACGCCATCGCGGGTCGGTCTCGCCAGTGGCTCGGCGCGGTCCCGGCGGCCTGGGTGTGGGCCGCGCGTCGAAGCCTCCCGCTGCGCCCCGATCGTCGGCGCGGCCCGGACGGGGCACCAGAGCCAGAGGTCGCCGCGGCCGGGCGGACGGAGCCGGTGCGTCGAGGGGGCGAACCGATCGAGGGACGCCGGGCTACCGTCGGATCGCGGCGCTCGCCGCCTCGATGAGCCGCAGCGCCTCGTCGCTCTTCCCGTAGCGCAACGCCGTGGCCGCCTAGGCCTTCCCGGTCGTCGTTGAACGTCCAGTACAGGGTCAGGGGCAGCTTCAGCTCGGTGAGGACGGGGAGCGTCGCGCGCAGCATCGCGAGCCCGGCGGGTGTGGTGTACGACTGCACGTCGACGTCGAATCCCATCTCCCCGATGAAGAGGGGCTTTCCGATCTCGGCCGCCGCCCGTGCGTAGAACCGCAGGTTCTCCGGGCTGCCCAGTCGTCCCCCGAGCGACACCATCGCGTCGTCGTAGTAGTGGATGCTGATCACGTCGATCGGGTCGGCGTTCATGAGCCGAAGGTAGTCGGTGAGCTCCGCCGCGGTGTCGGGCGTCCAATCGACCGGCTGGCCCGCCCGTACCGCGCGGAGGAGGTGCATCGCAGACAGCCGGGGTGATGAGTCCCCCGTCGTGATGAGGTGGTTCGAGTCGATCGACCGGATGAGTGTCGCGGTGTCGTGGACGAAGGCTGCGACCTGGTCGGACGTCACGTCGAACTGCGGCCACTGGATGTCCGCGACGAGGTTGAACTCGCCCCCGACCTCCCACATCGCGATCGTCGGCCGGTCGCGATAGCGCGTCACGATGGCGCGGACGAACTCGGCCACCCGCCGGCGCCCGAGCGAGGCGGGATCCGTCATCGTCGCGCGGAGCGGCTGCCCGCCGAGCTTGGTGAGCGCCTCGATCTGCCACAGGAGGGTCGGGACGATCCGGATCCCGTGCCGGTCGCACGCGTCGAGCATCTGGTCGAAGCCGGCGAAGTACTCCCGCCGCTCCTGCGCCTGCCGCGCGGGGTCGGCGTCGAAGAACGCCGCCTCGAACCCGCTCGCCGAGTACGGCGACACGGCGACGCGGACGACGCGGAAGCCCTTCGATCCGAGGGTCTTCAAGGCGTCCTCCGCCGCTGCGACGATGCCCGGCCCCCTGTCGCCCCAGTCCCCGCCGAGCGCCGGCGAATACTGCGCGAGCAGGTCGAACTTGACGAGGCTGAGCTCGTGGAACGGCGCGCCCCCGAGGACGAGGTCGCTGCCCTGACGCGTGAGGAAGCCCACCTGCGCGACGACCGGGGCGAAGGCACCGCACGCCGTCGCCGCGCCCGCCCGGACGCGGATCGCGAGCCTGGTGCTGCCCTTCACCGCAGCCGTGATCGCCCGCGACTCCGCCTTCGTCAGGCGGGTGGTCCGGATCCCGCCTCCGGTGCTCGACGTCCGGATCGACGGGAGCTTCACGAGGACCGCCCCGACGGACCGGCACGTCCCCTTGTGGAGCGTCACGCCGTGGGTCGTCGAGGGCGGCAGCCGGAGGAGCTGGAGGACGACCGAGCTCGCGCCCGAGGCGTCCGCTCGAGCCCCGCGATCCCGTTGATGCCTGAGGGACCGACCGAGGCGCGCCACGCATCCGTGACCGTCATGGCGCCGGCGGCGGTCGGGGTCCCCGCCTGGATGGCGGTGACGACCAGGGCGAGGGCGAGCGCGGCGCACGCGCCACGCCCGACCGGATGGTTCGCCGTCATGTCGCCTCCCGTGCCGGACGTGTCCGTCGCCGCTCGGAGGGTGCGGTCGCGGCGACCATGTGCCGCACGCGACGACCCGACAAGGGCCGAGCGACACACAGGACGCCCAGGGAGGTCGTCGCGGAGCGTCACACGGAGAGCGCGCGCCTCGCGGCCTTGGGTCTGCTGTTCAGCGGCGCGCGCGTGAGCGCCGACCCAGCCACCAGGCCACGCACGTCAGGCCGGCGACCCATGCGACCGCGCCCACGAGCGCGGGCGGTCCGCCGGTCGGCTCGTCGGGCGCCGGGATCGTCGTCGCGCTGTCCGGTGCGGCGATGCCCATCGTGCGGAGCGCCTCGGCGACGGTGGCGGGCGCACCCGCGCCGATCCACGGAGGGTCGGCTGGGTCGAGGATCCGTCCGTCCGGGTCGACCACCCACACGCCGGTGTTCGGATAGGCCCACCAGGAGGGATCGACCACCGCGACGAGGACCCGGTCCCCGTCCTTCGGCGGGCCCCAGGGGAACGCGCACCAGTCGAGGGGAGACGCCGGCGCCCGGAGCGAGAGCACCGGGCCGGGGGATCCGCGGTAGGCGACCGCGACCCGGATCGTGAGCTGCATCTCGTCGACGTGCTCGATCGTCCGAGCACGACCGGCGTCGCGGCCCGGAAGTCCGCCACCGGCCGCGGCGGGACCGCCGTCGTGCAGGCGAGGCCTGGCGCGGCCGTGCCGAGGACGACCACGATCGCGCCGGCGGCCGCCGCGACGAGCCGCGTCGCGCGGCCGGACCGAACTGCGAACGCGTCCATGCTCGTGCTCCGTGCTGCCCGACCAGGCCGTCGCACCGTGCGCGGGTCCGGCGGACAGGTCCGACCGTCGTCGGGCAGGAGCGGTGTGCTCGCGAACGACGACGGTCCCCTCCCCGAGATCCAATTCGACGCGGTCGCGCGCGCGACGCAGCCGCGTCGTCACGGCACCGTCACCTCCGTCCGCGCGCGCGCCGGCCAGTACGTCGCGTTCTCGCGTACTCGGCGAGGAGCGGTAGCCGCCCGCGTCGAGCGGGCTCGTCGTGAGCGAGAAGTCGCCCGCCGCGTTCGTGGTCGCGGTCGCCACGGCGATCGGCGCAGGGGCGAGCGGATGGTCGTCCCTGCTGCATCTCGAGCTGGTCGGCCTTCAGGAAGACGGGCGCGATCGCACGTTGCCGGCCGATGCCTCTGGGATCCGGGCGGCGACCCAGAACCGGTACCCGGCCCCGGGCGTGACGGTGAAGGAGTCGGAGTTGCTGACGAGCGGTCTGGCCCGGCGTCGCGACCACGTAGAGCATGTTCCCCGCGCCACGATCGCTCGGCATGACCGACACGCTCGCGGTTCGATGTGCTCCAACCCCATTGGAAGCGGGCGTTGGGCACGAGGTTCGTCGTGCTGGTGCCCTCCGTGTAGCCGACCTCGTAGAGCGTCAGGTCAGCCGAGCCGCGACTCGCGTACGTGTTCACCTGATGGATCACAGCCTCGGAAGCGCCGGCCGGGGCCGTCCCCGGAACTGGAGGACCTGGTAGCGGCCTCGCGCGGGAACGTCTTCACCGTGATCCTGCCGCCGCGACCGCGTCGCCGCCGAGCGTCCGGACGGTCCCGGCCGCCGTGATCGTGCCGCCGAGAGGCGCCGGGTTGCCGCGACGGTCGCGGCCGTCCGGGTCCGTACGTAGTCGGCGACCAGGTTGCGTCATCGTCGTTCGGCCACGTCTCCGGGAAGAGACGCGATCCGGGTTTCTCGGTCCACACCTGGAAGATGGCATCGTCAGGCGGGCCGGCTCCCTCGAGCTCGAACGCGTTCATGTTCGCCGTGGCTCCGGCGAACCACCGGCGTCGGTCTTCGCGGGTGGCCACGTCGTGTAGATGGACGCCGAACCGCGTGCCGCGGTCGCGGACCCAGGCCTGGATCTGTGCGGCGCCGTCGGCAGCCGGGAAGGTCGAAGCCGAAGTCGCCGTGGTAGAACGGCAGCCGCTCCCCGGTTGCGGCCTCGTACGCGGTGATCCACTGCTTTGCGTAGCCGATCCACGGCGAGCCCGTTGTAGCCCTCGATGAGGCCGATCTCGATGTCCGGGAACTCGGCGTGCACCCGCTTCACCTGGGCGGCGAGCTTCTCCGCGACCGTCTCGACCGACCAGTGGCACGCGTTCGGCCCGTCGTCGAGGACGCCGCCGCTGAACGGCTCGTCGATCGAGACGTAGCTGACCGTGCCGCCCACGGACCTGATCCGGCGGAGGACGGGCAGGAGCCAGTCCGCCCCTCCGCCGAACCCGTTGAAGCCGACCCCGCAGCCGCCCTCGGGTTTGAGCGCGTACCGAATCGAGGGCGATCCGGATCTGGCGCGCCTTGAGGGCGCGTCGACCATGCGGCGCAGCTTCGCGGTGGTCGTGGTGGTGTCCACCGAGAACGAGTAGAAGTTGAAGACGTGCGTCCGGCCGGCGACGCGCGACCACGGGGAGTTCGCGGCGAACAGCGACGCGAAGTCCGTCGCTCCGCGACGGGCCACCCGGGCACCGTGGACGGCAGAGGCCCGAACCAGATCTGCGGAGTGACGGCGAGCGACTTCACGAGCGTCCCGCAGCGCGTCTCGACCGGACCCCGCGACGAGCGAGACACGGCTCGTCCCGACCGCCGCGTCGCGGACCGCGGCGATCTGGGCGACCGTCAGCGGCCCGTGGCCGAAGCGCGCCGGACTTCGTCGCGGTGAACGCGCCGACCGCGGCGACCCGCTCCCGAGGGAGCCGCAGGCCCCGGCGGATCGCGACGGCGTACCTCGCCGAGGGCGTCAGCCGACGGAGGGAGAGGACGACCGAGCCGCGCGCCGTGTCGAACGCGCGGACCGTCGCGCTCCCGTTCGCGCCCCGCGTGCCGACCGACGTCGTCCACGCGGACTCGACCGGACGGGGCAGGGGTCGCGGCCGCGAGCGCCGCGACGCGGCTGCCGCCGAGGCCGCGGTCGGAGGAGGGCGAGGACGGCGAGAGACGACCAGCAGGCGACCGGTCCGCCGAGAGCGCACGCGCCTCCCGGACGCCCGCGTCGGCGACCTGACGACCGGGAGCCGACCGGGCACGTCCTGGACCGCACGTCAGAACGCCCACTGCGACCGACGGTGAGCCGCCGGCCGGACCATGTGCCAGAGCCGGATGTCGCCCCGAACGGGCCGCGTGAGCGGCCGGCGGCCGGCGGGGCCTGGCACGCCCGGCCCGCCGTCGACGCTAGGCGGCCCTAGATCAGTCGGCGATCGACCCTCCAGACGCCCACCACCGCTCATCCCGGCGTCGACCACCGCGTCGATGACGCCGATGCCCGAGGCAGGCCGCCGCTCGCCGTCAGGCGCTGGACTCGGGCGCCATGCGGAGACGTCCCAGCTTCTCCGGGTGCCTCGCGGAGCGCGAGCCGCAGTCGCCGCCGTGGGAGGAGAGCTCGACGACCTCGAGCCCTCGATCTCGCCGGTCGCCTTGAGGCCGTTCGTAGGCGACCGCTTCTCGAATCTTCGCCGCTCGGCTTCCTGCCCGCTGCGGTGCCCCACCCGTGACAGGCCGACTCGGCTGACGCCCTCCGGTCTCGCGGTGGTCTCGCCAGTGGCTCGGCGCGTCCGGCGGCGGGTAGGGGCCGCGCGTCGGAGCCTCCCGCTGCGGCCGATGGTGGGCGCGGCCCGGACGGGGCGCCAGAGCCGGAGGTCGCCGGCGTCGCCGCTGCGCTGTGGGCAGGCTACCGGTGGTCGCGCGCCTCGAGCCGGTGGCGTGTCGTCACCTCGACGCGACCTCGCTCGTCGATCGCCGGATGCTCGACAAGGGCGATGAGGCGGCTGGTCATGAAGCGGCCGGTCCGCACCGGCACACCCGTCCTCGTCACCTCGCGGACCTCCACGACCCCGCGGGACGTGACGACCTCGATGCGACGACCGGCGCGCGTGGCGACGATGTCGAACGTCTGCACGCCCTGCCCGGTGTCGACGACCGCCTCGACGCGATCACCCTTCATGCGTCACACAGTACTCCGGCGATCGGGCGGTCGCCACGGGGATCGCGAGCGGGTCGGAGGGACCGGGACGCACGGCGACACGTCCCGCCCTGTCAGGGAGCCGCGACGCCGAAGACCGCGATCTCGGAGACCGAGTACTGCGCGTCGCCGCTCGTCGCCTCGAATCGGAGCGCATCGGTGACGACCGGGCGCGCGAGAGCCCACCGGATCGATGCATCCCCCATGTGCGGTCGCGTGGCCATCCCGCCGGCGTCACCGGGCGGGATGCTCCACAAGGGGACCCAGGTGCCGGTCTTCGGGTCGCGGTACGAGAGCAGGTAGTCCTCGTTCGCGTCGGCCTGGACGACCGCCGAGTCGATGGCGAAGGAGCCGCCGAGGTCGATCTCGATCCACGCCTTCGACGTCGCGTCGGGTGCGGTCTGCTCCCACCAGACGGTGCCGTCGGTCCACAGCTGGCACTCCGGCAGGAAGAGCCCGTCGGCGACGGTCGCGGGGGCCACGGGCGGCGTGCTCGACCAGGGCTCGTCGGCGACGCCCGGGATCCGCGTGAAGAACGGCCCGCCATGGAGGGTCACCTTCGCTCGGTCGGATCCAGGGCGACGGGCCGGCACCCGTCGAGGCCGCCGACCCTTCGACCGCCAGGTCCCGCAGGCGAGGAGGTGCCGGGGTCGAGGGCACGAGGAGCGTCCACGAACGGCTCGCCAGGTCGAACGCCCACGTGTCGTCCGCCGTCATCCCACGCGCACGAAGTCGGGTACTGGCCTCCGTGGACGACGAGCCGCTCGTTCACAGGGTCATAGACCATCGCGCGTCCGAGGCGGCACTCGGGACGCGCGCCGCACGCGGCCGGATCGTCCGCCGCCTGCGTGGCCCATGAGCGTCTCCCAGCGGTCCGCGGTCGCGTCATAGGCCGAGGAGTGGCCCTGGCCCAGCATCACGACCCGCTCCGCCGCCTCGTCGTAGGCGATCGCAGGCCCGATCCCCCACCATCCGTAGGAGTACTCCGGCGTGACGGCACTCGTCCCCGACCAGGTGCCGGTGCGGAGATCGAAGAGCCAGGTCCTGGGTTCGAAGAGCCGGTCGCCGCCGTCGGCGGGACTCCAGGTGACGGAGTACGCGACCAGGCGGTCGACGGAGGCGTCGTAGGCGAAGTCCTCGTAGTGGGGCCCGATCGACAGCGGCTCCGCCTGCGGGATCGCGGTCCAGGTGTCGGCCTCGACGTCGTAGCCCCACATCTCCAGGCCGAGCGTGTCGTCGTCGCCGTCGTCCCCGAGGGCGACGACGTGGCCCGAGACAGGGTCGTAGAAGCGCAGGCTTGCGAGGCGTGGACCGGCGAACGGAGCGAAGGGGCCCTTCGCGGTCCAGGTGTCGCTCTGCAGGTCGTAGGCCCACATCCGGGTCCCGTCGGATGCGACGGTCACGTCCGAGTCGACGTCGTACACGAGCTGGCCCGTGCCCGGCGGCGGCTGCCGATCTGGATGCATCCGGGTCCAGGTGTTCGTGCAGAGGTCGAACGTCCACGTCTCGACGATCTCGGGACCTGTGAGAGTCACGAGCCGGCCGGCCCGGCGGTCGAGGGCGAGGCTCGGCAGCGCGATCGTGAGTCCCGACGGCCGCGCCTGATCGGCCGGGCCGGGCGTGTCGGGTGCGGACCCGGGCGGGCATGTCATCCGCGGGCCCAGCGAGAGCGCGGCCCGCGGCGGGGCCGTGCCCAGCGGTGCCGGTGCGCTGGCCGCCGGCGACGGCGAGGCGACCCCCGCGACCGTCGCGGGAGCGGACCGGGTGGCTGCCGGCACGCTGGTGGCTGCCTCCCAGCGGGCCTGGTCGGCGGGCCGACCTGCGAGCGCGAGGCCGACGAGAACGGCGAGGATCGCCGCGAGCAGGGCGAGCGCCATCCACGCTGTGCGACGGCCCCCGGGCACGTTCACGGGAGCCCGCGCCGGTCCCGGTCCACCCGCCATCGCCACGTCGACACCCCGGGGACGCGATCGGCGGGTCGGTCTCGCCAGTGGCTCGGCGCGGTCCCGGCGGCCGGGTCGTGGGCCGCGCGTCGAAGCCTCCCGCTGCGGCCCGATGGTGGCCCCGGCTCGAGTGTGATGCCAGAGCCGCAGGTCGCCCCGGACGGGCAGCGAGCCGGCACGGGACACCGGCTACGGCACGGTCACCTCCGTCCGGTCGCGGGCCGGCCAGTAGGTCGCATCACCGGCGTACTCGGCGACCAGCCAGTAGCGGCCCGCCTGGGGTGGGCTCGCGGTGGCGGAGAAGTCGCCCCTCGCGTCGTTGGTCGCCGGCCCGAGGGCGATCGGCGTCGGGCCGAGCGGGTAGCTGTCCTGGCGCACCTTCGTCTTCCAGTCGGCGGTGAAGAACATCGGCGCGAGATACGTGGTCCCGGGGGATGCCTCCGACACCCGGACCGCGGCCCAGACGCGGTAGGCCGCACCGGGCGTGACCGCGAACGATCCGGACGCGGAGTAGAGGCTCTGGGATGGCGTGACCACCATGTGCATCATCGAGCCGGACCCTCGATCGCTCGGTGCGAGCGTGAGGCTCCCGTCCCCGGTCGTCTCGTCCCAGTTGGCCAGTCCCAGCTCGAAGCGTGGGTTGGTGACGAGGTTGTCCGGTGCGCTGCCCTCCGCGTAGCCGACCTCGTAGAACGTGAGGTCGGCAGTGCCCGGTCCGTATCCTTCGCGGTTGGCCCCGATCGTGACGAGGGAGACGCCCGCGCCCGCCGGCACTGTCCCGTGGAACTCGACCACCCGGTATGGGGCGTCGCGCGGCGTCAGCGTGATCACGACGCTTCCGCCGACGACCGGATCGCTGCCGAGCGTCCGCAGCGTTCCGGTCACCGTCGTCGTGCCGCCGGTCGTCGCCGGGGTGAGAGCGGCCGTGAGCGCCGTCCGCGTCCGCATGTAGTCGGCCATCAGCCGGGTCAGCGACTTCGCGCCGGTCTCCGGGAGGACGCGAGAGGGTTTCTCGGTCCACACCTGGAAGATCGCGTCGTCGGGCGGGCCGGCCCCGTCGATCTCGAACGCCCGGACGCTCGCGCTCGCACCGGCGAACCACTCGGCGTCCGTCACGGGCGGCGGCCACGTGGTGTAGTAGACGCCGAACCGCGTGCCGCGGGCGCGGACCCACTCCTGGATCTGGCCGGCTCCATCGGCCCAGCCCGTGACGGTGTAGTCGGTGTCGAGGTGGAGGAATGGCAGCCGTGTGCCGACGGCGGCCTCATAGGCGGTGACCCACTGCTTCACGTACTCGATCCACGGCGGCCCGTTGTAGCCTTCGATGAGGCCGATCTGGATGCCCGGGAACTCCGCGCGCACGCGCTTCACCTCGGCGGCGACCTTCCTCGCGACCGTCGCGACCGACCAGTGGCACGCACCGGGTCCATCCCAGAGAACGCCGCCGCTGAACGGCTCGTTGATCGAGATGTAGCTGACTGTGCCGCCGAGGGACCTGATTCGTCGGAGGAGCGGCAGGAGCAGGTCTGCCCCGTCACCGAACCCGTTGACGTCGACCCCGCAGCCGCCCTCGGACACCAGCGCGTACCAGTCGAGGGCGATCCGGATCTGACGGGCCTTGAGGGCGTCGATCCTCTGGCGCAACTCGGCGTCTCTCGGGTTGTAGCCCACCCGGAGCGGGTAGAAGTTGGAGAACACCTGGGTCCGGCCGGCGACCTGCGGCCATGGAGCGTTCGGTGCGAACAGCGCCGCGTAGTCGCTCGTGGCTGGACGAGGCCCGAACCAGATCTGCGGTGTGACGGCAAGGGACTTCGTGAGCGTGCCGCAACGCGCCCGGGATCCCGACCCGGCGACGAGCGAGACCCGTGCGGTGCCGATGGCGGCCCCGCGCACGGCGTCGACCTGGGCGACGGTGAGCGGTGCGGTCGCGGCCAGGGCGCCCGCCTTCGTCGCGGTGAACCGCCCGACGGTGACGAGCGCCTTGCCGAGCGACCCGCAGGAGCCGCGCCGGATCGTGACCGGGTAGGCCGTCGACGGCGAGAGCCCGCGGAGCCTGAGCGTGACCGAGCCGCGCGCGGTGTCGTAGGAGCGGACCGTCGCGGTCCCGTTCGCGCCACCCGTCCCGACGGAGACGCTCCAGGCGGACTCGACGCGCGCGGAGGCTGATCCCGCGGCGAGCGCGGTGGACGGAGGGCTGCCGCCGAGCCCACCCGTCGCAAGGAGCGCGAGGACGGAGAGACAGGCGACCGGCAGGCGGCCGGACCACTGAGCGTGCATGGTGTCTCCCT
>CAWJQZ010000038.1:0-73385 GCA_963844945.1 uncultured Chloroflexia bacterium
GGCGATCGCGTCGAACGGGAGCCACGAACGGTCATAGCGTGGCAGCCAGGAGAGGATCGGGACGTACCGACCGACGTTCATCGCGGGGTCGCGGGCGGCTCGACCTCGGCGGGTGCCGTCGCGAATGCCGCGACGGCATCATCGACCTCGAGGTACACGTTGTCCGCCCCGACCTTCTCCATCACGCCGGCACGCGCGAGGTACTCGGAGACCGCGGTCTTGAGGCGCGCGAGGCACAGCGTGATCCCGCGCTCCCGGAGAGTGTCCGCCAGGTCCGCGAGCACCCCGGCGCCGGTGGAGTCGACGTCGCCGATCGACTCGGCGTCGATCACGACCCAGCGGACGGGCTCCGGCGCCGCCCCCTCGGCGACCGCCGCGACGATGTCGTCGGCGAGGAGCTGCGCGTTGGCGAAGAAGAGCGGCCCGTCGAACCGGTAGACGACCAGGCCCGGCACGGCCTCGCCCTCCGCCACGTTGTCCACGCCGCGGAAGCTGTCCGTCCCCGGGACGCGGACCAGGAAGGTCCGGCCGGGCTGGGAAGCCCGGATCGCCGCGAGGAACAGGGAGAGCACGACCGTCACGAGGACGCCGGCGATCATCCCGACGGCCACGACGACGGCGGCTGCCAGGAGGGCGAGGCCGAACTCGCGGCGGTCGATCCGGGCGAGGACCCGGAAGGCGACGGGCTCGAGCAGCCCGAACGCGACGACGATGATGACGCCGGCGAGCGCGGACTTCGGCAGCGGCGCGAACAGCGGCGTGAGGAAGAGGAGCGTCACGATCACGAGGACGAGGACGCCCACGTTCATCATCTGCGAGCGGGCCCCGACATCCGCGGCCGTGAAGCTCCGCGACTGGCTGCCGTTGACCGGGAACCCGCCCGGTCAGCGCGGACCCGATGTTGGCGGCCCCGAGCCCGATGAACTCCTGGTCGCCGTCGACCGTGTATCCGCCGCGCTTGCCGAGCACCTGGCCCGTCACGCCGCTGTCCGCGTAGACGAGGAGGGCGATCCCGATGGCGGGACCGGCGAGCGAGGCGAGGTCGGCCAGCCCCACGGCCGGGATGCCGACGGCCGGGAGGCCGGACTGGATCGTGCCGACCACGGCGACGCCCTTCGCCGCCAGGTCGAGGACCGCGCTGGCGACGATGGCCGCGAGGACCGCGATGAGGTAGGCCGGGAGGCGCCGGTCGATCCGCCGCACGACGAGCACGATGGCGATCACCCCGAGCCCCACGAGGAGCGTCGTCATGTCCGTCTCGCCGATCCGGCGGATCGTCTCGGAGAGCTCGGCCAGGGTGTCGTCCTGGGCCACGAGCTTGATGCCGATGAGGCTGTCGAGCTGGCTCACGATCATCACGATCGCCGAGCCCGCGACGTAGCCGAGCAGCAGCGGGCGAGAGAGGAAGCGAGTCACGAACCCGAGGCCCACCACGCCGGCCAGCAGCATCCAGACGCCGGTCATCAGGGCGAGGCCGCCCACCAGGGCGATGTAGCGCGACGGGTCGCCCTCGGCCAGCGGGGCGACGACCGAGGCCGTGAGCAGGGCGACCGTCGCCTCCGGGCCCACGTTCATGCTCCGGACGCCGCCGAACAGGAAGTAGCCGATGGCCGCGCCCATCGCCGCGTAGAGGCCCACGACGGCGTCCACCTGGGCGAGCTGCGCGTAGGCGAGGGCCTGGGGGATCAGGAGCGCCCAGACGGTGACGGCCGCGAGCACGTCCGGCCGGATCCATGCGCGGTCGTAGGTGCGCACGAGCCGGAGCGCGGGGAAGCCGGGCCTGACCATCTCCACCACCCTGCGACGTCGCGGCGCGTCGGGCGCGCTCGACGGGTTCGAGCGACCTCGCGTCCCTCGCGCATGGAACCACATCCCGGGCGGCCCGTGCATCCCCTCGCCCGGGTGATGCGCGGGACCTCGACCGCGACCGCCTGGACGCCCATCCGGGGGACGCGCCCGGCGGTACCCGGCTCAGTCCCCCGACGGCCTCCCGGTGAGCCGGAGTCCGGGGAACGGCTCGAGCAGGCCGATCGCGATCGCCCGGTCCACCGCCTCGCTCCGGCTCGAGACGCCGAGCTTGCCGTAGATCGACGCGACCTGGGTCTTCACCGTGTGCGGCGAGATGTGCAGGCGAGCGGCGATCTCGGCGAACGTGAGGTGCGTGGACAGCATGGGGAGCACCCGCAGCTCCGCCGGGGTGAGCGTGGACGGCCCGGCGAGGGCGTGCGCGGACCCGTGCGATCGCTCGCGAAGCTCTGCCACCTCCGCGGCGAGGACCCCGAGGCCGGGCCGGCGGTGGAGGATCCGCTCGGCCTCGGTGACGGCGGCCCCGGCACCGGCCGGGTCCGCGATGGCGAGGTAGGCGCGCGCGACGTCCATCAATCCCAGGACGGACGCCGTGGGCAGCGCATGGGACGCGAGCGGTCGCACGAGCTGCGCGTGGACGAGCTCCTCCCGACCGCGCGCCGGATCGCCGCGCTGGATCGCCACGCGTGCCGCGACCGCGTGGACCAGCACCGATGGCGCCACGGCCTCCTCGAACTGCATCCGCACGAGGCGGTCGTGGGCTTCGCGCGCGAACCCGGCCGCCGCATCCCAGTCGCGCCGGGCCATGGCGAGGCTCGCCCGGACCGCGAATGCGAAGTAGGCGTGCCTGCCCGTGCCGAGGGCCGCCGCGATGGCGGCGTCGAGCACCGCTTCCGCCCGGGCCGGCTCGCCACGCATGATGTGGCCCATCGCGAGGACCTCGCAGGCGAGCGTGCGCCAGGGGCTCCCCGGCGCCTCGGCGGCGAGGGTGAACGCCGCGTTGGCGATGGCGTCGTCCGGCCCGTGTCGCACCATGGTGGCCCGCAGCAGCGCCCGCGCCGACTCCAGGGACGCCAACCCGTTCACGGGGGCCTCGCCGGACCTGGAGCGCTCGACGATGTCCGCCATCCGATCCGCCGCCTCGGGCCGGCCGCTGAGGGCGTGGACGAGCGCTGCGCCGACCGCCAGGCACGGCCGGCGCGCGAACGCGTCGTCGTCGAGGCTCGCGAACCAGCGCTCGAGGCGATCGCCGTGACCCTGGAGGTACGTCGGCAGCGTCGCCGCTTCGATGAGGCGCGCGGCGACGTCGCCGTCGCGGCTCGCGATCGCGTGCTCGATCGCGAGCTCCGGCCGCCCCGCCTCCGCGTACCAGGCCACCGCCCGCTCGTGGAGCTCGGGCTCGACGTCCGGCTCGCGACGTTCGAGCTCGGCCCGCAGGTAGTCGCGGAGCAGGTTGTGGTAGCGATAGGAGAGTGCGGGGCCGGAGACCTCGCTGATGAGGAGGTTGGCGTGCGCGAGCCGTCGCAGGCGGTCCGGTGCGTCCGGCACGCCGGCGACGGCTGCGGCCAGGTCCGGCTCGACGCCGTCGAGGATCGATGTCCGCGTCAGGAGCACCACGTCCTGCTCGTCGAGCGTCGGTCGGAGCTCGGAGCCGAGGTAGTCCGCGACGTAGCCGTCGCGACCGGAGACGTCGTCCGCCTCCGCACCGTCGGGGCCGTGGCGCCTGCGGTCGAGGGCGGCGAGGTAGATGGCGGCCGCCCACCCCTCGGTGCGCTCGGCGAGCATCCGCGCCTGGTCCTGTCCGATCCGGTGCCCGGTGCGGGCGACGAGTGCCGCCGTCTCGTCCGCGTCGAACGCGAGCTCGTCCCGTCCGATCTCGAGGAGCTGCTGCCTGGCGCGGAGTCGCCCGAACGGGAGCTCGGGAGCCGTCCGCGCGGCCATGGCCACCTGGAACCCGGGAGGCAGGCGGTCGAGGAGCGCACCAAGGGCATCGAGACAGGTCGGGTCGACGAGGCGGTGGACGTCATCGAGCACGAGCACGCCGGCGCGCTCCCGCTGGTAGAGCTCAGAGGCGAGGCGCGGCACGGCGGTGGCCAGGGTGCGCGATCCGCGGGCCTTGAGCGCGGCGCCGATCGCGGGGTCGATCGGCGCGATCCGGTCGATGGCCGTCGCGAGGTAGGTCAGGAAGACGCTCGGCTCGTTGTCGTAGTCGTCGAGGGTCAGCCACGCGACGTCGCGGGCCTCCCGCGCCGTCCAGTCCGAGAGGAGCACGGTCTTCCCGTACCCCGGGGGCGCGACGACGGCCACGACGGGCGGCCGCGGCTCCGCCTGGAGGATGGCGATCAGGCGCTCCCGCGGGACGGTCGATCCGTGCGGGACCGGCCGATGGAACTTCGCTTCCACCAGCGGGAACGACGGCTGGAAGCCACGGCCCTCCCCCGCGGGGGGTAGGGTGCCGTGCTCAAGGCGTGGGGTATCGCTCCGGGCGATCGTTGCTGCCCCTCCACAGCCACGTGACATCGGTCGCCCGAAACTACACCATCGGCGCGGCCGATGGGCATTTCTCGCGCGCCGCGGGCGCGCGAGACGGGCGCGCCCACCCGCATGCCCGCGGCCCTCCCTGGGGTCAGCGGCTGGGGGCCTCCGTGGCCTCGAGCGCGGCGTCGATGTCGTAGCCGGCCGCGAGGGCGATCCGTGGCGCCGCCGACACGACGCGCGGCGAGCCCACCGACGCGGCGACCGCGACGAGCGCCGCCAGCAGGTCGTCGAGCGTGACGCCCGCGCGCATCGCCGCCTCGACCGCGGCCTGGTAGGACGACTGCGGGGCGTCGATGGGCACGAGAGCCGCGACCCGGAGCAGCGACTCGGTCCGCTCGTCGAGCCGTTGCACCCCGGGGTCCCGGTCGGGGTCCGCCACCGCCGCGAGCAGTGCCGTGTCGCCGATCGCGAGTCGCCGGAAGGCCTCTTCTGCGGAGAGCATTGGCGTGCACCTCGTGGTGGCCGGCGACGGACGAAGCGGTCAACGACGCCATTCAGCACCCTCCGCGCGGGAGGCGCATCGCCCGCGGAGTACGATGCGGTCCCCCCGCGCCGGTGGTTGACTTGCCTCGCCGGCGAGATGCAGCCCCGGGATCCGCTGCGGACGCGAGCACCCGGCGAAGGAGGGTCAGGGATGACGGTCGACAGCGACGAGCTCACGGGTCCCGCGCACGGCGGCGGAGCGACGCCTCTGACCACGACCCCGGTGGTCGGAACGCCGGTACGCACGTACGCCCCACGGCTGGTCCCCGGCACGGAGGCCCTGGACCCCGGCGAGATCCGGGTCACGATCCTCGGCAGCGGCGACCCCTGGGTCCGGCGGAGCCAGGCGTCCGGATCGCTCGTCGTCGAGGTCGGCAACGCGGAGAAGGATTACTTCGTCTTCGACCTGGGCTCCGGCGCCCTCGCGAACTTCAACGCTCTCGGCCTGCCGGTCGAGTCCACGACCAGGGTCTTCCTCTCGCACCTCCATGCCGATCACATCGGTGACATCCCGGGATGGCTGGGCAGCCTCGCGAAGGCCGGCCGGGTCGATCCCGTCGAGATCTGGGGCGGTGGCAGCGAGGACCCGGCGATGGGGCTGGGGTCGTTCGTCCACCACATGGGCAGGGCGCTCGCGTGGGACACCGCGTCGGTCCGCGGCGTCCGCCCGTCGACCGGCTTCGAGGCGATCGCCCACGAGGTCCCCTTCGACCGGCCCGAGGCGATCTACGACCGCAACGGCGTGGTGATCACGAGCTTCCCGGCGATCCACGGGCTCAGCGGCGCCGTGGGCTACGCGATCGAGTACGGCGGCCGCAAGGTCGTCTTCTCGGGCGACACCCGTCCGTGCCGTCACGTCGTGGAGGCAGCGACCGGCGCCGACCTGCTGATCCACGAGTGCTTCCAGTCCCCGGCGGTCTTCGCCCGCGCCACGGGGCTCCCGCTCGAGACGGCGGTGAACCTGACGCGGCTCGCCCACACGGTCCCCGAGCAGATGGGCAGGATCCTCGAGATGACGCAGCCGCGGATGGGCGCGCTCTGGCACCTGGACGTGACCCCGGGGGTCGATGCCGTCTTCGACGAGATCGGCACGAACTACCAGGGGCCGGTGACCGCCACGCGGGACTTCACGGTGTTCAACGTCACCGAGGAGGCGGTCGTCGCCCGCCAGGCGAAGGTGAACGACGCCGCACCGCCCGTCCACGGGCCGTCGAAGTCGAGCCCCGCGCTGGACCCGATGCCGGCGCCGCCGGCCTGGTGGGCGGGAGCCCTGCTCGACATCTGAGGGTCGACCTCCGACGCCGCGCACGCCGAGGGGACGCGCCCCGGGCGGCGCGGAACCCCGACGACCCGGGCCCGCCTCGGGGTACGGTTACCTTCACGAGGGCCGTCCGGTCGGATCCGGTCGGAGTCCGTGCCCGCGGCAGCGGTCACGCCTCGGTGCGTTCGCGCCCCACGAGCCCTGGGAGGGGATCGATGACCGACGACGCATTCCGGCCCGGTGCCAGCATCGGGATCGCGTCGCTTCCGAACCTGCGCGACCTCGGCGGCTGGCCGACGGCAGACGGCGGGCGCGTGCGCCACGGCCTGCTGTACCGCTCGACCGATCTGGGCAGGCTCTCGGACGCCGACATGCCGGCGGTCGACGCCCTGGGGCTGCGTGCCGTGTACGACCTGCGCACCGAGTCCGAGCGGACGGCCGAGCCCGACCGCGTGCCGGCCGGCGCCGACCACGTCGTCCTGGACGTGCTCGCGGATGAGCCCGGTGCCGGGCCGGCCGAGCTCCTCGACGTGCCCTCCGACCCCGCCGCCGCGGAGGCGGCGCTGGGGGACGGCAGAGGCGCCGCCCTCATGGAGCGGGGGTATCGCGACATCGTCGGCCTCAGCAGCGCGCAGCGCGGCTACCGCCGCCTCTTCTCCGACCTGGCCCGGGAGCGGAACCGGCCCGCGCTCTTCCACTGCACCACAGGCAAGGATCGAACCGGGTGGGCGTCCGCCGTCATGCTGATGCTCATGGGCGTCTCCGACGACGACGTCATGGCCGAGTACCTGCTCACCAACGACCAGCTCCTCCCGGCGCTGCAGCCCGTCTTCGATCACTTCGCGTCCGCCGGGGGCGACCCGGAGCTGCTCCGGAGCGTCTTCGGCGTGCAGCCCAGCTACCTCGAGGCGGCGCTCGACGAGATGCGCGGGCGCTACGGGACGATCGCCGGCTACGTCACCGACGGGCTGGGGCTCGACGCGGAGGTGCAGGAGGCGCTGCGCGACGCATTCGTCGATCGCACCTGAGCGCCGGGTGCGGGTGCCGGGCGCCGCGCCGGGACGGCCTCCGTCGCGCAGCCGGGACAGGTCCGCAGCGCATGCCGAATGCGGGGCGGACGTAGTTCTGGCGCGTCGGTCCACGGGTCGTTGGCGGGTTCCACAGTCGAGGCGACCGGATCGCCGACCGGATCCGTCCACGCGCTCGTGGCGCATTCTTCCGTCTGTCCATCTGTCGGCGGCGGATCGCGCCGACCGAAGACGCTACTTGCTGATGTAGGTCGGGAGGAACTGGGGCGGCACCCGGACGTGGGTCGCCTGTTCGAGGGCATACGCATACCCGATGAGCCGCGCCTCGTCCCAGCGGCGGCCGATGAACGAGATGTCGACCGGCAGCGGTCCGACATGGCCTGCCGGGACGGTGATCGACGGGTAGCCCGCGATCGCCGACGGGCCCGACGAGCTGACGAACCCCGTCAAGTCGTCTCCCTGCACCGGGTCGGTCACCCACGCCGGCCCGTTCGCCGGCGCGATGATCGCGTCGAGCCGGTCGGCGGCCAGCGTGTCGTCGATGGCGGCCTGGGCGACCGACGTGGCGGTTGCACGGGCCTCACGGCAGGCCTTGTCGCGGCCGCCGGTCTTCTGGGCCTGCTCGAAGATGTCCGAGTTCCACGGGCCCTCGCGCGCGGGATCGGCGTCGTCGAAGTCGATCAGGGCCTGGAGGGTCTTCGGGTAGCCGGCTGCCGTGTTGGCCTCGAGATAGCTGGCGATGTCCGACTTGAACTCGCAGAGCATCGCCGTGAACTCGGGGTCGTATGCCGGCTCGATCGGGATCCGGATGTCGTCGACGACGGTCGCGCCCAGGGCCCTGAGCTGCGCGACCTCGGCGTTCATGATCGCGTGGATCTCGGGGTTCGCCGACGGGTCGTAGGTTCCCTCGCGCCAGACGCCGATGCGGGCACCGGCGAGGGCCTTCGGATCGAGGGCGTCGAGGAAGCTCGACGGCACGTGGCCGGCCTGGGCCGCGGTTGCCCGATCGGCCGGGTCGACCCCGGCGAGGACGCCGAGCAGCAGGCCGGCGTCGGTGACGTTGCGCGCGATCGGCCCGGCCGTGTCCTGGTCGGACGTGACCGGGACGATCCCCGAGCGGCTCCAGAGCCCGAGGGTCGGCTTGATCGCAACGAGCCCGTTGGCCCCCGAGGGGCAGACGATCGAGCCATCCGTCTCGGTGCCGACACCGATCGTCGCGAGGTCGGCCGCGACCGCGACCGCGGAGCCCGAGCTCGAGCCGCACGGGTTGCGGTCGAGCACGTAGGGCATGTTCGTCTGGCCGCCGATCCCGCTCCAGCCCGACGACGACGGGGCGGACCGGAAGTTCGCCCACTCCGAGAGGTTCGCCTTCGCGATGACGATCGCGCCGGCGGCACGCAGGCGCCCGACGACGAAGGCGTCGCCGGGCGTGCTGCCGGCGAGGGCCCATGAGCCCGCGGTCGTCGGCATGTCCGCCGTGTCGATGTTGTCCTTGACGATGACCGGGATCCCAAGGAGCGCGGGGTGTGTCGCGCCGGCCCGCGACGCATCCGCGGCGCGGGCCTGGGCGAGCGCCGTCGGGGCGACGGTGATCACGGCATGGAGCGCCGGGTTCAGCTGGGCGATCCGGTCCAGGTAGAACTGGACGAGCTGCACTGACGTCAGCCGGTGCGCGTCCATCATGGCTTCGAGCTCCGGGATCGTGGTCGAGTCGACGTCGATGCCGGCGACCCGCGTGTCCGTCGACGCGGCTCCAGGCGTCGACGAGGGAATGCTCGGCGCGACCGGACTCGGTATCGTCGTGGCCGGGGAAGGCGTCGCGGCCAGGGCGGTCGTGCCGGCCGGGGTGGCCGTCGCGGCCGCCGCGGGTGCCGCACTGGGGATCGCGGGCGGCGAGGGCGAGGCGCTCGACGAACAAGCCCCGAGCAGCGACATCAGGGCCACACCGACGAGGAGCCGCGTGACCGACATCACCGAACCCCCTGGGACGCCCCCGCACGGGTCGGTCTCGCCAGTGGCTCGGCGTGGTCCCGGCGGCCGGGATCTGGACCACGCGTCATCGCCCCCCCCGTGACGCGCCGACCGTGCGGCGCCCCGACGGGACCTGCAAGAGCCGAACGTCGTCGACGACGGCACCCGACCCGCGCCGCCTGCATCGCCCAGTCGAGCTCGTCGGGCGATGGCGGCGTCTCGGTCGCGCGGATCTCCTCGGGCGGGCGGGCGATGGGCCGGCGGCAGCCGACGCACACCTCGGTCGATGCCCACACGGCGAGGACGGTCCGAGGCCGGCCGCAGCCCGGGGTGGGACGGGCCTCGCGCAGGCGCAGGGCGTGGATCGGGCACGCGGCGAGGGCGCGGAACTGCCGCCGGAGCGGCTCCCGGAGGCGAGGCGCGGGGACGGGCGTTTCCCCCTGCGTCCGGGTGTAGTTGGCGGATTCCGGAAAGCCGGGTGAAGTTGGCGGACAGCGACAAGACTAGGTCCGCCGCGCACCGAATGCGGGCCTGCACGAGGGGGAGAGTGGCTCCGGCGGTAAGATTCGAACTTACGACCAAGCGGTTAACAGCCGCCCGCTCTACCACTGAGCTACGCCGGAGCGAAGGGCCGGGATCCCGGCCGCGGGTCCCGCGTGGGGACCGGCGGAGAGGATAGCAAAACGCGGGCCGGGGCGCGTGGGGATGCGGCGCCGGCCTCGCCCGGGCGCGGCCGCTCCTCGCGGGGTGGCGGACCCGGCGCGCCGATCCCGAACCCGCTGGGCCGCCCGCCTCCCTCAGCCGAGGACGATGATCAGCGCGAGCAGGAGCCCGGCGACGACGGCGACGACGATCTCGAGCCGGAAGAGCGCCGGCCAGACCTCCAGGCGCAGCACGCCGTCCGCGAGCTGCCCGATCTTCGGGCGCATCTCGTCGAGCGGCTCGATCCAGTCGCGCTTCTCCGCGTAGGCGAAGCGCGACTTCGCGAGCGCCACCAGCGCCTGCGCCAGGAGCTTCTCCTCGGGGTCGGTCAGGCCGGCGATGGCGGTCGACATCGGCTTGAGGTCCATCCGCGCTCCGCCGGCGAACTCGACGAGCGCGCGCTGATTCGCGGTCTCGAAGCGATCCCACGGGCTCGACGTCGGGAGGCTCGCCACGATCCTTCGCGCGCTTGCGACGTCCCCGGTCATGAGGAGGGGTTCGATCCGCGCGAGGCGCTCGAGCGGCGGAGCGTCGCCGCGGGTCGGATTCGCCTCCAGCCAGTCGCGTGCCTGCTCCGGCGAGGCCGGGGGCCGGACGCCCGTGGCCTCGCGCCAGCGGATCGCGTCCCACCTCCCGATCCACGCGAAGGTCTCGAGCGCCGCGCGCACGCGGCCACGGACGAGGAACGGGAGGAGGAGGCAGGCGACGGTGGCGAATGCCGCGACCGACGACGGGATCCGGAAGAGCAGCGGCACGGTCAGCGCGGGCTGGCCGAACACCACGATGATCGCGAACCCGGCGACGGCACCCGCTGTGTTCGCGATCACCAGCGGGGCCCGGAGGGCCCGGCGGAAGGCGGACGCCATCGACGTGACGCGACGCTCCTCGGGGATCCCGACGACGACCGGCGGGCGCTTCTGCTTCCCGCGACCGCGCCCCATCATCATCGCGTCGCCTCCGCGCCGGGCGCCGCGGCGCCCGGGGTCACGTCCGACTCGACCGGGACGTCGTCGCGGCTCCCCCACTCCTCCCAGGAGCCCGCGTAGACGCGGACGTCCGGCAGGCCGGCGATCTCGTGGAGGGCGAACCACCCCAGCGACGCGCGCACGCCGCCCTGGCAGTAGATGGCGCGGACCTCGGACGGCTCCACGCCCGAGCCCCGGACGAGGCCGAGGATCTCCGGCACGGATCGAAGGGTGTTGTCGGGGCGGAGGAGGTCCGAGAACGACCGGTTCCGCGCGCCCGGGATCCGGCCGCCGCGCAGCGCCCCGTGTCCGGGGACCCCCACGAACTCGTCCGCCGTGCGGACGTCGAGGATCCGGGTGGGGCCGCCGGGCGCAGCGGCCTCCGCGCTCCATGCGGCGACCTGGTCGGTCGTGGCGATCGAGGTCGGGGTCCAGGTCGCCGAGGCGGATGGGCCGGGCGGGCGGGGTCACGGCCGGGATCTCGCGCGTCTCGGGGCCGCCCGCGGCTCGCCACGCCGTCAGGCCCCCGTCGAGGACGTGGACGCGTGCGGCCGGGTAGCGGTAGAGGCGGAGGAGCCAGTACCCGCGGATCGCCTGCCGGTTCTGGCCGACGTCGTCGTAGAAGACGATCCTGGGGGCACGGCCGGCGGGAGTCGGGCCGGGGCGGACGGCAGACGCAGCGGCCGGGGTCGGCCCAGCGGCGGGCGCGCCGGCCGTGGCCGCGGCGGACCCGGCGCCGAGCTCACCCGCACCCCAAGCTGCCAGCGCGGCCTCGACGTGCTCGCGCGACGGCAGCAGCCACTCGCGCTCCGCGTCGCCCGTGGCCGGGTCCCGGCCGCGGACCGCGAGCTGGCGATGGAGGTCGCCATAGACCGCGCGCGGCAGGTGACGACGGTTGTAGACCCGGCGCGTCGGCGACACCTGGACCAGGACCAGGTCCGGGTCCTGCAGGTGCGCGAGCAGCCAGTCGACGGAGACGAGCGGTGCAGGGCGCTCGGCGGCATCCGGGACGGACGCCGGACGGGCCGGGTCCGCGGGGACGGGCGACTGGTCGGCGGGCGCGGTCACCCGGCCATCGTACCCGCCCGCCTCCCCCGTCCGCCGCGTGGTCGGACGGGGGAGTGCGGGCGGGGGGCGGCGCCGGATGAGCACCGTCTCCCGTGCTACCCTCCCCACCCTCCGGCGGTGAGGCGCCGGCGAGCCTCGGGGGGTGCGGGTGCCGGAGATCGCCGGATCGTGTCGTGGGCCGGGACCGCGAGCGGGAGCGCGTCGAGGCGTTCCTCGGGGCCGGGTGGCCGCGCGTGCTGCTCATCGAGGGGCCGCCGGGCATCGGCAAGACGACGCTGATGGAGGTGGCGCTCGCCGAGGCGCGCGCCGCCGGCGTCCGGGTCCTGGCGGCGCGCGCGGTCCCGGCGGAGGCCGACCTCCCGTACGCGATCCTCTCCGAGCTGCTGCCCGACCCGGAAGTGGAGCGGCTCGCGCGTGGTCTGGCCGAGCCGCGCCGGCTTGCGCTCGACCGCGCGCTGCGACGGGGCGGCTCGACCGGACGCGCGGCCCCGCAGCCCCTCGATGCGGCCGCTGTCGGGCTCGCCGTGCTGGACCTCCTCCGCGCTCTCGCCCGCACGGCACCCGTCCTCGTCGCCGTGGACGACCTCCAGTGGAGCGACGAGGCGTCCGCGATCGCGGTCGCGTACGCGCTCCGGCGCGCGGACGGCGTCCCGGTCGCGGCGATCGCGGCGCGCCGGACCAGCGGCAGAGGCGCCGGCCGTAGCGGCCCTGCGAACAGCGCTCGGCGAGTCGCGGACCGACGTCGTCGCGGTGGCGCCGCTCTCCGTCGGCGCGATCGGGCGGATCCTCGATGGGCGGCTCGGCAGGCAGCACGGCCGGTCCGAGGTGACGAGGATCGCGGAGGCGGCCGCGGGGAACCCACTGCTCGCGATCGAGATCGGGCCGCGCCGCCGGACCTCGCGCCGAGGTCGCGGGTGCGATCCCGGTCCCGCCGTCGGCCGAGCCGCTCCTGGCGGACCGGCTCGGCCGGCTCTCCGCGGCCGCCGAGGACGTGGTCCTCGTCGTGGCCGCAGCGTCCCGGCCGGACGTCGCGACGGTCGCCGTCGCGCTGGGGTCCGGCGCCGCGGGCGATCGCACTCGCGGAGGCGCTGCGCTCCGGCCTCGTGCGCTCGAACGGCGGCCGCCTGGAGCTGGAGCACCCGCTCGTCGGGTCGGCGGCCCTGGGCCGCGCGCTCCCCTCACGCATGCGTGAGATCCACGCGCGGCTCGCGGCCGCGACCGCCGACCCCGAGGATCGCGCGCGCCATCTCGCGCTCTCGGCGGACGGGCCGGATGCGGCGATCGCGGCCGAGCTCGACGCGGCCGCGGAGTCCGCCGCGCGCGCGGCGCGCCGGCAGTCGCCGCCGATTCGGTGGAGGCGGCCATCGCCCTCACGCCGGCGTCGGACACGAGCGCCCGCGCCGCGCGGCTCGCCCGAGCGGCGGAGCTGCGCCTCGCGAGCGGGGACCCGGCACGCGCGGCGGAGCACGTGGCGGCGGGGATGGACCTGCTCCCGCCGGGTCCGGGTCGGGTCTCGTTGCGGATCGCGTCCGTCGAGATCGTCCACGTGACGGGCGGCAGGCCGGCTGCGCGCGCGGAGGCGGAGGCCGCCATCGCGGAGGCGGGCGCGGATCCGGTGGCCGCGGCTCGGGCGCACGCGGCCTTCCTCTCGTGGGCTGCGGAGGGCGCCGAGGAGGCGCGCGGGCACGCGGAGACCGTCCTGCGACTGCTCGCGGGGCGCGAGCGGGAGGCCCCGCTCGTGGTCGGCGACGCCCTCGCGCTCCTCGCCGATGCGCGGCTCGCGGCGGGGGAGGGGCCGGCCTTGGACCTCGTGGAGCGCGCGCTCGAGCTGGAGCGGGAGGCGCCGGGCTTCGTCACCGGCTCGCTCGAGACGCTCCTCGTGCAGCTGCGCTCGGCCGATCGGATGGACGCCGCGAGCGAGGTCGCGCGCGACCTCCTCGCGCGGCTCGCCGCCGCCGGGCAGGAGACACGCCGCGTGACGGCGCTCGCGCACGCGGCGTGGACCGCGATCCTCGCGGGCGCGTACGACGAGGCGGACCGCCTGCTCGGCGAGTCCGTGGCGCTCGCCGAGGAGCTCCGCGTGGACGCGTCCGGTCCGCGCGTGTACGCCGCGCACCTCGACGCGCTCGCGGACGGATGGACGTCGTGGCGGCGGACCGCGCGCGATCCGAGGCCGACGGATGCCGGCGACGCCTGGTTCGCCGCGATGTGGGCGCGGGCGCTCGCCGCTCACATGCTCCCGGCCGGCGACGCGGAGCGAGCCGCCGACCTGCTCCTCGGTGCCCGTGCGACGTGGAGTGCGTTCGAGATCGTCGAGCCGAACTACACGCGGATCGACGCGGACCTCGTCGAGTCGCTCGTCGCCGCGGGTCGGCACCGGGAGGCCGCGGAGGCGCAGGCGGAGTTCGAGCATCGGTCGAGCCGATCTCGGCTTCCGTGGTCGGTCAGCGCCTCCGCACGCTCTCGGGCGGTCCTGCTCGATGCCGCCGGGGACCCGGCCGCGGCCCTGGCCTCCCTCGACGGGACTGCGGAGGCGACCGCCACGCTCCCCCTCCCGCTCGATCGTGGGCGGGCGGCACTGGTGCGCGGCGCTGCCCTGCGCAGGCTCCGGCGGGTACGCGAGGCCAGGGCTGCGCTCGAGGAGGCGCGGGCGACCTTCGCAGCGCTTCCCAGCCCTCTCTGGGAGGCGCGGGCGACGGCCGAGCTGGCGCGACTGGGCGGGCGCGTCACGGCCCCCGACGCCCTGACGCCGGCGGAGCGTCAGGTCGCGGAGATGGCCGCGGCAGGACGGTCGAACCGGGAGATCGCGGAGGCCCTCGTGCTCAGCGTGCGGACCGTCGAGAGCCAGCTCTCGTCGGCGTACGCCAAGCTCGGGGTGCGCGGGCGGACGGGACTGGCGACGGCGCTGCGACGTGCGGACGGCTCGCGGGGAGACGCGTAGGCGCGACGTCCTCGAGCACCTTTCCGTGGTTCCACCGATGTCCCTGCCGCGGGGCGAGCCCACCGTCCGCGCATGGCCACGTACCTCGTCGAGCGCTACGCCCCGGCGACGGCGGACCACGGCAGCGCCGTTGCCCGCCTCGTCCGGCTCGCCGTAGAGGCGCGCGACGCGGGGATCGCGGTCCGCTACCTGTGGTCCATCCGGATCGCGGCGGACGAGACGTGGCTCTGCCTCTTCGAGGCGCCCGATGCCGGGATCGTCGCCGACCTGAACCGGCGGGCGGCGTTCACGTTCGACCGGATCTCGCCCGTGGACCTGGTGCACGACGGCGAGGAGGACCCCGACCACGAGACGGAGGAGGACGACCGATGACCCGACGCACGCTCACCCTCATCTGCGCGCCCATGGCCATGGCCCTCGCGCTGGCCGCCTGCGGAGGCTCGGGCGGGACGACCGCCCAGGCCGGCGGCGGCAACGACGCCCCGGCCGCCGCCACGATGGCCCCCGCGGCCACGGACGCAGGCAGCGCGGCCGGCGTCGCGGACGCGACCGCAGCCGGTGACGCCGGAAGCGCGGGTGGCGCCGCGACCTCCTGCGCCGCGATCCTCTCGGACGCCGAGGCGGAGGCGGTCCTCGGGACGAAGCCGAAGCCCGTGGACGACCAGTCATTCCCCGGCAACGCCTACTGCGCGTGGAACATCGGCGACGGGTTCGCCCTGACGATCAAGGCGAGCACGGATCCGACGAGCGTGGACCTCTGGCGGGCGGAGAAGGACTCCGTCCCGACCGCGGTGGACGGCAAGGAGACCGCGGCGCCGAGCGGCCTGGGTGACGAGTCGTACGCGTTCGACGCGAACGCGGACACGTACTGGGTCTTCGTCCGGCGTGGCGACCGGACCCTCCGCATCAGCGCCCCGGCGAGCGCGCTCCCGGAGCAGACCGTGCGCGACCTGGTCGACAAGGTCTTCTCGCGCCTCTGATGATGGCGGACGATGATCGCCCACGGATGACGTGAAGGAGCCGCCATGCGTCCCTCCCCTGGTCCGCCCCGGCCGCCCGAAGGGCGCGGCCGGCCATCCTCCTCGCGCTGGCCGTCCTCCTCGTCCGCAGGCTGCTCCGCGGCCGGCCAGGGGGCCGCAGGGACGCCGTCGGCTCCCGCGAGCGGGTCGACGCTCCCCCGCGGCGACCTCGGTCGCCCCGGCTCCCACGACGGCGCCCACGGTCGCGCCGCCGACCCCGACGCCGACGGTCGCCGCGACCCCGTCCGCGGCGCCCGTCCGCGTCGTCGGGCGCCGCTACGCTGGAGTCGCCGTTCTACCGGTACTCGCTGGCCCTCCCGGCCGGCTGGACGCCCCAGGTGGCCGCGCAGGCGTGGGACGGGTCGGCGCGGATCGACTCGAACGGCCCGTACGTGGACCGGGCGACCGGACCGGGGTCGAAGCTGTTCTTCGTCTACTCGGCTCCGACCGACATGGACCTCGGCGGGTACGCCGCCCAGGGCCAGAAGGACGTGAACGCCTGGCACGGGTGCCCGGCGACCGCCGAGTCGGAGACCGACGTGACGATCGGCGGCGTGGCGGGACGGCTGCACGGGTTCCACTGCCAGGGGCTGTACGTCATGAAGGCGTTCGCGGTCCGCGATGGATCCGGGTGGGCCTTCAACCAGATCGGGCCGCCCGGAGACGAGGCGGCGGACACGGCGGCGTTCGGCGCGATCGCTGGCGGAGGTCGACTGGGCGAAGTAGCGGGGGCCGCGCCGGGGCGCTGGAGGCCGGGCCCGGAGCCGCGTCGAGGCGCCAGGGGTCGCGGTGCGGGGCCGATGGCCCCGCGGTGATCGCCCGTCGAGCGGCTGCCGCCACGCTTGCCCCCGTGAGCGGACGGGAGCGCCTCGCCGACCGGGGAGCCGCCCGCGGCAGGGCGATCGTCGCCGATCTCGCACGCGAGCTCCGCGACGCGCGGCTCGACCGCGGGCTCAGCCAGGAAGCGGTCGCCCGCGCCGCCGGACTCTCGGCCCCGCAGGTGAGCCGGATCGAGCGCGGCGCGGCGCCGTCCGCGTCGATCGAGCAGGTCGCACGCCTTCTCGCCGTCGTCGGGCTCGAGCTGTCCGCGCGGGCCTATCCAGCCGGCCCGCCGCTGCGTGACGCGGCCCACATCGCGCTCCTGGGCCGGTTCCGCGCCCGATTGCATCGAACGCTGGACTGGCGGACGGAGGTCCCCCTCGGCATCCCCGGCGATCGGCGCGCGTGGGATGCCGTGGTGCGTGGGCCGGGATGGCGTTTCGGCGTCGAGGCCGAGACGCGACCGCGAGACGCACAGGCCCTCATCCGGCGCATCTCCCTGAAGGCACGGGACGACCGCGTGGATGGAGTGCTCCTGGTCCTTGCCGACACGCGCAACGACCGCGCGTTCGTGCGCGACGCCGGTGACGCTCTCACCGCACGGTTCCCGGCCGACGCCGGGCGAGTGGTCGAGATGCTCGGCGTCGGGTTCCGCCCCGACGGAGACGCACTCATCCTCATCTGACCGCACGTGCGGTGCGGCCCTGCCGCGAGGTCGCCGCCGGACCGCGAGGTCGCCGCCGGGGAGTGGCGTCGCGGGTGGGAAGCGCCCCCGGCACGGGGCGACGCCTGGGCGGAGGCCGCTCCCCGGCCGCGGGCCGGCGCCGGCTTGCATCACATGAATGAACACGCCGCACTCGGACCACCGGCGCCGCACCTCGCGTCGAGACCGTGCACCTGATGAACGATCACGACATGTTCGGGCTCCCGGCGGTCCGCTGCGGGCCAGAGCCAGCGTCGGGAGGAGATCCCGGAGCCCGCGTGGGATCGCGGGGCGTCGCGTTCATTCATGTCATGCAAGGTGACGTCGCGTCCGTGCATGACGTGCATGGATCCGACGCGCGGCTGCCGGCGCGAGGCCACGCCCGTCCTGAACGACCCGATCCCGGGCCGGCCCCGGCCCACCCCCGGAGTCGGAGCCGCTCGCCGCTCCCACCGGGAGCCACGGGCCGTCACTCCCGGCAGGGGACCACCGGGCAGGCGGCCCGCGGCCGGCCTCTCGGCCGGCCGCGCCGATCGATGTGGTGATGCCCCGGCGCGATCGCGCCGGGGCATCACTGGCCGCGTGGTGACTGGATGACGGGCCCCTCAGGCCGCGGGGGCTGCCGGGGCCCGGGGAGTCCGCCGGGGCCGCGTCTGCCGCTGGGGCCTCCGCGGGGCCGAGCTACGCCTCCGCCTGGGCGGCCGGAGCCGCCCCGGGGCCGGAGCCGCGGCCTCGGGCGCCGCCTCGGCCACGGCCGCGGGCGCCTCGGCCGCCTCTGCTGCTCGGAGCCGCCTCGGCTGCGACGTCGCTGTCCGTGACCAGCGTCGCCTGGCCGTCCACGACCTCGGTGGACCAGTCGGTCTGCGGCCCGAACCGCTCCTCGACCTGCCGGCGGACCTCGGCGAGGCCGGAGTCCAGACGTGCCTGCAACGCGGCGTAGTCGCGCGCCTCGAGGTCGCCGCGGACACCCTCCACGGCCTCGCGCATGGCCGGGTCCTTGAGCGCGTACCAGGCGCCCGCCGCGAGCGCGGCGCCCGCTGCGAGCCCGACGAAGAACTTCATGCTGGTCTTCCTTCTCGGTCTTCATGGATGAGGATGGGCAGGTCGGTCCGGGCGCGGAGATGGAATCGGACGCCGTAGACCTCGTCGGACCCGGGGTCGATGCGGGGCGCGGCGGTGAGGCGCCAGTCCGCGCGGCCGCGCCGGATCCAGCGCGCACGCGGACGGCCGGTCCGGTAGACGGCGTCGAGGACGGCGAAGCCCTCGGCCGGCACGTCCAGCATCGCCTCGCGTGCAGGCAGCCCCACCGCCTCGCGGCCGTACGCCGCGATGAAGGACGGATTGCCGTACACGACGACGTGGCCGGCCCCGGTGCACATGCCCGCGGGCCGGTCGTGCGCCGGCACGGAGCCTGCCGAGGCGCCGGAGCCCGCCGAGGCGCCCGGGCCCGCCGAGCCGGCCCCGCCCTCCGCGAGGGTCACTCGAGGTAGTCCTTGAGCTTCCGGCTGCGGCTCGGGTGGCGGAGCTTGCGCAGCGCCTTCGCCTCGATCTGCCGGATCCGCTCGCGGGTGACGTTGAACTCCTTGCCGACCTCCTCGAGGGTCCGGGCGCGCCCGTCCTCGAGGCCGAAGCGGAGCTGGAGGACCCGTCGCTCGCGGCCGGTGAGCGAGTCGAGGACGGCCTCCACCTGCTCCTTGAGCAGCTGGTGGCTGGCGGCCTCGGCCGGCGCGAGCGCCCCGCGGTCCTCGATGAAGTCGCCGAGGTGGCTGTCCTCCTCCTCGCCGATCGGCGTCTCGAGGCTGACGGGCTCCTGGCTGACCTTGATGATCTCGCGGACCTTCTCCGGCGTCACGAGGAGCTCCGGCGTGGACATCGCGGTGGCGATCTCCTCGACCGTGGGCTCGCGGCCGAGCTCCTGGAGGAGCTGGCGGGAGACGCGGATGAGTCGGTTGATCGTCTCCACCATGTGGACCGGGATGCGGATCGTCCGCGCCTGGTCCGCTATGGCACGGGTGATCGCCTGCCGGATCCACCACGTGGCGTACGTGGAGAACTTGTAGCCCTTCTCGTAGTCGAACTTCTCGACCGCGCGGATGAGGCCGATGTTCCCCTCCTGGATCAGGTCCAGGAAGCTCATGCCGCGGCCGATGTACTTCTTCGCGATCGAGACGACGAGTCGGAGGTTCGCGCTCGTGAGCTGCTCACGCGCGTCGCGGCCGATGACCACGATGACGCCCTTGCGGTGGGCGAGCTTCGTGGTGGACGGGAGCTCCGGGTCGTAGCCGAGGAACTTGAGGAAGTCGGCCTCGTGGCCGGCCTCGATCCAGCGGCGGAGCGCCGGGAACGCGACGGTGTCGCGCGTCCAGTCGTAGATGGCGCGAAGCCCGGGGTTGTCGCGGGCGTCGAGGTTCCCGTTGTGGACCGAGAGGTACGACCAGTCCATGAGGGTGATGAAGGCGTCGACCTGGGCCGACTCGTCCGTCCCCGCGAGGCTGGCGTTGTACAGCCCGACGAGCTCCTTGCCCTTCTTGAGGAGGACCTTCGCGTCGTCGGTCTGTGCTTCCTTGGCCGCCTTCGTGTACTTGAAGTCGGGCGCGGGGACGAGGAAGTCGCGGTTGCCGTCCCACGAGATCCCGTCGCGGACGAGCCGGTGGGCGTCGTCGCCGTGCGGGAGAGCGTGCTGGCGCTTGGTGGTCCGCGTCTTGCGCTCGGTGTCGTGGAGGGTCCACTCGTGCAGGCTGACGAGGGCCTTCCACGGCTCCTCGGCCATCTGCTCGCCGAGCTCGATCGCCTTCGCGAGGACGACCTCCTCCTCCGCCGTGAGGAGCGCGACCTTGCCGATCTCCTTCAGGTACATCCGGACCGGGTCGTCGATCCCGATCATGTCGGCCGAGAGGGCCTCGAGCTCCTCCGCGGTGGGCTCCTCGAGCTCCTTCGCGTCGAGCTTCGTGGGGGCCTCGATGACCGCGACCGGGTCGATCGTCCGCACCGCCGGCTCGGCCTCGATGTCGAGCGGGATGTCGTCCGACGGCGCCGGCACGACGATCGCGTTCTCCAGGTCGATGTCCTCGTCCTCGTCGTCCTCGTCCGGAACGATCGGCGGGACGACCGCGTCGTCGGCGTCGAGCTCGTCGTCGATCGGCGCGGCCTCACCGCCGGCGGCCTTCGTCGCCCGTCCGCCCGCTGGGGCAGCGGCGGCGCGTCGGCCCCGTGTTCGCGGTGCAGGCGCGATGACCGCCTCCACCAGCTGCTCGTCGGTCACGTCCTTCGTCACGTTCGTCCTCCGGCGGTGCGTGCAAGGAGGCTCGCCTGCTCGATGCGCCTGTGCAGCGAGAGCCGGGCCTCGTTCAGTCGTCGTTCGTCATCCATCAACCGGGCGATCGCGTCCGCGTCGCCCCGCATCTCCGCGTCGGCGAGCTCGCCGCGCGTCCACGCCCCCTGCTCCTCCAGCCCGTCGAGCTCCAGGCGCAGGAGGCACTGCTCCACGCCGTGGTCGACGAGCTCCAGGTCCACCGACCCCTCTTCGCCCTCGCCGACCCCGGGGATGGGGGCCCGGCTGGCGTACAGGGCGATGGCGAGCGCGCGCGACTCCTCGTCGAGCGAGGCGAGGAACCGGCCCCGCTCGAACCGGCCGGGGTCGCCGGCGTGCGGGACGGCACTCCCCGGCGCGGCGGCACTCGCCGCGGCCGCGTCACGCACCGCGGCGTCCGCCTCGCGGTCGGCGAGGATCCCGCGCCAGATCCCGCGTGCGAGCTCCGACGGGAACATCTCCGGCGTCAGCCGGTCCGCGACCCGCAGCTGCTCGTCCGGCACGACGAGGAGGAGGCGCAGGAGCTCCGCCTCCACGTGGCCCACGGACCGCACGAGCTCCTCGGGGTCCGGCAGGTCACGGGCCGCGATGACCGCGTCCGCGGTGATCCGGCCGGCGCCGGTACCGGCGCCCGGTCCGGCCGTCGCGCCCCCGCCCGACCGTCCGCCGTCTGTGAGGCTCCCGGCACCCTTCCGTCCGCCGTCCGCCCACCCCGGTCGGCCCCCCTGGTGCAGCGACTCGAGGAGGACGCGCTCCTCCACCCCGCTCCGCTTGGCGAGGACCTGGAGGTAGCTGTCGCGCAGGACCGGGTCCGCGACGCGGCGGAGCGTGGGCATCACCGCGTCCACCAGGCGCTTGCGCCCCTCGGGCGTCCTGAGGTCCACCCGCTCGGCCTGCGTGTCGATGAGGTACGCGAGGATGGGCTGCGGCGTGCGGGTCGCCTCGCGCCAGAGGTCGGGCTCCTCGCGGATCACCTCGTCGGGGTCCATCCCGTCGGGGAGGCGGACCACGCCGACCTCGGTGAGGCGCAGCCCCTTGCCGTCCGCGCCGGAGCCGGCGCCCTGCGCGAGCTCGCTGATGAGGTTGGAGAGCTCGGTGATCCCGAACGTCCCCGCCTTCTGCCCGGCCGCGTCGACGTCGTACGCGAGGGCGACCTTCTCCGCGTAGCGGGTGACGAGCGCCACCTGGCCCGGCGTCAGCGCCGTCCCGAGGCTGGCGACCACGTCCGTGAAGCCCGCCTGGTGGGCCATGAGCGCGTCCGTGTAGCCCTCGACGATCACGGCCTGGCCGCTCTTGCGGAGCGAGGTCTTCGCGCGGTCGATGAGGTAGAGCGTCCGGCTCTTGTCGAAGAGCGGGGTGGCCGGGGAGTTGAGGTACTTGGGGCCGCGGTCGCGCGCCTCGCCCTGGGCCGTGCCGCCGCCGGCCGTGCCCGGAGCGCCCGAGGCCGTGCCCGAGGCGCCCGCGTCCGGGCGCCGGCATGATCCGCCCGCCCAGGCCGATCGCCCCGCCCGACGCGTCCCGGATCGGGAAGATGATCCGCTCGCGGAACCGGTCGTACGCGCCGCGGCCCGACGCGCGCGGCGTGGTGAGGCCCACCTCCGCGAGCTCGTGCGGCCCGATGTTCCGTCGGGTCTGCAGCGTCCGGCTCATCGTGTCCCAGCCGCCGGGCGCGTAGCCGAGCTGGAACGACTCGATCGTCGCGTCCGTGAAGCCGCGGCCGCGCAGGTAGTCGAGCGCGGCCTGCCCCGTCCGGTGCTGCAGGACCATGTGGTAGAAGGCGATCGACGTCTCCAGGACCTCGCGCAGGCGCGCGTTCTTCGCGTCCTCGCGGCGCGAGCGGTCGTCGAGCTCCACCCCGGCCTTGCCGGCGAGGAGCCGGAGCGCCTCGGGGAACGCGACGCCGTCCCGGCGCATGACGAAGCTGAAGATGTCCCCTCCCTCGCCACAGCCGAAGCAGTGCCACGTCTCGCGGGCGGGCGTGACGATGAAGGACGGCGTCTTCTCACCGTGGAACGGGCACAGGCCCTTGAGGGTGGTGCCGGCCTTCTTCAGCTGCACGGTCTCGCCGACGACCTCGACGACCGAGAGCCTGTTCTTCACTTCAGCGGCGACGCCGACGGCCAACCGATCTCCCGAACGCCCCTCGCGGGGGCTCGACCCACCCGCCGCCGCCGGGCTGGTCGCCGGAGGCCGCGCCCACCGCGGGAGGCCACCTGGCCGATCGCGGAGGCCGGACACCTGCGGGTGCCGGAGATGGCGAGAGGCGTGTCAAGACTTGACACGCCGTCGAGGACTGATTCTGCCCCCGGAGGACCCCGTTTGTCAAGGGGTTTGTCAATACCCCAGGGGGGTATGAGAGGGCAAGGGGCAGTGGCGTTGTTGCAGGGTGTCATCCGAGTGACCTCCCCGATGTCACTGGACAAACAGCCGGGCAACGACGAGGGCGAACGGATCCTCTGCGGCCGAGTACGGATGGGCGTCCGACTACCCAACTCCGGCGGCCGACGTGTCCAGAGCGCCCGGGGACGGCGCGGATCGGCGGAGTGGAGGGCCGCCCGCTACCAGCGGTCCGGGCCGTGCGGGCTCCAGCCGTCGAGGTAGGGCTTCAGGTGGTCGGGTTCGGGATCCGGGACCTCCGGCACGATGACTCTTCCGTGCTTCGGGCCTGTACCCGAGTAGCCCGCCCCCGCCCGCTTCACCTGGGACACCACCGACCGCGCAACGTCGCCGGTCGGCAAGTCCCGCCATGGGGCTGATGGACGCGTAAGGTGGGTGACGCTGCGAGCGCGTCACGTATCGCCGTCCAAGGGGCCCCGTGGACGACGTGGCGACTCGGGCAGGGAGGACGACCGTGGAAGGGGACCAGCGCCGCGCCGTGACCGGCGAGCCGGTCTGGGTCTGCGTCGACCGCATCAAGGCGGACCGGCGCGACGACTACCGGCGCTTCCTCGACGAGGTCAAGGCACCTGCCGTTCGGGGCGTCCGTCCGGAGGCCCACCGGTCGGTCCGCCTTCTTGAGCCGACATCGCCGAACCCGGACGGCACGTGGTCGTTCGTCTGGCTCATGGACCCGGCGCTGCCGGGCGAGGACTACGACGCCGCCGCGATGTTCACGGCGTTCTACGGGTCTGAGAAGGCCGCTGAGTACCTTCGCCTCTGGGAGGAGTTCGAGGTCGGGGAGCAGGTCTGCTTCGAGATGGTCCAGACCGATTGGTGACGCGAAGCCGGTACCGAGGACCCGGCTACTGTGCACGCCTAGGCTGATGGTTCACGCTGTTCTCGCGGCTGGTGCAGGGTCCCGACGACCCCCAGGTCGATGACGACCGACAGTCGGGTAGTGTGGCCGCGACTCCTCTCGCCCCGACCAGACTCACCTCATCCCGTTCGCTGAACCCATTCGGCCGGGCCGGAGGGGGCGGAGACGACGGCGCAGCTGGTGTGGATCCTCGGGCCGCGGCTGCCCGCGCCGAAGGACGTGGCCCGGTCGGATCCTTCAGGTATGCCCCGCCGGAGCTTCAGGCCCTCTCGCCCCCGGCCCACGAGGTGCGCGAGGGTTGCGGCACGGTCGCCTCCTCGAGCTCAGGGGCACCGGGCTTCAGTGCGGCCATCGCACGGCCGTACCGGGCAGCGAACGGACCTGCTGTCAACCCGTGCAGTACGACCGACAGCAGCACCGTCCACACGATGGCAGTGGGGAGCGGCCCCGGATCCACGCCAACCTCCTCCAAGCCCGACAGCCCGATGACCAGGAAGACGATGGACGCGAGGCCGCGCGGGCCGAACCAGCCGATGAACAGGACCGTCAGCGGGCGGTAGCGCTCGCCGAGGAGCGCGATCGCGACGGGCACCATGCGGATCGCGGTGAGGCTGAGGACCGCGTAGGCGATCGCAGCAGGATCCCAAAGGCTGGTCAGCACCCTGCCGGCCACGGCGAGGCCGAAGGCGCACCACACCCCGATCGCGAGCAGTGAGCCCTGGGCTTCGGTGAAGCGGACGGCGTCCTCCGCCCGCTGTCGCGTTCCCGCCCCGAAGGCGAGGCCGCCGACGAACGCGGCGACGAACCCGTTGCCGCCGGCGCTCACCGCCACCAGATAGCAGCCCAGCGCCAGCGCGAGGACGAGCAGCTTGCGCGAGACCGGGGAGGTCCAGTGTCTCCGGTCGGCGAGCGCCAGCAGGAAGCCGCCCACCAGGCCGATCGCAACCCCGGCCGCCACGCCGATCGCCACTTCGGTCAGCGCCCCTGCGAGCCCGGCGCCGCCCCCTCCGGTCGCCTCGGTGGTCGCGAGGGCGAGCGCGAGGAACACGAAGGGGGTGGCGATGCCGTCGTTCAGGCCGCTCTCGACGCTCAGCACGCGCCGGACGCGGGCGGGCACGCTCGCGTTGGTGACGACCGCCTGTCCCAGCGCCGCGTCCGTCGGCGCCAGCGACGCCGAGATGAGCATCGCCATCCCGAGCGAGATGCCCGGGAACAGCAGGAGCGCACCCACCGTCCCGAGCACGATCGTCAGCAGCAGGCCCACGACCAGCAGGCGGGCAACCGTGGCTGCGTCCTGCCTCAGGGCTCCAGCGCGGATCGTCGAGGCGTCCGCGAAGAGCAGCAGCGTGAGCGTGATCTCGGTCAGGAGCTTGACCCCTTCGGCGCTGGGCTGGAGCGAGATCCAGCCGAAGACGTCGTCCGAGAGCACGATCCCGATGACGAGGAAGACCAGCGACGGCCCGATCGAGAGGCGCTCGAGGCGAGCGGCGACGAGGGCGTAGCCGGCCACCAGCAGGGCGAGGAGGGCGAACTCGGACTCCATGGCGCTGCTCAACCGGTGGTGATCGTGGGTTTCGTCCGCCGGGCATGGATGCAGCGGTCGAGATCGAAGCTGACCTCGATCGACGAGCCGCGGTAGGTCTTCCGCATCGGCGGTCCCTCGATGGCGTCGGGCTCCCACGGCCGGTACCGCCGAGCGCGCGGCGACGCGTTGCTGGGCCGAGCATACGTCGGCCCGGAGCCGCCGGTTACGAGGAAGCTAGCTGCCAGCCGCGTGCGCCGACGCAGGGATCGTCGTGGCATCGAGCGCGGGGTCGGGCTGTTCTCCAGGCAACTCGATCCACGCACTCTTGGTGCACGGGCACTCGCCGATCTCCTCGACCTCGAATCCGCTTTCTGGTTCCCCCGCCGAAGTCGTCTCCGCTGCGAGGCGCTCCTGCAGGGCGAGCGCCTCGGACGGGCGGCCGAGCGCGCGGATGCAGCGCGCGACGCACCACTCAGCCATGCGGGTCTCCTTGGCCTGTCCCCGTTCTCGACGCGCAGCGAGCGCCGTTTCGAAGGCCGCTGGCGCACCATCGAGGTCGCCGGGTTCGGCCTTCAAGCCCACTTGGCGGGCGCTCGTCGCGCCGGCCCTATCGGCGACGTCTCGGGCGGGGGCTCGCACACCTCTGAGCCTGCCCGCCGATGCGTCCTGGGTCTGCGGCGTGGCCGGCGTTCGTGACAAGTCGAGCGAGGGGTACGAACGGCCTCCGCCGCGTGACGGACGGACCGATGACAGACGCCGGGCCGCCACCGACGATCGCGGGGGGCAGCGTTACGTCGTGCGCGACGCAGCCCACCTGAAGTGGGACGGGGCATGTCGGAGGCCGAGGACCGGATCCGCGTCGCGTTCGTCGACGACCATCCGTCGGTCACCGCGTCGCTGCGCGCCGCCGCGGGGGCGACCGAGGATATGCGCGTCGTCGGGGTCGCCCGCACGTACGCCGAGGCGGTCGCGCTCGCGACCCGCACCGGTGTGGACGCGCCCGACGTGGTCGTGAGCGACGTGCAGCTCGCGGGCGAGGCCGAGGGGCTGCGTCTCCTCGAGGCGGTACCGAAGGACGGCCCGTCGATCATCCTCCTCTCGTCGTTCGACCAGCCGCCGCTGCTGCGCACCGCCTTCGATCGGGGTGCCGCGGGGTACCTGGTCAAGACCGCGGAGGTCGGCGCGATCCTCGACGCGATCCGCACCGTCGCCGCGGGTGGGACCGCGTTCTCGAGCACGATGCTTCGGACCATCCGTACGGCGCCGCGGCCTCCGTCCGCTCGCGAGGTGGATGTCCTCACGCTCCTCGTCGGCGGCGCCTCCAACGACGAGATCGGCAGGCATCTCGGGTTGTCCGAGAAGACGATCGAGAGCCACCTGCGGCGGATGTTCGACCGGTACGGGGTCATGACGCGCACGGAGCTCGCGGTGATGGCCGTGCGCGAGGGCTGGACGCGGTGACAGCGTCGATCGCCGCCCCATCGCGCCACCGTGGCGTCTGGCCCACCCTGCGGCGTGGAGCCCCGTTCCTCATCGTCGCGGAGCTCGCCGCATTGACCGTCCTCATCGGATGGCCCGATCGGACGCGCGAACCGGCCAGGTTCGACGCGATCGGCGCCTCGTTGTCGATCTGGGTGATCCCGGTCGTCATCTGTCTCGCGGTTGCGACGCTCGCGGGGAGGAACCGGGTCGCGCTCGCCGGACTCTCGACCGCCGCGTACCTCGTCACCTACGTCCTCTACCCGTACGCATTCGTCCCGGACTCCCTGCCGGCCTCGTGGGTGACGCGGTTCGAGGTCGCCCTGGCCGGCATCCTGCTCTCGCTGGCGCTCGCTGCCGCGCTCGCCATCGCCGAGCCGCCCCGCGCATCCAGAGTGGTGGCGGTCGGGGTGGGGGTCGTGCTCGTGTGGGCCTCGACCGCGTCGCTCGCGACCCTCGCCGTCGTCGTCACGAAGGACTGGCTCGTCGGCGCGCAGGTCCCCGATCCCGTCGCACAGTACGGGTCGACGATCGGCTGGTGGCGCGCCGCCTGGGTCGCTCTCGTCGCGATCGGTGCCGGCCGCGGCTTCCGTTTCTTCGCGGGCGAAGTGCGGGGCGTGTGGCACGACCTTCGCTTCGAGCATCATCCAGCGTCGCGCACGGCGGACGCACGACTGCTCGCGCAGGCCCTCGGCGAGCTGCTGTACCCCGGGCGCCGGGTCCGACGAGCGGAGGAGTCTGAGCGCGCACTGATCGCAGCCGAGCTCCACGCCGAGGTCCTGCCGAGCCTTCGGCGCTCCCTTGCGGAGATCGAACGGGGAGACTCGGTCGAGCGGCTCGCGGTCGACCTCCGCGAGGCGATGGCCGTCGTCGACGGGATGCTCGCTCGCCGCAGATCGATCGTGCTCGAGGAGATGGGCCTCGTCGCTGGACTCGAGTGGCTCGCAGAGCGGACGGAAGAGCACGCGGGCGTCGCGGTGGAGATCGACCTCGGCGGTGACGCACAGCCCGCGCCGGGAAGGCCGCCGCGTTCGGTCGAACGCGCTGCCTTCCGCATCGCGCAACTCGCGATGGACAACGCGGTTCGACACGCGCCGGGGTCCACCATCCACGTGTGGCTGGCGGCGACGTCGAGGGCGGTCCATCTTCGCGTCGCCGACGACGGACCTGGCATGGTCGAGACCCCGGCCGCAGCGGCGACACGGGGACGGCGCGGCATCGCGGACATGACCGCCGACGCCGAGGCTTGCGGCGGCAGCCTGCACATCGGTGCGGCCCGGGACTCGGATCCAGTCGGGACGAGCGTGGTGTTCACCTGGCCGGCATGACCCGTCGCTGACCCTCCGTCCACCGGCCTCATCGCGCGTCGGGTCCCGACGATCGGCGGCCACGTCGACAGGGGCCCCTCGACTCGATCAGCGCCGGCACGGGGCCGTCGAGGCACAGCGGCCCGGGCGCACGGCGCACGTTGCGGGTTTCCCCTGAACGACCAAGCGGGCAGAGCGTCGGTAGCCCGCGGGTCCCCACGACTGGGTCCGGGCCCCTTTCGGCAGGACGGTGATCCCGACGCCGCGGACGCTCCGCGGCCCCTCGAGAGGGCGGGATCGCGATGGGCACGTGGACGCTCGATGTCAGGCCGGCAGGGGACGCGAAGGTCCCGGTCTCCTCCCTCCGGTCACGCGCCAGGGCCGCCACATGGCGACCGCATTGGCCGGCGCGCTCGCGACGACCGTGGTGCCGGCGATCGTCCTCGCTGCGCCGGCGTCCGGCGGTGTCGCCCCCGCGGCCGCGGCCGACCCGGCCCCCGTCGAGGGCGCGCCCGAGCCGGTCCCGATGCCCGCGATCACCGATAACGACGGTGACTGGGCTGCCGGGGCCGACGGCCCCCTGACGCAGACGACCTCCTGGGACGGGCCGCCGGCACGCGCGGAGGTCTACACCACGAAGCCGTCGGTGCTCCCGGGCGAGACGATCGGCCTGCGCGTCTCCACCCCCGCGATGGCGTACGGCTTCCGCGTCTTCCGTGAAGCCGTGAACGCCGAGGGCGACCGGGCTGAGCTGACCGCGTACCGCGTGAACGGCCGCCCGGGGCACGATCAGCGTGGCCGGGTGACCTTCGATGCGTGCAACACGGCGCGCGCGAACTGGCAGGTCACCGACACGATCAGCACGCGCGGGTGGAAGCCGGGCGTCTACTCGATCACGGTCGTCGACATCAACCGGACGACCGGGTACGGCCTGATCATCGTGCGGACGCCGCGGATCAGCAGCGCCGCCCCGCTCTTCGTCTTCCCGATCCTCACGTACGAGGCCTACAACTACTGGGGCGGCGCCTCGGTCTACACGACCCACACCGCGGTCCGGACCTGGCGGGCGAGCTTCGACCGCCCGTACACCAGCGGCGTCGGCCTGCTGCGCACCACCCACGAGAACGACCTGATCGGCTGGCTCGCGGAGAACACCCCGGGCCTCCAGTTCACGACCGACTACGACCTGAGCCTCGCGCCGCCGGCGCGCTTCCCCTCGGTCGCGATCCTCGGGCGCCACACCGAGTACGTCCCGATGGCGATGTACGACTGGCTCGTGGCGGGCGTGCAGGACCTCGGCGTCATGGGCCTGGTGAACTTCGGCGCCAACAGCCTCTACTGGCAGGTCCGCCTCGAGCGGCCGATCGCCGGGAAGAACCGCTCCCTCCGCGAGATCGTCGTCTACAAGAACGACGGCACCCCGGGCTACCCCAACGACCCCATCGTCGGGCCGACCACCACCGGCAAGTGGCGCGACGCCCCTGCCGGCAGGCCCGAGGGCTACTTCATGGGAGCGCAGTACACGACGGTCCTGACCGACGACGGCCCCTGGCCCGGTGTCGTCACCGCCGACGCCCCCGCGTGGCTCCTCGCCGGCACCGGCCTGGTGGCCGGCGCCTCGGCGATCGCCGGCTACATGGCCGGCGAGGCCGATGCGGCCTACCCCGATGGACCGGCAGGTTCCACGACCACGGCGGTCGTCGTCGCGACGCCGGAGTCGGCGTACGGGTTCACCGCCGCGGCCGCTGCGACGATCCGGACCTTCGCCTCGGGCGGACGGATCTTCAACGCATCGACGCTCGGGTACCCGGAGCTGCTCCAGGCCGACGACGTGGCCGACACCCTGACCCGCAACGTCCTGGCCTGGGCAGGCAGGACGGACGTGGTCGCATACCGATGACCGGAGAGACTGAGTCTCGGTGCAGCGGCGGGCGAGGGAGCCGCGCGCCGGGTGAGTCGCCCGGATCGAGCTCACGACGCCTCGTGATCGGCTGGACACTCCGGGCTCTGATCCTGTCGGCTCTCGGCCTCACCATCTCGTTCACGGTCCTGTGGCTCGCGCGGACGATCACAGCCCCGACGCGGCCGGGCCCGGACGATCCCGCCACCGCCTTCACGCCGCCGGTGCTCGCCGGTCGCGGGATCGACGGCGGCGGGAGGTCGGGCGGCGTCTACGCTCGCCGGGGCAACGACATCGTCCTGACGACGACGAGCCACAGCATCCCGCCCGGAGCTGTCCCGCGCGGGCCCGGCGGCGTGGTCATCGGGACGTTCGCGCAACCCGCCTTCACGCCCGACTGCCCCGATGCGAGCCATCGGTGCATGGAGTCGGACATGTCGCCGATCGTCCTCAAGCCCGACGCGATCCCCTGGGGTCATCTCAACGTCATCGACCTCGGCTCTGGGGGTCAGCGGATCGTCAGGCCTGGCACTCAGCCGCTGACCTGCGCGGCGATCAGGGTCGGCGACCGCGTCGAGGTCGCCGGGTCGGGTGGCTACGCGGTCGGGACGGTCATCAGGAAGAGCCCCTACCTCCTGGGGAGGGATCGAGATGCATTCCCGTGCATGATCGTGACACGCGTCCTCGGCAGGACGGGAGACTCCGGCGGGATCGTCCTGGTCAACGGCGCTCCCGCCGGCGTGGCGAGCCGGAGCTTCGGGGGGCTCCTGGCGTTCACGCCGCTGGCCGAGGGTCTCGATGCGCTAGGCCTCACCCTGTGCACGACGCCCGATTGCGGCCTCGTACCTCCCGCGACCGCTCCCGTGAAGGGCGCGGCGATCCGATGACACGCCCGGCGCGAGAGCTCCGTGAGGTCGAGTGTGGCGGCCGGGCGTCGCTGCTGGCATCAGGCGGGCCGATCGACGCGTCGGGACGTCGACCGGGTCACGGTCGGGGGCGCAGGCGCGGCGTCAGAGACTCGTGGTGGAGATGCGGCCGGCCTCGATCGCGGCCTGATAGGCGCGATGGTCCCTGGCGTTCTGGTCGGCGTACGCCTCCGAGAAGTCCGCCACGGCGCCGTCGAACGTGTCGCTCGTCCCGAGGTACGCGGAGATCGCGACCGCGTCCCCGCTCCGGGCATGTGCACGTGCGAGGGCCCACCCGCAGATGCTGCCGTAGAAGCCGAGGCCCAAGGGCGGCAGCGTCGTCGTGTCCACCGAGCCCTTCATGTCCCACAGCTGTCGGAGGTAGAAGTCGCGACCGCCGTGGCCGCGGGTCCATCCGAGGAAGATGTCCGGCGTCGCCTGCATGAGGCGCTGGCCCACGACGACGCGCTGCGCGTGGTTCTCGTGGAGGCTCGGGGCGTAATGGGGCTCGAGGACCGAGGCCGTCGCCTCCTTCGCCTGGAGGATCAGGGGGTCGTCCGCGTCGCGGCCTTCGAGCACGACGATGAAGCAGCGGGTCCCGACGCTGCCCACCCCGACGACCTTCAGGGCGAAGTCGACGAGGCGGTAGCGCTCGAGGAAGTCGCGCCGGCTCTCGGCGAGGGTGGCCCGGTAGTCGGTGAACACCTTCTCGAGCGTCGTGACGTCGAGGACGTCGCCGGAGACGTGCGTGACGACCGGCGGGTCGTCGAGGATGACGCGGCGGCCGTCGACGACGCCGGTGAGCGACTCGAAGGCGCGCATGCCGTCGCGCTGGCGGGCCTTGCTGAACAGCGTGTCGAGGCGTTCACGGCGGGCCCGCGAGCCGCGACCCGCCAGACTTGCCGGTCGCCTCGGCTGCGGCCCGGATGCTCGCGTCGGTGATCGAGGAGTACCAGACGTCGATGAGACGCATCTCGGCGTACCGGGCCATCCACTCGCGGTAGCTCCGCACGGCGGCCATCGTCGCGTCGCGGTTCTGCCGCGCCGAGAACCCGTTCGTACGCCCCGCGATGACGACGCTGGCGGCGAGCCGCTTCACGTCCCACTCCCACGGCGCCGGGAGCGTCTCGTCGAAGTCGTTCGCGTCGAAGACGAGGGTCCGCTCGGGGGAGGCGAAGAGGCCGAAGTTGGACAGATGGGCGTCGCCGCTGGCCTGCACCTCGATCTCGGTCCGCGGCGTCTCCGCGAGGTCGAACGCCATGACAGCGGGCGTGCCGCGGTAGTAGGCGAACGGCGACTCGGCCATCCGCGCATGGCGCAGAGGGAGGAGCTCGGGCAGCCGGTCGGCCTCCTGCGCCCCGAGGATCCCGATCGGATCCCGGTCCGCCCGCGGCGTGAACGCCGCGTGGCTCGCGCGTGGGACGTGCATCCGTGCGGTCCTGCCCGCCTCGGCCCGCTCCGCCGGGTGGACCCAGGGACGCGCGGTCCACATCGGACCGGCCGGGGCGTCCACATTCCATGCGGCATCGAAGGCCGCTGCGGTCGTGCCGCCCCGGGCGGTCCTCCTGGACCCTCGGCCGGCACTCGTCGGCTCGGTCATGACGCGGTCCCCTCACTGTGCTGGGTCGGCGCGATGTCTCCGCGGGTCGCGACAGGCACGGCCGCGGCGGATCCACTCGTGCCGAGGCCGATGCCGATCTCCCCGAGCCACCGCCGGATGTTCCGGTAGATCGACGGGGCGCCGAGAGGGACCTCCTCGTCGAGCGTCCAGTCGGTCGGATGGAGGATGAACGGCTCCGTCTGCGGGCCCCCGAGGCCGCCATGCGACCCGATGAGCTCCTCGTACGCGGCGACCTCGCCGAGCTCCGGGTCGTACTGGCTGATGAACAGCAGGTCCGGCGCGTGGACCATGGCGTCCTCTCGCTTGAGGCTCATGATCGTGTGCGGGCCGAAGAGGGTCGTCGGGTCGTCGCCCTCCACGACGTCCTCGTCGAGGTAGCGGACGCCCTTCGGCCCGAAGACCACCGCGCCGCGCTCGGCGGAGCGGACCATGAGCATGGCGTTGCCGGGGTGGGCGGCGAGCGACGAGACGAGGCCCGGGTGGAGCTCCTCGAGCTCCTCGACCGTGAGCCGGTGGTCGTGCCCCGTGAACCAGACGAGGCCGAGGTTGCCGGAGCCCACGACGGCGATCGCGGACGGGTCGGCGGGCGGCGGGACCTCCTCCGCGTCGAGGTCGACGACGCCGTCCTTCGTCTGGCCGGCGAGCGCGACGCGCGCGACGCTCGGGCCGATGCCGCGGCTCCGCGTGATCTCCGAGAGGAACGAGTTGACGAACGTCGAGCCCTCCGCCTGCGTCTTCGCCTGGAAGAGCTGGGCGCGGCCGGACATGAGGTCGCAGACGACCTCGCCGAGGCTCTTGCCGTAGCGCTGCTTGAAGGTGGCGCCGAGGCTCTGGCCGTGGTCCGAGAGGACGACGAAGCGATACGGGCGCGGTGCGTCCTCGGCCGCCTTCTGGAGCGTCGCGAGCGCCCGGTCGATCCCGTCGAGCGCCTCGAACGACTCGACGCGCTCGGGGCCGCAATGGTGGGCGAGCTCGTCGTAGTCGGTGAAGTCCGCGTAGATGACGTTCGTGCCCCGGTACATCTCCTCGATGATGAGGCTCGTGTTCACGTCGCGGAGCAGCACGTTGCTCGCCGCGCGCATCCCGGCGTACTTCATCCCGCGGTGCATCTGGGGCCGGATGCCCGAGCGGCGGGTCCGGCGCGCCTGGTAGAGCTCCTTGATGAACTCGCCGAGGAAGAGCGTGAGCGAGCGCAGGTACCCGGTGGGGCTGAGGAAGAACCCGAGGAACGCCTGGCTCTCGCCGATCCCCTGCGACTCGTCCTTGATCGCCGCGGTGGTGAGGTACGAGCGCGTCGCGTCACCGGTCATGAGGTTGCAGATGCTCGCGCCGTTGTTCGAGAGGAGGCCCTCGCCGTTGCTGATGCGGCGGACGATCTCGCCGGCATCGACCGGGCTGCTCGAGACCATGAGGTGCGCGCGGTCTCGCTCGTACCAGCGGAACGCGGGGATCCCGTCGTTGTTGCCGTGGAGGATCCCGGCCTGGCTCGCCGAGGTCATCGAGGGGAGGATCGCCTCCCAGCGCGACAGGGTGTGGGTGCCATCGCGGATCCAGCTCGCCATCGTGTTCACCGAGCCGGCCCGGACGCGCCCCGCGAGGATCGGGTACGCGAGGCCGTCGATCTGGACGATGACGAGGCCGGGCTGGTCCGACTTCGGGGCGGCCCGGCGCATGAGCATGTTCTGGACGAGGAGGCCGTAGAAGGAGTCGCCGGTGTCGACGCCGAGGATGGCCGTGACGATCGTGTTGATGATCGCGTAGACGAACGAGCCGATGAGCGCGGGGACCAGGCCCCCGACGTGGACCCCGGGCACGACGTTCGCCGAGATCATGAAGATGAGGATCTGGAGGACGAGGACGGCGATGCCCGTGAGGATGAGCGAGCGGGGCAGGACGAGCGCGAGGACGAAGGGCCGGACGATCGCGTTGAGCAGGGCCATGACGGCCACGACGACGATCCCGTCGAGGAACCGGTCGATCGTGATGCTCGGCATGATCCACGCGGTCGCGTAGAACGCGAACGCCGACACGAGGAGGGTGATCACGAGGCGCTTGAGGAGCGCCGCCCTCCCGCCGCGCCACTCCCAGAGGACGCGGACCTGCATGCGATAGAAGGCGAGCATCCTGCTGATCGTGCCCATCGGGCTCCTTCCCGGACGTTACGACGAAGGCGAGCTCGGACCCGCTCCCCGGTCGGACCCACGCTCGCGCGATCTTATCCGTGCCAAGTCAAGCCCTATCGGCGCGGCAGGTCATCACCCGTGTCAGGGTAGGCGGGAACCAGCGGAAGACGGCGCGATGCGCCCGTGGAGCTGTTCCCCGGCCTCCCGCCGGCCTCGGCGACCCTCCCGGGACTGGACGTCCGCCTGTCGCCGATGCCCGTGGACCGTCCGATCGTCGCCCGGCGCGCGCGCTACGATCGGGTCGATCGCTCCACAGAGGAGGGCCTGGGATGACGGACGCCGGCGCGGCCGAGACGACCGGCGGAGCCGGGACGTCGTGGGACGCGTTCGCGCGGCGCCTCGCGGACGGCCTCGGGCGGATGGCCGCCGAGTCGTTCCTCATCCTCGCGCTCCCCGCGGACGAGGCCGGCGGCCGCGCCTACGTCCAGTTCGCGCACTGGACGGCCGGCGACGGATCGGCCGGGCTGCGCGCCGAGGCCGTGGGCAGCGAGAACATGCCCGAGACCCGGCCGCTCACGCCCGTCCAGGAGGAGCGGTTGGGCGCGCTCGCGTGGGCGCGGCCGGCGCCCGGCGAGGCGTGCCGCAACTTCCACCGGACCTGGCCGGCCCCCGCGCCGTGCGACGACGTCGCGGCGCTCGTGACGGAGACGCTGCGCGAGGTCTACGGCGTCGGGGCGCCGGGCGACCTGCAGTCCCGCTACGCGTCGTTCGAGAACGAGGAGGTCGAGGACCTGGGCCTCGGCCTCGAGCCGATCCCGCCGACCCCGCGGCCGCGCGGAAAGCCCGAGCGGGCACTCTCGAGCGGCCAGCTCGAGCCCCTCGTGGAGGACGGGCTTCGCGACTGGCTGGGCGTCGAGCAGCTGGAGCGCGACGAGGACGGGGATTACGCGATCCCGGTCGGGAGCGCCCTGGTATACGTCCACGTGGGGGGCGACCGGCTGCCGCTCATCGCGATCTTCTCGTCGATCCTCACCGACGTGGAGGCGACGCCCGGCCTCTTCGCCGCGCTGAACGACATCAACCGGCGGATCCGGTTCGCCCGGGCGTTCTGGGTGAGCGGCACCATCGTCGTCGCGACCGAGCTCGCGGCGGTGGACGTCTCGGCGCGGCAGATCTCCTTCGCGTGCATGCAGCTCGGGAGCCTCGCGGACCACCTCGACGACATGCTGCACGGCCGGTTCGGCGGCGGCGTCGCGTTCGAGGGCAGGGCGCTGCTGCTCAACTGACCTCGGGCGGGCCTGGCCTCGCCGGCCCGGGCGGGCGCGTGCTGGGGCTACCCCCACCCCGGGCCCGGAGGATGGCCGGCTGGCGCCCGGGGAGACGGCGGCGCAGCATGGGTCCATCGCGGGTCGGGACCGCCCGTCGGGCCATCCCGGCGGGATCCCGCGAGCATCGGGCCGGTCCGGTCCGGCGCGCAGGAGGGAGATGGCGATGACGACGAACGCGGTCGACGCGGGCACGGTCCGCGAGACGGCGGTGAGCGAGGACGCGGCGAAGGGGCATGCCAGGCAGCGGAACGCTCCGCCGCCGGCCGGCGGGGCGGTGTACGGCCTGGGGATGATCGGCGCGCTCGTCTACTTCCTGCGCACCGCGGACTCGCGCGAGGACTACATCCTGGCCGTGGGCAAGGCAGTGGTGTGGCCGGCGATCCTCGTCTACCTCGCGCTCAGGCGTCTCGGCGCCTGATGCGCGTACGAACAGAGGGTGCCGAGCCGCGCGAGATCGCCCCGGGCGTCCTCTGCCTGGGGCCGCGGGGCCGGACCCAGACGAACGTCTACTTCGTCCGTGCCGGGGACGGCTGGTTCCTCGTGGACGCGGGCTGGGAGGGCGACGCGGACCGGATCGCGGCGGTCGCACGGGCGATCACCGGGCGGGCCGGGGATCCCGTCGCGATCCTTCTGACCCACGTCCATCCCGACCACTCGGGCGCCGCGCGCGCCCTCGGCAGCGCATGGGGCTGTCCGGTCCTCGTGCACCCGGCCGAGCTCGGCATCGCCAACGGGGACTTCGCGTCGATGGAGCGCTCGGCCGGGCCGCTCGACCGATGGGTGATCCTTCCGGCGATGCGGGCGATCGGCGAGCGTCGGCGGGCCGAGGTGCTCGCCCGCGGGAGCATGGCCGGGCTGGCCCGGCCCCTCGCGGCGGACGGGACGATCCCCGGGATGGATGACTGGGCCTGGATCCGGACGCCCGGCCACACGCCCGGCCACGTGTCGTTCGTCCGCGCCGTCGACAGGGTGGTCCTGACGGGGGACGCGCTCGTCACGCTTCGGGTGAACACGCCGGCCGGCTTCCTGGTCGGCCGCCAGGGCCTCTCGGGGCCGCCGTGGTACACGACGTGGGACCGCCGAGCCGCCGCCGCGTCGATCGCGACGATCGCCGGACTGGAGCCGGCCGTGGTGGGCGGCGGCCACGGCCGCCCGATCCGGGGAGCGGGAACGGCCGCGAGGGTCCGAGCCTTCGCGAAGAGGTTCGAGACCTCTGCATGAGCGCGTACGGCGGCATCATCGCCACGAGCGACACCGGGTAGCGCGCGATCGGCCGGCGACCGCGCCGCACCTCAGGGCATGCAGACGAGGAACGTCTGGATGTCCACGGCTCCGACGTTGGTTCGCGTGATCCACCAGTCGACCTGCCAGGAGGTCCCCAGCACGCCGTTCCAGAGCTGCGGCCCGGCCTGGTCCAGCTGCAGCATCCCGAAGTCGGCGGGCATGAAGTAGAACGGGACCGTCCAGCCGTTGATGGCCTTCGTGCCGTCCGCGCCGGGTCCGGTCGGGCCGGTGGGGCCGATGAGCCCGGTGGCACCGGCGGGGCCCTGCGGCCCGACGGGCCCGGGGATCCCCGCGTGTTGATCGCGACGAGCTGGCCGCCGCCGGCGAGCTTGCGCTGGGGGATCGACGCCGGGGGCGTCACCCGGGATCGGCCGCACGACGCGGGAGGGAGCGCATCACTTGAGCTTCCAGAGCGTGAAGTCGTCGAACATGACGTCGAGCTTCTCGGCCTCGGACTCGGCGACCATGCCCACGCGCCCGGCCCGCAGGTCCGGGTCCTTCACGGCCGTCACGGCCGTGCCGTTGATGCAGACCGTCGCGACCTTCCCCCTGATCGCGACCGCGAGGGTGTTCGGCGCCCCCGGGTTCAGGCGTCCGGTCGCGGTCCACGGCACCAGGTCCGTCGGCTGGCCGGCCGTGGTCTTCACGATCCGGTACTCCCCGGCGTCACGCACCTCCAGCTGGAAGTTGTCGTTCTTGTCCAGCGCCGCGAAGTAGATGCCGTACTCGCCGGTGCCCGCGCCCTTCGCCGGCCACGCCCGCAGCTGCACGGCGTAGGGGATCGCAAGGCCCGTCGGCTCGTAGAACGCCGACCACCAGTGGTACGGCTCGATGACGGTCACGTGGTAGGCCCCGTCCGTGAACGCGACGAGGACCTTGCCATCCTTCCGGACCGGCCAGCCCGCCCCGGGCTTCGCGAAGTCGGCGCGGTAGAGGACCGCGTCCTTCGACGAGGGGCACTTCCCGACGGGGACGACGGCGGGGTTCGACGGGACCGGGGTGGCGGAGGGCGGGGCCTCGGTCGCGACGGGTCCCGACGGGGTGGCGGCGAGCGACGACGACGGGACCGCGACCGACGCCGACGGGTCGACCGCGCCGGCGGACCCGGACGACGGGACGGACGACGGGTCCGGCGGGATGGTCGCCGACGAGGGGACGACCACCGGGGTCGACGCACCCGTTGCGGAGCTCGGCAGGCGCTGCCGGACCCGCCGGCAGGCCCACCCGCGACGGCCGGAGGCGGCGAGGATGCCGCACCGGCGTCGCGGCTCAGCCACCAGGCGCCCGCGACGAGCGCGGCACCGCCCGACGACGACGAGGACGAGAGCCGCGATCGCGGGCCGCAGCGCGCGGCCGCCCCCGCGACGCGGCCGCCCGGGGGACGAGGGTCGTCCGCCGCGGCCTCTCCGGCGCCGGTCGCGGCCGCCGGCACGACGACGGTCGTTCCGAGCGCGGACGCCGCGGGGACGATCGTCGGGTCGAGGGCGCTCCCGGCAGTCCCCGCCACTGTCGAAGCGGCCGGGGCACTCGCGGCCGTCTCCTCCGCGGCCGCGGCCCCGCGGCCGCGCCGGCGGCCCCCACGGCCCCTCCCGCCGCCGCGGCGAGGATCGTCGCGTCCATCTCCGGCACGGCCGCCACGAACGCCCGCGCCATCTCCCCGGCCGAGGCGAACCGCGCATCCGGGTCCTTCGCGAGCGCCCGCAGGACCACCGCCTCGACCGCCGGCGGGAGATCCGGGTTCAGGAGCCGAGGCTCCGGCGGCGGCTCCTGGAGGTGCTGGACCATCACGGCGGTCGGCGACTCGCCGGTGAACGGCACCCGGCCCGTGGTCATCTCGTAGACGACGACCCCGAGCGAGTACTGGTCGGTCCGCGCGTCCACGCGCCGGCCCGCCGCCTGCTCGGGCGACATGTAGGCGGGCGTCCCCACGAGGGACCCGGTCGCGCTCACGAAGGCCGCGTCCTCGAGGATCTTCGCGATCCCGAAGTCGCTGAGGACCGGCGCGCCGGCATCGGTGAGCAGGATGTTCGCCGGCTTGAGGTCGCGGTGGACCGCGCCGTGGGCGTGCGCGTAGTCGAGCGCGTCGGCGATCGGTACCAGGAAGCCGGCGGTCTCCTCCAGCGTCATCCGGCCGCGGGCTGCCCGGGCGGACGCGAGCCGGTCCTTCAGCGTCCCGCCGCCCACGTACTCCATGACCATGTACGGCCGGCCGTCGGCGACGTCGAAGTCGTGGACCTGCACGATCCCCGGGTGGCGCAGGCTCGCGACCAGGCGCGCCTCGTGGACGAATCGCTCCCCGAACCCCGGCTCCTCGGCGAGATGCGGGTGGATCGCCTTGATCGCGACGTCGCGGTCGAGCGCGGGATGCCGCGCGCGGTAGACGTCCGCCATCCCGCCGCGGCCGATGACCTCGACGACGACGTACTTCCCGAACGCCTCCGGCGTCATCGGACGCGGACGTCCTTGCGCCGCTGGAGGAGGTAGACGACGACGTAGAGGACGAGCGCGATGAGGCCCGAGGCTGCCCACGCCCCGGCGATCCCGACGCCGAAGACGGGACCGAACGTGTCGTCGAGCGACCGGACGGTCACCTGCTTCTCCGGGACGGTCGCGAACGAGTCGAGCCCGGGCAGGACGCAGTCCGCGAGGGTGGGCGTCGTGCAGTCGCCCGTCCGCACCTCCGCAGCGGTCGTCAGCCCCTGGAAGACCCACTTGGTGCTCGTCGCGTCGGCGATGGCTCCGCCGACGGGGCCCAGCCGGTCGAGCGGGACGAGGCCGCCGGAGAAGACGATCTGGACGACCACCACGACGATGACGAGGAGCATCGCCTGCTCCTCGCGCGGCGAGATGGCGGAGATCAGGAGCCCCCACATGACCCCGGAGATCGCGGCGAGGGCGAGCGTGACGAAGACGAGCGCGACGGCCTGCGGCCCGAGGTGGGACATGTCCACCGCGAGCATCTTGATCGCGAGGAGGACGGCCGCGTTGTACAGCGCGAAGAGGACGCCGACCCAGACCTTCGACAGGAGGTAGGGACCGATCCCCACGGCGACCGCTCGCTCGCGCCGGTAGATGGGCGCCTCCTTCACGATCTCGCGGACGGACATCAGCGCCCCCACGAGGAACGGGATGATCGAGGCCATGAACAGCATCGACATCGCGCGCATGACGTCGCCGGCCAGCGGGTCGAAGACGTCCCGCGGCCACGCGACGAAGTCGATGCAGGCGAGGAGCGGCCCCACGAGGAAGAGCAGGAGGAGGTTGAGGCGGTCCCGACGGATGATGCTCAGGTAGCGCGCCGAGAGGATCCCGAACTGGCGGAGCATCGGCGGCCGTGGCGGACGGTGCGCGTTCGCCGCCCGCTCCCCGGCCGGGGCGGGCACCTGGACGAGCTCGCCGTACCGCTCCTGGAGGCGGTCCACCACGAACTCCCGGTACTGCGCGGAGCGGCGGTAGCGGGCCCCCCACTCCGCCGGCGTGAGATCGCGCTCGACCTTCTCGTAGATGCCGTCGAAATCGTCCACGCCGAAATAGCCGAGCGCCTGGTCGGGCGGTCCGTAGTAGGCGACGTAGCCGCCCTTCGCGAGGAAGGCGACGAGGTCGCAGAGCATCACGTTCTTCGTCGCGTGCGTGACGAGGACCACCGTGTGGCCCCGGTCCGCGAGCGTGCGCAGGAGGCGCATGAGCTGGCTCTCCGTGCCCGGGTCCAGGCCGGACGTCGCCTCGTCGAGGAAGAAGAGGCCGGGCTCCGTGAGCAGCTCCACCCCGATGGAGACCCGCTTGCGCTGGCCGCCGCTGAGTCGGTGGATCGCGAGGTCCGCCCGCTCCTCGAGGCCCAGCGTCTCGAGCACCTCGTCCACGCGCCGCCGTCGCTCGTCGGGCGTGGTGTCCGACGGGAGCCGGAGGCGGGCGGAGTAGTCGAGCGCCTGCCGCACCGTCAGCTCGCGGTGGATGATGTCGTCCTGGGGGACGTACCCGATCGCGGTCCGGAACGCGTCGCTGTTGCGGTAGAGGTCCGCCCCGTTCACCAGGACGTTGCCGTCGCGGGCCGGGCGGAACCCGTTGAGCGCGTCGAGGAGGGTCGACTTCCCGGCCCCGCTGACGCCCACGAGCGCGACGAACTCGCGCGGGCGGATCGACAGCGAGATGTCCTGGAGCAGGTTCAGGTCGCGGCTCACCGGCTGGTTCAGGTGGACCGCGTCGAGCCCGATGTCGCGCGACTCGTCCGACCGGCGCAGGGTCCCATCCTCGACCGACATCCGCATCGGCCCGATCCGCACCTCGTCGCCGTTCTCGAGGCGCCGCGGGCTCCTCGGGGCGATCCGCTCGCCGCCCACGTACGTGCCGTTGGTGGAGCCGAGGTCCTCGACGAGGACCGCCCCTTCGCGGACGAGGAACCGCGCGTGGACCCGCGAGATCGTGGGGTGGTCGAAGCGGACATCGCACTGCATCCCCCGCCCCACCGTCACGGACGCGCGGCCCGCGAGGTGGAGGATCCCGTCGACGCTCGGCTCGGACCCCTTCCCCGTCCCGTCGCGGTAGGCAAGGGAGACCACGCCGGCGATCCGCACGACGTCGCCGTCGCCCAGCCGTGCCCGCGTCACCGGGGTCCCGTCGCGGGTGAGGCCGTTCGCGCTCCCCAGGTCCACGATCTCCCACGCGTCGCCCGACCGGCGGAGCACCGCGTGCCGCCGGGAGACCACCGGGTCGTCGATCGCGATGGCGTTCGACGGGTCGCGGCCGAGGGTGACCTCCGCGCCGCGCAGCGGGTGCGCGACCGTCCCGGCCGGCGTGGTCACGACGAGCTCCGCGGCCGCGGGCCCCGCCACGATCGTCGTGGCCTCGGGTCCCTCGGCCTCGGCCGGGCGCGCCCGGAGCGTCTCGTCCGTCCCCGGCGCCGCGACCGCGATCCGGCATCCGCCGACCTGCACGATGTCGTCCGGCCCGATCCGCCGGGGCGACCGAGGGTCGATCTCGGCGCCGTTCACGCGGGTCCCGTTGCTGCTCCCCAGGTCCGCGACGGTGAGGTCCGTGCCGTCCCACGCGAGGCGCGCGTGGTGGCGCGAGACGAGGGGGTCGTCGAGCACGATGGCGTTGTCGGGCGCGCGGCCGATGCCCGTCTCGCCGGGCGGGAGCGCGATCTCGCGGCGCTCCGTGCCGCGCAGGACCTCGATGATCGTCGTCGTCGTCGCCATCGTGCCGCGCGCCCATCGTCCGGGGCGGGCACGGCCGTCGCCAGAGCCGTCGGGCCCGAAGTCGCGTCGCCGCCGGGCGGGCGCGGCTCACGCCCCCGGTGGCACCGCCATCGCCAGCGCCCGCTCGAGGGCCGCGACGCGCGCCTCGAGCGCCGCGACCTCCTCGGCCTCCGAGGGGCCGGACTGCGCGACGAAGGAGTCGGGCCGCTCCTCGGCCGGGCGCCGGTCCGCGGACATCGCCCGTGCCGTCGTCGGCCGTGCTTCCTGCCTCCGCTGTGCCGGCATCGGCTCGCCCGCCTCGGCGCGGTCGTGTCCGTGCGGCTCCGGGGGCTTGAGCCTGCGCGACACGCGCGCCTCGATCGCCGACTTCGCCGGCGAGAAGACCGCCGCGAGCATCAGGGCCGAGATGACGATCGCGCCGTCCGAGCTGTTCCCGGTCACGGAGATGAACAGGCGCTGGAAGAACGCGACGGAGGCGGCGTAGAGGCCGGCGAGCAACCCCATGAGCGGGATGTAGACGAGCGTCCGCCAGATGAGCGCGTCGATCTCGTACAGGTGCTCGTGGATCATCGCGACCGCCACGGTCAGCGGGAAGCCGGCCGCGCCCACCGCCATGAGGATCAGCAGCGCGTCGCTCGCGGTGTCGGTCGTGTCGAGGACGTACCGCCCCGCGAGGAACGGGACGAACGTCGCGCACATCACCGCGGCGCCGCCGACGACCCACCGCAGCTGGAGCCGCTCGCGTCGCTCGGTGCGCCGATACCGCGCCGCGATGGACGCGACCGCGGCGACGAGCGCGACGACCGTGAGCGCGACGCCGGCGAGGCGCAGCCCGGCGATGATGCCGCCCTGCGCCGGGGCGACCGAGGTGGGGTTCGGGAGCGCCGGGTACCAGACCATCCCTGCGGGATCGCCGGCGGACGCGACCGCCAGGAGGACCGAGCCCGCGAGCGTGGCGACCGCGCCCGCCCGCCAGCGGCGCCCGACGAATCGGCCGTCGGGGAACAGGAAGAGGACCAGGATGCCGACCGCCGCGGCCGTCGGCGTCAGCAGGGCGGACACCAGCCACGCCGCCGCGATCGTGATCGCCGGCCAGGACCCGAAGGTGTCGAGACACTGCGCGACGAGGAGGTTCACCGGCGTCAGGAAGCCGACCGTGAGGCCTTCGGCGAGCAGCAGCCAGCCGATCGGGTTGCGCGGGTGCCGCCACGCGAGCAGCGCCCCGACCGTCCCGGCGGTGAGGGAGATGACGCCGACAGCGACGACGTTGGACGGACCCGACCCGAAGTCCAGGGGCAGGGATGGGAAGCCTTCCGATGCCCAGACCGCCGCGCTCGCGAGGACCATGGCCGCGAGGCCGATCCACGCCGCCCACGCGAGGAGTCGGACCGATCCGGGGCCGCGGCGGATGACGGTGCGCCCGACGCTGGCGACCGCGAACGTGGCCGTCATGGCCATCTCAGTGCCCATACGCCGTCGCGCGGACGGCGTCGAGACGCTTCAGGAGGCCGTCGAGGCGATCCTGGTCCCGCGTGTACGTGAGGACCGCCTGCAGGAACGCGTCCGCCATCGCGGCCGGCATCGCGTCCGACGCGTCGAAGCGGACGTGTGACGCCGTCGCGAGCAGGTGCGCCTCCCGCGCGGAGATCTCGTCGGGGTAGGAGTCCACGCGCAGGTTCCCCGAGAGGACGCCGCCCCGCTTCACCCAGATCGACTGCGCCTCCGGCGTCACGAGGTACTGCACCAGTGCGCGGGCCTGGGGCGTGTCGTTGATCATCCCCATCAGGTCGCCCGCGGCGATCAGCGAGCCCGCGTACCGGGGGTCGATGTCGGGGAACGGGAGGAAGTCGAAGTTCGCCGCCGGATGCGCCGGATCATCGCGGAGGAACGGCGCCATGAAGCTCCCCTGGTGCATGAAGAGGCATCCCGCGGGACGGGTGAACAGCGGGCGCCCGGCGACGGCGAAGTACGTCGTGAGCGCGCCCGTCGCGCCGCCGGCGACGGCACCCTCGGCGACCACCTGGCCGTACGAGAGGAACGCGTTGCGCACCTGCGGCGACGTCCACGGCAGGGCGCCGGCGACCCACTGGTCGTACGCGTCGGGGCCGCTCTGGCGAAGAAGGAAGTCCTCGATCCAGTCCGTCCCGGGCCACCCGGACGCCGCACCGGACTCGAGCCCGACACACCACGGCCGCGTGGTCCCGGTCGCGGCGATGCGGGCGACCTGGGAAAGCTCGTCCCACGTCCGCGGGGTCCCGAGCGTCCAGACCGAAGGGTCGTACCAGAGGAGGCCCTTCACGGTGGCCTTGATGAACACGCCGACGAGCCGTCCGTCCACCGTCCCGAGCGAGACGAACGACGGGATCGTCTCGGCCTTGTACGTCGCCACGTCGATGACGCCGGTCAGGTCCTTGAGCGAGGCCGAGCGGGCGAGCTGCGTCAGCGACCCGGGGCCCGGAAGGCCCGCGACGTCGGGCGGGTCGCCCGCCGCGATCCCCCGCTCGAGCTCGCCGGCGAGGTCACGGGTGGAGCTGTAGACGACGCGGATGCCGGTCCGCGCCTCGAACGGCGCCACCATCGCCATGAAGGCGGCCTCCTCGGGGCCCTCCCAGGAGCCGAGGACGGTGACGGTCCCGCCGCTCACCCCGTCCGCCGCGGCGGGCGCCGAGCAGGCGGCGACCGAGACGACGACGAGGACGGCGAGGATGGTCCGCGCCCACGCGGCGCGGCCGGCCCGGGCGATGGATCGCGCGACGACGCGGGTCCGCCGCGCCGATGAGGTCCGGTGGTCGAATGCCGCTGCCAACACGCGGTCCTCCCTGGCTCGGACCCTCGACGTCCGGTCGGGCGGGCGGGACGCTCCCCTGATCGACGGACGTCGGACGCCGGTCCGATCGATGCGATCGTGCGCGCGGCTTCGCGAGCGGTCCGTGGACGCGCGTGGTCTCGCGGGGAGGACGAACGGCCGTTCCCGGGATGGACATCCGACGAGGGTCGTCGGCCGTCGACGGGCTCCTGCGCCGGTGCCTCCCGGCCGGCGATGCCCGCGCGGGCCGCGGAGGCGGACGGACGGGCTAGGGCCGCCGGGCGGTCGCCAGCTTGTGGTCCACGGCCCAGAGCGCCGCCTGGGTCCGGCTCGCGAGCCCGAGCTTGCCCAGGATGTTGCTCACGTGGGTGCGCGCGGTCCGCTCGGTGATGAACAGCGTCGGTCGCGATCTCCTTGTTGCTCGGCGCCCTGCGCCGACGCAGCGCGCAGGACCTCGCGCTCCCGCTCCGTGAGCGGCTCCGCGGGCTGCGGCTCGACCTGCTTCTCGCGCATCCGCTGCGCGAGCAGGCGCGCCACGGCCGGGTCGAGGTGGACCTCGCCGGCGTGCGCCGCGCGCACGGCGGTGGCGACCTCCTCCGCCTCCGCGTCCTTGAGCAGGTAGCCCGACGCGCCCGCCTCCAGGGCCGCCGTGACCTTCTCCTCCTCGATGAAGCTCGTCACCGCGACGATCTCGACCTCGGGCATGCGCCTTCTTGATCCGGCCGCGATGGCGGTCAGGCCGTCCAGGACCGGCATCAGCAGGTCCATCAGGACCACGTCGGGCTTGAGCGCGCGCGGCCTCGGCGATCGCCGAGCTGCCCGTTCTCGCGCCTCGCCCACGACCTCGATGTCGTCGAGCAGCTCGAAGAAGGTCCGCAGGCCCATCCGGACCACGCCGTGGTCGTCGACGAGCAGGACGCGGATGGGCGGATCCGGCGGACTGCCCCGGGGTCCGGCGCTCGCTCAGCCATCGCGCTCCCCTTCCGGTCCCGGCCCCGTCGCACGCGCGCCGTCGGGACGCCCGACCGGCGTCGAGAAGGGCGCCGGGATGCCCGTTCTTCACCACGCACTCGTCGGCGCCGGTGGCCAGCGCCCGTGTCGCGAGCGATCCATCGGCCAGCCGAGCGCGACGATCCGTGCCCGCGTGCGTGGACCGGAGCTGTGCGATCAGCGCCTAGCCCGGCCTCGGAGTCGGGCAGGCGAGGATCGAGGACGCACCACGTGCGGGTCCTCCCGCGCCGTCGACGCGCAGCGCGGTCGCGGCGTCGCCGGCGACGCTCACGACCGCGCCGTCCACGCCGATCTCGAGCAGCTCGGCGCAGGTCGGCGCCGGACACGGCGGTCCGCGTCGACGATGAGCGACGCGCAGGACCAGCCGGTCCGCAGCGGGCGGTTCGGTGCTCACGGGGCGAGCATCCCAGCCCGGACGGCCCGGCGCGACGGCCGAGCGTCCGCCCGGACCATCGACGGATGACGAGGTCGGGGCCGGGATCCACCGCTCGCGCAGGACGGCGAGGTGCGTCGCGATCATGCGGCACCCGTCGGACCGGCGGTCGGGGACCGGGATCGTCCACGCGGACGACCGGTCCCCGCGCCGGGACCGGCTCGTCGACCTCGAAGCGCCCGCCGAGCCCTCCGCGCGGGCGCGCATCCCCGCGAGCCCCAGGTGTCCCGTCGGGGACCGCCCGGGATCGAAGCCCGCCGCCGTCGTCCCGGACGGCGAGGGCCGCGCGACCCGCCGTAGCGCTCCAGCGCGATCGTGACCGTCGAGGCGCCCGCGTGCTTGACGACGTTGTGGAGCGCCTCCTGCGCGATGCGGAAGAGCGGCCGCCTCGACCGCCAGCGGGCAGCCGCTCGACCTCCTCGTCGGCCTCGATCGCGATCGGCGAGCCCGGCCCGCCCTTGCACGGCCGCGCAGTGGGTCCGGAGCGCCCGCACCAGGCCCTCGGCTCCTCGAGGCTCGCCGGGCCGGAGCTCGAAGATGAGGGCCCGCATCTCCGCGAGCGCGTCGCGCTGGAGGTCGCGGAGCGTCGTCGAGCCGTGCGCGGCACCGCCGACGGATCGCGCTCGACGAGCAGCTCGATGCTGCGTCGTCGACGAGGGTCATGCTGAAGAGCGCCTGCGTGACGGAGTCGTGCAGCTCCCGAGCGAGGTGGGCACGCTCCTCGCCGGCGGCGAGCTCCACGGCCTGGCGCCGCAGCTCGCGCTCCAGGCGCTCGCTGCTCGGAGACGTCGCGCGCGGCGCCGTGCGCGCCCGGTGAACCGCCCGTCGTCCTCGAGGCCGAACGGCGCATGATCTCGCACGGGATCCGCCGCCCGTCGCGATGGACGAGGAGGAACCGGGCGTCGAGGACGACGCCCGGGGTGCTCGCGCAGCGCACGCCATCGATCGCGTCGCGTCGCCCATGGCACGACGCGTCGATCAGCGTCGCCGAAGTGGCGGCCCGACCATCTCGGCCGACCGACCAGCCCAGCTGACGCTCCAGCCGTGTCGCTGAGGAACGTGAACCGGCCCTCCGGTGTCCACCGCGAACATGATGTCCGGCGATGCGCGAGCAGGTAGCGGTACCGGACCTCGGACCGATGGAGCGCCTCGATGAGGCGCGCGTTCCCGATCGCGGCGGCGGCGATGTCGCCGAAGGCGCCGACGAGCGCGACGTGCTCGGCGTCGAAGGCCGCGCACGGCTCGAGTGCACGGCGAGGACGCCGACCACGATGTCGTCGGTGACGAGCGGGACGCGACGAGCGAGCGGATGCCGGCCTGCCGCGCGAAGGCGTCGGCGTCGCGCGTGTGCGTGAACGAGGGGTCGCCGAGGTAGTCGCCGGTGACGACCGTGCGACGTTCGACCGCGGCAGGCCGAGGACGCCCTGGCCGACGTTGACCTCAGGGTCCGCTGGGCCTCGCGCAGTGCGGGGTCCTCGATGCCGTGGACGTGCGTCCACAGGAGTGCGCCGTCGGGCGTGATCTCGGCGACCTCGGCCCACTCGCCCTCCACGAGCCGGCAGGCGGCGGCGACGCCTCGTCGAGGATCTGCCCGGTGCATGGAGCGACGACAGGCGGGCGGCGATCTCGCGGAGGCCCTGCTCCTCGGCGGCGCGCCGCGCGAGCTGCCGGCCGGACCGTCGAGCGCCTCGATGAGGCGGGCGTTGACGATCGCCACGGCCGCGTGGTCGGCGAACGCGGCGATGAGCGCGATCGCGTCGTCGTCGAAGGCGTCCGCGCGGTCCGCGTACGCGGCGAGGACGCCGAGCGGCTCGCCGTCCGCGACGAGTGGAGCGGCGACGACCGCGCGGATCCGAGCGACCGGGCGAGGTCGTCCGACTCGGCAGAGTGCACGAACGCCGGGTCGTTGAGGTAGTCGACCGAGACGACGACGCGACCGTTCGCGAGCGCGAGACTCATGACGCCGGACTCGGGCTCAGCTTCGCCTCGCCGATCACGCGGCCGCGGCGGGCGAGACGATGTTCTCGCTGTACGCGACGTGCATGTGCCCGTCGTCCTCGATGCGGTCGAGGAAGGCGCCGTTCGCACCGCGACGGCGGCGGCCGCGTCCACCACGCGCTGCAGGAGGACCTCCGTGTCGCGGATCGCGGCGAGCCGCCCGTCAGCTCGCGCAGCGCCCGCTCCCGCTCGACGCGCCTGGCCAGCTGCGCCCGCGACCGCTCGAGCTCCTCGATGAGCACGGCGTTCGCGATCGTGGCCGACGCGTGGGCAGCGAGCGCGCGGACGATCGCGACGCTCCCGTCGTCGAATGCGCGGCCCGGCGCGAGAAGACCCGAGGCGCCGAGCGAGCGGTCGCCGGTAGCGATGGGCGCGACGACCATGGACGCGATCCCCGCAGCGGCAGCGATCCGGTCCGCGCCCGGATCGTGGCGGGAACGACGCGTCGCTCGCGTAGTCGCCCGTCACGGTCCCCCGGCCCTCGCCCGCCGCCGACGCCGAACAGCCCGCGGCCGAGGGGCAGCCGGAAGTCGCCGTCGACGGGGAGGGCATCCTGGGCGATGGAGACTCGCGTCGGGCAGGAGCCGGAGCGCCGACCCATCGGCATCGAGGATGTACACGAGGGCGCCGTCGCCGCGGAGCAGCGAGACCGCCTCCTCCGCGGCCGTGCGGAGGAGCGCCCGTGCCGTGGGCGTGTCGAGAGGGACCGGCGGGACTCCGTCGCGGGACGACGAACGGGTCTGGCTCATCCTGCCTCGCACCTGGTGCTCGGTGGCGAAAAGAAGATTGCAGACCCTGTCCGTGTGAGAGGGGTGGGAGTGCGCGCGTCGCCCTACGGGTCGGGCCGGAGTCGCCAGCGATCCCGTGTCAGGCCGCGCACCCGCGGCGCCTCGCCGGTCCGCGGACCGACCGTCCCGGTCATGTAGTCGCGGTACCACGGCCGCCAGGAACCGGTCCGCCGCTCGAACTCGACGTAGGTCTCCGACCGATCGGGTGCGTCGAGCCGGGTGGTCCGGCGGTCCGCGACGTCGTGGAGGCCCGGCAGGTCGTCCTCCCCGATCCCGAGGCGTCGGTAGACGGCCTCGACCTGGTGGAGCCACTCGTGGACGAAGCCGTGCTCGGGGTCGGCCATCGACGCCCAGCGGGGCCAGTCGGCGCTCACGATCGTGGAGACGCCCGCCCCGCCGAGGAACGCGACCTCGCCCCACGTGTACCCCCAGGCGGGCCGGAGCTCGGCCGAGCCGTCGGTCGGGTAGAGCGCGAGGATGGAGTCGACGCCGCCGACGCGCCCGAGATGGGCGCCGAGCAGTGGGGAGAGCGCGTCGGGGTCGGCCCACCACCCGCCGCCGACGCGCGCGAGGTGCTGCAGCGGGCCGTCGGCAACGACCACCTCCATGCGGGAGACGCGGACGTTGCCCTCGCTCCATGCCTCGATCGCGTCGGGCACCCGGCGGAGGATGGCGACGTCCGCGTCCACCTCCGCGCCGCTCATCTCCCGGCGGCGCCGGCGCCAGCCGACGCGCACGTCCAGTGCGGGCACGACGACGCCGAGGATCCGCCACGTGGATGCGGCGTCGGGGAGGTGCGGCGCGTCGTCGGCCATCGGCCGACTCTCGGGCCGAACGGCGGTCGGCGTCAACCGGCGGGCGCGACGACTCGCCCGCCGGAAGCCGGGTCCCGTCACGATGCCGGCGCTGCCGGCGCGCACGCGGAGGCTCCGGCGACCCGCCGCGCCGGCGGGCCGCCGGAGCCCGGCGGGGATGCTGCCGTGACCCGGCCCGGCCCGGCCCGCGCTCAGTGGTGGAGCGACACCTGGTAGCAGGCGACGTCGTACTGGGACACCGCGTTGCCGCTGTTCGCGTTCAGGGAGGGATCGCCGTTCCCGGCGTAGTGCGTCTCGGCGTTGGCGAACCCGCCGCTGTCGAATCCCGGCGGTGACATCGTCGAGTCCTCGCACGACGCGTTCGGCTGCCCTGTCCCGCTCGGGTTCCCTGCCGCTACCGGCGCAGCGAACGCGAGCACGGCGATGGTGAGGCCCGCTCCCGCGAGCATGATCCGACGGAGCATCGTCGACCTCCTTCAGGGTTGCGGTCCGTGGACTGAGGGATGTACGCCGCGGATGGCAGACCGGTTCGCACCGGTTCTCAGACGTCCATCCGGGCCGGTCGCGGCAGTGCGCAAGGCGTGCCGCGGCGGTCGAATCGCAGGGAATCTCCCGATGCGCGCGGATGTCCGCACTCCCTAGGATCGGCGCCTCGGACGGCGGATGGCCGGACGAGCCACCGAGGAGGTCTGTCATGCGGATCGGACTCATCGCGCGCGCGGGCGTCGTGCTCTGCCTCGCCGCGGCCGTCGCGGGCTGCTCGAGCGCGGGCGGCGCGGGAGCATCGACGGGTCCCGCCGCGTCGCCGATCGCGAGCGTCCCGGCCGCCGCCGCGACGCCGGACGGAGGCACGCCGGCCGTCGCGGAGTCGCCGGCACCGGCGGATCCGTCGTCGGGCGGGACGGACGCGGGGTCCGGGTCGGGCGATACGGACTACTGCGCCGTCTTCTCCCTCGACCGGATCGCGAGCGTGGTCGGCGCGCCGGTCCACGTCGGGGACATCAGCGACCTGTACGGCACGGGCTGCCGCTGGTTCACCGCCGACGGCAAGAACGGGGTGCTCATCGGGCTGTCCCCGGTGCACCTCGGGTACGACGACATCGCCGCACAGGGAGGCCAGAAGCCCGTCACGGGCGTGGGCGACAAGGCCACGATCGGGCCCTGGGCCTTCTACTGGGAGAACGGCGACGGCCCGCACACCGGCGTCCAGGCCGCGGCGCTCGCGGGCGACGGCTTCGCCACGGTGCTGGTCTCGCCGGTGGTCCCGGACGACGCGGTCATCGGCCTGCTCAAGGATCTCGTCGCAGCGACGCGATGAGACGTCGGCCCGGAGGTCGAGGGCCGCGGGATCGCAGTTGACACGGCGCTCGCCAGGGCGCACAACGGCGACATGGACAGCCATCGCGTCGTGATCGTGGGCGGCGGCTTCGGCGGGCTCAACGTCGCGCGGGAGCTGGGCCGGGAGCCTCGCGTCTCGGTGACGCTCGTCGATCGCCGGAACTTCCACCTGTTCCAGCCGCTGCTGTACCAGGTGGCGACCGGCGCGCTCTCGCCGGGCGACATCGCCCAGCCGCTGCGCAGCATCCTCCGGCGCGACGCGAACACCACCGTCCTGCTCGGAGAGGCGGTCGCCCTCGATGCGGGCGGCCGCCGGGTCATCCTCTCGGACGGCGGCCCCATCCCATACGACACGCTGGTGGTCGCGACGGGCGCCCGCCACTCGTACTTCGGGCACGACGACTGGGCGGCGTACGCCCCCGGCCTCAAGTCGATCGACGACGCGGTGGGGATCCGCCGGCGGATCCTCATCGCCTTCGAGGCGGCCGAACGAGAGGCGGACCTCGAGCGACGGCGCGAGTGGATGACGTTCGTGGTGGTCGGCGGCGGTCCCACGGGGTGGAGCTCGCCGGCGCGCTCGGCGAGATCTCGAACGACACGCTCCGGCGCGACTTCCGCTCCATCCATCCACCCGACGCGCGGATCGTCCTCGTCGAGGCCCTCGACCGCGTCCTGCCCCCCTACCCGCCCGACCGCTCGGCGTCCGCCCGACGCCAGCTCGAGCGCCTGGGGGTGGACGTCCGCACCGGGACCCGGGTGATCCACATCGACGACCACTCCGTGCGCGTCCAGGTCGGCGACCGCGAGGAGGAGATCCCGAGCCGGACCGTCCTCTGGGCGGCCGGCGTGCAGGCCTCGAGCTTCGCGCGGGCCGTGGCGGCCGCGACCGGCGCCCAGACCGACCGCGCGGGGCGGATCGCGGTCGGGCGCGACCTGACCGTCCCGGGACACCCGGAGATCTTCGTGATCGGCGACGCGGCCGTGCAGCCGTGGCGGAAGGACCGGCCGGTGCCCGGGATCGCCCAGGGCGCGATCCAGCCCGGGCAGTACGTGGGGAAGACGATCCGGGCGCGGCTGGCGGGGACGTCGACGAAGCGCTTCCGCTACCGGGACAAGGGCGACGTCGCCGTCATCGGGCGGCTGGCGGGCGTGACGAACATCGGCTGGCTGGGGCCCTTCGGCCGCCAGAGCGGGTTCGTCGCGTGGCTCCTGTGGCTCGTCATCCACATCTTCTACCTGATCGGCTTCGCGAACCGCATCGTGGTCGTGGTGCGATGGGCGTGGAGCTTCGTGACGAGCGGCCGCGGGACGCGCCTCATCACGGGGACCCCGCTGCTGCCGCCGATCGAGGAGCCGGCGCCGCCGGCGTGGGAGCCGGGTGTCGAGTGACGCGGCGGCCGGCCGCGAGGCCCGGGAGTCATCCGCTCGCCGAGCCGCTGCCGCGGCCCGGTACCATCGACGGGGCCACGCCCCTGCCGCCCGCGCCGGGGCGGGCCACCCGTGGCGCGACCCGAAGGAGCTGCCGATGACCCCACCGCCGACGACCTTCCCGACGCTCGAGGAGGTCGAGGACCAGGAGCGCCGGCTCGTCCTGCCGAGCGCCTCGCCCGCCGACCTCTACCGCCTGGGCCGGCGCGCCGCCGACGCCGCGGTGGCCGAGGGCCTGGGCATCATCGTGCAGGTCCGCGTGGGCGAGCGGCTCGTGTTCATGGCGGCGGCGCCGGGGAGCAACCCGCTGAACGACCACTGGGCGGCGCGCAAGGCGCGGACGGTGCGGACCTTCGAGCAGAGCACGATGCGCGTCCGCCTCGCCCACGAGCGCGAGGGCGTCGACGTCTTCGCGAGGCACCAGCTCCCGGAAGCCGAGTTCGCGGCCCACGGCGGCGGGTTCCCGCTCCGCGTGTCCGGGACGGGCTGCATCGGCAGCATCGTGGTCTCCGGGCTGCCGCAGGCCGACGACCACGCGTTCATCGTGCGGATCCTGGAAGAGCACCTCGCCGCGGGCTGAGCGGGGTCACGGCCGGCGGGCGGTCCGGGGGGCGCACGGGCAGCGAGCGGGCGCATCATCGTCGCACCCGCAGCAGGAGCGACGCATGTCCCGACAGAGCCATACCGCGAAGGGCGCCGCGGTCGTCGGCCCGTACTCGCACGGGATCCAGAGCGACCCGTTCGTCTTCCTCTCCGGGCAGACCCCGATCGACCCGGCGACCGGCCTGCTGGCCGAGGGCTCGATCGAGGCGCAGACGCGGCAGTGCTTCGCCAACCTCGGCGCCGTCCTCGCGGCCGCCGGCCTGGACTTCGGCGACGTCGTGAAGTGCAACGTCTACCTCGTGGACATGGCCGACTTCGCGGCGATGAACGCCGCCTACGCGGAGGCGTTCGACGAGCCGTTCCCGGCACGCACGACGATCGGCGTCGCGTCCCTTCCCCTGGGGGCGCGGGTCGAGATCGAGATGATCGCGCGGACCCGGTGACGGGCGCCGGGCTGCGTCAGCCGGCCCGACGCACCGCCCGCAGGACCGCGTCGACGGCGACGATCCCCTCCTCCACCGGCCGCTCCACCGTCCCGGAACGGACGACATCGAAGCCGTCGAGGTAGGGCGCGATGTCCTCCGCACCGAAGAGCACGCCCGGATCCCTGGGGCCCGGCGCGCCGCGGCCCAGGTTGTCGGGATGGTGGGCGACCACGAGGAACGACCCACCGGGCGCCACCGCGTCGGCGGCGTGCGCGTAGACGACCCGGCGCTCGTCGTCGGGCAGCTGGATGAAGATCAGGCAGACGAGGTCGAAGGCCCGCGACGGCGGGGTCCAGGCGAGCAGGTCGCGCAGCTCCCAGTCGACGGTCACGCCCGCGCGCTCGGCGACGCCGCGAGCCCGGTCGAGGGCGACGGACGAGAAGTCGACCGCGGTCACGGCCCAGCCCCGCCGCGCCAGCCAGACGGCGTTGCGTCCGTCGCCCGTCCCGAGGTCGAGCGCGCGCCCGGTCGCGAGCCGGCTCACCTCCTCGACGAGGGTCGCGTCGGGATCGCGTGCCTCGATCGGCTCGCGCGCGGCGTGGCGCTCGTCCCACATCTGCTGGCGCGTGAGCTCGCGCTCGTCCGATCCGTCCGGCACCGATGCCTCCTCGCCTCGTTCGACGACCGCCGGTCGCCTGCCCGACCTCCGCCAGTCTGCACCGGCCGGGGAACCGCAGCACGAGGGTGCGCGCCGCCCCTCAGAGGACCGGCGCCGGCTCCAGGTCGCGCGGCTCCGAGCGGGCGATGACGACGCCCTGGAGCAGGAGGCCGGCGAGGACGAGCACCACGCCCACCGCCGCGACGGGGGTCAGCGCCTCGCCGAGGACGGCGACGCCGAGGAGCGTCGCGACGACCGGGTCCGTGAGCATCAGCGTCGCGACCGGTCCCGGCGGGAGGCCGTGGATGCCGCGCGTCAGGAGGACGTTCGCGACCGCCATCGTGGCGACACCGAGGTAGAGCACGAGTGCGAGGCCGCCCGGCGAGGCGACCCATCCGAGCGGCTGGCCGAGCAGGAGCGGCAGGAGGAGGATCCCGCCCAGGACGAAGCTCGCGGACGGGACCTCGATCGCCGTCACGTCGCGGTCGAGCTGGTGCTTCGCGGCGACCGTGTACCCCGCGGAGCACAGGCCGGCGCCGAGCGCGAAGACCAGGCCGAGCGCGTTCGCGCCGCCGAGCTCCCCGGAGGAACGGAGCACGAGGCCCGCGACCGCGATCGCCGTCGCCGCGAGCCACCCGGCGGTCAGCCGGTGGCGGAGGACGATCCAGCCCACGACGCCGGCGAAGACCGGCTCGCTCCCGACCGCCACGAGCGTCCCGAATGCGACGCCGACCTGGCTGACGGCGCCGAAGAAGAGCGGCTGGTACAGGGCGGCGCAGACGGCCGTCACGAGGATCGCGGGACGCCGCCACAGCTCCAGGAGGCGGCCACGCCTGGCGCCCAGGAGTGGCATCACCGCGAGGAGCGCGATCGCCCCGACCTGGATGCGCAGGATCCCCACGGCGACGGGCGCCGCGTCCGACGGCCCGAGCGCCTGGGCCGTCCCCGCGGTCCCGAAGAGGATCCCGGCGGCGACGACGAACAGGGTCGAGAGGCGCATCCCGGTCACGCGCAGAGGCTACCCGCCCGGCGATGGTCCCGGGGGCCGACCGCGACCGCGGTCCGTGGCCGACGACAGGGGTCACTTCCGTCCGGCGAAGATCCCGTAGCCGTACACGTCGGGCAGTGACCGGCCCCGGTGCGCTTCCCCGCGCGCCCGTGGCAGCGCACCGAGCATCAGGCGGAGCTCCGGCCGCAGCGCCGGCTCGGTGAGGTAGAGCCACGCGATGCGCAGCACGCCGCGCGCGAGCCACGCGGGACCGACCCACCGCAAGCGGTCCCGGACCTCGCGTCGGACGTCGATCCGGTAGGTGCGCACGACGCGCTCGTGGAGGCCGGACCGATCCCAGAGCGCGCGCCAGCCCTCGAGCGTCTCGATCTCCGTCGCCTGCAGGCGGGCGAGCGCGATGGCATCCGCCGAGGGCGTCGGGTCGATCAGGAACATCTCGTCGAGCCCGACCCATCCACCCGGCCGCGTCACGCGGACCATCTCGGCGATCGCCCGGTCCTTGTCGCCGACGAACGCGAGGACCGACTCGCCGATGACGGCGTCGAACCGGCCGTCCTCGAAGGGCAGCGCCAGGACGTCCGCCACGTGCACGTCCACGCGGTCGTCCACGCCGGCCTCGCGCGCCCGGCGGCGCGCCCACCCGACCATCCGCTCCGAGATGTCGATGCCGACGACCCGGCATCGGTGCTCCCGGGCGATCCGGACCGGGCCCACCCCGACGCCGCAACCGACCTCCAGGACCTCACGCGCGTGCTCGACGTCGCAGAGGGCGAGGAGCGCCCGGCGCTCCGCACTGCCGCCGACGTGGACCGTGATGCCGACGCGGGCCTGCATGTCCAGGAACGGGCTCGTCATGGCGGACGACCTCCGGCGGGCCCGCCGAGCTCGGCCGTTCGACCCGCCTCCGCCAGCCTCCGGCGCCACCGACGGTGCCGCAAGTGTCGAACGGCGACCCGTTCGGCGCGTCAGCCGAAGGCGCCGGCACGCCCCACGAGGTCCACGACGCGGTCCGCGACGAGCCCGGGCACCTCCATCGCGATCATGTGCGCGACCCCGGGGACGAGCTCCGCCCGCGCGTCCGGGCATGCCTCCTGCAGGTGGAGCGCCGTCGCCCACACGTCGCTCACGTCCAGCGCGCCGGCGAGCGCGAGGACGGGGATGCGAAGGCCGTCGAGGCGGCCCTCGGCCGGGGGCCGCAGCGGGATCGGCCGGCCGTGCGTCCGCGATGCGTCGGCGACGCCCAGCGACATCTCCCGGACGCGCTCCCGCAGCGCGGCGGGGACCCGGTCCGGCGGCTGGCCGGGCCCGTCCACCCAGAGCCGGAGGTCGAACTCGACGGTCGCCGCCGGGTCGCCGGCCTCCTCGAGCCGCTCCATCTCCTCGAAGAGCGCGATCTCCTCCGGCGTCGCCGGTGCCTCGTAGCCGCTCACGCTCGAGCCCAGGGTGAGGAGACCGGCGAAGCGGTCCGGGTGCTCGATGGCCGCGTCGAGGGCGACCTGGCCGCCGACGGAGTTGCCGACGACGCAGGCGCGGCCGACGCCGCAGGCGTCGAGGACCGCGACCAGGTCGGCGCGGTTCGAGTAGTCGACCTCCTCCGTCTCGCTCGCTCCGTGGCCGCGCATGTCGTACCGGATGGCGCGGAGGCCGCGGGCGACGAGGAGTGGGACGAGGTCGTCCCACGCGCGGAGATCGACGATCCCGGCGTGGACGAGGAGGACGGGCGGCCCGTCGCCCTCATCGACGACGTGGATCCGGCCGCCCGGCACCGCCACCATCGCGTCGCGTGTCATCGGTCGCCTCCGAAGTGCTGCCGCAGGCCCCCATCATCGCGCCGCGGCACGGCGGAAGCGAGCGGCCGGGGACGCACGCCCGGCGCAATCGGTACCCTTGTCCGACCATGCCCGCCGAGTTCATCTACACGACCTACCGCCTCGCGCGCCACTACCCGCCCGACCGGACGGTGCTCGAGGACATCTCCATCTCGTTCTACCCGGGCGCCAAGATCGGCGTCATCGGGCCGAACGGCGCCGGCAAGTCGAGCCTGCTGCGGATCATGGCCGGGCTCGACGACGGCTTCAGCGGCGAGGCCCGGCTCACGCCCGGCTTCACGGTCGGCTACCTCGACCAGGAGCCGCAGCTGGACCCGGCGAAGGACGTGCGGGGCAACGTCCTCGACGGGGTCCGCCCCGTCCAGGACCTCCTCGACGCGTACAACGCCGTCATGGCGAAGTGGTCGGACCCCGACGCCGACTACGAGAAGATCGGCGAGGAGCAGGCGGCGCTCGAGGACCGGATCGCCGCGGCGGACGCGTGGAACCTGGAGCGCAACGTCGAGATCGCGATGGACGCGCTCCGCTGCCCGCCGGACGACGCCGACGTCACGGTCCTCTCCGGCGGCGAGAAGCGCCGCGTCGCGCTGTGCCGGCTGCTGCTCTCGCACCCGGACCTGCTCCTGCTCGACGAGCCCACGAACCACCTCGACGCCGAGTCGGTGGAGTGGCTGGAGCGCTTCCTCCAGGAGTACGCCGGGACCGTCGTCGCGATCACCCACGACCGCTACTTCCTCGACAACGTCGCCCAGTGGATCCTCGAGCTCGACCGCGGCCGGGGCGTCCCGTTCTCGGGCAACTACTCGGGCTGGCTGGAGCAGAAGCTCGAGCGGATGGCGCACGAGCAGAAGACGGCCGACGCGCGCCAGCGCACCCTCGCGCGCGAGCTCGCGTGGGTCCGCCTCTCGCCGAAGGCCCGCCAGGCGAAGGGGAAGGCGCGTCTCGACGCGTACGAGCAGCTGCTCGCCGAGGCGGAGGGCGACAAGGGCGCCGCGCGAGAGCTCGAGATCGCGATCCCGCCGGGGCCGCGCCTCGGCGACACCGTCATCGAGGTCAAGGACCTGCGGAAGGGGTTCGGCGACCGCCTCCTCGTCGAGGACCTCACGTTCTCGCTCCCCCGCGCCGGGATCGTCGGGATCATCGGGGCGAACGGGGCCGGCAAGACGACCCTCTTCCGGATGCTCGTGGGCGACGAGAAGCCCGACGCCGGATCGATCGAGATCGGCGAGACGGTGAAGCTCAGCTACGTGGACCAGGGCCGCGACGAGCTCGACCCCGACGAGACCGTCTTCGCGGCGATCACGCAGGGCGACGAGATCATCAAGGTGGGCTCCCGCGAGCTCCCCGCGCGCGCCTACGTGTCGTCGTTCAACTTCCGGGGCACGGACCAGCAGAAGCCCTGCGGGAAGCTGTCGGGCGGCGAGCGCAACCGCGTCCACCTCGCGCGGCTCCTGCGCTCGGGGGGCAACGTGCTCCTCCTCGACGAGCCCACGAACGACCTCGACGTCGACACGCTCCGCGCGCTGGAGGCAGGGCTCGAGTCCTTCCCCGGCTGCGTGGTGGTCATCAGCCACGACCGGTGGTTCCTCGACCGGATCGCGACCCACACCCTCGCGTTCGAGGGCGACAGCCAGGTCCGCTGGTTCCAGGGGAACGTCAGCGACTACGAGGCGTTCCGCCACAGGGAGCTGGGCGCGGCCGCGGACCAGCCGCACAGGATCCGGTACAAGCGCCTCGCCGGCTGACGGGCGCGAGCCGCCGCCCCACGGCGGCCTCAGGGCGCGAAGCGCTCCCGGATGAAGTCGGCGATCGCCTCGTTCGCCTCGCGCGCCTCCGGGAGGAACGGGACGTACGCCTGGAAGACGTGCATCATCCCGGGCCACACAGAGAGGCGGGCGTCCACACCGGCGGCCCGTGCGCGCTCGGCGAGCCGGACCGAGTCGTCCTCGAGGATCTCGTGGTCGCCCACCTGGATCAGGAGCGGCGGCAGGCCCCGGAGGTCCGCGCCCAGCGGTGAGGCGTACGGGTCGTCCCGGTCGTGGTCCCCCAGGTACATCTCCACGAACGGCGCCGTCTCCACGTGGGCGAAGTAGGGGTCGCATGCCCGGTTCGTCACATACGACTCGCCGGTCCCGGCCAGGTCCGTCGCCGGGGACAGTAGCGCGGCACCGGCCGGCAGGGGGATCCCGGCGTCGCGGATCCGCAGGAGGAGCGCGAGCGCGAGGTTGCCGCCGGCGGAGTCACCGGCCACCACGATCCGCTCCGGGTCCACTCGGCGCTCCAGGAGCCAGCGGTAGGCGGCCACGCAGTCGTCGAGCCCGGCCGGGAACGGGTGCTCCGGGGCGAGGCGGTAGTCCACCACGATCCCGCGCACGCCGGCGCGGGCGGTCAGGTCCTCGGCGAGCCCGCGGTGCGTCCGGGGCTCCCGATGCACCAGGCGCCGCCGTGGATATACAAGAGGCATCGGTCGCGCGGAGCGCCACGGGGGACCACGAGCTCGGCGGGGACGCCGCCGGCCGAGATCGCCCGCGTCGCGACGTCAGGGCGTGGCGGGACGACCGCGGTGAGCCGGTCGAACCGGCGGCGCATCGCCGGCACGCCATCGGCGCCGCCCTCGAAGATGCCCACGCGGCGGATGAGCACTCCGTCGAGGCGGGCCTGGACGCTGCCATGAGGTCAGCCCGCCGACGACGAGCCCCGCCGACGGCAGGTGCCGTTGGTCGTGCCGTCGCGGTCGGGCCGCCCCGGGTCAGCCCGCCGGCCGCACCTCCGGTCCCCAGGCGGATCGCGTAGGCAGGCTGGACCGGGACCCGGTCGGGCAGCGTCAGCTCGGTCCGCCCGTCGCCGGCCGCGACCGGCAGGCGCTCGCCCGTCCCCAGGAGGACCGGCTCGGCGCCCGACAGGTCGATCCCGCGGATCCCGAAGGTCGTGCGCCCCGGCAGGTCGAGGAGGATCGCGTAGACGGACCCGTCCTTCCGGGTGAACCGGACGGGCGTCCCCTCGGTCGTCTCGGTCGCGGCGACGGCCCACGGGCGTGTCGCGTAGATAGCCTCGCCGTTCGCCGCGAGCCACTCGCCGAGGCCCCGCAACGGGCGCGCCTGCTCGGCGGGGATGACCCCCTTCTCGTCCGGCCCGATCCCGATCAGGAGGTTGCCGTTCTTCGCGACGATGTCGCAGAGGGACCGCACGAGCTCGGTCGCCGTGACGATGTCCTGCGGCCGCTCGTTCCGGTTCGCGCCGAACGAGTGGCCGACGCCGCGCGTCGCCTCCCACTTGCCGGGCTGGATCGTGTCGAACGACGCGTATTCGGGGGTGCGGAAGTCGAAGTGGTCCGCCGGTGGGAACGAGAGCCCTCGCTGCTCCTCCGGCAGGTGCTGCCACATGAGCTGGACGAGCCCGGCCGCGCCGCGGACGAACGCCTCGTCCACCGGGCCGCGCTTCCCGGACGGGACGCTCCACCGGTCGTTCACCACGCCCTCGGGGACGGTCGCGTAGTAGTGGGCGAAGAGCTCGGCGAGGTTCCCTCCCGCGGGCCAGCAGATGTCGTTCCAGAGGACGGACGGCCGGTACCGCTCCACGATCTCGCGCACGTGGGCGGTCGCGTAGCGCTCGTACGCCGGATCCGCCGGGACGGCGAGCGCCGAGTCGGCGGCCTCGCGCATGACCGCGTCGTTCCACGGCCAGTCGTAGCCGCCCGAGTAGTAGAGGCCCATCCGCATCCCGCGCGATCGGACGGCGTCCGTGAGGTCGCCGACGATGTCGCGCTTCGCGTGGTAGGCGCCCTTGCGCGGATGCTCGATCGACGCGGGCCAGAGCGTGAACCCCTCGTGGTGCTTGGTCGTGAGCACGACATATCGCGCTCCGGCCGACTCGCAGACGTCCGCGATCGCGCCCATGTCGCACGTGGCCGTCCCGGCGTCGAAGGCCTCGATGAAGCGGTCGTACGGGTGGTCCGGGCCGTACGTCTCGCGGTGGTGGGTCCAGGTGGGCGAGCCCTCGACGAGCATCGAGTTGCGGTACCACTCGGCGTACGGGTTGTCGCGGAAGAGCCCCGTCGGGCCTTCCTCGCGGAGGACCCGCTGGACGTCGTCCACCTGCGGCGCCCAGCCGGGGACCGAGAAGAGGCCCCAGTGGATGAACACGCCGAGCTTCGCGTCCGCGAACCAGTCCGGAAGCGGATGTGTCCGCACGGACTCCCACGTGGGCTCGTACGTCGGTGCCACCGCATGCTCCTCGCGGCCGTTCCGGCCGCCGGCCGGTGGGTCCGGCCGTCACCCCCACGACCGCCAGTCTCCCGCGCCGGTCCCGTGGCCGCAAGGCGGACGGTGCGGCGACGCGCCGGCGGCGACGCGCCGCCGGATGACCGGGCCGCCGCCGCGGCCGCCGCGCGCGCCGCGGATAGACTGTCGCGATGCAGGCCGGGGGGATCGTCGGGACACGGCGGGCGAGCCGCGCCATCCGGGCGGCTGTCGCCCTCGTGCTGGCCGTCCTGGCGGTCGCCGCGTGCGGCACGGAGTCGGTCGCGAACGAGGTGCTCGTCTCCGTGGACCGCACGTCCGGTGCGGCCGGATCCGGGCCGCTCGAGGTCGGCGTCTTCGACACCCTCATGGGCGGCTCGTCCGAGTACGCCGCGAAGTTCAAGGGGACGACCACCGAGTCGGACCCGTACGTGGGGCGCGTCGCGACGACCGTGACGCGGATGATCGGCGACGACCGGCCACCCGAGCGGCTCGACCTCGGCGTCTGGATCCCGGCGATCGCGGACGGCGGCTACTACGCCGTCTCCATCGGGCCCACCACGGGGACGCACGATGTCCTGATGGCGCCGTTCATCCCGGACTACACCCGCCCCTCCGGGTCGGCGCCCGTCCCGCCGCTCCGGTTCCTGGTCACGCGCGAGGCGGCCGGGAAGGCGCTGAAGGTCACGCTCGTCGCCCAGCCGTGACGGCCGGGGCGGGTATCCTCGCCGCATGAGCATCACGCAGGTCCAGCTCCTCTCCATCCCGGTGACCGACCCCGACCGCGCCCGCGACTTCTACGTCGGACGTGCTGGGCATGGAGCTCGTACGCGAGTTCCCGATGGGCCCGGGACAGCGATGGATCCAGGTGCGGCCCGCCGGCGCGGCGACCTCGATCACGCTCGTGACGTGGTTCGAGACGATGCCCGCCGGGTCGCTGCGCGGGCTCGTGCTCGAGACGGACGACGTCGAGGGCGACGCGGCGCGCCTGGCCGGCCTGGGCGTCGCCCTGGACCCCGAGGGGATCCGCCAGGCGCCCTGGGGGCGGTCGGTGGGCTTCGCCGACCCGGACGGCAACCGCCTCATCCTCCAGACGACGACCACGGGCGGCTGAGACGGCCCGCGCGGCGGCCAGCTGCCGCGGAGGGCATCATGCGGGGATGCGGCCGCGTCCCCTCCCGATCACCCTCGCTCTCGCGGCAGCGGCATGCGTCGCCGTCGCGGCGTGCTCGCCCCAGGCGACGCCGCAGCCGAGCACCTCGCCCGCGGCCGTCGCGTCCCAGGCGGCCGCCACGGCGCCCCCGACCGAGGCCCCGACGCTCGCGCCGTCACCCATCGCCATCGCCGGCGCCGACCCCCAGCCCCGATCCCACGCCGACCCCGGAGCCGACCCCCACGCCCACGCCCGCTCCGATCCCGGCACCGCTCACCGGCCTCCTCGTGCCGCCGGCCGCGGCGGCGCGGCCCGTGGTCGCCGTGATGATCGACGACCACGCCGACGCGCGGCCGCAGTCGGGCCTCGCCGCCGCGGACGTGGTCTGGCAGGCGCCCGCCGAGGGCGGGATCCCGCGCTTCATGGCGCTCTTCTCCTCGAAGGCGCCGAAGCTCATCGGGCCCGTCCGGTCCGCCCGCCTCTACTTCATCGGCTGGGCGGCGGAACAGGGCGCCGTCTACGTGCACGCGGGTGGGTCGCCGGGCGCCCTCGGCGAGCTGGCGCGGAGCGGGAACGGCACCACGGTGTGGAACATCGAGGGCCTCGCGTACGTGGGGGGCCCGTTCTGGCGCACGACCGACAAGTGGGCGCCGCACAACCTCTTCACGTCGAGCAAGGCGCTCGCCGGGGTCGCGAAGGGGTTCGGCTACGCGCCCGAGCCGGCCACGCCGGCGTTCTCGTTCGCCCCGCCCGTGGGCGCGCCGGCGCACGGCCCGGACTTCGGCCTCTCCTTCTCGTACGGCGGCACCGAGGTGGAATACACCTTCGACCCGGCGACACGGACGTACCCCCGGTCAGAGAACCGCGTCCCCACGACCGACGCGGCGGCGAAGGTGAGGGTCGCCCCGACGAACGTCGTCGTCCTCTCGATCCCGTTCGGGCCCGCGGCCGACGGCACGGGGCACGGCCGGCTGGACGCCGGGCTCGTGGGCGAGGGCGATGCGCTCGTCTTCCGCGCGGGCGAGCTGGTGAAGGGCCACTGGCGCAAGGCCGCCTTCGACGCGCCGACAGAGTTGGTGGCCGCCGGGCCGGACGGAGCGCCCGCGCCGATCGCCCTGGTCCCGGGCCAGACGTTCGTCCAGGTCGTCCCCACCGGGACCCCGATCGCCGTCCGCGACGCGGGCGGCGCCGCGAGCCCGCCCCCGACGGCCGCGCCGCCCGGCGCCCCTTCCTGACCGGTATCGTCGTCCCCGTCTATCAGTGCGGGGGTCGCGCGCCGGCGATGGCTCGGGAGGTTCGATGACGGGCAGGCCGAAGATCGTCGTCACCGGGATGCTCAACACCAAGGGGCCGGAGCTCCGGCACCTCGCGTCGGCGGTGGCCGAGGCGGGCGGCGACCCCATCGTCGTGGACCTCAGCCTGGGCGCCGCGGTCGACTGGGCGGACGTCCCGCTGACGGAGGTGCTCGCGACGACGGGCACGCCGGTCGAGGCCGTGTACGCGGCGCCCCGGGCGACGGCGATCGAGCTGGTGGGCCGGGCGGGCGCGGCCAAGGTGCTCGCGATGCGGGCCGAGGGTCGCTGCGACGGGATCGTCTCGTGGGCCGGCGCGGTGGGGACCACCACCGTCACGGCCGTCATGCGCGCGCTCCCGTTCGGCGTCCCCAAGGTGATGCTCACGGACATGGCGTCCGGCGACGTGAGCGTCTGGCTGGGCACGAAGGACATCTGGATCGTCAATCCGACCGCCGAGCACGGAGTGAACGTCGTCACGCGCAAGGCCGTCGCGAACGCCGCGGCGGCCGTCGTGGCCATGGCGCGGGTCCCCGAGATCCCGGCCGGGTCGCGGCCGCTCGCGGCGCTCACGTCGTACGGCTCCACGACGCCGTGCGTCCTGCGGTGCACCACGTTCCTCGAGGAGCGCGGCTGGGACACGGCCGGGTTCCACTCGGTGGGCGCGGGCGCGACGATGGAGGACCTGATCCGGTCGGGCCTGATCACCGCGCTCTTCGACATCACGCTCGGCGAGATCGCGAACACGCTGGTCGGCAGCCCCTGGGGCCTCCCGCGCGGGTGGGACGGCGAGCGGATGACCGCCGCCGGCGCGATGGGGATCCCGCAGGTCGTCGTCCCGGGCGGCCTCGACCAGGCTGCCCACGGCCCGCTGGAGAACGTCCCCCAGGCCTACCTCGACGACACGCGAGCCGAGCGGCGCCGCTCGTTCCACGGGACCGGCGAGCCGTACATCCACAACGCGGGCGTCACGATCCTCTCGCTCACGGACGACGAGGTGAGGGGGATCTCCGAGGGGATCGCCCGGGCGCTGAGCACGACGACGGGGCCGACCGCCTTCGTGATCCCGATGCGCGGCTGGTCCGCCTACGACCAGCCCGCGGAGGCCGCCTCACGCGAGCGCGGGTGGGCCGAGGGGAACGGCGACGGCCCGTGCTGGGACCCGGACCCCGCGAACCCCGCCTGGTCCCGGCGCGCGGTCCTCATGCGCGCGGTCCTCTCCGACCGCTTCGACGCAGCGAACGAGCACCTCGACCTCATCGCGGCCGACATGCACATCCTGGACCCGGAGTTCGCCGACCTCCTCTGCCGGGCGATGGGCGACATGCTCGACGGGCGGTGGCGGAAGGGCCTCTACCGCGACGTTCCCGGCGTGATCGCCTGAGGGCCGCCTGCCGAGGCGGACGGCCCTCAGGCGCGTGACGTCAGGGGCTGGTCCGGAACCCGAACGACGAGAAGATCGACGAGCAGGACCGCCTGGTCGACGGCCTCCCGCCGAGGTCGTCCATGAGGAGCAAGAGGTACGCCGCGGCCGTTCGCGATGGTGGTCACGCCGAAGAGGATGACGACCGGGTATGCCGTTCGACGTGCGCGTGCGCCGACGACAAGCTTCCCCGGCCTGCCGCCGATCGTCGACGTCCTCGGTCGTCTCCGGCGATCGTCGCCGAGGACGCTCCTTGAGCGTCGCCGCCGCCGCGGCGGTGGCAGCGTCGAGGTCCGCCATGGTCTCGAGACGACAAAGAGCCGACGACGCGACCTGCGCCGTTCGGGCCGCGAACTCGAGCCGTGTCCTCGGGGGTCGTCCGCGTCCGGAGGCTCGACCGTCCACCCGGTGGGGAGGATCATGCGTGAAGTACGGCCCGGTGACGAGGGTCCCGCCGACCGGCGACGGGTGGGCGTGGGGGCGGCGCGGTGGTCGCGACCGGCGTGGCGGTCGGCATGGGGGTCGGGACCGGCGTGGCCGTGGGGACCGGGGTGGGTGCGGGCGCACCCGCCGGCCCGGCGGTCAGCAGGCCGCAGCGCAGGCGCGAGCCGGAGCCGATCCGGACGGAGACCGAGCCGGCGGAGCCTGCAGCGCGGATGGCCGTCGCCTTCGCGGCGGGGATCGTCAGGCTCTTCGCGATCCGACCGGCGGCCGTCGCCTTCTGCGCCGGCGCGTTCCAGAGGACGGCGCCCGGCCGGGCGCACGTCCCGGTCATCACCTTGACGGGGTACGTCGCCGAGGCGACGAGCCCCTTGAGCGCCAGGCGGAGCGTGCCCTTGCTGCCCGCGGAGGTCAGCACGGCGGTGCCGTTCCTGCCCGACACACCCATCGGCGCCTTCCACGCGACGCTCGACGGGACGGGAGGCGGAGGGGCGACGCCGTACGAGATCCGGATGACCTGGCCGCTCGGCGACGGGTCTCCCGTGAACGGCTTCGTCGCGTAGCCCAGGAGCCATGCGTCGGTCGGGGTGGCCGCGATCCCCTGCCCGAAGGGGGTCGTCACCGGGACCGTCGCCGCCACCGTGTTCGTCGCGGCGTCCACGCGGACCACGGAGGGCGTCTCCCAGAGTGCGACCCAGACGCTCCCGCCTGCCACCGCGATGCCGCCGGTCTCGGTGCCGGGAAGCGGGATCGTCGCGGCGACGGTCCCGGCGACGGGGTCGATCCGCAGGAGCCGGCTGGTGGCCGACGCAGCGGTCGCGTCGCTCGTCGCCCAGAGGACCCCGTCGCCAAGGGCGATGAGCGGGTACTTCGCGTCCGTCGTCACCGTCTTGACGACCGTGTTCGTGGCGGGATCGAGGCGCACGACCGAGCCGCCCCTCATCGCCGCCCAGATGGTGTCGCTCGACGCGGCGACGTTCACCACGTCCGAGAGCGTGATGGTCGCGACGACCGCGTTCGTCGCTGGATCGACCCGGGAGATCGTCCCGTCGTCGACGTTCGCGACCCAGACCGCAGTGGCTCCGACCGCGATGCTCAGCGCGTTCCGACCGATCGGGATCGTCGCGGTGACCGCGCCCGTGGCCGGTGTGATCCGCAGCAGCGAGCCGGCCACTGTGACGTCGGCGTCGTTCCACGCGGTCGTGGTGACCCACAGCGACCCGAACCCGCTCGCGATCGCCTCGGGGCCGCCACTGGTGAGGGCCAGCGGATACGTGGCCGCGATGGCATTCGTCGCCGGATCGATCCGGGAGACGGTGCGGTCGTGCCAGCCGGTGACCCAGACGCCGGTCGCATCGACCGCGATGCCCGCCGCGTCCCGCCCGACGGGGATCGTGGCGGCGACCGACGGCACAGCCGGCGTGACGGCGACGACCGCCGGCGGACCCGCCCACGAGCCGAGGAGCAGCGAGACCGCGGCCAGCCCGGTGACGAGCGAGCCGATCCGCCGGCGTGTGCGCATGGCGCGACTCCAGACGGGACGCCCCCGGGGGCGATCGGGTCTCGCCATTGGCTCCACGCGATCCAGGCGACCGATGTGCGGACCGCGCTTCTCAGCCTCACCCCCTGCCCGTCACTCTCGCCGCGGCCCATGGGACGCCCAAGGGCCGAATGGCACAAGGCACGTGCGTTCGCGGGCGGCCCGCCCGATGCGGCTCAGCGCGTGGCCGGCGGCACCCGCGCGCAGACGACCCTCGCCTCCCCTACCTGGCGCCCTTCGCCGCGGTCGGGCACGCGACGTCGTGCGCGGGCCGGACGAGGTCGATGAGGTACGTGCTCACGTACCCGTTCACGCAGTTCGACATCCCGCCGCCATAGACGACGTGCTTCGCGCCCACGTACGTCACCACCCGACTGGCCCGGAAGGCGAGCGCCATGTTCGCGGTCCACCTGTACGGCGTCGCCGCATCGCGGGTCGTCCCCACGATGACGAGGGGTGTCCGCCAGTCCGGTGCGAAGTCGGTGGGGACGGGGTCCACGGGCCCCGAGAAGCCCGCGCACATCGACGCGATGTTGAAGCCCTGTTGCCAGCCGGCGATCGGCGCCCGGACGCGGACCGATGTCGAGATCGCGTCCTGCTGGGCCGGCGTCGGACGGTCGGGGTAGTCGATGCAGTTGACGAGCGAGAAGTCCGGCCCGGCGAGGTCGATCGCCTGCTTGAGATGGACCTGGTCGAGCAGCGCCTTCGCGTCCGCGGCCGCCTTGCCGGTCCCGAACGTGGCGGCGTCCGCCGCTGCGATGACGTTCGCGAGGATGTCGTAGCCGGACTCGCCGCCGGCCGCGCTGTCGAGCATCGCGTCGAAGTTCCACCGCGTCATCACGTCGCCGGACGGCAGCGCGACGGTCCGTTCCTCGAGTGCGGCGCGGACGCGCCGGTACTGCTCCGCGGCCTTCGGCCAGAGCTCGAAGAAGAAGCCGAGCGCCTGGTCGCGCGCCGTGGCGCTCGTCGCGAGGTCGACGATCGAGCTGCTCGGGTCCACGGTCCCGTCGAGGACGATCGCGCGGATCCTCTCCGGGTAGGTCAGGGCGTACGTGTAGCCGATCCGCGTCCCGTAGCTCATCCCCCAGTACGTCAGCCTGGCGTCGCCGACCGCGGCGCGCAGCGCGTCGAGGTCGCCGACGACCTCCATCGTTCCCATGTGGGCGACCAGCGCGGCATTCTTCGCGATGCATCGCGCGTTCGCGGCCGCCCGGTCCATCCGCATGTCGGCATAGACGGAGGACCAGTCCACCGGCCCGGTCGCCGGAAGCGGCATGGAGATCGTGGCGCAGTCCTGCAGCGGGGCCGAGGCGCCCATCCCGCGCGGATCCCACGTGACGAGGTCGAACCGGGCCTTGGCCGCGGCCGGCAGGACCCGCCAGATGACGGGCAGGGCCTCCAGGCCGGACCCGCCAGGTCCGCCGGGGTTGAAGACCAGCGACCCGATGCGCTGGCCGGCCTTCCCGGCGCTCCGGTGCCGCGCGACGGCCAGGTCGATCGTGGCGCCCGACGGGTCGGCCCGATCGAGCGGGACGGTGAGCGTCGCGCACTCGAAGCCCGCGAGCTTCGGCTCGGAGCATGCGGACCAGTGGAGGGTGGATGCTCCCGGTGCGGACGGGGGTCCGGCGGCGGAGACGGCGGCGGGCGCCGCCGCTGCGCTCGCGACGACCGCGACGAGGACCGGCACCGCGAGGAGAGACCTGAACGGCCTGGACATGCGATCTCCCGATCGGTCGCCGCCACGGACGGGCCGTCCAGGTCGGACGGGGCGGCCGGACGGCCGGTGACGCCGGGTCGTGACGGCCCGGTCGCGCAGACCGTAGTCCCGGGGATGCGGCGCCGGTAGGGTCGCCGGTCGCCGCGTGCACGTGCCGGTCGGGACGCGCCGGCTACGGTGGACGGCGGAGACGTCCCGCACGCGGCATGCGCCCCCCGGCTCACGACCGCGCCGGTCAGCCGGCCCGCAGCGCCCCGAGGATGGGCTCGAAGAGGTCGAGCATGGGGCGCGTGAGCGCCGGGAGAGGGCTCGGGTCGTCGTGGGCGCCCACGTACAGCGTGACGTGCGCGATGCCCGCCTCGGCGATCGAGCGGAGCGTCGCCGCGACGGCGTCCGGCGGGCCTCCGAGCCACCCCGGCCGGTCCACCGCGGACCCGTCCGGCCGCAGCGCGACGCGCGCCCACCCGGTGGTGGGCAGGGTCGCGGGGTCGCGTCCGACGGCGGTGGATGCACCCGCGACGCGCGCGACGGCGGCCGCAGCGTCCACGGCGCTGGTCAGGGGCTCGTTCACGTTGACGGCGTCACCGAACCGGGCGGCGAGCACCATCGTCCGCTCGCCCTTCGCGGCGATCCAGATGGGCGGGCCGCCGGGTGTGGGCCCGGCAGGGACGATCTCCGCCCCGTCGAGGTGCACGAACTCCCCGGCGTACGTGAGGCGGCCCTCCCGCAGCAGCCGGACGATCGCCTCCACGGCCTCGGCGTGCCGGCTGACGTGACGTTCTGCGTCGTACCCGAACGCGTGCCACGTCTCGTCCGTCGCCGGGACGCCGCTCCCCAGGCCGAGCACGAGGCGGCCGGCGCTCACCTCGTCGAGCGTGGCGGCCATCCGCGCGAGGAGGCCGGGGTTGCGGAACGCCGTGTTCGCGACGAAGGTGCCGACCTCGATGGCCGCGGTCGCCTCCGTGACGGCGGTGAGGATCGTCCAGCACTCCCAGAACCCGATCGTGGGTCGGTCGGGCAGGCGCCGCTGGAGGTGGTCGGGTGCCCAGAGCGTGTCGACGCCGAGGGCCTCGGCGTCGCGCGCCAGCGTCCGCATCTCCGGCCACGTCGCGTAGCGGCCGTCGGCGAGGGGCCATGTGGGGAGGCTGAGGCCGATCCGCGGCCTGCCGGCGGGAACGGGCGTCGGAGCGCTCATCGGGCCCGATGATACGCGGCGCCCCACCGCACGCCCACGACCGGCGGACCGCCGCGAGCCACGCCTCGACGACCCCGGGCTCCCGTGGCGACTCCAGCACCTCCGGCTCGACGGACGCGACGACCCGTCCATCGACGAACGCCGCGCGGATGTCCGCCTCCGAGAGGCGCGCCCGGCGAAGGTGCTGCGGTCGCTCCAGCAGAGGAGCACGAACAGGTCGTAGGGGCGCAGCGCGCCGCGCACCGGGCTCGTTCGACCGTAGCTGCGATTGTCGTTTCTTCATCGCCCCTTCACCGCACGGGGGACGGGACGCCTCTACGCTCCACCGATCGGCGAGGAGGCAGGAGTCCCCCGGGACTCCCCCGGCACAGCGTCCCCAGAGCGGTCGCCCGTCTGGTGCCGGCAAGCCAATGGCGAGACCGCCCTCGGCCGGATCGGAGGTCGGTGCGCATGATCAGGTTCTGGCGCCCCGTCACGGCCGCCGTGTCGGCGGCACTCCTCGCGGGGGGACTCCTCGCCGCAGCCACCGGGAGCGTCGCCGCGAGCGGCTACGGCCAGGGCGCTGTCTACCAGATCGAGCTGTCGGCGAACGCCGCAGGGCCACAGGGCGGTGGCGTCTGGCTCTGGATCGATCTCAACGCCGACGGGACGGCGAACTACTCCGGGTCCGACTGCGGGCACGGGCTCGGTGCCGTGGCCGACAAGGGCGACACCACGTGGTGGGCCTCCGGCGGCAGCATCCACATCCCGAGCGTCATCCTCAACGGGCTCGGGGGGTATCCCGCGACGGTGACGGTCCCGTCCACGTATGGCCACTACGCGGGGACGATCGGATCCTTCATCACGCTCCCGCCGTTCATCCCGCCGTTCATCGGCAGCAGCCAGCTGCAGGTCGCCCCGTGATCGGCTGACCGTCGGTCCCACGCCATGGCGCCCCGCCTGCCCCGGCGGGGCGCCGCCGCATCCGGCGGCAGGAGGGCGGGGCACCGTGGCGCGCCGCGGCCGGCAAGGCCGTCAGAGCGCCAGGTTCCGCGGCGTGGTCCCCGTCGCGGCCATCTTCCGCACGAGCCGCGCCTTCATCTCGGCCGTCAGCCGCGCGTCGAACCACGAGGCGGCCGGGTCGGCGAGGTTGTGGAGCTCGTCCGGGTCCGCGATGAGGTCATACACCTCCCACTCCGGCGGCCGCGACCCGGTGGGATCGAACCAGAGCGCGACCTTCCGGTCCGCCTCCCGGAGACAGCGGATATGGCTGGGCTGGCCGACGACGCTCTCCCCGATCGTCTCGTCCGTCGTGAAGAGCACCCCTTCCTGGACCGTCGCCGTGGGCTTCGTGGGGTGCGCGATCGCGTCGTTCACGACCGGCATGAGGTCGACGCCCTTGAAGGTGTACTTCTCCCGCGACGGGACGCCGGCGAGGGTCGCGAGCGTGGGCATCACGTCCACGAGCGTCGCGAGCGCATCCGAGCGGACCGGCCTCGGGAACCACCTCGGGTTGTACACCTGGAACGGGATGTGGAGCGTCTCCTCGTACGCGGTGTACGCCTTCTGGCGCATCCCGCCGTGCGCGAGCCCCATCTCGCCGTGGTCGGCGGTCCGGATGACGACCGTCTTGTCCCGGACGCCGGGGTTCGCGTCGAGCGCGTCGAGGATCGTCCCGACGTGCGCGTCCGAGACGCGGTGCAGATAGGCGTAGAAGTTCACGTAGTCGAGCTGCTTCTCCGGCGTGGCGAGGGGTCCGAGGCCGGTCGCCCACATGACCACCGATCGCGCCTGCGCCCCCGGCTTGAAGTTCCGGGTGGTCTCCTCGTCCACGGTGGGCGGGAGGTCGATCCCCTGCTCCAGGCAGTCGGGCGCGGCGGAGCCGTAGTTGTCCGACCCCTTGTACGGCGGCACGTCGCTCAGGCTCGGGGCGTCCCACGTGAGCGGGAACCCCATGATGTCGTGCGGGTTCGCGAGCGCGATGATCAGTGCGAACGGCTTCGGCGCCTTCGGGCTCGCCTTCCGGATGAAGGCGGCGGCCTGCGCGGCGTACTCGGCGTCGTAGTCGGTGTCGCCGCCCCCGAAGTGGCTGGCGTCCTGGTCCGTTCCGCTGTCGGGCGGGAGCCAGCCGTTGAACCCGTACCGGGCGAGGTCCCGGGGGCTCTGCGCGTCGAGCGTCCCCGACGGGTCTTTGCTGACGTGCCACTTGCCGCGGTACTGCACGTCGTAGCCGGCGGACGCGAGCATCCGGGCGAGGTTCTGCGTGGACGGCTGGAGCGTGTGCTGCGCGGCGTGGTCGATCCCGGTCTGGAGGACCTCGGTCACCCCGTGCTGCGCCGGGTAGAGGCCGGTGAAGAGCGACGCCCGGCTCGGCGAGCACATCGACGCGCTGCAGAACGCCCGCGTGAACGTGAGAGCGTGCTGCGCGAAGCGCCTGCGGTTCGGGAGGTTGCGGTCGGCCCACCCGTCCGGCCAGTGCTGCGGCCAGCGCTCCTGATCGGTGATGAGCAGGACGATGTTCTTCTTCGTGGACGGCTTCGCGGCGGCCTCGTGGGGAGCCTCGCCGTCCACGCCCGGCACGGGATCGAGCCCGGGGACACGCGGGATCGCCGCGGCGGCCGCGAGCGCTGCGGCTCCCTGCATGAAGCGGCGCCGGGAGAGCCCTGCCTCCCGGCGGCCTGACGAGTCGGACGTGGCCATGGCGGACGACCTCGCTCGCGGGACGCATG
>CAWJQZ010000039.1:0-117653 GCA_963844945.1 uncultured Chloroflexia bacterium
GTTCGACGCGATCGCCGGCCTGACCCTGTGGGGTCTCGTCGTCCCCGAGGGGATGGCCTACGCCGGCATCGCCGGCCTGCCGCCGCAGGCCGGCCTCTACACGCTCGTCGCGTCCCTGCTCGTCTACGCGCTGCTCGGGACGTCGCGCCACCTGAGCGTGGGCGGCACCTCGGCGACCGCGGCCCTCCTCGCATCCTCCGTGGCGGCCGCGCTGGTCGCCTCGGCGTACGCGACGGCATCGGACCCGCAGACGTACGCAGGCATACGCGGCGGGCTTCGTGCTCGTCACCGGCCTCGTCTTCCTCGTCGCCGGCATCGCCCGCATGGGCTTCATCACGCAGTTCCTCTCGAAGCCGGTCATGGACGGCTTCGTCGTCGGCCTCGCGATCTTCGTGGTCGTCGGCCAGCTGAACAAGCTCTTCGGCGTCGAGAAGACCGAGGGGAACACGGTCGAGAAGCTCGTCGGCATCATCCGCGAGCTCCCGCAGGCGAACCTCGCCACGGTCGCCGCCGGGGCGGTCGCCCTGGCCGCCCTGGCCCTGCTGCCGCGCCTGAGCCGGCGGATCCCCGCGGGCCTCGTCGTCCTGTTCGGCGCGATCGTCCTGAGCGCCGTGCTCGGCCTGGAGGATCGCGGCGTCGCCGTGGTCGGCGCGCTCCCCGCGGGGCTGCCGGTGCCGGCCGTGCCGTCCGTGCCGATCGCGGACCTCCTCGCGATGGTGCTGCCCGCGATCGGCGTCCTCCTGGTGGCGTTCAGCGAGTCCCTGGGCGTCGCCCACGAGTTCGCCGAGAAGCACGGCTACGAGGTCGACCCCGACCAGGAGCTCAACGCGCACGCCGTCGTCAACCTCGCGAGCGGCCTGTTCGGCGGGATGCTCGCCGCCGGCGGCATGTCCGCGTCGGCCGTCAAGGAGGGGGCCGGCGCGCGCTCGCAGGTCGCCAACCTGGTGGCCTGGGCCGCGACGATCGTCACCCTGCTCTTCCTGACCCCCCTGTTCACCAGCCTGCCCGAGGCCGTGCTGGCCGCCCTGATCATCCACGCCGTCTGGCACATCCTCGCGTCGCGGAAGCTGCTGACGCTGCGCAGGGAGGCGCCGCTCGAGGTCTGGTTCGGGGTCCTGGCGCTCGTCGGCGTGCTCTTCATCGACGTCCTCCAGGGCATGATGATCGGCCTGCTCGCCTCGCTGGCCTTCGTCGTCTACCGGTCGAGCCGGCCGCACCTCTCGTCGCTCGGGCGGGTCCCGGGCGCACCGGGCGCCTACTCGGACCTGGCGCGCCACCCGGAGGATGTGCCCGTCCCGGGCGTGCTCATCGCGCGGCTCGACGCGCCCATGTACTACGCGAACGCGCTCACGGCCCGCGACCAGCTGAAGGCCATGGTCCACGCGGCCACGCCACCGCCCGGGGCGGTCATCCTCGACGCCGAGGGCCAGGACACCCTCGACATCACGAGCGCGGACGTGCTCAAGGGGCTGTTCGCGGAGCTCGGCAGGAGCGGGATCGAGGTCTACGTCGCGAACGTGCACGCGCCCGTGCTCGAACGCGCGCGCCAGACCGGGCTGCTCGATGTCGTGGGCCCCGGGCACGTCTTCCCGACGGTGGACCTGGCGGTCCAGGCGGCCCAGGAGCACATCCGAGAGAGGGACCTGTCATGAGCGGACCCGCGGACCGGACCACACCCGCGCCGACGCACGATCCGAGCCCCCCTGCCGGCATCCCGGTCATCGAGGAGGCCGGGACGCCAGCTGCGGGCGCCGTGGGCGGCGAGCGTCGCCGGGATCCTGTTCTCCGTCCTGTTCACCGCCGCGCTCGCGCTCGTGCGGAGCCAGCCGGAGGAGACCGTCCAGGGCGCGGCCATCGTGATCGGCGGCCTCTACCTCGCGCCCTTCGCCGGGATCATGTTCCTGTGGTTCGTGGCCGTCATCCGGGACCAGATCGGCGAGCGCGAGGATCGCTTCTTCGCGACGGTCTTCTTCGGCAGCGGCCTCCTCTTCGTCGGCCTCCTCTTCACGACGGCCGCCGTCGTGAGCACGCCGGCGACGCTCGTCGAGTTCCTCGGCGGAGCGCAGGTCTCCCCGGAGAGCGCGGCGCTCCTGCGCGCCCTCGCCTACACGCTGCTGTTCGCCTTCGCGACGCGCGCCGCCGCCGTCTTCATGATCGCCACCGCGACGATCGGCGTGAAGAGCGGCGTCTTCCCGCGCTGGTTCGCGCTCGTCGGGTACCTGCTCGGCCTCGTGCTGCTCGTCGCGGTCTCGTTCAACGACTGGTTCATCCTGGTCCTGCCGGCCTGGGTCGCCGTCGTGAGCCTGTTCATCCTCCGCCGGGAGCGCTGCACGCCGCTGACGCCGGCCCCTGCGCGTCCGGCCCACATGCGGGGCCGCCGACGCGCTACCGTGACCGCGAGGGCGCGGGGGACGACGCCGCAGGCGACCGCGCACCGGGATCGGGGGATGCCGCGGCGATCGCGCCGCTCCGGGAGGGACGCATGGCTCGCTCGTACTTCAGCACCGTCATCGATCGGCCCGCCGGCGAGGTCTGGGCGGTCGCCCGCGACTTCAACGGCCTGGCCGAGTGGTTCTCGGTCGCGATCCTCTCGAGCGAGATCGAGGAGGGGAAGTCCGGCGACACGGTGGGCGGCGTCCGCAACTTCCTCTTCGGCGAGACGCGCATCCGCGAGCACCTCCTCGCGATGGACGACGTGGAGCGCTCGTACACGTACGAGTTCTACGAGCCGAAGCCGTTCCCGGTCGACAGCTACAAGGCCACGCTCCGCGTCACCCCGGTCACGGATGGGGACGGGTCGTTCGTCGAGTGGTGGGTGACCTTCGACTGCGCCGAGGCCGACCGCGCCCATTGGGAGGGCTTCTTCGCGGCCGAGGTCTTCAAGCCGGCGATCGACAGCCTGCGCGCGTACATGGCGGCTCGCTGACGGACCCGCGGGCGGCCGCCGTGCGCGGCCGCTCCGATCCCCGGGCCGGCCGCCGACCCGAGCGGCCGGCCGCCCCGCCCGCGGTCCCGGGCGCGCGTCGGGCTCCCGGCGCGCCTCCCGGTAGGGCATCATCCCCGCGGGTGCCGCAGTGACGCGGCGCACGGGGCGTGGAGGTCAGGCGATGCAGACGCGCGACGTCACCCCGGCGGGGCGGGCGATCCCGTGACCGACGCCGCCCTCCCGGCCCCGCAGGCCGCCCCCGACCCGGCCGCCGCGCGCCGTCGAGGTCGTGCCGGCCCCGTCGACGACCGGCATCTCGCGCATCGAGACGCTCAAGGCGCTGCTCGACCGCGACCGCGAGTGGGTCCGGGCGCTGCTCATCCTCGCGACGCTCGCGGCGCTGTTCACGGTCCTCGGGTTCCTGGCGAGCTACTTCCAGGACTACCTCGAGATCATCCTCATCTTCTTCTTCGCCTGGTTCATCGCGTTCCTCGTGACGCCGCCGGTGGACTTCATCCAGCGGCACGTCCCGAAGATGCCCCGGGCGCTCTCGGTGATCCTCATCGTCATCCCGGTCGTCCTCCTGATCGCCGGGATCATCGTGGCGGTGCTCGCGTCGATCGTGGCCTCGCTCATCAGCCTCGTCGAGGCGATCGTCGCCCTCGGCCAGAACCCGCCCCACTACCTCGACCAGATCCAGGCATGGGTGGACCAGATGGGCTGGAACGTCAACGTGGCGGACGTCTTCCAGACGCTGACCACGAACGTCCTCAAGGGGATGGCCGACTTCGCGCTCCAGGCGGTCGGCGGGATCACGGCGAGCTTCAGCATCTTCATCAACACGATCGTCGTCATCAGCCTCGGCGTCTTCATGGCGATCGACCGGGACAAGATCATCAACTTCGGGATGGAGCTGGTCCCGTCGTCCCGGCGCGACGAGGCGGTCATGTTCCGCAAGTCGCGTGAGCCACGCGTTCATCGGGTTCATCCGGTCGCAGCTCGCGCTCGGCGCCATCTACGGCGTCTGGGCGTTCGTGCGTCTGCTTCGTCCTCGGGCTCCCGGCCGCGGCGGCGATGGCGTTCCTGTCCGGCCTGATCATGGCGATCCCGATCTACGGGCCGTACGTCTCGTGGCTCCCGCCCGGTGATCGTCGCCCTCCTCTTCCGGCCGGACATGGTCATCCCGGCCGCCGTCCTCATGCTCATCGGCTGGTTCATCGACGAGAACATCCTCGCCCCGATCGTCCGCGCCGGCGCCGTGGAGCTCCACCCGGTCGTCGTCATGGGCGCGTTCCTCCTCGGCGCCCACCTCGCGGGCGCGGTCGGCGCGCTCGTCGCGATCCCGATCGCGGCGATCATCAGCTCGTTCTTCTTCTACTGGCTCAAGCGCCGGCGCGAGGCGTCCGGCGAGCTGCCTGCGGCCCCGGTCGACCGCGTCGTGGACGTCACGCCGGGAGGCGCGATACCGGCGGGGTAGGGGAGGTCGGCGCGACCGAGCCGGCCGTCGGACGCGGACGTCGCCCGAGGGCGCGCGACCCCGCGCGAGAGAGCCCGCGAGGCCCTGCGTGAACGCGCCCGTCGAGCCCGGCGATCCCGACCCGGCCCATGGTCAGGGTCGAACATCTGTGCTACCATGGGGCTTCGTCACACAGCGTGGCGATGCTCCGCGTGGTCGACCTCCGTTTCTCGAACAGGCCGTGCGTTCTGCCGATGTCGTTCGAGAAGCGCCTGGAGGGCCCTCATGGCCACCGGTACCGTCAAGAAGATCGTCGCCGACCGCGGCTTCGGATTCATCACCGCCGAGGATGGGAAGGATTACTTCTTCCACCGCGGCGAGCTCGACTCCTCCCTCGACTTCGACCGCCTCGCCGGCGGCGAGCGCGTCGAGTTCGAGGTCGAGGCGAGCCCCAAGGGCCCGCGCGCCATCAAGGTGCGCCCCGTCTGACCTGGTGACGGCCCGCCTTCGGGCGGGCCGTTCCCTTTCCCGCGGTCGGCATCGCGCCGACGGGGTCCCGGCCGGGCGACCGGAGGGACCGTCCCGCCTCCAGGACATCGGGCACTCCGGACCGCCCGTGGACCGATCGGAGGACGTCATCGTACGGACCGCTTTCGTCTCCTCGTATCCGCCCCGACGCTGCGGCATCGCGACGTTCACCAACGAGCTGGGCCGCGTCACCGGCGACCGCGAGGTCGTGGTCCTGCACCCGCCCGACGAAGCGACGCCGTACCCGATCGAGGTGCACCACCGCATCCGCCGGGACGAGCGGCTGGACTACATCGATGTCGCGCGGGCCCTCGAGCCGTGCGTCGACGTCGTCTCCATCCAGCACGAGTACGGGATCTGGGGCGGACCCGACGGCGAGGCGGTCATCGACTTCGTCCGCGCGCTCCCGCTGCCCGCGGTCGCGACGCTCCACACGGTCCTCCGGGACCCCACCGATCACCAGCGGGCGATCCTGACGGAGCTCGTGGCTCGCTCGGCGAGCACGATCGTCATGTCGCGCGCCGCGGCGACCGTCCTCGAGGCCGTCTACGAGGTGGACCCCACCCGGCTCGAGATCATCCCGCACGGCGTCCCGGACCTCCCGGTCGTCGACTCCTCCGTCGCCAAGGCCGGCCTGGAGCTCGCCGGGCGGCCGGTGATCCTCAGCTTCGGCCTGCTCGGTCCGGGCAAGGGCTACGAGCTCGCGCTCGAGGCCCTCCCCACCGTCGTCGCCGCCCACCCCGATGTCGTGTACGTGATCGTCGGCGCCACGCATCCCGACCAGATCCGCACGAACGGCGAGGCGTATCGCCAGTCGCTCGTCGACCGCGTGTCGCGCGCTCGCGCCTGGACAAGAACGTCCGGTTCGTCGACCGCTTCGTGGGCCGCGTCGAGCTGATGCGCTGGCTGCAGTCGTGCGACGTCTTCGTCACCCCGTACCCCAACCTCGACCAGATCGTGTCCGGGACCCTCTCCTACGCCATGGGCGCCGGGCGCGCGATCGTCTCCACCCCGTACGCGTACGCGGCGGAGGTCCTCGCGGACGACCGTGGGGTCCTCGTGGCCCCGGGCTCCCCGGCGGAGCTCGGCGCTGCCCTGCGCGACCTCCTGGAGGACCACGAGCGCCGCGACGCCATCGGCCGCCGTGCGCACGCGTACAGCCGGCGCATGACCTGGTCGTCCGTCGGCCGCGAGCACGAGCGCGTGCTCAGCGACGCCGCCGCGGCCGCCGGCCGGCTCACGCCCCGTCGCGGGGCGGTCGCCGCACGTGCCTGATCGGACTCCCGCTCTACCCGGTGATCCGGACGCATCTCGATGCGATGACGGACGACGTCGGGATGTTCCAGCACGCGACGGGCAGGCGGCCCGACCGCGCCCACGGGTACTGCACGGACGACGTCGCGCGGGCGCTCCAGGTGGACCTGCTCCATGCCCGCCGGATCGGCTGGACGTCGGTGGCAGACAGCGCGCGCCGCAGCCTCGACTTCCTCGGCGATGCGTTCGACGAGAGCACCGGGCGCTTCCGCAACATGCGGCGCGCCGACGGGCGATGGATCGACGAGCCGGGCTCGGAGGACTCGCACGGGCGCGCCATCCACGCGCTCGGGGACGTCATCGCGAACGGACCCGTGACCTCGATCCGCGAGGAGGCCGCGTCGCTGTTCGTCGCGCGCGCTGCCCGCCGCCGAGCGCCTGCGCTCGATCCGCGCACGCGCCTCGGTCGTGCTCGGCTGCGACGCAGCGATGCGGGGCGATGTCCCCGCGTCGGTCGCCCGGACGTACCGCGATCGTCTCCGACCGCCTGCGCGACGCGGTCGCGGCCGGCGCGACGCCCGCGTGGCCGTGGCCCGAGACGCAGGTCACGTACGAGACCGCGCTCGTCCCCCGCGCGCTGATCGTCTCGGGCAGCGCCCACGGGAAGCCGGACACGGTCGCGCTCGGGCTCACGGTGCTCGACTGGCTCATCGATCACGCGACCGCGCCCGACGGCCTGCTGATGCCCGTGGGGAACGGCTGGTGGCCCTCGGGCGGCGAGCGCTCCCGGTTCGACCAGCAGCCGATCGAGGCGACCAGCATGCTGCTCGCCGCCGGCGCCGCCCTCGAGGCGACGAACGACGAACGGTACCGGGCCGCGATGGAGCGCTGCTACGCGTGGTTCCTCGGCGGGAACGACGCTGGGCGTGGTGGTCGCCGACCCTGCGCGCGGCGCGAGCCACGACGGCCTGACGCCCACCGGCCTGAACCTCAACCAGGGTGCCGAGTCGACGCTCATGTGGCTCACGGCGCTGGAGCACATCCGCGCGCTCCGGGCGCCCGCATCCACGTCGATCGCCGCGTCGCCGTCGCGGACCCCGGCGACCCCGCTCGCCGCCCCGGCTGCGTCGCTGACGACCCGGGGCTCCCCCGCGCGACCCGCGACGGCGACCTTCGGACGGGCGCGGGCCGATGACCAGGCTGAGCGACGCGACGCCGTTCCGGCGCTCCGCGGCCAACCCGCTGCTCACCGCCGACGACGTGCCGTACCCGGCCAACTCGATCTTCAACCCGGGCGCCGCCCGCGTGGACGGCGAGGCCGTCCTGCTCGCGCGCGTCGAGGACATGCGCGGCATCTCGCAGCTCCACGTCGTGCGGAGCGCGGACGGCGAGACGGGCTGGCGCTTCGATCCCGACGTGCTCTTCCGGTCGGACGAGCGACCGTCATCCGGAGGAGATCTGGGGCTGCGAGGACCCGCGCCTCACGTGGCTGCCCGAGCGCGAGGAGTGGGCGATCGCGTACACGGCGTTCAGCCGGCGCGGGCCCCTGGTCTCGCTCGCGATGACGCGCGACCTGCGGACGGTCGACCGGCTCGGCCCGGTCATGCCGCCGGAGGACAAGGACGCGGCGCTCTTCCCCCGGCGCTTCGGCGGCCGGTGGGCGATGATCCACCGCCCCGCGCCCCTGCGCGGCGGCGCCCACATGTGGATCTCCTTCTCGCCGGACCTCGTGCACTGGGGCGACCACACGCTGCTGCTCGAGGCGCGCGACGGCGCCTGGTGGGACGCCGGGAAGATCGGGCTCGGCCCGCCGCCGCTCGAGACCCCGGACGGGTGGCTGATCATGTACCACGGCGCCCACACGACGGCCGACGGTCCCATCTACCGCGTCGGCCTCGCCCTTCTCGACCTCGACGACCCGCGGATCGTCCTCCGCCGGACGGACGAGTGGGTCTTCGGGCCCGCCGCACCGTACGAGGTCGCGGGCGACGTCGGCCGGGTGGTCTTCCCGTGCGGGTGGATCCTCGACGAGCCGGCGGACCGCCTGACGATCTACTACGGCGCGGGGGACTCCGTGATCGCGTCCGCCGTCGCGAGCTTCAGCGAGGTCCGCGCGCTCGTCGCCGCCGCGCCCGAGCCCCCGCGTCGAGCGCCGGCACGGTGGACCGGGTCTAGCGGCGGGCGCCCGGCCGGTCCGGCCGGGCTCAGGACGTGCGAAGGGAGACGTCCGGGCGCTCCCGATCCTCCGGCGACGCGGCGAAGAACTCGCGCGGCTTCCACCCGAAGACCGGTGCGAGGACCAGGCCGGGCAGCTGCCGGATCGTCGTGTTGTACCGGTAGACCGTGTCGTTGTAGAGCTCGCGACGGTCGGCGATCATCTCCTCCAGCCGCGCGATCTGGGCCTGCAGGTCCATCACGCTCTCGTCCGACTTGATGTCCGGGTAGGCCTCGACCGTCGCGATGAGGGTCCGGACGGCCCGCGTCGTCCCGTCGGAGGCGGCGGCCTGCTCCGGCGGCGCGTCGTCCGGCGACCATCGCGCACGCTGGCGCGTCACCTCCTCCAGGACGCTCTGCTCGAACCCCATGAGGCCCTTCACGGCGCCGACCAGGTTCGGGAGCTGGTCGTGGCGCTGCTGGAGGACCACCTCGATGTTCGCCCACGCCTTGTCCGCCCGCTGCCGGAGCGCGACGACGAGGTTGTACGTCGTCGCGACGAAGAAGAAGACGAGCACGACGACGAGCCCGACCGCGAACGCGACGGCCATCGGCCACAGGGTCGAAGGTCACGGGATGCCGCCTCCACGGACGAGGTAGGCGAGGGCGATGGCGCAGACGATCGCGACCGCGGCGCCGACGAGCCCGAGGATGAACCGGTCCTGCTCGCGACCGGCCGCCACCCCGGGCGCCCCATCGTAGACGGCGAGCGACATGCCGTCGCCCGCCGCGAGGACCAGCTCCGTCTCCGGGATCTCGTAGCGCCGCTCCGCGCGCGCGGCGAGCTCGTCGCGCTCCTTCTGCTCCGCCGCGTCCACCGGCGGTCGCGGCACGCCCGGATCCAGCTCCGGCGGGCGGACCGGCCGGCCGATCCCGAAGCCCGGGATCGCCGCGTTCCCCCACGCATCCTCCGCGCTCTCCTCGAGCGTCCCGGCGGCGCGCGCCTCGGCGAGCTCGGCCAGGAGGACGGGGTCGTCGGGCGGGATCACCGCGTCGGCCACCCGGCTCGCGTCGGCGCCGGCGGGGTCCTCGAGAGAGCCGAAGGGGAGCGCCCATCCGATGACCGTGACGACGTCGCCGGGGGCGACGCGCGCCTCCACGTACCGGCGCGTGCCCCCGACGCGCCCGAGCCCGATCCCCGCGAGGGACGACAGCCCGGATCCCGCGTCCCGCCAGGCCCGGCGGAGCCGCTCCGGGCGCCGCCGGCCGCACGGTGAGCAGCTCGCGCACCTGCGCCTCGCGGTCGTCCGCGTCGGCGACGCCCACCAGGCCGGGGCCGGTGTTGATCCGCACGCCCACGGCGTCGGACGCCGAGGGCACCGCCGCCCTCCTTCAGGTCGTCGGGCGCGCTGAACGTGGCGCCCCGCGGGAAGACGCGGATGCTGCCCGAGGCGTCCTTCACCCGGAAGCCCACCGCGCGCGACTCGTCGAACACCGTGTGCGACGACCGGCCCGACGACTCCTCCACGTGCGCGCGGTACCAGACGCACCGCTCGCTCTGGAGCGGGGAGACGAGCAGCGAGTCCACCGGCTCCACCGTCCCGGTGACCCGGACCTCGCCGGCCGCGATCGAGGCGATCGGCGAGCTCTCGATCCCGCCGATCCGCTGGGCACGGAGGTAGGCGAGGAGCCCGCGGACGAAGAGCCAGAGCCCCAGGACCAGCCCCGCTCCCGTGAGGAAGACGGCGACCGTGGGGACCTCGGTCACCGCGTCGCCCCACTAGGCCCGCCGGACCGAGGCGACCACGAGGACGAGGCCGAGCCCGATGAGGAGGAGGGGCCCGACGAGGCTCCAGTCCACCGCGGGCGCGACCTGGGCCAGGAGGAACGCCCCGCCGAGCCCGATGAGGACGAGGCCGCCGACGATCGCCCCGGTGCGCGCGTCGCTGGCGTGCCGGGCCTGCTCGGCCGCGGTCGGCGCGGCCGGCGTCGCGCCCCATGCGGGGCCGGCCGCCGTCGAGGCACCGCTCGTCGCGGCGGGGGTGGCGCCCCATCCGGACGCCGCGCCCTGCTGCGGGGCGGTGGTGGGCGTGAGCGCCGCCCAGCCGGGACCGCCGGCCTCGGCCGGGACGGCCGGAGAGACGGGCGGAGGAGCCGCGGCCGCGCTGCCGGCCGCGGCCGCGCCATCCGCCGTGACCGTGGCGCCTGCGACTCCGGCCGCCGCGACCCCGGCCGCGCCGGCCGCCGCGGCGGGCGGCCATGCATCGGACGACGGGGGAGGGGAGGCCCCGGGCTCGCGTGGCTGCATCCAGCCGGGCGGAGGCGGTGCGGCTGCCGCGCGCGCGCATCGTGGCCTCCCAGCCCTCGGGGGCATCGGGGATCACGACCGCCATGACGAAGTAGACGATGACGAGCGGGAAGATCCCCGTCAGGAGCGTCCCGATCGCGTACGCGACCCGGACGAGCGAGGGGTCGATCCCGAGGCGGGCGGAGACGCCCCCGAGGACGCCGAGGAACATCCGGTCGTCGCGCGACCGGTAGAGGCGCTCGTTCACCGGCAGGTCCCTCCCCATTCGAGCCGGACGCTGGCCAGGTTCGCCTCCACGCGCAGCACCGTGCCGCCGGACGCGGGGAAGCCGGCCGTCTCGTAGGTGTCGTCGTTCCGCGTCATGCCCGGGCAGGTCGAACGACGCGAGCCCGCCCGTCGTCTGGATCCGCAGGGGCAGCCCCTGCGGTGCGCAGATGACCATCGCCGCGAGGTTCGCCGACAGCCTGCCCTCGGTCCCGCCGGCCGCCGGGAGGCCGACGCGCAGGGTCCCGAGGTTCACCTCGCCGTCGAGCCGCGTGACGGTCGAGGCGCCGAAGTCCGCGCGCATCTCGCCCGCGTTCGCCCGGACGGTCGCGCCGTCGAGCGCCAGCCCGTCGAACGGCAGGACCGCGGTCCCTGCGTCGACCTCGGCCGTCAGGCGTCGCGTCGCGCCGGCCGGGACCGTCACGTCCCACGCGCTCCCGCTGCCCACGAAGACGACGTTCCCGGTCCCGGAGGGCCCGCTCACGGAGAGCCTCGACGTGCCCGCGTCGATCACGGGCCGGTCCTTCGACGCCGGGGCCCCAGGCGACCGTCCAGGCGTCGCCCGGCCCGGCGGATGCCGTCGCTCTCGCGCAGGCCGCCTGGAGGGAGACGGTCGCGCCCGGTCCCAGCGTCCCCGACTCCGACGCGACGGTCGCCTTCGACGCGGCCGGCGCGCACGCCACGCCGATCGACGGCCCGATCGCGAGGAATGACCCGAGCATGAGCCCGCCCGTCGCCGCGACGATGAGGCCGCCGACGGGCTCGAACGGCGTCCGCCGCAGGATGAGCCCGACGCCGGCCCCCACGAGGAAGAGCGGCCAGAGCTGCCACGCCGACGCCAGGTTCGCCCCGCTCACCCACCCGAGGCGGACGGACAGCGGCACCAGCCCGAGGACGATGAAGAAGACGCCCCAGCCCAGGAACCCGCGATGGATGCGCACGAGCGGACCTCCCCCCTCGGGCATGCGCCCGCGCCTGGTGCCGGGCGCCGCATCGATGGTAGCGCGAGGGTCATGCGCCGCGATGGCCGCCGGTGCGCACCTGCTCCCGGGAGCCCGCGATGCCGGGCCGCTGGGCGCGTGAGGCGCACCGACGCCGTGGTAGCCTCGAAGCCGTCGGACGGCGCGAGCCGCGCGCCGCCGAGATGCGCGCTGGAGCATGCGATGCGTTTGAGCGAATGGGCGGACGAGGCGCCCTCCGCGGGCGTCGCCGGTCCCCGGGTGCTGGGCGTCGTGCGTGCCGGTGCTCGCCGCGCTCGGGGCGGACGAGACGACGGACGTCTGGGTCATCTGGGGCGAGGAGCCGCAGGTCCGGTGGTCCGTCCTCGCACCCACGCTCGCCGGACTCGCGATGGTCCACGTCCGCGTGAACGCGACCCAGGAGGGCCCGCGCGCGTCCGGGAAGCTGACGCGCTGGCCGCGCGTCCAGGTCGGCGACCTCGCCGTGGAGATGCAGGGTGCGCACCGGGTGGTCGCGACGACCGTCGAGGGCCAGGTGATGCGGGGGATCGACGAGGCGGCCGACCGGATCGCCCGGTTCATCGCCGTGATCTACGCCGCGATCGACGGGCGCGAGAGCCGGAGCACGGCGTGACGGGGCCGGCTCCGGACGACCTCTTCGACGCGGTCGTGTTCGACATGGACGGGGTCCTCGTGGACACGGAGCCCATCTGGGAGTCGGTGCGGGCCACGGTTCGCGGGCCGGCACGGGAGGAGCTGGGGGCCCGAGGACCATCCGTACGTCGCCGGCCGCAGCTCGCGGGAGTGGGCGGCGTCGATGCGCGAGCGCCTGGGGATCTCCGCGAGCGAGGACGAGATCGAGCGGGCGATCGTGGACGGGGTCGTGGAGGTCCTGCGGCGGGACGGCCCGCCCCAGGTCGCGGGCGCGGCCGACGCGGCGCGGCGCGTGGCCGGGATGACCCGGACCGCGCTCGCGTCCTCGGCGCACCGCGACATCATCGCGGCGACCCTCGCCGCCATCGGCCTCGACGGGACGTTCGACGCGGTGGTCTCGTCCGACGACGTGGCCCGCGGGAAGCCGAACCCCGACGTCTTCCTCGAGGCGGCGCGGCGGGTCGGCGCGGCGCCGGAGCGGTGCATGGTGGTGGAGGACTCGCTCGCCGGCGTCCTCGCGGGTCGCGCGGCCGGGATGACCGTCGTGCTCGTCCCCATCCCGAGCTTCCCGCCGCCGCCGAAGGCGATCGAGACCGCGGACTGGGTCCTCGACCGGCTCGACGCGCTGGACCGGCCGTCGCCGGCGGGCCTCGCGGCGGTCGCCCGGCCGGGCGGTCACCGGTGAGCACCCCGCCAGGCGCCGGCTCGCCGCGAGGGCGCGGCCGCGGAGATGGACGTCTACCTGGACCGTCCGCTCTGGCGGATGCGGCTCGCGCTCCTCGTCTCCGCGCGTCCTCGTCCGCTGCTTCTTCCGGCTCCGCGTCGAGGGGATGGAGCGCTACCCGTCCGGTCCGGCGGTCGTCTGCTTCAACCACCTCGACTGGTTCGACCCGTTCGTCATCGCCGCCGCCATCCCCGCGTCGCCGCCCGATGTCGGCGTTCGGGCCGAAGGAGGCGGACATGTCGGTCGGGGCGCGCAACCGCCTCATGAGCTGGCTCGGCGTCCCCGTGCCGTACCACCCCGCGAAGGACGACCTCATCGGCGCGACGCGCCGGGTGGACCGCGTCCTCGCGCGAGGGCGCGTCCTCTTCATCGCGGGGGAGGGGAGGATCCACGTGGGCGAGCGCGAGCTCCTGCCGCTCTCCGACGGGCCGGCATACTTCGCCCTGCGCGCGGGCGTCCCGCTGTATCCCCTCGCCGTGAACGGGACGGGCTGGCTCGGCTTCGGGCAGGACGCTCCGCGTGCGCCTGGGCGAGCCGATCGTCCCCGCGGGCCGGCCGACGAGCGAGCGCGTGGTCGCCCTCACGGCGCAGCTGACCGACGACCTCCGCGCCCTCGCGGCCGACTTCCCGGACCGGCGACCGCCCGGACGCGGCTGGCGATGGTTCACCGAGCTCTTCAACGACTGGCCGGAGGGGTCGCGACCGGCGCTGCCGCCCCGTGCGAGCGGATCGGGAGCGGCCGGAGTAGAACACGCCGTTCTATCCGGTGGCGGGACGGCCCATCCGCCGACCTGCGATACTGCCGGGACGGAAGGCACCAGAGGAGGGATCGTGGGCGCGACGGGACTCGCCGCGGACCCGGCAGAGTACCGGGCACGGCTCCGCGAGCAGCCGGACGAGCAGATCGACACGTGGGCGGCCGAGCTCCTGCGGGACCTGTCGGTCCGGCAGGGGGTCGTGCGGACCGTGTCCGAGTTCATCGGATCCACCGGCCTGGACGAGCGCTCGTTCGAGCGCGTCTTCGCCGCCGGTGGGGGACCGCCGGCGTCGATCGGACGGGATCGCGACGGGCGGCTCATGGTCCCGGCGGTGACCCTCCACTGCCTCGTCCCCGGCATCCGGCGGGAGACCCCGAACGGCCGTGACCGCCTCGTCGACTACCTCGTGGACCGCTTCCACGAGATGGTCTACGCCTGAGGAGGGCCCGGCCGCTGCCGGGCCGCGGGCCCGCCCCGCCCGACGCCGCACATGAGGAGACCCCGGCCGATGGCCGGGGTCTCGTGGCGTCGGGGTGGGGGAGCGCCGGGCACCGGAGGTCCCGGCGCAGGCCCGTCACTCGCGCGGCTCGCCGCTCCGCACGGTCGCGATCGTGTTCTCCAGCTTGAGCTTGGCGATCGTGAGGTACTTGGCGAGGTTCGACCGGTCGACGTCGCCGATCTGGGCGGCGACGGTCGGGTTGCGGACGACCTCCATGAGGAGGTCGAGGGCCTCGGCGAACTCGGCCTTCGCGGTCTGGAGGGCGTCGTCGCGGACGGGCCCGCCCGGCCGGGTGCCGTTCCAGGTGTCCGGCGCGGCGTCGGCCTCGCGGCGGGCGGCGCCGGCCGGGGTCTCGAGCCGATCCTGCGCCTGCCGCGGCGGCGCGATCCTCGTCGGGCACCGGCTGCCGGCTCGGGCGACCGTCGATCCGCTCCTTGAGCTTGACGAGCGACAGCTCGCCGCGGGCGACCTGCTCGGCGAGCCGCTTGCGCTTCTTCGGGTCCGGGACCTTCATCAGCTCGTAGGCGTGGGAGAGGGTGTCTTTGCGCACGGACACCAGCTCCTTCACCTCGGGCGGTGCGTCCGCGAGGCGCAGGCGGTTCTCGAGGTACCCCTTGTCCTTGCCGAGCTTCTGGGCCAGGCGTCGGACGCTGTAGCCATGCTCGTGGATCATCCGCTCGTACATGAGCGCTTCGTCGAGCGGGGAGAGGTCCTCGCGCTGGAGGTTCTCGATGATCGAGATCTCGAGGGCGGTCTCGTCGTCGAGCTCCTCGATGAGCGCGGGGATGGTGTCGAGGTTCGCCATGCGGGCGGCGCGCCAGCGACGCTCGCCGGCGACGATCTGGTAGCGCCCGCCGGCCGCGGGGCGGACGAGGATCGGCTGGAGGATCCCGTGCTCGCGCACCGACGCCGCGAGGTCGTCGAGGGAGTCCTGGTCCATCGCGAGGCGCGGCTGGTCCGGGTTCGGGTCGACGCGCTCCGTGGGGACCTGGCGCACGCCGATGCTCTTGCGATCGCCCTCGGGGGACAGGAGGCCGACGATCGCAGGCGACAGCTCCCCCTCCTCCGAGAGCCGGCGCGCCGCGGTGGCGCGGAAATCCGGCCTAGGCAAGGTCGATCACCTCCGCTGCGAGCCGGCGATATGTCTTCGCCGCCTCCGAGCTGCCGGCGTAGACGGTGATCGGGCGCCCGGTGAGGGGCGCCTCGCCGAGCTTCACGGTCTGCCGGATGATCGTGTCGAACACGTGGTGGTCGCCCAGCTCGCGCATCTCGTCGAGCATCTCGCGGCCAAGGATCGTGCGAGCGTCGTAGAAGGTGGGGAGGAGCCCCATGATCTTCAGGTCGCGGTTCAGCTTCTGCCGGATCGTGTTGATGACCTTGACGAGCGCCGTCAGGCCCTTGAGCGCGTAGTACTGCGTCTGGACCGGGATGATCACGTAGTCGGCCGCGACGAGCCCGTTGATCGTCAGGAGGCCGAGCGTCGGCGGGCAGTCGATGAGGACGTAGTCGTACGCGTCCTGCGACCATCCGTCGAGCGCCTCGCGGAGCGCCTGCTCGCGGCCGATCGCGGAGAAGAGCTCCACCTCCGTCGACGCGAGCTCGAGCGTCGCGGGCGCGACGTCGATCCCGGCGGTCTGCGTCTCGACGACGATCTCCTCCATCGTGGCGTGGCCTTCGGCCAGCACGTCGGACATCGATGCCTTGACCGCGCCGAGGCTCACGCCGAGGCCGACCGTGAGATTCGCCTGCGCGTCCATGTCCACGCAGAGCACACGGAGCCCCAGCTCGGACGAGCGCGCCGGCCAGGTTGATCACCGTCGTCGTCTTGCCGACGCCACCCTTCTGGTTGGCGATCGCGATCACATGCGCCACCGGGGCACCACCTCGCTTGCTCGAGTCCGCCGCGACGTCCCGCGCGACGGAGCCGCGCCATCGTACCGCACGCGATCCGCGCACCGGTTCGCGAGGACCACGCGTGCTGCGTCGCGATCGGCGCGCGGTCGGCCGCAAGTTTTCCACATCCGGGCCGGTTTGTGAACAGAACTGTGGATATTCCGCACGCATGCGAGCGCGCGCGAGGGGCTGGGAGGACGCCGTGGCCCGCCGTCGGGCGCCCGGACCGCCGTCCCGCGACGGCCGTGCGAGCCCCGTGATCGCCCCGTGCCGTCCGGCCCGCGACGCCCCGTCCCGAGCGTCCCGCCCCGTGAGGCGGATCGGGACTGGCGGGTCGCGAGCCCGCGTCGGCCATCGTGTCGGCAGCACGGATGCGGACGGGTCGCGCTTCCGCGTCCCGCCGCATGCCTATGATGGGTGCGGCCCTGCCGGGACCGTGACCACCGCTGTCCGTACGCAAAGACATCGGCGGACTGCGCCACCGAAGGACGAGGACACGAACGTGACGACGAATGTCGAACGCGTCGAGCGCCTGGAGCGGATGCGCACCGAGTCGCTCCAGGGTGGGGGACCCGTCCGCATCGAGCGGCAGCACACCTGGGGGAAGCTCACGGCGCGGGAGCGCATCGACCTCCTGCTCGACCCCGGGAGCTTCGTCGAGCTCGACGCCTTCGTCACGCACCGGTCGCACGAGTTCGGGCTGGGCGACCAGCACTTCCTCGGCGACGGCGTCGTCACCGGCCACGGCACGATCGACGGCCGGCTCGTCTTCCTCTTCAGCCAGGACTTCACGGTCTTCGGCGGATCGCTCTCCGAGGCGTACGCGGAGAAGATCTGCAAGATCATGGACCTGGCGATGGAGGTGGGCGCACCGGTCATCGGCCTCAACGACTCCGGCGGCGCGCGCATCCAGGAGGGCGTGACGTCGCTCGCGGGCTACGCGTGGATCTTCACGCGCAACGTCCTGTCGTCCGGGGTCATCCCGCAGATCTCCGTGATCATGGGTCCATGCGCGGGCGGCGCCGTGTACTCGCCGGTCATGACGGACTTCACGATCATGGTGGACGGGACGAGCTACATGTTCGTCACCGGCCCCAACGTCATCAAGGCGGTGACGCACGAGGAGATCGACTCGGACTCGCTCGGCGGCGCGATGGTCCACACGACGATGAGCGGCGTCGCGCACCTCGCGGCGAAGGACGAGGCGGTCGCGCTCGATCACGTCCGACGGCTCCTCTCGTTCCTGCCGCAGAACAACCTGGAGGATCCGCCGCGCGTCGAGACGCAAGGACCCGGCCGACCGCCGGGACGCCTCGCTCGACACCGTGGTCCCGGACGAGCCGCAGAAGCCGTACGACATGCACGACGTCATCAAGGCGATCGTCGACGACCGCGACTTCTTCGAGATCCAGCCGGGGTGGGCCGCGAACATCATCATCGGCTTCGCGCGTCTCGGCGGCCGCAGCGTCGGCATCGTCGCGCAGCAGCCGGCGGTCCTCGCTGGCGCGCTGGACATCGAGGCGTCGCGTCAAGGGCGCGCGCTTCGTCCGGACGTGCGACGCGTTCAACGTGCCGATCCTCACGCTGGTCGACGTGCCGGGGTTCATGCCGGGCGTCAACCAGGAGCACGGCGGGATCATCAAGCACGGCGCCAAGCTGCTGTACGCCTACTGCGAGGCGACCGTCCCGAAGGTCGCGGTGATCACGCGCAAGGCCTACGGCGGCGCGTACGACGTCATGAGCTCCAAGCACGTCCGCGGCGACATGAACTTCGCGTGGCCCACGGCGCAGATCGCGGTCATGGGCGCCGAGGGCGCCGTGAACATCATCTTCAAGGACCAGATCGCGAAGGCCGACGATCCGGCCGCGGAGCACAAGCGGCTCGTCGCCGAGTACGAGGCGCAGTTCGACCACCCGTACATCGCGGCGTCGCTCGGGTACATCGACGAGGTCATCCGCCCGTCCGAGACGCGCCCCCGCCTCATCAAGGCGTTCGAGATGCTCAAGGACAAGCGCCAGGTGAACCCCCGGAAGAAGCACGGGAACATCCCGCTGTGAGCGCGCGGCCGGTAGCGCGCCCCGCGAGGGACGCGACGTCTTTGCGTAAAGACGCCGAGCGGCAGGGCAGGGGAGTGGACCTGTGAGCGCCATCGCCGATCGCCCGTTCCGGCGGGTCCTCATCGCGAACCGCGGCGAGATCGCCGTCCGCATCATCCGCGCCTGCCACGAGATGGGGATGGAGGCGGTCGCCGTCTACTCCGACGCGGACCGGACGGCGGCGCACGTCCGCCTGGCGGACCACGCCGTCCGGCTCGGGCCGCCCCCGCCCGGCGAGAGCTACCTCCGCATCGACGCGGTCGTGGAGGCCGCGGTGACGACCGGCGCGGAGGCCGTCCACCCGGGGTACGGCTTCCTGTCCGAGCGCGAGGCGTTCGCCCGCGCCGTCGAGGAGGCGGGCCTCGCCTGGGTCGGGCCGCCGCCGTCGGCGATCGCCGCGCTCGGCGACAAGCTCGCGGCACGGCGCACGGCCCGCGCGGCCAAGGTGCCGTGCGTCCCCGGGACGCTCGAGCCGGCGCCGGTCGACCGGCCCGGAGGAGCTCGACGCGATCCTGAAGGAGGCGCGCGAGGTCGGGTTCCCGCTGCTCGTGAAGGCCGCGGCCGGCGGCGGCGGCCGCGGGATGCGGCGCGTCATGTCGCCGGACGAGCTGGCCGCGGCGCTGATCGCCGGGTCGCGCGAGGCCGCCTCCGCGTTCGGGGACGGGTCCGTCTACGTCGAGCGCGAGATCATGCCCGCCCGCCACATCGAGGTGCAGCTCCTCGGCGACGCCGAGGGGACGGTCGTCGCGCTCGGCGAGCGCGACTGCTCCACCCAGCGGCGCCACCAGAAGCTCATCGAGGAGGCGCCCGCCCCCGGGCTCTCGGAGACGGAGCGGCGCCGGCTCCACCTGATGGCGGAGCGGCTCGGCGCGGCGGCCGGGCTCCGGAACGCCGCGACGTGCGAGTTCCTCTTCGACCGGGACGGGAGCTTCTGGTTCCTCGAGGTGAACACCCGGCTCCAGGTGGAGCACCCGGTGACCGAGATGGTCTCGGGCGTGGACATCGTCCAGGAGCAGTTCCGGCTCGCCGCCGGCCAGCCGCTCTCGGCGCGGGTCCGGAAGGCCGCCGCGCAGGCCTCGCGGCCGACGAGCCACGCCATCGAGCTCCGCATCTCCGCGGAGGACCCGGCGCGCGTCTTCGCCCCGACCCCGGGTCGGATCACCCGGTGGAAGATGCCGGCGGGCCCGGGAGTGCGGGTGGACACCGCCGTGGAGGCCGGGGACCGCGTCCCGGCCGAGTACGACCCGCTCATCGCGAAGCTCATCGTCCACGCCGAGGACCGGCCGTCCGCCATCGAGCGGCTGCGTCGCGCCCTCGACGAGGCCGAGGTGGGCGGCATCCAGACGACGATCCCGTTCCACCGGGCGATGCTCGACGAGCCCGGCTTCGTCACGGCGAGCGAGCTCTCGACGACCTGGGTGGACGGCCACTGGGACGGGCCGGCGGCCCGCGAGCAGTGGGCTCGCGCGGCGCTGCTCGCCGCGGGGCTCGTCGCGATCGAGGACGGTGCGGCGCCGGCGGAGCCCGGCGAGGGAGGAGGGGCGCCCATGGGCTCCGGCGGCGGGTCGGCCGCGTGGCGGGCCGGCGGACGCGCGATGGCGATCGACCGGTGGCCGTCATGACCGCCGCCGAAGGCCGCTCCCGCCGCCGCGGGGGGCAACGGCAGCCGTCGAGGGCGAAGGTCGCCGAGGCGGTCGCGGGCCCGATGCCCGGGGAGAAGGTCGAGCGGGATACCCACCCGCGGGCGGTCCGCGTGACGATCGCGCCGTCCACGCGCATCGAGGGCGATCCGTCCATGACCGTCGAGCCGGCCCCGGATCCCGCCCAGGCGCTCGCCGGCCGGGAGATCCCCGACTCGGACGACCCGCTCGTGGACGGCGTCCCCGTCCCCGCCCGGCTCGAGAGGTTCGGGCGCGACCGGGCGCGTCTCACGCTCGGCGACGGCGGCGACCCGCTGCGCCTCCCGATCGTCATCGGGGAGTCCCGGGTGGACCGGGCGCGCGGGACGGTCGTGCGCGAGATCGTCGTCCGCGGCTGGCGCGTCGAGGTCGAGGTCGAGCCCGAGCGCCGCGCCGCCCTGCGCGAGCGGGCCCGGCGCGGTGCCGGACAGACCTCGCACGGCGGGCCGCTCGAGGTCCACGCGATCATCCCCGGCCGGGTCGTCGCGGTCTCCGTGAAGCCCGGCGAGTCGGTGGAGGCGGGCCAGCAGCTCCTCGTCGTCGAGGCCATGAAGATGCAGAACGAGCTCCGTGCCCCGCGCGAGGGTACGATCGAGCGCGTCGGCGTCGAGGTGGGCCAGACCATCGAGGTGGGGGACCTCCTCGTCGTCATCACGTAGCGCGCGACCCGCAGGAGGGGATCGGATGGAGCGGAGCACCGGCCCGGCGGACGCCGGGCGCGACGAGACGCGCCCGGAGGACCTCTCGGCGCCCGACCCCGGCCGGGAGCGCTGGCGCGCGACGTTGCGGGCGAAGGCCGTCGCGGAGTCGCCGGAGCGCCGGGCGCGCTTCGTCTCGACGTCCGGGATCGAGTACCGCGACCTCTACACCCCCGCGGACATCGCGGGCCTCGACGAGGACCGCGACCTCGGCCGGCCCGGGGAGTACCCGTACACCCGCGGCGTCCAGCCCACGATGTACCGCGGCCGGTTCTGGACGATGCGCCAGTACGCGGGCTTCGGGACCGCGGAGGAGACGAACGCGCGCTTCCGCTACCTCCTCGACCAGGGGCAGACCGGCCTCTCGGTCGCCTTCGACCTGCCGACGCAGATGGGCTACGACTCGGACGCGCCCGAGTCCCTCGGCGAGGTGGGCCGCGTCGGCGTCCCGGTCGACTCCCTCGCCGACATGGAGACCCTCTTCGCGGGGATCCCGCTCGGGACCGTCAGCACCTCGATGACGATCAACTCCACCGCCGCGATCCTCCTCGCGATGTACGTCGCGGCCGCGGAGAAGCAGGGGGTGGAGCGGGGGAGGATCTCCGGGACCACCCAGAACGACATCCTCAAGGAGTACATCGCGCGCGGGACGTACATCTACCCGCCGCGCCCGTCGATGCGCCTCGTGACGGACATCTTCGAGTTCGCGACCCGCGAGCTGCCGCGGTGGAACACGATCAGCATCAGCGGCTACCACATGCGCGAGGCGGGGGCGACCGCGGCGCAGGAGCTCGCGTTCACGATGGCCGACGCGATCGCGTACGTGGACGCGGCCGTGGCGCGCGGCCTGGACGTGGACGCGTTCGCCGGCCGGCTCTCGTTCTTCTTCGCCTCGTGGAGCGAGCTCTTCGAGGAGGTCGCGAAGTTCCGCGCGGCACGGCGGATGTGGGCGCGGATCGTGAAGGAGCGCTTCGGCGCATCGAACATGCGTTCTATGGCGTGCCGGTTCCACGTCCAGACCGCCGGGTCCAGCCTCACGGCGACCTCGATCGACAACAACGTGGTCCGCACGACGCTCCAGGCGCTCGGCGCCGTCCTGGGCGGGGCCCAGAGCCTCCACACGAACTCGCGCGACGAGGCGCTCGCGCTCCCGACGGAGGGGGCCGCCCGGCTGGCGCTCCGGACGCAGCAGGTGATCGCGTACGAGGCGGGGGTCACCGAGACGCCCGACCCGCTCGCCGGCAGCTACCTCGTGGAGACGCTGACGGACCAGGTCGAGGCGGCCGCCTGGCGCCTGCTCGACGAGATCGACGCGATGGGCGGGACGCTCGCCGCGATCGAGGCGGGCTTCCAGCAGCGGCAGATCCAGGAGGCCGCGTACTTCACGCAGCGCGAGATCGAGCGCGGCGAGAAGGTCGTGGTCGGGCGTGAACAAGTTCCGCGACGAGGAGCACGCGAGCGCGCCGACCCTGCGGATCGACCCGGCGGGGGAGCGCGCACAGGTGGAGCGGGTGCGGAAGGTCCGCGCCGAGCGCGATCCGGCGGCCTGGGAGGCGGCGATGCGACACGTCGAGGAGGCCGCGCGCGGCGAGGAGAACCTCGTGGAGCCGATCCTCGAGGCGGTCCACGCGTACGCGACCGTCGGCGAGATCAGCGACAGGCTCCGTGGCGTCTGGGGCGAGTACCGCGAGCAGGTGACGATCTGAGCCGCGAGGGCCGGCGCAGCGCCCGCAGGACGCCCCGCCCGGCCCCTCGGCGAGGACGGCTCCACCGGGAGGCAGTCCGATGACCGATCCGACCCACGGGGTCCCCGAGCACGTCCGCCGCGTCGGGCGCGTCCACCACATCGCGGTCGTCGTCCGCGACGTCGAGACGTCCCTCGGCTTCTACCGCGACGCGCTCGGCCTCCAGGTCGGCGCCGTCCAGCCCATCCCGTCCGACCGGGTCGTCATCGCGTTCCTGCCGCGTCGGCGACGTGAAGATCGAGCTCGTCGCGCCGACGGACGACACGACCGGGGTCGCACGCTTCCTCGCCTCGCGCGGGGAGGGGTTCCACCACATCTGCTTCGAGGTGGACGACATCTCGGCGGCGCTCACGCGGCTGGCGATCGACGGCGTCGAGGAGATCGACACCGCGCCGCGACCCGGCGCCGAGGGCCCGGTCGCCTTCCTCCACCCGCGGAGCTGCCACGGCGTGCTCGTGGAGCTGATCGAGGCGCCCGGCGGGCCCGCCTGGAAGACCCTCTACCCGGACGGCTTCGTCGCCCCCGACGCGATCCGCTGAGGGGCGCCGCCGCGGGCGGCCGCTGTCCGGCCCGCCTCAGGCCTCCTTCACGGCCGCGTACCAGACGCGGTCCGCGACGTCGAGGATGCTCTCGCTGATGCGGGAGAACCGCCGGTACAGCTCGCGGCGCCCCATGACCTCGCGGAGGTCGTCCACCGAGAGGAGCGCGACCATCGCGTTGCGGTAGACGCGCTCCAGGTTCCGCTGCGCCTTCACGGCGCGATCGGCGGCCTCCGTGGGGTCGGCGCCCTTCTTCGAGCCGTTCGCGGCGAGCACGTCGAACGCGTCCGAGAGGTGGTGGACGCCCTCGGCGAGGAAGCCGGCCATGCTCGCGATCGCCTCGTCCGGGGCCATCGCGATGACCTCCGCCTCGCGCACCGCGTTCTTCGCGCCGTTGAGCACGTCGTCGAGCCGCTGCGAGAGGACGTAGATGTCCTCGGCGCCGATCGGCGTGATGAACGCCGTCCGGAGCGCCAGGCGCAGCTCGCGCTTCACGTCGTCCGCCTCGTGCTCCATCGTGGACAGCCGTCCGGCCGCGTCCGGGTCGCCGGCGGCCCAGGCCGTGAGCGCGTCCATCCCGTCCACGGTGACGGCCGCCTGCCGCCGGAGCATCCCGAGCACGTCGGGCGTCTCGGGGAAGAACCACCCGAGCTTCGGTCGCACGCTCGTCATGCCGTGATGTACCTCCAGACCGGGAGCGAGACCGCCGCGATGATGGCAGCCGCCGGGATCGTCGTCACCCACGCGACGAGGATGTCCCGGACCACCGTCCAGCCGACGTGACGATACCGCCGACGCCCGACGCCGATGCCGACGATCGACGAGGAGACGACCTGCGTCGTGCTCACCGGCGCCCCGATCGCCGACGCGGCGAGGATGAGCGAGGCCGACGTCCCCTGGCTCACGAGGCCGTCCACCTCGTGGACCGGGAAGATGCGCCGCCCGATCGTCCGGACGATCCCCCAGCCGCCGAACGCCGTGCCGAGCGGTGATCGACGACGGAGCAGGCGAGGATCGCCCACGGCGGGACGTCCTCGAGCTGCGGGATGAGCCCCGCGGCGACGAGGACGGCCGCGATGATCCCGACGGTCTTCTGCGCGTCGTTGGAGCCGTGGCTGAACGCGAGCCAGGCCGACGTGAACCACTGCGCCGTCCGGATGGGCCCGCTCGCGCGGACCGTCGCCCGCCGGGCCAGCCGGAGCGCCGATCCGCTCGACGGCGAACGCCGCCGCCGCCGCGACGGGCGGCGCCACGGCGAGCACGACGAGGATCCCGAGGACGCCCCCGATGTGGCCGTCGACGACGGGGCCCCAGCGGACGGCGGACGGGCCGGCGAGCAGGAGCGCCGCCCCCACCAGGCCCCCGACGAGCGCGTGGCTCGAGCTCGACGGGATGCCGCGGCTCCACGTGATGAGGTTCCAGACGGTCGCCCCGGTCAGGCCTGCCCCGATCGCCGCGATCTGCTGGCCCCCGTCGAGGTCGACGATCTTGCCGGTGGTGTTCGCGACCGCGGCGCCGACCACGAACGGCCCGATGAGGTTGAACGTCGCGGCGAGCACGACGGCGGGGATCGGCCGCGCGACGCGCGTCGCGACGAGGGTCGCGATCGCGTTCGCCGCGTCGTGGAAGCCGTTCGTGAGGGCGAACGCCAGCGCGACGAGGATGGCGAGCACGACCGCCGCGGTCACCCGGACGTGGCCTCCGACCCCGGCGCCCATCGACCGGGCGCCCCCGCCGATGGTATCGGGCGGCGCCAGCCCCGGCCCCGCCCCCGGAATCGTCGACGGCGGCCCGCGGGCCGCCGTCGCGTCGCCTGGTGCGGCGCCCGTCGCGGGCGCCCGGCCGCGCCTAGCTGGCGCCGGCCTTCCGCAGGAGCGTCGGGATCTCGGTGGGCGTCTCGGCCACGAGGAAGCCCGGCGGCCTCGAGCGCGGCGACCTTCGCCTGCGCCGTGCCGCTGCCGCCGCTGATGATCGCGCCGGCATGGCCCATCCGCTTGCCCTCGGGCGCGGTCCGGCCGGCGATGAACGCGACCTTCGGGACGCCCGGCATGTTCTCGGCGGCCCACGCCGCCGCCTCCTCCTCGGCGGAGCCGCCGATCTCGCCGATGAGGACGATCGCGTCGGTCTCCGGGTCCGCGGCGAAGAGCTTGAGGACGTCCGTGTGGTTCGTGCCGATGATCGGGTCGCCCCCGATCCCGATGCACGTGGACTGGCCGATCCCGGCGTCGGTCATCGCCTGGACCGCCTCGTACGTGAGCGTCCCGGAGCGGGAGACCACGCCGACCGTGCCCTCGCGGTGGATGGAGCCCGGGATGATCCCGACCTTCGCCCGGCCCGGCGAGGTGAGGCCCGGGCAGTTGGGGCCGATCAGGCGCGCGCCCCGCTGGCGGACGACCTCGACGACCGGGACCATGTCGAGCGCGGGGATCCCCTCGGTGATGCAGACGACGACCCCGATCCCCTCGGCGACCGCCTCGAGGATCGAGTCCGGCGCCGCGCTGGCGGGGACGTAGATGACCGACGTGTTCGCGCCCGTCTGGCGGACGGCCTCGGCGACCGTGTCGAAGACCGGGACCGTGCCGTCGAGCGCGGTGTGGCCGCCCTTGCCCGGCGTGACGCCGGCGACGACCTTCGTCCCGTACTCCTTCATCTGCCGCGCGTGGAACTCGCCCTCGCGACCGGTGATGCCCTGGACGACCAGGCGCGTCTCGCGCCCCACGAGGATGCTCACGCCGCACCTCCGACGGCCTTCGCGGCCGCGACAGCCTTCTCGGCCGCTTCGTCGAGCGTGGCCGCCGTCTCGAAACGCGCCTCGCGGAGCAGGCGCTGGGCCTCCTCCGCGTTCGTCCCCACGATCCGCACGACCATCGGGACGTCGCGGGACTGCTGCGCCCGGGCCTCGATGAGGCCCTTCGCGACCTCGTCGCCGCGGGTGATCCCGCCGAAGATGTTCACGAGGATCGCCTGGACCTTGTGGTCGTCGAGGATGAGCTTCATCGCCGACGCGACCTTGTCCGCGCGCGCCCCGCCGCCGATGTCGAGGAAGTTCGCGGGCTCGCCGCCGGCGCGCTTCACGAGGTCCATCGTGGTCATCGCGAGGCCGGCGCCGTTCACCATGCAGCCGATCGTGCCGTCGAGCCGGATGAAGCTGAGGTCGTGCTTCCGGGCCTCGACGTCGGTCGGGTCCTCCTCGTCGAGGTCGCGCAGCGCCTCGAGGTCGGGGTGGCGCGGGAGCGCCGAGTCGTCGAGGACGATCTTCGCGTCGAGGCAGAGGAGACGCTCGACGACGTTGCCCTCGTCGTCGCGCTCGCGGACGATCGCGAGCGGGTTGACCTCCACGAGGTCCGCGTCGTCCGCGATCATCGTCCGGACGAGGCCGTGGGCGATGTGCATGAACGCCTTGATGCGCGGGCCCTGGAGGCCGAGGCCGTACGCGAGCTTGCGCGCCTGCCAGTCCGCGAGGCCGAGGAGCGGGTGCGCCGACTCGCGGAGGATCGCGGACGGGTCGCGCTTGGCGACCTCCTCGATCTCCACGCCGCCCTCGGCGGACGCCATGACCACGATCCGGTGGGACGCGCGGTCGAGGATGGCGCCGAGGTAGAACTCCTTCACGATGTCCGCGGCCGGCCCCACGAGGACCTTGCGGACCGTGATCCCCTTGATCGTCATGCCGAGGATCGCCGAGGCGGCCAGATCCGCCTCCTCGCGCGTCCGGGCGAGCTTCACGCCGCCGGCCTTGCCGCGTCCGCCGACGAGCACCTGCGCCTTGACGACGACCGCGTCGGCGCCGTCCTTGAGGTACATGTCGGCCGCGGCGTCCGCCTCGGACACCGACCGTGCCACCGTCCCGGGCGGGACGGGCAGGCCCTGCGCGCGCAGCAGCTGCTTCGCGTCGGCTTCCTGGATCTTCACGAGGGGGGCTCCTCAGAGTCGTGGGCGGCCGCGGCCGCGAGCGGGTCGGGGACGGGTCCGATGATACGGCCCCGGGCGGGCCCCGCATCACGCGCCGAATGGCCCCGCGGGCGGCGCCGAACGGCACCGCACCGGGCACCGCGGGACGGTAGGATGGGCGCCTGACGCGAGTTCCCGACGCCTCCGCCGCTGCCGGCCCGAGCGTCGGTGCGGATGCCCGCGGTGTGCGGGCGCGATGGGAGGCGTGATGCTCCTGCGGTACCGCGGCGGTGCCGGGATGCTGGCGTGGGCGTTCCACCGGATCGCCGGCGTCGCCCTGTTCCTGTTCATCCTCCTGCACGTCCTGGACATCTTCCTCGCCGCCGCAGCCCCCTCGACGTACGACGAGCTCCTCTCGCTCTACGCGAGCCTGCCGGGACGGATCGGGGAGGCCCTCCTCGGCGCGGCGCTCCTGTACCACGCGCTCAACGGGCTGCGGATCATCGCGCTCGACTTCTGGCCGCGCCTCACGCGCTACCACCTGCAGCTCTGGTACGCGTGCTGGGTCGTCTTCTTCCTCGTCGGGATCCCGGGCGCCTACCTGATCGTCGCGCCCGGCCTCGGCCTGCCGGGCCTGAGGGGGTAGCGGGATGGCCGTCGTCACGAGGGCCGGTCGCGCGCGCCCCCGCAGCGCCGGCTTCGAGCTCTCCGTCTGGTACCTCATCCGCCTGTCGGGCCTGGCGCTCTTCGTCCTCGCGCTCGCGCACTTCAGCATCGTCCACTTCGTCTCGGACCCCGCCGAGCAGACCTCCGAGTGGATCTTCGGCGAGCGCTGGGACAGCCTCGTCTGGCGGACGCTCGACTGGCTCATGCTCCAGATGGTGGTCTTCCACGCGTTCCTGGGGATGCGCACGGTCCTGAGCGACTACCTCAAGGGCGGGCTGGCGGACCGCGATCCTCATGCTCCTGTACCTGCTCGCCTTCCTCATCTTCGTCATGGGCACCGTCGCCGTGCTGTCCATGCCGGTCGGCCTGGTGCGCTGAGGACCCTATGCGGATCGACACGGACGCCATCGTCGTCGGGGCCGGGGGCGCCGCTCTCTGGGCCGCCCTCGAGCTCGCCCGCGAGGGAGTCTCCACCGCCGTCCTGACCAAGCTCTATCCGACCCGCTCCCACACCGGCGCCGCCCAGGGCGGCGTCTGCGCCGCTCTCGGGAACCTCGAGGAGGACCACTGGGAGTGGCACATGTTCGACACGGTCAAGGGGGGCGACTACCTCTCGGACCAGGACGCGGTCGAGGTCCTCGCGAAGGAGGCGATCGAGCGCGTCATCGAGCTCGAGCACATGGGCCTGCCGTTCAACCGGACGCGCCGAGGGGAAGATCGACCAGCGCCGGTTCGGCGGCCACACGCGGAACTTCGGCGAGGGCCCGGTCAAGCGCGCGTGCTACGCGGCGGACCGGACCGGCCACATGATCCTGCAGACCCTCTACCAGCAGTGCATCAAGGCCGGCGTCCGCTTCTACGACGAGTACCACGTCGTGGACCTCGTCTTCGAGGGCGGGGACGCCGGCGAGGGCGGCCGGTGCGCCGGCGTCGTCGCGTACCGGATCGCGGACGGCGAGATCCACACGTTCCGCGCGAAGGCCGTCCTGATGGCCACCGGCGGCTACGGGCGCGCGTGGCGGATCACGAGCAACGCCTACACGCTCGCCGGCGACGGGATGTCGATCGCGTACCGCCGCGGCGTCCCGCTCGAGGACATGGAGTTCTACCAGTTCCACCCCACGGGGATCTACGGGATCGGGATCCTCCTGTCCGAGGCGGCGCGCGGCGAGGGCGGCACGCTCCTGAACAGGGACGGCGAGCGCTTCATGGAGCGCTACGCGCCGCGGCTCATGGAGCTCGCCCCGCGGGACATGGTCAGCCGCGCGATCTACCTCGAGGTCCGCGACGGCCGCGGGATCGGCGGCAAGGACTACGTGTACCTCGACGTGCGCCACCTGGGCCGCAAGGTCATCGAGGAGAAGCTCCCGGACATCACGGACTTCGCCCGCATCTACCTGGGCGTCGAGCCGCTGAAGGAGCCCGTCCCCATCCAGCCGACCGCGCACTACGCGATGGGCGGGATCCCGACGGACCTCCAGGCGCGCGTGATCCGCGACGCGGAGGGCACGGTCATCCCGGGCCTGTACGCCGCGGGCGAGGCGGCCTGCGTGAGCGTCCACGGGGCGAACCGCCTCGGCACCAACTCGCTCGTCGACCTGCTGGTCTTCGGCCGGCGCGCCGGGATCGCCATGGCCGAGTTCGCCCGCGGCGCGGCGATGCCCGAGGTGGTCCCCGACGCGGACGAGCAGGTCCGCTCCGAGCTGGAGGCGCTCCGCTCCCGCAAGGAGGGCGAGCGGCCGGAGGCGATCCGCGCCGAGCTCAACCTCCTCATGGACAGCAACGTCGGCGTCTTCCGCGACGAGACGCTCCTCACCGAGGCCGTGGCACGGATCGAGTCGCTCCGCGACCGCTACGCCGACGTCGTCGTCAACGACAAGGGCACCACGTTCAACACGGACCTCCTGGAGGCCCGCGAGCTCGGGTACATCCTCGACTGCGCCGAGGTGACGGCCGCCTCCGCGCTCGCGCGGAAGGAGAGCCGCGGCGCCCACTCGCGCGAGGACTACCCCGAGCGCGACGACGCGGGCTGGCTCGCGCACACGCTCGCGTACCGGCGCGAGGGCGAGCAGCCCGAGCTGCGGTACAAGCCCGTGACCGTCACCCGATTCGAACCGAAGCCCCGCACGTACTGAGCCGGGAGCAGCGCACATGCAGGTCGACCTCCGCATCCTCCGCTACGACCCCGAGCGGGACGCCGCCCCGCACTGGGAGACGTACGCGGTGGAGGCCGGCCCGATGGATCGGGTCCTCAACCTCCTGCACACCGTGAAGAACACGGTCGACGGGACGCTCACGTTCCGCCGGTCCTGCGCGCACGGCATCTGCGGGTCGGACGCGATGCTCATCAACGGCCGGAACCGGCTCGCGTGCAAGATCCGCGTCGAGCAGCTGGGCCGGAAGGTGACCGTCGCCCCGCTCGGCGGCCTGCCGGTCGTCAAGGACCTCGTCGTGGACATGGAGGGGTTCTTCGCGAAGTACCGGACGGTGATGCCGTTCCTCGTGAACGAGACGCCCGTCCCCGAGCGCGAGCGCCGCCAGAGCGCCGCCGACCGCGAGAAGTTCGACGACACGACGAAGTGCATCCTCTGCGCCGCCTGCACCACCTCGTGCCCGTCCTTCTGGGCGCAGCCCTCCTACATCGGGCCGGCGGCGATCGTCCAGGCGCACCGGTTCATCTTCGACTCGCGCGATCAGGCCGGCGACGACCGCCTCGAGATCCTCGCGGACGACGAGGGCGTCTGGCGATGCCGGACGACGTTCAACTGCGTCACGGCCTGTCCGCGCGAGATCAACGTGACGGGCGCGATCCTCGAAGTGACGCGCGCGATCGTCGCGCGGCACGGCTGAGACCCAGGCCCGGCCGCCGGCGCCCGGAGCGTCCCGACCGATGCCTCGACGTGTCGTCATCCGGACGGACGGGGCCGCCCGCGGCAACCCGGGCCCCGCGTCGCTCGGCGCGGTGATCATCGACGCCGACGGCGACCTCGCCGCGGCGCGCCGGCCCGATGCGCCGCCCGTCGCGACCCTGAGCGAGTACCTCGGCCGGCAGACGAACAACGTCGCCGAGTACACCGGGGTCATCCGCGCCCTGGACGTGGCGATCGGGCTCGGGGCCCGCGAGGTGGAGCTCATCCTCGACGCCAACCTGCTCGTCGAGCAGCTCAGCGGCCGGTGGAAGGTCCGCGACGCGAAGCTCGCGAAGCTCCACGCCGAGGCGCTCGCTCGACTCCGCTCGCTCGACCGGTGGGCGGCGAAGCAGGAGCCACGGGCGCGCAACAAGGCGGCGGACGCGCTCGCGAACGAGGCGATCGACCGGGCGCTCGCCGGGGGGCCGGCATCCGTCGTGCGGACGCCCGGCGCGGGAGGCGACCGGGCGGCGGCTCGGCGATGCCATCGCGGCCGGCCGTGACCGCCGAGTCGCCGACCCTGTGGGCCGACCGCACGCCGCCGGAGCTGGAGCCGGGCTTCGACCCCGCTGATCCCGGCCCCGATCCGGACGAGCTCACCGTGACGATCCTCGGCAGCGGCACGAGCGGCGGGGTCCCGCGGATCGCCTGCACGTGCCCCACGTGCACCTCCACGGACCCGCGCGACCGCCGGACGCGCGCGTCCGCGCTCCTGGCGTTCGGCGAGACGCGCGTCCTCATCGACGCCGGGCCGGACCTGCGCGCCCAGGCGCTCCGCGAGGGCGTCGAGCGGGTCGACGCCGTCCTCCTCACCCACGAGCACGCCGACGCGATCGGCGGCCTCGACGACCTGCGGCGCTTCAACGAGCTCCGCGGCGGCTACCTCGACGTCCGCACCTACGCGGAGAGCCTCGCGGTGGTCGTGGGCCGGTTCGGGTATGCCTTCCTGCCGGGCCAGAAGCGGTTCGCGGGCCTGCCGATGCTCCGGCCGGTGGAGCTCGCCGGGCCGTTCCTCGTCGGCGGGCGGCGGTTCGTGCCCATCCCGGTCATCCATGGCGACCGCGTCATCGCGGGCTACCGGACGGGTGGGTTCGCCTACTGCTCGGACGTCCAGCGGATCGACCCCGATGGACGCGTCCTGCTCCGGGACCTGGACACGCTCGTGATCTCGGCGCTCCGGGACATCCCGCATCCGACCCACCAGACGGTCGACGAGGCGCTCGCGCTCATCGCGGACCTCCGGCCGCGGCGCGCGATCCTCACCCACCTCGACCACGACCTCACCCACGCGAGCATCGAGGCGCGGCTGCCGGACGGCGTGGAGGTGGCGCGCGACGGGCTCTCCTTCCGGGTCCCGGGGTAGCGGCCAGGCGCGGCCCCGTCGAGGGGCCGGCGTGTCGCGGGGTGTACCATCGCGCGGCCAGCGAGGCGACCGGACGGTCGCGCGTCGCGGCGGGCTCGCCCGTCCGGGACGTGAGGAAAGTCCGAGCTCCACAGCGCAGTGGTAGCGGGTAACGCCCGTCCGCCGCGAGGCGAGGACCAGCGCCACAGAGACGAGTCCGCGATCCGGCTTCGGCCGGGTGGCGGGGTGAAACGCGGCAAGCTCTACCTGGAGCAAGGCCAAGTAGGAGGGCGACGTCCCGGTTCGCCGGGACACGGGCGCGCTGCCCGGCCCTCGGGTCGGCTGCACGAGCCGGCGGGCGACCGCCGGCCTAGATGGATGACCGTCGCCGCGGGTCTCCCGCGGTACAGAACTCGGCTTACAGGTCGCCTCGCTGGCGCGACCCCCTCAGCCGGTCAGTCCTCGTCGGCGCGGAAGGTGCCATCCGCGGTGCAGTCGTTGCAGACCGTCGTGGCGCACTCCATGTCGCCGATCGGGAGCGCGACGCGGAGCCGCGGGTGGAGGCAGTGGACGTCGTAGTCGGCCTCGCCGGCGACCACGCACACGACGCGGCGGAACTGGCAGCGTCGGATCCGGACCGCGGGAAGGGCGTACGCCGCCGCCTCCGTGGTCGCGAGTGCTCCGTTCCCGGTCATGAGCGCACGAGACTCCACATGGGCGGCGAACGCTATCACCCGGTCGTCACCTTCCACAAGAGGCCGTCCGTACTGGACGTCCCGTACTAGACTCGCGGGCGTCGGAGGCACCAGGAGGGGAGGGCGCGTGGTCGGACAGGGCGGCATCGACGCGTCCCCGCGCGACGTCCCGGACGCGTCGGACCCCGACGCGATCGCCGCCACGCGCGCGGACGACCCTGCGGCCGGGTCCGGCCCGGTCCTCGGGCTCGACGCGACGCCCGGGCCCGACGCTGCGACCCCAGGCCCGCAGCAGGCGCCCGCTCCCGGCGACGCCTGCCCGTTCCTCGCGGCGATCGACATCCAGGACCGCGTCCGGCCGGCGAGCCTGTCGCCGGACACCGCGAACCGCTGCCTCTCCACGGGCGAGCCGTTCGCCCCGACCGCGCGCGACCAGGTCGCCCTGTGCCTCTCCGGAGAGCACGCCGCGTGCCCGCGCTTCGTCCGCGCCACGCGTGGCGTCCGTGCCGACGCCCCGACCCCGGCGCATGGGCCGCGCATCTCGGCCCCGATCGCGGCGGCCGGTGCCGTGCTCGCCCTCGCCGCGCTGCTCGCCGGCGTCTCCCTCGCAGCGGAGGGGGACCTCTCGGTGGGGCTCGCCGGCGCCTCGCCGACCGCCCCGTCCGCGACGGCCGGGGCGGCGGGCAGCCCGGCGTCGTCCGGCGGCGCCGTGGCCGCGGCATCCCTCGCTCCCGCCACCCCGGCGGCGACCCCGATCCCCACCCCGGCCCCGTCGATCGTCTCCCCGACGCCGGCGCCCACGGCGGCACCCACCCCCACGCCGAAGCCGAAGAAGTACCCGGGCCTCACCGCCTGCCCGGGCGTCGACGACTGCTACGTCTACGTCGTGAAGCGCGGCGACGCGCTCGCGGCCGTGGCGGCCCGCTACGGGCTCACGCTCGACGAGGTGCTCGCCCGGAACCCGAAGATCCGCGATCCGGGGCTCATCGTCCTCGGGCAGAAGATCCGCATGCCGACGCCGCGCCGGTAGCGCCCGAGCCCGACGGCGGAGCGGACCTCGACCCCGCGGGCACCCCGCGGACGTACCATCGGGTCGCATCCGCCGACGCCGGCGGGCGAGGAGGTGGACGGTGGAGACGACCCCGGCGACGACCCCCGGCGGCGCCACGGCCGTCGGCAGGCTCTGGGGGCGCCTGCGCGACGCGATCGACCTCGCGGTCGTCGACGCGGACGGTGCGGCCCGACTCCTCGCGGTGGCGCTCCTCGCGGACGGCCATGCGCTCGTGGAGGACGTCCCCGGCGTCGGGAAGACGGTCCTCGCGAAGGCGTTCAGCAGGGCCCTGGGCCTGGGCTTCGCGCGGGTGCAGGGGACGCCCGACCTCCTGCCGGGCGACGTGACCGGGAGCAGCGTCCTGCAGGGCGGGCGAGTTCCACTTCATCCCCGGCCCCATCTTCACCAACGTCCTTCTCGTCGACGAGATCAACCGCGCGACCCCGCGCACGCAGTCGGGCCTGCTGGAGGCGATGCAGGAGCGCCAGGTCTCCATCGACGGCCGGACCCGGCCCCTGCCGGACCCGTTCCTCGTCCTCGCGACGGAGAACCCGATCGAGCTGGAGGGGACCTTCGCGCTGCCCGAGGCCCAGGTGGACCGGTTCCTCGTGCGCGTCGCGCTCGGCTACCCGTCCGAGGCGGGGGAGCGGGCGGTGGCCCGCCGGTACCGCGCGAGCCACGAGCCGCTCGACGCGGTCCCGGTCGTCGCCGGGGCGGAGGAGATCCTCGCCGCCCGGGAGACCGTCCGGACCGTCCTCGTCGCCGACGACGTGGAGGCCTACCTCGTCGCGATCTGCCGCGCGACGCGCGACCATCCCGACCTGCGGCTCGGCGCGAGCCCCCGCGCGACCGTCGCCCTCTACCGCGCGAGCCAGGCCTGGGCGGCGCTCGACGGTCGCGCGTTCGTCGTCCCGGACGACGTCGTCGCCGTGGCCCCGGCCGTCCTCGCCCACCGGCTCCTCCTCGACCTCGACCGCGAGCTGGCCGGGGCGACGGGCGGCCGCGTGCTCGACGAGGTGCTCGGGGCCGTCCGCGTCCCGATCCCGCCCCGGCCGTGAGCCCCGGGACGGCGGCTGCCGTCGGGCTCGTGGCGGCGGCGGTCCTCCTCGGGGCCCCCGGGCTGGGGCTCGTCGGGCTCCTCGCGCTCGCCATCGGCGCGATGGGGCGGCTGACCGCGGCGGTCGGGCTCCGCGGCGTCTCGTTCGAGCGCCGCCTCGCCCGCGACCGGATGGTCTGGGGCGACGAGATCCCGCTCGACCTGATCGTCCGCAACGACAAGCTGCTCCCGCTCGCCCTCCTCGTCGCGGAGAGCGTCGTGAGCGAGGGCGTCGCGGTCCGCGGCCGCGCCCTGGCGGCATCCGAGCGGATCGGCTGGCTCAGCCTGCGCGACGCCTGGACGCTCGCCTGGTACGAGCGCGTCGTCCGGCACGTGCGGCTGGTGGGGGAGAAGCGGGGCCGGTTCGTCCTCGGCCCCACGCGCCTCACGGTCGCGGACGTCTTCGGGCGCGACGCCGCGCGCACGACCGTCCCCGGCGAGATCGCCTACGTGGTCAGGCCGCGGACCGTCCCGGTCCGGGACCGCGGCCCCGCGCGAGCGCCCCTCGGGCGGCGCAGGGCTCCGGCCGGGCTCTTCGAGGAGCCGACGCTCTTCGCCGGGATCCGCCCCTATCGGCCCGGCGACCCGCCTCGGCGGATCCACTGGCGGGCGACCGCGCGGGTGGGGGAGCCGGTCAGCCGGCGATACGACGCGCCCCGCGCGCGAGAGGCGCTCATCGCGCTGGACGTGCAGACGGTGGTGGGTCCGTACTGGCGCCGCGACGCGGTGGAGGAGCGGGTGGAGGACCTCGCGGTCGTCGCGGCCTCCCTCGCCCGGGCCCTGCTCCGCGACGGCGTCGCGACGGGGCTGGGCGCCGCCGCGTACACCGGCCGGCGGGCGCGGGTCGCGTGGCTGGATCCCCGCTCGGGCCCGGCACAGCTGGGGGCGATCGCCGACGCGCTCGGCCGGATGGGGCCGGTCCCGTCGGCCCCGTTCGCGTCCGTGCTCGCCCGGATCCCGCGCACGGTGCCGCCGGGCGCCACCGTCCACGTGCTCACGGCCCGCGACCCGCGGGAGGACCTCGCGACGCTCCGCCGCCTGGCCGTCGGCGGCTACGACGTCCGCCTCGTCCTCGTGGGCCCGGACGCTGCGGCGCACGCGGGGCGGGCGCGGGCAGCGGGCCTGCCGACGGTCGTCGCGACGCTGGACCCGGACTGGCGGACCGCGTCCGCCGTCGGGATCGCGGTCTGATGGCGGCCCCGGCGACCGGCCGGACCCGGCCCGCGGCGGGCGACCTGGTCGTCCCCGCGCTGGACGCGGTCGTCGAGGGCGCATGGATCGCGCTCGTCTACGCGTCGATCCAGGTGGGCCTCGCGCACGGGCCGGCGGTCCTCGGCACGCTGGCGTTCGTGGTCGCCGCCGGCGCCGGCGTCACGTGGGCGCGTGCTGCCCGCGGGCGCGCCGCCGGACCGTGGGCCGGCGTCCTTCTCGCCATCGCGTTCGGCGCGGCCGGCTGGCTCGCGGACCCCGCGGTGCGCGACGCGCTCGCCGGGGCGTTCACGGGCGCGGCATCCGGCGCCGAGGGGACGCGGAGCCTCGAGGCGGCCGTGACGACGAACGCGGCCGGCTGGCTGCTCGGGCTCGCGGTGCTGCGCGGCGCGACGCACGGCGAGCGCGCGCGCGATGAGGAGAAGGTCGGCCGGCTCCTCGGGCGGATCCTCCTGCTCGCCATCCCCTGGGCGATCGGACTCGCCTTCGGACAGGCGGCGCGCCCGGTCTTCGTGGCGCAGGCGCTCGTCTCCACGGTCCTCTTCGCCGGCGCCGGCCTGCTCGCCGTGGGGCTGGGGCGCCTCGAGACCCTGGGGTCCGCCGCGGGGGTCGACTGGCGGGCCAATCGCGCGTGGGTGGCCGTCGCGGTCCTCGTCGTCGGCCTCGTGCTCGTCGTCGCCGTGCCGGCGGCGTTCCTCGTCGGCGCGACACCCGGGGCGCTCCTCGACGCCGCGTGGATCCCCCTCGGGACGATCGCCGGCGCGCTGGGCGTGGTGCTCGCGGCGGTCGCGACGCCGATCCTCGCCGGCGTCGAGGGCCTGATCTCGATCCTGCCGACGCCCGCGCCGACGCCGGTACCGTCCGTCGTCGCCTCGATGGTGCCCGACGGCGGGGTGGTCTCGCCGGTGGAGGGCGACCCGCGGTTCGGGCTGACCCTCACGATCCTCGCGCTCGTCGCGATCGCCGTCGCGGTCGTGTTCGTCGTCTCGCGCGTCCGGGCCGGCACCACGCGTCGCGGGCCGCGGGTGGGGGACGGGGTCCCCGAGGAGGAGCGCTCGATCGAGGTCCCGCGCCTCGCGGGGCGCCTGCCCTCGCTGCGCATCCCGCTCCGCCGGCGCGAACCTGCCACCGCACCCGCCGCATACCTCGCGCTCCTGGAGGACCTCGCCGGCGATCCCGTGCTCGCGCGACGCCCGGCCGAGAGCCCGCGGGCCCATGCCGCACGCCTGACGGGGCGGGGCGGCGGGCGGGTCGCGCGCCTCGCCGCGGCCGAGGTGGAGCCGGAGGTCGGCCCGCACGTGGCAGCCCCTCCCACGGAGGTCGACGCCGCGATGATCGGTGCGGACTGGCGCGTGGGCAGGGGCGCGAGCCGCGCGCTCTCCGGGGACGCGATGGCCCGCCGCCTGCACGGGCAGGCGGTCCGGGCGGCCGCCGCGGCGGGCCCCGCCGGCGCGCCGATCGCGCCCGTCGCGGACCCATCGACGCGTCGCGACCTGGGGCTCCTCGTCGCGGACTGGGAGCTCGCCCGGTACGCCGGGCGGACGCTGACCCCCGCCGAGGACGCGCGCGGGGTCGCGCGGTGGCGCCGCCTGAGCCGGGCGCTCCGGTCCGGGTCCTCCGCTCAAGGGTCGCGCCGCTAGTCCGTCCGCGCCGCCCGGCCCGTCCGCCGGCCGCCGGCGCCGCCACGGCCCGGCTCCGGCGGCCCGAACCGGCCCGATCCGACGATGGCGCCGGCCCCGGCCGCGTCGGGGCGGCCCGCACGCTCAGCCGGTCGCGTGCCGCTGACGGACGCCGCACCCGTAGCCCCGGGTGATGCGCGGCGATCGAGCGCCCTGCCGCGCCGCCGCTCCGTCCCGCCGCCCACGCGCCCGCCGATCGAGCGCCCCCGTCGGCCGGCGCCCCCGGTGGGCGCGCCCCTCCGCCCCCGCGTCCTCGTGGGCGCCATCCCATCGTTTGTGCGTTGACGGGGTGGTCTCGGGGTGTAGAATGCAGCGAAGTGGCACGAAGTGGTGCCAAGTGGGGAAGTCTCCCGGCCACCCGTGAGGGGGCGGAGCCCGGGGTGGGGAAGGCAGGGGACGCGGCGCGTGTTCACCGGTGAGTACCGGCACTCGGTGGATGACAAGGGACGGATCGCCGTCCCCGCGCGATTCCGCGCCCAGCTCGACGAAGGTGCGTTCGTCAGCCCGTGGATCGACGGCTGCCTGGCGATCTTTCCCCGCCGCGAATGGGAACAGCTCGCCGACAAGGTGAGCGCACTCCCGCTCGCGGACGCAGATGCCCGGAAGTTCCAGCGGTGGCTCTTCGCGAAAGCGTTCGAGGTCGTCCTCGATCGCCAGGGTCGTCTCGTTGTGCCGAGCCGGCCTGCGAGATGCCGCCGAGCTGGGCACCGAGGCGGTCGTGGTGGGCGCGAGGGATCACGCGGAGATCTGGTCTCCGGCTCGGTGGGATGCACTGAGCCAGGAGATGGCGTCTCCCGAGTCGCTCGGCGCAGCACCTGTCCGGGCTGGGCATCTAGCGCACGAGATGGGCTTCCAGGATCCGCTCGGATCCGCACGTGAGGGCGATGGACTGATGGAGGACGGGCACCTGCCGGTGCTGGCGGAGGAGGTCATGACGATCCTCTCCCCGCGCCCCGGCAGCCTCCAGATCGACGGGACCCTAGGCGGCGGTGGGCACACCGAGCGGATCCTGGAGGCTTCCACCCCCGACGGGCGCGTGCTCGGCCTCGACGCCGACCCCGCGGCCATCGCGCGGGTGAAGGCGCGCCTCGCGCGCTTCGGCGACCGGCTCGTCCTCCGCCAGGCGAACTTCCGCGAGGTGGCGACCGTCGCCCCCGACGCCGGCTTCGCCGCCGTGGACGGGCTCCTGCTCGACCTGGGCCTGTCCAGCTTCCAGCTCGCCGACGCCGATCGCGGCTTCGGGATCCGGACGGGCGGCCCGCTGGACATGCGCTTCGACACCTCCCGCGGCGTCCCGGCCTCCGAGCTCCTCGCGACGCTCGACGCCGACGCGCTCGCCGCGATGTTCCGGAAGTACGGCGAGGAGCCCCGCGCAGGTGCGATCGCCCGCGCGATCGTCCGCGAGCGCGCGAAGGCCCCGATCGACACCGCCGAGCGCCTCGCGGCGATCGTGGAGCGCGCGGCGCCCGCGGCCCCCGGCAAGCGGCGGATCCACCCCGCGACGCGCGTCTTCCAGGCGCTGCGCATCGCCGTGAACGACGAGCTCGGGGCGCTCGAGGACGCTCTCGCCGCCGCGATGGACCTCCTCCGGCCCGGGGGACGCCTCGTCGTGCTCTCGTACCACTCGCTCGAGGACCGGATCGTCAAGCGGTTCGTCGCCGCCGAGCGGAAGGGCTGCATCTGCCCGCCGGCGATCCCCATCTGCGTCTGCGGGCGGAGCCCGCGCCTTCGGTTCATCGGACCCCAGCCGGTCATGCCCACGGCCGACGAGGTCGCAGCCAACCCCCGGGCACGGAGCGCGCGCATGCGCGCCGCCGAGCGTCTCGCAGCCTGACCGGGCAGGCGGATCCATCAGCGCCGCGGGCGACGGGCCCCCGGCATGGAAGGGAAGAGGGAGGAAGACGATGAGTCGCCACCAGTCCCGTCGTCGTCGGCTGTACGGCCGGCGCCTCCATGAGCTCCGCGAGCGGCGGGAGCGTCCGGTCGAGTCCGCGATGGATGCCGACCTCGACGCCGGCCGGATGCGGATCGGCATCCCGATCGTCGTCGAAGCGCGCACGGGCGAGAGCGGGGCCGGGCTCGGCCTCGCAGCCGTCGCGCTCGACTGATGGCGGTCTACGTCGGAGCGGATCGGCGGTCGGCGCTGCTCCCGCGGGCGACGAGCCCCGCGGCGGTCACCGGCGAGGTGCCGGCGGCCCGTCGTCGGAGCCAGAGGGCGCCGGTCCGCGCGAACCGCCGGCACGAGCCGGATCGGCCTGGCGCTCGGCGCGATCGCGATCGCGTTCGCGCTCGGGCTCTTCTCGCTCGCCCAGACGATCCGGGTCTCCGCGACGAGCTACGACATCGATCAGCTCATCTACGAGCGTGACCGGATGGCCGCGGACCAGCAGCAGCTGACCTCGGACCTGTCGCGCCTCGGCAGCGAGCCGGCGATCCGCAAGCAGGCGTTCGACCTCGGCCTCTCGCAGCTCGGCGACCCGCTCGTCGTCGACGCCCGCTGAGCGGAGCCACGCCGTCGATGCTCGGCCGGACCGACCACCGGGGCCGCCTCCTCGTCGTGCTCGCGGTCGTCTTCCTCGTCGCGGGCGCCGCCTCCGTGCGCGCCGCGCAGTGGCAGGTGGTCGAGCGCGACCGTCTCGTCGCGCTCGCCGAGCAGCAGACGTCCATCCGCGTCGAGGAGCGGATGCAGCGCGGGACGATCTACGACCGGACGCGGGACGGTCGTCCTCGCCTCGACGGTGGAGAAGGACCGGCTCGTGGGCTCGCCGGCGCAGCTGGGGCCCGCCGAGCGCGACGCGGTCGCGACCTCGCTCATCTCGATCCTGGGCCTGACCGGGAAGGAGGCGGAGACGCTTCACGACACGTTCACGACCGACGCGCCGTACGTGGTCCTCCGGACCGGCCTCGACCGCGCGACCTCCGACCGGATCCGCGATGCCGTCGCGGACGGGACGATCTCCGGCGTCTCCCTCGAGCCGCAGCCCGAGCGCGTCTACCCGCAGGCCGGCGGCGGGAAGGACTCGACCCTCGCCGCGCACGTCCTCGGCTTCGTGAACGCCGACGGCGACGGGCAGTACGGCGTGGAGAGCTACTACCAGGACGCGCTCGCCGGCACCCCGCGCGATCCTCGACACCCAGCGCGACGTCACGGGCCGGCCGATGTGGGACACGGCGCGGGTCGAGGAGCCGGGCCTCGCGGGCTCGGACCTGCGCCTGACGATCGACGCGAGCCTCCAGCTCCGGCTCGAGCAGGAGGTCTTCGCCGCCTGGGTCGCCGACCGGGCCAGCTCGGTCTCCGGCGTCGTCCTCGACCCGCGGACCGGCGAGGTGCTCGCCGAGGCGACCTACCCCGCCTACGACGCGAACGACTACCGGACGGTCGCCGCGAAGGATCCCGGGATCTTCCTCGACCCGGTCGTGAGCGCCGTCTACGAGCCGGGGTCGGTCGGGAAGATGCTCCTCGCCGCCGCCGCCTACGAGCGCAAGGTCGTCACCGCGAAGACGCAGGATCAACGACTCCGGCGTCCTCAAGGTCGCGAACGGCAAGGTCTACGACGCCGACCATCAGGCGAAGGGCAGGATCACCTTCCAGGACGTCGTCGCGTACAGCCGGAACGTCGGCGTCTCCCGCGTCGCCCTCAAGCTCGGGCCCACGCTGAAGGCCTCCGCCGCGGCGCTCTACCAGACCTGGACGAAGTTCGGCATCGGGTCGCGGACGGGCGTGGACCTCGCGTCCGAGGTCGCCGGCATCGCGAACGACCCCGCGGTCCGGCGCTGGACCGAGCTCGACCTCGCGAACGCCTCGTTCGGGCAGGGCGTCGCGGTCACGCCGATGCAGCTCGCCGTCGCATACGCCGCGATGGTGAACGGCGGCTTCAAGGTGACGCCGCGGGTGGTCGCCGCGATCGGCGACCGGGAGCTCCCCAAGCCGCCGCAGGAGCGGATCATCACCGCCGCCCTCTCGCAGCAGCTCACCTCGCTCATGCACCACGTCGTCACGGACGTCGAGTACTACCGCGTGAAGACCGACATCCACGGGTACCTCGTGGGCGGCAAGACGGGGACGGCGGAGGTCTGGGACCCGAAGCTCAACCGCGGGCGCGGCGCCTTCAAGCAGAACGTCTTCGACTTCTCGTTCGTCGGGTACGTGGGCCAGTGGCAGCCCGACGTCCTCGTGGCGGTCACGATCCGCGACGGCCACCCGAACGTGTACGGCCAGGGCTCGATGGAGCTCCCGATCCAGTCGTTCGACCTCTTCCGGCGGATCGCCCAGGACGCGATCTCCGTCCTCGGGATCCCGCCCCGCACGCCGGCGAACAAGCCCGCCGTCTCGCCGACGCCGAGCCCGAGCGCGCTCCGGCGCGGCGTCGTCCCCGCAGCCGGTCGCCGAGAACCTCGGCGTCCCGACGGTCCCGGGCCCCGCGCCCACGCCGACGCCCGACCCGAGCGCCGGCAGCCGCAGCCGCTGGTCGCCCGATCTCGAGGTCCCGGCCGGCTCCGCGCCGAAGCCGGGCCGGACCGCGTCGCCGTGAGCGACCCCTGTGCGACACTCGACCCCGTGAGCACCGCCGTCCCGTCGCGACCCGATCCCCGGCGCCGCGCCGCGCTCACGGCCGACGACCTCGTCGCGGCGACCGGCGGCGTCCTGCTCGCCCGGTCGGACCGGCCGATCCGCGGCGGGGCGGTCGACTCCCGCGCCGTGGAGCCCGGCTCTCTCTTCATCGCGATCCGCGGCGAGCGCGTCGACGGCCACGACTTCGCCGCGGACGCGATCGACGCGGGCGCCGCCGCGCTCGTCGTCGCGCGTCCGCTCGACGCGCGGGCGCAGGCGCGTGCGGCGCGAGGCCGCGGGCGGCGTCACCGTCCTCCTCGTCGACGACCCGCTCGCCGCGCTGCAGCGCATCGCGGGGGCATGGCGCGCGCGGTTCTCGCCGCTGACGGTGGGCGTCACGGGGAGCGTGGCGAAGACGTCGGTGAAGGAGGCGGTCGCGGTCGTCCTCTCGTCCCGGCTGCGGACCCTCCGGTCGCCCGGCAACGCGAACAACGAGATCGGGCTCCCGCTCGCGCTCCTCCGGCTCGACGCGGACGTGGAGGCGGCCGTCCTCGAGATGGGGATGTACACGGGCGGCGAGATCGCCGACCTCGCCCGCATCGCCCGACCGTCCATCGGCGTCGTGACCGGGATCTCCGCCGTCCACCTCGAGCGCGCCGGGAGCCTCGCGGCGATCATCGACGCGAAGGCGGAGCTCGTCGAGGCGCTCCCGGCGGACGGCTGGGCGATCCTCAACGCCGACGACCCGGTCGTCCGCCACTTCGACCGCCGGACCGACGCGCGGGTCCTCCGCTACGGGCTCGCGGCCGACGCGGACGTGCGGGTCGCGGACGTCCGGCCCGCCGGGCGCCGCAGGGACGGCCTTCACGCTCTCGGCCGCGGGGGCCGACCGCGAGGTCCTCACGCCGGCGCTCGGCCGCCACTCCGCGCACAACGCGGCCGCCGCGGCGGCCGTGGGCCTCGCGGCGGGGCTCGACCTCGACGCCATCGCGGGAGCGCTCGCCGCCGGCTGGGGCGCCGCCCACCGCGCGGAGCTCGTCGACCTGGGGCGCTACACGGTGCTCGACGACGCGTACAACGCCTCGCCGCTCTCGATGCTCGCGGCGCTCGACCTGCTCGCGACCCTCCCGGGCCGTCCGGTCGCCGTCCTCGGGGAGATGCTCGAGCTCGGCGACCACTCCGACGCGGGGCACCGCGAGGTGGGGGAGGCCGCCGGCCGGACGGTCGCGGAGCTCGTCACCGTGGGCGCGGGCGCGGACCGGATCGCCGACGCGGCCGTCGCCGCGGGCCTCGACGCGTCGCGGGTCCATCGCACCGCCGACCGCGCCGCCGCGGCGGACGCGCTCGCGGGGATCGTCCGCGACGGCGACGTCGTCCTCGTCAAGGCGTCGCGCGGCGCCGCGCTCGACCTGCTCGTGGCGGACCTCCGCGCGGCCGAGGAGGCCCGGCGATGACGGTCGCGGTCATCCAGGCGCTCGTCCTCTCCTTCGCGTTCGTCGTCATCCTCATGCCGACCTACCTGCGGCTCCTGCGCGCGGTCGGCTTCGGGAAGCACGTCCGCGTGGCCGACGGGCTCCCCGACGCGCACCAGGTGAAGGAGGGGACGCCGACGATGGGCGGCCTCCTCCTCATGCTCGTCGTCCTCCTCCTCGCGACGCTCTTCGGCGCGTGGGAGCCGTCCACCGCGCCGACGCTCCTCGCCCTCCTCGGCGTCGGGATCCTCGGGCGCGGCGGACGACATCCTCAACGCCCTCACCGGCGTCGGGATCCGCGGGCGGCAGAAGATCATCTGGCAGGTCGTCGTCGCGGTCCTGGCGGCGCTCTACCTCCAGAACCACTTCGGGTTCACCGGCTTCCGGGTCCCGATCGTCGGCGACGTCTTCGTCGGGCCGATCCCGTGGATCGTCATCGCGGTCGTCGCGATCGTCGGGACGAGCAACGGCGTGAACCTGACGGACGGCCTCGACGGGCTCGCGGGCGGGACGCTCGTCTTCGCGTTCCTCGCGTTCATGTTCATCGCGATCCTGAACGTCCCGAACCAGCCGAACCTCAGCCTCGTCTGCGCCCTCTGCGCCGGCGTGATGGTCGGGTTCCTCTGGTTCAACGTCCACCCGGCCGCGGTCTTCATGGGGGACGCGGGATCGCTCTCGATTCGGGGCGGCGCTCGCCGTCACCGCCCTGATGACCGGGCAGGTCCTCATCCTGCCGATCATCGGGATCATCTTCGTCGTCGAGACCGCTCTCGGTGATGATGCAGATCCCGTACTACAAGCTCACGCACGGGAAGCGGATCTTCCTGTACGAGCCCGATCCACCACCACTTCGAGCTGCTCGGCTGGCCGGAGACGAAGATCACCGGCCGCTTCTGGATCGTCGGGGCGCTCGGCGGCCTGCTCGGCGTGACGCTCTTCCTCTCGAGCATCCGGGCGATCGCGTGATGACCCGACCCGCGCCCGTCCCGGTGGACCCGACCGCCGACCTCACGCCCGAGGCGGTGGAGGCGGGGTCGCTCCGCGACCGTCCGGTCGTCGTCCTCGGCCTCGCCCGGACGGGGATCGCCCTCGCGCGGTTCCTCCACGACGCCGGCGCGGAGGTGACGGTCTACGACCGGAAGCCCGCGGCCGACCTGACGGCGGCGATCGACGCGCTCGAGGGACGGCGGGTGGCCCTCGCTCTCGGGCCCGACGTGGACCCGGCGGCGGCCGTCGACGGCGCGGCGCTCATCTGCTTCTCGCCGTCGGCGAACCCGGCCTTCCCGACGGCCGACGCCGACCTCCGGCGCGCGCTCGCCGCGCACCTCGACCCCGAGGCCGCCGTCGCCGGCGGGCTCGCGCCGCTCGTCAGCGAGCCCGACCTCTTCCTCCGGCTCTGCCGCGCCCCCACCGTGGGCGTCACCGGGACGAAGGGGAAGACCACCACCTCGTCGCTGGCCGCCGCGATCCTCGCGGCGGATCCCGTCCACCCGGTCACGCTCGGCGGGAACATCGGGTCGCCGCTCGTCGAGCGGGCGCTCGGCCTGGGCCCCGACGCGCGCGTCGTCCTGGAGCTCTCGGAGCTGCAGCTGCCCGCGATCACGCGGGGGACGACGGTCGCGGCGTACACGAACGTCACGTCCGACCACCTCGACCGGCACGGGTCGCTCGGGGCGTACCGCGCGGTGAAGCGCCGGCTCGCGGAGCTCGTGGACCCGGACGGCGCCCTCGTCCTGAACCTCGACGACCCCATCGTCGCCTCGTACGGGGCGCTCGGCACCGCACCGGCCGTCCTCTACCGCCTGGAGCGGCCCACGCCGGGCGGCGTCGGGGTGGTGGACGGCTGGATCGTCGCGGCGGGGACGGAGCGCCTCCCGATCGCCGGCGGCGGCCGCGCGGCCACCGGCCCGGCCGGCCGGATCATGCCCGTGTCGCGAGCTCGCGATCCCCGGGCGACACAACGTGGGCAACGCCCTCGCGGCCGTGGCCGTCGGCCTCCTCTTCGGGGTCGCCCCCGACGCGATCCGCCGCGCGGCCGCCGGCTTCCGCGGCGTGGAGCACCGGCTGGAGACGGTCGCGATCGTGGGCGGCGTGCGGTTCGTGAACGACAGCCAGGGGACGCAGCCCGACGCCGTCGCCGCGGCCCTCCGCAGCTTCGAGCGCCCGATCGTCCTCATCGCCGGCGGCCGCGACAAGGGCGTGGACCTCACGGCTCTCGGGCCGGTCGTGGCCGAGCGCGCCTCCGCGGCGGTCCTCATCGGCGAGAGCGCGCCCGCACTGCGGTCGCTCTTCCGCGACGCCGGCCTCCGCCGGATCGAGCGGGCGGCGACGCTCGAGGCCGCCGTGGACGCCGCCGACGCCATCGCCCGCGAGGCGCTCGCCGCGCACGAGGGGAGGCCGGGCGCGCTCGCGACGGTGCTCCTGTCGCCGGCCGCCGCGAGCTTCGACATGTTCACCGACTACGCCGCCCGGGGCGCCGCGTTCCGCGCGGCCGTCGCCGCGCTCGCCGCGCGCCGGGCCCGGGCGGGGGAGCCGTCGTGACCGCCGGCCCGATCGCCCGCCCGATGGTCTCGCCGCGCCCGGCGAAGGAGGTGGACGACCGCCCGCGGACCGGCCGCCCCGACGGGGCGCGACCGGCCGGCGCGCGGCCGGTCGTCGCGCGGCGGACGCGCCTCCGCCGCGACGCGCACCAGCCCGACTACATCGTGCTCGTCGCGATCGTCGCGCTCGTCGCGATCGGGATCCTCATGGTCTACTCGTCCTCCGCGATGCGCGCGTACGCGTCGTACGAGGACACGCTGCGGATCGTCGGCCCGCAGATCTTCTGGGGGACCGTGGGGCTCGGCGCGATGGTCGTCATGTCGCGCATCGACTACCGCTGGCTCCGCGCGATCGTCGATCCCGCTCTACATCGGCGCGATCGCGCTCCTCGTCATCGTCCTGATCCCGGGCCTCGGCATCCGCGTCGGCGGGTCGGCCCGCTGGCTGCAGATCGGCCCCCTCCCGGCCGTCCACCCGGCCGAGATCGCGAAGCTGGCGATGGTCGTCTACCTCGCCCACTGGTTCGCACGCCGCGGGACGGAGATCCGGAGCTTCCGGCGGGGGACGCTCCCGTTCCTCTTCATCTTCGCCCCGGTCGTCTTCCTGGTCCTCCGCGAGCCCGACCTCGGGACGAGCGCGGTCATCGGGATCACCGGGTTCGTCATGTTCTTCGCCGCCGGCGCGACGATCTGGCACCTGCTCGCGATCGGCGGCCTCGGCGCCGGCGTCGTCCTCTTCTCGCTCACGAGCAACGCGTACCAGCTCGACCGCGTCACGACGTTCCTCGACCCGTGGCGGGACCCGCTGGGGACGGGCTTCCACACGATCCAGGGGCTCCTCGCGCTCGGGCTCGGCGGGCTGGTCGGCGCAGGCCTCGGCGAGAGCCGCCAGGCGGGCGGGCTCTTCCTGCCGAACGCGTGGAACGACTACGTCTTCGCGGTGGTGGGGGAGGAGTTCGGGCTCCTCGGCGCCATGGTCGTCATCGGCCTGTTCGTGATCTTCGCGTACCGCGGGATGAAGGTCGCGCTCGCCGCCCCGGACACGTTCGGCGCGCTCATGGCCGCCGGGATCACGACCTGGATCTGCATCCAGGCGTTCATCAACATCGGCGTCGTGGTCTCCCTCATCCCCGTGACCGGGATCACGCTCCCGTTCGTCAGCGCCGGCGGCTCGTCGCTCGTCGTGAGCTTCATCGCCGTCGGCATCCTCCTGTCGATCTCCAGGGAGGCGCAGGCCTCCGGGATGGTGGGCGATGCTGGTCCTCATCGCGGCCGGCGGCACCGGCGGGCACATCTACCCCGCCCTCGCCGTCGCACGGTCGCTGACGGCCCGCGCGGCGCCGCCTGACCTCCGCTGGGTCGGCGGCCGGCGCGGCCTGGAGGCGCGGCTCGTGCCGCCCTCCGGGATCCCGCTCGACCTGCTCGCCCTCCGCTCGCTCCGGTCCACGGATGCCTCGGTCCACGTCGTCCTCGATCCGGCGCGCCTCGCCGCGTCCACGCCGCAGGCCGCGGCGCTCCTCGCGCGGCTCCGCCCGGCGGCCATCTTCACGACCGGCGGGTACGTCGCCATCCCGGTCCTCACCGCGGCCGCCGGCGATGCGGATCCCGACGCTCATGTGGGACGGCAACGTCGTCCCCGGGCGCAGCGTCCGCGCGACCGCCCGCTTCGCCACCGCGCTCGCGGTGACGTTCCCCGCGACCGTGGCAGAGCCTCGGGACGGACCGGCCCGTGTACGTCACCGGGACGCCGATCCGCGACCCGGCCACCGTGGATCGCGAGGAGGCGCGCGAGCGCCTCGAGATCCCGCCCGGCCCGCGGGTCGTCCTGATCTTCGGCGGGTCGCAGGCGGTGGCGCGCTTCAACGCGGCCGTCGCCGGGGCGCTCCCGCGCCTCGTGCAGAAGGTCGCGGTCGTCCACGTCGCGGGCGAGGACGGGTACGCGGCGGCGCTCGCCGCGCGCGAGGCGCTTCCGGCCGACCTCCGCGCCCGCTACCGGCCGTTCCCGTTCCTCCGCGACGAGATGACCGCGGCGCTCGCAGCGGCGGACCTGGTCGTGGGGCGGGCCGGCTCCTCCACGCTCGCCGAGGTCGCGGCGTTCGGGATCCCCATGGTCGTGGTCCCGTACCCGCACGCCGCCGGGCACCAGAGGGCGAACGCGGCCGCGCTCGTGGACGCGGGCGCCGCGACGCTCGTGGACGACGCCGACTTCGACGCCGACGCGCTCGTGGCGGCGACGGCGATCCTCGACGACCCGCGCCGCCACCTCGAGATGTCGTCGGCCGCGCGCTCGCTCGGGCGGCCCGGGGCCTCGGCGGCCGTCGCGGAGCTCGTCCTCGCCCTCGCCGAGCGCCGCCCGCTGCCCCCGCGCGAGGAGATCGAGGCGCTCGCCGCCCGGGGCGCGGCGTGAGCGAGCCGTTCGACGCCGCGAAGGTCGCGGCGGACCTCCAGCGGCGCATCGGCCTCCGGGCGCTCCGCGACGCGCCGCTCGCGCGCCTCGACGACGATGCGCGTCGGCGGCCCGGCCGACGTCCTCGCCGACCGTCCACAACGCGTTCGAGCTGCGGGCGGCGCTGCGGTACGCGCGCTCGCGCGGGCTCCCGCACATGGTCCTGGGGCGCGGAAGCGACGTCGTCATCGGCGACGCGGGCATCCGCGGGATCGTCCTGCTGGTCCGCGCGGAGGGCCTCGACGTGGCCGGGGAGCACGCCGTCGCGGAGGCGGGCGTCCAGATGGCGCGCATCGCGACGCGGACGCGCGAGGCCGGGCTGACGGGCCTGGAGTTCGCTCTGGCGATCCCCGGGTCGATCGGCGGCGCCGTCTGGGCGAACGCGGGCGCGCACGACGGGGAGATCGCGCAGCGTCCTGGAGTGGGCGGACGTCGTGCTCGCCGACGGGACCGAGGCACGGATCCCGGCGGAGGCGCTCGGCTTCGGCTACCGTGACAGCCGCCTGAAGCACGCGCCGGCGGGGTCCCCGCCGGAGGTCGTGGTGACGGCGTCGTTCACGCTCGCGCCGGACGATCCCGGCGTCATCGCGGCCCGGCTCGACGAGATCAAGGCGTGGCGCCGGGCGCACCAGCCGCTCGGGATCCCGAGCGCGGGGAGCGTCTTCCGCAACCCGCCCGGCGACTCGGCCGGCCGGCTCATCGACGCGGCGGGCCTCAAGGGCCACCGGATCGGCGGCGCGGTGATCTCCGAGCGGCACGCCAACTGGATCCTCAACGACAGGAAGGGGAGCGCGACGGACGTCCGGATGCTCGCGGACCTCGCGGTGGCCACGGTGCGCGACCGGTTCGGCATCGAGCTCGTCGCCGAGGTCGAGTTCATCGGCGACTGGCCCGCGCCGTGGGGCACCGCCCGGATCCGGGCACTGCCGGCGATCCGGGCACGGCCGACACTGCCGGCGAGGGTCCGCGATGAGCGCCCTTCGGCCCGACGCCCCCGTCGTCGTGCTCCTCGGCGGGACCTCCGCGGAGCACGACGTCTCCGTCCGCTCCGGCACCGCCATCGCGGACGCGCTCCGCGCCGCCGGGCCGCCGCGTCCAGCCGGTCCTCATCGACCTCGACGGCGGCTGGTGGTGGCTGCCGGCCGACCATGCCCGCGACGGGCCGCCCCGCCGCCGCGTACGACGACCCCGCGGCGCTCGCCGCGGCCGGGCCGTTCACGCCCGAGCGTGGCGGCCGGCCTCCTCGCCGCGAGCGACCCGCCCGTCGTCGTCTTCATCGCGCTCCACGGGCCCGCGGGCGAGGACGGGACGGTCCAGGGGATGCTGGACCTCGCCGGCGTCGCCTACACCGGCTCGGACGTCACCGCGTCGGCGATCGGGATGGACAAGTCGGTCTTCAAGCGCCTGGCCGACGAGGTGGGGCTCCCGGTGGTCCCGTGGACCCGCGTGCACGCCGCCCGCTGGCGGGCCCGGCCGGACGCCGTGCTGGACGACCTCGCCGCCTGCGCCGACGCGTGGGGGGGCGAGCGGCTGATCGTGAAGCCCGCCGGCCTCGGCTCGTCGCTCGGGATGACGATCGCGCACGCGCCCGACGAGCGGCCCGCCGCCCTGGACGCCGCCTTCGCGTACGACCCCGTCGCGATCGTCGAGCGCTGCCTCGACCACCCGCGCGAGCTGGAGGTCTCGGTCGTCGGCAACGGGCCGGACGCGATCGAGGCGTACGGTCCGGGCGAGGTCCTCCCCGGGCGCGAGTTCTACGACTACGCCGCGAAGTACCTGACGGACGACGCGCGCACGTTCCCGATGGCGGACCTCCCGCCCGAGACCGCCGCGGCCATCCGCGAGCTGGCCCTCGCGGCCTACCGCATGTGCGGCGCCGACGGGTTCGCCCGCGTCGACTTCCTGCTACGACGGCACCACGGCGTACGTCTCGGAGATCAACACGATCCCCGGCTTCACCGAGATCAGCCTCTTCCCGCAGATGTGCGCCGCCGCCGGGATCGGGATGCCCGAGCTCTGCGACCGGATCGTCCGGCTCGCCGTGGAGCGCGCGCTCGCCCGGCCGGTCCACCACCTCACGCCCGCCGACCTCCCGCGATGATCGTCCGCCGCTCCCGCTCCGACCCCCGTCGCCGCGGCCGCGTGCGCGCACGACCCGCGCCGACCGTCCGGCGCGCCTCCGCCCGGCGCCGTTTCAGCCCGCGGCGCGCGCTCGCGGCGCTCGCCATGCTCGGCGCGGCGATCGCCTTCTACGGGCTCGCGGCCTCGCCCGCGTTCGGCGTCCGCGCCGTCACGACGAGCGGCGCGACCCTGACGGGCGACGCGGCGGTCGTCGCCGCGCTCGCGCTCCCGACCGCCCCGGCCGACCTGCCGGTCGACGACTCCGCCGGCACGACCGGACGGCGGCCGAGGCCGGGTCCGCGGCGCCGAACGTCGTCACGCTCGACACGTCGCCGCTGGCGGCGCGCGTCGCGACCCTCCCGGCGGTCGCGTCCGTCCGGGTCGCCACCTCGCTCCCGGACGTCGTCGCCGTCGTCGTGACGGAGCGCGAGCCGATCCTCGTCTGGTCCGTGGGGGAGCGCCGCTTCCTCGTCGACCGCGACGGCCGCGTCCTCGCCGACGCCGCCGCCGCCGGACGCGACGGCCGGCGCGACCGAGGCCGCCGCGGCGCTCCCCGTCGTCGTGGACGAGCGGGCGGCCGCGACGGCCCTGGCGCCCGGGTCGGTCGTCGACCCGATCGACCTCGACGTCGCGACCCGGCTCGCGTCGCTCACGGCCGACGGACATCGGGAGCAAGGCGAAGGAGATCGCCGTCCGCGTCGACCGACGAGACCGGCTGGGAGCTCGACGTGCCGGACGGCTGGACGGCGATCTTCGGGTTCTACACGCCGAGCGTCCGGCCGGCCGACCTGATCCCGGCGCAGGTCCGCCTGCTCCGCAGCCTCCTGGGCGTCCGCGAGGACCGGCTGAAGCGCGCGATCCTCGCGTCCGGCGACGCCGGCACGTACACGCTGCGATGAGCGCCGGGGCCCGCCGTCGCGCCGCCCGTCCGGCCGCCCGACCGTCCGGGCGCACGACCGCGACGCCCGTCGTGCGATGACGCCTTGCCCGGCCCTCCGCGGGTCGGGTAGCCTGACCTCGATGTGCAGCGTGGGGGCATGATGGCGATGCTCGTGCCGATCGCCGGCCTCCTGGTCGGGGTCCTGCTGGGCCTCGCGCTCCAGGTCAACGTCGGGCCTCGAGTTCGCGCGCTACAGCGCCGTCGCCATCCTCGCCGCCCTCGATTCGGTCCTCGGCGCGATCCGTGCCGAGCTCGACGGCGTCTACGACGAGAAGATCTTCATCAGCGGGTTCATCGTGAACGCGCATCGTCGCCGTCTTCCTCACGTTCGTCGGCGACCGGCTCGGACTCGACCTCTACCTCGTCGCACTGCTCGCCTTCGGGCTCCGGATCTTCCAGAACGTCGCCCTCATCCGGCGGCATTTCCTCTAGGCTGTCGGCTGCAGGCCGGTCCGACCGGCCGCGGCTGCGTACCCGCCCGGGTCGCATCCGGGAGGGAGGCGGAGAAGAAGCGTGGAAAGAGAAGCGGTCCTCGTCGGGATCGACGTCGGCACCACGAAGGTGGTCGCGCTCATCGGCGAGGTGAGCCGTGACGGCGCGCTCACGATCATCGGGAAGGGGCCGGTCGCCGCGACGGGCCTGAAGAAGGGCGTCGTCGTCAACATCGACCAGACCGTCCACTCGATCGCCACCGCGGTCGAGCACGCCGAGCGGCTCTCGGGCTGGAAGATCGACCGCGCCTTCGTCGGCGTCGGCGGCCAGCACATCGAGGGGCTGAACTCGAAGGGCCAGATCGCGGTCTCCGGCGCGAACCGCGAGGTCACCCGCGAGGACATCAGTCGCGCCATCGAGGTCGCACGGGCGATCACGATCCCCTCGAACCGCGACGTCCTCCACGTCCTGCCGCGCGGCTTCGTCGTCGACGGCCAGGAGGGCGTGAAGGACCCGCTCGGGATGAGCGCGATCCGCCTCGAGGTGGAGACGCACATCGTCACCGCCTCCGCCACCGCCGTGCAGAACCTCTCCAAGTGCGTCCAGGCCGCCGGGGTGCGGATCGACGAGCTCGTCGCCGACCCGCTCGCGTCCGCCGAGGCCGTCCTCTCGGACACGGAGAAGGAGCTGGGCGTCGCGGTCGCGGACATCGGCGCCGGGACCACGGACATCGCCCTCTACACCGACGGGTCCCCGTTCCACACGGCGGTCATCCCCGTCGGCGGCAACAACGTGACCAACGACGTCGCGATCGGGATGAAGGTGGACCTCCAGACCGCGGAGGACCTCAAGGTCAGCTTCGGCACGTGCGACCTCATGGCGGTCGACGCGGAGGAGCTCATCACCGTCACGATGATCGGCGAGGACGCCGGGCGCGACGTCAGCCGCCTCGAGATGTGCGAGATCATCGAGGCCCGCATGCGCGAGACCTTCGAGATGATCCGCGGCGAGCTCGAGCTCGCCGGCCACGGGCTCTCGCCGGCGGGGCTCGTCCTCACCGGCGGCGCCGCGCAGCTCTCCGGGCATCACCGAGCTCGGGCGCGAGGTCCTCCAGGTGCCCGTGCGCGTGGCGGCTCCCACGAACGTCGGCGGCCTGGTGGACCACCTGCTCACGCCGGCGTTCAGCACGTCGATCGGCCTGCTCCAGTGGGGCGCCCGCTCGCTCGCGTTCAGCGACTCGGGCCGGTACGAGTCGGCCCCGTCGATGGGCGGCCTCGGCCGCGTCCGGGACGCCCTGCGCAGCATCTTCCCGTAGCGCCCGAGGTGGCGGAGCACCGCACCCAGCGCCGCCCGGAGCCCCGCCGTGCGGCGTCCTTCCGGCTGGCCCTTGCGGGGCGCGCTCCGCACGGGGGTATACTCGCCCGACGCCCGGTGCGACCCGGGCGCCGAACATGCACGCACATCGGTCCCGCTCCGCGCTGGTGCCCGCGCTCATCGGGATCGGAGACTCGACGACGGCAGGCCGCCCGCGCGGGCACCGGAGGACCACGATGCCGATCCGCTCTGACTCGGAGAACTTCGCACTCATCCGCGTCGTCGGCGTCGGCGGCGGCGGGAACAACGCCGTCAACCGGATGATCCGCTCCGAGATGATGGGCGTCGAGTTCATCGGCGTGAACACGGACGCCCAGGCGCTCCTCCAGTCGGACGCGCCGCACAAGATCCGCATCGGCGACAAGATCACGCGCGGCCTCGGCGCGGGCGGCGACTCCTCGATCGGCCAGCGGGCCGCCGAGGAGGACGCGGAGAAGCTCGAGGAGGCCCTGCGCGACTCGGACATGGTCTTCATCACCGCCGGGCCTCGGCGGCGGGACCGGGTCGGGCGCCGCGCCGGTCATCGCGGAGATCAGCAAGGGCCTCGGCGCGCTGACGATCGGCGTCGTGACCAAGCCGTTCGGCTTCGAGGGCGCGAAGCGGAAGCTGGTCGCCGAGCGGGCGGCCGACGCGCTCCGCCAGAAGGTGGACACGCTCATCGTCATCCCCAACGACCGCCTGAAGGACGTCGTGACGAAGAACACGTCGATCATCGACGCGTTCAAGGTCGTGGACGACATCCTCCGCCAGGGCGTGCAGGGGATCAGCGACATCATCACGATGCCCGGCCTGATCAACCTCGACTTCGCGGACGTCCGGACGATCATGAAGGACGCCGGGACGGCGCTCATGGGGATCGGCCGCGCGAGCGGCGAGAACCGCGCGGTCGAGGCGGCCCGCCAGGCGATCTCCAGCCCGCTCCTCGAGGTGAGCATCACCGGCGCGCAGGGGATCCTGTTCAACGTCTCCGGCTCGGCGAACCTCGGCCTCTTCGAGGTCACCGAGGCGGCCGAGGAGATCCGCTCCGCCGCGGACCCCGAGGCGAACATCATCTTCGGGACGAGCTTCGACGAGCGCCTCGGCGACGAGGTCGCGATCACGGTCATCGCCACCGGGTTCGACCAGGTCCGCCGGCAGACGCGGCCCGCGACGGCGCCGGCGGGCGCGGCGGCGGCCGACCAGGCCGCCGCCGGCCGTCCGGACGGAGCGCGAGCGCTCCTTCCTCGACGAGCTGGAGCGCCAGCGGACGATCGGCGAGGCCGAGGAGGCCGCCGGCAGCCGCGGCGCCCACCCCGGCCCCCGCGCCCACGCCCACGAAGCAGTCGTCCGTCCGCAGCTCGGAGGGGCCGTCGGTCCGGCGGTCGTACGACGCGGACGACCTCGAGATCCCGGCGTTCCTGCGCCGGAAGAGCTGACCCCGGGCGCGCCGGCCGTGGGCCGGCGCCGCCGAGACGCGACAGGCGATGAGCGCGGACGGGCCCGACGCGGGCGGCGCCGGCCTCCCGGCGCCCGACCCCGGCCTGGTCGCCGCGTACCGCGACGCGCGCGGCCGCGTCCTCGGCGACCATCGCGGACGCCTGCGCGCGCGCGGGGCGCGACCCGGCGGACGTCACGCTCGTCGCGGTGAGCAAGACCGTGGAGGCGGCACGCGTCCGCGCCGCGGTCGCGGCCGGCTGCACGACGCTCGGGGAGAACCGCGTCCAGGAGGGCGAGACGAAGCGGCCGGAGGTCCCCGGCGCCGCGTGGCACCTCATCGGCCCGCTCCAGTCGAACAAGGCGCGGCAGCGCGCTGGAGACGTTCGACGTGATCGAGTCCGTGGACTCGCTCGCGCTCGCCGTCCGGCTCGACCGGATCCGGCGCGAGCTCCGCGGGCTGCCCGCCGAAGGGCCCGTGGACGCGGCCGACCGGATCGCGGTCCTCCTCCAGGCGAACGTGGACGACGACCCGGCGAAGGCCGGCTTCGAGCCGGCCGACCTCGCAGCGCGACCTCCCGGCCATCGAGGCGCTCGGGGCGCTGGAGATCGCCGGGCTCATGACGGTCGGGCAGGCTCGTGGAGAGCGCCGAGGCGGCACGGCCGACCTTCGCGGCGCTCCGGGCGCTGTCGGAGCGCCTCCGCGCACGGCCCGGCGGACCGCGTCGGGCCCGCGCTGTCGATGGGGATGAGCCACGACTACGCCGTCGCGGTGGAGGAGGGGGCCACGATCGTGCGGGTCGGCACGGCGATCTTCGGGGCACGGCCGCCGGCGTGCGCCGGGCGCCGGCGGCGCGTGACCGCGCGCCTCCGCGTCCGCCTCACGCCGCGCGCCGGCGCGGACCGGGTCGACGGCGTCGCCGACGGCATCCTCCGTGTCCGCGTCGCCGCCGCCGCCCGTGGACGGCGCCGCGAACGAGGCGCTCTGCCGGCTCCTGGTCGCGCGGGAGCTGGGCTGCCGCGGTCGGGCGTCCGCGTGGCCTCGGGCGCCACGGCGCGCGTGAAGATCGTGGAGGTCGACGGGGTGGAGGAGGACGACCTGCGGGCCCGGTGGCCCGGGCTCGCCTGACGGCCGGCCCGGCGCGGCCCTCGCCGCGGCAGCCCCCCCGTCGGCTGGGCGACCGCACTCGCCACTGGCGCGACTCGCGCTAGAATGTCGTCCCCGGCGGGGCCGGGACCAGACCGGGCGATTAGCTCAGCCGGTCAGAGCGCACGGTTCACATCCGTGAGGTCACTGGTTCGAACCCAGTATCGCCCACCATCCGACGCCACCCCGAGGCGGAGGCCGCTGACGGCTCCGCCTTCGTCATTCCCTGCCGTTCCGAACTTCCCGTCCCACCGGCCATCTGCTACAAGGGATGTGACGCGCGCGGGGCGGGGCGACGCATCCACGAGCAGGAGAACCGGTGCACCAGGGCGCAGACCCGGACGGGGCCGCAGCCGCCGTGCCGGGCGCGGACGCTGCCGAGGCGTTCCGCCTCATCGCGGAGAACGCCTCCGACGTCGTCTACCGGGCGGACCCCGACGGCGTCATCACGTGGATCTCGCCATCCGCTGAGGCGCTGTTCGGATGGCCCCCCGCGGACATCGTCGGCCGGTCGATCTCCGACTTCATCCACCCGGACGACCGCGACGCCACGCTCGAGTTCTGGCGCTCCGTCATCGCCACTGCCGCGAGCGGCAGGGTCGAGTCGCGCATCGTCCGCCGGGACGGCGTGGCCGTCTGGGTCGCCGGGAGCGCGCGACCGGCGCGGACCGACGACGGCTCGGTCGTGGGGTTCGTCGGTGACCTGCGGGACATCGACGCCGAGCGGGAGGCTCGCGACGCGCTCGCCGCGCGGACCGCCGAGCTCGAGGAGGCCCGCCGGATCACGCGGCTCGGGGTCTGGCGGCGCGACCTGCGGACCGGCACGACGACGTGGTCGCGCGAGATGTTCGAGATCTTCGGCTTCGACCCCGCCGGGCCGCCCCCGGCGCCCGAGACGATCGACGCGCTCCTCCCGCCGGAGAGCCGGGCTGCCCGCGATCGCGCGGTGGCGGCCAGCGATGCGGACGGGACGTGGGGGACGGAGCTCGAGATCCGCCGCACCGACGGCACCGCCCGGTGGGTCCGCCAGAACGGCGCCGTCGCGCGCGACGCGGCCGGGACGGTCATCGCCTACCACGGGACCGCCCGCGACATCACCGAGCGCAAGCGAGCCGAGCTCGCGGTCGAGGCGTCGGAGGCGCGGCTGCGCGCCACCCTCGAGGCCGCTCCCGAGTCGTTCGCGATCTACGCGCCGGTCCTCGACGCCGACGGCAGGTTCGTCGACGCCGAGATCGTCTACATGAACGGCATCGCCCGCGACCGGTGGTTCGCCGGCGGTCCGCTCGAGGAGGTCCGCGGGACGCGCGTGTTCGAGCGCCTCCCGCAGTTCCGCTCGAACGTCTTCGACATCTACCGCGATGTCGTCGACACGGGCGTGCCGTTCGCGGAGGTCCGGCGGCTCGAGAGCCCCGCGGGCGAGATCTGGATGGACCTGCGCGTCGCGCCGGTCCCGGGCGGGTTCGTCCACACGAGCCGCGACATCACCGCCGCGCGTCTCGCGCAGCAGGCGGTCGAGCGCGCGCATGCCGAGCTCGCCGAGGCCCAGCGGATCGCGCATGTCGGGAGCTGGACGTTCGACATCGCGTCGGACCAGCCGGCCTGGTCGGACGAGTACTTCCGCATCTTCGGGCTCGAGCCCGGCGGGGAGGTCCCACCGTATGCGGGCCAGGAGCGTCTGTTCACCCCGGAGTCGTGGGCGCGGCTGGGCGCCGCGGTCGCGGCCGCCTCGGCAGAAGGGACCGCCTACGAGATCCCGCTCGAGATCGTCCGGCCCGACGGCGCGCACCGGCAGACGGTCGCGCGGGGCGAGGCCGTGCGTGATGCGACCGGCGCGATCGTCGGCCTGCGGGGGACCCTCGCGGACGTGACGGAGCTGCGGCGTGCCGAGGCGACCATCCGCGCGAGCGAGGAGCGGTACCGGACCGATCGCAGATACGGCCGGCGACGCGATCGTCACGGCACGGGACGACGGGATCATCGTCGCGTGGAACGCGGCCGCGACGCGGATGTTCGGCTATGCCGCCGACGAGGCGATCGGCCAGCCGGTCACGCTCATCCAGCCGGCGTCGATCGCCGCGGACCACGGCGCCGCGCTCCGTCGCTTCGCCGGGAGCGACGACCGGCACGTCGTGGGCCGCACGATCGAGGTGACCGGGCGACGGCGGGACGGGACGGAGTTCCCGATCGAGCTGTCGCTCTCCGAGTGGCGCGCCGCCGACGGCCACTTCGCGACGACGATCCTCCGCGACATCACCGCGAGGCGGGCGGCGGATGCAGCCATCGAACAGGCACGTCAGGAGCTCGCCGAGGCCCAGCGGATCGCGCATGTCGGGAGCTGGACGTTCGACATCGCGTCGGACCAGCCGGCCTGGTCGGACGAGTACTTCCGCATCTTCGGGCTCGAGCCCGGGCGGGGAGGTCCCACCGTATGCCGGCCAGGAGCGTCTGTTCACCCCGGAGTCGTGGGCGCGGCTGGGCGCCGCGGTCGCGGCCGCCTCGGCAGAAGGGACCGCCTACGAGATCCCGCTCGAGATCGTCCGGCCCGACGGCGCGCACCGGCAGACGGTCGCGCGCGGCGAGGCCGTGCGCGATGCGACCGGCGCGATCGTCGGCCTGCGGGGGACCCTCGCGGACGTGACGGAGGCGCGCGCGCTCGAGGCCCGGCTCGCCGACGCGCAGCGCCTCGAGACGGTCGGCCGCCTCGCGGGCGGCGTCGCGCACGACTTCAACAACGCGCTCATGGCGATCAACGGGACCGCCGAACTGCTCGCGGAGTCGTTCGATGACGACGACCCGCGCCGCGAGGACGTGGTGGCGATCCACGACGCGCGGGAAGCGGGCTGCGATCCTCGCGAAGCAGCTCCAGGCGTTCGGCAGGCGCCAGACGCTGCGCGCCGTCGCAGTCGACCTTGCGACGGTCGTCACCGACGCCGCCCCGCTCCTCCGTCGGATGCTCGGCGACCGCGTGAGGCTCCATGTCGATGTCCGGGCCGCCGTCCCCGCGGTGTCGGTCGATCGGGCCCAGATCGAACAGGTGCTCCTCGCGCTCGTGGTGAACGCGCGCGACGCGATGCCCGATGGCGGGACGGTCACCGTCGCGACCGCCGCGGTCGAGGTCACGCCGGCGATGGCCGCCCCGCACCACGGCGTGGAGCCCGGCGCGTTCGGCCGCCTGTCGGTCTCCGACACCGGGCCGGCGATCGACCCGGACGCGCTGCCGCACGTCTTCGAGCCCTTCTACTCGACGCGGCAGATGGGGCGCGGGACCGGTCTGGGGCTCGCGACGATCGAGGGGATCGTCTCGCAGTCGCACGGCTGCATCGAGGTGGTGAGCGAGCCCGGGGTCGGCTCGACGTTCTCCGTCCTCCTCCCGGCCGCCCCCGAGCAGCCGGTGCGCGAGTCCGGCCCCGCACGCACGACCGTGGCGACGGGCACGTTGCTGCTCGTGGACGACGAGGAGCCCGTCCGCCGCGCGATCGCGCGCCTGCTCCGGAGCCTCGGCTGGTCGGTGCTCGAGGCGGCCGGCCCCGACGAGGCGCTCGCGCTGCCTCTCGCGACGTTCGCGACGCTCGACCTCGTCGTGACCGATGTCCTCATGCCGGGGATGGACGGCGGGGCACTCTCCGACCGCCTGCGCGAACGGCGGCCCGACCTGCCCGTCGTCTTCGTCTCCGGCTTCGCGCCGGACGCGACGATGAGCGAGCGGCTGACGGTGCCGCGGACCGCGTTCCTCGCGAAGCCCTTCGGGCGGGACGAGGTCATCGCGGCGATCGCGCGGGCGCGGAACGATACGGCGAGCGCGGACTGAGCTCTGAGCGGTCGTCGCGCCGCGCCGGCGACCGAGGTGCCAACCGCAGTCGATCGCCCGGTATCGCCTGCCGTCCGAAACCACCCGAAGGCGGAGTCCGCAGCGGCTCCGCTTTCACGATTCCCGGGGTCCGCGCGCCCTCCCCTCGATCAGTACTCGCCCTTGATCACGAAGTACGAGCCGCGGATGGTGCCGGCCAGCTTCGACTTCTGGCGGACGAACTTGAACCGCGAGGCGAGCTCCTCGGGGACCTCCATCCCGTCGGAGAGCTTGAACCCGACCGCCCGCTTCCCGGCGTCGTCGAGCGTGTAGAGCACGTTGATCGACAGGCCGCTCTCGTAGAAGACGTAGGTCCAGCGGACGCCCTCGACCTGGAACTCCGTCGCCTCGAGCGGGGGGGACGCGATGACGATGTCGCGCTCCTCCTTGAGGATGCGGGCCACGCAGTCGACGGTCTCCCTCGCCTCGCTCGCCGGCTGCACCGTGAAGTCGTGGCCGTACTTGTTCTTGAAGTAGCGGGCCTCGTTCGCCCGCAGGCCGGCGAGCGCCGGCGCCACCGGCGACGACTCCAGGCCCGTGGTCGAGACGTTGGTGAAGTCCACGAGATAGGCCATGACCGGCTCCTCCTGCCTCGGGTGGGGACGCCCGACTCTTCGCACCACGACGCAGCATGGCGGCGCGCCCCCATTGTGCGGCCTGATCGGCCCGCGGGCGATGGAGCGCGGGGCCGGCCGCCGGACGAGAAGGGGCCGAGCCGCCCGGCTGAGGTGGCCATCGACATCTGTGACATCTCAGCGACGTGTGATGTTCACGCCGTGCTGATGCGTGCGCGCGCGCGCGGGGGATGCCCGTGACACGTTCGGCCTCCAGCGGCTGCGGGTCGTCTCGGGAGGCGTCGCATGACGGCGGTCCTGCCGGTCGTCGGCCGGCGCAGGCTCGACCTCGAGGCGCCGGACGTGTCGGCTGCCGTGGCCGCCGCGGCGATCCTCGCGGACCAGAGCGGAGCCGCGATCCTCCGCATGCTCGCCGAAGGCCCACGGACTGCGTGTGCGAGATGGCGGCGGCGCTGGGCGCGCGCGAACAACGCGGTGAGCAACCACCTCGCACGGCTGCGGGAGGCGGGGCTCGTGCGTGCCAGCCGCCACGAGGTCGACGCACGCTGGCTCTACTACGAGCGCGACGAGGAGGCCGTCGCGGCGGCCCGCGCGCAGCGCTCGCCGGAGCACCTGCAGATGACCGCGGCAGCGACGTCAGGCGCGGACACGTCCCGCTCTGGCTGACGGTGATCATCACCGTCGTCGCTCTGGCTCGTCGCCTGGTTCGCGGCGGCTCCCGTTGGCGGAGTGGCTGGACATTCGACGTGCTCGGCCTGGAGCCCGGCATCGCCGCTCGGTGAGTCGGTGGCCTTCTTCCTCTACGACGTCCGAAGGTGCTGCTCCTGCTCACCGGGATCGTCACGCTCGTGGCGTTCCTCGCGCTCGTTCGTCTCGCCGGAGAAGCGTGAGCGTGGCGCTCGCAGGACGGAACGCCGTTGTCGGGACGGTGGCGGCGGCGCGGCTTCGGGATCGTGACCCCGTTCTGCTCGTGCTCGGCTGTCCCACTGTTCATCGGCTTCGTGGAGGTCGGAGTCCCGCTGGGCGTGACGTTCGCCTTCCTGGTCAGCAGCCGCCGATGGTCAACGAGGTGGCGATCGTCCTCCTGTGGGGCCTGGTGGGCCCGCGGCTGACGATCGCGTACGTGCTCGCGGGGCTGGCGGTCGCGATCGTCGGCGGGCTTGGATCATCGGGCGGCTCGCGCCTCGAGGGCTACGTCGAGGACGTACGTCTGGAGGCATCCGCGTCGGCGCAGCGTCGGACGCGGACCAGCCCACGCTGGTCGGAGCGCACCGCGACGCGTGGGGCTCCACGCGCGATCATCGTCGGCCGGATCTGGCCCTACGTGATCGTCGGCATCGGCGATCGGCGCGCTCATCCACGGCTTCGTGCCGGAGGAGCTGGTGGTGCGGATCGGCGGCACCGGGAAACCCGCTGGCGGTCCCGGCCGCTCGTCGCTCTCGGCGTCCGCTCTACGCGAACGCCGCGGGCACGATCCCGATCATCGAGGCGCTGCTGGGCAAGGGCCTGCCGGTGGGCACGGCGCTCGCGTTCATGATGGCGATGACCGCGCTCTCCCTGCCGGAGATGGTCGATCCTGCGGAAGGTGATGAAGCCGCGGCTGCTCGGCACGTTTTCGTCCTCGATCGTGGCGGCCGGGATCGTGGTCATCGGCTACCTGTTCAACATCCTCGCCCGCTGACGAGCCGGCGACGCCGACCCATCCCAAGGAGGCACGCCGCGTGAAGGTCATCGAGGTCCTGGGCCCCGGCTGCCAGAAGTGCCGGTACACCGAGCAGGTCGTCCGCGAGGTCGTCGCTGCCGAGGGGATCGAGGCGGAGATCATCCACGTCACCGACTACGCGGAGATCGCGAGCCGCGGCGTGCTCTCGACGCCCGGCCTGGTCATCGACGGGACGGTCGTCGTCTCCGGGCGCGTGCCCACCCGCGACCAGGTGGCCGCCTGGCTCCGCGCCGGCTGACGCACGGGCGGGCACCGCCGGCCCCGCTCCCCGGCGCAGCCGGCCGCCGCGACGACCTCAGCCGAGCGCGGCGCGCAGCGCTCCGTCCAGGTCCGCCCAGAGGTCCTCCACGTTCTCGATGCCGACCGACAGGCGGCAGAGGGTCGGCCCGACGATCGCGGCGTCGCCCGCGTAGCGGGCACGGCGCTCGATGAGGGACTCGACGCCCCCGAGGCTGGTCGCATGGGTCAGCAGCCGCAGGCGCGCGAGGAATTCCTCGGTCTGCTCGACGGTGCCGGCGACCTCGAAGGAGAGGAGGGGACCCGACCCGTGCGGCAGAACGCGCGCGGCGCGCCCGTGCTGCGGGTCGCCGGGCAGTCCCGGGTAGTTGACCGTCGAGACGTGCGGGTGGGACGGCCAGGCGGCGGGCGAGCTCGATCGCCGACGCCTCCGCCCGATCGAGCCGGACGGCGAGCGTGCGCAGGCCGCGCAGGGCGAGGAAGGCCTCCAGGTTCCCGGGGATCGAACCGTGGTCGTGGCGGTACGTCGCCAGGAAGTCGGCGTGCGCGTCGTCCCGGCAGACCGCCGCGCCGAGCAGCAGGTCCGAGTGCCCGGCGAGGAGCTTGGTCGCCGAGTGCATGACGATGTCGGCCCCCAGGTCGAGCGGGCGCTGGCGAAGCGGCGTGGCGAACGTCGCGTCCACCACGGTGATCGCGCCGCGTTCGCGCGCGCCCGCGGCGATCGCGGGGACGTCGGCGACCACCATGAGCGGGTTGGCGATCGACTCGACCCACACCATGTCGGCGCCGTCGGCGGCTGCGAGGACGGCCGCGGCGTCGTCCGCAGGGGCCATGCGCACGTGGAGGCGGCCGCGCGCCTGCATGCGCTCGAAGATGTTCCGCACGCCGAAGTAGGTCACCGTGGAGAGCACGACCGTCCCGCCGGCCGGGACCATGTCCGCGATCGCGGATGTCGCGGCGAGGCCCGATGCGAACGTCACGGCCCGGCCGCCGTCCAGCGCGCCGAGCGCCGTCTCGAGCGCCGCCCACCCCGCATTGCCGTCGCGGCCGTACTCGACGGCGGCGTCGTGGACGTACGTCGAGCTCAGGACGACGGGAGCGTTCATCGGGGCGCCGGGCGTGCGCGCGGGCCGTCCGGCCTGGACGGCCACGGTGTCGACCGACCACTCGGGGTCCAGGGCCAGCAGGGCGGGCTGCTGCGGCTCGCTCATGGAGCAGGTCTCCTTCGGGCGTGGGGTGGCACGGAGCCGTCGCGACGGCCGGATGGAGGCAGGAGAGTGCCGGCAGTGCAGCGTACTGCACCACCGCCCGCGTTCGACCCGCGTACGCTTCCGGGACTGCGGCTGCGCCGCCGCCCCGGCCGGCCGGGGGATCGCGGGCGGACCCGCGTGGAGGGAGAGATGGTGTCGATCCTGGGTGTGCGGCGATGAACCCCCGCGAGCGCGTCCTCGCGGCCCTCTCGCACCGCGAGCCCGACCGGATCCCGATCGACCTCGGCTCCACGTGCGTCACGTCGATCGCCGAGGGCGCGTACCTGCCCCTGATGCGCCACCTGGGCCTCCCGGTCGACGAGGTCGTCACCTGGGACATCCCGCAGCAGCTCCCGTACCTGCCCGAGAGCCTGCTGGTCGCGCTCGGCGTCGACACGCGCGTCGTGACGCTCCCGCCGGAGCTGGCGGTGCCCCCCGTGCTGGTCGACGAGGGTGCGTACTGGGGCTGGCACAACCGGTGGGGCGCGCACCTGCGGATGCCGAAGGAGGGGGGCTTCTACTTCGACTGGGTGGACTTCCCGATCCCGGACCTGACGGAGGACGCCGTGCGCGACTTCCGGTGGCCGGACCTCGACCCGCCCGAGGTGCTCGCGGCCTATCGTGCCGAGGCGATCCGCCTGCGGACGACGACCGACCACGCCCTCGTGGGCACCGGCATCGTGGGGATGGGGATCTTCGAGCAGGGGTGCTTCACCGCCGGATCGGAGGAGTTCATGATGGCGATGGCGGCCGATCGCCCCCTCGCCGAGCGTCTCCTCGACGGCATCACCGAGTTCTCCATCGAGTCGGCGACGCGCTACCTGGACGAGGTCGGCGAGTACCTCGACGTCTACCAGTACGGCGACGATGTCGCGACCCAGCTCGGCTGGATGATCAGCCCCGAGGCGTACGTGAGCATGATCAAGCCGCGCCAGAAGCGGCTGTTCGATGCGATCAAGTCCCGGACGGGGGCGAAGCTCTTCTATCACGGCTGCGGCGCCGTCTTCGACCTCATCCCGCACCTCATCGACATCGGGGTGGACGTCGTGAACCCGGTCCAGGTCTCGGCGGCAGGGATGGACACCGCCCGCCTGAAGGCGACGTACGGGCGGGACGTGGTCTTCTGGGGCGGGGGCGTGGACACGCAGCGGGTCCTGCCGTTCGGCACGCCGGACGAGGTCCGGGCCGAGGTCCGGCGGCGCGTGCGGGACCTGGGGCCGGACGGGTTCGTGTGGGCCGTGGTGCACAACATCCAGGCCGAGGTGCCGCCGGAGAACGTCGTCGCCGCCTTCGAGGCCGTGCGGGAGGCGGGCCGCTGACGCGGGAGCCGCCGCGTCAGGTGCCCGGGCCCGACCGCCCCAGCAGGGCGCCCAGCTGCGCGCGCGAGCGGACCCCGAGCTTCGCATAGGCACGCGCGAGGTTCGCCTCGACCGTCTTCGGGCTGATGAACAGGGCAGCGGCGACCTCGCGGTTCGTCAGGCCCTGGGCCGCGAGCTCGGCGACCCGCCGCTCGCCCTCTGTCAGGCCGTCGGCCGGCCCGCGCCCGCCGAGCCGGTCGATCTCCCCGCGCGTGCCCTCCGCCCAGGCACGGGCGCCGAGGCCGTCGAAGATCGCAAGGGCCTCGTCGAGCGCGGCCCGCGCGAGCACCCGCTCCCGCCGCCGCCGCCGTACACGGCCCAGGGCGAGCAGGGTCCGGGCGCGGTCGAAGGGGATCGCGCCCGCCGCCTCGTCGTCCGCCGCGCCCTGCAGCTCCGCCGCAGCCCTGTCGAGGTCGCCGCGCGCCGCGGCCACCAGGCCGCTTGCCCGCTCGGCGAGCAGGAGCGCCGACCGCCGGCCGGAGGCCGACGCACGGCCCCGCATCGCGTCGGCGGCGGCCTCGGCGCCGTCGACGTCGCCGTCGAGCAGCAGCGCCTCCACCAGGTCCGCGTCGAACCGCCGCGGCGACGCATGCCCCGCGGCGTCACGGAGCGCGCCGGCGCGCGCGAGCGCGGAGACGGCCGTCGCGGCGCTCCCCACGGACAGCTCGGCGTGACCGAGCGCGACGAGCAGGCTCGCCTCCGTCCAGGTGTCGCCGTCCGCGATGACCGACGGCAGGGTCCCGGCGACGAGCGCCCGGACGCCGTCCACGTCCCCGCGGTGCGCGAGGACGCTCGCGAGGTTGAAGACGGCCTGGCGCCGCTGCGCCTCCTGACCGTCGGCCTCGGCGGCGGCGAGGTGCCGCCGCGCGTAGTCCTCCGCCGCGTCCCAGTGGCCGCTCCACAGCTCCAGCTCCGGGAGGTGGCTGAGCGCATAGGCCACGGACCCCTCGTCGCCCTCGTCGAGCGCGGCCTGGAGCGTGCGCTCGAGCCAGACCCTCGCGTCGTCGAGGTCCCCCTGGTACTTCAGCCACGCGCCCAGCGCGGCGCTGAAGCGATCCGACACCGACGGTGCGGGCGCACGCCGCTCGAGCTCGAGCCCCCGATGGATGATCTCGGGGTCGAGCGGCCTGCCCGCGGCCATGTCGCTCTCGCACCGCGCGAGGAGCGCGAGGCTCACGACGGTCGGGTCCGGGTCCGGCAGGGCGTCGATCAGTCGGAGTGCCGCGTCCACGTGCGCGTCGCGCCGCCGGAAGTCGTCCCATGAGATGACCGCGGCCACGGCGTGCGCGTGCGCGGCGACCTCCGCGTCGGCCCCGGCGTCGGCGATGGCCAGCTCGCACAGCGGGAGCTGGGATCCGGGGGCGTCGGTCTCGTACAGCACCGTCGCGAGCAGGATGCGTGCCCGGGCGCGCAGGACCGGGTCCGTGGCGGAGGCGATGAGCGGCTCGAGCAGCGCACGGACACGCGCGACGTCCCCCGCGCGCTTCACCAGCTCCGCGAGCGCGAGCGTCCGGCGGTCCCGTCCGCACCCGTCCGACGGCGGCGTTGCGGCGAGCGCGAGGTCCAGGAGCTCGGCTCCCGCCGCCGGACCCGCCCGGGAGGCGGCCTCACGGGACGCGTCCTCGAGCTCTGCCGCCAGCTCGGCCGACGGGCCCGTGGCGGCGAGAGCCCGGTGCCTGGCGCGACCCTCGGCCGTGGCGGCCACCCGCGCGAGTCGCTCGTGCACATCCCGGCGCTCGGTCTCTCCCGCGGCGGCGACGACCGCGGCGGCGAAGAGCGGGTGCGAGAAGCGGACGCGGTCGCGATCGAGGGAGGCGATGTCGAGACGGGCGGTCAGGGCGAGGTCGCGCTCCACGCGACGTCCCAGCGCGCCGGCGAGATCGTCGGCGCGGGCATGGCCGTCGAGCGCGGCGGCCAGGAGGACCTCGCGCGAGCGGGTGGGCAGGCGGGCGACGCGGCGGCCCACCAGCCCGCGGACGTCGTGCGGGACGGGGAGCGGCGATCCCACCGGCGGGAACCCTTCCTCCAGGAGCATCCGCGCGATCTCGAGCGCGAACAGGGGGGCTCCGGCGGATGCGGCGTGGACCCGCACGAGGACGGAGCGCGGGAGCGGCGTGCCGAGCTGGTCCGCCACGACGTGGTGGAGCGCACCCACCGAGAGCGACGCGACCCGGACCCGCGTCGTCGCCTCCGGACCGAGCAGCCCGGCGATGTCGAGGTGGACCGGCTCGCCGGTGCGGTGCGACGCGAGGATGCCGACCGGCTCGCCGCGCAGCCGTCGCATCACATAGCCCAGCACCGTGGCCGAGGCCGGATCGACCCACTGGAGGTCCTCGACCGCGACGAGGACCGGGCCGCGGCCGGCGGCGCGCCCCAGGAGCGAGCGGACCGCGATCCCGAGCAGACGCGGCTCGACGCCGTGGGGATCGGCGTCCCGCCGGAGCCGCGCGCCGTCGACCGCCCGCCGCTGAGGTTCCGGGAGGTCGGCGAGGAGCTCGTCGAGGAACGAGGGATCGAGGCTGTCCAGCAGGTCGTCGAGCCCCGACAGCGTGAGCGCCGCGTCCGAGGCGGCGGGCCGCGAGCTGAGGACGGTCCAGCCCGCCTCCCTCGCGCGGTCGACCAGGGCCCGCCAGATGGTGGTCTTGCCCATCCCGGCGTCGCCATCGATGACCATCGCCGCCGGTCCCGCGGAGGCGCGCGCGAAGAAGGCCGCTCCCGCGGCGAGCTCGGCATCGCGCCCGACGATCCCGCTCATGGCGCACGAGTATCCCAGACGCCATCCGACCCCGGTGGCAGGGCGGAGCGGCCTCTGACGAATTCGTAGGGAATCTCCCGATGCGGCGGCCGGGCGCAGGTCCGTACGTTCCCGGCCATGGACGGATCCGGCTCCTCCCGCTACGTCGCCGAATGCTTCTGGCCGGGCGTGACCGCGAGCGACGTCGTCGGGGCCGCAGACCGGATCGCGCGGTGGATCGAGGTCCGCGAGGGGGAGGCGTCCGACGGCGAGCGACGCCTCGCATGCGAGGGCTGGATCCTCATGCCGGCCGACGAGGTCGTGTTCCTCGTCTTCCGCGCGATCTCGGCCGACCTCGTGTGGTCCGCGTGCACCGGCGCCGACGTGGACGTGGAGCGAGTGGTGGAGGCGCTGACGGCCACGCCCCCCTGCTGACGGGGCACGGCCGGGACGGGAGGGGCGACCGCGGCAGCATCCGCATCCCGCGAAGCCGTTCGACACGGCCACGTTCGGCCGTGCGGTCCGGCGACCCTCGACAGCCGCGCGACGGGCGCGCCGCGGGGTCGCCGTGCGCTCAGCCGCGGGCGCGCATCGTCTCGCCGAGGGCGTCACGCAGCTCCGTGAACGACCCGATCGCGAGATCCGTGGGGTCCGCGGCGCGGACCTGCACGCAGACGTGGTCGGCGCCCGCGTCGAGGTGCTCGCGCACCCGCGCCGCGACCGCCGCCGCATCGCCCTGGGCGATCACCGCGTCGATGAGCCGGTCGCTCCCGGTCCCTGCGACGTCCTCGTCCGAGTATCCGAGCCGGCGCAGGTTGTTCGCGTAGTTCACCGACGCGAGGTAGCGCTCGGCGAAGCCGCGCGCGATCCGCCGGCTCTCGGCACGGTCCGTCTCGAGGACCGCCGTCATCTCCACCGCGAGCACCGGGTCCGGGCCCAGGCGCTCCCGCGCGACGCGCGTGTGCTCGGCGGGGACGAAGTAGGGGTGCGCCCCGTCGGCGCGCTCCGCCGCCAGCTCGAGCATCCGGGGGCCGAGTGCGGCGAGCAGGAGCGGCGGGCGCTCGACCGACGGTCCGGTCCAGTCGGCCGCGTCCATGGCGTCGAGGTAGGCGGTCATCGTCTCGATGGGCTTCCCATAGGTGCCGCCCCGCCGTGCGACGGACGGCGCATGGCTCACCCCGATGCCCAGGACGAACCGGCCCGGGTACGCCTCGGCGAGTGTCCGGGCGCCGGCGGCCATCGCCGCCGCGTCTCGCGCGTAGATGTTCGCGATCCCGGTCGCGACGACGACGCGCGGGCTGCCGGCGAGCAGGAGCGCGGAGTGGCTGAGCGCCTCCTTGCTCCCGATGCTCTCGGGGAACCAGACCGCGGGGTACCCGAGGTCCTCGTACGTCGCGGCGGCGGCCTGCTCGATGGCCGCCGGGTGCGTCTGCAGGGCGAAGCTCCAGACCCCCACCGGCCCGAGCGCGGCACGGAGGGCGGTGCGTCGATCGGTCATGCGGGCACTGTAGCGGGCGGTGCACCCGGGGATCCGCTCGCGACAGCGTGCGCGCCGCGCCGGCTAGAGAGGGCCATGCGACCTTTGACCGGGGCCCTGGGCGCGCGCATGCTCGATCCGCATGCCGGGCCGGGAGCTCGGTCGCGCTTCCACGAGGGGGACTGATGTCCAGACCGTTCGGCCGATCGCGTGCCCTCGCGGTCGGTGTCTCCGTGTTCGCGCTCGTCGCTGTCGCGGCTGGCGGCACGCTCGCCGCCTCGACGAACCCGCCCACGCTGTACGCCTGCTACAACAGCTACGGCCAGGTCGCGATGAGCGACATCCCGCAGTGCAAGCTCGCGGGCGGTGGCCGGCTCGTCAACTGGAGCACGGTTCCGGCGCCCGGCCCCACCGGCCCCATCGGCCCCACCGGCCCCATCGGCCCCACCGGCCCCATCGGGCCGCAGGGTGCCCCCGGGTCCGGGGCGGGCGGACATCAGGGCTGGATCGCGCAGGGGCTCACGGACACCCTCTTCACCACGAGCGACTTCCGGCTGGTCGTGACCTGCATGAACGGCACCACCGGTGACCTGCGCATCCAGATGACCGCGATGGGGCCGGGTGCGGTCATCTACCACATCCAGTCGATCTACGGGAGCACCGGCGGGAACGATCTCGAGGCGTATCACGCGAACCTCCAGATCCTGCCGGGCAACACCGACAACTACCAGATCACCGGCGATCGGGGGTCACGCTGCAGTTCGGTGCGGGCGGAAACGGAATGCCGCTCGGGATGGCCTACATCAGCGAGACCGCCCCATCGACGGCCGGCAGTCCGGGCTGCTGGTACCTCGCGAACTGGCAGCTGCCCTAGCGAGCGTCCGTCCCGATCGACGGAGGCCCCGCACGGCGCCAGCCGTGCGGGGCCTCCGCATCTCCTGCATCATCGGGGACCCGGCACCGCGGCCGCCGCCTCGCGGTCGAGGCGGCCGGTCCGCCCATCGCCGGCCGTCCGCGGCCGCCGGCCCCGGGCGCCGCCTCCGCCGGTCCGCGTCCGCAGGGAGCCCGTCCATGCCCGATCCCGTCCTCGATCTCCGGGGCGTCTCCGTCGTCCGGTCCGGGCGATGGATCGTCTCCGGCGTGGACTGGCGCGTGGAGCCGGGGGAGCGGTGGGTCGTCGTCGGGCCGAACGGGGCGGGGAAGTCCACCGTCTGCTCGATCGCGAGCACGCGCCTCTGGCCGTCGCGCGGGTCGGTCGGGCGTGCTCGGCGCGGAGATGGGGCGGGTGGACGCGCGGGTCGTCCGCCGCCGGATCGGGGACGCGAGCGCGGCGCTCTCCGAGACGATCCACGGGGACCTCACCGCGGCGGAGGTCGTGGTGAGCGCCGCGACCGGCGCACTCGCCCCCTGGTGGGACGACTACTCGGACGCCGACCGCGGGCGCGCCCTCGACCTGCTCGACCTGATGGGGGTCGCGGGGTTCGCCGAGCGGACCTTCGCCACGCTGTCGACCGGCGAGCGCCAGCGAGTCCTCCTCGCGCGGACCCTCATGCCCGACCCGGACCTGCTCCTCCTCGACGAGCCCGCGGCCGGCCTGGACCTCGGCGCGCGGGAGGACCTCGTGGACCGGCTCGCCGCCCTCGCCGCGATGGAGCGGCCGATCGCGATCGTCCTCGTGACGCACCACCTCGAGGAGGTGCCGCCGGGGTTCGACCGTGCGCTGCTGCTCTCCGGCGGGCGCGTGGTGGCGGCCGGACCGACCGAGGAGGTCCTCGCGGACGGGCCGCTCTCGGAGGCGTACGGGATCCGCCTCCGCGTGAGCCGCGACGGCGGGAGGTTCACGGCGAGGAGGGCGTGAAGGCGCGGGCGGGCGTGCACCCGGTGCACAGCCGTGCCGGCCTCGTCCGTCAGTGCGTGCCGCCCGCCGGCCCGTGCCGCCCGTCGCGCGTCAGCTCGCCGACGACCCCCGGGGTGCGTGCCGCTCGCCGGCCGCCTCGTGCGGCCCGCCGAGCGTCAGCTCGCCGACGACTCGCGTGCGATCCGCCGGAGGACCGCCGGCAGGATCCCGCCCTGCTTCCAGTAGTCCACCTCGATCGGGCCGTCGAGGCGGACGAGGACCTCGAAGATCCTCTCCCCGCCGCCGTCGGCCGGGTCGGCCGTCGCGACGACCGTGAGCCGCTCGCGCGGGCGGATGTCCGCGTGCAGCCCGGGCATCGAGTAGGACTCGCGCCCGGTCAGGCCCAGGGTGGCGGCCGACTCGCCCGGCATGAACTCCATCGGGAGGACGCCCATCCCCACGAGGTTCGAGCGGTGGATCCTCTCGAAGCTCTCGGCGATGACGGCCCGGATCCCCAGGAGCCGGGTCCCCTTGGCCGCCCAGTCGCGCGACGACCCGGAGCCGTACTCCCGGCCGGCGAGGACGAGGAGCGGGACGCCCTCGGCGGCGTATCGCATCGCCGCGTCGTAGATGAACGTCTCCTCGCCGTCGGGGAGGTGGACGGTGTACGGCCCCTCCTTGCCGCCGGCGAGCGCGTTGCGGAGGCGGATGTTCGCGAAGGTGCCGCGCATCATCACCTCGTGGTGGCCGCGTCGGGCGCCGTAGCTGTTGAAGTCGACGGGGGCGACCCCGTGCGCCTGCAGCCACTGCCCGGCGGGGCTCCACGCGGCGATCGAGCCGGCGGGGGAGATGTGGTCGGTGGTGACGGAGTCGCCGAGGAGCGCGAGGACCCGCGCGCCGGCGATCCCCGTCGGCGGCTCCGGCTCGGCCTTCATGCCGGTGAAGAACGGCGGGTCCGCGACGTACGTGGACGTCGGATCCCACGCGTAGCGGTCGCCCTCGGGGATCCGGATCGCCCGCCAGCGCTCGTCGCCGTCGAAGACGGTGGCGTACGCGTTCGCGAACAGCTCCGGCGTGACGGCCGCGCCCATCGTGGCGGCGACCTCCGCCGGGCTCGGCCAGATCTCCGACAGCATGACGGGACGGCCGTCCGATCCGGTGCCGAGCGGCTCGGTCGTCAGGTCGGCGTCCACGCTGCCCGCGAGGGCGTACGCGACGACGAGCGGCGGTGAGGCGAGGTAGGCGGCGCGGACGAGCGGGTGGATCCGGCCCTCGAAGTTGCGGTTGCCGGAGATGACGGCCGCGACGACGAGGTCGCCGTCCTCGACCCCCTTCGCGACGCCGGCGTCGAGCGGGCCGGAGTTCCCGATGCACGTCGTGCAGCCGTAGCCGGCGACGGCGAACCCGAGCGACTCGAGCGGCGCGAGGAGGCCCGCGTCGGTGAGGTACGCGGTGACGGCCCGCGACCCGGGCGCCAGGCTGGTCTTCACGGTGGGGGCGACCGTCAGGCCGCGCGCCGCGGCGTTCTTCGCGAGGAGGCCGGCGGCGACCATGACGGACGGGTTGGACGTGTTGGTGCAGCTGGTGATCGCCGCGATCGCGACCGAGCCGGTGGACAGCTCGGCCGGGCCGGCGGCCGTCGTCACGGCGACGCGCGGGTACGCGCCCGTGCCGTCCTCGCCGAGGCCGGCCGGATACGCGGCGCGGAAGCCCTTCTTCACGCCGCCCAGCGCGACGCGGTCCTGCGGACGGCGCGGGCCGGCGAGGCTCGGCTCCACGGTGGAGAGGTCGAGCTCGACGACCGCGTCGAAGTCCGGCCCGGCGCCGGGCTCGCGCCAGAGCCCCTGCTCCTTCGCGTAGCGCTCGACGAGGTCGACCAGGTCCGCCGGCCGGCCGGTGAGGCGGAGGTACGCGAGCGTCTCGTCGTCGATCGGGAAGAGCGTCGCGGTCGCCCCGAACTCGGGGCTCATGTTGGAGATCGTGGCGCGGTCCGCGAGCGGGAGCCCGGCGAGGCCGTCGCCCGCGAGCTCCACGAACGCCCCGACCACGCCCACCTTGCGGAGCTTCTCCGTGACGGTGAGGACGAGGTCGGTCGCCGTGCAGCCGGCGGACAGCTCGCCGGAGATCCGGACGCCCACCACGCGCGGCATCGGCTGGTAGAGGGGCTGGCCGAGGAGGACGGCCTCGGCCTCGATCCCGCCCACGCCGAAGCCGAGGACGCCGAGGCCGTTGATCATCGTCGTGTGGGAGTCGGTCCCCACGAGGGTGTCGGGGAACGCGACCTGCCCGCCGTCGAGGTCGTCCACGCGGACGACCGTCGCGAGCCGCTCGAGGTTCACCTGGTGGACGATGCCGGTGCCCGGCGGCACCACGCGCAGCCCGTCGAACGCGGTCTGCGCCCACCGGAGGAGCTGGTAGCGCTCGCCGTTGCGCTCGTACTCGCGCTCGACGTTCGTCGCGTACGCCTCGGGGGTCCCCCAGGCGTCGACCTGGACGGAGTGGTCGATGACCAGGTCGGCGGGGACGAGCGGGTTCACGCGGGACGGGTCGCCGCCGAGGGCCGCCATCGCGTCGCGCATCGAGGCGAGGTCGACGACCGCCGGGACGCCCGTGAAGTCCTGGAGGATCACGCGCGCCGGGTTGAACGGGATCTCCGCCTCGCCCGACTCGCCCGGGCGCCAGCCGAGCAGGGTCTCGACGTCCTCCGGCGCGCACGACGCCGCGGCCGGCGTGCCGGAGGAGGTTCTCGAGGAGGATCCGGACGGTGACCGGCGCCTTCGCGAGATCGAGCCCGCGGCCGGCGACGGCGGAGAGGCGGAAGATGTCGGGGAGGCCGGGGCCGAGGGGGCCCCTGGCGCCGAACGGGTCGGCGGTGCGCCGGGCGGGATCGGATGCGGGCAACGGACCGTCCTTCGGGGGTGGGGCCGCCGTGGTCGCGCCGGCGGCCGGGTCGGGTAGGCTGTCAGGCCGAGAGTAGCGCAGAGCCGGGCGAAGGCGGAGCGCGGCGGCAGGGGAGTCGGATGCGGGCGTGGGACGGTCGGAACGCGAAGGGCGGCGACGGGCGGGACGGCGCCGCCCCGGCGGGCTCCGGCGTCGAGGCGTGCCGCGTCCCGGGCGACCCCGGCACGCTCGAGGAGCTGGGCCTCCCGCCCGGCGCCCATCGCCACGGCGACGAGGTCCACCTCGAGGCGCACCGGCATCCGCACGTGGAGGCCCCGGAGGACGGCCGGCCCGTCCTCGGGTTCGTGGGGGCCGGCCAGGTCGCGACCGCGCTCGCGGTCGCCTTCCAGCGCGCGGGCTGGGTCGTCGGCGGCGCGGTCGCGCCGCGACGAGGGCCGCCGCCGGCGGTTCGCCGCGCTCGTGCCCGGGGCGCGCGTCTTCCCGGACCCGCGGGCGATCGTCGACGAGTGCCACCTGGTGATCGTCGCGGTCCCGGACGACGCGATCGCGCAGGTCGCCGCGGACGGTCCGGCTGTACAGCGGCCAGGCGATCGTCCACACGAGCGGGGCGCTCGGGGCGGAGGTCCTCGCGCCGTCGCTCGCGGCCGGGACGCAGGCGGGGAGCATCCACCCGCTGATCGCCTTCGCGGACGTGGAGCGCGCCGTGGAGGCCCTCCGCGGCTGCACGATGGCGGTCGAGGCCGAGCAGCCGCTCCTCGGCCTCCTCGGGGAGATGGCGGAGTCGATCGGCGCGCGGCCGGTCGCGCTCCCGCCCGGCTCCAAGGCCGCGTATCACGCCGCCGCGGTGCTCGCGGCCGCCGGCACCATCTCGCTCCTCGACACGATCGCCGAGCTGGGGCGCGTCGCCGGCCTGGACGAGGCGCAGTCCCTCGCGATCTACCTCCCCCTCGTGGAGGGGACGATCGGCAACGCCCGCGCGCTGGGGATCTCCCGGGCCCTCACCGGCCCGATGACGCGCGGCGACGTGGGGACGCTCGAGGCGCACGTGGCGACGCTCGCAGCGCACGCCCCGCAGGCGACCGCCCTCCATCGCGAGGTCAGCCTCCGCGCCATCGGCATCGCCGAGCTGCGGGGCGCGATCGACGCCGCCACGGCGGCCGCGCTGCGCGCCGCCGTGGCGGGTCCGGCGGTCGCACGTCCCTCCGCGCCGGGCGGCCGGCCCGTCGGCGCACCCCCGGAGGACGCCGGACCCGAGGCAGGGCCGGCCTCCGGCGCCACACCGGCGACCGACCCGTCCGCGTCGAGTAGAATCAGGCCATGACCCGGAGCGTCACCGCCCGCTACACCGCCCGACCCGTCGCGCGCTTCGTCCGCACCCCCGTGCGGGCGGGCCAGCGCCGTCTCGGCCTCGTCCGGCCGGGCGCGATCCAGTCGGCGCGGCGCGCACCGTCGTTCCTCCACGGACCCGACATCCCGCCCGTCGCACGGCTCCGGCGCGCGGGCGCGACGCCGCTCGTGACGGAGCGCGCCGGGTGGTCCGTCGCGCATGGACTCGCGCCCGCGCATCCACTGGACGCGGCAGGACGCGCGGCCGCAGGGCTTCCGCTCCGGCGTCGCGTCGGCGTCGTGGCGCGCCTGAGGAGCGCGACCGCCACCTCGGCGGGAGGCGTCGTCCACCGCCGCGGGCCCTCGGGGCTCGAGCTCGTCGTCGGCAGCCGGCGCCGCGATCGCGTCGGCGTCTCGTGGTCGCTCCCCAAGGGGACCCCCGAGGAGGGCGAGACCACGGAGCAGACGGCGCTGCGCGAGGTGGAGGAGGAGACCGGCCTCACCGTCGCGATCACCGCGCCCCTCGAGAGCATCTCGTACACCTTCGTCCGCGAGGGCGTGCGGATCAGCAAGACCGTCCACTACTTCCTCATGGAGCCGACGGGCGGCGACCTGTCGGCGCACGACCACGAGTTCGAGGAGGTCCGCTGGATCCCGTTCGCGGACGCGGCCTCCACCCTCACGTTCGAGTCGGAGCGGGCGCTCGTCGAGCTCGCCGCGACCCGGCTCGAGGAGCCGACGCTCCGCACCGCCTGACCCGCGGGCAGGGAGGCCCGCCACACGGAGCCGGGACGCGGGCGCCTCGGGCGCCTCAGTCCGGGGAGGTACCGCATGACCGACGAGCCTCGAGGGCACCCCGCGGACCACGCCGCTCCTCGAGCGGCACGAGGCGCTCGGCGCGCGGATCATCGAGTTCGCCGGCTGGCTCATGCCGGTCTCGTACGCCGGGATCGTCGACGAGCACCGCGCCGTCCGCGAACGCGCCGGCGTCTTCGACCTCTCGCACATGGGCGAGCTCTTCGTCGAGGGGCCGGAGGCGGGCGCCGGCGCTGGCCCGCGCGCTGATCACCGACCCGCCGTCGCTCGCCATCGGCCGCGCCCACTACTCGATGATCTGCGCCCCGGACGGCGGGATCCTCGACGACCTCATCGTCTACCGCCTCGCGCCCGAGCGCTTCCTCGTGGTCGCGAACGCGTCGAACACCGGGGTGGTGAGCGACGCTCTCGCCGAGCGGCTCGTCGGCATGAAGGTCGTCCTCGACGACCGGTCGCTGGACACGGCGCTCGTCTCGATCCAGGGGCCCGCCAGCGCCGCGATCCTCGCGGGGCTCACGGACGTCGACCTCGGCGCGCTCCGCTACTACGCGATCGCCGAGGGGACCGTGGCCGGCGTCCCCGCGCTCGTCGCGCGGACCGGGTACACCGGCGAGGACGGCTTCGAGGTCTTCGTCGAGTGGGAGCGCGCCGGCGTGATCTGGGATGCGCTGCTCGCGGCGGGCGCCCCCGCCGGCGCCGTGCCGGTGGGTCTCGGCGCGCGCGACACGCTCCGGCTCGAGGCCGGGATGCCCCTGTACGGGAACGAGCTCGACACGCGAGCACGAACCCGTTCGAGGCCGGCCTCGGCCGCGTCGTCAAGCTCGACCGCGAGGCGGACTTCGTCGGGCGCGCGCGCGCTCGAGAAGGTCGCCGCCGAGGGGCCGCGCCGCCGGCTCGTGGGGCTCGCCGTCCGTGGCCGCGGCATCGCGCGCCACGGCTATCCCGTCCTGTCGGGCGAGGCCGTGACCGGCGCGGTGACGAGCGGCACGCAGTCGCCGACGCTCGGGATCCCGATCGCCATGGCGTACGTCGCCCCGCGCGATGCCGAGCCGGGTACGATGCTCGACGTCGCGGTCAGGGAGCAGAGGGTCGCGGCGGAGGTCGTCCCGCTCCCGTTCTACCGACGCCCGCGCTGACGCCGGCCCGGCCGGAGCCCCGTGGCGTCGCCCGGCCGTCGAAACGCGAGAGACCCAGGAGGAACACCGACCGATGGTCCCGACCGAACTCCGCTACACCAAGGAGCACGAGTGGATCCGGGTCGAGGACGGCGTCGCGACCGTGGGCATCACGGCCAACGCCGCCGACCAGCTCGGCGACATCGTCTTCGTCGAGCTGCCCGACGGGGGCAAGGACCTCGTCGGCGGCAAGACGTTCGGCGTCATCGAGTCGGTGAAGGCGGTCTCCGACCTCTACGCGCCGGTCTCGGGGACGGTCGTGGAGACCAACGACGCCCTCGCCCAGAGCCCGGAGCTCGTGAACACCGACCCGTACGGCGCGGGCTGGATGCTGAAGATGACGATCGCCGACGAGTCCGAGCTCGCCGGCCTCCTCGACGCGGCGGCCTACGAGGCCTCCGTCGCGGCAGGCTGACCCCCCGATGGCGTACGGCCCGCACACCGCGAGCGACCGCGAGCGGATGCTCGCGGCGCTCGGGATCGCCTCCGTCGACGACCTCTTCTCCGACATCCCGGCCTCGGTCCGCTCGCGCGGGATCGACCTGCCGGACGGGCTGACCGAGCAGGAGCTCGTCGGCCGGCTCCAGTGGCTCGCGCACCGGAACCAGGTCGACCACATCGACTTCACCGGCGGCGGCGTCTACCGCCACCACATCCCGCCGATCGTCGACCAGATCCTCCTCCGCAGCGAGTTCTACACGGCGTACACCCCGTACCAGCCCGAGGTGAGCCAGGGGACGCTCCAGTCCATCTACGAGTTCGAGTCGCTCGTCGGCGAGCTCATGGACATGGACGTGGTCTCGGCCTCGCACTACGACGGCGCCGCCGCGACCGCCGAGGCCGCCCTGATGGCGTGCCGGGCGACGCGCCGCGAGCGCGTCCTCGTGAGCGCGGCCGTCCACCCGCACTACCGCGAGACGCTCGCGACCTACTTCACCGGGGGCGGGCTCCGCCTCGACGAGATCCCCCTCGTCGCCGACGGCCCCGCCGCGGGGACCACGGACCTCGCCGCGCTCGAGCGGCTGCTCGCGGACCCGGACGCGCCGGTCGCCGGCGTCGTGGTCGCGAACCCGTCGTTCATCGGCCTCCTGGAGCCGATGGAAGAGGCGGGCCGGATCGCCCATGCGGCCGGCGCGCTCTTCGTGGCGGTCGTCGAGCCGGTCTCGCTCTCGGTCCTCGCGCCGCCCGGCGCGTACGGCGCCGACATCGCCGCCGGCGAGGGCCAGCCGCTCGGCATCCCGCCGCAGTACGGCGGGCCATACCTGGGGCTCCTCGCCTCCACCGACGCGCTCGTGCGGCAGATCCCCGGACGGCTCGTGGGGATGACCACGGACATCGACGGCCGGCGGGCGTTCGTCATGACGCTCCGCGCGCGCGAGCAGGACATCCGGCGCGAGAAGGCCGCCAGCAACATCTGCACGAACCAGGCGCTCTGCGCGCTCGCCGCCTCCGTCCATCTCGCCGCGATCGGGCCGCACGGGCTCCGGGACATGGCCGCGATGGGCGCCGCGCGCGCCGCCGCGCTGGAGGCCGCGCTGGCCGCCGCCGGGGCGCCGCGGATGCACCCCGGCCCCTACCTCAACGAGTTCGTCGTCCGCGTCACCGGACCCGCGGGACGTGCACCGGGCCCTCCTCGAGCGCGGCGTGGTCGGCGGGATCGTCCTCGCGGACGCCGCTCCCGACCGCCCGGAGCTCGCCGACGGGCTCCTCGTCTGCGCGACCGAGGTGACGTCGCCCGGGGAGATCGACGCGTTCGCGGACGCGCTCGCCGAGGTCCTCCGGGACCGATGGGCGGGCACGGGGACGCCGGGAGGTGCCCGATGAGCGCATTCGTCACGCCCGAGGCGGCGGCCGCCGCCGCGCTCGCGGGGGAGGAGCCCGCAGGGGTCGCGATCCCGCCCGGCGCGGGCCCCGCCCTCCAGCCCACGCTGTTCGAGCTCTCCCGCCCGGGCCGCGGCGGCGGCAAGGTGGCCCACCCGCCGAAGGACGCGCTCGACCGGATCCCGGCCGCCGCATCGTCGCGCGGCGCCGCCGGCGCTCCCGGAGCTCGACGAGCCGACGGTCGCGCGCCACTACGTCAACCTGTCGCACCTGAACTACTCGATCGACACGGGCTTCTACCCGCTGGGCTCGTGCACGATGAAGTACAACCCCAAGGTGGACGAGTGGGCGGCCCGCCTGCGCGGCTTCGCGTCGCTCCACCCGTTCGCCCCCGACGCGATCGCACAGGGGACCCTCCAGCTCCTCTGGGAGCTCGAGGATGCGCTCGCCGCGGATCTCCGGGATGGAGGCGATCACCCTCCAGCCCGCCGCGGGCGCCCAGGGCGAGCTCACCGGGATCCTCATGATCCGGGCCTACCACCGCGCGCGCGGCGACCTGGAGCGGACCGAGGTGCTCGTCCCGGACACCTCCCACGGCACCAACCCGGCGACCGCGTCCATGGCGGGCTTCACGACCGTCTCGATCCCCTCCGCCCCGGACGGCGGCGTGGACCTCGAGGCGTTCCGGGCCGCGCTGGGGCCGCGGACGGCCGGGATCATGATCACGAACCCGTCCACGTACGGCCTCTTCGAGCGCCGCGTGGTCGAGCTCCTCGAGATGGTCCACGCTGCGGGCGCGCTCGCGTACATGGACGGCGCGAACCTCAACGCGATCATGGGGCACTTCCGGCCCGGCGAGGCGGGGTTCGACGTCATGCACTTCAACGTGCACAAGACGTTCAGCACGCCGCACGGCGGGGGCGGCCCCGGCGCCGGCCCCGTGGGCGTCGGGGCGGCGCTCGTCCCGTACCTGCCGTCGCCGCGCGTCCTCCGCGAGGCCGACGGCACCTACCGGCTGGAGCGGCCCGGCGAGCGGCCCGAGTCCATCGGGCGGGTCCGCTCGTTCGTCGGGAACGTCGGCGTCCTCGTGCGCGCCTACGCGTACATCCTCGCCCACGGCGGGCCGGGCCTCACGGAGGTGAGCGAGGACGCGGTCCTGGCCGCGAACTACCTCCGGACGCGGGTGGGGGAGACCTTCGAGATCCCGTTCGACCGGACGTGCATGCACGAGTTCATCGCCTCCGCGGCCGCCCTCAAGAGGGAGACCGGCGTCCGGACGCTCGACGTCGCGAAGCGGCTCATCGACCACGGGTACCACCCGCCGACGATCTACTTCCCCCTGACGATCGAGGAGGGGATGCTGATCGAGCCGACGGAGACCGAGTCGGTCGAGACGCTCGACGCCTTCGCGGACGCCCTCGCGGCGATCGCGCGCGAGGCGCGCGAGACCCCGACCCTCGTCACGTCCGCCCCGGTGACCGCACCCGTCCGGCGCCTCGACGAGGCGGCGGCGGCTCGGAAGCCGGACCTGCGGTGGCGGCCGGCCGCCGGCGCGGAGACGCCCTGCCCCGACTGATCGGGCGGGAAGGTGGGAGGGCCGTGTGGCCCATCGGGACGGGCCGGTCGGGTTTGACAGCCCCCCGTGGCCGTCGCTTATGGTTCGCCCGAGGCCCTCGCCCGGGTCTGCGTTGCATTGGAGCGACGTCCATGGTCGCGCGCGCTTCCACGCGCGGGCGCCGGAGGAAAGTGGACGGAGCGCCGCGGCCAGCCGGACGAGGCGGCCAGAGGAGCTGACGGGACATCCGTCGGATGTTCCCGTCGGGAGGAGGTTTGATGCACAAGCGTCTCATCACGGCCGTAGGCATCGTCGTGCTCGTCGCGGCTGCCTGCCAGGGTGCCTCGACGACGCCGGCGCCCACCACGGCCCCCACGGCGGCCCCGGCGACCCAGGCTCCGGCCACCGCCGCGCCGACCGAAGCCCCGTCGGCCACCGTCGCGCCGACCGAGGCCCCGGCCCAGCCGAACCTCTTCGACTCGACGTACCCGAGCCGCCGCGCTCAGGGCACCGCGGGCGGCACCGTGATCTACGGTGACTGGCAGGAGGCCAACCTCTTCAACCCGTACTACCAGGGCCAGGTCATCGAGGCGAACATCACGTCCGCCGTCTTCCGCGGCCTCGTCACCTCGACCGACGACTTCAAGTACGCGGTCGACCTCGCTGCCGATCCGGCCCCCACGCTCGCCAACGGCGGCGTCGTGCTCGGCAACGGCGGCGACGCGATGACGGTCACCTGGAAGCTCAAGGACGGCCAGATGTGGTCCGACGGCACGCCGATCACGTGCGATGACATCGTCGCGACCCACAACTGGATCATGAGCCCGGACAACACCGGCCTCTACGGCGGCACGTCGGGCTACGAGGACATCACGAAGATCGACTGCCCGTCGCCGACGGAAGTCGTCATGCACTTCAAGAACATCTACTTCGACTACCTCGTCCTCTTCCCGGCGGTCCTCCAGGCCGCCTACATCGACTCGATCCCGGTGAAGGACCAGGTCGCGGGCAAGGGCTGGGCGGCCACCGACATGCCGAAGGTCCCGGTCTCGGGCCCGTTCAAGTACGACACCATCACCCCCGGCCAGGAGCTTCGCCTCGCGAAGAACCCGAACTGGAAGAACCCGCTCACGGGTGAGTCGGCCTACCTCGACGCGGTCGTCTGGAAGTGGTACGGCGACGCCGATGCCATGATCGCCGGCTACAAGGCCGGTGAGGTGGACGCGATCGGCGACCTCGCCGACGGCGACCTCCCGAAGGTCCAGGACCTCGGCGACCAGGTCCATCCGCTCGACGCCCTCCAGTACGAGTTCCTGCGCCCGAACTGGGGCAAGAACAACGCCAAGGGCGCGACCAGCCCGATGGCCGACCCGGCCGTCCGCAAGGCCCTCGCGCTCGCGACGAACAAGGACGAGATCAACAGCCGCCTCCTCGGTGGCAACGCGACCATCGCCTGGACGAACGTCTCGCCGTTCGCCTGGTACTACTCCGAGCCGACCAAGACCCCCTTCAACCTTGACGAGGCCAACGCGGTCCTCGACCAGGCCGGGTGGGTCAAGGGCTCCGACGGCATCCGCGCCAAGGACGGCGTGAAGCTCGAGCTCGACCTCTGCACCACCACCCGCCAGCTCCGCCAGGACAACCTCGCGCTGCTGTCGAGCTGGCTGAAGGAGATCGGCGTCGCGAGCGACCGTCAAGCCGGTCAGCGCCTCCGACATCTTCGCCACCTACAACGAGTCCACGCCCGAGACGCAGTGCGCGCTCTCGCGCGGCAACTTCGACGTCGCCCTCCACACGTTCTCCGTGCCGCTCAGCCCGCAGTCGAACTACCCGGTCTACGTCTCCGACCAGACCGAGCCGAACGGGCAGAACGACGCGTCCGTGAACAGCCCCGAGGTCGACCAGATCCTCAAGGGCCTCAAGGGCACCGTCGACTTCTCCAAGGCTCTCGACCTCATGACCCAGTGGCAGAAGGTCTACGTGGACCAGATCGTCGAGGTCCCGGAGTACTTCCGCAAGGACGTGAACGTCGTCCAGCCGTACGTCAAGAACTGGACCGGCAACCCGACCTCCACGGGCTACACGTGGAACGTCGGCGACTGGTTCGTTCAGAAGTAGTCTCGGAACCCGAGGGGTAACCTTCGACGTCCGAAGGCCCGGGGCGCCGCGATGGCGCCCCGGGCCTTATCCTTGACCGCGGTCCTCCGCGATCCGTGCCCGCCCACTGCGGCCACGGGGGGTGGTCCGACTCAGAGGTGAGCGGGTAGTGGGCAAGTACATCATCAGACGCTGCATCCAGGCGATCCCGGTGCTGTTCGGGATCACCATCGTGGTCTACGCGATCCTCCTGGCCGCCCCCGGCGGCCCGACCGCCCGCTTCGCGAACAACCCCCGCGTCACCGAGGCGGACCGCGAGAAGTTCAAGAAGGCGTGGGGCCTCGACCAGCCCGTCCCGGTCCAGTACTGCCGCTGGATGGGGATCTGCAACCCGAACAACGAGGGGCTCGCGGTCTTCATCAGCGACCAGGGCGTCCCCAACTTCCTGCCGGCCGCCATCGGCGGCGGCACGAACGGGATCATCCACGGCGACTTCGGGATCTCGATCTCGACCGGCCAGTCGGTCTCCTCGATGATCGCGCGGGCGGCCCTTCCCACGGTCATCCTCGCGGGCACGGCCCTCATCATCTGGCTGGTGCTCGCGGTGCTCATCGGATCGTTCAGCGCGATCAAACGCTATTCGTTCTTCGACCAAGCCTCGACGGTCTTCGCCTACGTGGGCTACGCCATGCCCACGTTCTGGCTCGGCATCATGCTGATCTTCATCTTCAGCGGGCCGGGCCTGAACATCCTTCCGGCCGGCGGGATGACGGAGACGCGGCTCTCCCCGCCGTTCGGCTCCGAGGCGTACTGGACGTACTTCGCCGCCAACCCGCTCACGGCGATCCTGGACATCGGCAAGCACCTGCTCCTGCCGGTCATCACGCTGGTCGTCGTGAACATCGCGGGCGACAGCCGGTTCATCCGCGCGTCGATGCTCGAGACGCTCTCGCAGGACTACGTCCGCACCGCGAAGGCGAAGGGCCTCCGGAACCGCGTCGTGTGGTTCAAGCATGCGTTCCGCAACGCGATGCTCCCCTTCGTCACGAACGTCGGGCTCGAGATCCCGTTCCTGTTCGCCGGCGCGATCGTCACCGAGACGATCTTCAGCTGGCCGGGGATGGGCCGCCTGACGATCGACGCGACGCGGGACTTCGACTACCCGCTCCTCATGGGCGTCCTGCTGATCACGGCGGTCTTCGTCGTCTTCGCCAACCTGCTGGCCGACATCGCCTACGCGGTCGTCGACCCGCGCATCAAGTACTGAGGCGTCCCCCATGGCACAGGAAGCCAAGCCGCTCAGCACCCCCGTGGGTTCGGACCCCATCGACGTGGAGGCCGACGGCATCCAGTCGATCGGGATGGGCGTCGCCCAGCCGGACGCCGCGGCGAAGCGCCAGGAGGAGGCGGGCGCCGACTACGAGGTCGCGCTCGAGTCGCTCAACCAGTGGCAGCTCGCGTGGCGGAAGTTCCGCCACCACCGCCTCGCCCTCATCGGGCTCGGGATCCTCGCCTTCTTCACGGTCGTCGCGATCGTCGGCCCGATCATCTGGCCGTTCGACTTCAACAGCATCCCCCAGCCCGACCAGATCGTGTACCAGGGCCGGCCGCCGTCGATCGCGCACCCGTTCGGCGAGACCGGGGGCCTCCAGCGCGACGTCCTCAACCTGGTGATCAACGGCGCGCGGACCTCGCTGTTCATCGGCTTCAGCAGCATGATGCTCGGCGTCCTCATCGGGACGATCGTCGGCTCGATCGCGGGCTTCCTCGGCGGCGTCCTCGACAACGTGCTCATGCGCACGGTGGACGTCTTCCTGAGCATCCCGCTGCTCTTCCTCATCCTCGTCGCGAGCCGCTTCTTCGGGAACGGGAACGTGATGCTCATCGTGGTGATCTTCGCGTTCTTCAGCTGGATGGGGATCAGCCGGCTCGTCCGCAGCCTCTTCCTCTCCATCCGCGAGCGCGAGTTCGTCGAGGCGGCGCGGGCGGTCGGCGTGACCGACCGGCGGATCATCTTCCGCCACATCCTCCCGAACGCGATCAGCCCGATCGTCGTCTCCGCCTCGCTCATCGTCGCGGCGAACATCATCCTCGAGGCCTTCGTGAGCTTCCTCGGGTTCGGCGTGAACCCGATCTACCCGACCTGGGGGAACATCCTGAGCAACGCCCTGACCTTCATCCCGCTCGGCAACTGGTGGTGGCCGTTCTTCCCCGGCCTGATGATCATCCTCACCGTGCTCGCGGTGAACTTCGTCGGCGACGGCCTCCGGGACGCCCTCGACCCGAGGACACGCGCATGACCGCGCAGGGCAGCGTGGAGGAGATCGCCGTCACCATCGGGGAGCGGCCGGCCGGCTCACCGCCGGCGGACGACATCCTCCTCGACGTCCGCGGCCTCCAGACGCACTTCCACGTCATGGACGGGACCGTGAAGGCCGTCGACGGCGTGAGCTTCAGCGTCCCCCGCGGCGGGACGGTCGGCCTCGTCGGCGAGTCCGCGTGCGGCAAGAGCGTCACCGCGCTCACGATCATGCGGCTGCTGGACATCCCGCCCGCGGAGATCGTCGGCGGCGAGGTCTGGTTCGACGGGAAGGAGATCCTCGCGCTCCCGGAGGACGACATGCGTCACCTCCGCGGGAACGACATGGCGATGATCTTCCAGGAGCCGCTCACGAGCCTCAACCCCGTGCTCACGGTGGGCGACCAGATCAGCGAACAGGTCCGGCTCCACCTGAAGGTGGACAAGAAGGAGGGCCTGGACCGCTCGATCGAGTCGCTCCGCCTCGTGGGGATCCCGAACCCGGAGCAGCGGGTGAAGCAGTACCCGCACGAGATGTCCGGCGGGATGCGCCAGCGCGTGATGATCGCGATGGCGCTCTCGTGCGAGCCCAAGCTCCTCATCGCCGACGAGCCCACGACCGCACTGGACGTGACGATCCAGGCGCAGATCCTCGAGCTCCTCAAGACCGTCCAGGAGCGGACCAAGTCGGCGCTCATGCTCATCACCCACGACCTCGGCGTCGTCGCGGAGATGGTCGACGAGATCGTCGTCATGTACGCGGGCCAGATCGTGGAGCAGGGGACCGCCGAGCAGGTGCTCACGGCGCCCACCGACCCCTACACGATGGGCCTCATCGACTCGCTCCCGTCCGTCGACAAGCGCGGCGGGCGGCTCTCGGCGATCAAGGGCGTGGTCCCGTCGCCGTTCAACCTCCCGCCCGGGTGCCGGTTCGCGCCGCGCTGCCCGTACGTCTGGGATGCCTGCCGCACCACGAGCCCCGAGCTCGTGCCCGTCGGCACCACAGGCCAGCGGGCCCGCTGCCTGCTCCACATGCCGGTCGGCGCCTCGCGCCGCGCCGAGGTGTTCGGGCCGGCGCGCCGGCGCGGCGCGCACGGAGGCCGGGGCATGACCCAGCAGACGACCACGCCGAACCCCGACCACCGCCCGCCGGGTCCGTCCCGGGCGCCCTGGAGGGCGTGGACCCCACCGACGAGGCGCTCGAGCGGGACTGGAAGCAGGACGGCGGTCAGATCCCCGGCGATCGGAGCCGTACGTCGATCCCGCGAAGGACGTGCGCGAGGGAGACGCGCTCCTCCGCGTCACGGGCCTGAAGAAGCACTTCCCCGTCTACGGCGGCCTCCTGCGCAAGCAGGTCGCCAAGGTCTACGCCGTGGACGGCGTCGACTTCGAGGTCCGCAAGGGCGACATCTTCAGCCTCGTGGGCGAGTCCGGCTGCGGGAAGACCACCCTCGGCCGCACCGTCCTCCGGCTCGTCGAGCCGACCGCCGGGACGATCAAGTTCGGGTCGGTCGACGTGACGGCGCTCAAGGCGCCCGAGCTCCGACGCCTCCGCGCGAAGATGCAGATCGTCTTCCAGGACCCGTTCGGGTCGCTGAACCCGCGCATGCCCGTCAGCGACATCATCGGCGAGGGACTCATCGCGCAGGGGATGGGCGACCGGAAGACGCGGGACCAGCGGGTCGGGGACGCGCTCGAGGCCGTGGGCCTTCGGCGCGACTACACGCGCCGATACCCGCACGAGTTCTCCGGCGGCCAGCGGCAGCGCATCGGCGTCGCCCGCGCGCTCGCGCTCGAGCCCGAGTTCATCGTCCTCGACGAGCCCGTCTCCGCGCTCGACGTCTCGATCCAGAGCCAGGTCCTCAACCTGCTCCTGGACCTGCGCAAGGACTTCGACCTCACCTACCTCTTCATCAGCCACAACCTCTCGGTCATCGAGTACGTGAGCGACCGCGTCGGCGTCATGTACCTCGGCCAGATCGTGGAGGAGGCCGTCGTCCGCCGAGCTCTACCGGGCGCCGCGCCACCCGTACACGCTCGCGCTCCTCTCGGCGATCCCGGACCCCGACCCGCGCCGCCGCCGGAAGCGCCTCGTCCTCAAGGGCGACGTGCCGTCCCCGGTGAACCCGCCGGCCGGGTGCCACTTCCACACGCGCTGCTGGCTGCGCGAGCAGCTCGGCAACCCCGAGCAGTGCGTCTCGGCCGAGCCGGAGCTCCGGGAGATCGACCCGGGCCACCGCGTGAAGTGCCACTTCGCCGAGCAGGTCTCCAGCGCGAAGGCCGCCGAGTTCGCCGCCGACCAGCCGGCGGTCACGGCCGCGGCTCCCGCCCCGGCGGGCGCCTGACGGGCACGGTCATGCGCGTCCCCACCCGCGCCGCAGGCGCACGTGCCCGGATCGCGGCCCCCGCGGCCGCGATCCTGCTCGTCGTCGCGGTCGCCGCATGCTCGTCGTCGGCGAGCCCGTCGCCGACGGGCGCATCCCCGTCCGCCGCGGCCCCCGCGACTCCGGCCTCGCCGGGGGCGGCGTCGCGCCGGCTCCGAGCGGGACCCCGTGGCCGGGCAACGTCCCGGACTCCGTCATCGCCCTCGGGGCGCTCGACGAGCAGATCGCGGCCGCCGGCAAGGCCCTCGACGAGGCGATCACCGCGAAGGACCTGAAGAAGACCCAGGCCGCCGCGAAGGGCCTCGTCGACCTCGTCGACGCCAGCCAGGAGAACGTGACCACGGTCCAGGGGTACGCCGGGACGAAGGAGCTCGGCGACGCCTACGCGGCCGCCCTCGCGCAGATGCGGACCGGTGCCCAGGCGATCGTCGACGGCGTCGCGAAGGGGGACTCCGCGGCCGTCAACCAGGGCGTCACCGACCTCTCCAGCGGCATCACGCTCTACGGCCTCGCCCGCCAGGCGCTCGGGGACTACATGGAGCAGGCGATCTCCATGAAGAGGATGTACGTGAAGTAGGCGGGTCCGCCCGGGCGAGATGGCCCGGGCACCGCGTCGCGGGGCGGTATACCATCACGGAACGTCCGTGCCCGGCCGCGCCGTTGGCCGGACACCGGGGGGACCGACGGTCGCGCAGGGAGGAGAAACCCGCGACCCGAGGTGTGACCGGTGCCGCACGGCAAAGAGGAGGACAACACGGCATGGTGAGACTTCGGCTGCTCGCAGCCGGTGCCACGTTCGCGATCGTGCTCGCGGCCTGTTCGCAGGGGGCGTCTCCCGCCCCGGCGTCGCAGGCTCCGGCCGAGTCGCAGGCTCCGGCCACGCAGGCCCCGGCCGAGTCGCAGGCTGCTGCGACCCCGGCCCCGAGCGAATCGGCTGCCACCGGCACCGCCAAGGACGGCGGCACCCTCATCGTCGGCCTGCCGGGCGACATGGTCCTCGCGGACCCGACGCTCGTCAGCGACAGCAACTCGTCGTACATCCAGCAGAACGTCATCGAGGGCCTCGTCGGCCTCGCGCCCGGCACCACGAGCGACGTCATCCCGGTCCTCGCGGCCGAGCTCCCGACGGCCAGCGCGGACGGCCTCACGTACACGTTCAAGCTCCGCCAGGGCATCAAGTTCCACGACGGCACGGACTTCAACGCCGACGCCGTCGTCTACAACTGGGACCGCCAGAAGAACACCCCCGAGGCGCTTCGCGACGCGTACAACTACTACTGGGGCGCCGTCTTCGGCTGGGCCGACAAGTCCAACGTGAAGTCGGTCACCGCGCTCGACCCGTACACCGTCGAGATCAAGCTCGGCATCCCGCAGAGCAACTTCCTCCTTGCGCAGACGCTCCCGCAGTTCGGGATCCAGAGCCCGGCGGCCCTCAAGGCCGGCGACGCGGACAATCCCGACCCGTCGAAGAGCCCGTACGCGCAGGGCCAGGGCGGCACCGGCAAGTCGATGGTCGGCACCGGCCCGTTCATGTACAAGGAATGGGTCCCCAACGACCACGTCACGATCGTCAAGAACCCGGACTACTGGGACGCGGCCAAGGCCGCGCACCTCGACACCATCACCTACAAGCCGTACGCCGACCAGACCGCCGAGCTCAACGCGCTCCAGGCCGGTGACATCGACTTCGCCCAGACGATCGCGCCGAACGACGTCGCGACGGTCGCCGGCGACCCGACCCTCCAGGTCATCGACCGCGGCGCGTCGTGCAACATCGGCCTGCTGCAGATGAACCACACGTACAAGCCGTTCGACAACCTGCAGATCCGCCAGGCGATCGCGTACGCCCTCGACAAGCAGAGCTACATCGACGCCTTCTACGCGGGCCTCGCGGAGCCGGCCGACAACTGGATGCCGGCGAGCGCGCAGTACTACAAGCCGCTCGGGCTGCCGACCTACGACCCGCAGAAGGCGAAGGACCTCATCGCCGCCTCCGGCGTCCCGGCCGACCAGCTCAAGCTCACCTTCTACTACCCGTCCGACGTCGCCCGCCCGTACATGCCTGACCCCAAGGGCCTGGCAGAGGCGATCGCGCGCGACCTCGAGGCCGTCGGCTTCACGATCGAGTTCAAGACCGAGGGCTGGCGCACCGGCTACCTCGCCGACGAGGCCGTCGGCAAGTTCCCGATGTGGCTCCTCGGCTGGACCTGCGACTGGGCCGGCCCGGACAACTTCCTCGTCACCGCGTTCTTCCACTTCGACGGCGACAAGCCGAACCCGGAGTTCGCGTACGGCCCGCCGGCGCTGAACGACGCGTTCAAGGCCGGCCTCGCCGCCACCGACCGACGCCGAGGCGCAGGCCGAGTGGGCGCAAGGCCCAGGACATCCTGGCCGCCGACCTCCCGACCGTGCCGCTCGTCAACTCGAAGCCGCCGGCCGCCGCGAAGGCGGACGTGAAGGGCTTCGTGGGCGCCGGCAACCTGACGGAGCTCATGAACTCCGTCTGGCTCGACCGGTAGCCCGCACCCGTCGGTAGCGCGCGGTCGCCTCGGCGACCGCGCTCGGCGGCCCCCGGGGCGTCCGCGCCCCGGGGGCCGCTCCTCACACCCGCAGGAGCCCAGCCCGGCCCGTGGCCAAGTACATCGTCCGACGGCTCATCGGCGCGATCCCGGTCCTCTTCGGGCTGTCGATCATCCTGTTCGCCTTCATCCACCTGCTCCCCGGCGACCCGGCCGCGGCGCTGCTCGGGCAGCACGCGACGCCGGAGCTCACCGCGCAGATCCGCGAGCAGCTGGGGCTGGACAAGCCGCTCTGGCAGCAGTACCTCGCGTACCTGGGACAGCTCCTCCAGGGCGACCTGGGCAAGAGCATCATCAACAACCGGCCGATCGTCAACGAGTTCCTGATCCGGCTTCCCCGGCGACGATCGAGCTCACGGTCGGCGCGCTGATCTTCGCGGTCGGCCTGGGGATCCCCCTCGGACGCTACGCGGCGCGCCACGTCCAGGGGCTCGGCGACGGCGCCGTGACGGTCATCTCGCTCCTCGGCGTCTCGATCCCGATCTTCGTCCTCGGCCTGACGCTCCAGTACATCTTCGCGGTCCAGCTGAAGATCCTGCCGACGTCCGGGCGCCTCGACCCACGGATCGCGCTCGAGTACCGGACGAACTTCGTCCTCATCGACACGCTGCTCGCCGGCGACGTCCGGCGCGTTCCTCAACGGGCTCACGCACCTGATCCTGCCGGCGATCGCCCTCGGGTCCATCCCGCTCGCGATCATCACCCGGATCACCCGCGCGTCCGTCCTCGACGTGAGCAACGAGGACTACGTGCGCACCGCGCGCGCCAAGGGGCTCACCGAGAAGCGGGTGGACAGCCGCCACATCATGCGCAACGCGTGGCTCCCGGTCGTGACCGTCATCGGCCTCCAGGTGGGCGGCCTGCTCGCCGGCGCGGTCATCACGGAGACGATCTTCTCGTGGAACGGCGTCGGGAGGTGGACGGTCGAGGCGATCCAGGACCACGACTACTTCGTCGTGCAGTCCACGATCCTCATCTTCGCCCTCATCTTCCTGATCGTGAACCTGATCGTGGACATCGGGTACGCGTTCATCAACCCGCGGATCAGGTACGCGTAGATGACGCACCGTCGCTGCACCGCGGACGGCGAAGGCCGAGGCACGCGCGAGTCGCGGCCTCTGGCGCGACGCGTTCCGCCGGCTCCTGCGCAACGGCCCGGCGCTCGTCGGCCTGGGCCTGATCATCCTGTTCTTCGCCGTGGCGATCCTCGCGCCGTTCATCGCCCCGTACGGACCGCTCGCAGGGCACCCTCGCCGACCGGCTCCAGCCGCCGAACGCCGAGCACATCATGGGGACGGACCTCCAGGGCCGCGACGAGTTCTCGCGGATCCTCTACGGGGCGCAGGTCAGCCTGTTCGTCGGGGTCTTCTCCGTCGTCATGGGCCTGATGATGGGCGGGATCCATGGGCGCCGCGCGCCGGCGCGACGGGCGGCAAGGTGGACAACGTCCTCATGCGCGTCGTGGACGTGATGCTCGCGATCCCGGGGATCCTCCTCGCGATCGGGATCGTCGCGTGGCTCGGCCGCGGGCTCCCGCAGATCATGCTGGCCGTCGCGGCGACGAACGCGCCGATCTTCGCCCGGATCCTCCGCGGGAGCCTGCTCGCGAACCGCGAGGTCGGACTACGTGAACGCGGCGCGCTCGATCGGCGCGGGCAGGATGCGGCTCCTCATGCGCCACATGCTCCCGAACTCGCTCACCGCCGCTCATCGTCGCGGCGACGCTCGCGCTCGCCACGGCGATCATCGACGTCGCCGGCCTCGGCTTCCTCGGGCTCGGCCCGCCGGACCCGCGGACGCCCGAGTGGGGGACGATGCTGACGGACGCGACGAAGTTCCTCCGCCAGGCGCCGTACCTCATCCTCTTCCCGGGCATCGCGATCGTCATCAGCGCGATCGGGTTCAACCTGCTCGGCGACGGCCTTCGGGAGTCGCTCGACCCGCGGCTGCGAACGGTAACGGCGTCCATGGCACTGCTCTCGGTCGAGGATCTCGTCGTCCGGTTCCGGACGCGCGAGGGGACGATCCATGCCGTCAACGGGGTGACCTTCGAGCTCGAGGAAGGGCGAGCGCCTCGGCCTCGTCGGCGAGTCCGGCTGCGGCAAGAGCGTGACGAACCTCGCGATCATCCGGCTCCTCCCCAAGCCCGCCGGGCACATCGAGGGCGGGCGCGTCCTCTTCGACGGCCAGGACCTCACCAGCCTGCCGGAGGCCGAGGTCCGGGAGATCCGCGGCGGCGACATCGCGATGATCTTCCAGGACCCGATGACCAGCCTGAACCCGGTCCTGCGGATCGAGGAGCAGATGGTCGAGACGATCCAGGCGCACCGGAAGGTGACGAAGGACGAGGCGAAGAAGCGCGCCGCCGAGCTCCTCGGGATGGTGGGGATCCCGAAGCCGGAGGCGCGCCTGCGCGACTACCCGCACCAGTTCTCCGGCGGGATGCGCCAGCGCGTGATGATCGCCATGGCGCTCGCCCTGGAGCCCAAGCTGCTCATCGCCGACGAGCCCACGACCGCGCTCGACGTCACGATCCAGGCGCAGGTCCTCGACCTGCTCCGGAACCTCACGACGGAGCAGGGGACGGCGCTGGTGCTCATCACGCACGACCTCGGCGTCGTGGCCGGGCATGACGCAGCGGATCAACGTCATGTACGCCGGGTTCATCGTGGAGGCCGCGACGACCGCGGACCTCTTCGCGCGTCCGTCGCATCCCTACACCGTCGGCCTCCTGCACTCCGTCCCGCGCCTCGATGCGGAGGAGGGCGAGGAGCTCATCCCCATCGAGGGCCGGCCCCCGGACATGCGCAACGCGCCGGTCGGCTGCCCGTTCGCCCCGCGCTGCGCGTGGCGGATCGAGACGTGCTGGGCCGAGAACCCGACCCTCCGCAGCCTCCGCGCCGACGAGCCGCTCGTGACGACGGGCGAGAACGCCACGCCACCGCATCTCCTGCCACAACCCGCCGACCGAGGCCGAGGCCGCCGCCGGCCGGCCGCTGCGCGACGGGTTCGTGGCCGCCCCGCCGCCCGCCGAGGCGATCGACGAGCTCGCCGGCCGGGTCGGCTCGAGCATCGACTCCGAGGCCATGCTGCAGGACATCTATCGCGAGGAGGGCCCGATCTCGATGGGCCCGAGCGCGGGCGCGCTGCCGCTGCCGCCGGAGAAGGAGCGCCACAATGACGGCCTCTGATCCGGTGACGACGCGGGGCGCGGGGGGCCGGCAGGCTCCCGGCGACCGGGGGTCCGGTGCGGGCGCGGCGACCGCCGCCGTCGCCGGCGTCCCGCTCCTCGCGGTCGAGGACCTCAAGGTCTACTTCCCGATCCGGCAGGGCCTGATCATCGAGCGCCACGTCGGGGACATCCGCGCGGTGGACGGGATCTCGTTCACGATGGCCCGCGGCGAGACGCTCGGCCTCGTGGGGGAGTCGGGCTGCGGGAAGAGCACCACGGGTCGCGCGATCATCCGGCTGTACGAGCCGACCGGCGGCCACATCGTCTTCGACGGCACGGACACGATGAGCCTCGACCGCGACGGCATGACGAAGATGCGGCGACGGATGCAGATGATCTTCCAGGACCCGTACTCCAGCCTGGACCCGCGGATGACCGCCGGCGGGATCATCTCCGAGCCGATGGACATCCACGGGACGCACGCGAAGGAGGAGAAGCAGGCCCGCGTGCGCGAGCTCCTCGAGACCGTCGGCCTGAACCCCGACTACGCCGAGCGGTACCCGCACGAGTTCTCCGGCGGCCAGCGGCAGCGCATCGGCGTCGCGCGCGCCCTCGCCCTCGAGCCGGACCTCATCATCGCGGACGAGCCGATCAGCGCCCTCGACGTCTCGATCCAGGCGCAGATCATCAACCTGCTCGAGCGGCTGCAGGACCGGCTCGGCCTCACGTACCTGTTCATCGCCCACGACCTCTCGGTCGTCCGCCACATCAGCGACCGGATCGCGGTCATGTACCTCGGACGGATCGTCGAGGTGGCGACCTCCCGCGAGCTCAATCGCACGCCGCTGCATCCGTACTCCGTCGCGCTCCTCTCCGCGATCCCCATCCCGGACCCGGTCGTGGAGGCGCGCCGTCGCCGCATCATCCTCAAGGGCGACGTCCCGAGCCCCGCCAACCCGCCGTCCGGGTGCCGGTTCCACACGCGGTGCTGGCTCCGCGATCGCCTCGGGAACCCGGAGGTCTGCTCCGCGGAGGACCCGCAGCCGCGCGAGCTCGCGCCCGGCCACCAGGTCGCGTGCCACTTCGCCGAGCAGGTGGACGGATCCGCCGAGCAGGTCCAGGCGGTCGGGGTGCGCGATGCGGCAGCCCCCGGCCCCGGCGGCGTCCGCGCCCGTGCCGCCCACGCACCCGCAGGCGGGGGCGAGCGCCGGCGCCTGACGCCTGGGGATCGCGGTCCGGGCACGGGCGGCCGCTCCTCGGTCGCGGGTCCTGCCGCATGCCGGTGCCGGGCACGGTTCCGGGCCGCCGCGACCGTCTAGACTCGCGGGGTGCAGCCACTCCGGATCGCCGTCGCCCAGATCGCGCCGCGCCTCGGCCTGGTCGAGGAGAACCTCGCGCGCCACCACGCGCTCATCGCCGAGGCGCGCGAGCGCGGCGCCGGCCTCGCGGTCTTCCCCGAGCTGGGCCTCACCGGGTACCTCCTCCAGGATCTCGCCTCCGAGGTCTCCATGCGCGCGGACGACCCGCGCATCCTCGGGCTCGCGGAGGCGGCCGGTCCCATGTCGGTCGTCGTCTCGTTCGTGGAGGAGTCGGTCGACCACCGGCTCTTCATCGCCGCCGCGCTGCTCGAGGGCGGGACCGTCCGCCACGTCCACCGGAAGCTCTTCCTCCCGACCTACGGGCTCTTCGACGAGCGCCGGTTCTACGCCGCCGGCGACGCCCTCCGCGCGACGCCGTCCGACCTGGGCGTCGGGGTGGGCCTGGCCGTGTGCGAGGACTTCTGGCACATGTCCGTCCCGGCGCTCCTCGCGCTCGACGGCGCGCAGGTCCTCGTGAACGTCTCCGCCTCGCCGGGTCGCGACCTCGCGGCGACGAACGAGACCGGCCTCGGGACCGCGACCTCGTGGCGCCAGGTCCTCCGCACGTACGCGCAGCTCACGACGAGCTTCGTCGTCTTCTGCAACCGGGTCGGCGTGGACGAGACCATCAGCTTCTGGGGCGGCAGCGAGGTCATCGCGCCGACCGGCGCGGCCGTCTTCTCCGCGCCCATGTACGACGAGGGGCTGTTCACGGTCGACGTGGACCTCGGCGACGTCCGCCGCGAGCGGATCGGGCTCCCGCTGCTGCGGGACGAGCGGCCGGAGGTCTCGCTCCGGGAGCTCGAGCGGATCGTCGCCGAGCGCGCGGGCCTCGCGCCCGACTCCACCGACCCCGGTGCCCCGGGGACGGCTCGGAACCCGCGTGGACGGCCGCCCGTGACCGGTGCCCGACGGCGCGATCCCGCCGTTCGTCGTCCCCGACGAGCTCCGGATCGACACGGACATCGCGCGGCGCGTCGTCGTCGACTTCATCCGCGGCCAGCTCGCGCAGGCCGGCTTCGACCGGGCGGTCCTCGGGCTCTCCGGCGGGATCGACTCCGCGCTCGTCGCGTACCTCGTCGCCGAGGCGATCGGCGCCGAGAGGCTCCTCTGCATCCTCATGCCGTACCGGACCTCGTCGCCGGCCTCCCTCGCCGACGCGGAGGAGGTGGTGCGACGAGCTCGGGTGCGCGAGCGAGGTCGTCGAGATCACGCCGATGGTCGACGCGTACTTCGGCGACGGACGGGGCCCCCGGGGCCGCCGGCGACGGAGGGCCTGGACCGCCAGCCCGCTCCGGCGCGGGAACCTCATGGCGCGGATGCGGATGGCCGTCCTCTACGACCGGTCGGTCACGTGGGGCGGGCTCGTCGTGGGGACGAGCAACAAGACCGAGGCGCTCATCGGCTACACGACGCTCTTCGGCGACTCCGGCGTGCGCGTTCGCGCCGATCGGCGACCTCTACAAGAGCCAGGTGCGGCAGCTCTCCGCGGCGGTCGGCGTCCCCGACGCGATCCTCCGGAAGGCGCCCTCGGCCGACCTGTGGCCCGGCCAGACCGACGAGACCGAGGCCGGCTTCACCTACCCGGAGCTCGACCGCCTCCTGCACGCGATGATCGACAAGCGGAGGAGGCCCGACGAGCTCGTCGGCGATGGGCTTCGCGGCGGACCAGGTCGCGCGGGTGGAGCGGCTCGTCGCGGCCTCCGAGTTCAAGCGCCAGATGCCGCCGATCGCCAAGCTCGGCCCGCGGACCACCGGCGTCGACTACCTCTACCCGAGGCGTCGGCCGGGGTCGGCGCGCCGCTGAGCGCGGGATGGCGGCCGAGGGCACGGCCCGGGCCGCGGAGGGCGGCACGGCGCGGCGGCCCGGCCTGCTGTACGTCGTCGCGACGCCGATCGGGAACCTCGCCGACGTCACGCTGCGGGCGCTCGAGACGCTCCGCGCCGTCCCGCTCGTCGCGGCCGAGGACACGCGCGTGACGCAGCGGCTGCTCGCGCGCCACGGGATCGCGGCGCGCCTCGTGAGCTACCACGAGCGCAACGCCGCCGCGCGGACCCCCGAGCTGCTCGGCGCACCTGCGCTCCGGCGCGGACCTCGCGCTCGTCACCGACGCCGGGACGCCGCTCGTGAGCGACCCGGGGGCCGGCCTCGTGGCCGCGTGGGCCGCGGAGGGCGGCCGCGTCGTCCCGATCCCGGGCCCGTCCGCGGTCGTCGCGGCCGTCTCCGTCGCCGGCGTCGTGGGCGCGCGCTGGACGTTCGAGGGGTTCCTGCCGCGGTCCGGCCGCGAGCGACGGGAGCGGCTCGCCCGGATCGCCGCCGACCCGCGGGCGACCGTCGTCTACGAGGCGCCGACGCGCTTCGCCGCGACCCTGCGCGACCTCGCGGCGGCGTGCGGTGACGAGCGGCCGGGCGCCGTCTGCCGCGAGCTGACGAAGATCCACGAGTCGGTGATCCGCGGGACGCTCGGCGCGCTCCGCGACGACGCCGCCGACGGGCGGATCCCGGCGCGCGGCGAGTTCGTCCTCGTGGTCGGCGAGGCGCCGGCAGCGCGCGGTCGGCGGACGGGCGGGGCCGGGGAGGCCGCGGGCGAGCGGCCCGCGGCGGGCGACGCGGCGGCGCCGGGCCCGGACCCCGCCGCCGAGCTGGACGCGGCGCGCGCCGAGGTCGAGCGTCTCGTTGCGGGAGGGACGCCGCGCGGCGCCGCCGCGCGAGCGGTCGCGCAGAGGACGGGCATCCCGCGGCGCGCGCTGTACGGCGCGCCCGGCGCGGACGAGGGAGGGAACGGTCGATGACGACGAAGGCGCGCACGCGGCATCCCCGTGCTGCGCGACCTCGGCCCGGTCGCCGGCCCGCTGTTCGTCGCCATCCTCGCCTTCTCGGTCGTCGCGGTCCTGCTCGACCTGGTGGTCCACGTCGACGCGACCGTCCTGTTCGTCGTCTCGGCGATCGGGATCCTCGGCCTCGCGTGGGTCGTGGGGCTCGCGACGGAGCGCCTCGGCGCCGTGGCGGGGCCGCAGGTCGGCGGCGTCCTCAACGCGACGTTCGGGAACATCGCCGAGCTGATCATCGCGTTCTTCGCGCTCCGCGCCGGCCTCATCGACGTGGTCAAGGCGTCGCTGACCGGCTCGATCATCGGGAACCTGCTCTTCGTCCTCGGCCTGAGCCTCCTCATCGGCGGGCTGCGCAACGGCACGCAGGTCTTCGACCGGCGCGTCGCCGGCTCCAACGCCGCGCTCCTCGTCCTCGCCGCCGTCGGCCTGTTCATCCCGACGGTCTTCTCGGCGTCCTCGGCCGCCGGGAGCGAGGACCGCGTGATGGCGGAGTCGGCGCTCGTCGCCGTCATCCTCGTCGTCTGCTACGCGCTCGCCCTCGTCTACCAGTTCCGCCACCCGGCGGAGACCCTCGGCAGCCACGAGCCGGTCGAAGGGCACGGGGGCCCGGCCTGGACCGGGAAGGTCGCCATCGGCGTCCTCCTCGTCGCGGCGGTCCTCCTCGCGGTGCTCTCGGAGGCGCTCGTCCGGTCGATCGAGCCGTTCATCGAGGCCTTCGGCCTCTCGCCGTTCTTCGTGGGGATCATCCTCATCCCGACGATCGGCAACCTCGCGGAGCACCTCGTGGCCGTCCAGCTCGCGTGGCGGAACCGGATCGAGTTCTCGCTCGCGGTCTCGTTCGGGTCGAGCCTGCAGGTGGCGCTGTTCGTCGCGCCGGTCCTCGTCCTCCTCGGCCTCGTCACCGGGCAGGCGATGAACCTGGTCTTCGCGCCGCTCGAGGTCGCCGCGGTCGGCGTGGCGGTCGCGATCAGCGCCCTCGTCGCGCTCGACGGGGAATCGAACTGGCTCGAGGGCCTCCTCCTCACGGCGATCTACGCGATCCTCGCGGTGACCTTCTTCGAGCTGTTCTGAACGGTGCGTCGCCGGGCGCGGAGGGGCGCGGCCGGTCGCGTCGCACGGCCGGCCGCGCCCGGGCGCCGCAGAGGGGGGACGGCGCCCTGGGGGAGTCACGTTCGCGCTGGTCAGGCCGCCGCCTCGACCAGCGGGTCGGCGGCGATCGGCGGACGCCGTCGCCCGCCTCGGCCGCGGAGGCCTGCGCCTCGTAGTCCTTCTTCCGGCGGCCCGAGAGCATCTCGACGTGGCCGGCCACGATCTCGGTCTTCCAGTGGCGCGCCCCGCGATCGTCCTCCCACTGGCGCGTCTGGATCCGGCCCTCGACGGCCACCTGGCTTCCCTTGCCCAGGTAGTCGCCGCAGACCTCGGCGAGCCGGTCCCACGTGACGACCGCGTGGTACTCCGCGCGCTCCTCGCCGTTGCCCCGGTACTCGTTCGTGGCCACGCCGAAGGTCGTGACGGTCTTGCCGTTCGCGAGCTGGCGCGTCTCCGGGTCGCGCGTGAGGCGACCGGTGAGCAGGACCTTGTTCACGGCTGCGGTGCTCCTTCTGCTCCTCGGGCGCCGCGGCGCCCGGATCCTCGGCGGGCTCTCCCGTGGGGCGGGCCGCTCGGCCGACCCCGGAGGGCGCGATCCTCGCAGTCGGCGGTCGCGCAGGGATCACCGCCGGATGCACCCGCGATCCGCCGGGCCCCGGTCCCCGAATGAGGGGTACCGGCGTCGCCGCTCGGACGGGTGAGGTGAGCGGCACCGGCGATCCGGGTCCTGGGGCCACGATCCTTCCGCGACCGGTGGGGGATCATCACGCCGTCGCGTCACGATGTCGGCGCGGGCCGGCCGGGCTCCGTCGCGTACGCGAACGCCAGGCGAGCCGAGCGCGGGCTCCCCCCGATCGACCTCGAGGAGGAAACGCGCGACGGTGGGGCCCGCCGCAGCGCGACGAGCGTGGTCCCGACCCCCGCCCGCCGGACCCTCAGGCCTTCGACTCGTCTCCCACCGCGGCGACCGCCGGAAGCCAGTCCGGAGGAGGCGGAGGCACGTCCTCGCTGAACAGCGCGAGGAACGAGGTCACGAGGTCCGGGTCGAACTGCGTCCCGGATGCGCCTGCGATCTCGTCGCGGGCCTCGGCATGCGACATCCGCCGGCGGTGCGGCCGCGGCGCGAGCATCGCGTCGTAGGCGTCCGCGATCGCGACGATCCGCGCCCCCAGCGGGATCTCGTTCTCCCGCAGGCCGTACGGGTAGCCACGGCCGTTCCACCGCTCGTGGTGGTGGAGGACGGCGGGCGCCACGTCGCGGAGCGCGGCCGACTGCTCGAGGATCACCTGGCCGATCCGCGGATGCTGCGCGACGAGCTGCCACTCGGCGCCGGTGAGCGGCCCCTCCTTCGCGAGGATCTCCTCCGGGACGGCGACCTTCCCCACGTCGCGCAGTGCCGCGGCGAGCCGGACCTTCTCGACGTCGGCCGGCCCCAGGCCGCAGCGGCGCGCGAGCGCGTCCGCGATCGTGAGCACCGCCGGGGACGGCCGCCCACCGCCCTCGGGGAGACGCTTCACGAACGCGAGGAGCTGGTCCTCGGCGGCGCGGCGCGCGCGGATCCCGATCTCCCGGGCATGCGCGGCATCCTCGGCGGAGATCGGCGCGGTCGCGACCGTGGCGAGCTCGTCGAGCGCGGCGTCCACCGAGACCTGGTTCCGCCCGAGCGACTTGGCCGCGAACATCGCCGCGTCCGCGCCCCGGAGGAGGTCGTCGGCGCGCAGCACCCGTCCGTGCCCGCCGGCGATCCCGACGGAGATCGTCACGCGGACGTGCCGCCCGTCGGGCGCCGTGATCTCGGCTTGCTCCACGGCGGCACGGAGCTTCTCGCTGATCGTGGCGGCGTCGTCGATGGAGGTCTCCGGGAGGACGACGAGGAACTCCTCCCCGCCGTACCTGCCCACCACGTCCGTCGTCCTGAGCGAGGCGCGGATCGCGTGCGCGACCGACTGGAGCGCGAGGTCGCCCACCTGGTGGCCGTACGTGTCGTTGATCGACTTGAACCGGTCCGCGTCGATGAAGGCGACGGCGAGCGGCCGGTCGTACCGCACCGCGCGCTCCACCTCGGCCGTGAGCGTGGCGAGGATGGCGGGGCGATTGGCGACGCCGGTCAGCCGGTCGACCGCGGCGGCGGTCCGCGCCGCACGGAGCGCGTCGGCGACGCGCCGGTACGCGCGTGCGAGCTGCCGGTCCGAGAGGTCCTGGGTCGGCATCGGGACGTCCTCGCCGTCGGCGAGGCGCTCGATCGCGTCCGCGAGGGGGTCGATGCGGAAGCGGAGGTAGCCCCAGCCCAGCGCGCCCATGACGGCCACGCCCAGGTAGATCCCCGCGACGATCGCGACCGCCTCGCCGGCGGCCGGATCCCTCCAGAGGATGGCGGCGACGACCAGTGCGAGAGCGAGAGGTGCGGTGGCTCCCAGCGCCCCGAGCGCGCGTCTCACGGGAGGACTGTAGTCCCGATCCGGGCCCCATGCACCCCGACGAACGTACTGTCCGCGGTGCGCGCGGCCGTGTCCGCGCGGTCCCGTGCGCGTGGTATGGTCGCGCCATCCGGAGCGCGGGCGCGGGCCCGCCAGGAAGGAGTCGAGCCGTTGCCCCAGGCAGCCGGCGCATGCGACGCATGAGCCGACCTCGCCGGACCCACCGGCCGGGCCTCCGACATGTCGGCGGCCGAGGAGAGGGGCAGTCTATCCAGGTCCCCGGCCACCGCGCCGAGGGCCTGCTGCTTTCCCGGGGATCGATCCTCGTGCGTCCGCGCGCCCTCCGAGCGCGCCCGCCGCATGGGGAAGGGAGGCTGACGTGCCGGCGACCGTCATCGTCGGGCTCCAGTGGGGCGACGAGGGGAAGGGGAAGACGACCGACTTCCTCGCGGAGCAGGTCGACTACGTCGTCCGGTACCAGGGCGGCGACAACGCCGGCCACACGGTGGTCATCGGCGACGAGGTCTTCAAGCTCCACCTCGTGCCGTCGGGCGTCCTCTATCCGCACATCGTCCCGGTGATCGCGAACGGCGTCGTCGTGAACCCGGCGACCCTCCTGTCCGAGATCGCGATGCTCGAGGAGCGCGGCATCGACGGGTCCCGGGTACGGGTCAGCCGGAACGCGCACGTGATCATGCCGTACCACATCGCGATGGACCGGGCGATGGAGTCCCGTCTCGCGACGGCGGCGGTCGGCACCACGCACCGCGGGATCGGGCCCACGTACGCGGACCGTGCGTGGCGCACCGGGATCCGGATGGAGGACCTGCTCGACGCGGCGATCCTCCGGGACAAGCTCACGCGGGTCCTGGCGGACCGGAACCTCGTCCTCCGGGAGGCGTACGGCGCCGAGACGTTCGAGGTGGACGACCTCGTCGCGCTGGCGGCCGGCTGGGGCGAGCAGCTGGCCGGGAAGATCGTCGACACGACCGACCTCGTCCAGCAGGCCCTCGGGCGGGGCGACTTCCTCCTCTTCGAGGGTGCGCAGGGCACGCTCCTCGACCTGGACCACGGGAGCTACCCGTACGTCACCTCGTCGAACCCGATCGCGGGCGGCGCGTGCACCGGCGGCGGGATCGGCCCGCTCCAGGTCGACGAGGTCATCGGCGTGATGAAGGCCTACTCGACGCGCGTCGGCGCCGGGCCGTACCCCACGGAGCTCTTCGACGAGACCGGCGAGGGGATCGCGACCCGCGGACACGAGTTCGGGACGACGACCGGGCGCAGGCGCCGGGTCGGCTGGTTCGACGCCCTGCCCGTCCGCTTCGCGGTCGAGATCAACTCGGTCAGCTCGATCATGCTCAACAAGATCGACATCCTCTCGGGGATCGACGAGGTGCGGATCTGCGTCGCGTACGAGATCGACGGGAAGCGGGTGGACCGCTGGCCCGCCTCGGCGGACGCGCTCGCCCGCGCCGTGCCGGTCTACGAGACGCTCCCCGGCTGGCCGGAGTCCATCCACGGGGCCCGCGCCCTCGGCGACCTGCCCGACGCGGCGCGCCGGTACGTCGCGCGGATCGAGGAGCTCGCGGGCGTGCCGATCCACCTCGTCTCGGTGGGCCCGGAGCGCTCGCAGACGATCGTCCGCTCCGTCCGGCCGCACCCCGTGGCGCGCCATCGGCCGTGAGTGACGTCGGGGCGACCACGGACTCCGCACGGGGCCGCCGCCCGGCCCCGCGCCTCCGGGTGCTCGTGCTCGGCGGCGGCGCGCGCGAGCACGCGCTCGCATGGCGGCTCGCGGGGGAGGCCGGGACGCGGCGACGTCATCGCCGCTCCGGGGAACGACGCGATCGCGCGCGTCCCCGGCGTCCGCTGCGTCCCCGTCCGCGCGACGCACGGCCCCGACGTCGCCGCGCTCGCCCGGCGCGAGGACGTGGACCTGGTCGTCGTCGGCCCCGAGGCCCCGCTCGCCGCCGGCGTCGCCGACGCGCTGCGGGCCGCGGGGGTCCCCACGTTCGGGCCGTCGGCCGCGGCCGCGCGCATCGAGTCGAGCAAGGCGTTCTGCCGCGAGATCGCGGAGGCGGCCGGGATCCGGATGGCGCGCGGCGCGGCGTTCACCGACGCGGACGCGGCGATCTCGTTCGCTCGCGACCTGGCGGCGGGCGGGTCCGGAGTCGTCGTCAAGGCCGACGGGCTCATGGCCGGCAAGGGCGTCTTCGTCTGCGACGGCGCGGAGGAGGCGGCGCGGGCCATCGAGGGGCTGTTCGCGCCTGCGGCGGGCGTGACCGGCGCCGCTGCGGCCGCCGGGGCGCTCACGGCGGCGGCCGACATCGCCGGCCCCGCGGTCGTCGTCGTGGAGGAGCGGCTCGCCGGCCGCGAGGCGAGCGTCATCGCCCTGTGCGACGGGACCGACGCCGTCGCGCTCCCGGCCGCCCGCGACCACAAGCGGATCGGCGACGGGGACACCGGCCCGAACACCGGCGGGATGGGGGCGTACGCGCCGGTCCCGGACCTGTCGGCCGACGAGGTCTCCGCCATCGTCCGCGACTTCCACGTCCCCGCCCTGCGGGCGCTCGCCGCCCGGGGGATCCCGTTCGTCGGGGCGCTGTACGCGGGGCTGATGCTCACGCCCGACGGCCCCGCGCTGCTCGAGTTCAACGCGCGCTTCGGGGACCCCGAGACGCAGGTCCTCCTGCCGCTCGTCACGCCGACCCTCGGGCGGCTCCTGCGCGCCGCGGCCGTGGGGGACCTCGCCGCCGAGGCCGGCGGAGCGGGCGCGCCGCCCGCCCTCGCCCGTCCGGGGCTCTTCGCGGCGGACGACGCCGCGGCGGTCGGGATCGTCCTCGCGTCCGACGGCTATCCCGAGGCGCCCGTCGCGGGTGACGTCATCACGGGCCTCGAGGACGCGGAGGCCGCCGGTGCGCTCGTCTTCCACGCGGGGACGGAGCGGACGCCCGACGGCGCGTGGCGGACACGCGGCGGCAGGGCCGTGACGGTCGTGGGGCTGGGGCCCGACCTCGCGGCGGCGCCAGGGACGTGGCCGAGCGCGCGGCCGCGCTCATCGCGTTCCGGGGGATGCGGCGACGCCACGACATCGGCGCGGACCTCCCCGGGCTCGTCGCGGTGCGGACGGGATCCGCGGGAGGCGTCGCATGATCCGGCGCTACACGCTCCCGGCGATGGGCGCGATCTGGACCGAGAGCGCGCGGTTCGAGCGGATGCTCCAGGTGGAGATCGCCGTCGCCCGCGCCCAGGCGGCGCGCGGGATGGTCCCGCAGGAGGCCCTCGCGGCGATCGAGGCGCGTGCCCGGGTGGACGTGGACCGGATCGCCGAGATCGAGAAGACGACCGACCACGACGTCATCGCGTTCGTCAGCCAGGTGGCCGAGTCGGTGGGCCCCGAAGGCCGCTTCATCCACCTCGGCCTCACGAGCAGCGACGTCATCGACACCGCGCTCGCGCTCCAGCTCGCGGATGCCGGCCGGCTCCTCCTCGCCGACTGCGACGCCCTCGTGGCCGTCCTCGTCCGCCGCGCGCGGGAGCATGCGGGGACCGTGATGATGGGCCGGACGCATTCGGTCCACGCGGAGCCCACGACCTTCGGCCTGAAGCTCGCCGGGTGGGCCTTCGAGGTGGACCGCGGCCGGACCCGTCTCGCCGCGGCCGTCGCGGAGATCGCGACGGGCAAGATCTCCGGGCCGGTCGGGACGTACAGCCTCCTCGCCGCCGGAGATCGAGGCGGAGGCCCTCGCGCGCGCTCGGCCTGCGCGCGGACCCGGTCTCCACGCAGATCGTCCAGCGCGACCGGCACGCGGCGCTGCTCGTCGGCGATCGCGATCCTCGGCGGGACGCTGGAGCGGATCGCGACCGAGGTGCGCAACCTCCAGCACACCGAGATCGGCGAGGTGATGGAGCCCTTCCGCGCGGGCCAGAAGGGCTCGTCGGCGATGCCGCACAAGCGGAACCCGATCGTGAGCGAGCGGATCGCCGGGCTCGCGCGCCTCCTGCGCGCCTACGCGGGCGTGGGCCTCGAGGACCAGCCCCTCTGGCACGAGCGGGACATCAGCCACTCGAGCGCCGAGCGGGTGGTCCTCCCCGACGCGACGATCGTCTGCGACTACGCGCTCGTGAAGACGCACGACGCTCGTGGACGAGCTCGTCGTCCGCGCCGACCGGATGCGGGAGAACATCGCCGCCGGCCTCGGGCTCCACGCGAGCAGCCGCGTCCTCCTCGCGCTCGTGGACAAGGGCCTCTCGCGCGAGGACGCGTACACGATCGTCCAGCGCTGCTCGATGCGGGCCGCCGACGAGCGCCGCCCGCTGGAGGAGACCCTCGCGACGGACCGCGACGTGGCCGCGAAGCTCACGCTCGAGGAGCTCGACGCGCTCTTCGACGACGCGCGCCACCTCGTCCACGTGCAGGCGATCATCGCGCGCCTCGACGCGATCGAGCCGGCGGTCGCGCCTGCCGCCGCGCCCGGCGCGCGGCCGACCGGAGGGCCGGCGATGGCCGCTGACGCGTTCGTCCGCTCCGGCAAGGTCCGCGACCTCTACGCGGTCGACGCGGACCGGCTCCTCCTCGTCGCCTCCGACCGCCTCTCCGCCTTCGACGTGGTCCTCCCGACGCCGATCCCCGACAAGGGGCGCGTCCTCACCGGGCTCTCGCGCTTCTGGTTCGACCGGACGCGCGACATCGTCGCGAACCACGTGCTCTCCACGGACCCGGCGGACCTGCCCGACTGTCGCCGGCCTCCCGCCGCGGGACGACCTGCGCGGCCGGATGATGCTCTGCCGCCGGGCCGAGGTCCTCCCGGTCGAGATCGTCGTCCGCGGCTACATCTCCGGGCAGCGGATGGAAGGACTACGTCCGGACGGGCACGGTCTCGGGGATCCGGCTGCCGGCCGGCCTCCGCGAGAGCGACCGGCTCCCGGAGCCGATCCTCACGCCGTCCACGAAGGCGGAGCAGGGGACCCACGACGAGCCGATCGACTTCGCGACACTGGAGGCCACCGTCGGCGCCGACCTGGCGGCACGGGTCCGCGAGATCGCGCTCGCGCTCTACGCGCGCGCGGCGGCGACGGCCGAGCCGGCGGGGATCGTCGTCGCGGACACGAAGTTCGAGATGGGCCTGCTGCCCGGGACGCGGCGAGCTGATCCTCGTGGACGAGGTGCTCACGCCCGACTCGAGCCGCTTCTGGGAGGCGGCCGACTGGGAGCCCGGGCGGGCACAGGCCTCGTTCGACAAGCAGTTCGTCCGCGACTGGCTCGAGCGCCAGCCGTGGGACAAGCGCGCCCCCGGTCCCGAGCTCCCGGCGGAGATCGTCGCCGGGACGCGCGAGCGGTACGTCGCCGCGTACGAGCGGATCACCGGCGCGAGCTTCGCGCGCTACCTCCAGGAGGACGTCATCGCGCCATGAGCCAGCAGCCGACGCCCGCGTTCCGGTTCGTCGTCCACGTGATGCCGAAGGCCGGGATCCTCGACCCGCAGGGCCGCGCCGTGGAGCGGAGCATGCCGCACCTCGGCGTCACCGAGGTGAGCGGGGTCCGCGTCGGCCGGCGCGTGGAGCTCACGGTCGCCGCGGCGGACGAGGCGGCTGCGCGGGCGATCGTCGAGCGCCTCGCCGACGAGCTCCTGGCGAACCCGCTCATCGAGACGCACGCGATCGAGCTCGTCGGGGCGGTCGCCGCCGGGGCGGGGGAGGGCGCCGCGTGAGCGTCCGGATCGGCGTCGTCGTCTTCCCCGGGAGCAACTGCGACACGGACGCGATGCACGCGATCGAGCTCGAGGGCGCGGAGCCGGTCGCCCTCTGGCACGAGTCGCCGGACCTCCACGGCGTCTCGGGCGTCATCCTGCCGGGCGGCTTCTCCTACGGCGACTACCTCCGCGCGGGTGCGCTCGCCCGGTTCTCCCCGGTCATGCGCTCGATCGCGTCGTTCGCGGACGACGGCGGCCTCGTCCTCGGCATCTGCAACGGGTTCCAGGTCCTCGCCGAGGCCGGCCTCGTCCCCGGGGCCCTCGTCCGGAACCGGTCGCTCCGCTTCGTCTGTCGCGAGGTCGTGCTGGTCCCCGAGCGCCTCGACTCCCCGTTCACGGTCGCCGTGGGCGAGCGGCGGCCGCTCCGGATGCCCGTCGCGCACGGCGAGGGCTGCTACGTCGCGGACGACGAGACGCTCGCCGCGGTCGAGCGGGACGGCCGCGTCCTCTTCCGGTACGCGCACGACGACGGGACGCCGGCGACCGACCCCGCGGACCCCGCGAACCCGAACGGCTCGCTCCACGGGATCGCCGGGCGTGGCGAACGCGGCCGGCAACGTCGCCGGCCTCATGCCGCACCCCGAGCGCGCGGTCGAGGCGATCCTCGGGTCGGACGACGGCCGCGCGATCATCGCGTCCCTCATCGCGAGCGCCGCGGCGCGGGCCGGCGGGCCCGCCGTCGTCGGCGCGGCGGGCGGGACCGCGGCGGGGGGCCCGGCATGACCGCGACCGGCGTCCCCGAGCCGCTCCACCGCCGGCTCGGCGTCACCGACGAGGAGCTCGTCGCGATCGTCTCCCGGCTCGAGCGCGAGCCGAACGACCTCGAGCTCGCGATGTTCAGCGTCATGTGGAGCGAGCACTGCTCGTACAAGAGCAGCCGGCCGCTCCTGAAGACGCTCCCGACCGGCGGCGGCGACGTCCTCGCCGGCCCCGGGGAGAACGCGGGGATCGTCCGCATCGGCGAGGGCCTCGCGGTCGCGTTCAAGATCGAGAGCCACAACCACCCGAGCGCGGTGGAGCCGTACCAGGGCGCGGCCACCGGCGTCGGCGGGATCCTCCGCGACATCTTCACGATGGGCGCGCGGCCGATCGCGGTCCTCGACGCCCTCCGGTTCGGCGACCCGTCCGACGAGCGGACGCGCCACCTCGTCCGCGGCGTCGTGAGCGGCGTGGGCGGATACGGCAACTGCGTCGGCGTCCCCACGATCGGTGGCGAGCTCGTCTTCGACCCGTCGTACGCGGGGAACCCGCTGGTCAACGTCATGGCGATCGGCGTGATGCCGGAGGACCGGATCACGCTCGCGTCCGCCCCGGGACCCGGCAACCTCGCGGTCCTCTTCGGCTCCACCACCGGACGCGACGGGATCGGCGGGGCGAGCGTCCTCGCGTCCGCCACGTTCACGCACGACGACCCGTCGAAGCGGCCGTCCGTCCAGGTGGGCGACCCGTTCGCCGAGAAGCTCCTCATCGAGGCGTCGCTCGAGCTCATCGAGCGCAGGCTCGTCGCCGGGCTCCAGGACCTCGGCGCCGCGGGGATCACCTGCGCGGTCTCCGAGACGGCGGACCGCGCGGGGACGGGGATCGCCGTGGACCTCGACGCGATCCCGCGCCGCGAGGAGGGGATGCTCCCGTTCGAGGTGATGATCAGCGAGAGCCAGGAGCGGATGCTCGCGATCGTGGAGCCCGCCCGGCTCGCCGAGGTCCTCGAGGTCTGCGAGCGGTGGGGCGCCCCGGCGACGGTCATCGGCCGCGTCACCGACGACGGCGACATCGCGGTGGTGACGGGCGGGCTCGACGACGAGGGAAGCCCGCTGCCGGGCGCGACCGTCCTCGCACGGATCCCCGCGAGCGCGCTCACGAGCGACGCGATCGTCCACGACCGCCACGCCGAGCCGCCCGCGCGCCGCCGCGCCGCCCCGGCGCCCGGCCCCATCGCGGAGCCCGACGGCGACCTCCCGGAGCGCGGGATGGACCCGGGCGCGGTGCTGCTCGCGCTGATCGGCGGCCCGAACGGCGCGAGCCGCCGCTGGGTCTACGAGCAGTACGACCGGCACGTCCAGACGAGCACCGTCGCGTCGTCCGCCGGCGGGGCGGCGGTCCTGCGCGTGCGCGGCACCCGGCTCGGGCTCGTCGCGACCACCGACTGCGCGGAGGGCGTCTCGGCGCTGGACCCGTACCTCGGCGCGGCGATGAGCGTCGCCGAGGCCACGCGCAACGTCTCCGTGACGGGCGCGCGCCCCCTCGGCGTGACGAACTGCCTCAACTACGGCGACCCGACCCGGCCGGAGGCGTTCTGGCAGCTGAAGGAAGGGGTGCGCGGCCTCGGCGACGCCTGCCGTGCGCTCGGCCTGCCCGTGACCGGCGGGAACGTCTCCCTGTACAACGAGTCGCCGCGCGGCGCGATCGCACCCACCCCGGAGATCGGCGTCGTGGGCCTGCTCGAGGATGTCGAGCGGCGCGCCGCCCCCGCGTTCCGCCAGGCGGGCGACGCGATCGTCCTCCTCGGACGGACCGCCCCGGGCCTCGGGGGGAGCAGGTACGCGGCGCTCGCCGGACTCGCCCCGGAGGACGGACCGCCCGCCGCTCGACCTCGGGCACGAGGCGGCGGTCCAGGCGTGCTGCCGCGAGGCGATCGCCGAGGGGATCGTCACCTCCGCCCAGGACGTCTCGTCCGGCGGCCTCGCCGTCGCCATCGCCGAGTCCGCGATCCTCGGCGGGGTCGGCGCGCGGGTGGACGTCGCCGTCGAGGGGTCGCCCGCGGTCGAGCTCTTCGGCGAGAGCCCGAGCCGGATCGTCATGACGTGCCGGCCCGGCGAGGTGGACCGGCTGCTCCACCGCGCCGCGGAGCACGGCGTCCCGGCCGAGCGCCTGGGCACCGTCGGCGGGCGACCGGCTCGTCATCGCGCTCGTGGGGCGCGGTGCGACGGGCGCGGCCGAGGAGCGCGGCGCGCGCGTCGCCGACGAGGTGGACATCGCGGTCGCCGACCTCGCGCACGCCTGGGAGCATGGGCTCCCGCGCGCGCTGGGCGAGGAGGGGTAGCCCGTGTGCGGCGTCTTCGGGGCCGTCACGCCGGGGGTCGACGCCGCGCACGTCGCCGCGTTCGGGCTCTTCGCCCTCCAGCACCGGGGCCAGGAGTCCGCCGGGCTCGCGGTCAGCGACGGCGACCAGCTCATGCTCTACAAGGACCTCGGCCTCATCGCCCAGGTCCTCGACGACCGGCGCCTCCCCAGCCTGCGGGGCCACCTCGCCGTCGCGCACTGCCGGTACAGCACCACCGGGTCCACGCGGTGGGAGAACGCGCAGCCCACGCTGCGGATCGGGCCGCGCCGGGCGCTCGCGATCGGGCACAACGGCAACCTGGTGAACACGCGCGAGCTCCTCGCGGGGCTTCCCGGCGGCCGGTCGCGCCTCGCCGCCACGACGGACACGGAGGTCCTGACGGCGCTCATCGCCGACCACCCGTCGGCGGACACCGTCGAGGCGCTCGCCGCCGTCCTCCCCAAGGTCCGCGGCGCGTACAGCCTCGTCGTCCTCGACGAGCGCAGGGTCATCGGCGTCCGCGACCCGCACGGCTTCCGTCCGCTCGTCATCGGGCGGATCCCCCCGGAGATGCTCGACCCGTCGGGGCAGGAGGCCCTCGGCCTGGTGGACGACACCGACCGGACGGGCTGGGTCCTCTCGTCGGAGACGACCGGCCTGGACATCGTGGGCGCGGAGTTCGTCCGCGACGTGGAGCCCGGCGAGATCGTCATCCTGGAGGCCGGCCGCGAGCCGCGGTCCGTCCGCTTCGCGGAGGCGAACCCGCACCTCTGCGTCTTCGAGCTCATCTACTTCGCGCGCCCCGACTCGTACATGCTCGGGCGCAACCTCTACGAGGTCCGCCGCCGGATGGGGATGGAGCTCGCCGCGCGAGCACCCCGCCGAGGCCGACCTCGTCATGCCGGTGCCCGACACCGGCTCGCCCGCCGCCGCCGGCTACGCCGAGGCGTCCGGCATCCCGTACCGGGAGGGGATGGTCAAGAACCGGTACGCGGGCCGGACGTTCATCCAGCCGTCGCCGTCGCTCCGACAGCGCGGGGTGGCGGTCAAGCTCAACCCCCTCCGCGAGGTCGTGCGGGACCGGCGGCTCGTCGTCGTGGACGACTCGATCGTCCGCGGGACGACGACGCGGTCGATCGTCGCGCTCCTGCGGAAGGCCGGCGCCGCCGAGGTGCACCTGCGGATCAGCGCGCCGCCGATCTTCCACCCGTGCTTCTACGGGATCGACACGCAGATCGAGACGGAGCTCATCGCCTCGCGCCTCGACGTGGAGGGCATCCGCGACTTCGTGGGCGCCGATTCGCTCGGGTTCGTCTCCATCGGCGGGATCCTCCAGGCGCTCGACCTCCCGCAGCGACGGCTTCTGCTTCGCCTGCTTCGACGGCGTGTACCCGGAGCCCGTCCCGTACGACGCCAAGAGCAGGAAGTTCGCGCTGGAGGAAGGGACGGTGGGCATCCGTGGGTGAGGGCGACCTCCACGCGGGGATCGCCCGCCGGCGCGCGTACGCGGCCGCGGGCGTCGACGTCGCAGCCGGCGACCGGGCGGTCGCGCTGATGCGCGGCGCCGTCGCCTCGACGGCGCGCGCGGAGGTCCTCGGGGGGATCGGCGGGTTCGCCGCGGCGACGCGGATCCCGGCCGGGCTCGCCGACCCCATCCTCGTGAGCGCGACGGACGGCGTCGGCACCAAGACGGCGATCGCCTCGGCGGTCGGGCGCTTCGACACGATCGGGATCGACCTCGTCGCGATGTGCGCGGACGACGTCGTCTGCGCGGGCGCCGAGCCGCTCCTCTTCCTCGACTACGTCGCGGTCGGCCGCCTCGTCCCCGAGCAGGTGGCGGAGCTCGTCGGCTCGGTCGCCGCGGGCTGCCGCGAGGCCGGATGCGCGCTCGTGGGCGGCGAGACCGCGGAGCACCCGGGCCTCATGCCGGAGGACGCGTTCGACCTGGCCGGGTTCTGCGTCGGCGTCGTGGACCGGTCCCGCCTCCTCGACGGCTCGTCCGTCCGCGAGGGCGACGCGGTCGTGGGGATCGCGAGCAGCGGCCTCCACGCGAACGGCTTCTCGCTCGTCCGGTCCGTGGTCGCCCAGCACGACATCGACCTGGCGGAGCCGTACCAGCTGCGACTCCTGCGGACCCTCGGCGAGCCGCTCGCGGGCGAGGCGATCGTCGCGGAGCCGGAGCACGCGCTCGCCACGCTCGGCGAGGTCCTCCTCACGCCGACGCGGATCTACGCCCGGAGCGTCCTCGCGGTCCGCCGCGCGCTCGAGGCCGCCGGCGCGGACCTGCACGGCGCGGCCCACGTGACGGGCGGGGGCCTCCCCGGCAACCTCCCGCGCATGGTCCCCGACGACCTCGGGGTCCGCGTGGACGTCACCCGCTGGCGGCTCCCGTCGGTCTTCGCGCTCGTCGCCGCCCTCGCGGGGATGGGGGACGACGAGCTGCGCGCGACGCTCAACGCCGGGATCGGGATGGCGCTCGCGGTCCCGCGGGAGCACGCCGCGATCGGCGATCGAGACCCTCGCCGCGCGACGGGCTCGCGGCCTGGGAGATCGGTGACGTGGTCCGGCCCGGAGCCGGGCGGATCCCGCTACGTGGAGGAGGCGATCCGATGAGCGGCGAGGCGCGTGGGACGGGACGCGGGGCGAGCGGCGGCCGGAAGGCGCGTGCCGCGAAGCCGGCGCCGGCTCCCGAGCGGTCCATGCCGCTCTCCGACCCGGCGCCGATCGCGGTCGGCGTCTCCGGCGCGGGCTCCAACCTCCGTGCGCTCGCCGCCGCGATCGGCCGCGGCGAGGTCCCGGCGCGCATCGACCTCGTCTTCGCGGACCGTGCATGCCCGGCCCTCGCATGGGCGGAGGAGCAGGGGATCGAGACGGCGGTCGTCCCCGCCGCCAGGCCTCGCGACGCGGCCGGCAGCGCGGCCGAGGATGAGACGCTCGCGGCGACGCTGGTCGCGACGGGGATCGAGGCCGTGGTCCTCGCCGGCTACATGCGGATCCTCGGACCGGCCGTCCTCGCCGCGTTCCCCCGGCGGATCCTCAACGTCCACCCGTCGCTCCTCCCCGCGTTCCCCGGCGCGCACGCGGTGCGGGACGCGCTCGCGGCGGGCGTCGCCGTCACCGGCGTGACGGTCCACCTCGTGGACGCGACGCTCGACGGCGGCCCGATCGTCGCGCAGGAGGCGGTCCCGGTCCTCGCCGGCGACGACGAGGCCTCGCTCCTCGGGCGCCTCCACGCGGCCGAGCACCGGCTGCTCCCGCGCGCGGTCTCCCTGCTGGCCGCCGGCGCGCTCGCCGTGGACGGCCGTCGCGTCCGCATCGACGCCGCCCGCGCGGCCGAGGCGCTCCCGGTCCCCGCGCCGGGCGCTGCTGTCGGTCTCCGACAAGACGGGGCTCGCGGACCTCGGCGCCGAGCTGGTGGGCCTGGGGTGGGAGCTCGTGAGCACCGGCGGGACCGCACGCGCGCTCCGCGACGCCGGGCTGCCCGTCACCGACGTGAGCGCGGTCACCGGCTTCCCGGAGATGCTGGACGGCCGGGTGAAGACCCTCCACCCGCGCGTCCACGCGGGGATCCTCGCGGACCGCCGGCTCCCCGACCACCGCGAGCAGCTCGCCGCGGCGGCGATCGCCCCGTTCGACCTCGTCGTCGTGAACCTCTACCCGTTCGGCGCGGCGGCGGAGAAGCCCGGCCTCTCGCTCGACGCGCTCGTGGAGGAGATCGACATCGGCGGGCCGTCCATGGTCCGCGCCGCGGCGAAGAACCACGCGAGCGTGGCGATCGTCACCTCGCCGGACCGGTACGCCTCGGTCCTGCACGCCATCCGGACGCACGGGGCGGTCCCGCAGGGGCTCCGGTCGACGCTCGCGGTCGAGGCGTTCCGCCACACCGCGGCCTACGACGCGCGGATCGCCGAGGTCCTCCCGGGCCGGATGGCCGAGGCCGGGATCCGCTTCGCCGACGAGCCCGGGCTCCCCGGCGCGACGGACCCGTACCCGCCGACCCTCGTGATCGGCCTCGAGAAGGTGGACGCCGCTCCGGTACGGCGAGAACCCCCATCAGCCGGCGGCGCGCTACCGCCGGCCCGGGCAGGGGCCGGCATTCGGGCCGTTCGCGACCGGCGCGCCGCCGCTCCAGGGCAAGCCCCTCAGCTACAACAACGTCCTCGACGCCTCGGCCGCGGCCGCCCTCGGGCGGTCGCTCCGCGGGCCCGCCTGCGTCATCGTCAAGCACACGAACCCGTGCGGCGCCGCGGAGCGCGGCGCGCTCCTCGCGGCCTGGCGGGACGCGCTCGCGGGCGACCCGGTCTCGGCGTTCGGCGGGGTGGTCGCGCTGACGCGCGAGGTGACCGAGGACGTCGCCGAGGCGCTGGCCGCGATCTTCCTCGAGATCGTCGTCGCCCCCGCCTACTCGCGCAACGCCCGCGAGATCCTCGCGGCGAAGCCGGGGCTGCGGCTCATCGTGGACGAGCTGCTGGACGAGTCGCGGCGCGACGCCGAGGCGGACGTCGGCGCGGGCGCGCCCGTCGCCGCGGCCCCGACCCGGCGCGGAGGCGCGAAGGGCACCGCCCCGGACCCGCTCGGCGCGTTCCGCACCGCCGGCGGAGCGGTGCTCGTGACGGCACCGGACGTCGCGCCGGACGATCCCGCCGGGTGGACGGCCGCCACCGCGCGGTCGCCGCGACCGGACGAGCTCCGCGACCTCGACCTCGCGTGGCGCCTGGTGCGCGGCGTGACCTCGAACGCGATCGTCCTGGTGAAGGGCGGGATGCTCGTGGGCCTCGGCTCCGGCCAGACGAGCCGCGTGGACGCGGCCCGCCAGGCGGTGGAGAAGGCGCGATCGATCCTCGGGCCGGGATCGCTCGCCGGCGCGGCCTGCGCGTCGGACGCGTTCTTCCCGTTCGCCGACGCGGTCCAGGTCTGCCTCGACGCGGGGGTGACGGCGATCGTCCAGCCCGGCGGATCCGTGCGGGACGCCGAGGCGGTCGCGGCGGCCGACGCCGCGGGCGCCGCGATGGTGATGACCGGGGTCCGCCACTTCCGGCACTGAGGCGCGAGGACGTCGGCGGCCGGCGAGCCCGTCGCCGGATGGTGCCGAGTCCCACCGGCGCCGGTCGGCCGTACACTCCGTTCATCCCTCGGCACGCCGTCCGGCGTTGCCGCCGTACACCACAACCATCCGACCCGACGAGGTGACGAGATGACGGAGCCGCAGGAGCAGGGCCCGGGGGCCGCCCCCGACGCGACGGGTGCCGCACCGGAGGGCGCGGACGCGCGGGGCCGCCGGAGCCGCGGGCGCGGCGAGCGACGCGGCAGGGGCCGGGGCCGGCGCGGCCGGCCAGCCGGGCGCGGATCCCGCTCGAGGGCGCGAAGCAGGCCGCCGGCCAGGCAGCGACCGCGCTCGGCGCCGCCGTGGAGCAGGCGATGCCCGCGCTGAGGGCGCTCGCCGCGCGCGCGGCGCTCCTCGCCGCGGATGCCGGCGAGCACTTCGGGCCGCTCGCGCAGCGTGTGGCGGAGGTCGCGGACGACGCGGGCAAGCGCCTCGCCGAGGTGTCGCGCGACATCGCATCGAACCTGAGCGACGAGGGCAAGGGCGCGGGCGCCCCGGCGGGCGATGCCGGGACCGGGCCGGCATGGGACGCCGGCGAGGGCGCCGCCCCGGCCTCCGACGCGCCGTCCGCGTCCGCCCCGGGCGCCGCGACGCCGCCCCCGGACGACCCGAGCGCCGCGATCTGACGCGCGACGCCGCATGGGCGACGGGGGCGTCCGCCTCCGCCGCCCATGCGCGCCTGCTAGCATCGACGCCCCATGACCGACCCCGACCGCTACTACCTCACGACCGCGATCGCGTACGCGAACAACAAGCCGGGCCTCCACACGCTGTACGAGGTCATCGGCGCCGACGTCATCGCCCGCTGGCACCGCATGCGCGGGACGCCCACCCGGTTCCTCACCGGGACGGACGAGCACTCGGTGAACATCGCGATGCGCGCGGCCGAGGAGGGGAGGCCGCCGCGGGAGTTCGTCGACGAGAAGGTCGCGCTCTTCCGCTCCGCGGAGGACCGGCTGCGCGATCAGCCCCGACCGGTTCATCCGCACCACGGACCCCGACCACATCCGCTCCGCGCAGGAGATGGTCCGGCGGGCGTACGCGAACGGCGACATCTACGTCGGGACGTACGAGGGCTGGTACTGCCCCAGCGAAGGCTTCCGCAACGCGACGGACGTCCAGGAGACGGCGCGCGGGACGATCTGCCCGAACCATCCCGAGGTCCCGCTGCAGTGGCTGACGGAGAAGAACTGGTTCTTCCGGCTGTCGGCCTACCAGGAGCGCCTCGAGCGCTGGTACGCGGACCACCCGGACTTCGTCCAGCCCGAGTACCGGCGGAACGAGATGCTCGGGTTCATCCGGCAGGGCCTCGAGGACTTCTCGATCAGCCGGGCCGGCGCGGGGTGGGGGATCCCGTTCCCGATCCTGCCCGACGGCTCGTCCTCCCAGCGCCCCGACGGGACGTGGGACCCCGACGCCGGGACGATCTACGTCTGGTACGACGCGCTGATCAACTACATCACCGGCGCCGGGTTCCCGGACGACATGGAGTCGTTCGCGCGCTGGTGGCCGGCCGACCTGCACGTGATCGGCAAGGACATCGCCCGGTTCCACACGATCTTCTGGCCGGCGATGCTCTGGAGCGCGGGCCTCGAGGCGCCGCGCCGGGTCTGGGTGCACGGCTGGCTCCTCGTCGCGGGCGAGCGGATGAGCAAGAGCCGCGGCAACTTCCTCGACCCGGGCGACGTCGTCGACGCGCTCGGCTCGGACGGCGCGCGCTTCGTCACGCTCCGCGAGGTCGCCTTCGACCGCGACACGGACGTGAGCTGGGACTCGTTCGTCCGCCGGTACAACGCGGACCTCGCGAACGACTTCGGCAACCTCGTCAACCGGACGGTCACGATGGCCGGTCGGTACCTCGAGGGCCGGCGTCCCGCGCCGCGGGCCGCCGCGGACTCGCCGCTCGGCGGACGCTGGGCCGGGGTCCTCGCCGACTACGTCGCCGCGATCGAGGGCTGCCGCCTCCACGATGCGCTCTCCGCCCTCTGGGGGTTCGTGGGAGACGCGAACCGCTTCGTCGACGCCGAGGCGCCCTGGTCGCTCGCGAAGGCGGCGAAGGGTGGCGACGCGGCGTCCGGCGAGCGGCTCGCCGCCGTCCTCGGCGACCTCGTCGAGGCCTGCCGGCTCGTGGGCCTCGCGGCCGCGCCGTACCTGCCCGGCGACCGCGCCGCGCGTGGCCGCGCAGCTCGGGCATGCGTACGCGTACGGCCCGGACGGCAACGGCGGTCCCGCCATCCTCGACGAGCTCGCGTGGGGGGCGCACGCGGCGGAGGAGGGGAGCCTGGGCACCCCCGAGCCGCTCTTCCCGCGCCTCGAGCATGAGGAGCCCGCGGCCGGCTGACCGGCGGTCCATGCGCCTCGTCGACAGCCACTGCCACCTCCAGACCCGGCCGTTCGCGGACGACCTGCGACGACGTCGTCGCCGCCGCGCGCGCGGCCGGCCTCGAGCGGATCCTCGTCCCGGGCGTCGACGTGCCCACCTCCGAGGAGGCCCTCGCGGTCGTGGAGCGGTTCCCGTGGATGGACGCGGCGGCCGGGATCCACCCGCACGTCGCCGCCGAGGCGGGGCCGGCCGAGCGCGCCCGGATCGCGGAGCTCGCGGCCGACCCGCGCGTCGTGGGGATCGGCGAGACGGGCCTCGACTACGACCGCGGGTTCTCGCCGCGGGACGTCCAGCTGGACAACCTCCGGTGGCACCTCGCGCTCGCGCTCGAGGCCGGGCAAGCCGGCGATCCTGCACTGCCGGTCGAAGCCCGGCGAGCGCGACGCGCAGGACGACCTCCT
>CAWJQZ010000040.1:0-121757 GCA_963844945.1 uncultured Chloroflexia bacterium
CGTCGAAGCCGCTCTCGATCGCGTGGAGGATCCACGAGGGCTTGATGAGGCTCGTGCACGGCAGCGGCATCACGCGGACGCCCGGGTTGTAGTGGATGTGCGCGCTGCCGGCGAGGTCGATCCCCGGGTCGGAGATGTTGTTCGTCGAGAAGACGAGGATCGTGGGGTGCACGGCCCTGCCGGGCGCCTCGGGTGCCGGTGCTGCGGGAGCGGTCATCGAGCGGGCTCCTGAGGGTGGGGCCGGCGGCGGGAGGACGGGTCGCCGCCGGCCTTCGACATGGGGGCTACTTCTGGCGCCGGACGAAGACGCGGTCGTAGCCCTCGCCCTCGACGACGCCGAGGAACTCGTGGCCGACCTTCCCGGACCACGCGCCGATGTCCGTCTTGGTGACCGGATCGGTCGACCAGATCTCGATGACGGAGCCCACGGGCACCGTGCCCATGCTCTTCTTCGCCTCGAGGAGCGGGCCGGGGCAGGCGGACCCGCGGGCGTCGACGACCTTGGCGGTGGTCATGGTCTCGAGCTCGGCGGTCGTGGCGGTCATGGTTCGATCTCCTTCGTGTCGATGCGCTAGTAGACGAGGCTGTTGGTGGCCGAGGTGATCTCGGCGATGAAGCGGCCGGCTGCGACGATCTCCGCGCCGTCGACCAGGTCGTCGGGGGTGATGCCGCGGCTCTTCACGCACGGTCCGCAGACGAGGAGGAGCCCGCCGAGCTCTCGGACGTCGCCGAGGAGCTTCGCGAGGGGCGCGAACTCTGGCGCGGCGATCGTCTCCGCGACGCCCCTCTTCACGAGCTCGACGCCGTCGCCCTGGAAGCCCATGACGACCTGCACGTCGGACGCGAGGGCCGCCCCGGCCATGACGAACGGGATCGTCGCCAGCTCGGGGTCCGCCGGTCCGTGAGTGACCATGAAGACGAGCTTCTCGACCTCAGCCATGCCGTACTCCTTCGCCCTGCGGGCACTCAGATGAAGATGAGCTGGCTGCCTTCGGCGGCCAGCAGGAAGGACGCGATCCCGCCGGACGCGTCGACGAGCGGATCCATCGGCGTCTCCTCGAGCCCGAGCACGGTGAGCGAGCCCGAGCAGGCGAGGATCGAGACGTCGCCGAGCTCCTTGGCCTGGCGGAAGGTCTCCAGCCACGGGATGTGGCCCACGTGGTCGACGGGCTCGTTGAAGCGCGGGCGCGCCGCGTCGTAGGCGAGGCCGTGGTCCTTCTCGATCCGGTCCGCCCGGAACGCGTCGAGTGCCCAGTACTGCAGCAGGATGTTCACCGGACGTCCCATCGCCGCGGCGCCCGCTGCGATGGTGCCGGCCGCATGGAGCTTGTCCTCGGTGCCGGAGAACAGGACGATCGAGAGGGCGTCGTTCACGAGGGACCAACCTTGCTGGCGGCGGCGAGCCGGGCCGGCTCGTCACCAGTGAGGGAGCGGTCGACCGAGGACGCCGCGTGGGTGGCGGCCGCAGCAAGGTCGCCGAGGCGCGTGAGACGCCGGACGAGGGCGCCGCGCATCAGGTCGCACGCGGCGCTGAACCCCGGATCCGCCAGCCCGTAGCGGACCGACCGACCGTCGCGGTGCGCCTCGACGATGCCTGCCGAGCGCATCGCGGCGAGGTGCTGCGACGTGGCGGCCTGCGTGAGTCCGAGGGACCGCGCGATCTCGTTGACGTCCAGGTCGCCGGCGCCGAGCCGATGGACGATCCGCAGCCGGTTCGGGCTCGCGAGGGCGCGCAGCACCGAGGCCTGGATCGTGTCGATGTCGTCCGCGAGGCTCTGCATCGGTGTCGGTTCTCCGTCGGTCGGCCGCCGGTGGCACGACGCGGACGCCGGGAGCTTCCGGACGTCCGCACGTATGCGTTCACCTACTATATGAGTGGTGATGGTATATGCCTGTGCCATATGTCACCCGCCTGCGGTTCCCGATGGACTGCGGGGAGCGCCCGCCCGGACGCGCCGGCGGCTCCGGTCGGGGGCTTCTGGCTCAGCCGCGCGAGGTGGGGCATCGCGGCCGCGTCGGATCGTCCTCGCGACCTCCACACGCGCTCCACCTGGCGTCCACGAAGGCGGGCGACGCTGGGATCCGACACCGGGTCCCCGGTCCGACAGGTCGTACACCGGGGTCGGACACCGCAACAGGAGACACCATGAAGAAGCTCATCTGGTCGGTCGGGGTCGCGAGCCTCGCGACCCTCGCTCTCGCCGCGACGGTGGCGGCCGCCGGCCCTCACGGGGCCGACACTGGCACCGGACAGGGTCGGTCGTCGACGCCGGGGCAGAACCAGGGCTCCGCGCAGAACGAGGGCTCCGCGCAGAACCAGGGCTCCGCCCAGGGTCCGGCTCACGGCGCCCAGGCCGGCCGGACTGATGTCATCGCGGGGATCCTCGGGATGACGCAGGCGGAGATCGCGGCGCAGCGGCAGGCCGGCGCCAGCCTCGCCCAGATCGCAGAGAAGAAGGGGGTCGACCCCCAGAAGCTCGTCGACGCGCTCGCCGGCCAGTGGTCCACGCGGATCGACTATCGCGTCTCGGTCGGCGCCCTCACCGCGGCCCGGGCCGCGGCTCTGAAGGATCAGCTGCAGGTCCGCGCGAAGGACATGGTCTACAAGGTCACGCTCGGCGGGATGCAGGGCGCGGCGGTCGGCGCCGGCCCGAACGGCGACGGCGCGATGCGTGGCACCGGCCGCGGGATGAACGCCGGCAACGGCCGTGGCCGCGGCGCGGGGAACGGGACGTGCGACGGGACGGGCCCCAACGTGCCCGCACAGCCCTGACGCGCACCCGCGAGTCACACACGACCGGCCCGATCCCCGGGCCGGTCGTGACTATCCTTCCGTGACCATGGCACGCATCCTCGTCGTCGACGACGAGCCGCACATCCTCGACGTCGTCCGCTCGTACCTCGAGCGCGAAGGCCACGAGGTCACGACGGCGGCGGACGGGCCTTCGGCATACGCACGGGCGCGCGCCGAAGAGCCCGATCTCATCGTCCTCGACGTCATGCTCCCGGGCCGCTCCGGGTTCGACGTCCTCCGCGACCTCCGCGCCGCGGGGGTCGGGTCCGCGGTCATCCTGCTGACGGCACGCGACGACGTGATCGACCGGGTCGCCGGCCTCGAGATCGGGGCGGACGACTACGTCACGAAGCCCTTCGAGCCACGTGAGCTCGTCGCACGGGTGGGCGCCGTGCTGCGCCGCACCCCGGGGGCCATCGAGCGCCCGGAGGCCGGGGCGACGGACGCGGGAGCGCACGGATGGTTCGACCTCTCGATCGACCCCGCCGCCCGGGAGGTGACGAGGGCCGGGGAGGCGATCGACCTCACGCGCGTCGAGTTCGACCTCCTCGTGGGCCTCGCGGATCGACCCGGCGTGGTCCTCACCCGCGAGCAGCTCGGCGAGCTCGTGTTCGGCGAGTCGTTCGACGCGTTCGATCGCACGATGGACAGCCACGTGAAGAACCTCCGCCGCAAGCTCGGTCCGCGCCCCGACGGAGGCGGGTACATCGAGACGATCCGTGGCGTCGGCTACCGGGCGGCTCGGCCGTGAGCCTGCTGGTCCGCATCGCGGCCGCATTCGCGGCGGTCGCCCTCATCACGGCGGCGGCCATCGCCATCGCGACGCCGATCATCGTGGGGCGGGGGTTCGCCCAGGTCCTCGGGCCCGGACCCGGCGCCGGGGGCAACGGGAACGGCCCCGGGCCCATGGCCGGGCTGCACGCGCAGCAGGTCCAGCAGGACACGGTCGTCGCCCTCGTCGTCATCGCCGTCGTGGCGGCCGCCGTCGCCTCGATCGTCGGCGTCCTCCTCGCCCGGCGGATCGTGGCGCCCCTCGAACGGCTTCGGGTCACGGCGGAGGCCGTCGCGCACGGCGACCTCGGCGAGCGCTCCGGGCTGGCCGGCCGGACCGACGAGATCGGCTCGCTCGGCCGGTCGTTCGACACGATGGCGAGCGAGCTCGAGGCATCCGAGGAGGCACGCCGTCGCTTCTTCCAGGACGTGGTCCACGAGCTCAAGACGCCGCTCGCGGTCATCGACGCGACCTCGAGCGCCGTCCTCGACGGCGTCTACGACCACGACGACCGGCACATCGAGACGATCCGGTCACAGTCCCGCCTGCTCGCGCGCATCGTGGACGACCTCCGGACGATCAGCCTCGCCGAGGAACGCCGGCTTCCGCTCCGGCGCGAACGCACCGATCTCCCGACGATCGCGGCCGCTGCCGGTCGCGACTTCGCGGCGCGCGCGGCGGAGGCCGGGGTCACCCTCCGTGTCGCCGTCCCCCAGGGGTCGACGGCGCTCGCCGATCCCGACCGCGTCCAGCAGGTCGTCGCCGCCCTCGTGGACAACGCCCTGCGCCACACCCCGGCCGGGACGGAGGTCGTGATCGAGGGCGGGCCGCTCGGCTCGCGGACGCGTGCGACTCGCGGTCCGCGATGCCGGGCCCGGCATCGCGGAGGAGGACCGTGCGCGGGTCTTCGACCGCTTCTACCAGGCCGACCCCGCGCGCGATCGCTCGGCCGGGACCAGCGGGCTCGGCCTCTCGATCGTGAAGGCGCTGGTCGAGGCCCAGGGCGGCTCCGTCGGGGTGGATGCCGCCGATCCCCACGGCGCGATCTTCTGGCTCGAGCTCCCGGCCGAAGGCGCAGGGGTGGCTCCGAAGGCCGACTGAAGGCACGTGCGGCACGCCGGCTCACCGCGATGTATCCATCCGAGCGCCCATCTCGTCCTCCTGGTGTGAGCGGGCCCTGACCCGCCGACAGGAGACCGACACCATGAAGCTCGGCCAGAACGAAAGCACCATCGATCGGGTCATCCGCGTGATCGCGGGCCTCGCCCTCGTCGCGCTCGCACTCACGGGGATCGTCGCCGCCCCGGTGACGTACCTCCTCTGGGCCGCAGCGGCGATCCTCCTCATCACCGGCGCCGTCGGCTTCTGCCCGCTCTACGCGATCTTCCGCTTCAGCACGCGCGCCATCGACCGCTGACACTGTGGGGCGACCGTCGCTCCGCGACCGCCCTCGACACATCCGGAGGCTTCGTCTGTCGTACCAGCCCGATGAGTTCGCGGAGGCTCTCGCCGCCGAGCTCCCGCGGCTCGTCCACCTCGCGACCCGCCTGGTCCGCGACGCGGACCAGGCGGAGGACTGCGCCCAGGAGACCATCGTGGGCGCGTGGCGCGGGCGGACCAGCTCCGCGACCGCGCCGCGCTCTCGGCCTGGCTTCGCCGCAGCCTGGTCAACCGGATCATCGACCGGTCGCGGAGGCATCACGACGAGCTCGACATCGATGCGGTGGAGGCCGACTGGCAGGATGACCACTACTCGGTCGCGCCGGAGCTCGTGCTCGAGCGAGCCGAGCTGCGCGACGAGCTGGAGGACGCGCTCGCCCGCCTTCCGGTCATCTACCGGATGCCCGGTCCTCCTCCACGACGCGCTCGGCTGGACAGGCCCCGGAGATCGCGGCTGCGATGGACGCCGGGCTGCCGGCGACGAAGCAGCGCCTCCGCCGCGGCCGGATGATGCTCGTGACCGCCCTCGCCGAGGACGACGCGCGACGACGCGCGAGCCTCGACCAGCCACTTCGCTGCTGGCGTGCACGTCGCCACGTCTCGGCGTATCTCGACGGCGAGCTCGACCCGGCGACACGCGACGCGGTCGAGACGCACCTCGAAGGCTGTCCCACCTGCCCGCCCCTCTACGCGAGCCTCGTCGGTGTTCGTGCGACGCTCGGCGGCCTGCGGGATCCCGACACCGTCGTCGAGGACGCGATCGCCCGGCGGATCTCGTCCCACCTCGCCTCGCATGGAGTCACGGAGACCGCCCGATGAACGACGTCGACGACGGGCCGAAGCCCACCCGCCAGCAGCTGTGGGACGAGCGCCACGCCGCCCGCGAGCCGATCGAGTCGCCCGAGCCGGACCCGACGCTCGTCGAGGAGATCGGTCCGCTCTCCCCCGGGCGGGCCCTCGACCTCGGGGCCGGCGACGGGCGGAACGCCGTGTGGCTCGCACGCCAGGGCTGGGAGGTGACGGCGGTCGACTTCTCGCAGGTCGCCATCGATCGCGGACGGGCTCTTGCGGAGCGGGTGGGCGTCCACGTGGACTGGCTGCAGGCGGACCTGCTCGAGTGGGTGCCTCCGGCGCGCTCGTTCGATCTCGTCTGCCTCTTCTTCATCCACCTGCCGCCCGACGAGCGCCGCCCGCTGTACGCTCGGGCGGCCGAGGCCGTCGCACCCGGCGGGACCCTCCTCGTCGTCGCACACGACCGGACCAACCTCGAGCGAGGTGGCCCCGGCCCACAGGATCCCGCGGTCCTCTTCACGGCGGAGGAGCTCGCGGCGGACCTGCCGGACCTCGATCGTCGCGCGGGCCGAGACGGTGACGCGGCAGCTCGACGATGGACGGGTCGCGATCGACGCCGTCCTGCGGGCCACCCGGCCCTGACGCTGACGAACGGCCGGGCGTGGTGCGGACGTTGCCGCGGCATGCTTCTCGCTTACTTGCGCAACAACGCAACCTATCCTACAGTGGTGTCTCCACCGAGTCCCCGAAACCCGACAGCTATCTGAACGCAGGGAGCACTCGTCCCATGTCCAGCACCAGCGGCAAGAGCAGCAAGGCCAAGAGCAGCGCATCCGCGTCCACCGCCGGCGCGCCGAAGTCCCCGGCCGCGCCGGGCTCTGGCACGAAGGCGAAGAGGAGCGCTCCCGCGGTCGATGCACGGAAGCGACAGAACCGGATCATCGGCGCGGTCGCGGTCGTGGTCGTCGCCGTCCTGGTCGTCGGCATAGGCTGGATGTTCCTCTCGCGCCCGAGCGGCGGCGTCGACGACCGGGACCGGTGGCGCCGCGATGGCGGCGTCCCAGGGCACCGTCGAGCAGGGCAACGGCGGCTCCTGGACCAACGTCTCCGCCGACACGCTCGCCGCGATGCTCGCGAAGAAGGACTTCACCTTCCTCAACGTGAAGACCCCGTACATCGGCGAGATCGAGGGCACCGACCTCTACATCCCGTACACGGACCTCACGGCGAAGGCCGCCGCGCTGCCCACGGACAAGGCCGCCCCGATCGTCGTCTACTGCCGCGCGGGCAACGAGAGCCGGGTCGCCGCGCAGACCCTCCTCGACATGGGCTACACGGACATCATCAACCTCAACGGCGGGATGGCCGAGTGGACCGCGAGCGGTCGCCAGGTCGTGAACAAGAACCGCGGCTGATGGGAACCTGCGCGAGGGTGCTCGCCGATCGGCGCCTGCTGGCGTGGGCCGCCGTCTGGGGCGTCGTCTCGCTCGTCGCGTTCGGGCTGGTCTCCGCGATCATCCCGAACCCGGTCTTCGGACGCCAGATCCCGCCCGAGCCGTTCGCGATCGTCGTCTGGGTCGTCTCGGCGCCGCTCATGGGGCTGCTCATGGCGACCTACATGGCGCCGTACCGAGGGTCGTCGGACACGGCCACGGTGGCCCTCTCGGCGGTCACGGGCGCCTCGATCGCAGCCGGGCCGGCTGGCGCGGCAGCGGCCGCGGAGGCGCGGGGCACGACCATCGGCACGATCGGGGGGTTCGGCGCGTTCCTCGCGATCGGCTGCCCGGTGTGCAACAAGATCGCGCTCGTGCTCCTCGGGACGAGCGGCGCGCTCACGATCTTCGCGCCGATCCAGCCGGTCATCGGCGCGGTCTCCCTCGCCCTCCTCGCCGGCACGCTCGCCTGGCGGCTCCGCTCGCGGGCCACCGGCGGGACGTGTGCGGTCCGCCCGGCCTGAGTGCGGCAGCAGCTGAGGCTGCTGTTGCCATCGCCCGCCCGGGACATCTGGACGCGAAGGCCTGCGAAGGGCGGTTGCGGCGGCTGTCGTCGGGGTGAGAGACGCGGGCACCGAGCCGGGCGGAGTGAACCCGTACACGATCCGCGCGCTCGCTGACGACCGGTCCAGCCACGGCCCGGCGGGCCGCCCCTCGATCCCTGGGAGTCGCGATCGCTGCGCGGCCGAGGGAGTGCCTCAGGCGGTCGCTGCCTCCGGTGCCGATCCCGGGTAGTAGCGGTGCCCGAGCCAGAACGCCACGTTCACGAGGCCGATCATCACCGGCACCTCGACGAGCGGGCCGATGACCGCTGCGAAGGCGACGCCGCTGCCGATCCCGAACGTCGCGACCGCCACCGCGATCGCGAGCTCGAAGTTGTTCGAGGCTGCCGTGAACGAGAGCGCGACCGTCTGGCCGTAGGTCGCCCTCGCCCGCAGGCCCATCGCGAACGTGACGAGGAACATCACGACGAAGTAGATGAGCAGCGGGATCGCGATCCGGACCACGTCGAGCGGCAGCGCGACGATGTTCTCGCCCTTGAGGCTGAACATCACGACGATCGTGAACAGCAGCGCGATGAGGGTCATCGGGCTGATCCGCGGGATGAAGACCTCTTCGTACCAGTCGCGACCCCGCCGGCGGATGAGGACGAAGCGCGTGAGGAACCCGGCGATGAACGGGATCCCGAGGTAGATGAAGACGCTCTGCGCGATCTGCGGGATCGTGATCTCGACCACCGTCCCCGCCAGGCCGAACCAGGTCGGCAGCACCGTGATGAAGACGTAGGCGAAGACCGAGTAGAAGAGCACCTGGAAGATCGAGTTGAAGGCGACGAGGCCCGCGCAGTACTCGGGATCGCCGCGCGCGAGGTCGTTCCAGACGATGACCATCGCGATGCAGCGCGCGAGGCCGATGAGGATGAGCCCCGCCATGTACTCCGGGTAGTCGCGCAGGAAGATCAGCGCCAGGGCGAACATCAGGAGCGGGCCGACGACCCAGTTCTGGAACAGGGAGAGCGCGAGGACCTTCACGTCGCGGAAGACCCGGCCGATCTCCTCGTAGCGGACCTTCGCGAGGGGCGGGTACATCATGAGGATGAGGCCGACCGCGATCGGGATCGACGTCGTGCCGACCGAGAGCGTGTCGAGGAAGGGCACCACCCCGGGCACCAGGTACCCGAGCGCGATCCCTCCCGCCATCGCGGCGAAGATCCAGACCGTGAGGTAGCGGTCGAGGAGCTTGAGGCGACGGGGCGGGCTCGCCGTGGCGACGGCCGGTGCGGTCATGGCAGGTCCTCGATCATGGGTGCGTCGACACGCGCTGGGATGTGCGTCGGCATCCTGCAGCCTCGATCCGCTCGAAGGTCAAGCGACGGTGCTCTCCTCCGTGAGCCAGGCCGCGATGTCGCCGGCGGAGGGGACGCGCCCGTAGGATCGGATCCGCCCGTCGATGATCAGGCCGGGCGTCGAGAGGATCCCGTGCGCGACGATCTCGCGCGGGTCGGTCACGTGGACCACCTCCGCCTCGACGCCGGCGATCGCGACCGCCTCGCGGGCGTTCTTCTCGAGGCGCTGGCAGTTGTTGCAGCCGGGTCCGAGGACCTCGATCGTCTTCATCGTGCGGCTCCCTGGGTTCGGCGGGCATGCGCGCCCGCGGCCTGGTCAGGCGTAGAGGAGGATGTTGAAGAGGTAGCCGACGAACAGGATCCCCGCCGTCACGATCGCGACGAAGACCGCGAGCAGGCGCGTCTTCATCACGTTCTTGAGGATGATCAGCTCGGGCAGGCTGATCGCGGTGATCGCCATCATGAACGCGAGGGTCGTCCCCACCGCCATCCCCTTGCCCAGGAGGGCCTGGACGATCGGGATCGTCCCCGCGGCGTTCGAGTAGAGCGGGATGCCGAGGAGGACGACGATCGGGACGGCGAGCGGGTTGCCCGGGCCGGCGACCGCCATGACGAGGTCGGCCGGCACGAAGCCGTGGATGAAGGCACCGACGCCGATGCCGACGAGGACGTACGGCAGGATCCGCCGGACGAGCTCCTTCGTGTAGGACCAGGCGTCACGGACCCGGTCCTCCGGCGTGAGCCTGATGTCGAGCGAGGCGCCGGTCCCGGCACCCTGGAGCTCCCAGACGTAGTCCGCGACGTAGCGCTCCATGTGCAGCCGGCCGATGACGAGGCCGCCGACGATCGCGACCGACAGGCCCGCCGCCATGTAGACGAGCGCGACGCCCGGCCCGAAGAGGCCCCACAGGAGGACGAGGGCGACCTCGTTGACCATCGGGCTGCTGATGAGGAACGCGAACGTCACCCCGAGGGGGACGCCCGCCTCCACGAAGCCGATGAACAGGGGGACGGCCGAGCACGAGCAGAACGGCGTGACGATCCCGAGGCCGGCGGCGCCCACGGTGCCGACGACCTCTCCGCGCCCCGCGAGCGCGCCGCGCACCTTCTCGGGCGGGAAGAAGCCGCGGACGAGCGTGACGACGGTGACGATCCCGAGGAGCAGGAGGAGGACCTTGGGGACGTCGTAGAGGAAGAACGCCACGGCGTCGCCGAGGGGCGTGCCCGCCTCGAGGGGCAGGAGATCGAAGGCGACCCAGAGTGCCAGCGGGGCTGCGACGAACCAGGCCACGAGCCAGGCGACGACGGCCGTCCCGACGCCGAGCCAGAAGGGGACGCCGGTCCGGCGGACCGCGAGCGACGTCATCGGGCCCAGGCCTCGCCGCTGGCGACCGCGAGGACGGTCCGGATGGCCACGACTGCCCAGAACACCAGGAGTGCGACGAAGAGGACGACGCCGAATGCCTCCAGCGCCCCGGCATGCCAGGTGCGGGCAAGGGCGAGCGTCGCCGCCGTGAACGCGCCGAGCGGGAAGGTGAACCCCCACCACCCGAGCCCATACGGGAGCGGTGCCCGCCTGAGGTACGTCACGAGAAGGATGACCGCGGCGGCCAGCCACCAGAGCCCGAACCCCCACAGGGCGGTCGCGCCGATCGCGGAGATGGCCGATACGGCGGACGACGCGTCACCCCAGAGCGGCGCACCCGCGGCGGCCACCCGCAGGAGGGCCAGGCTGCCGACCCCGACCGGCCCGAGCCCGATCCACAGCGACGGGGCCAGCGGCGCGCCGGGAAGCGGGTGGAAGACGAGCCGGTCGTACAGCAGCGATGCGACCAGCAGGTAGAGCACGAAGCCCATGCCCCAGAAGGCGTACCCCGCGGCGACGAGGAGTGACAGGTCCGCGGCCGCGACCTGCGGGGCGAGAGATACGAGGACGACGGGCACGATGATGTTCACCACCGGCGGGATGAACCAGCCGCCGTTAGCCGCCTGCGCCTCGACGCCGTGGCTGACGAACAGGATCGCGGCGAACACGAGGCTGACGAGGAACGCGAGCGCGACCCCGACGATCGCGAGGACGGTGACGATCGCGGCAACGGTGCCCGCGTCCGCGACCGATGGCCCGACCGTGGCGATGCCGAGCGCGAGGACGAGGATGCCGCCGGGGAACGTGCCGTAGAGCGCACCGGCCACGGGGTTCGTCAGGTCCGCTCGTGCCGCGGCCGGATGGCGGAGCCAGCGCGCCACGTACGGGATGCCGAGCGTGATCGCGAGCACGGCAGCGAGGCCGACCATGACGACGCCGACCGCCCTGGCCACGTCGGCGAGCGCCGCCACGTTGCCCGGATCCTGGTAGGCGATGATCCCGACGATCGCGGTACCCATCACCGCGCCGTACCAGCCCGGATGGAAGCCGCGCAGGCGCGCCAGCTGCGCGGCGGAACTCTGCCCATGAGCCGTCGATCCGGCCGTGACGTCCACCGAACGGTGCGTCTCCATGATCAGACGGGGAGGTCGAGGGCGGTCGTCGCCGCGACCACCCGGGACCGCGGCGTGGCGGGAGACAGCCCGCGGGCGACGCACGTCGCGAGCGTCGTCATCGGAGGAGGGAGTCGATCGCGCGCGCGGCGGCCGTACAGGCCGCCTCGTCGCGCTCGTAGTAGACCCAGCGGAGGTCCGCGCCGTGCCGGCTCGCCCGGACGAGGCCGGCATCGCGGAGGCGGGCGAGATGGTTGGAGACGTTGTTCTGGCGCTCGCCGAGCGCCGCGGCCATCTCGCAGACGCAGTGGGGACCATCGCGGAGGATGGCGAGGATCCCTGCCCGGGTCGGGTCGGCGACCAGGGCGGCCAGGGTCGTCGGGACCGTGACATCCGGGGCGGCGACATCAAGGCGGGCACCGGGAAGGATCGGCAGGTCGAGTCGGGGGTCGGACATCTCACCGCCGACTGTGTCATTCCGCGCTGAGATGTCCAAGTCCCGACCGGCACCGTGCCGGCCCTGCCGAAGGTCACGAGTGGCCGACCGACGGCGACCGGCCCCCGTCTGTGTGGACGCCTCGGGTCGGGTGGAGACCCAGTGGCGCTCCGATACGGGATCGCCCCGCGAGCTCGCTACGGCGAGACGGTCCCGTCCGGCTCCGGCACGGATGACGATGGCGCGCTCCGATCGGACAGCCACGTCCGCAGGTTCGTGACGCTGAAGAGGTCGCTCTCGAGGTCCTTCAGCGGCGTCGTGGGCGGCGTGTCGGCGGGCAGCTCGAAGGCGGCGAGGATCTCGGCGAGGTCGATGCCCGTCCCCTTCGCGACGTCGCCGATGGGCATCCAGCCCTTGATGTCGGCCACGTTCGCGATCGTCGCGGGCACCTCGGTGCCGGGGCCTGTGCCTGAGCCCGTGCCGGCACCCGACGCCCCGCGGCCGGTCGTCTGCCAGGCGCCGGCAGCCATCGCGACGCCGACGGTCCCCGCGAAGAGGGCGATGGTGAGGATGCCGAAGGCGATCGGCTTCACGCGCATGTCGTGGTCTCCTGGTCAGCTCTCGGCGCCGGCGGACGCGGTGTCCGCTCCACGCCGGGGAAGGAAGGTGATGGTCGGGAGGACGGGCAGGCCGGCGCGCAGCTCGAGGGCTCCGGCGCGCGGACATGCCTCGACGCACTCGAGGCAGCCGGTGCAGTCCTGCGAGACGATCGTCGTCGCGGTCGCGACCTCGAGGCCCATCGGGCACGCTGTCGTGCAGACGCCGCACGAGGAGCAGGCGGCCCCCACGCGCTCGAGCCGGATGGGGCTGAAGCGCGACACGATGCCGGTGGCCGCGCCGAGCGGGCATGCGTAGCGGCACCATGCGCGCTCGACGAAGAACGAGGCGACGAGCGTGACGACGAGCACGATCGTCCCGAGCCCGATCGTCGCCGCGCCGACGTCGAGGAGCGCGCTCCACGGGTCGACGTCCCGGAATACCATCACGCCGAACCACGCGGCGCCGAGGACCGCCCACGCGAGGACGCCGTACTTGAGGAGGCGGAGCGGGCGGTCGAGTCGCGCGAGGGGTGCGGCGCTACGTTGCAGCGCCCGGACCGCTCGGCGGACCGGCGAGACCCGGGCCTGGAGCGTGTGGCTGAGGCCGGCGACGAGGTCCTGGAGGAAGCCGAACGGGCAGAGCCAGCCGCAGAACGCGCCGCGCGCGAAGAACGCGACGAGGAGGGCCCCGACCGCGAGGACCAGGTTCGACGCGTGGACGTGCGCGACGTACCCGCCCGTCGCGAGGAAGGTCCCGATCGTCTCGATCCCGCCGAACGGGCAGAGCGCCTCGCCCGAGGTGACGGTCCCGCCCCCGGCTCCGCCCGCGACCGCGAGCTCGCGGCCCACGACGACGAGGAGCACGACGAGCGCGACCGCGAGCTGGGTCGCGCGGCGGAAGCCCTGGATGCCGCGCAGCGCGGCGAGTCCGCGCCGCGGCCGGCGGGGCGTGCCCTCGGTGGGCCGGGTGCGCGCCGGCAGCGCGTCGGCGGGGGCGATGGCGGATGCCATGGTCGGTTCTCCCTCGGGGACGGGGACGGGTCGTCGGTCGAGAGGGCCGCGGCGAAGGCGCGCCGTGGCCCTCTCGAGTCGGACGATCGTCAGCGGGCGAGCTGGGCGGTGAAGGCGCGCAGGTGCTGGACGGAGCCGCTCCGCAGGTTCGCGTAGACCCCCTTCACGTCCGCCTGCGTGGCGCGGGCGATCGCCGCGTCGAGCCGCGCGATGTCGTCGAGCTCGACGGCCTTGCCGACGCCGAAGGCCGCGATCTCACTGGCGGAGCCCTGGGCGAGCAGGCGGTCGTACAGGGCCTGGGCCCACGTCGAGGCGAAACGGCCGTTCGTCTTCCCGGCGGTCGGGTCCGCGATCCCGTACCGGGTCAGCAGAGTCCGGATCGCGGTGAGGTGGGTCGCCTCGGCGGCGGCGATGCGGTCCCACACCGGGGACGGGTAGCGGGCCGCGAAGGCGCGGTACAGGTCGCGTGCGACCTTCTCTTCCTCGGCCATCGCCTTGAGGTCCGTCGTCTGGACGGCGGTGGGCGGGGTCGTCGCCGTCGTGACCGGGACCGTGCAGGTCGTACAGGCGCCGACGCCGGCGCCGGAGCGCGGCCCTGCCGCGGCGACGGGGGCGGCTCCCGCCGCGGATGCGGCGAGAGAGAAGGCGAGCGCCGCGGCGCCGACGCCCACGATGGGGAGTGCGAGCTTCATGTCTGATTGTCTCCGGGCTGCCCGTCCGGGCCGGGCCCATCGGGTCACCGGTCGTTCGGGTCGATGCCGATGGTCGGTCGCCTGCGTGGAGCCCCGATGAAGCCCGGGTGGAGCGCAGGTGGAGGGTCTGCGGGATCCGGTCGGAGACGACCGCGCTTGCGCCCGTGGGCGACTCGGCGAAGATGTCCGTGTCGACACGCTCAACCGGCCGAGGAGGTCACATGGCCCGCTACCGCGTCCTTTCGTGGCGTGACATCCCGACCCAGGTGGAGGCGTCCGACGAGACGGGTGCCGTCGCGAAGCGCCCGATGCCGAAGTGGTTCATGTACGAGGTCAGCCGGATCACGATGCGGGAGGGGCTCGCCGGCACGGACGACTACCTCGACGCGTTCACGTGGTCCGATGAGACCGAGCGCGCCGGGGCCGCCGGCGAGGTGGCCGATGCCGTCGTGGTGGAGCTCGCCGCCCGCTGGGGCCGGACGCCGGAGGGACGACCTCTGCCGGGTGGATCCGGTGCGGAGGAGGCAGACCCCGACTGACCCAGGCGAACCCGAAGAACAGGCCTGGCCCCAGCACCCCGCCGGAGGAGATCGACCGTGCCCGCCCTCATCCTCATCGCCGTCATCGGGCTCGCCGGTGGCATCCTGTCGGGGCTCTTCGGGATCGGTGGGGGACTGGTGATCGTCCCCGGGCTCATCATCCTGGCGGGGTTCACGGCGGCGCAGGCCGCAGGCACGTCGCTCGCGGCGCTGCTGCTCCCGGTCGGCCTCTTCGGGGCGCTCGAGTACTACCGCGCGGGCCAGGTGGACGTCCGCGCCGCCGTGATCATCGCCGTCGGCCTCCTGGTCGGGGCGTATCTCGGCGCGCGGATCGGCACGTCGCTCGACCCCGTCATCGCACAGCGGGCGTTCGGCATCTTCCTCCTCATCGTGGGCGCTCGGCTGACCCTGTTCGCGTGATCGCGCATCCGCCACGGGCGGCGCGAGGGCGCGACCAGACCTGCCGGTCCTCAGAGCGTTCCGGCGATCGGTGCGACACTGCGCGCGGTGATCGACATCACGCCGTCCCCGATCGCTTTCTCCATCGGCACGTTCGCGATCCACTGGTACGGGATCGCCTACGCGGTGGGCCTGCTCGCGGTGTACCTCGTGATCAGCCACGAGGCGCGCTGGCGGGGCCTCGACGTGCGCCTGCTGCCCAACGCGATGATCATCGTCGCGGCCGCGGCCCTGATCGGCGGCCGCCTCTACCACGTCATCGACCAGTGGCAGCTCTACAAGGACGATCCCATCCGGATCATCCTGCCGCCGTACTCGGGGCTCGGCGTCTACGGCGGGATCATCGCCGGCACGGTGACCGGGATCCTCTACGCGCGATACAAGCGCCAGCCGGTCCTGATCTGGGCGGACGCGGTGGCGCCGGGGCTCTTCGTCATGCAGGCGATCGCGCGATGGGGGAACTTCTTCAACCAGGAGCTCTACGGCGCCCCGACCGCGCTGCCCTGGGGCATCGCGATCCAGTGCCAGTACCGGACGCAGGGCTACCCGTGCCCGCCCGGCTCGGACCCCCTCGCCACCCTCGGCCAGCACTTCCAGCCGATGTTCCTCTACGAGTCGCTGTCGGGCCTGCTCGGCGCGCTCTTCCTCATCTGGCTGTCGCGCCGGTTCGCCGGCCGGCTCCGCCCCGGCGACCTGCTCCTGGTCTTCTTCATCTGGTATGGCGTGGTCCGATTCCTCGTCGAGTCCCTCAAGGCGGACAACTGGACCTTCTTCGGGGTCCCCACCGCGCAGATCTTCGCTGCCTCGACCGCGGTCGGGGCGGCCGCCATCCTCGTGATTCGGCACATGAGGGCGCCGGCTGCCGGGCCGCCTGAACCGGACGACGACTCCGCCGCCCCCGTCCCGGCCTGAGGCCGGGAGCGGCCGCGACGTGCCGCCTCGCGGCCCACGAGCCGCGCCGAGCTGGTCTCATCACTTCCGGGTCGCGGTGGGACTGCGTTATTGCGCAACTACGCAAGTATCTGCTATGGTGCGAGGGAACCCCCGAACATCCTGGAGATACGCCCTCGTGCCAGCGCATGCACCCGAGTCTCGGCCCGCCGACGAGCTCGGCGATGTGGCGGAGCCGACCGATGGGGCGGAAGCGCACGACCGCCTGCCGCCCTGGCAAGAGGTCGTCGCCATCGTGGCGCACCCGGACGACGAGTCGTTCGGCCTCGGTGCGCTCCTCTGGGCGTTCGTCGCCGGGGGCGCCAGGGTCTCGCTCTTCTGCTGCACCCGCGGCGAGGCGTCCACGCTGCACGGTGTCGCGGGGGATCTGGGCGTCTTCCCCGCCCGGGAGCTGCGCGAGGCCGCGACGCTGCTCGGGTCGAAGCCGGGCCATGCCGGGACAGGCGCTGTGGCGCCGCTTGGAGCTCGCCGGACCCTTCGAGCATGCGAGGTGGCAGCGCCGGCGAGACCGGTCATCAACGTGAACCACACGGTGTCGCCCTGGGCCGACGAGGGCGCGCCGGAAGCAGGAGGCACCCGACCATGGAGATGACGATCGACTTCCCCGGGGGCGCACGCGTCGACGCCCACTTCGGCCCGTACACCATCCCGACCGACCAGCCGCCGTCCGGGGGCGGGGAGGGGTCGGCGCCGACGCCGTTCGCGACGTTCCTCTCCACGATCGGGACGTGCGCCGGGATCTACGTGCTCGGCTTCTGCCGGCAGCGCGGCATCCCGACCGAGGGGATCCGCCTGGTCCAGCGGATGCACAACGATCCGCAGACAGGGCGCCTCACGGACATCACCGTCACGATCGAGCTGCCCGCCGGCTTCCCGGCGAAGTACGCCGACGCGGTCGTCCGCGCGGCAGAGCACTGCGCGGTCAAGCAGGCGCTCGAGAACCCGCCGGCGATCCGCGTGGACAGCCTTCTCGCGGGCTAGGTGACGCGGTCGCCCCTGCAGGACCCGGTCCGGGGCCCGGCTCCCGCGGATAGGCACCGAGCCCGGCACCGACCGAGTCCGGCCCATCCTGGGAACGGGTACCGGAGCGCGAACACCCCCGACGACGTCCGGCTCTGGCGTGGCGCCGTGCTCGAGACCACCATCGACCGCGAGCGGGAGGCTCTGACACGCGGCCCTCACCTCGTGCCGCCGGGACCGCGCCGAGCCACTGGCGAGACCGACCCGCCCGACCCCCCTGGGGAGACGCCGTCATGGGTCACATCACCAGGACGATCCACGTCGAGGCGACGCCGGAGCAGGTGTTCGATCTGTTCGCCGACCCCGAGAGGTTCCCGGAGTGGCAAGTGCCGGCGGCCGAGGTGAAGGACATCACGGGCAGGCCCGGCGTCGTCGGCCTCGGCTGGACCACAGTCGCGACGTTCGCCGGGCGCAAGATGGAGAACCACATGCGCGTCACCGCGGGCGAGCGGCCGCGGTTCTTCGAGGTGAAGGGCACCGGCAGCGGGAACGCGACGCTGCGCGGACGCCTGGAGCCGGCGACGGGCGGCACGGACCTCACCATCGAGAGCGAGTACGACATGCCGCTCGGCTTCATCGGTGACGCCGCCAACAAGCTCTTCTTCGAGAAGGCGTACGCAGACTCCTGGGACAAGTCGCTCGAGAAGTTCAAGGCGCTCGTGGAGGCCGAAGCCCCGGTCCACGCCTAGGGAGGCTCCCAAGCGCGAGCCCGAGGCAGGCCGCGGGGACCGCGCCGAGTCACCGACGAACCCGGCCTGCCCAGAGCAGGAGTGGGCCATGGACCACATCGAGATGGAGACCCGGGTCGAGGCACCCGTCGATCACGTCTGGGCGTATCTGTGCGATCCGTCGCACATGGACGACTGGTCGATGGGCAAGTGGGACTTCAGCGGGCCGACCGATCGCGTCGGGGCGACGCTCGTCCAGACAAGCCGGATGATGGGCTTCGAAGGTAAGACGACGTGGACGGTCGTCGAGGTGGAGCCGGGTCGGCTCCTCCACCTTCGGAGCGACCCGGACCCGGGGGACCTGTCCTTCCGGATGGAGCCCGAGGGGGACGCGACGCATCTGGCCCTCGAGACCGACTACGAGATGCCGAAGCACATGCCCGGGTTCCTCAAGAACCTCATGAACAAGAGCTTCGTCGAGCGGAACATGCGCCACCAGATGGAGAACCTCAAGGCGTTCGCCGAGGCGACCGTCGCAGTGCCCGCCTGAGAGACCGGGCAGCCACCTGCAGGATCGGCGGAGGTCGCGGCGGCCCCGCCGATCCTTCCGCGCCCGGAGGGCAGCGACGCCCAGGTCCGCGAGTGGCCGACCGGCGCGTCTGCGACGACCTCCGACTCTGGCGGGTCCCCGGCCGCAGGACCACGATCGGCCCCGAGCGGGAGGCGCCGACGCGCGGCCCATACCTCGTGCCGCCGGGACCGCGCCGAGCCACTGGCGAGACCGACCCGCGCCGTGCTCTTGGCGGAGGATCGCGCCATGCGCCGCGTCGCACTGCTCGCTCTCGTCGCCGGCGGGGCCGCGGCCGCCGTCGGCGTCAGCGCCTTCGCCCGTCAGCGGGTCCCAGGCGGTCTGTTCGGGTTCCCGAAGCCAGACAGAGGCATCTTCCCGAACGGGATGGCCTACGTCCGCTGGGGCACCGGTCCGAGGACCGCGCTGTGGATCGTGGGCGGGCCCGGCGTCGGCTTCCCGTGGGGGCTCCGCATCGCCACCCTCCCGTTCGTCCTCCGTCCGTTCGCGGACGCCGGGTTCACCTGCTGGCTCGTCGACCGGAAGCGGGGCATGCCGGAGGGGTACTCCGTCGCCGACATGGCCGAGGATTACGCGACACTCATCGCGGACGAGCTCGGCGGGAGGGTCGACCTCGTCCTCGGAGAGGACTACGGGGGAGCCATCGCCTACTACCTCGCCGCCCGTCACCCCGATCGTCTCGCATGCCTCGCCAACGCGTCCTCCGGGTACGCGGTCACGGAGCAGGGCAGGGCGATCGACCGCGAGATCGGGACGCTGATCGCGAAGGGCCGGCCCGCCGACGCATTCGCTGGTGCCATCCGGACCCTCGCTCCGGACCTCCGGGTGCCGGGTGTCGCACGGATCGGCGGCGCCGTCATGGGGTGGCTCATGGTCGACCGGAGCCGCCCGGACTTCACGAGCAACCTGATGGTCGAGACCGAGGCCGAGGCCTTCGACGCGCGGGAGGTCCTGCCGGACATCACTGTGCCGGTGCTGCTCATCGGTGGCGACCGGGGCCCGTTCTTCACACGCGAGATCCTCGAGGAGACCGCCCGCCTGATCCCCGACTGCACACTGCGGATCTACGAGGGGAGGAGCGACCCCGGGGCGGTGTCCGACAGGCGCCTCGCGCGAGACGTGCTCGACTTCGTCGACGAGCGGTCGCGGGTGGGACCGGTCCGGCCCGAGGCGCCGGCATCCGACGAAGTTGAGGCGTCTGTCATCGAGGAGCCGACCGCGCCGGCCGAGCAGGCGGACGCCCGGGTCGCGGAGCTCGTCGGAGCTGGTCAGGGCTGAGCATCTGCTGCAAAGGATCGGGGCACAGGAGGTCCGCGATGCGGCCGGCCTATCGGGTGGTGGTGGACGTGGCGATCTGGGTCCTCTTCATCAAGGGCCTCGCCCTTGTCCCGGTGACGATCTACACGTTCGCGGCCGCCTACCTGGCCGGCGAGCCCACGCCGATCGTCGGCGTGGCGTCGTGCGCGGCGGGCACGTTCGCGTTGGTGATGACCTGCGTCGCGATCTGGATCCGCTCGCGTCTCCCCTAGCACGTCAGGTAGCGGGCGTCACGATCCTGAAGACCGGGTGGTCGGCCGGGTCGGACAGCATCTCCATGGACCGCCGGCAGTCGCACGTGATCGTGCTCGCGCAGGCCTTTACGACGGCGTCGCGCTTCGTGTCGTCAATCTCGGTGACACGGAGGTGCTCGAGGCCACGTCGCGTTCGCAGGTCCGCCTCGCCGGCCGCGCGGAGGTTCCGCGCCCAGTGCGTCTCGCCACGGGGCGAGACGAGGTAGCGGGTCCCGTTCCACTCGAACGGCGGTCCATCGGCACCGTGAGGAGCTTCCCGCTCGTCCGGCCCCGCAAGTGCCGTTCGGAGGGGCGAGACGCCCCGGGACGCTCCCCGCGAAGCCCAGTCGCCATGCCCCCAGAGGGCGGGATCGCGAGCGTGCCGCGGAGCCGGGGCGCGAGGCGCGCGGACGCGATCCCCAGTGGCGCATCAAGCGTCTCGATCCCGGCCGGTCAGGTCCGCGATCGTGCGTCAGACCGACCGGGATCGGGAGAGGGAGCGTCCTACTGCTTCGGGCCGCGGCTGCGGAGGTAGAAGGCGCCGGTCGCCTTGGACGCACCGCCCGTCTGGCACGTGGAGCCGATGCCGGAGAACTTGGCCGCGACCGGCGCGTGGTCGTCCCACGTGACGGTGTCGGTCGTCGTCGCGCGGACGGCTGAGACCTCCTTGACGCTCGTGTAGATCCCGGCCAGATCGAACGCGTCCCAGGCGATCGTCGGCTGGGCAGGGTTCACCGCCGGGATCAGCATCCCGGGTGTGTCCGCGCGGAGGACGATGACGTTCAGGTCCGCTGCGAAGATCTGGACGAAGCCCGGGTAGAGCGGGGCGGCGGGATCGACGAGGAACGTCCCGCCGTAGTCCGTGTACCCCTCGATCGCGTAGGCGGGCCAGTTCCAGGCGATCGTGTGGACCTTCGCGGTCCCGCCGGGTTCGAGGTCCCAGTACCCGGCCGGGAACTCGACCGTCGCGTTGAAGAAGTGCCCTGAGCCGCAGCCGGTGTCGGCCGCCACCGCTCCCGCGCTCGGCAGGAGAACGGCGACGGCGAGGGCGAGCGCGCTGACCAGACCGAAGCAGCGACGCACGATCGAACCCCCTTGGGACGCACCGCGGGTCGGTCCCGCCAGTGGCTCGGCGCGACCCCGGCGGCACGGATCCGGATCGCGCGTCCCAGCCCCCCGCTCGGGCGCAAGGTGGGCGCCGGAACCTCGCCCCGCCAGTGCCGCATGTCGTCGCGGATCGGCAGCACGCCCCGGACGCTTCTCGCGAGGCTGGCCGCCATGCCCCCAGAGGGCGGGATCGTCGAGCGAGGACGCGGAGACCGGGGCGCGACGCGAGACTAGGCGCGACGCGATCACCCGCCGATCATCGCCGCTCACCCGGACATGACGACGCCCGGAGGCCGGTGGGCGCTCCGGGCGTCGGAGTTCGCGGACAGAGGTCAGGACATCCCGACGAGGACGTTGCAGGTGGCCCCGGTCGACTCGAGCAGGAAGGTGAAGTCGACGATCGGCCCGCCGTTGACGGTGTCATCGAGTCGTGACGCGTGCCTTGTCTTCCCGCGACCATGTCGAACGCACCCCCGCCAGATCGACGGCAGCGCCGAACGAGACCTCACGCCACTGGCCCTGGGCGCGGCGAGTAGTGGCCGAGGAAGCCCACCCGGATGCTGGGAGGGTACGGCGACTCCAGGCACTGCAGTCGCGCGAACTCATTGTTGTTGGGGATGAAGACGTCTTGGAGACCACCCAGCGGGATCGAGTACTTCGTCCACGTGGCGGCCGCCGTGGCCCGGTCGGTCCCGTCGGGCCCGCTGGTCGCCGGTCGGCCCAGTGCGGCCCTGTCGGGCCCCTGGACGCCCGCAGCGTTGATCTGGACGAGCTGGCCGCCACCGGCGAGCTTGCACTGGGGGATCGACGCCATCGCCACCTGGCCGTTCGACGTTGTAGCAGGCGTAGACGGTGGGGGTGGTGCGTGGCGGCGAGGGTGCCGCCGGCGCCGATCGTGACGAGGGCGATGGCTGCGGCGCCGACGACGAGCGCGCGGAGGCGGGGACGGAACGCGGGCATGGGCTCTCCCGGTCGGGGCGTGCCCGCAGCAGGGGCGGGACGCTGGCGGGAGGATGCGAGGGGCGCGGGGACCGGTGTCAACGGGGAAGCGCGCCCCGGACGCTTCCCGCGAGGCTGGCCGCCATGCCCCCATGGGACGGGATCGCGAGCGGGCCGCAGAGCCGGGCGCTGACGCGAGGCTAGAGGGCGCCGATCACCTGCGGATCACCAGTCGCTCACCCCGGACATGACGACGCCCGGAGGCCGGTCGGCGCTCCGGGCGTCGTCAGTAGCGCGGATCAGCAATCGGCACGCCCCATTGGAACTGGAAGTCGGCGACGTGCATCGAGCCGTCCGCGAGCTCCATCTGTCAGCAGCCCAGGAGCGCCTCGATGGCCGAAGCCTGCGTGATCCACGACTCTGCGGTGCTCCGATCGACCTTCTTGCCCGTCTGGGCGCGCACCAGATCGGTGAAGTCGGACAGGGAGTTGCAGGTCGGCTTCATCCTTCCGTTCGCGAAGGTGGCCTCGGCGTGCGCGATCTTGTCCTCGAGAGCGGACCCCGGGGCGACCGCGGAGACCTGCGCATGGAGCTCCGAAAGCAGCGTGGCGGCATCCTTCGTCCCCAGCATCACGATCTCGCTGATCGCGGAGTAGTAGAACGGCGACCCGTAGAACTCCGACGTGAAGTCCCTCAACACGATCGTCGACGTCGCGATCCCTGATAGTGAGGTGCCGGTCAGGTCGAGCAGGTCGTTCGCGGGGATGCCGAGAGCGGTGGGCGGGCCGAACGGGATGGAGTCCAGCGCGACAGAGCTGCCGCCGATCTCGACGGTTGCACCCGTCAGGAGCCCCGGCGCGATGTTGTACTCGAGATCACCGCCGTAGATCTTGATCCCCGTCACGAGGAAGCTGCCGTCGAGGTGAAGGGTGATCACCGGCTTGATCGGCAGCCCGTCGTCGGCATTCATCGAGTGCAAGAGGAGGTGCTCGCCGAGGATCGGCCCGTTGGGGTCGGTCGTCGCGATGACGCCATCGTTGAGCGTGCCGCGACCGCCGCTGTAGTTGGCGAGGTGATTGTTGTCGTCGGACGGGCAGACGACGAAACCGCTGACCGTGCGACCGGTGTCGACGATGGTCCCGTCGTAGGTGTGGTACCAGCACCCAAAGCCGGACATGGGCGTCTGCTCGACGTCGTAGGTGACAACCGTGATCGGCTGGGGCTCGGCTGCCGAGACGGGCGCGGCGGACGCGGGGCCCACCGCGAACACGGCGGCCAGAATCACGGCAACGAGGAATGCGGAGACCGTGCGCATCGGAGATGCACCTCCCCGGGACGCCCCGAGCGGGTCGGTCTCGCCAGTGGCTCGGCGCGGTCCGGGCGGCCAGTACATGGGCCGCGCGTCGTCGCCCTCCGCTCAACGGCAGGAGTACAACAAGCGACCGTTCCTCAAGCGTTCCCACGCGAGGAAGGGCCATCGGACCCGGACGGTGCGCCGATACACCATGCCGGCCGGCCTCGTACGCCCCGGACGCTCTCCGCGAGGCTGGCCGCCATGCCCCCAGGGGGCGGGATCGCGAGCGGGTCGCGGAGCGGGGGCGCGGCGGGCGGCCACGGGCGGCCGGTCAGCGGGAGCGGGCCGTGCGGCTGCGACCGGTGTGCATGCCGGCCAAGACGCCGATCACCCACCCGACGAAGAGCCCGACCCCTGCCACCGCGACCATGACCGAGGTGATCAGGGCGAGGTCGCTTGCGGACTCCCACGCGTGTGCGGGCGCGGGCTTGTAGAGGAGGGACAGCGCCGCGACGCAGGTCGTCGGGACGGCCGCAGCCACGGATGCGCAGCGGCGGTACGCGCTGACGCCGCCGGTGATCAGACCCGCGAGGACGGGCAGGGCGAGCATCTCCAAGCCCGGGCGGATCCTCAGCGTCGCGAGCGCGAGGAGACCTGCCGTCACGACGAAGTCGAAGATGAGGACCGCCCCGACCGCCCCGACCGCCCCGACCGCCCCGACCGTCCCGCCCGTCGCGATCTCCGCGTCCGCAGGGACGGCCTCGGCGGTGCCGCGGCCCGGTCGCGGACCTCGACCTCAGCGCCGGGGCCGAGGACGATGTCGAGGTCCCACGAGGAGCACCGCAGACGGCGCCGGCCGCCGCCGAGCACGCTGATCGTCGTCTCCCCGGCGGGGACCGACCACACCGCTCCGATCCCCGGCCGCGATAGCAGGATCCAGTCGCCCCGCGTCTCGACCCGGACCACGTCGCCGGGTGCGACCCCGAGGAGCCGCCCGCTCTCCAGGGGGCATTCGAGAGCCGTCGCCATCGTGCGTCCGCCTCCCGCTCCGGCCTCAGAGTGGTCGCCACCGTCGCGGACCGACAGGGCCGCACGTCGTCGCTGACGCCCCGGACGCTTCCCGCGAGGCTGGCCACCATGCCCCCATGGGACGGGATCGCGAGCGGCCGCGGAGCCGGGACGCGACGCGAGGCGAGGTGTGGCGGATCACCCGTGGATCACCGGAGTCCCTGCCCCCAGCCCGGTGGCATGGGTGGAGGGGGCGCGCTCCCGTAGGGTCGGGGGATCGACTGGGGGACCCGTCTGATGGCCAGTCTCGCAAGGGCCATCACCCCGAGACTGCCGGCGAACGAGAGCGCGAACACGAGCGCCTGGTCAGGCGGCGTCGCGCCCCACACCACGACGCTCACCACGTGGAAGCCTGCGTACACGGCGCCGCCGGACGCCCAGATCGCCGAGATGACCAGGCCCGCCCACACGAACCGCATGGCGATCAGCAGGACGGCCACGCCGCCAAGCACCGCGCCGACGGCGATCGGCCACGTGAACAGGAGCATCCAGACGTAGGACAGGTAGTCCTTGGGGTTGTCACTGGCGTAGAGAAATCGCCACCCGACTTCGAGCGCCACCACGGCGGCGATCAACAGCGCGATGGCGACACGCAGCCCGGCCATCCTGGCCACCTGGCACCTCCCGCCGCGAGTGTCGCTGTGCATTCGGCGCGCAGGACAGGGCCGGACGTCCTCGCGGACGAGATGCGCCCGGGTCGCGCCCGGTGGGGCTGGCCGGCTGCCACGCTGGCGCGACGAGGTCCCGACCTAGTCGTTCCGCCAGCGGGACGTGACGAAGCCAGTACCGAGTCCGTAGCCGATGCTGAAGCCGATGAGCAGCAAGACGACGGATGCTCCGAGGCCGCCGCGCGGGGCGTCTGGTGCGCCGAGCGCCGAGAGCCACGCCAGCACCAGGTTCCCTGCGAAGATGCCGCCGAACGCGGAGATCAGCCCGATGAAGCGCGCCCGAGGGGCGCTCACCAAGGCCGCCACGCACCCGAGGACGACGGGGGCGAGGAACGCGAAAAGCAGCAGGCCAGCGAGGTTCGTCCCGCCCGACGAGAAGAGGGAGCCGCCCGACGAGAAGAGGGAGATCAGCTCGAGCGTTCCGAGGACGGATCCGGCCATGCCGACGAAGAGCGGCGGGAGCACCGAGCGACCGATCCGTGCTGCGCGGCGCGATGAGTGAGCCGAGTCGGCGGTCGCGGGCAGCGGCGCGGTGGGTGACGGCTGGCGCTTCCTTCTGACGACGCGACTCGGGCCCGCGGGCGCCCCACCGGTCATGGCACCGCCTCCTGCGCTCGCCAGCATCGGATGGGTCGTACGCGACTCGCAAGTGCCGTAGCGCCCCGGTCGCCCTCGGTGGAACTGGTCGGCTGCCCGCGCCGATCGTGACCAGGGCGATGGCGCCTGCCCCGACGAGCCGGGCGCGGAGGCGTGGACGGAAAGCGGTCGGCTGGTCCTCCCTCTCTCATGTGGCCGCAGGGGCGGGACGCTGGCGGGCGGACGCGGGAGCGCGGGGGCCAGCATCAACGGGGACGTGCGCTCAGAGAGTCAGGTGCTCGATCCGAGCGTGAAAGAGGGGGTTGGCTGGCGCGCTAGGATTCGAACCTAGAATCCCCTGATCCAGAGTCAGGTGCCTTACCGTTAGGCCACGCGCCAGCGGCGTCCGGGATGATACCGCAGTGGCGCCCGAGGGCGCTCGCGGCCGCCCGGTCGGCCGGACCCGGTCGGTCCGCCTACTTCTTCTTGCCCTCGCTCCCGTGGTGGTGCGACTGCTGGTGCCCGCTCCCGTGGTGCTGGGAGGCCGGGACCTCAGCCTCCTTCTTCCGCGGGTCCTCGTAGGCCTTCTTGCCGGGGACGCGGCCGTCCCAGGTGCCCTTGTCCATGACGACGAGGAAGACGAGCGCGATCCCGAACGTGAAGAACGTGAGGATCGCCCAGTTCACGGGGTTGCGGCGGCGCTTCGGCGCGTAGACCCACGCCATCGCGACGAGCGTGAACCAGACGACGGCGCCGAGGATGAAGAAGCTGACGGGTCCGAGCGGCATGGGTCGGGTCTTTCCCTCTGTGGGCGGCGGCCGGGTGTCAACGGCCGTCCGGGTCCGTGTCTGCGGGTGGGCACCCGCGGGCGGTCAACGGCTCTCGGGCGGGGCCTCGAGGATCGCGCGGGCCTTCTCCGGGTCGTCGCAGACGAACGCGAACGACGCGCGGTCCCCCCAGCGCCCGATGAAGAGATGGCCGTAGATGTTCACGCCGGCGTCCGACAGCGCGCGCGCCAGGCGGGCCATCCCGCCCGGGCGGTCGTCGACCTCGGCGAGGATCGACTCACCTTCGACGAAGGTGTATCCCGCCTTCGCGAGCACGTCCCGCGTCGCGTCGTCATCCGACGTGGTGAAGATCATGTGGCCGGTGTCGCCAAGGCTCCCGCCGCCGATCGCACGCAGGTCGACGCCCGCGCCCGCGAGCGCCTCGGCGAGGATCGCGAGGGTGCCGGGCTGGTTCGGGAGCTGGACGACGAACTGCCTCGCCATCGGTTCCTCCGGGGCTGGTGGGTGGTCGGGCGATTCTACGGGCCGCGAGGGGGGAGTGTACGCGACCGGACGCGGGGGACCGCGTCGGGCCGGCTCCGACCCCCTCAGTCGGCGCCGTCGAGCTGGGCGTAGGCGCGTCGGATGGCGTCGGCGGCGAAGTCGGGCGGCAGCTTCACCAGGCGGACGGCGTCGGCCTCGGGGATCGCCTGCTCGTGGGCGGCGCGTGCCTCCGCCGCGATCGTCGCGAGATCGCCCGCCTGGCGTTCGACGTACGCGCGGTCCACCACCTTCCCATGCCCGGGCACGACCGGGCCGGAGGCGAGGGACGCGGCGCGCCGGGCGGTCGCGGGCCAGTCGAGCGGGTACGCGTCGCCGAAGGACGGGGGAGCGCCCTCCTCCACGAGATCGCCGGCGAAGAGCACGTGCGCGTCCGGGACCAGGATGAGCAGGTCGCCGTCCGTGTGCCCGCGCCCCTCGAACCGGAGCTCCACGCTCCGGCCGCCGACATGGAGCGTCCGACGGTCGCGGACCAGGTGGTCGGGAGGGACGATCTCGGCGTTCGCGACCTCCTCCCGGATGCGCCCGGGGACGGTCGGGAGCAGGTCGCGGCGACGCTCCTCGCCGTGGAGGCGGAGCTCGAGCGCGCAGGCCTCGCTGCCCCAGATCTCGCACGGGAGCATGACCGCGTTCCCGTAGCAGTGGTCGAAGTGGCAGTGGGTGTTCACGACGACGGTGGGCCGGAGGTCGGTCACCTCCCGCATGTCGTGGAGGATCTCGGCGCCCTGCGGGTGCGACGACCGCGTGTCCACGATCAGGGCCGCGCCGTCGCCCAGGACGAGCCCGACGTTCTCGTCGTACGTGCGGTAGTTGCGGACGAAGACGCCCGGACCCACCTCCTGCCAGCCCGACCGACGGCCGAGGTGCATGCTCGCGGTCCGTCCGGCCGGGCGGCCGGCGCGCGCGGGCCGCATGCGGCCCGGCGGGCCTCAGCCGCGCGGCGTCTCCCGGGTGTGCACCGGGCAGGCGACCTCGTGGCGGATGCCCACGGCCCAGCCGAGGTCCGTGCGCCGGTCCGAGACCACGCCGTAGACGAGGTCGGCGACGACGGGCGCCTTCGGGAGCGACGCCCAGGGCCGGAGCAGGCGTCCGCCGGGGAGGTTGTCGAGGATCGCGAGCATCGCCTGACCACCCGCCGCGACGCGACCGGTCCTGCGGTCCACCACGTGGAGGGCGGTCTCGAGCGGGTAGCGGATCGCGGCCTCGCGGAGTGCGGCGTCGTGGGACGTGGCCGCGTCCTGGAGCGGGACGAGGTCGAACTTCCCGTCGCGGTCCCAGCGCCGGAGGCGGTGGACGCTCGCCGTGCAGAAGGCGCAGTCCGCGTCGTAGAGCACCACGAGCCGGTGCGCGGAATCGGCGCGCGGGGGCTGCGGCTGCAGGTGATGCGGGCGCCGGGTCCCAGCGGCCTGGGGCGCCGGCCGGTCGTCGGAAGGGTCCGCGGGCACGTCGCGGGTCTCTGTCCGTGTCATGGGCAGCGGCATGGTACTCCGGTCGCGCGAGATGCGGGACGGGCCGAACGGCCCGGCGGTCGGGCGCCGCCGACCCACTCGTTCGGATGGTCGTCCGGGCTCCCCCGCGGCGCGGATAATGGCGCCCTCGTGCGTCCGCGCAGGCTGAGGGAGGTCCCGTGAGCGCTTCCGGTCCGACGATCGTCTTCTTCCCCGAGGGCGCGTACGGCCCCACGAACAACTGCGTGGGGATCGGCCAGGTGCTCAGGGCGCGGGGCGCGCGCGTCGTCTTCGTCATCGAGGAGTCGTTCGCGGGGAACCTCGAGGCGCAGGGCTTCGAGGAGCGCCTCATGCGCCTCGGGCCCAGGCCGGAGGTCGAGGAGGCCCCCGGCCAGTTCTGGAAGGACTTCATCCGCGACACCGCGCCGGTCTTCCGGACGCCGACGATCGACCAGCTCGGCGGCTTCATCCAGCCGACGTGGCAGGCGCTCGTCGACGGGTCGCGGTACGTGGACGACCGGCTCCGGGAGATCCTCGACGAGGTCCGGCCGGACGTCATCGTGGAGGACAACGTCGTCGGGTTCCCGGCGCTCGCGGCGTCGGGCCGCCCCTGGGTCCGCATCGTCAGCTGCAACCCCGCCGAGATCGCCGACCCGGCCGTCCCGCCGGTCTTCTCCGGCTACCCGGCCGACGACCGGACCGCCTGGGAGGCCTTCCGCGAGGAGTACGACCGGACGCACCGCGACATGTGGGCCGACTTCGCCGCGTGGCACGCGGAGCGCGGCGGCGGGGCCCTGCCGGACCTCGAGTTCATCGCCGCGTCGCCCCACCTGAACCTCTACCTGTACCCGGCGGAGGCCGACTACCCGCGGGAGCGCGCGCTCGACCCGACCTGGCACCGACTGGACTCCTGCGTGCGGACGACCGACGCGACCGTCGACCTCCCGGCGCACATCGCGTCGGGCCCCGGCAGGCTCGTCTACCTGAGCCTCGGGAGCCTCGGGTCCGCGGACGTGGAGCTCATGCAGCACCTCATCGACGTCCTCGGGCGGACCGGAGCATCGGGTGATCGTGAGCATGGGCCCCCAGCACGACCTCCTCCGCCTCGCGCCGAACATGTGGGGGGCGGAGTTCCTGCCGCAGCCGGCGATCCTCCCGCGCGTGGACCTCGTCATCACGCACGGCGGGAACAACACCGTCACCGAGTGCTTCCACCACGGGAAGCCGATGGTGCTCCTGCCGATCTTCTGGGACCAGCACGACAACGCGCAGCGCGTCGCGGAGACCGGGTACGGCATCCGCCTGGCGACCTACGCGTTCGACGATGCCGAGCTGACCGGCGCGATCGACACGCTGGCGGCCGACGAGGCCCTCGCGCGGCGGCTCGGCGCGATCTCCGCGCGCCTGCAGGCGAGCCCGGGGACGGTGAGGGCGGCCGACCTGATCGCGGGGGTCGCGAAGGGGTAGGGCGCGACGGAGCGAGGCCCCGCCGGACGTCGTCCGGCGGGGCCTCGCTCGTCATGCGAGCGTGAGCGCCGAGCTCACGGGACGACGGTGCTCACGTAGACGTCCTGGTTGGGCGTGTTCGTGCCCGGGCGCCCGCGGAAGTCGGTCCAGGCCGCGTGGGCCCGGCCGTCGGCGCCCATGGCCGCCTGGCTGTAGTCGCCGATGAAGCCCCCGTTCGCGAACTGCACGTACGGGTTGGACGGCTCCGATGTCAGCAGCCGCTCGGCGCCGAACCCGTCGGTGGAGACGCGCGCCGCGTACGCGAGGCAGACCGAGGCCGCGGACGGCTCCCAGAACGGCCCGGGGCCGGTCGCCGCGTCCGGGATCTTCACGTGGCAGGCCGGGTTCGCCGACGTGGTGTCCGCCACGTAGTAGCTGACGACGATCCTGCCGCCCGCGGCCGCGACGGCGGGGAAGACCGTGTCGGTGCCTGCGGGCGTGACGGATGCCGGGGCCGAGAAGCTCCCCCAGGTGCCGGAGACGAGCTTCACGCGCGCCGCCGTGGTGCCCGCGAAGGTCGACCCGCCGGCGCCGCAGCTCCCGGCGCCCTGATCGTCGGCCCAGGCGATCGCGATCCGGCCGTTCGTCGGGTCGATGGCCATCGACGGGTACGAGTTCAGGCGGAAGTGCTGGTTCGTCAGCGTCTGCCGGTCGGCGAACACCGGATAGCAGTCGAGATCGTCGTAGACCCGCCCGAGCTCGACGTTGGTCCACGTGGCGCCGTCGTTCGTCGAGCGGGCGAGGACCAGCGCGTCGGTCGCGTAGCCGGTGGACGGCGCGGATCCCTCGTAGGCGACGTACAGGTCGCCGTTCGGCGCGAAGGCCACCTGCGACCCCTGGTCGTACGGGTGTGCGGCATCCGAGATCGGGAACCCCTGCCGGTTCCAGCTCTGGCCACGGTTGTAGGAGATCGCCCCCACGATCGGCGACGCGATGTAGCCGGCACCCTGCGCGCCGGAGTTGAAGACGGTCCACGTGACCACGACCCTGCCGTCGGGACCGGCCGCGATCCACTCCTTGTCGTTGAAGAAGTTCGCGGACTTCGAGTACGCGACCATGTTCGGTGCGGACCACGTCCGCCCGCCGTCCGACGACGAGCTGACGGCGATGCCGGAGGCCGGGCTCACGCGGCTGAAGACGATGTTCGCGTAGTAGGCCGTGCCGTCGGGCCCGAAGGCGATCACCGGGTCGCCGGCGGAGTCCATGATCTTGAAGTTGCCCTGGCCGCCTGTCTCGACCGTGAGGCCGGGCAGCTGGACGTCGGCCCACGTGGCACCGCCGTCGAACGAGTAGTAGGCGAACCCGGTCCCGTCGTTCAGGCCCGTCAGGTCGCAGCACGTCCGGTAGTCGTTCGCGCCGGCGACCAGGTTGCGCGGGTTCGTCGGGTTGACGGCGATCGTCGTCTCGTTCTGGGGCGTCGTGCAGCCGAAGTTGGACGACCCGCTGGCGTTGACGGCATCGCCGACGATGGCGTTCACCTCGCCCGCGCTCGGGGCGCCGTACGTGAACGGCGGGAAGCCCGCGGTCGTGGACGTCCTGCAGAGCCCGTACGCGTCGAGCGCGTTGTCGGGGTTCTCGTCCACCTCGCCGTTCGCCCACGGGGCGGTCACGGCCGAGGGATGGAACCGGTCCCTGGGGCCGGCGGCAGAGGCCGCCGGTGCCAGTGCGCCCAGCAGCAGGGCGCTCGCGAGCGCGGCTGTCATCAGGAACGCGAGCCTGCGCATGCAACCTCCTCCTCGGAGAGCGTCACCTCAGGGGGCGAGGTGAAGGCGGGAGTCTACGCCCGGCGCCGAACCGTTTGTAGTGGGCAGATCGCTTCGCTCCGAGGGGTGATGTGAGCGTGTCAGCGGACCCGAGCGCGCCCCTCCGCGTCGACCTCCACGAGCCCGTCGCGCGCCAGCCCGTCCACGGCGTCGCGCACCGCGGTCGGCCCGTGGAGGCCCCGCGCACCCTCCACCGCGTGCCAGCCGTCGGCCGCGGCGATCTCGGCGAGCAGACGCCCGCGGAGCCAGCGCCGGGTCTCGGGGAACGACGGGCCCGTGCCCGCGGGGCCGTGGCTCCTCGCCGGGCGTGCCCCGGGAGCGGCAGAAGGCGGCGACGGGACACCGGTCGCACGCCGGCGCGCGGCGGCGGCAGACGGTCGCGGCAAGGTCCATCGCGGCGTGGGTCCAGAGGTCCGGCCGGGCGGGGTCCACCAGCGCGTCCGCCCGGCGCTGGGCCTCCGCGGGCGCCAGCGGACCGCCGGCGAGCCGCTCCACGACGCGGCGGACGTTCACGTCCACCGCCGCGACCGGGACCCCGAACGCGGTGGCCGCGATCGCGCGCGCCGTGTACGGGCCGATCCCCGGGAGGGCGTCGAGCTCCGCGACGGTCCCGGGGACGCGACCCCCGTGGCGCTCGACGATCGCCCGCGCCGCCTCCTGGAGCGCCACGGCCCGCCGGTTGTAGCCCGAGCCCCGCCCAGGCGCGGATCACGTCGCGGAGCGGCGCCGCGGCGAGCGCCGCGGGGGTGGGGTAGAGGCCGAGGAAGCGCCGCCAGTACGCCTCGACGCGGTCGATCCGCGTCTGCTGGGACATGACCTCCGCGAGGAGGACCGCCCACGGGTCGGCGGTCGCGCGGATGGCGAGCGGCCGGCCCTCGGCCGCGTACCAGGCCAGGAGGGCGCTCCGCACGGCGACGACATCCGCGCGCCCCGCCCGCCGCGGCTGCGTCCACGGCCGCAGCGGGTGCGGCGTCGCCGGTCGGGTACCCTGTCGTCTCGTCCATCCCGCCCGAAGGGTAGCCCGTCCCGTGCCCTCCACCGCTCGCCCCGTCCGCCGCCGCACGAACGCGGCCGTCCGCGCGGAGCCCCCGCTCGGCGCCGGCGCCGGCCGCGACCCGCTCCGGCGCGAGGTCCGGCTCCTCGGGGCGCTCCTCGGCCAGGCGATCGCGGAGCAGGCCGGACCCGAGCTGCTCGACCTCGTGGAGGCGGTGCGCCGCGCGTCGATCGCGGAACGGCGCGGGACGGCCGCCGACGGGGAGCCCTCGCTCGACGAGCTCCTCGACGGGCTGGACCTCGGGCGGATCGAGAGCCTCGCCCGGGCCTTCGCGCTCTACTTCCAGCTCGCGAACGCGGCGGAGGAGAGGGCGCGGGTCCGCACGGCACGCCGGGCCGAGCGACGCGCCGGCGCCGGCGCCCCGCCGGACGGCTCGGTGGACGCCGCGGTCCGGTCCGTGGCGCGGGCCGAGGGGCGCGACGACGCCGTGGCGCTCGTCGGGCGGCTCGTGATCTCGCCGGTCATGACGGCGCATCCCACGGAGGCCCGCCGCCGGACGATGCTCCTGGCGCTCCGCCGCATCGACACGCTCCTCGCGCGCTGGGAGGACCCGGACCTGACGCCGCGGGAGGACGCCGAGGTGCGGCGCCGCCTGCGCGAGCAGATCGTGGTCCTCTGGCGGACCGAGGATGCCCGCCGTCGCAGGCCGCTGCCGCTCGACGAGGTCCGGACGGCTCTCGCGTACTTCGACGCGTCGATCTTCACCGCCACCCCGCGCCTGTACCGCGCGCTCGACGGCGCCCTCGACACCCTGGCGCCCGACCGGCCCGGGGCCGTCGCGGGCGACCACGGCCGGACCGGGACGCGGCCGCCGCTCGTGCCCGCCGTGGTCCGCTGGGGCAGCTGGATCGGCGGCGACCGCGACGGCAACCCCAACGTCACCGGCTCCGTGACCCGCGCGACGCTCCGCCTCCACGCGGACCACGTCCTCCGCGGGTACGAGGCGGTGGCCGAGCGGCTCGCGCGGACGGTCTCGGTCGGCGTCGGCGCCGGGCGCTACCCCGCGTCGCTCGCGGCGCGGCTCGCGCTGGACCTGGAGGTCGCCCCCGACGCCGTCCGCGACCTCGAGCGGCGGTTCCCCGACGAGCCGTACCGCCAGCGGCTGGGCGCGATGGCCGTCCGCCTGCGCCGGACGCGCGCCTACCTGACCGAGAGCCAGGGACCGGTCTCCGGCCGCTACGAGAGCCCCGACGAGCTGCTCGAGGAGATCGACGAGCTCGCCGCGGCGCTCGGAGCGGACCGGGCCTCGCGCGGGTCGCCTACGGGGACCTGCAGGACCTCCGCTGGCAGGTCGCCACGTTCGGCTTCCATCTCGCGTCGCTCGAGGTGCGCCAGCACGCCGACGTCCACGAGGCGGCCCTCGACGCCCTGGGGCGGTCGGAGGGTGCGAGGGGCGCGCGCGGACGCCACGGGCGACGGCGCCGCACCGGCCCCGGCCGCCGTCCTCGCGGCCGACGCGTCGCCGGGCGTCACGGTGGGGGAGGTGATCGCCACGTTCCGGGCGGTCGCCGCGCTCCAGCGCCGGTGGGGCGAGGAGGCGTGCCGCCGGTACGTCGTGAGCTTCACGACGCACGCCGTCGGACGTGACGGCGGTCCTCGACCTCGCGGCGCGCGCGGCCGACCCGTCGATCCCCACGATGGCCACCGACGGCCTCCCGCCCGGGTCGCCGGTCCTGGACGTCGTGCCGCTCTTCGAGTCGGCCGAGGCGCTGCGCGGCTGCGACACGATCGTCGACGACCTCCTCGCCGACCCGCGATACCGCGCCCACCTCGCGGCGCGCGGCGACCGCCAGGAGGTGATGCTCGGCTACTCCGACTCGAACAAGGAGTCCGGGTACGTCGCGGCGGGGTGGCTGCTGTACACGGCCCAGGAGCGCCTCGTCGCGGCCGCGCGGCGCCACGGCGTGGAGCTGACGCTCTTCCACGGACGCGGGGGGTCGATCGGGCGGGGCGGCGGGCCGACCCACCGCGCGATCCTCGCGCAGGCGCCCGGCTCCATCGACGGGCGGCTCAAGCTCACCGAGCAGGGCGAGGTGCTCGCGGCGAAGTTCGCCGATCCGGCCGTCGCCGAGCGCGAGCTGGAGCTGATGGCGAGCTCCGTCCTGCTCGCCTCGACCGCGGAGCGCGACGCGGCGGTCGCGGCAGCGACGGCCGAGGGTCGGGCGACGATGGACGAGATGGCGGACGCGGCCCTCGCCGCGTATCGGTCGCTCGTGTGGGACGACCCCGCGTTCGAGGCCTGGTTCCGGGCCGTCACGCCGATCGCCGAGCTGTCCGCGCTCCGCCTGGGGTCGCGCCCGGCGGCCCGCGCGGCCGGCGCGGCGGTCACGGCCGTGGGTCCGCACGGGGGTCGGGCCGGTGCCGTCGCCAGGGTCCCTGTCGCCCGCGCCGGGTGGGATCGGTGCGCTCCGCGCCATCCCGTGGGTCTTCGCCTGGACGCAGTCCCGGATCGAGATCCCCGGCTGGTACGGGCTCGGGACGGCGCTGGCGGACCAGGTCGCGCGCCACGGCACGGCCGGGATCGAGAGGCTCGCGGCCATGTACCGCGCGTGGCCGTTCTTCGGGACGCTGCTCGACGGCGCTGCGGCGAGCCTCTCGCGGGTGGAGCCCGCGACGATCCTCGCGCACGCGCGCCTCGCGGAGGGGCTCCCGCGCGCCGCCGCGATCCGCGACGCGATCCTCGCCGAGCACGAGCGCACGCTCACCCTCCTCCTCCGCGTCACCGGCCGGACGCGGCTCCTCGACGACGCGCCGGCCGAGCAGCGCGCCGCCGACCTGCGGGCTCCGTATCTCGAGCCGCTCTCCGCGCTCCAGATCCGCCTCCTGGAGCGGCTCCGCTCGCTGCCGCCCGACGATCCCGAGGCCGCGCGGATCCACCGGATCGTCGAGACGACCGTCAACGGGCTCGCGGCGGGGCTCCACACGACCGGCTGAGCCCGTACCCGCGCCCCGCGCGCGGGTACGCTAGGGGAGAGATGTCCACCCGCACTCGCGACGACGACCCCACCGACGCCCCGGACGACTACGCGCCGGAGGCGGCGATCGGGCTCGACATCCGCGCCCTGCGCGCGCGATGGGCCGACCGCGCCGACCTCCCGCCGATGACGGCCGAGGAGATGGCCGGCGCCGACCGCCGCGCGCAGGCGCTCGGGATCCCCGGCCGCGTGCTCATGGAGCGCGCGGGGACCGCCGCCGCGGCGCTCGCCCTCGCGATCCTCGCGGACACCGAGCGCGACGCGGCCGCGCCGATCCTCGTCCTCGGCGGCCCCGGCAACAACGGGGGCGACGGCTTCGTCCTCGCGCGGCGCCTCGCGCGGGCCGGGCTGTCGGGTCGTCGCCGTCCTCGTCGCGACCGAGGCGCGGCCGCGGACGCCGGACGCGGCGGCCAACTGGGCCCGCCTCGCGCACGAGACCGGCGTCACGGTCATCCACGCGCCCGCGCCCCGGGACATCGCGGTGCTGGAGCCGGGGATCGAGCGCGCGGGACTCGTCGTGGACGCCCTCCTCGGCACGGGGGTCGCCGGCGCCCTCCGGGAGCCGATCCGGTCCGCGGTGAACCTCTGCCTCGCCGCCCGCTCGGCGGGCGTCCCGGTCCTCGCGATCGACGCGCCGACGGCCGTGGACCTCACGAGCGGCGACCCGTCCGACCCGGTCGTCCGCGCCGACGCGACGATCACGTTCCACCGGCCGAAGAAGGGCCTGCTGGACCGGCGCGGGAAGGCGCTCGCCGGCCGGGTCCTGGTCGCGCCGATCGGGATCCCGGTCGAGGCGGACCGCGCATGAGCGGCTCGACGCGGGGCGGCCGCGGGCCGGGCCTGCGCGAGGTGCTGGCGATCGCGGCGGTCGTCGTCCTCGTGGTCCTCGCGATCGAGGCGGTCTCGACGCTCGTCCCGGCGGTCCACGACCTGTTCCGCACCCTCCCGCTCACCGTGATCGTGCTCGTCGCGGGGACGGGCCTCGTCCTCGCGCTCGTCCTCCGCCGCCCGACGGGAGTCCGCTGATGGCACACAGGGAGTTCCGGGTCCTCCGGACGGAAGGGCTCCATGCGCGTCCCGCCGCCGCCCTGGTCCGGCTCGCGTCGGAGCACGGCGCGCCCGTCTGGATCGCCCGCGCCGGCGACCTGCCCGGCGCGGACGCCGACGCGCGGAGCATCACGGAGGTCCTCGCGCTCGGCATCCGCCGCGGGGAGAAGGTCCGGGTCTGGGCCGAGGGGTCCGACGCGGATGCCCTCCTCGGGACGGATCGCCGACCTGCTCTCGGGCCCGGACCCCGACGAGGGGGCGTAGGGGTGGTGCGCCGCGTGGCCGCCATCCCGGCGGCGCCCGGCCGCGCCCGCGGGCCGGCGTGGGTCCACGACGCCCGCCGCGGAGCGACCCCCGTCCCGCCCGACGGCCTGACCGTCGCGCGGCCGCGGCCATCGCCGCCCGCGCGCTCGACGTGCTCGCGCAGGGCCTGCGCGCGGCCGGGAGCCCGGACGAGGCCGAGATCCTCGAGGCGCAGGCGGTCATCGCGACCGATCCGGCGCTCCTCGACGCCGCCGCGCGCCGGGTCGCGGCGGGCGAGGATCCGTCCGCGGCCATCCGCGCGGCCGCCGACGCGGTCGCCGCCCGTCTCGCGGCCAGCCCCGACCCGCTGATCGCCGCCCGCGCCGTCGACATCGCCGACGTCGGCGACCGGATCGCGCGGGTGCTCGAGGGCGACCCCCTCGTCGGGGCCGGACCGGCCATCGATCGTCGTGGCGCGCGAGCTGCCGCCGTCGGTCGTCGTCGAGATCCCGGCCGGGATGCTGCTCGGGATCGCCCTCGAGGAGGGGTCGCCCACGGCGCACGTCGCCCTGCTCGCGCGTGCGCTCGGGGTCCCCGCCGTGGTCGGCGCGACGGGGATCGTCGCCGCGGTCTCGGGCGACGGTCCCGGGAACGTGGAGGTCGACGGGACGGACGGCTGGGTCGCCCTCGGCGTCGACGACGCGCGTCCCGCGGCGGTGGTCCGGGCGACGCGCCCGGAGGCGGAGCGCGCGGGCGACGGCGGCGCCCGGCGCGACGGCGGACGGGCACCCCGTCGCCCTCCTCGCGAACCTGGGCCTCGCGCGCGAGGTGGACGCGGCGCTCGCGGCGGGCGCCGAGGGGGTCGGGCTCTTCCGGACCGAGGCGCTCTTCCTCGGGCGTGCCGTCGATGCCGTCCGAGGCGTCGCAGCGCACGGCCTACCGGCGCGTCTTCTCCGCGATGGCCGGCCGGCCCGTCGTCGTGCGCATCGCCGACCTCGGCGGCGACCGCGCGGTCCCGTACGTCGGGTGGCCCCGCGAGGCGAACCCCGCGCTGGGCCTGCGGGGCCTGCGGCTCGCGCGCTGGGACGCCTCGCTCCACCTCGCGCAGCTCCGCGCCATCGGCCGTGCCGCCGCCGACGCGGCCGCCGTGCCCCGGATCCTCGCCCCGATGGTCGCCACGTACGACGATGCGCGCTTCTTCCGCGAGCTCGTCGCGGACGCGTGGGGCGGCCTGCGGGCCGCGTCGGGGACCCGCCCGGAGCGGGTGCTGCTCGGCGCGATGGTGGAGATCCCGGCCGCGGCGCTGATCGCCGACCACCTCGCCGGCGAGGTGGACTTCCTGAGCATCGGGACGAACGACCTCGCGCAGTACGCGCTCGCGGCCGACCGCGGCGTCGCCGCGCTGGCCGCGCTCCAGGACGCGCTGGACCCGGCGGTGCTCCGGCTCGTCCGGATGGCCGTGGAGGCCGGGAAGGCGGCGGGGATCCCGGTGGGCGCATGCGGTGCGCTCGCGGGCGATCCCGACGGCGCGCTGGTCCTCGCCGGGCTGGGGGTGGACTCGCTCTCGGCGGAGCCGGCGGCACTCGGCGGCGTGCGCGCCGCCCTCGCGGCCGCGCGGATCGGCGACCTGCGGGGGCTCGCCGACGAGGCCGCTCCGGGCGCGGACGGCGGCCGAGGTCCGGACGCTGGTCGCGGAGGCCCGCGGGGTCGCCTGAGGTCCGGGCCGCGGCGCGCGGACGTCGAGGACGCCCGGGAACGGGTCGCGGCGGCCGGCGGATACGGAGGCGCCCGCCCGGGCGGGCCCGGGCGGGCGCGTGATCGGGTGGGGCCGGGTCCGCGGGGACCCCGTCAGCGGTGGGTCAGCCCTGGCCGCCCTTGAGGGCCGCGAGGCGCGCCTCGACCTCGAGGTCGTCGGCGGCGTCGTCGAGGCTCGCGAACTGCGCGTCGAGCGAGGACGCGGCGACCTCGGCCATCCCGCGTCGCCTGGGCCTCCTGGCGGCGGATCCGCTCCTCGTACCGGGCGAGGTCGCTCGTCGGGTCCGTGATCGAGATCTCGCGGACCGACTCCTGGACCTTGATCTGCGCCTCGGCGACCTTCTGGCGCGCCACGAGCTCGTCGCGCTTCTGGACGAGCTCCTCGCGCTTCTGGCGCATGACGTTGAGGCCGACCTTGAGCTTCTCGACCAGCTCGGTCTGCGAGGCGACCTGCGCCCGCAGCGACTTCGCCTGCTCCTCGAAGCTGATCTGGCGCTTGAGGGCGACCTTGGCGAGCTCGTCGAAGCGGTCGGCGTCGACGGTCTTCCCCTCGGCGCGGAGCTCGTCGGCGCGCGCGGAGGCGGCCGCCGCCTTGCGGCCCCACTCGCCCGCGGCCTCGTTGGCCTCCTTGAGGTCGTCCTCCATGAGCCGGAGGTTGCCGATCGTCTGCGCGACCGCGTCCTCGGCCTCGCGGATGTTGTCCGTGTAGTCCCGGAGGAGCTGGTCGAGCATCTTCTCCGGGTCCTCGGCGCCGTCGATGAGCGCGTTGATGTTCGCCCGCATGAGCGTGGAGACACGGCCGAGGATCGACTGCTGGGCCACTGGGACCTCCTTGCCTTCCGTCTGGTGGACGTGCTGCGCGAACGGCGTCAGGCCGTCGAGCCGTCCGGGTCGTGCTCGGGTCGGGATCGCCGGACCGCGTCCGGCCCCCGCCATCATCCTACCGGGCGCGTGGATCACCACCCGCCCCCTCCGCCATGGCCGCCGCCAGCCGAAGCTGCCCCCGCCGCCGTGGCCGCCACCGAAGCCGCCGCCTCCGCCGAAGCCCCCCGGGGATCCCCACGGCGACCCGGCGAAGCCGCCGCCGCTCCCGTGCCCGCCGCCGGAGAGGATCGACCCGATCGCGATCCCCGTGAGGACCGCGCCGAGGTCGATCCCGCCCTGGCTGTGGCGCCGCCGGCGGCCGCGGCCCCTGCCATGACGTCTGGTCGTAGCGCGTGAAGTCCGTCGTCGCGAGCTGCATCGCCTGCTGCGCGAGCTGGTCGGCGAGGCGCGCCTCGCCGCGTCGCGGCGGCGACGTCCTTCGCCGCGAGGGCCTGGGCGTTCTCCAGGTGGCGCTGCGCCTCGGCGAGCCGCGTCCGCGCCTCTCGGTCCACGCCGGCGCGTCGCGCCGCGACGAAGTCGGTCGCGCGCCGCACGTCGCGATCGGCCGCCTGGAGGGTCATGTCGAGGGTCGCGCGCTCCCGCGCGACCCGCTCGGCCTCGCTCCGGATCCCCGCGAGGATCGCGTCGGAGTCCTGCGCGGCAGCGACGGCCTTCCGGTACGCGTCCACGACGTCCGGGCGCGGCTGCGCCATCTCCGCGTTGATGCCGGCCACGGTCGCCTCGAGCGCGGCGACCTTCCCGGGGAGCTCCGAGCCGGGCGCGGCCGAGGGCAGCGAGGCCCGCGCGCTCGCGAGGTCCGCGCCGACCTCCGCGAGGACCCCGGGGACCCCGGCCTTCGCGGCGTCCGCGTCCTTCGCGAGCCGCTCGACCGCGCCGAGCAGCCCGTCGGCCTCCGAGAGCGCGATCTCCGACGCGACCGCCAGCTGGGCCCCGGTCCGCGTCTCGCCGGAGGTGAGCGCCTGCTTCCCGCGTTCGCGCGCGTCGCGCACGACCGCGACCCGCTTGCCGGCCTCGGCGAGGTTCCCGTCCACCGGCTCCCAGACCGACGCCGCGTAGTCGGCCTGCACGCGTGCGAGCGTCGCCTCCGCCGCGGCATACCGCGCGTCGAGCGCGTCCGCCTTCGCGGGGAGGGCGTCGAGGATCTCCGGCGCCCGCTCCTCGATCGCGCGGAGGTTCGCGACGGCGGCACGCTGCGCGTCGAGCGACGCCTTGCCGCGCGCGGTCCGGTCGGCGATCTCCTTGAGCATCGCGGTCCGGGTCGCGTCGTCCTCGGGCGTCGCGTCGTCGAGCTTCTGGCGGAGCGCGAAGGAAGCCGCGAGCTCCTGCCGCGCGCCGTCGAGCGCCTTCCGCAGCGGGGCCGCCGCCGACTCGCCGAACTCCGCCTCGGCGAAGGACGCCTCGGCGTCCATGTCGCCCACGAGGTCGTCGAGCTCGAGCAGGCCGGCGTTCGCGCGGATCGCGAGGTCCTTCTGCGACGCCGCCTGGGCCGCTGCCGCCCGGCCGCGCTGCCGGCGGCTCGCGACGTACGCGAGGCCGAGCGTGACCGCGACGACGCCTCCCACCACCGCGAGGAGCATGAGGAGGAACCCGTCCACGCCGCCCCCGGAGTCGCCGCGACCCGCCGCCCGGGGCCGCGGTCGCCGGACGCGTGGTCGGCCGCGTCGTGGCGGGGGCCGCCGTGGCGGCCGCCGAGCCGATGGCCGTCCGCATGGAGCCGAGGAGCGTCTCGATCGCGACGGCGGTCTCGCCCGCGCGCAGGCCCGGCTGAAGGTCGTCGGCGAGCAGCTGGTCGATGCCGTCGTTCGTCAGCGGCACGCCGCTGCCGACCCAGAGGTAGTAGGTGCGGTCGTCGAGGGCGACGGTGAGGATCCCGTCCCTGGACCCGAGGCCGTTCGCGCTCGCGACCGCCTCGGCGTACGTCCCGGGCTCCGCGCCGCCGGTGGTGTCGGTGACGAGGACGTACAGGTGGACGTCGTCCTCTGCCGCGAGCCGGTCCTGCGCTGCGCGGATCCGGTCGAGGTCCGCGGCCGGGAGCGTCCCGGTCCTGTCGATCACCTGGTCGGTGAGCCGCGGGAGATCGGCGGCGTGGACGGCGGGCGCGAGAAGGAGCACAGCGAGGAGGACGGCTGCGACGGGGGCGAGCCGCCGGGTCAACGCGGTGAGCATCGGGTCGGAGCCTCCGGAGGAACGGCCGGGGACGGCGGCTCCACCAGTCTACGCGGCCCCGCGAACGGTCAGTGGGGCCTGGACCGCCCGGTGAGCAGGCCCAGGTCCAGGCGCCGCTCCTCCCCGCGGAGGAGCCGCTGGACGTTGTCCCAGTGGGCGATCCAGATGAGCGCGGGGCCGATCGTCGCGTACAGCCAGTACGGCGCCGGGATCGAGCCCTGCGTCAGGTAGACGACGAGGAGGGTCGCCGGGCAGATCGCCGCCGCGCCGAGGAGCGAGCCGAGCGAGACGTACCGCGTGACGATCACGGCGCCGAAGAAGACGGGCGCCGTGATGAGGATGGCCAGCGGGGCCATCACCAGGAGGGTGCCCACGCCCGCGCCCACGCCGCGTCCGCCGTGGAAGCGGATGTAGATCGACCGGATCGCGCCGAGGACCGCGGCGAGCGCCGCGATGGCCATCGGCCATGGGTCCCAGCCGGAGATCAGCGCCGCGAACAGGACGGGGACCGCCCCCTTCCCGACATCGCCGAGGACCACGACGAGCGCCCACTTGCGCCCCAGCGCGCGCAGCGCGTTCGTCCCGCCGGTCCGGCCCGAGCCGATCGTCCGGGGATCGGGCCCGCCCGACGCTCGAGCGACGAGGATCCCCACCGGGATCGCACCGATGAGGTAGCCGACGAGGGCCGACAGCCCGAGGATGAGGATCTGCTGGATGGTCACGAAGCCTCCGGCCCCACAGCGGCGCCCGAGGGGTACCCGCGGCCGGAGTCTAGCACTCGGCCCCCGGTCGCCCGGACGGCCGTGCCGCGGTGGTGGCGTCCCACCGCGGGACTGCCGCCCCGCGGTACCATCGGTCGGTCCAGACGTCCGCCGGGCCGCCCGCCGTGCTGCCCGCCCTCCCGAGGCACCACCCGATGACCGACGCCCCCACCGCCGACCATTTCGACCTCATCGTGCTCGGCGCGGGGACCGGCGGCTACACCGCGGCCTTCCGCGCCGCCCAGCTGGGCCTGCGCACGGCACTCGTGGACGAGGGGCAGATCGGCGGGACCTGCCTCCACCGGGGATGCATCCCCACGAAGGCGCTCCTCGAGTCGGCGGACCTCCACGCGAGGATGAAGAAGTCGGCCGAGTTCGGGCTGCGGATCGACGGGTCGATCGCCGTGGACTACCCGACGATCGCCGCCCGCCGCGACGCGGTCGTGAAGCGGATGACCACCGGCCTGCAGGAGCCTGGTGAAGAAGAACGGCGTCGAGTGGGTCGCCGGCCGCGGCCGCCTCGAGGGCGCCACGACGGTGCGCGTCGCGCTCGCGGGCGAGGACGGGACGCCGGGCGCCGGCGGCGAGCGCGTCCTCACGGCCTCCGACGTCATCCTCGCGACGGGGAGCCGGACGAAGAGCCTGCCCGGGCTGGTCCCGGACGGCATCCGCATCCTCACGTCGGACGACATCCTCCGCCGGGCCGACCTCCCCGCGAGCATCGTCATCGTCGGCGCGGGTGCGGTCGGGGTGGAGTTCGCCTCGTTCTTCCACGACATGGGCGCCACGGTCACGCTCGTGGAGTACCTCCCCACGATCGTCCCGCTCGAGGACGCGGAGGTCAGCGCGGTCGTGGAGCGCAGCTTCACGCGGCGCGGGATCCGCGTGATCACCAGGGCGCGGTTCGACACGGCCGCGGTCGTCGCCGACGACGCCGGCATCCGCTTCACCGTCGGGCGCGACGGGGAGGAGGGGACGGAGGAGATCGCCGCCGAGGTGATGCTCGTCGCCACCGGGCGCGCCGCGAACGTCGAGGACGTGGGGCTGGAGACGACGAAGGCCGTCGTGGAGCGCGGGATCGTCCTCGTGGACGACCACATGCGGACGGACGAGCCGCACCTCTGGGCGATCGGCGACATCGTCGGCGGGCTCTGGCTCGCCCACACCGCCGCCCACGAGGGGCTCATCGCGGTCCACACGATCGCGGGCGAGGACGTCGAGGGGATGGACTACGCGAAGCAGCCCCGCGCCACCTACTGCCGGCCGGAGATCGCGTCGATCGGGCTGACCGAGGCGCAGGCCGCGGAGCGCGGCATCGCGACGCGCGTCGGGAAGGTCCCGTTCCAGGCGATCGCCAAGGCGGTCATCGGCGGCGAGCACGAGGGGTTCGCGAAGATCGTGGAGGACGCCGAGAGCGGCGAGACGATCGGGGTCCACATCGTGGGCCCGCACGCGACCGACCTGATCGCCGAGGGCGCGGTCGCGATGGTCCTCGAGGCCCAGCCGTGGGAGATCGCGCTCGCGACGCATCCGCATCCGACCAATGCCGAGGTCCTCGCCGAGGCGGCGATGGCCGTCGACGGGAGGTCCATCAACTTCTGACGCCCGTGGACGTCGTCGCGCCATCCGGCGCGGCGGCGCCCGACGAAGGACGGCCGGCGGACAGAGCCGGCGCCTTCCGTCAGACTTAGCCCCGGGAACGAAGACGGCCCGCCCGCGGGGCGGGACCGAAGGAGGGATCGAGAGTGGCACGGGTGACGATGCCCCAGCTCGGCGAGAACGTCGCCGAGGGGACGATCGGCCGGTGGCTGAAGAAGCCGGGCGATCGGGTCGCCAAGGACGAGCCGCTCCTCGAGGTCGTCACGGACAAGGTCGACGCCGAGGTGCCGTCGCCGTACGCGGGCGTCCTCGCGGAGGTCCTCGTCGCGGAGGGCGCGGTCGTCCCGACGGGCGCCGACATCGCGGTCATCGAGGCCGATGGGGCGGGCGCAGAGGCCGAGGCCGTCGCGCCTGCGGCGCCCGTGGCGACCCCGGTGGCGGCGCTGCGGCCGTCCGGCCGTGCCGTGCCTGGCAGCTCCGGCCGCCGCGGCGCCGGCCGCACCGGCGACCGCCGCGGCTCCGGCCGCACCGGCGGCTCCGGCCGTGCCCGCCGCCGCGTCCGTCCCCGCGGGTCCGCCGCCCGGCCCCGACGCACGGATGACCCCCGCCGTCCGCCGTCTCCTGCGCGAGCACGGCCTCTCCGGGGCCGGGATCGTCCCGACCGGCCAGGGAGGTCGCCTCACCCGCGCGGACGTCCTCGCGTACGCGGCCGGCGCGCAGGCCGCGGGCGTCGCGCCCGCTGCCGCCCTGCCCGGCGCCCCGGCCGCTCCGGCCCCGGTCGCCGTCCCCGCGACGCACGGCGCCGCCGACGCCGGGTACGCCGGGATCGTCTTCCCGCCCGGCGTGGACGAGGTCGTCGTGCCGGTCACGCAGATGCGCCGCGGGATCGCCGCGCAGATGACGCGGGCGCTCGCCGTCCCGCACGCGTACGTCCACATGGAGGTGGACGTCACCGATCTCGTCCGCCTTCGGGCGTCGCTGAAGGCGGCGTCGCAGGCGCGCGACGGGATCTCGCTCTCGTTCGTGCCGTTCGTCGTGGCCGCGTCGATCGCCGCGCTGCGGAAGAACCCGACGTTCAACGGCCACTACACCGAGCAGGGGCTCGTCGCGAAGCGGCCGATCAACATCGGCGTGGCCGTCGCGGTCCCGGACGGCCTCCTCGTCCCCGTCATCCGCGACGCCGACCGCCTCTCGATCACCGGCCTCAACCGCGCGATCGCGGAGGTCGCGGAGCGCGCCCGCGCCGGGAAGCTCCGCATCGACGACTTCGGCGGCGGGACCTTCACCGTCGACAACACCGGGTGGCTCGGCTCCAACCTGACGCTGCCGATCGTGAACGTCCCCGAGGTGGCGATCGTCACGATGGAGGCGATCACGAAGCGGCCGGTCGTCGTGGAGACGCCGGACGGCGACGGGATCGCGATCCGCTCGATGATGAACATGGTCATCGGGTTCGACCACCGCGCCCACGACGGCGCCGGGGCGGCCGCGTTCCTCCGCGACGTGAAGGCCTGGCTCGAGGCGGTGGGCCCGGAGACGCCGATCGCATGACCGACGTCGCGCCCGCCCGCCGCCACCCGGAGTGGATCCGTTCGCGCATCCCGTCGGGCGAGGGGTATCGGGACCTGAAGCAGCTCGTCCGCGGGCTGCAGCTCAACACCGTCTGCGAGGAGGCGATCTGCCCCAACCTCGGCGAGTGCTGGGACCAGCGGACGGCGACGATCATGATCCTCGGCGACGTCTGCACCCGCGCCTGCGGGTTCTGCGCGGTGGAGACCGGCCGGCCGACCTGGCACGACCCCGGCGAGCCCCTCCGCGTCGCGCAGGCGATCCGCCACACGGGGCTCGACCACGTGGTGGTCACGAGCGTCGCCCGCGACGATCTCCCCGACGGCGGTGCGAGCGTCTTCGCCGACACGATCCGCGAGATCCGCCGGCTCTGTCCCACGACCGGGATCGAGGTGCTCATCCCGGACTTCGACGGCCACGCGGAGCCGCTCCGGGCGGTGATGGACGCCGCGCCGGACATCCTCGACCACAACGTGGAGACCGTGGAGCGGCTGCAGAAGCCGGTGCGAAAGCGCGCCCGCTACGACCGGAGCCTCCAGGTCCTCGAGCGCGCGAAGGCGATGGCGCGGGCCTCGGGCGTCGCCGTCCACACGAAGTCGAGCGTGATGGTCGGTCTCGGCGAGACGCGCGACGAGCTCTCGCGGACGTTCGCCGACCTGCGCATGGTGGACTGCGACATCCTCACGATCGGGCAGTACCTGCGGCCCACCGCGTCGCACCTGCCGGTCGAGCGCTACTACCACCCGGACGAGTTCGCGGAGATGCGCGAGGAGGGTCTCGCGCTCGGCTTCCTCCACGTGGAGTCGGGGCCGCTCGTGCGGACCAGCTACCACGCGCGGGACCAGGTCCCGGACGCGGCGCGCCGCGCGGTGGAACGCGCCGAGGCGCGCCGACGGACGCTCCCGGTCGCCACGGTCGACGCGGAGGGGCGGGTCGTCCCCGGTCCGGTCGAGTAGGGGAGCCTGCCGGGCGCCGGGCCGTGACGCTCGGCGGTCCCCCGCGTCGCACAGCGTTCCTCCGGCGACCGTGCGGCAGGGCGCGCGCCCCCGCCACGGCGTCGGGCAGGCACGCTCCTTCATACTTGGCGACATGAGCACGCCCGAGATCGTCATCCCCTCGTCCCTCCTCCCCGCCGACGGCCGTTTCGGCTGCGGGCCCTCCAAGGTCCGCCCCGAGGCCGTCGCTGCGCTCGCCGCCGTCGGGAAGTCCTGGCTGGGCACGTCGCACCGCCAGCGTCCCGTCCTCGACGCGGTCGGCCGCCTCCGTTCCGGGCTCGCGGAGCTGTTCGCGCTGCCCGACGGCTACGAGGTGGTCCTGGGCAACGGCGGGTCCACGGTCTTCTGGGACGTGGCGACGTTCGGGCTCATCGAGCACCGGAGCCAGCACTGCGTCTTCGGCGAGTTCTCGTCGAAGTTCGCCGCCGCGGCGAAGGAGGCCCCGCACCTCGCCGACCCGGAGATCATCAAGAGCGAGCCGGGGACGCGGCCGGAGCCGGTCGCGGACGACGCCGTGGACCTGTACGGCCTCACGCACAACGAGACGTCGACGGGCGTGATGATGCCGGTCGCCCGGCCCCGCCATGCCGACGGCCGGGCCGCCGCGGGCCTCGTCGCGGTGGACGCGACCTCCGGCGGCGGCGCGCTCCCGGTGGACCCCGCGGAGTTCGACGCCTACTACTTCGCCCCGCAGAAGGTCTTCGCCTCCGACGGCGGCCTCTGGATCGCGCTCCTCTCGCCGGCCGCGGTCGAGCGCGTCGGCGCGATCAAGGCGAGCGGGCGCTGGCAGCCTGCGTCGCTCGACCTGTCGATCGCCCTCGACAACAGCCGCAAGGACCAGACCTACAACACGCCGTCGCTCGCGACGGTCTTCCTCATGAACGAGCAGGTCGCCTGGCTCCTGGGCAACGGCGGGCTCGCGTGGTCGGCCGCCCGGTCGGCCGAGTCGGCGCGCATCGTCTACTCGTGGGCGGAGGCGAGCGAGTTCGCGACCCCGTTCGTCGCCGATCCCGCGCACCGGTCCAACGTCGTCGCGACGATCGACTTCGACGAGCGAGTGGACGCGCAGGTCGTGAGCAAGGTCCTCCGCGCGAACGGGATCGTGGACACCGACTCGTACCGCAAGCTCGGGCGCAACCAGCTGCGCATCGGGCTCTTCCCCGCGATCGAGCCGGCCGACGTGGAGGCGTTCACGAAGAGCGTCGACTACGTCGTCGCGGCGCTGAGCTAGGACGGCCGGCCGCCGGGGCGCGGGCCGCCGCCCGCTCCCCGGCGCTATCCTCCACAGATGGCGCCCCAGCTCTCCCGCTCGACCCCCGTCGCGGAGCTCCACTGCCACCTCGGCGGCGCCGTGACGCCCGCGATCATGTGGGGGATCGCGCACGCCCAGGGGATCCGGCTCCCGACGAAGGACTACTGGGAGTTCCGGGACATGATCACCGTCTCGAGCCGCCGCGGGCGCTCGTTCGACGGGTACCTGGACCTCTTCCACTGGACGGAGCTGATCCAGTCGTCGCCGTTCGCGGTGGAGCGGTCGGTCTACGAGGTCATCGGCGGGGCGTACCGGAAGAACAACGTCACCACGTGCGAGCTGCGGTTCAACCCGATGAAGCGGAACCGCGGCGGCGAGCAGGACCTCGACCACATCATCGCCGCAGCGGTCCGCGGCATGGACCGCGCGACGCTCGAGTACCCCGTCCGTCCGGGCCTGATCCTCTGCCTGGACCGCGCCTTCCCGTTCGACCTGAACGAGATCATCGCGGAGAAGGCGATCGCCTGGCGCGACCGCGGGATCGTGGGGGTCGACATCGCCGGCCCGGAGACGCCGTCCTTCCGGCCGGCCGACTACTCGCGGCTCTTCCGGCGGGCGCGGGGCTTCGGCCTCGGGATCACGGTCCACACGGGCGAGTCCGGCCCGGTCGAGGAGATCGCGGAGGTCATCGAGCAGCTGGAGCCGGACCGGATCGGCCACGGCGTGAAGTCCGCGTACGACCCCCGGACGATGGGGATGATCCGCGAGCGCGGGATCGTGCTCGAGATCTGTCCCACCTCCAACCTGAACACCCGCGTCGTCTCCGGCTGGGACGAGTTCCGCTGGATCTTCGACACGTTCCGCCGGAACGAGATCCGCTTCACGATCAGCACCGACGGCCCCGAGATGCTCAAGACCTACATCCGCGACGAGCTGGCGTCCCTGGGCCGGCTCGGCATCCTCACGCTCGAGGAGCAGGAGGCGGCCGTGCAGACCTCCCTCGCGGCCTCGTTCGTCCCGAACGTGGGGGACACCCACCTGCCGCGGCTCGAGCCCGCGACGCGCGAGGAGGTCGAGCGGGAGGAGGCCTGACGGCCTCGACTGCCGCGGCAGCCCGCCGGGCGGCCGGGCCGCCCGGTCGCTGTCTGCGTCCTCGGAGCGACGCTCGGCCCTGTCCCGCGCCGGATGCCCGCGCTACGTTGCAGCTCGAGCGGGAGGCGACGACGCGCGGTCCATGCCCCGGCCGCTGGGGCCGCGCTGAGCCACTGGCGAGACCGACCCCGCGGGGGCGTCCCGGGAGGTGCCACGTGCGATCACGCGCGCTTCCGTCCGCGAGCGTCGCGGCCATCCTGCTCCTTGTCTCGCTCGGGGTCGCGTCCGCCAGCGCCGACACCGACACGCCGCCGCCGGTGGTGGCGCCAGAGACGCTCGTCGTCACGCAGAGCACCACGCTCGACGCGGACCACATCGGAAACGTCCGCATCGACGCCGACGGCGTGGTCCTCGACTGCGCCGGCCACGCCATCAAGGGACCGGGTGCGCGACCGGATTCGACGGCGGGATCGTCTTCTGCGACCGGAAGGACATCACGATCCGCGGGTGCGTGGTCAGCGGGTTCGCGTACAACGGCATCTCGGGGTCGGCCACGAACGTCCGCATCGAGGGCAACACGCTCGTCGAGAACGCCACCCACGGGATGCATCTCACGGGGTCCTCCGGGGGCATCGTGGTCGGCAACACCGCCAGGTCGAACGGCGCGCTCGGGTTCGTCGTCACCGCGTCGAAGAACGTCACGATCGCTGCCAACGTCGCGACCGAGCAGGGTCACTGGGGCGGGTTCGGCATCTTCGGCACGAGCGATTCGCTCGTCGTCCGCAACGTCGCGACCCACAACCAAGGCGGGTTCATCCTCGACGACAACGAGGACGGCATCCCGTCCACCGGCAACACGGTCACGCGCAACACCGCGAACGACACGGGCGCCGGCTTCATCGTCCTCCGCGGCTCCACGGGCAACACCTTCAGCGGCAACACGGCGAACCGCAACGGGAAGGACGGGTTCTCGGCGCACAGCTCCGGCAACACCTACGTCGGCAACATCGCGAACCTGAACCGCGACGGGTTCAACCTCTACGAGGCGAACGGGAACGTCCTGGCACGGAACACCGCCAACCGCAACACGCAGTACGGGTTCGTGGTCTTCGGCGACTCGAGCGACAACACCCTCGTGCGCAACACCGCGCTCGGGAACCGCAAGGTCGACGCGTGGGAGGAGGGCACGGGGACGGGCGACGTCTGGGCGCGCAACAGGTTCCGGAAGACCTTCGGGCTCTGACGGCCGCGGCCGCCTCCGGGCAGGCCGCTCCGGCTGCAGGTCGACGCCCCACGGCGGGCCTACGAGCGCCGGCCGCGACCTGATCACGCGGCGGCACGCGTCGGGTCCTGTCGCGGTACGCCACGGATCTCCGTCATCGAGTCGCCCGGGGAGTGCGCGGCGAACAGAGGGGGCTGCCGGAGCCTATCGCGGCGCTGCCGGGCGGTCCGCCCACGCTCAGCGCAGGTCCGTTCCGTCGCGATCGGGGCGACCGCGGTCGCCGCGCACTCTCGTGGAGGCTGCATGACAGGAACGCGACCCGACGGCTCTGGTCGGGCCCTGGCGATGCCCCGGGGGGCCCGCGTGTGCCTAGTTCCCGCCTGCGGCCTTCGTCATGGCGGCCTGGACCGCCTCGCGGAACGCGGCTCCCCAGGGTCCCTGGCCCACGGCGACGAACGGGCTCGCGTCCACCGACTCGTACGTCGAGGGGTCCGTCACGTACGCCTTCGCGCAGGCGTCCACCGTGGGCCGCAGCTTGTCGTACGCAGCAGCGTTCTTGAAGAGGTAGAGGTGGACGGGGACCGGCTGCGACTGGTCCAGCCCGCTCGCGGTGAGCGAGATGGCCGGACCCACGAGCTGCCTGTCGTCGCACCCGGCGGATCCCGTCTGGACGCCGGAGACCGCGATGCCCTCGGCGCTGAGGAACGAGACGATCCCGGCGAAGTCGGCCGGGGTGGGGGGTGGGGGCGTGCCGGCGAGCCCGCCGCACCCGGAGGCGAGCAGGGCGAGAGCCGCGATCGTGAGGACGATCCGTGTGCGCATCGACCGGAGGCTAGCACCCGGCCGCCCGTCGCGGGCGGGCCGGCCACCACGGGGCGCCGGCCTGGCGCGGGAGGCCGGCGCGCAGAGGGCGCGGATGGCCGTCGTCCGGCCGCATCCTTGGCCTTCGAGGGCTCGAGGCGATAGACTCTCCGGGCATCGATCCCGAGGCGCCGGGTCCGGCGCCCGGTTCCGGTCGTGCGCGCCCCGGCCCAGGGCCCACCAGGAGCCTCCGTGCCCGAGATCCGACCGTTCCGTGCGCTTCGCTACGACCCGGAGGTGGTCGGCGATCTCGGCGACGTCGTCGCGCCCCCGTACGACGTGATCTCGCCGGAGCAGCGCCTCGCCCTGGTCGCGCGCAGCCGTCGGAACGTGGTCCGGATCGACCTCCCCGTGTCGGAGACCGGCGACGCCGACCCGGACGAGCGCTACCGGCAGGCCGCGCGCACGTTCTCCGCGTGGCGTGCCGACGGCACGCTGCGGAAGGACCCGCGGCCCAGTCTCTATGTCTACGAGCAGACCTACACGGTCCCGGGCTCGTCCGTCGTCCGCGTCCAGCGCGGCTTCATGGGCCGGCTCCGCCTCGAGCAGTTCTCCGCCACGGGCGGGGTCCGGCCGCACGAGCGCACGCTCTCCGGTCCCAAGGAGGACCGCTGGAAGCTCATGCGCGCGACCGGCGCCAACCTGAGCCCGGTCGTGGGCCTCTACGCAGAGCCCACGGGGCGCGCGTCCGAGATCCTCGCCGGCGTCTCCGAGCGGCCCGCCGCGATCGACGTGACCGACGACGACGGCGTCCGCCAGCGCCTCTGGATGATCACGGCCGACGGCCCGGATGCGGCAGCGGTCGCCGAGCTCATCGCGATCGTCGGCGCGAGCACCGTGGACATCGCGGACGGACACCACCGCTACGAGACCGCGCTCCGGTACCGCGACGAGCGACGCCGCACGTCCCCCGCGGAGGTGGACCCCGCGCCGGACTTCATCCTCACGCTGCTCTTCGACGCGATGCACGAGCAGATGACCGTCCTCGCGACGCACCGGATCATCCGAGGGATCGGCGAGGAGGCCGCCGCGGCGCTCGTCGGCGGCGCGCCCACGCTCTTCGACGTGGAGCCGGTGGACGACCCGGTCGCGCTCGCGGCGGCGTTCTCCCCGGCGGCCCTGGCGCCCGGTGGGGCCGGCCGGTTCGGCCTGTGGACCCGGAGTGGGGGAGCCGTCCTCCGCGCCCGGCGCGAGGCGTTCGGTCCGTGGCTGCCGGACGGCAGCGACGCGCTCCGCGGCCTGGACGTGACGCTCCTCCAGGTCGCCCTCGAGCGCCTCCTGGGCCTCGATCCGGCGGCGATCGCGCACGGCGACGCCGTCACGTATGCGAAGTCGTCCGACGAGGCCGTCGCGCGCGTCATCGCCGGGACCGGCGAGGCGGATGCGACCTTCCTCCTCGACCCCACGCCCGTCGCCTCGATCGCCGCGGTCGCTGCGGCCGGCGAGGTGATGCCGCAGAAGTCGACCTACTTCTACCCCAAGGCCCTCACCGGCCTCGTCCTCAACCCGTTCGAGCAGTGAGATGACCACCACCGAGACCTCCATGGACCAGCGCACGCCCGAGGCGGACCCCCGCTCTCCCACGCGCATCCCGCCCCGCCCGGCCGTGCCCAACCCCGACGCCCGCCCCGTCCGCAAGGACGAGATGGAGATCGCCGACCGTGGCCTCCATGTCGAGTCGTGGCTGCCGGAGCGCCGCTCGCGCCGCAAGCCGCTCGTCTTCGTCCACGGCGAGCTCGGGGGCTCCTGGATCTGGGAGCGCTACCTCGGGTACTTCGCCCGCCGCGGCTGGGAGGGCCACGCGCTCAACCTCCGCAACCACTACTGGTCGCAGACCGCCGACCCGGCCCGGCTCTCGTTCGCCTCGTACACGGACGACGTCGTCTCGGTCCTCGAGCGGGTCGGGCCCAACGCGGTCGTCGTGGGGCACGGGATGGGCGCGCTCCTCGCGCTGAAGGCGGCAGAGCGCCACCCGGTCTCCGGCGCGATCCTGCTCGCCCCCCTCCTGCCGCGCGACCTGCGCGTCCCGCCGAAGCCGCACGAGATCCGGGCGATCCCCGCCGCGTACGGGACCGAGCTCATCGGCTGGGACACGATGCCGGAGCGCCTGCGCCGCGAGCATCGCGACCTCACCCTGGACGACATCGTCCGGATCAAGCACCTCCTCGGCCAGAAGCCGCGAGAGTCCGGCGCCGCGCGGCGGAGCGTCCTCCAGGGCGTGGCCGTCGACCGCCGGCCGCTCGCCGATGTGCCCGTCTTCGTCGTCGCCGGGGGGCTCGACCACTACGTCGCCGAGCCGGACGTCGAGCGCCTCGCGCAGTGGCTGGGCGCGCGATACGAGCCGTTCGGCGCGCACTCCCACTACGGGCTGGTCCTCGGCGAGGAGAGCTTCCAGCAGGTGGCGGACGCGATCCGGGAGTTCCTCGAGGAGAACCGCCTCTGACGGTGGCGGCGTGCCGCCGGCATGTCGCGCTGCCGGCGGGTCCTGCCGCTCGGGGGGTCGCCGTTCGACACCTCGCCCGACCTTTGCTATCCTCCCCGATGCCTCGCGCACCTCGTGCCGCATTCGTCTAGAGGCCCAGGACACCGCCCTCTCAAGGCGGAGACCACCGGTTCGAATCCGGTATGCGGTACCACCTCGAACGACCCACGCCCCCGGCCCGCGCCCCGGGGGCGTTCCCTTTTCCGGCCACGCCCGGCTCCCGTAGACTGCGGACGACCCGCCGGAGAGGCCCCGGCGGCTCGTACCCCGCACCCGGAGCACGCATGCGCCCGCACACCGTCCGCCGCCTCGTCGTCCTCACCGAGGGCCAGTTCGGCGCCCACCACGCCAAGACCGCGATCGGCGTCATCCGCTACGGCCGCGACGATGTCGTCGCCATCCTCGACTCGTCGATCGCCGGCCGGAACGTCTCCGAGTGGATGGGCCCGCGCTACGACATCCCCGTGGTCGGGACGCTGGACGAGGCGATCGCCAGGGGCGCCCAGGCCCTGCTCATCGGCATCGCGCCCACCGGCGGGAAGCTGCCGGCGGAGTGGCGCGCGGTGATCCTCCAGGCGCTCGACTCGGGGCTCGACGTCCTCTCGGGCCTCCACACCTTCCTCGCGGACGACCCGGCCTTCGCCGCCGCCGCGCGCGGGACCGGCGCCGAGATCGTGGACTACCGGCGCGTCCCGGAGCGCCACCTGACGTCCGTCGGGCGGGCGCACCGGCCCGGGACCCGCGTGATCCTCACCGTCGGCTCGGACTGCGCGATCGGGAAGATGACCGTCGCGCTCGAGCTGGAGCGGGCCGCGCGGGACGCCGGGCTGCGCGGCGTCTTCGTCCCCACCGGCCAGACCGGGATGATGGTCGCGGGCTGGGGGGTCTCGGTCGACCGCGAGATCTCCGACTTCCTCAACGGGACCTGCGAGTGGCTCGTCGAGCAGGCGGAGGAGCTCGGCGACTGGATCTTCGTCGAGGGCCAGGGCTCCATCGACCACCCCGCCTACTCGCCGGTCACCGTCGGCCTCATCCACGGGACCACCCCACACGCGATGGTGCTCGTGCACAAGGTGGGACTCGTCGAGCACGACTTCGACCACCTGCCCGACGCCTCGTACCCGATCAAGCCGCTCCCGGAGCTCATCGCGGCCCACGAGATGATCGCGGGCCTCGTCGCGCCGTCGCGCGTGGTGGCGGTCTCCCTCAACACGTCGGACATCGCGGACGACGAGGCGGCGCGCCGGGCCATCCGGGCCACGGAGGAGGAGACCGGGCTCCCGGCGGACGACCCCGTGCGGTTCGGTCCGGACCGGCTCTTCGGGCACGTGCGCTCGGCGCTCGAGCAGGGGACGGTCGCGTGACCGGCTCGATCGTCTCCGCCGGCCCGCTGTCGGTCTCGGCGGCCACGCTGCACCTCCCGTTCCGCGACCCGTTCCGGATCGCCCGCGAGTCGGACGCCGCCGGCGCGACGACCGTCGTCCTCGAGGTGGTCGACGACCGCCACGTGCCCGGACCCGGCGAGCCGGGCGTGACGGGCCTCGGCGAAGGGTTCCCCGACACCTACTACGGGGAGACCGACGCGACGGTGCACGCGGTCCTCCCGCTCCTGCTCGCGGCCGTGGTGCCGCACTGGGAGGACGCGCGCGATGCCGCCGCCCGCGGCGACGTCCCGGCGACGCGGGCGGCCCTCGACGCGGCGTCGGACGCGATGGACGACGGCCTCCGCCACAACGGCGCGGCGAAGTGCGCCGTGGACATCGGGCTGCGCGACCTCGCCGCGCGCCTCCTGGGCGTCCCGCTCCACGTCCTCGAGGGCCTCTCGCCGGAGATCCCGCCGACCGACTTCACCGTCGGGATCGACGAGCCGGAGATCGTCGCGGCGCGGGCCGCGCGGGCGTCCGCGTTCCCGTTCCTCAAGGTGAAGGTGGGCGGCCCGGCGGACCTCGACACGCTCGAGAGGGTGCGTGCCGTCTTCCCCGGCGTCCTCCGCGTCGACGCGAACACGGGCTGGGACCCCGACGCGGGCGCCCGCATGGTCCCCGAGCTCGTGCGCCTGGGCGTGGAGCTGATCGAGCAGCCGTTCCCCGCGCACCGCCTCGACCAGCTCGCATGGCTCCAGGAGCGCTCGGAGCTGCCGATCGTCGCCGACGAGAGCGCAGTGACGATCCTCGACCTCGACGGTCTCGTCGGCGTGGTCGCCGGCGTGAACGTGAAGCTCGCGAAGTGCGGCGGGACGGGACCCGCACGCCGGATGCTCGCGCGGGCGCGGGAGCTCGGGTTCCGCACGTTCCTCGGCTGCATGGAGGAGACGCGCGTGGGCATCGCAGGATCCGCCGCCGTGGCGTCGCTCGCGGACTGGGTGGACCTCGACGGCTGCCTGCTGCTCGCGGACGACCCCTTCGAGGGGCTCGAGCTCGGCGCGGACCACCGGTGGATCCTCACCGACGCTCCCGGCATGGGGGTCCGGCGGAAGGGCTGACGGACGGGGGCAGGCCCGGGATCGGCGACCCTGCGGGGGACCGGGCGGAGGCCGGCTCGGGCGCCGGAGACGGGCGGCCCGGCGGGGCCGGCGGCCTGCTCGCCCCGCCCGTCCACAGGCCCCACGGAGGCCGTCCACGAACGCCCGTTCTGTGTGGACAACTCGCCCTGAAAGACGTGGACAACGCCCTACGCGCAGATGGTCCGGAGGGGATAGGATGACCGTCGACGCCGCACCAGGCCCATCGGGGGACGGGGCCCGGGCAGCGGCGGGGACATCCCGAGGTACATGTGTCGGGCGGCAGTGTGCGCCCGCGTTCCGGTTCGACGCGGTCCGTGGACCGCAGGGGAGGGAGGGTCACCTGGTGTCCGTTGGCGCGCGCGCCGAGGTCCCTGAGCTCTCCGACGACGGCGTCGAGTTCGTCCGGTTCTGCCGGGCGCGACGGCGTGTCGCGTGGCCGGAGCTCTACGACGAGATGTGCGACGTCGCGCGGCGACGCCTCTTCCGCGGCTGGGGCCTCGACGAGCTCGCCGAGCACGGCGTGGAGTTCGGGCTCTTCCAGATGGGCACGCTCGCGGCCACCGCGCGCCGTGTGATCGCGGAGGAGGCCGAGGCCCGGTGTCCTGCCGCGGAGGGTGCGCCGGTCCTGGGCGCGCGCGCTGGGGCCGGCCGGGGCGTCCGCCGCCTGACCGAGGCGGCGCGAGCCCGTCGCACGCCCGCGGCGCTGCCGCCGTCAGGGGCAGAAGGCCCCGTTGACGACCGGCAGGTCCAGGTTCTTCAGCGGATCCATGGAGGCGCCGGCGAGCGCGAGGGCCGGCGTCTGCGACCAGAAGGATCCTCTTGCCGTGACGCCCTTCAGGTGGAGGATCCGCTTCGCGAGGGTCGCCGTCCCGCTGATCGTCCCCTCCTGGCCACCCTTCGCGCGCGGGATGCCGACGACGTCGATGTGGTACGCGCCGTCCCAGGGCCCGGTGAAGGTCGCGTCGCTTCGCGTCAGGTTCGCGTACAGGGTGCTGCCGCTCAGGACGAGCTTCGCGCCCCCGAGGTCGCGCTCGCCGTCGACCTTGATGAACCAGTCACCTTCCGGGCCACCGCACTTCTTCGCGGTGAAGTGCATCCAGCCGTCGACCTTCGTGTCGATCCGGTAGTCGCACTTCACCTTCTCGGTCTTGAAGGCGTCGCTCCGCTCGACGAGGCGATCCACCGTGCCCTGGTCGACGCTGTCGTTCCAGGAGCTGGCCAGGAGGTCGTTGGGGGCGCCGGGCCGTGGCCGGCTGCCGATGACCTTCCCGCCCGCGTCCGTGACGTCCTCGTACTGGTCGTCGAGTCCCAGCACGTGCGCGATCTCGTGGGCGTAGAGGTGTTGACCCTGTCCGGGCGGATAGCCCCAGGTGGACGGCGGGTCGTCACCGTTCAGCGGCACGGGTCGGTCGGCTGCCGTGTTGCCGTCCCACCGCGCGGTGGGACGTTCGGATGTGAACGTGTGGCTCCGGAAGCCCGCGGTGGTCCGGTCGATCGCGATGAACACCCGGTCATCGGCGGTGAACGGGGTCCGCCGATCGGCCGGGCGCTGGTCGACCTGCACGTCGACATCGACGATGAGCCGGTAGCAGCGATACGTCGTGCCGCCCCACACGGAGGCGATGTCGGCCTTGATCGCCTTCACCACGTCGTCGCCGACGCGGCACTTCGCCGCCCAGCGAGCGCCCTGCATCGCCAGCCCGTAGGCCTCCTCGGAGGAGCATGCGGTCGCGAGCGTCAGGTGGACGGTCGCGGTGATCGTCTTGGCGTCCTGGTCCACCGACCACGTCACGGCGTTGGTCGCCTTCGTCGAGGCTTCGACACGCCCAGCGGGCGGCCCGACGGGTGCGGGGGAGGCGCTGACGACCGGCGTGGCGGCGGCCTGGCAGACCAGGATCGACAAGACAAGGACGACGAGACGCCTCATCGGATGGCCCAGGTCCCTGTCGCGGCGTCGAACGAAAGTGCGGACCCATGCTGCTCGAGCCATGCGGTCCACGCCTTCGCGACGGCGGCGGATCCGGCGCCGGGCGCAGTCGTCGGCCCGCCGAGGAGGTGCGCGAGCGAGCCCGCCGCGTATCGCCCGACCGTCACGGGCGGGATGGAGCCGCGCAGCCGTTCCTCCACCCGAAGAAGTCCCGCGAGGGCGACCGCGCCGTCCGCATCGCCGCCGGCCAGGAGTGCCGCCGCTGCCATCGCGCGGATCGAGGGGTCGTCGTGGGCGAGGAGAGGCGTGAGTGGCGTGGGATCGTCGCCGGAGGTCGCGTAGATCCACGTGGCAGCCCACAGTGCGTCGCCGACGGCGCCACCCTCGATCGCCTTCGACGCGGCCTCGGCCGCGCCCGGCGCGAACCGGACGGCGTCCACCGCGTCGATCGTCGCAGGCTCTCGCAGGTCGGCCGCGTCGATCGCGTCAAGGACCCGTGCGACGACGGGGTCCGTCGTGGGGGTGGGGGAGTCCGCGGCCGCCGGCTGGCTCGGTGCGTCCGCGGCCACGGGACTCGACGCGCCGGGGAGCGCGGTCTGAGCGCCCGCTGATGCGAGTGCGGACGTGGCGGCCGGAGCCGTCGAGACTGCGGCGGGCGGCGTGGCCGCCGGCGCGGTGCCCAACGGCTGCGGGACGGTGGACGACCCGCACGCGACGAGGAGCGACGACATCGCAAGGGCGGCGAGGGCAGGACGCGCGAGCCGCTGCATGGCTCATCCCTCCGCGGCCGGCCTGCCGTGGGATGCGACAGGAGCGGGACGTGGCCGCGATGCGCCATCTGAGCATGCCGCGGGGCGAACGTCAAGACGGTGGATCGCACTCGTCGCTGGAGGTGTGCGCGCCCCGCGCAGGCTCGCGGGACGTCCGCGTCAGGCCCGGATGCGCCTCCGGGCCATCTCGGACTCGATCTGGCGCTCCGCCTCCACGTACCGGTCGATCTCGTCGCGGATCCGGTTCGCCTCGGGCGTGTACAGGTGCACCTGGCCCTGGAGGATGTAGCTGAGCCGACGGCTCGTCATCCGGACGTGGTCCAGGTTCTTCATGAGGACGAGCGGGTCCATCGCCGCGAGGTCCGACGGGTGGTACATCTGGCTCATGCGGGCATTGTAGCGAGGCGTGATGGCCGCTTCGGACCCCTCCCGCGGCGCTCCCGCGCGCCGTATGCTCGCGACGACGCGGCCGCCGGCCGCCGCTTCGAAGGGGGACTCCGCGGTCGCGGTCATCTGCGGCCCAGCAGCGGCGGCCGTGACCGGATCGATGGGGGAAGGAGATGGCATGACCGAACCGACCACCCCCGACGTGGCCTCCGCCCTCGCGGCGATGGACGACGCCACGCGCGCCGACATCGCGGGCGCGCTGTGGCTCGACGACCAGGACGCCGCGGCCATCGCGGCCGCGGTCCCGCCCGAAGCCGCTGCCGCCCTCGCCGGCCCGCGGAACGCACCCGCCGCGCACGGCGAGCGGATGCGGCTCTTCCTGGAGCACCTTCTGCAGCACCCGGTCTCCCGTACGCCGGCCATGGACGCCGTCTACCGGCGCCTGCTCGCGGAGGTCGGCGACCTCTCGCCCCACCAGGCGTACGCCATCCAGACGGGGTTCCTCGGGGCGCCGGCCGCGGTCGGCTACGACCCGATCCCCGTCCCCGCCGGGCTCGAGTTCCCGCGGGACCACCTGCCCAAGCCCCGCGCGCAGGTCGGCTGGCACTTCTTCGTCGGGAGCGCGTGGAGCGCCGACGGGCGCGAGTTCGGCGTCGAGATGATGTTCTTCCAGACCGCCATGTACCCGCCGGCGGTCGCGGCCGGACTCGGCCTCACGGACGACGAGAACCAGACCGTGGAGCTCCAGTTCGCGATCAGCGAGGCGGGCGGCCGCCACTGGCAGGCCGTCCCGATCGTCCTCGCCGGGACGAGCGGGCTCGTCAGCTGGGAGCCCGACCCGTTCGTCTACCACCTCGGGCGCAACGAGATCCGGTGCCATCGGAGCGGGGAGCTCTTCCCCGTCACGATCTCGGCGCGCGGCATCGACCGCGGCGCCGACGCGCCGCACACCCTCGCCGCATCGATCACCCTCGCGTCCGGCAAGGAGACCCTCCTCCAGGGCGCCGGCGGCTGCATGCCGAGCATCGACGGGATGGGATCGCTCTACTACTCGATCCCCGCGCTGCAGCTGGATCCCGCCGCGAGCTGGATCGAGCTCGACGGCGAGCGGGTCGACCTCGCCCGCGGCCTCTTCTGGTTCGACCACCAGTGGGGCGCGATCAACGGCGTCCCGGCGTCGGAGGTCCTCCGCGCGGCGAACAACGCCGACGATCCCGCGCCCGGCGGCTGGGACTGGTTCATGGCGCAGTTCGAGGGCGACCGGCAGCTGACCGTCTTCGCGCCGCATGCCGACGCCCGCCGCGCCTTCTACGAGCAGACCGGCCCGACATCGCCCGGGACGATGACGGCGAACGTGGCCGGCACGTACATGGACCCCGACCGCGCGACGCACATCATCCGCGGGACGCTCGACATCTCCGAGTGGGTGAAGGCCGACCACTCTCCCGACCCCTCTCGGTACCTCGTGACCGACACCTGGTACCCGGCGCACTGGGAGTTCCGGTTCACCGAGGGAGTGCCCGACGACATCGCGACCTTCTCGATGACGCCGATCGTCCGCGAGGCCCAATCCGGCTTCTTCGCGAACGGCGCCCAGTACTGCGAGGGCGCCGTCGTCCTGCACGACGCGCAGGGGCGCGACGTGGGCCGCGGCTTCGCGGAGTCCGTGGCGTACGCCGACACCCGTCGGACGCAGCACCGACTCGCGGGGCTCGACGAGTCGGACGCGTCGATCGCCGCGCTGCGCCAGCCGAAGCCGTCGGCGGCGGAGAAGATCGCCAACGCCCTCTATGTCGCGTCGCACAAGAAGGAGCTCGAGGAGGTCGTCGCGAAGTCGGCCGGGCTGGAGTTCTTCGTCGGGTCGTGAGCGGGTCCGCGGCAGCCCCCGCTCGACGTCTCCGGTACCCTGTGGGCGTCGCGTCCCCGTAGCTCAGCGGACAGAGCGAGCGCCTTCTAAGCGCGAGGTCGCAGGTTCGATCCCTGCCGGGGACGCCACTCCACCCGCCTGGCCGCCGAGGGGCAGCAGCGACGGAGCGTTCCGCGGCGACTTCCGACCCTGTCCGTCCGGCCGCGGCGCGTGCACCGTGATGCGCGAGCGGGAGGCTGGTCGCGCGGACGATGGATCGGCCGCCCGGGCCGCGCCGAGCCGTCGGCGAGCCTGACCCGCGAAGCGTCCCAGGGGGGTCGGGTGATGGCGAGCACAGAGAGTCGCCATCCTGACGACGTCGTCGTCGGGAGCCGCCGCCTGACGCTCGTCGCGCTCTGGGCCCTCTTCGCGACGGTCGTGGCGAGCGGCTTCTTCTCCCTCCTCGGGCCGCAGAACGCCGGTCCCGAGACCCTGAAGGCCGTCATCGCGCTCATCGTGATCGGGGCGGTCGCGGGACTCGCGCGGCTCGGCGCCGTCGGATGGGTCGTGACCCTGTGTGCGGCGGGCCTCGCCGCGGCGCTGCGTCTCCTCGGCGCCTGGTACATGGCCGCGACCTACCAGGGGAACACCCTCGTCACGGAGCCGGCGGGCTACGTCGTCTTCCTCGTCCTCGCCCAGACCGCCGGGATCGCCGCGCTCGCAGCCGGCTACTGGGGCATGACGGCGCTCGTGCACGTCCGCCCCGGCTCGATCAGGGTGGCGCTCCTTGGCACGCTCGTCGCGCTCGGAGGGTGCGTCGGCATGGCGCTCCTGGCCGCCTCGGGTCCGATCGTCCTCGACCCCGCGAGCGGGTCCGTCGCAGTCCACCGGGTGACGATCACCGAGTCGTCGATCGACGTCGACGCGCCCAGGATGACCGCCGGCAAGGTGGTCTGGCTCGCAACGGTGCGCGGGGACGCGCCGCACGACCTGACTCTCGTCTCGGTCGAGGGGCGCGGGTACCACGCGCTCGGGACGCCGCCGTCGGGCTCGACCGATTTCCTCCTGCAGCGCGGGACGCTGGCGCCCGGCCACTACTACTTCACCGCGGGGCTCGACCGTTCGTGGACGCCCGCGCTGGATCCATCTGGCGGGCTCCCGCCGCTGCAGCGCGGCCGCCTCGTCGTGGAGTTCGAGGTCGTGCGCTGATCTCCAGGTGCCGCCGTCTCCCGGTACACCGGCGTCAGGCCGTCAGAAGGTCGAGGGGGCCGGGAGAGATCCGTTCACGACCACGATCTCAGCTCCACCGGGATGCCGCTCTCGCGGAGGACGCGCTCGAGCTCGGCCGCACCGTCGCCCGCATAGGCGCGTCGCAGGACGTCGAGGATCCCCTCGCCGGGCTCCGGCTTGAGCAGGTCGAGCAGCCGCGGGACGTCCTTCGCCGCCACCTTCTGCCACCACTCGTACTCGGCGTCCCCGCTGATGACTCCCGCATCGCCGCCGATGTCATGGCCGTCGACGTGGAGGTCGCCGGCTGCGTCCACGTAGGCCTCGAGGTGGCGGACCTCGCCGCGCCTCCGCTCGTCCCGCAGGACGACGACATCTCCGGGCATCGCACCCTCCTTCGCTCCGGCATCAGAGGACGCCACAGGCGTGCCAGCTCCGATGGCACGGGCCCGGACGATCCGGCGCGGGACTTACCGGCCGCCCCTCCGGTGCGGATGGACGCCGACCCGGGCCGGGCGGCCCGGTCCGGCCGCGCTCCCGTGGGATACGCTCGGCCCGCGTCCCTCAGCGCCGCTCGTCGCGGTCCCGCGGCTCGAGGTCCTGCACCATGGCAACGGTCTCCTCCGTGAACTCCTCCCGTCCGCGGCGCCGGCATCTCCACCGGCCCGGCGCGGCGGTCGCCGTCGCGCTGATCGCGCTGTGGCTGCCGTGCGCCGCCGCCGGCCCGGCACCCGTCACGGCGGCGGACGCGACCGGGGTGGAGCTGCCGGCCGGAGGGTTCCTGGCCGTCTTCGGCTCCGCCGGGGCGGTCGTCGGCCTCGCCCGATGAGCGCATCCGGGCCCGAGCGGGTCGGCCCGTGGCGTCGACGGTCGCGGGAGACCGCCTACGTCAATCCGTGGATCGAGGTCTGGCACGACGAGGTGGACCGCCCGGACGACAGCCCGGGGATCTACGGCGTGGTCCACTTCCGCTCGTTCGCCGTCGGAGTGGTCGCGGTGGGGGAGGACGGCCGGATCCTGCTCGTCGGCCAGCATCGCTACACGCTCGACGCGTACAGCTGGGAGCTCCCGGAGGGCGGCGTCGCCCCCGGCGAGGACCCGCTCGACGGCGCGCGGCGCGAGCTGCGCGAGGAGACCGGCTACGCCGCGGCCGAGTGGCGCGACCTGGTGCGGTTCAGCCTGTCCAACTCCGTGACCGACGAGCGCGGCGCGATCTTCCTCGCGACCGGGCTGACCCCCGGCACGGCGGAGCCCGAGGCGACCGAGGACCTCGCGCTCCGGTGGGCGACGCCCGACGAGATCCTCGACGCGATCGACCGCGGCGAGATCCATGACGCCATGACGATCCTGGGGGTCGCCCGCTACGCGCTCCGCCTGGCGCAGGACCGCTAGCGCACGCCCTCGCGCGCCACCCGGTCGGCCAGCCCCGCCACGAGCGCGGCGCGCGTCCCGAGCGACGCCACGTCCACCCACTCGCCGGGGGCGTGCCCGTTCCCGCCGACCGCGCCGAGGCCGTCCAGCGTCGGGATCCCGAGCGCGGCCGTGAGGTTCCCATCGGACCCGCCGCCGACCGCGGTGCTCTCGAGCGGCCCGAGACCCAGCGCCTCCGCCGTCTCGCGCGCGAGCCCGAGGAGCCACGCGGACCGCTCCGCCTCCAGGGGTCCGCGGTTGATCCCGCCGCGCACGTGGACGGCCGCGCCGGGGACCGCGGGCGCTCGGCCGCGGATGGCCGCGTCCACCCGCTCCTGCTCGCTCGCCCGCCACGCTCGGACGTCCACCGCGAGCGTCGCCGCGGCCGGGACGGTGTTCGCGGTCGTGCCGGAGCGTGCGGCGGTGGGCGTCACGGACGTCCCGGCCTCCGCGTCGCCGAGGGTCGCGAGGTCCAGGACGAGGTGGGCGAGCTCGACGGTCGCGTTCACCCCGCGCTCCGGCTCCGTCCCGGAGTGCGCTGCGCGCCCCTCGATGTCGATCTCGTAGAAGCCCATCCCCTTGCGCGCGTGCTTGAGCGCGCCGCCCGGCCCGCTGCCCTCGAGCACGAGGACCGCGGCGCACCCGGCGGCGGTCTCCTCGATGAGCGCGCGGGACGCGATCGAGCCGACCTCCTCGTCGGACGTGACCAGGAGCGTGACGTGGTCGCGCGCGGCGGAGATGCGGAGCGCCGCGAGCGCGATGACGATCCCGGCCTTCATGTCGTAGCCGCCCGGGCCCGTCGCGCGGCCTTCGGCGACGGCGAACGGCATCGTCGCCAGCGTCCCGCGGGGCCAGACCGTGTCCACGTGGCACAGCAGGAGGACGCGCGGCTCCGCCGTCGCCGGCAGCACGAGCGAAGGGGCCGCCCCGTCCGTGCCGACGAGGGCAGGGGTCCGGCCGAGGTCCTCGCGGACCATCCCGGCCACGAGGTCGAGCGCGTCGCGGATCCCCGCGGCGTCGCCGGTCGGCGTCTCGACCTCGACGAGGGCGCGCAGGCGGTCGATGAGCAGGGGGTCCGGCGTCGGGAGAGTCGGCCATCGCACGAGTCTATCCAGCGCGGGCGCGCCGGTCCCGGCGCTCCGGGAGAGGGCGGCCGCGGCTACCATCCCGCCATGGACCAGCCGCCGGCGACCGCCACCGCCACGGGGACGCCGTTCCCGCACCTCTTCTCGCCCCTCGCGCTCGGGTCCCTCACGATCCGGAACCGGATCTTCTCGTCCGGTCACGACACGGTGATGGCCGAGGACGGGCGCGTCTCCGACCGGCTCGTCGCGTACCACGCGGCGCGCGCCGAGGGCGGCGTGGGGCTGATCGTCGTGCAGGTCGCGGCGATCCACCCCTCGGCCGAGTACACCTCGCACACGCTCCGCGCGATGGACGACACGTGCATCCCGGGCTTCGCGCGGCTGGCGGAGGTCGCCCACGCGGGCGGCGCCGGGATCGTGGGCCAGGTCTTCCACGGCGGCCGCGAGATCATGGACTCGGAGGACGGGACGCTCCCGGTCGCGCTCGCGCCCTCGTCCGTCCCGAACGAGCGGTTCCACGTGATGCCGCGCGCGATGCCGGTCGACCTGATCCGCGAGGTGATCGCCGGGTTCGGCTCGGCGGCCCGGCGGATGTGCGCCGCGGGGCTCGACGGCGTGGAGATCGTCGGAAGCCACGGCTACCTGCCGTCGCAGTTCCTGAGCCCGCGGGTCAACCTGCGGACGGACGGCTACGGGGGCTCGCCGGAGAGCCGTCTGCGGTTCCTTCGGGAGACGATCGACGCGATCCGGGCGCAGGCCGGGCCGGACGCGGTCGTGGGCCTGCGGATCTCGATCGACGAGAAGGCGCCCGACGGGCTGACGCCGGACGAGTCGCTCGAGGCCCTCGCGCGCCTCGACGCGGACGGCGGGCTCGACTACGTGAACGTGGTCGCGGGCACCTCGGCGACCCTCGCGGGCTCCGACCACATCGTCCCGCCGATGACGATGCCGAACGGGTACACGGCCCCGCTCGCCGCCGCCGCGAAGCGGGTCGTGCGCGTCCCGGTCCTCGTGGCGGGCCGCGTCAACCAGCCGCAGGAGGCGGAGCGGATCGTCGCGTCGGGCCAGGCCGACGCCGTCGCGATGACGCGCGCCCTGATCTCCGACCCGCTCCTGCCGCGGAAGGCCGCGGCCGGGGACCTGGACGCGATCCGCGCGTGCGTCGGGTGCGACCAGGCGTGCATCGGCCACTTCCACGCCGGGTATCCCATCTCGTGCATCCAGTACCCGGAGTCGGGGCGCGAGCGCGAGTACGGCATCCGGCGCCGGGTGGCGCCCGTCGACCGCCGCCGCGTCCTCGTCGCCGGCGGGGGACCGGCGGGGCTCAAGGCGGCGACGGTCGCCGCGGAGCGCGGCCACGACGTGACGCTCCACGAGGCGGGGCGGCGAGTGGGCGGGCAGGTCCTCCTCGCCGAGCGGCTCCCCGGCCGCGCCGAGTTCGGCGGGGTCGTCACGAACCTCGCCGGGGAGGCGGCGCGCGCCGGCGTCCGGATCGTCACGGGCTCCACGGTGGACGCGGACCTCGTCGCCCGCGAGGCACCGGACGTCGTGGTGGTCGCCACCGGCGCGCGCCCGTACCGGCCGCCGCTCGAGCTCTCGGACGGCGCGCTCGTCCTCGACGCGTGGGAGGTCATCCGCGGCGCGCGCCTCCCCGCAGGGCGCGTGGTGGTCGTGGACTGGCGGTGCGACTGGATCGGGCCGGGCGTCGCCCGGATCCTCGCCGCGGCCGGGCATCGCGTGACGCTCGCGACGAACGGATACGTCCCCGGCTTCCGGATCCAGCAGTACGTCCGCGACGCGACGATCGCCGACCTCGCGCGGGCACGCGTCGAGGTCCGGACGCTCGTCCGCCCGTTCGGCTACGACGGTGAGGCGGTCTTCCTGCAGGACACGCTGACCGAGGAGGCGGTCGTGGTCGAGGGCGTCGTCGCGCTCGTGCTCGCGGCCGGCCACGTCCCGGAGACGGCGCTCGGCGACGCGCTCGCGGAACGAGGCGAGCTGCGCTCCGCCTCCGGGCGGCGCGTGGAGGTCGTCGCGGCGGGGGACTGCCTGTCGCCGCGGACCGTCGAGGAGGCCGTGCTCGAAGGGCTGAGGGTCGGCTCGGCGATCTGAGGCCGCCGATCAGCGGGGACTCTCGACGGCTGCGGGGACGATGGGACGGTACGAGAGCCGCACGGGTATCCTCGGCGCGCCATGACGACCACTCCCGGCTCCGACCGGACGGAGAGCGCCGGCGCCCTGGCGCCGGCGCGACCCGAGCCGTCCACGCCGCACTCGCACGCGGAGGCGGGCACGCCGGCCGGCGGCGCGCACGCTGATCCCGAGTCCATCTCTCGGCGCACCCGGACACGCCTCGAGCGATCGGGCCGGACGATCGCGGTGCTGATCGTCGTCATCCAGGTCATCGCCGTGATCGTCTCGCTCCAGCTCAGCGCGGCCCGGTACCTCGTGGAGCAGGCGCGGTTCGGCGTCCACGCGGCCGAGGTGGCGTCGGTCTGCCTCTACGCGGTCATCGCGATCCTGGCGCTCGTCGCGTGGCGCGCCGGCCGCCACCGGCTCGCGGTCCGCCTCATCGGCCTCTACCTCGTCATCCTGACCGCCCAGGCCTGCCTCTACGTCCTCCTCCTCGTCGTCGGCATGACGGGGCGGACGCAGCAGCCGCTCTTCTACCTCGGCGACCTCGTCTCCGTGCTGGCGCTCGACGTGGCGGTCTTCACCGCGTGGTACTGGATCATCGACGCGATCACGCCCGGGGGCGCGTTCATCTTCGCCGCGAAGCCGGGCGCGAAGCACGAACCCGGGCTCCTGGACTACCTGTTCCTCTCGTTCAACACGACGTTCACGTTCGGCCCGACGACGGAGTCGCTCGTGGACCCGCGGGCGAAGCTCGCGATGATGCTGGAGACGGCACTCGCCGTCTCCGTCCTCGTCGTCCTCGCGTCCCGGATCGTCGCCCGCAGCTGAGGCGAGCCGGCGCACCCCCGTCCGGGCGCATGCCGCCTGCGCCCGGGGGATGGCGAGCCCTTTCCTGCGCCGCGTAGGATGTCGCCGTGCCCGTGGGGGGCCGGCCACGACAGGCGTCGCGGCCAGGCGCGCGAGGTGAGGAGGACGAGCGATGGCGGCTGCGACACCTGCGGTCCCGAAGAAGAAGAAGCGCGGCGAGCTGCCGATCTTCTCCTCGCTGACCGGGTACCAGCTCGCGTTCATCGTCGGCGACATCATCGCCGGCATCACGCTCGTGGCGATCGCGATCCCCGAGCAGATGGCGACCGCGCAGCTCGCCGGGATGCCCGTGCAGACGGGCCTCTACGCGTTCATCTGCGGCGGCCTGGCGATCGCGATCTTCGGGTCGAGCCGCCAGATGTCCGTCGGCGCCGACTCCACGATCGCGCCGATCTTCGCGGCAGGCGTCGCCGGGCTCGCCGCCGCCGGGACGGCCGCCTACACCCAGAACATCATCCTCCTGGCGTTGATGGTCGGCGCCATCCTCATCGCCGTCGGCCTGCTGCGGATGGGCTGGATCGCCGACCTGCTCTCCACGCCGGTCACGACGGGGTTCCTCGCCGGCATCGGCGTCACGATCATCGTCGGCCAGCTGCCGGACATGTTCGGCGTCTCGAAGGGGACCGGGAACTACCTGGAGCAGGTCGCCCACATCTTCCAGGAGTACGCGTCCTGGAACTGGTACGCGATCGCGATATCGGCCGTGGTCCTCGCGATCGTCGTCGTGAGCGAGAAGATCAACCCGAAGATCCCGGGGGCCCTCATCGGCCTGATCCTCTCGCTCGTCGCCTCCGTCGCGCTCGGCCTCGCCGCGAAGGGCGTCGCCGTGCTGGGCGCGCTCCCGCAGGGCCTCCCGCCCGTCGCGATCCCCACGATCGACATCAACGCCATCCTCCCGCTCCTGCCGATCGCGCTGACCGTCGTCCTCGTGTGCCTCATGCAGACCGCCGCCACCTCGCGCTCCTTCGCGGACCTCGGCGGCTACGAAGTCAACATGAACAAGGACTTCATCGCCATCGGCGTCGGCTCGGCCGCCGCGTCGTTCGTCGGGTCGTTCCCGATCGACTCCAGCCCGCCCCGCACCGCGGTCGTCGCCTCGTCCGGCGGCCGGTCGCAGGTCGCGAGCCTCGTGGCGGTCGGGGTCATCGTCGTGCTCATCGTGTTCTTCGCCAGCGCCCTGACCGACCTCCCCAAGGCGACCCTCGGCGCGATCCTCACGTTCGTCGGCTCGCGGATCATCCACGTGAAGGCGCTCGCCGCGGTCTGGCCGTACGACAAGTTCGAGTTCCTCCTCGCGATCTTCACCCTCTTCGCGGTCATCGTGCTGGGGACCGAGTACGGCATCCTCATCGCGATCGTCCTCGCGATCCTCGAGCGGACGCGGCTCTCGGCGCGGCCGAAGGACGCGGTCCTCGGCAAGGTGGCGGGGACCACGAGCTGGGTCGCCCTCCGCGACAAGGTCGCCGGTGCCGCCGAGATCCCGGGCGTGAAGGTCATCGCCTTCGGTGCGCCGCTCTACTTCGCGAACGCGTCCACGTTCCGCGACCGCATGCGCGCGGTGATCGACGCCGACGACGCGCCCAAGGCGATCGTCTTCGACGCCGAGGCCGTCGACGACATCGACTTCACCGGTGCCGCGGCCTTCAAGCACGTGGCCGAGGAGCTCAAGCGGAAGCAGATCACGTTCGCGGTCGCGCGCCTGCGCGAGCACACGATGCCGGAGCACATCAAGCCCTCGGATCTCGGGATCCCGGCCGAGTGCATGTTCGACACGATCGACGAGGCGGTCGTCTACGCCCTCCGCGTCTCCGGCCAGGCGCCGGCGCCCGCGGCGGGCGGCTCCGCGCTGACATCCGGCGGACGCGCCGACGGCGAGGTCGGCTCCACGCCGTCGGCGGGGCCGGCGTGACCGAGGCCCCATGACGGCGCCGTCCAGCGCGGAGCAGGCACGCGCGGGCGCGGAAGCGCGCCTGCGCGTGCCGCTCGCCTCGCATGCGCGACTGGCGGCCGGCCGCGGACCGCCCCGATCCGGTCGCGCTCCTCGAGGAGCAGGCCACGACGCGGGTCCCGCAGCTCGTGCCGGTCCGGTACGGCCGCATGCTGGTCTCGCCGTTCACGTTCTTCCGCGGCGCGGCCCTCCCGATGGCCGTGGACCTCGCGTCCACGCCGACCAGCGGGCTCGTCGTCCAGCTCGTGCGGTGACGCCCACCTCTCCAACTTCGGCCTCTTCGCGTCGCCGGAGCGGAACCTCCTCTTCGACATGAACGACTTCGACGAGACGCTGCCGGGCCCCTGGGAGTGGGACCTCAAGCGCCTCGCCGCGAGCATGGTCGTCGCCGCGCGCGACCGCGGCTTCGATCGCCACCAGGGCCGCCACGCCGCCAAGGCGGCGTGCGCGTCGTACCGGACGCACATGGCCGAGTACGCGACGATGCGCGCGATCGACGTGTACTACTCGCGCGTCGACGTCTCCGAGATCACGGCCTACGTGGACAAGCGCGCGCGGCCGTACGTGGAGCAGACGGTGAAGGCCGCGGCCCACCATGACACGGTCCACGAGCTGCCGAAGCTGACGGCGGTCGTGGACGGGGAGCGGCGGATCGTGGACATCCCGCCGACGATCTATCCACCCCGAGTGGTCGCGACCCGGACGTCCCGCAGGAGGTCCTCGCGGAGTACAGGCTCACGCTCCAGGAGGATCGGCGCGTCCTCCTCGACCGGTACGCCCTCGAGGACGTCGCGGTGAAGGTCGTGGGCGTCGGGAGCGTGGGGCTCGCGGCGCTCGCGGTCCTGTTCGGCGGCGGCGACCCGGACGACCCGCTGCTGCTCCAGGCGAAGGAGGCGGAGGCCTCCGTCCTCGAGCGCTTCCTCGGGCCGAGCGTCTACGCGAACCACGGGGAGCGGGTGGTCGCGGGCCAGCGACGGCTCCAGGCGGCGAGCGACGTGCTTCCTCGGCTGGGCGAAGGGCGCGCAACGGCCGCCACCTCTACATCCGGCAGCTCCAGGACCAGAAGGGGAGCGCCGTCGTCGACGCCATGTCGCACGACGACCTGGTGAGCTGGGGCGAGCTCTGTGGCTGGGCCCTCGCCCGCGGGCCACGCCCGTTCCGGGGAGCCGGCGGCGATCGCCGCGTACGTCGGCGACGACGACGAGCTCGACGACGCGTTCGCGGACTTCGCGGAGGCGTACGCGGACCAGACCGAGAAGGACCACGCCGCGCTCGAGGCGGCGGCGAGGTCCGGACGCGTCATCGCGGAGACCGGCGTCTGACGGTCCCCGGCCGCGCGGGCCGGGTCCGCTCCGGATCCGGCGGTCAGCTCTTCGCGGACCTCCCCCACAGCGGCCTTCGCCATCGCGACGTAGGCGTCGCAGGGGACCGCCGCGACCGCGCGTCCCACCACGTCGAGCGGCAGGTCGTCGAGCCGGGCGAAACGCACGCACGACTTGCCCATGTCCAGCCGCTTCCCGGACGCTCGGTACTCCGCGACGAAGCGCTCGCGCAGGTCGTCGCTGCCGTAGACGCCCATCAGGTACAGCGCCATGTGCCGCTTCTGCGATGCGAGCGCCGCGTACATGAGCGGCTCGCCGTTGTACGTGTCCGGGTAGGCCGCGAGGGGGACGGACCACGCGATCATCCCGTGGGCGAACCCCTCGACATACCCGTCGGGGAGGTTCGCGCGCACGACCCCGAGGACGGCGGACAACGCCTCCCGCCGGTCCTCGGCGAGCGATGCGAGGTAGCCGTCGACCGTCGTCTCGTCGGAGCGCACGCGCACCCCCCTCCGGCGTCGGCCGGTCAGACGCCCGAGGCCGTCCCCGCCGACGGCGTCGAGGCGAGCACCTTGCGGAAGATCCCGAGCGCCTCGTCGAGCTCGGCGGAGGTGACGTCGATCGGCGGGATCCACCGGATGACGTTGTGCTCGGTCCCGCACGAGAGGACGAGCAGGCCCTCGTCCGCACAGCGCTGGATGACCACCTCGCACGTCTCGCCGTCCGGCTCGCGCGTCGCGGGGTCCTTGACGAACTCGACGCCGACCATCAGGCCGAGTCCGCGGACGTCGCCGATCCGCGGGTCGTCCGCCTGGATCGCCCGGAGGCCGTCCATGAGCTCCGCCCCGCGCGCCGCGGAGTTGGCGACGAGGCCCTCGCCGACGATCGCGTCGATCACCGCCACGCCGGCCGCGCACGCCACCGGGTTGCCGCCGTAGGTGGTCCCGTGGGCGCTCTTGCCCCAGCGCTCCTGGAGCTCGCGGCGCGACATGAGCGCCGAGAGCGGCAGGCCGTTCGCGATGGCCTTCGCGGTGCAGACGACGTCGGGGACGATCCCGCCGTGCTCGAAGCTCCACATCCGCCCGGTCCGCCCGAACCCGGCCTGGACCTCGTCGGCGACGAGGAGGATCCCGTAGCGGTCGCAGATGGCGCGGAGCGCGCGGAGGAACGCCGGCGGCGCGGGGATGTAGCCGCCCTCGCCCTGCACGGGCTCGATGATGATCGCCGCGACGTTCTCGCCGGCGATCGTCGTCGCCAGGAGCGCCTCGAGGTGGCCGATCGTCACGCGGACGGCCCGCTCCTCGTCCCCGCCGAAGTCCCGGTAGACCCGCGGGTACTGCGTCAGGTAGACCGAGGGCAGGAGCGGCTCGTAGCCGCGGCGGTAGTTGACGTTGGAGCTGGTGATCGAGGTCGCCGCGATCGTCCGGCCGTGGAAGGCCCCGGTGAACGCGATGATCCCGGGGCGGCCGGTGACGCGGCGCGCGAGCTTGATCGCGGCCTCGATCGCCTCCGACCCGGAGTTGAGGAAGAAGACGGTGTCGATCGGGTCCGGCAGGGTGGCCACGAGGCGGTCGGCGAGCTCGATCGTGGACTCGGCATAGCCCATCGCCGCCATCGGGGCGATCATCCGGTCGACCTGCGCGTGGATCGCCGCGGTCACGGCCGGGTGATGGTGTCCGAGCACGGAGACGGCGATCGAGTTGGCGAAGTCGAGGTAGCCCCGGCCGTCCGTGTCGTACAGGCGGTGGCCCTCGCCGTGGTCCCAGCTGCGCTCGAAGTAGCGGCCCAGGACCGGCGTGAGGTGGGGGGCGGCGGCTGCGGCGAGGTCCCGGCCGCGCGCGACGGTGGCGTCGGAGGTCGTCATGGCGTGCCTCGAAGGCTGGCGCCCGCTCGGGGTGGACATCCTGGGAGGGGACCGGGCCGACCCTCTGCCACTGCGAGGATACCGTGCCGCGCGGCTCGTGGGCACCCCCTCGGTGGCCCGCCGGGCCGCCCGGGGCCGACGTCCGTAGAATGCTGGGGTCCCCGGCCCAGCCGCTCGCCGTCCGCCGCGCCCGCCCATCGGAGACCCCGCCGTGATCGACTTCTCGCTCACCGAGGAGAACCGCCTCGTCCAGCAGAGCGTCCGCGAGTTCGCGGAGGCCGAGATCGTCCCGAACATCCGCGAGTGGGACGCGAACGAGGAGGTCCACACCGAGGTCTTCCGGAAGATGGCGGATCTCGGATACCTCGGCGCGCCCATCCCGGAGCGCTACGGCGGCGCGGGGATGGACTACATCAGCCTCGCGATCCTGTGCGAGGAGCTCGAGCGGGCCGACACCGCGTTCCGCGTGATCATGAGCGTCCATGTCGGCCTCAACAGCCTGACGCTCCACCAGTGGGCGAACGAGGACCAGAAGCAGCGCTTCCTCGTCCCGCAGGCGCAGGGGAAGAAGCTCGCGACGTTCGGCCTGACGGAGCCCGGCGTGGGGACGGACGCCGCCAACCTCGCGACCACGGCGCGCCGCGACGGCGACGACTACATCCTCAACGGCTCCAAGATCTGGATCAGCCTGGCGGACCTCGCGGACAACTTCCTCGTCTTCGCGACCGTGGACAAGTCCCTCCGGCACAAGGGGGTCACGGCCTTCGTGGTCGAGCGGGGGATGCCCGGGCTGTCCACCGGGACGCTCCACGGGAAGATGGGGATCAAGGCCGGGAACACCGGCACGATCTCCTTCGACGACCTCCGTGTCCCCGCCGCCAACCGGATCGGCGAGGAGGGCGAGGGCTTCCTCATCGCGATGAGCGCGATCGACCAGGGCCGCTACACCGTCGCCGCCGGCGCGGTCGGGCTCGCCCAGGCGTGCCTCGACGCGAGCGTCAAGTACGCCCACGAGCGCGAGACGTTCGGCCAGGAGATCGGCCACCACCAGCTCGTCGCCCAGATGATCGCGAAGATGGAGGCCGGGATCCAGGCGGGCCGCCTCCTCGTGTGGAAGGCGGGCTGGCTGAAGAACCACGGCGCCCGGACGACCCGCGAGACCAGCCTCGCGAAGTGGTTCGCGACCGAGCACTCGGTCCAGTCGCGCGCTCGACGCGATCCAGATCCACGGCGCGAACGGCTACAGCAACGAGTTCCCGGTGGAGCGCTACCTGCGCAACGGCAAGGCCGCGGTGATCTACGAGGGGACGAGCCAGCTCCACCAGCTCATCCAGTCCGACTACGTCATGGGCTACCGGCAGGACCGTCCGATCCGCTGCGAGCCGCTCCCGGCCGAGGGCTTCGACCGCCTGCCGCCCGGCGTGCGGGGGTGACCGACGTGTCCGGGGGCGCCCGGCCCCCGGACGAGGGGCCGCCGCCGGTCCGGCTCCCCGGCCGGACGACGCCCGGGATCGACCTGCCCGGTCCTCGCAGCGTCCGCGACGCGTGGCGTCGCGCGGGGACGCCCGGGCGGATCGGTCTCGCGCTCGCGTCGCTCGCCGCCCTCGCGCTTCTCGGGGCGTTCCTCTTCGGCGCCTGGCACGTCCTCTTCGGCGGGCTCGTCCGCGGCAACTGGCGCGCCGGCGGGTTCGGGATCGCGCTCGCGTCCGCCTCCGGGGTCCTGCTCTGGATCGACGCCATCGTCCTCCGGCGCCTGGGGGCGCGGGGGTGAGCGGCCCGGCCGCCCCGGTCCTCCGCTTCGTCGCGCTCTTCGCCGGGATCCTGCTCGTCGTCTTCGGGCCGGACACCGCGCTCGGCCTCGCGGGGCTCGCTGCCGGGCTCGTCCTCGTCATCCTCGCGCTCGCCTGGTGGCTCCGCGCGGGGAGTCGCGACCGCTGAGCCGCTCCGGGAACGGCTCAGCGAGCCACCGCGCCTAGTCCTCGGGCGCCGGCGCCGGCTGGTCGCGGCCGCGCGCCACGACGATGACCGCGACCGAGCCCACGATGATCGCGCCGGCGAGGACCGTGCGCGGCCCGAGCGGCTCGCCGAGCAGGAACGCCCCCAGGAGGACCGCGATGACGGGGTTCACGTACGCGTACGTCGCGACCGTCGTCACCGGTGCGTTCCGCAGGAGCCACATGTAGCACGTGAACCCGACGAGAGCACCCGCGACGATCAGGTAGACGACCCCCGCGACGGATGCCGCCGAGATCGACCCCGGGTCGATCCGGCCGAGCTCGCCGGTGACGAGCGCCGCCGCGGCGAGGAACGCCCCGCCGCACAGCATCTCCATCCCCGTCGCCACGAGTGGCCGCTTCGCGAGCGGCGCGTTCCGCGACCAGAGCGACCCGGACGCCCATGCGATCGGCGAGATGACGAGCGCGGCGAGGCCGGCCGGGTCGAGCGTCGCGCCCCCGCCGATCGGCGCCACGAGGAGCGCGGTCCCCGCGAAGCCCACCAGGATCCCCGCCACCACGGGCCACGACAGCCGGTCGCCGAGGAAGATGCGCCCGAGGACGGCCATCCACAGCGGCAGCGTCCCGATGAACAGGGCGGCGATCCCGGAGGCGACGGTCTGTTCCGCGACGGAGACCATCCCGACCCCGCCGAAGAGCAGGGCGCCGCCGACCACCGCGGCGGACCCCCACTGCCGTCGCCCGAGCGGATCTGCAGCCCGGTCGCCGCGCCGGACCGTCAGGAGGAAGAGGATCGCGCCGGCGACGAGGAAGCGGATCGCGCCCATCGTGAAGGGCGGGATCGTCTCCACGGAGACGCGGATGGCGAGGTACGTCGACCCCCAGACGACGTAGAGCGTCAGGAGCGCGGCCCATGCGGGTGCGCTCATGCGCTGCGGCGGGACGGACGACATCACGGGGAGTGTGACGGCTGTCGCGGGCGTTCGTGACGCAGCGACCACCTCTTCGCGACGGATCCGCCACCGTGCGCTCTTCCCGCACGTGCGAGAATCTGCCGACCATGACGATCGACGACGCCTTCGACGAGCTTGCCGCCTCCCTCGTCGGGTTCTACCGGACGTGGGTGGTCTACCTCGGCCTGGAGCTGGGCCTCTTCGAGCGGATCCGCCGCGCCGGTCCCGCCGGGATCCCGCTCGGCGCCCTCGCGCAGGATGCCGGCTGCAGCGAGCCGGCCGTCCGCACCTGGGCCCTCGCGGCGCACGCGTCCGAGATCGTCGACCTCGCCGGCGGGACCGTCCGGATCGACCCGGAGACGGCCTCCGTCCTCCTCGACGAGCAGAAGCCCGAGTACCTCGGCGGCCAGTTCATCTACACGGTGACCGCCTCCATGGACCACACCGCGCTCGCCGGCGCGATGCGGTCCGGGGTCCCGATCGAGGAGCGACCGCCGCGCTATCACCGCGCGATCGAGCGACTGACCCGCCAGGACATCGCCGTCTTCTTCGAGGAGGGGCTCGCGTTCCTCCCGGACGTCGTGACGGACCTCGTGCGAGGCGGCGACGTCCTCGACCTCCACTGCGGCGGCGGCCGCTGGCTCGTCGCGATGGCGAAGCGCTTCCCCGCGACCCGTCTCGTCGGCGTGGAGGCCGAGCCCGACAGCGTCGCCCGCGCCATCCGCAACGTGGATGCGGCCGGGTTCGCCGACCGGATCCGGATCGAGGCGCGGGATGTCGAGGCGATCGCGTACGACGGTGCGTTCGACCTCGTGTACTTCCAGCACGCGCTCCACCAGATCCCGGACAAGCAGCTGGTGCTCGCGGCCGCGTACCGGGCCCTGCGGCCGGGCGGCCGGCTGCTCGTCCTCTCGTGGTGCCTCCCGTCGGACCCGGCGGCGTACCGGACCGCGCACGGGGAGCTCGTCGCCGGGATCGCCCTCGACGAGCTCTTCCAGGGGACGCCGTTGCAGACGCGGGAGGACACGGTCGCGGCGTTCCGTGCCGCGGGGGTCCCGGAGCCGGACGCGATCGAGCTCCCCTCGGACGCCACGCTCTTCCATCTTCGCAAGCCGGCGGGCGCGTGACCCTCGACGACGGTCCGCCGCCGTTCGGCTCGCTCCACTCGCCCGACGCCCACGAGGAGACGCCACACAGGCTCCGCCTCCGGCGCGCGACGGACGCGCTCCTCGCGCTCCCGTGGGAGCTCCCGCTCGCGAGCTGGCGGCTCGACCATGCGGTCTTCCGCGACCTCCCGGTCGGACCGTCGCGCCACCTGGTCCGCTTCGTCGTCGTGGACGGACGCGTCATCGCCCTGAAGGAGGAGCCGCACGACGTCGCCGTCCATGAGTACGAGATCCTCCGGACCATGGAGGACCTCGACCTGCCGGCGGTCGTGGCCACGGGGATCGCGGAGTCCCCGGAGCGCGGGACGGCGATCCTCGTGACGGAGTACCTGCCGCATTCGCTCCAGTACCGCCGGATGCTCATGCGCATGCCGGGCGCGTCGCGGCGCACGCGGTCGCGCCTGCTGGACGCCATGGCCTCGCTGCTCGTCGACCTGCACCTCCGCGGCATCTACTGGGGCGACTGCTCCCTCGCGAACACCCTGTTCCGTCGCGACGGGACCCGGATCCAGGCGTACCTCGTGGACGCGGAGACGAGCGAGGCGCACGCGACGCTCTCGGACGGGCAGCGGCGGTACGACCTCGACGTCCTCGTGGAGAACGTGGCGTTCGGCCTCGCGGACCTCGCGGCATTCCTCGGCCGGCCGATCGACGAGGACGACCCGATCGAGGCGGCCGAGTCCGTGCGGACCCGGTACGACCGCCTCTGGCAGGAGGTCCACCACGAGGACGAGCTCCCGGCGTGGGACCGGCACGCCGTCCGCCGGCGGATCCGGCAGCCTGAACGACCTCGGGTTCGCGGTCGACGAGGTGGAGCTGGTCCCGGCGGGGACGGGGGAGCGGGTCCGCCTGCGCGTCGCGGTGGGGAACCGCCGGTATCACGCGACCCGCCTCCAGCGGAAGACGGGGATCGTCGCGCTCGAGGACCAGGCCCGGCTCCTGCTCAACGACCTCGGCGAGTACGGCGTCTGGCTCGACCACGTCGAGGGCCATGACGTCTCCGCGGAGGAGACCGCCGAGCGCTGGCGCTCCGAGGTCCTGGAGCCGACCCTGGCCGTCCTCGCGGCGGCGATCGGCGGGGATCGCGACCCGGTGCAGGCGTACTGCGACCTGCTCGAGCACAAGTGGCTGCTCTCGGAGATGGCCGGGCACGACATCGGCCTCGAGACGGCCCTCACGTCCTACCTCACGCTCGGGGCGCCGGCGCCGGAGGCCGCGGGGATCGGGCCGGACCTCGAGACCGACGAGGAGCGGGATCCGGAGGCGACGACCGTGGACCCGGAGTTCGGCGTCGATACCACCCGACTCGGCCCGCAGCCGGGCAGGAAGTCGCCGACGCGCCAGGCCTGACCTGCGGTCGATGCCCGCCCGACCCTGGCGGACCGATGGGACCAACGCCTCTGGACGACCGCGGGGTGGCGCAGGACCGTTGACCGCGGCGACGACACGTCGGCAGCCGGTCGCGACGCGGCCCGCCGGCTGGCGGAGGGCGCGGTCGCCGTGTAGCGGAGGTCGGAGCCGGTGTCGGGTCGGAGATCCGCCCCTGCCCTCGCGCGACGGGCGTGGCTCCTCCGGGGCGCCGCGCTCGCCGCCGCCGTCCTGGTCGCCGCCGGCTGCGGCGACACGGGCACTCCCACCCCGGCGGCGTCCGCTGCGTCCGGGCCTGCCGCCACCCCGGCGGCGACGTCCGCCACCACCCCCACGCCGCCGCCCACGCCCACGCCCGCACCCATCGTCCACTCGGTGCCCACCGGCGCGGCGGGGACCGAGTTCGAGGTCCCGCCGACCGACCCGTCGATCGCCGGGTGGCGCCTGGTCGTACCGGAGGGCGCCCTCGCATCCGACGCCGAGCTGACGATCTCGGCGATGCCGGACGACGCATCCGCGGCCGCGATCGCCGAGTCGGAGCCTGCGCTCTTCCCTGCCTTCGGCGACGCGGTCCTCGCGGCACTGCCGGATGGCGCGATCAGCCCGATCTTCGGCCCCGTGCGCGCACTGCTCTCCGCGACACAGGTGGGCCCCACGCTCGAGCTCGGCCCGTCGGGCACGTCCTTCGCGGCGCCCGTGGAGGTCGTCGTCCCCGCATCGGTCGTCGCGGGCGCCGGCGACGCGGTCCTGGTGGCCGCGATCCGCGGCGTCGACGGCGGCTGGTCGGCGGTGGTCCCCGAGTCCCGCGCCGATGGGCTCCACGTCCCGGTCGCGCACTTCTCGGGCGTTCGCATCTTCAGCATCCTCGAGCGGATCGTCACCAACCCGGGAGCCAGGGTCGACCGGAAGCTGGTCCTCGCGGCGCGCGAGAAGCTCGAGTCCGCACCCCTCGCCGACGCCGAGCGGGCGATCCTGTCCGCGGTCGCCTGCGACGGAGCGGGCACCGTGACCGTCGACCAGTCGAAGCTGCCCACCAGCCTGGCGCAGGTGCTCAACTACCTCGGCCGCGACTCCGGGTCGATCGCGCAGGGGCGCCCCGGCGATGAGGTCGTGGAGGACATGAACAAGTACCTCCAGGCCCGCATCGCCGAAAGGGAGAAGGTCACGGCGCCGCGCGATCCGGCGCGGAAGCACTTCATCACGATGGAGGAGCTGTACGCCGAAGCGCTGCGGCAGACCGGCAGCGACGCCTTCCAGGCCCTCCTCGCGGTGCACGGCGTCCTTCGCGACAACCGCACGCAGGCCGGCCAGGCGCCGAGCCCGTACCTCCAGGCGATCGAGGTGCTGCGCGGTGACGGCGGGGACGAGGACGGGGCTCGGTATCACTTCGTGGGCGCCGCGATCTACGCATACCTGTACGCCCACCAGGCGGACGCGAAGACGCTCTCGGTCCTGAGCCTCACGCCGGAGGACACCGTGCGGCTCGAGGAGGCCTGGATCTCCGGCGACATCGAGTCCGACGTGACGGAGTACGCGGTGGACCTCGCGGGGATCCGCTTCGGGCGCCGGCTCTACGACCACTTCCGCGCGACCTCGGAGGGAGCGGCGTCGCCCCTCGCGGCGCAGGTGTGCACGACGATGGAAGGATCGGTCGATCTGGCCATCGATGGCCACGAGCGCGCAGGACCGCGACCTCATCACGAAGCTCGTCACCGAGAACACGGCGTGGCTCACGTTCGAGCCCGTGGCGGGCGACCCGGACGTCCGCGCGCGCGTGACCGGCGAGATCGTCCTGTCGATCCGGATGCCGCCGGAGCTCCTCTACGCGATCCACAGCAGCGTCGGCCAGCGCGTCTTCGGGGTCGAGCCGCCGCCGATGCCCGACACGTGGCTCGACTGCTGGGCGACGACGACGGTGCGGATCGCGCTCACCGGGACGCAGGCGGCGGCCGGGAAGCATCCCGTCACCGGGCCGTGCCGACGTCGAGACGCACGGCAGCATCGCGGACGGCTGCGCGGACACGGGGGCCGACCTGAAGGTCAGGCGAGGCGGCGCCACAGAAGGGCCTGAAGTGGACCGCGACCGGCTCGCCCACGTCGATGAAGGGCACGATCCGCGGCTACGGCGACGGCGGCACGCTCACGTTCACGGTGAAGGCCTCGCTGCCGGCCTGGTAGGTGCGACGCGCCGCCCGCCCGCCTATCCAGTGAGCTGCTGCCGCAGGCGGATCGTGGCGATCGTGACGAGCGCGAGCGCCATCGCCCCGAGCACGCCGATCTGCGGGAGGATGCCGACGAGCCCGGCGTGGTCGAAGACCAGGCCCCGGAACCCGTCGATCGCCCAGGCGTGCGGCGTCACGTGCGCGATCGTGCGCATCGGCTCGCCGAAGATCTCGATCGGCACCATGGCGCCACCCAGCGCGCCGAGCATCATCCCGAGGAAGATGCCGAGCGACCCCGCCTGGTCCGGGTTCCGCCCGAACGCGCCGACGACCATCGCGGCCCCGGTCCCGACGAGCGCGAACGCCACGACGAGCGCCGCCGCGCCGAGTGGATCGCCCCAGTCCACGCCGAACGCGATCGTCGAGAGCAGGACGATGAAGACTCCCTGGATCATCGCGATCCCGAACCGGCCGAGCATCTCGCCGACCAGGATCGTCCCGACCGACGTGGGCGTCGAGAGCATCCGGCGCGAGACGCCGAGCTGGCGCGTGAGGATGAGCTGGGTCGCCGCGGTCATCGACGTGAGGAACATGAAGAGGACGAGCTGGCTCTGCGCCCCCAGCGAGAACATCCCGATCCCCGCGGGGAAGAGGCGCTTGCCCACGTCGGTCGACCGTCACGGTCACGCCCGCCACCGCGGACTCGGCGCCCTGGGCAGCCGCCAGGGCCGCGTCGAACCCGGCCCCGGTCCGCGCAGCGAGCAGGCGCGCCGCGCGGATCCGTGCCGACTGCGCGGCGACGGCCGCAGAGACGCCCTGCTCGAGCGCGAGCTGGCGCGCCGGCTGCGACATGAGCGTCAGCGAGGCCGTCCCGCCGTCGCGCAGCGTCGCGTCGTAGCCCGCGGGGATGACCAGCCCCAGCTCGATCGTCCCGGCCTCCACGGCGTCCCGGAGGGCCTTCGCGTCGGCGACCTGCTGGATCTCGAGCGGCACGCTGCCGTCGCGGAGCGAGGCGATGAGCTCGGTCGCGAGCGGGCCCGTGTCGCCCTGGACGATCCCGAGTCGCGGCGCGGTCCGGCCCCCGTACGCCAGCCCGAGGACGACGATGAGGATGATCGGGAGGAGGAAGACGAAGAACAGGCCGGTCCTGTCGCGCAGCATCCGCACGACGTTCACCTGGGCGATGACGAGCGTCTTCATCGCGGGATCACCGCCCGCTCCGCCCGCAGGAAGCCCAGCCCGCACGTGATCAGCCCGATGACGAGGAGGACCGCGAGCGACGGCGCGACCGTCGTGATCCCGCCGCCCGCCGAGAGGTCGCCGATCCCGCGGAGGAACCACGCGTGCGGGGTGATGAAGCTGAGGCGGCCGAGCAGCTCGGGCGCCTGCGAGAGCGGGAAGAACGAGCCGCCGAGGACGGCGAAGACCATCGCGACGATCGCCATGAGGCCCGAGGCCTGGTCCTCGGTGCGGGTGAACCCGACGATGAGGAGGGCGATCCCGCTGGCGGTCATGACGGTCGCGAGGATGAGCGCCGCGACGGCGAGCGGGTCTCCCCAGTGCGCCCCGAGGAGGAAGGTCGTCGCGACCGCGATGATCCCCATGGACATGCAGCCGAGCACGATGCTCACGAGCAGCTTGCCGAGGAGCAGCGTCCGCGCCGACATCGGGGCGGCGAGCATGCGGGAGAGGGTCCCGGCGCGCCGCTCCGCGAGGAGGCTCACGACGCCGAACTGCGCGGCGAGGAAGACGAAGAGGACCGCCATCGACGCGGCGTAGTAGGTGGACGACGACGCGAGCCGGTCCTCCGTCGACTCGGTGACGAACGCGACCGGCTCGGGGAGCGCCTGGGCCTCGGCCGCGAGCGCCGCCACGTCGCCGGGGCCGGCGGCGCCCGCCGCCATGACCGTCGCGACCGACGAGCTGGACCGCCTCGACCGAGCTCGCGAACCCCTCCACCACGGCACGGGCGACGCCGGTCGCGAGGGTCGCGTCGGCGCTGCCCACGATGGTCACCGACGCCGGGCGGCCGGCCTGGACCGCGTCGGAGAAGCCCGCGGGGATGACGACCACCGCGGACGCCTTCCCGTCGGCGACGTTCGCGGTGGCCGTCGCCTCGTCAGGGAACGTCACGATCGTGGCCCCGCTCTTCGTCAGCGCCGCGAGCGGTCCGTCCACGAGCGCGCGCGCGAGCGTGCCGCCGTCGCCGTCCACGACGCCGATCGTGGCGGCGAAGACGTCGTTGCCGGACGGGAGGAGGGTGGAGAAGACGAAGGCGAGCCCGAGCGGCGCGACCACGGCGATGAGGATCGCCGACCGGTCGCGGACCTTCTGGCGCAGGTCCTTCAGTGCGATGGCGAACGCCTGCGACATCTGCGGCCTCAGTCCCGCAGCGCCTTGCCGGTGAGGTGGAGGAAGACCGCTTCCAGGTCGGGCTCGACCACGGTCACGCTCCGGATCGCGGCCCCGGCCCCGACGGCCGCCTCGAGCATCGCCGGGAGGATCGTGCGCGCCCCGGTCGACGATGATGTCGATGGTCCCGTCGGTGACGGTCACCTCCTCGATCCGGCCGTCGAGCCGGCGGAGGGCCTCCGCGGCACCCTCGAGCGAGCCCGTCGCCGAGAGCTCCACGCGGTCCTTCTCGCCCACGAGGTCCACGAGCTCGCGGCGGGTCCCCTCGGCCTGGATGGAGCCGGCGTCGATGATCCCGATCCGGTCGCAGAGGCGCTCGGCCTCCTCCATGTAGTGGGTCGTGTAGAGGATCGCCATCCCCTCGCGCTCGAGCTCCGCGATCGACGTGAGGATCGCGTTGCGGCTCTGCGGGTCCACGCCGACCGTCGGCTCGTCGAGGACGAGGAGGCGCGGGTGGTGGAGGAGGCCGATCCCGATGTTCAGGCGGCGCTTCATCCCTCCGGAGAAGCCCTCGGTCCGGTCGCTTGGCGCGGTCGGAGAGGCCGATGACCTCGAGGACCTCGTCGACGCGGGCGTCGAGGGCCTTGCCGCCCATCCGCTGGAGGCGGCCGAAGAACTTGAGGTTCTCGCGCGCGGTGAGGTCCGGGTAGATCGCGAGGTCCTGCGGGACGTACCCGATGGCGCCCTTTGCGGTCGTCGTGCCGATGTCGATCGGCTTGCCCGCGACGTACACCTCGCCCGCATCGCGACGGAGGAGCCCGCAGATCATCGAGATCGACGTCGTCTTCCCGGCGCCGTTCGGCCCGAGCAGGCCGTACGTCTCGCCGGCCGCGATTGGAACCCGACGTCCGCGACGGCGACGCGGTCCCCGTACGACTTGCGCAGGCCCGCGCAGCGCAGGACGGCGGCGTCCGCGGCGCCCGGGCCGGGTGCGGCTCCCCCCATGGCGACCTCCGTGGGTCGCGGCGGCGGCCGGGATGCGTCCGGCGCCGATCCGCGCGAGATGACGTGCCCCACGGAATCTGCCGGAACGGCCCGCGCGCGGGCACGTGCCGGAGGTCACGGACAACGACGGCGGCGCGCCGCGGCGGCGCGGCCGCGCACCTACCAGCGCTCGGCGTGCACCATCGGGTCGAGCGGCTTCCGGCCGCCGGCCCGGTTCGGGCGCGTCAGGTCGGCGGGGTCCGCCGGCCGGCCGAAGGAGAGGACGTACTCGCAGTGGTGCGTCGCGGGATATCCGAGGATCGCCCGTGCGAGGTCCTGGTCGTAGACGGTGGCCGGGCACGAGCCGATCCCGCGGGCCCACGCCGCGAGGGCCATGTTCTGCGCGGCACCGCCCGATGTCGAAGACGATCGAGAGGGGCGCGTCCTCGGCGCGCGGGTCGGGGGTCACGAGGGCGATGGCGACCGCGGCTCCGCGAAGGTGACCCGCCCACTCGCCGACGGCCCCGAGCGCGTCGAGCCGGTCGCGGTCGCGGACGACGACGAAGTCCCAGCGCTGGAGGTTCTTCGAGCTCCCGGCCCTGCGTCCCGCATCCAGGATCGCCCGGACCTCCTGCTCCGTCGAGCGGGTCAGGCGAGAACCTGCGGACGGTCCGGAGCGTGTCGATCGCCGTGGTCGTGTCCATGCGCCTCCTTCGGGACGAGCGAGCCCTCGGTGTCGGACGGCCGGACGGCCTCGACCGCCGCGGCGGCGTCCGCGGCGGCGACGGGATCCCCGCCGCCGGCGAGGTTGCGGGCGAGGAACCCCGCGACGGCCGCGCGGAACGTCCGGTCCTCGTAGAGCCAGCGGTGACGGCCGCCCGGGACGACGAGGACCTCGGCGACCGTCCCGGCCCCGCGTGAGGCCGCGGCCCGCTCCAGGATGCGCACGTCGCGCAGCGGCAGGATCTCGTCCGCGTCGCCCTGGATGACGAGGAGGGCCGCGTCCGTGGCCGCGACCGCGTCGCGCGCGCTCGCCTCGCGCGGCCGGTGGCCGCGCGGGCGCAGGACCGACCGGAGCGAGGCCCAGGCGAGCGGAGCGGCGACGACGTCCGGCAGGCGCAGGTCCGCCATGCGGAACGTCTCGCGCACGAGGAGGCGCGGGTCGGCCGGCGCGGAGATGACGACGGCCGCGCGGGCCTCCGGCGTCGCCGCGGCGGCGAGCGCCGCGCCGACGCCGCCCATGGAGTGGCCGACGATCCCGACCGCCGTGACGTCCGGCCGTGCGGCGAGCGTCTCCACGGCGGCCGCGGCGTCCTCGCCGAAGACGACGCCCGTGACCGGGAGCGTCTCGGGCGGGTTGTCGCCGTGGCCCCGGACGTCGATCGCGAGCGTGTGGAACCCCGCCGCGTGGAGGAACGCGGCGATGGGGAGCATGCGCGCGCGGTTGGATCCCCATCCGTGGACGAGGACCACGCCGGGCCGTCGGCCGGCCGGCCGTCGCCGGCGGCGCGCGACCGGATGTACCACGCGGGCAGGCGCACGCCGCGCGGACGTCACCGTGGCCGCCTCCCACGCGAGGCCCAGGTCGCCGGGATCGCCGACGACCGGCGGCCGCGGCGGGAAGCCCGCCCGCTCCCGGTAGAGGACCGCGAACCGCGCGGTGCCCACGGCGAGGGCCGCCGGCACCGCGACGGCCGCGGCGGCCGTGAGAGCGGTGACCGCCCGACGTGCGCGCATGGGGCAAGGGGACGACGCCGGGGACGGCCGTGTCAAGCGGGCCGCCGCCACGGTTGCCACGACGCGCCGGGACCTCTGCGCGGCGGTTGACGGCACCTTGCGGGCGGAAGGTAGCCGGCATGGGGATGATGCCCGAGGCCGACGCGTACATCACGATCGCCCGGAACGGGAACCTCGTGTCCGTGCCGATCATGCGCGAGCTGGCCGCGGTGCTGCCGCGCACGCCGTAGCGGCCGGGGCGCGGCTCGGGCCGGCGCGGACTCGGCCTCCCCCGGCGCCGGTAGACTTCCATGGTGACGAGGCGCGACCCTTTCGCCGAGCTGGGGCTGCCGCCCGACGCCTCCCCCTCCGCCGTGAAGGCCGCGTGGCGTCGGCTGGCCCGCGAGCACCACCCCGACCTCGCCCGTGACCGGGCGGAGGAGCGCGCAGCGACCCGCAGGATGGCGCGGATCAACGCCGCGTACGAGGCGGCGTTGCGGCTCGCGGAGGATCGTCGCGGCGGGCGCAGGCCCGGTACGACGCGCAGGCGCCCCGGGCGGGCACGGCCGCCGCGGGCCGGCCGATCGCGGTCCGGCGCCGGCGGGACCGGGTCGGAGAGGCCGGCAGGCGCCGGCACGGCCGGCGACGAGGGCGACGATCCGGCCGGCCGGCCGGGCTACGGACGCGCGCGGCCCGTGACGCGACGCGTGGACACGAGCGCGACCTTCCACGCCTCCGGGGCGCGCCGGCGGCGGCGGGTCCGGGCTTCCCGGGCAGCCGCCGCGGCCCGCCGACCGGCCGGGGCAGGAGTCCCTGCGCGGCGCGCCCGGCGGACCCGTGGAGCGGCACCGGCCGACGCGACCGCCGGCGCACCGACTCCCGGACCTCGACGCCGCGCGCGCACACGTCCTCCCGTTCGGGAAGTTCCACGACCGCACCCTCGGCGAGGTGGAGCGGGTGGAGCCGACGTACGTCGACTGGATCGTCCGCACGATCCGCCGCGATCCGGAGCTCGTGGCCGCCGCGCGCGTGGTCCAGGGCGCGCTGGACGCCGCGGGGGTCCAGCGGAAGGCCCGGCCGGACCGGTCACCCGACGACATCGGCGCGGGCGGGGACGTCTGACGCCCGCCGCCGGGCGCGCCCCTGCAAGGGGGGCGCCTCCGGTGGGGGAGCGACGGCAGCGTCGCCGAGAGCGGCGACGGCGATGAGTCCGACCGCCGAGGTGTGGGACCGTGGGCCGCTAACGGTTACTCGGCTCGTGGATCGCTTCCGCCACGGCCTCCCTGCAGCGCCCCGAAGGACGCCCTCCACGGTGGAGTCCGCACGATCGCGTCTCGTGACCGACGCCCTCGGTCGTTCCCTGAACGAATGACCTCGACGGTCGACCCAACCATACGGGCGCCCCGGAGGGCGGCGATGGGGAGGTGGTACCCGCGCCGATGGGACGATGGTCGCTGCATCCGCGCACCGGTTTCTCCGCGGCGGCCTCGGGAGGGGGCGGCTGGCCTCTCGTCGGCATCCTCGGCGCCGGGCCGCTACGATTCGTCCCCATGCCGCCGACCTCTTCCGCCCGCCCGTCCCTCGCGCCCTCCGCGGCCGCGCCGTCGCGTCGGTCGCCCTGGGACTCGCCATCGCCGCCGCGACGCTCGCGGGCTGCGGACAGGCGCCGCCACGCCCGTGCCCGACCCGGCGTCCGCATGCGCGGGCGCCGACGTCCAGCGGGCCGCCGGCTTCTACCCGGACCTCGAGCGCGTCGTGCCCGCGACGCTCGCCGGCGTCGCCGCGTCGATCAGGGACTCGGGACGCTACTGCTCGCAGAAGATGCTCGGGCCCCTGTACGCGGCGGGGCACCAGGAGGTCCGGTTCGCGGGCGCGACCTTCCCGGACACGAGCCAGTCGGGGATCAGCCTCATCGCCTACGCGGCGCCCGGGGATCACCGCCGACGAGGTCGCGGCCGCGTTCCGCGCCGGCTCCGGCACGGGGCGCAAGATCGAGCTCGTCTCCGACGACCCGCGCGACGTCGGGGGCCGCGAGGGGCGCCGCATCGAGCTGATCAACGGCGACACGCGGCAGGTGATCGTCCTCTGGCCGGCGCGAAGGTCGCGGACCAGGTGCGCATCGTCATCGGCGTGGACGTGAGCAACGCCGCGATCGACGCGGCGGTCGCCGACTTCGACGCCTCGGCCCAGGGCGACGCGGGCTAGAAGACCTCGTCCGGCGTCGCGGCGGGCCCGTCGGCGCCGAGGCGCTCCGCGAGGCCCTCGGCGAACGCCGCCACCTCGACGAGCGAGGTGCCGGCCCAGTCGGCATCGATGCCGCCGAGCGCCTCCGGCGACGCGGCGATCCGCCCGCCGACGATCAGTGCGGGCGCCGGGTCGAGCGCGAGGGCGGCCAGGGCCGCGGCGGCGTCCGCGACGTCCGCGGCGCGCGCCGGCGTCCGACGCGGTGAGCCCCACGAGGCCGGGCCGCATCCGGCCCACGAAGCGCGCGAGGTCGTCGGGCGGCTCGTCGCCGCCGAGGTTCACCACGGTCCAGCCCGCGTCCTCGAGGACGTGCGCGAGGCAGACGAGGCCCAGGGTGTGTCGCTCGTCCCGCACGCCGGCGACGACCGCGAGGGGTCCCACGCGGCGGAGCGGGCCCCGCCGGGGCGCGATGCGGTCGAGCGCCCGGGTGAGCGCCTGGCTCGCGGCGTGCTCCTCGGCGATCCCCCACTCGCCGGAGCGCCAGCGGCTTCCGATCAGCGCCATCGCGTCGCGGAGGAGCCCGTCGTAGACGACCTCGCGCGGCGCGCCCTCGAGCGCGTTCGCGAGGGCCCAGGCGGCGAGCTCGTCGTCGCCGTCGGCGAGCAGGCCGGCGAGGAGCTCGGGGGTGATCGCCTCGCCCAGGTCGGAACCGGCGGCGGTGTCGATCGGCGGGAGGGTGGGGCGGTCGGGGCGGTCGGTGGTCTCCATCGTCTCCAGTATCGGATGTCCGCGCCCGGCGGATGGGTATGCTCGCGCCATGTACACCGACGGACTCTCGTTCCTCGAGGACGAGCGTGCGGCGTGGCTGCCGTTCGAGGCGCTCGCGTCGCTCCCGGACGAGGACTTCGTCCGCCCGGTCGAGGCAGCCCACGGCTGGTCGGCGCGCGATCTCGCGATCCACCTGACGTCGGTGGCAGGCGCACGCGCTCGACGTCGCGCGCGAGCTCGCGGTCGCGGACCAGAGCGAGGCATGGGAGCGCGGCGAGCGCGAGTGGGAGGAGAAGGGCGACGCGCTCAACGACGAGGTCGCGGCGTCCGCGGCGGGCCTCTCGAACGACGAGGTCCGCGGCCGGCTCACGAGCGTGCCCGGCGAGCTGCGCGGCTACCTCACGGTCGTCCCCGAGACGCGGTGGGTGAAGAACACGGTCCACCGCGACTTCTTCCTCGACGAGACGATCGACCACTACGAGGACCACGAGGCGGACCTCGCCGCGATCCTGGCGGCGGCCGGCCGCTGACGGGCGGGGGAGGCCGGCGCGCGGGCGCACGGCGCCCGGCCCGGCCCCGGAATCGGACGACCGGCCCGTCGGGGCCGGTCGTCGTGCGTTCGCGGGGGAGCGGCGTCACCGCCGCCGGCGGTCAGACCGCGGGCTTGACGGGGAACTGGTCGAGGCCGAACGAGCGCTCGAGGTCCTCCGCGGGGCGGAAGCCCATGACGCCCTTGGGCTGCTGGCCCGGGGCGAAGAAGGCGATCGTGGGGATGCTCATGATCCCGAACGCCTGCGAGAGGCGCGGGTTCGCGTCCACGTCCACCTTCACGACGTCCACGGAGCCGTCGTACTTCTGGGCGATCTTCTCGAGCTCCGGGGCGACCATCTTGCAGGGCCCGCACCAGGCGGCCCAGAAGTCGACGATCACCGGGCGCTCGCTCTGGAGCACCATCTGCTCGAACGTGTCGTCCGTCGCGTGCTTGATCTCGGCCATCCGACCTTCGGATCCTTTCCCCCGCCTGCCGCGGGCCAGCCCGTTCCCCGAGGGGATCAGCGGGCGATGTTCTGGATGAGCTGGTAGGCCTCGAGGACCCGGGGGTCCGAGAGGCGGTAGTACACGGTGCTGCCCTCGCGCCGGCTCGTCACGAGCCCCGCCGCTCGGAGGACCGAGAGGTGCTGGCTCATGTTGGGCACCTGGCAGCGGGCGGCCGTCGAGAGATCCCCGACGGACAGCTCGCCCTCCGACAGGGCCTCGAGGACGCACAGGCGCTTCGGGTCGGACAGCGCACGGCCGATGGCCGCGGCGCGCTGCCGGTCCGTCTCGCTGGTCGCCACGACGCTGGACATGGGTGGAGTGTCTCACGGGTTGCGCAAACGCGCAAGTGACCGGGACGGGTATCCTCCGCCCATGACCGGCCCAGACGCCACTGACGACCTTCTCGTCGACCTCGACGCGATCCACGCCGCGCGGCGGATCGCTGGACGGCGTCGTGGAGCGCACGCCGCTCCTCGCCTCGCGCCCTGCGGCGCGCCTCGTGCGCCGCGCGACCGGCACGAACCTCGCGGACGGGACGCTCCTCCTCAAGGCGGAGCACCGGCAGGTGACCGGGAGCTTCAAGCCGCGGGGGGCGACGGTCCGGATGCACCACCTCGACGACGCCGCGCGTGCGCGCGGGGGTCATCGCCGTCTCGGCGGGCAACCACGCCCAGGCGGTCGCGTGGGCGGCCCGTGCAGCCGGCGTCCGGGCGACCGTCGTCATGCCCGTCGGCGCGGTCCGGGTGAAGGTCGAGGCGTGCCGCGGGTACGGCGCGGAGGTGGTCCTCGCCGGCGAGACGATCGCGCGAGGCGTGGGCGGAGATGGAGCGGCTGCGCGACGCGCGCGGCCTCACGTTCATCCACCCGTTCGACGACGCGGACATCATCGCGGGGCAGGGGACGGTGGGGCTCGAGATCCTCGACGCTGTCCCGGACCTCGGGCTCGTCGTGGTCCCCGCGGGCGGCGGCGGCCTCGCGTGCGGGATCGCGGCGGCGCTGAAGTCGTCCATGCCCACGGTGCGGGTCGTCGCGGTGGAGCCGGAGACGTCGGCCGCGCTCTCGGCCGCGCTCGCGGCGGACGAGGTCGTGCCGGTCCCGGCCGCGTCGATCGCCGACGGCCTCAACGCGCCGTTCGCCGGCGCGCGGACGCTCGCGATGGGCCGGCGTTACCTCGACGCGGTCGTGCTCGTCTCGGACGCCGAGATCGCGTCCGCGATGCGGTTCGCGTTCGAGTCGATGGGCGAGGTCCTGGAGCCCGCCGGGGCGGCCGCGCTCGCAGCGCTGCTCGCGGGGAAGGTCCCGGTCCGGCGCCAGGACCGCGTCTGCGCCGTCCTCTCGGGCGGGAACGTGGACCGCGACCGGTTCGACGCGCTCGTGGCCGCGGCGACCCCCTTCGACGGGGCCGGGACCGACGCGGACTGACGGCAGCGGTCCGCCGCTGGGCTGCCGGCCGCGGCCCCGTCAGGGGTGGATGATCCAGTCCCAGACGCGCGCGAGGATCCCGCGGGGCCGCGCGCCCTCGCCCGGCCCGCCCTCGCCCGGGCGCTCGTAGTGGTCCTCGGCGCCGAAGTAGTGCGCGAGCTCGTGCTCGACGGTCAGGCGGATCTCGTGCTCGAGCTCCCGCGGGTCCGGGAAGTCCTCCTCCAGCGGCCCACGGAAGATGATCACCTTGCGCGGCCAGTCCGTCGTCATGCCCCTCACGGCCCCGTCGTACAGGCCGTAGATCCAGTCGTCCTCGTCGAGGCCCTGCTCCTGCAGGTCCTCCCGGGTCGGCCAGTCCTCGATGACGACGGCGACCTCCTCCAACGCGGGGGCGAGGTCGGGCGGGAGCGTGTCCTCCACGTGCCGGACGGTCGTCTCGAACCAGTCGCGCGGATGGCGGGACGGGGCGTGGACCGGGCGACCGGCACGTCGGACGGGACGGGCACGGTTGCCGCGCGGACGCTTCGACATGGCGTGCGCATCGTACGACCCGGCCGTGGGGCCTCGCGGTAGCATGGCGCGATGGACCCCCGCCCCAGCGTCGCCGCGGCCGACGAGGCGTACGAGCCTCCGCTCCGCGGCGAGGTGCGCGTCCCCGGTGATGAGGCGCGACCGGCGGCGGTCTCCCTGGGGCGCGAGACGTTCCTCCTCGGCGTCGACGGACGAGCCCCGGCGACCGTCGCCTATCGCGACCTGGCGACGATCGCGCTCGACGGGGGCGTGGGCCTCCTCGTCGCGGGCGACGGACCGGACGCGCCGCGCTGGCTCCTGGAGCGGTGGGGGCCCGCCCTCGGCCCGCTCGTGGCAGGGCTCCGCGAGCGCCGCCTGCGCCAGCGGCTCTCCGACGGGTTCGTGGAGGTCTCCGACCTTCCGATCCCGCTGGTCGAGTACGCGCTCCCCGACGGCTCCGAGGCGGGCGTCGCGCACCTCGCCTTCCACCCCTGGGGCGCGGTCGTCGCACCGCTCGACGAGCGACGGCCGTGGATCCGCCTGCGACGCGCCGGGATCGGCGCGGTCGACGAGGACCCGACGACGGCGGGGCTCGGCGTCCATGCCGACGACGGACGCCCCCTCGTGGACCTGCCGCGCCTGGGTCCGGGCGTCGCGGGCACCCGGGCCGCCTTCGAGCGGCTGCGGGACGGCGGCGTCACGGATGCCGGCGGGATCCTCACGGCGCTTGCGCCGGACGTGGCGTTCGCCGCGCGGGACCGGGCAGCGCGGCTGCTCGTGGACGGGCGGCCGGCGGACCGGACCGCGCTGGGCCCCGCGTGGGGCCCGATCGAGGCGGCCGTCCTGACGGAGCCGACCTTCGCGGCCTCGTATGCGGCCCTCGTGGAGCGCGCGGGCGGAGAGGCGGCCGTCCGGTGGTTCGCCATGGCCCCGGAGGACCCCGGGTCACCGACGCCGAAGACGTGGTTCCTCGTCACGCTCCCCGGCAACCTCGTCGCCCTCGAGCTGGTCTCGGGCGGCGCACACGCCACGTACTGCTTCCGGGCGCTGCCGCGCGCCGCCCATGCCGGCGGCCCCACCGATCCGGCCGCGGCCGCTGCCCGGGTCCGCGGGGTCTCGGAGGCGCTCATCGACGCCCGCTTCCTCCGCGAGCCGATCGCCCTCCCGGACGAGCGCCTCGCGCGACCGGAGGGACGCCGGTATCGCCTCGCGCTCGCGGCCCTCCCGACGCTCGCCGCGGCGCGGGCGGCGTTCGTGGCGCGCCTGGTGCACCGCGACGAGGCGGCGTGGGCCGCGGCCCTCGACGACCTGATGGCGTGGCACGACGCGCAGCGGGATGACGCCGCCGTCTGGCCCGGCCGCGCCGCGCAGGAGGCGGCGGTCGACGAGGCGGCGGCCGGCGACGACGCCGCGCCCGTCGCGATCCCGGGGCCGGGGGCTCCGGCCGACGCCGGCGGGTCCGGCGCACCCAGCGGCTAGCGAGCGGGGGACCCACCGTGCCGACGTACAAGCACCCGTGCCCGTACTGCGACCGCTTCATCGATCGCGCGGTGGCGGCATGCCCGTTCTGCGGGGTCGCCGACCCGTTCGCGCCGCGGCGCTGCGCGTCGTGCCGGACCCCGCTGGAGGACCCCGCGTGGGTCGTCTGCCCGAAGTGCGGGACGCCCACCGGCCGGGCCGCTGCTGCACGACCCGCGGCCGCGCCCGCAGCGCCGGCCGCGGCCGGTCCCTCGTCCGCGAGTGCGCCTCGCGCGTCCGAGCCGGCGACTCGTCCGGCCCCGGCACCGGCTCAGGAGGCCGTCCCCGCGGCCGTGCCCGCAGCGCCGGCCGGGGCGCGTGCATGCGCTGGGTGTGGGGCTCCGCTCCCGGAGGGCGCCCGTTTCTGCACCGTCTGCGGGACGCTGGCGAACTGATCCCGGCCCCACCGGGCCGGCCACCTCGATCGGCCGGCCGTCCGCGCGCCACCTGCGTGGTCGCCGGCGCCGGGCCGTCCTCCGCCCGTTCGGTCGTCTAGCCGCCGACCTTCGTCCCGCAGTTCCCGCAGAAGCGCGCCCCGGTCGGGAGCTCCGCGCCGCACTGCGTGCAGTGGGCCGTGCCGAGCGGCGTGCCGCAGTTCGCGCAGAACTTCTCGCTCCCGACCGGCTTGCCGCACGACGGACAGACGGTCTGCCGTGCGGAGGTGTCGCCCGAGAAGACCGTCTCCTGGCGCAGCGTGTCGCGCATCTGCTGGAGCTCGACCTCGGAGCGCGTCGCCTCCATCTCGGTCACGAGGTTCGGCGCGTCCGCGACGCAGAGGTTGCGCTGGGCGTTCCAGCAGGTCTCGTCCACCCACCTGTTGCACCGGGGACAGCGGGTGAACAGCGGCATGATCTCGTTCGACGCCTTCTTCAGGGCCTCGTCGCGAGCGCCGCGATCCATCATGTCCTTCGCCTGGTTCGCGGCGTTGGACGCGGAGTTGAGGAAGCCGCCGAAGAGGCTGCTCGCACCGCTGAGCAGGTTCCCCGCGGTCCCGATGCTCGAGCGGATGAACTCGCTCCGGTACCCGGACCCGCAGATGTCGCATCGGAACTCGAACTGGTAGCCGTTCTCGTCCGAGAGATCCGAGTAGTTCGACGTGAACGGAGTGAAGCCCGCCATCCCGCCTCCTCCAGCACCGGCCCGATGGACGCAGGGCGGAGCATACGTCGCACGCATGGCGCGCGGATGGGCGCGCGCGCGAGGCGCAGCCCCGTTGGGCGGCCCTGGGCCTATCCTCGCCACGTGGACCTGACCGATCCCGTCACTCGCGACATCGTCCCGCTCGACGCGGCTGGCCCCGGCAGCGCCCCGGCCGGATCCCGACGCGGAGCCGGCCGGCTTCATGGTCGCCGCGGACGATGGCACGCGCATCCACTTCCTCGACTGGGGGGAGCCGTCGCCGGCGCGCACGGTGCTGCCCGGCGTCCTCCTCGTCCACGGCGTGGCGCGGACCGCGTGGTCGTGGGCTCCCGTCGCGCGCCGCCTGGCGGCCGTCGCGCACGTCGTCGCCCCCGACCTCCGCGGCCACGGCCTCTCGGACGCGCCGCAGGATGGCTACGACCTCCCGACGCTCGCGGCGGACGCACTCGCCGCGGCCGAGGGCGCCGGCCTCCTCGATCCGCCCCATGCCGGCGCAGCGGACGCGGCGCCCGGCGCCGCCTCGCTCGTCGTGGCCGGACACGGCTTCGGTGCCGCCGTCGCCGTCGCGTGCGCGGCCCGTCTCGGCGGGCGCTGCGCGGGCCTCGTCCTCGTGGACGGCGGCTGGGACGACACGGACCTGCGCGACGGCACGACGCTCGACGAGTGGCTCCGCTCGGTGGAGGAGCCTCCCGAGGTGCTCGCGTCGATGGCGGCGTACCTCGCGGACCGCGAGGGGTACGACCCGGCCTCCTGGGACGCCGACCAGGAGCGAGCGGCGCGGGCCGCCGTCGTGGAGCTGCCGGCCCGGCGGGTGGTCTCGTCCGCCCGGAAGCACGCGGTCGCGGCCATCGGCGGGACCCTCCTCGCGTACGACCCGGCGGAGGCCCTCGCGGCGGTGACGGCCCCGACCGTCGCCCTCGTGGCGCGCGACGACGCCGAGGGCCGGCGCAACGCCGCGCTGCTCCGGGCCGGGGCGGCCGTCGTCGCCGCCGGCCGCCGGCCGCTGCGCTATCGGCGTTTCGCGGCCGAGGGGCACGACCTGCCGCGCTACCGCCCCGACGAGGTCGCCGCGGCGATCCTGGCGGTCGCGGGCGGCGGCGCCTGAGCGTCGGTCCGGCGGGGCAGGGGACCGGGCAGGGCGCGCGGCCCGGGCGTACCATCGCGCGGATGGACGACCCCATGCGCCCGACCGGGGGCGAGCTCATCGACGACGACCTCGCGGCCGATGCCGCCGCCGACGACGACGCTGCGGGCTTCGAGGAGGCGGTGCGCCGCATCCTCGTCGAGATCGGCGAGGACCCGTCGCGGGAAGGGCTCGTGCGCACGCCTGCGCGCGTGCACCGGATGTACGGGGAGCTGACGCGCGGCTACAGCGTGGACCCGGACGGGCTGATCAACGGCGCCCTGTTCGACGTCGCCTACAGCGAGATGGTCGTGGTGCGCGGCATCGAGTTCTACTCGCTGTGCGAGCACCACCTCCTCCCGTTCTACGGGACTGCCGCGGTCGCGTACATCCCCGACGGCCGCGTGATCGGGCTCTCCAAGATCCCGCGGATCGTCGAGATGTTCGCCCGTCGCCTGCAGGTCCAGGAGCGGATGACCGCGCAGATCGCCGAGTTCCTCATGGACCGGCTCCATCCGCAGGGCGTCGGCGTCGTCATGGAGGCCACCCACCTGTGCACGGTCATGCGCGGGGTGGGGAAGCAGGGGACCGTGATGACGACGAGCCACGTGCTCGGGCTCTTCCGCTCGAACGAGAAGACCCGCGCCGAGTTCCTCGCGCACCTCCAGCGGCAGACGCCCGGGCTCTGAGCATCCGGCCGGATGACCGGCCGGTGCGGGCGCCTCGGCACGTGCCGCTCCGCGCGGGCTCCGCACTATGCTTCGGCCATGTCCGAACGACCGATCAAGGTGCTCATCGCGAAGCCCGGCCTCGACGGCCACGACCGCGGGGCGAAGGTCCTCGCGCGCGGCCTCCGGGACGAGGGCTTCGAGGTCGTCTACACGGGCCTGCGCCAGACCCCCGAGATGGTCGCCACCGCGGCGCTCCAGGAGGACGCGGACGTCGTGGGGCTCTCGATCCTCTCCGGTGCCCACATGACGCTGCTGCCGAGGATCTGCGCGCTGCTCCGCGAGCGGGGGCTCGACGACGTCCTCGTCGTCGCCGGCGGGATCGTGCCCGACGAGGACGTCCCGAAGCTGCAGGACGCCGGGCGTGGCGGCGGTCTTCGGGCCCGGCACGACGATCGGCGACGTCGCCGCCTTCCTCCGCGAGCACGCCCGCCCGCGCGAGGTCGCGTGACCCCCGGCTCGCACGATCCGGCCGCGCGCGCGGCGGCCCTCTCCGAGGCGGCGCTCGCGGGCGACCGTCGCGCGCTCGCGCGCCTCCTGACGGCGGTCGAGGACGGCTCCCGCTCCCGGGTCGGCGAGGCCGCGGTCCGCATCCTCCACGGCCGGGCGGGACGTGCCCACGTCGTCGGCGTCACGGGTGCGCCCGGCGCCGGCAAGAGCACGCTCGTGAACGCGATGCTCGCGCGAGCTGCGCGCACGCGGGCGGACCGTCGCGGTCGTCGCGGTGGACCCGTCAAGCCCGATCACGGGCGGCGCGATCCTGGGCGATCGCGTCCGGATGCAGGAGCACGCGACCGACGACGGCGTCTTCATCCGCTCGATGGCCGCCCGCGGCCACGCCGGCGGGCTCGCCGCCACGACCGACACCGCCGTCATCGTGCTCGACGCGGCGGGCTTCGACGTCGTGCTCGTCGAGACCGTGGGGACCGGCCAGAGCGAGGTGGAGGTCGCGGCCGCGGCCGACACGACGATCGTCCTGGAGGCGCCCGAGATGGGCGACGAGGTCCAGGCGATCAAGGCGGGGCTGCTCGAGGTCGCGGACATCGTCGTGGTGAGCAAGGGCGACCGGCCGGGCGCCGAGCGGACGGCGAACCTCCTGCGGACGATGCTCATGCCGCTCGCCGAGCCGGAGCCGCCGTCCGACCGGCGTCGCACACCCGACGTCCTCATCACCACCGGCGCGACCGGCGGCGGCGTCGCGGCGCTCGTCGACACGCTGGACCGCAGGCGCGCGGACGACGCCGAGGACGGTGTGCCCGAGGCCCGTCTCCGCCGTGCGTCGACGCTCGTCTGGTCGATCGTCGCCGACCGGGTCCGCGGCGACCTCGCGTCGCCCGAGCGAGCCGCCGAGACGACGGCGCTCGTGCGCGAGGTGGCGGTGCACCGGATCGACCCGTACGCTGCGGCCGACGCGCTCCTCGCGACGCGCGACGCCACGGTACGGAGGGACGAGGAGGGGCCGCGGTGACGATCGAACGGGTGCTCGTCGTGGGGACGGGCTTCATGGGCCACGGGATCGCCCAGGCCTGCGCCGCCGCGGGCCGCCAGGTCCTCCTGTACGAGCCGGAGACGTCGCGCGCCGTGGCCGGGCGCGACCGCATCGCCGGCAACCTCGGCCGCCAGGTGGAGAAGGGCCGGCTGGAGGCAGCCGAGCGCGATGCGATCCTCGGCCGGCTCACGGTGGTCGAGGGCCTCGCCGCCGCCGGGGCGGTGGATCTCGCCGTGGAGGCGGCGCCGGAGGATGCCGGGCTCAAGGCGTCCGTCCTGGCCGCGATCGACGCCGCGATCCCGACGGGCGCCATCCTTGCGACGAACACCAGCTCGATCTCGGTCGACGCCCTCGCCGGCGCCCTGCGGCCGGAGCGCCGCCCGCGGTTCCTCGGCCTGCACTTCTTCAGCCCCGTGCCGGTCATGCCGCTGGTGGAGATCGTCCACGGGAGCGCGACGGACCCCGGCGTCCTCGCTGCGGCGCACGCGTTCGCCGAGTCGCTCGGGAAGCGGACGGTCGACAGCGCCGATCGCCCCGGCTTCATCGTCAACCGGATGCTCATGCCGTTCCTCGCAGAGGCGATGCTCGTCCTGGAGGAAGGGACCGCGACGGCCGCGGACATCGACACCGGCGCGAAGCTCGGCCTGAACCACCCGATGGGCCCGCTCGAGCTCGCCGACTTCATCGGCCTCGACGTATGCCTCGGGATCATGCGGGTCCTCGAGGCGGACCTGGGGCCGCGGTTCGCGCCGCCTGCCGTCCTCGTCGCGCTCGTCGAGGCGGGGGACCTGGGGCGCAAGTCGGGGCGCGGCTTCCACGCCTACGCCTGAGGCCGGGCGCACGGCCGGCACCGGCCGGTCGGCTAGACTGGCCTCCATGCCCGCGCGCGCGCCCTCGCCCGACGACGTCCTGATCGTCTCGGCCGTCCGCACCCCGATCGGACGGTTCGGCGGCGCCTTCGCGGACGTCCCGGCCACGACCCTCGGCGGCCACGCCATCCGTGCCGCCGTCGCCCGCGCGGGCCTCCCTGCGGGCGTCCCCGTCGACGACGTGCTGATGGGGAACGTCCTCGCCGCCGGGACCGGCCAGGCGCCGGCGCGGCAGGCAGCGCTCGCCGGCGGCCTCCCCGAGACCACGTCCGCCACGGCGATCAACCGCGTCTGCGGGTCGGGGCTCAAGGCGCTCATGCTCGGCGCGGCGGAGATCCGCGCGGGCGACGCCGAGGTCGTGGTCGCCGGCGGCATGGAGAGCATGTCGCGCGCCCCGTACCTGCTCGACCGCGCGCGCTTCGGCTACCGCCTCGGCGACGGCACCCTGCGCGACGGCGCGATCGTCGACGGGCTCTGGTGCGCCTTCGACGACTGCCACATGGGGACGCACGCCGAGCGCGTCGCGATCCGCGAGAGCGTCTCCCGGGCGGACCAGGACGCCTTCGCCCTGCGCTCGCACCTGAACGCGGTCGCGGCCGCCGACGCGGGCCGGTTCGACGACGAGATCGTCGCGGTGACCGTCGCCGATGCGAAGGGACGCGAGACCGTCGTGGGTGCGGACGAGACGCCGCGCAGGGACTCCACCCCCGAGGCGCTCGCGCGCCTCCGGCCGGCCTTCGCGCCCCCGGCGGATCCCGAGGGCGACGGGGAGGCCGGGACCGTCACCGCCGGCAACGCGCCCGGCCTGTCGGACGGCGCGGCGGCCACGGTCCTCGTGCGGCGCGCGGCGGCGGAACGCCTGGGCCTCCGGCCGCTCGCCCGGATCGTCGGGTACGCGCAGGCCGAGGTCGCACCGCGGTGGCTCTTCCTCGCCCCGATCGAGGGCGTCCGCCGGCTCGTGGAGCGGACCGGCGTCGACCTCGAGGCGGTCGACCTCGTGGAGCTCAACGAGGCCTTCGCGGCGCAGGCCCTCGCGGACATCCGCGGCCTCGGGCTCGACCCCGCCCGCGTCAACGTGAACGGCGGGGCGATCGCGCTCGGCCACCCGATCGGCGCGAGCGGCGCCCGGATCGTCGCGACGCTCGTGCACGAGCTGCGACGCCGCGGCGGCCGCTACGGGATCGCCGCGCTCTGCCTCGGCGGAGGGGGGTCCGTCGCGATGCTCGTGGAGGCGGAGCCGGACGGCGCTGCCTGACCGACCCAGCGACCGTCCGCGGGACGGCCCACGCCGGCGGGGCACGCCGGCACGAGGTGAAGGAGGATCCATGGCCGAGGGCAAGACGATCGAGCTGAGCGAGTCCGAGGTCGAGACGGTGGTCGAGGCGCTCAAGCTCCTGCTCGCGACTCTCGGCCGCGGCGATGCGGACCAGATCGCGGAGATCCAGGCGCTCCTCGCGCGGCTCGCCGCCTGACGCCCGTGGGCTCCATGGGCGGCACGCGGCCCGCGCCGTCGGGCGAGGCCCCCACGTACCTGCACTTCATCGGCGGCGAGTGGGTCGCGTCCGTCACGGGGCGGACCTTCGAGAGCCGGAACCCCGCGGATCGCCGCGACCTGGTCGGCCGGTTCCAGGCCGGCGATGCGGCCGATGTGGCGCGCGCGGTCGCCGCCGCGGGCGCGGCGGCTCGCGGGTGGGCGGCGACGCCCGCACCGCGCCGCGGCGAGATCCTCTACCGGTTCGCTGCGCTCCTCGCCGAGCGGAAGGAGGAGGTCGCCCGGGCGATGACGCGCGAGATGGGGAAGGTCCTCACCGAGGCGCGCGGCGACGTCCAGGAGGGGATCGACATCGCCTTCCTCATGGCGGGCGAGGGGCGCAGGGCGTTCGGCGACACCGTCCCGTCCGAGCTTCCCGACAAGTGGGCCATGAGCATCCGCGTGCCGATCGGGGTCGCCGGGATCGTCACGCCGTGGAACTTCCCGGTCGCGATCCCGTGCTGGAAGATGATGCCGGCGCTCGTGACGGGGAACACCGTCGTCTTCAAGCCGGCGACCGACACCCCGCACTGCGCCACGCTCCTCGTCGAGATCATGGAGGCGGCCGGCTTCCCGCCCGGGACGGTCAACCTCGTCACCGGCTCCGGCAGCGAGGTGGGCGACGCGATCGTCTCGTCGCCCGGACGTGGAGGTGCTGAGCTTCACCGGCAGCACGGCGGTCGGGAAGCGCATCGCGGAGGCGGCCGGCCGGCGGCTGAAGCGCCTGAGCCTGGAGCTCGGCGGGAAGAACGGGATCGTCGTCCTCGCGGATGCCGACCTCGATCTCGCGGTCGACGGGATCCTCTGGTCGGCGTTCGGGACGACCGGCCAGCGGTGCACCGCGGCGAGCCGCGTCATCGTCGAGCGGCCCGTCCACGACCGGCTCGTGGAGAAGCTCGTGGAGCGGGCGACCGCGATGCGCCTCGGCCCCGGGCTCGACCCGTCCACGGACGTCGGGCCGCTCATCAACGAGGCCGCGCTCCAGAAGGTGGCCGGGTACGTCGAGATCGGACGGACCGAGGGCGCGCAGGTGGCGTGCGGCGGCTCGCCCGTCCGCGATGGCGACCTCGCCCATGGGTCGTTCTTCGCGCCGACGATCCTCACGGGCGTCCGGCACATGGACCGGGTCGCCCAGGAGGAGATCTTCGGGCCGGTCCTCTCCGTCATCGCCGTGGACGACTACGCGGAGGCGGTCGAGGTCCTCAACGGGACCCGGTACGGGCTCTCGAGCTCCGATCTTCACGCGGGACGTGAACGCCGCGTTCCGCGCGATGCGCGACTTCCGGACCGGGATCGTCTACGTGAACGCCGGGACGATCGGCGCGGAGACCCACCTCCCGTTCGGTGGCGTGAAGGAGACCGGGAACGGCCATCGCGAGGCCGGCCACGTCGCGCTCGACACGTACACCGAGTGGAAGGCCTGCTACATCGACTTCTCCGGGAAGCTCCAGCGCGCGCAGATCGACAACCAGCCGTCGGGCGGCGAGCAGCCGTGACCGACGACCCGCGCGGGCCCGAGGACCCCGAGGACGCCGCCCGCGACAGGTTCGCGGCACTGGTCTTCGCGACCGTGGACGGGCTCCGCGCGGCGCTCGACGAGCCCTACGCGACCCAGATCGGGGAGGTGGCGTTCCTCACGGAGGACATGGCGCCCCCGGAGAGACAGCCGCCCGGCGGGTGGCTGCTCGGGCTCTTCGAGGGCGTCCCGCGCAAGGTCTACCAGGCCGACTACGCGCTGGTCCCGCCGCGCATCACCGTCTACCGGATCCCGCACGAGCGGCTGTACCCCGACCCCGACGCGCGCGCCCGCGCCGTGGACGCGACGGTCCGGCACGAGATCGCCCACTACTTCGGGACGGACGAGGCGGGGATCCGGGCGATCGAGCGGGAGAACCGCACCGGGCCGCCGCGGATCTGAGGGAGGCTCCGGGCGTTCCCCGAGCCGCACGCACGGCCGCCGGCCGCGGCAGAGGATGCGCGGCCGAGCCGCCACGCGCTCCCACCGCGACTTCGTGTACCATCCCCGCGGGCCGGTAGCTCAACGGTAGAGCAAGTGACTCTTAATCACTAGGTTGTGGGTTCGAATCCCACCCGGCTCACCAGCGATCGCTGCCCATCCGAACGCCCCGCCCGGATCGCCGGAGCGGGGCGTTCGAGCATCCGGGGCGCATCGCGAAACGCCAGGGCGACGATCGCGATCGTGGACATCCGCTCACGGGCAGCTACTGCGTCTTCCTCGCCGGTAACACGCGTGTCCTCCCCGCCCTCGCGGTCGCGAGCCTCCACGGTCACATCGCCACCGCGGGGGGAGCCGGCGCGTGCGGCCCCGGCCCCGGCGGCCTGCTCGGGCCCAACGTCGTGATCACCGACCTGACCGGGACCCTCGTGGATGGAGGCTTCACGATCGTCGTCTACTGAGACCCGCCCTCGCACGCCGACAGGGCCGACCGAGTTCTTCGCCTCGAGTCGGCCCTGGGTGACCGACGCCGTGCGTCAGCCGCGGAGGAGCTTGGTGATCGCGCGGATGAGGAGCGCGGCAGAGAGTCCTGCCGCGAGGACGAGCGCCGGGCTCGGCATGGTGGTTCGCGTCCTCGATCGGCTTGAAGGTCGCGCCGTCCGGGCCGATCTCCACGTAGCCGACCGGCTCCGCGCCGCCGCCGCCGCCGCCGCCGGACCCCTCGCCCGTGCCGGGCGAGGCGCCGCCGGCCGGCGCCTCGGCCGGGCCGCTGCCCATGCCCGCGCCGAAGAACCAGCGCAGGCGTGCGACCGGGATGACCGTCACGCCGTTGCGCTCGATCGGCTCGCCGAAGACGGACGTGACGTGCGCCTGCCCGCCCATCTTCTCCATGATCCGCTCGAGGAGCTTGGCGCCTGCGCCGCGCTTCTCGGCGGCCGCCTTGGCCTCGGCCATGGCGGCATCCTGCTCGGTCATCGTGAACACCTCGTGCTGCCGGGCGCGCGGCTGCGCTGCCCGTCACCCGGATGGTCGCACCCGGCGGAAGTTGCCGGGCCGCCGCCTCGTACGGTGCGCGGCCGGGGCGGGCGGGCGCCAGTGCCCGACGGCCCGCACGGCCGGTCCGGTCGGCGGCCCCGGCCCCGTTCGGCGCCCCGGCGCGCCTCCGGCGCCGCCGCCGACCTAGCGCCAGAGCGGGCCGTAGGCGTTGGCGGACTCGAGGTGCCGGCCGGCCGCGAACCGGTCGGGCGCGAACGGCGAGATGTCCACGGTCCGGGCCGCGCCGTCAAGGATCAGCTCGGACATGCAGAGGCCCACCGCGGGAGCGGTCTTGAAGCCGGTCCCGGAGTGGCCGCAGTCGAGGTAGAGCCCGTCCGGCCCCGCCTGGCCGAGGATCGCGTGCTGGTCGGGCGAGATCCCGTCCTGCCCGCCGTGAGCGGTGCGGAACGTGCCGGCGGCCATCCACGGCAGGCGCGCGCACACGGCGTCGACCATCGCGCCGATCGTCTCCTCGGCAAGCCCCGCCTCGGGCCGGTCCGGCGAGCCGCCCACGGTGTTGCCCGACTCGAGCCCGACGAGGATGAGGTCGGCGCCCTCGCGGCGGAAGTACGCCTCGATGGACTGGTCGATGACGACGGGGATCCGGTTGTCGCGCCCGGCCGGGACGCCGAAGTACGCCGTGTCGTGCCGCCATGCCTCGACGGGGACCTCGACCCCGGCCGTCGCCGCGACCTCCGCCGCCCACGCCCCGGCGGCGACGACCGCCACGGGTGTCGCGATGCGCCCCTTCCCGGTCTCGACCGCGACCACGCGATCGCTCTCGACCACGACGCGCGCGCTCGTCCCCCCGATGTATCGTGCGCCGTCGCGGCGGGCGGCCGCGAGGAAGCCGGACGCGGTGGCGGTCGGGTCGGCGTAGCCGGAGAGCGGCTCGTATGCGGCCGCCTCCACATCCTCGACGTTCACGCCGGGGATGAGGCGCGCGACCTCGTCCGCGCCGATGACGGAGGTCTCGATCCCGAGCCCGCGCTGCATCGCGACGTTCGCCCGCAGCGCGTCGGCCAGCGACGGCGGCACCAGCTGGACGAACCCGGTCTCGACGAAGTCGCACGACCCCTCGCCGACGCGGCCGGCCCAGTCGCGGAACCAGGGCAGCGACGCCCACGCGAGCGCGGATTCCGCGGCGACGTCGTAGTGCATCCGGACGAGCCCGGACGACCGGCCGGTGGCCCCGGACGCGACGGACGAGCGCTCCACGACCGCGACCTTCGCGCCCCGGCGTGCGAGGTGGAACGCGAGGCTCGCGCCCTGCACGCCGGCACCGATCACCACGACATCGGCGGTCTCGTCCACGCTGCACTCCTCCCGGGGCTCGCGAGCTCCCGCGCGGCTCCGCTGCCGCGGCTGGCCACCTGCGGGCCGTTTCCGCCGATGGTAGCGGTCCGCGGGCGCGCGCCGTGCTACCCTTCGCGCGTCCCTTTCGGCCGGTCCCGTGAGGCTGGCGTACCGGTCCAGTGAGGCCGGGAAGGAGGCGTCCGCACCGTGTCATGCCACGCACGCCAGCCGCGCAGGATGCGGCCGGCGCCATCCTCACAGGTCCGAGAAGCGCGCCCCGCATGACCGTGCCCCCGTTCCCCGATCCCGGATCCGTGGTCGACGCCCGCGTCGGCGACGCCGGTCCCGCGCTCCTCGCGCTCGCCGACGGGACCGTCTTCACCGGACGGGCGTTCGGTGCGCCGGTCGCGGCCGGCGGGGACCTCGTGGTGAACACGAGCCAGACCGGGTACCAGGAGGTCTGCACCGACCCCTCGTACGCCGGCCAGGTGGTCGTCATGACCTACCCGCTCATCGGGAACCACGGCCGTCTCATCGCCGACGACCAGTCGGAGAGCCCGTGGCTCCGCGCGCTCGTCGTGGCCAACGCGACGGCGGCGGTGGTAGAGGACGCCGCCCAGATCGCCGCGCTCCTGCGCGGCCGCGGGATCCCGGCGATCGCGGGCGTGGACACGCGGGCGCTCGCCCGTCACCTGCGCACCCACGGGTCGATCCGCGCGATCGTCACCGCGCCGGGCGAGACCGACCCGGAGGCGGCGATCGCCGCCGCGCGTGCGGTATCGCGCTGGGAGGACCAGGACTTCGTGGGCCTCGTCTCGCCGGCGGAGGCGCGCGACGTGGGCGACGCCTCCGAGGGCGGCCCTCTCGTGGCGATCGTGGACTTCGGGCTCAAGTCGAGCATCGTCCGGAACCTCCGCGCCCGCGGCGCCCGCGTCCGCGTCCTCCCGCACACCGCGACCGCCGCGGACGTCCTTGCGCCGGAGGTCCACGGCGTCGTCCTCTCGCCGGGCCCCGGCGACCCCGCCCGCCTCGCGGGCCCGGTCGCGCTCGCCCGCGCCGTCATCGACGACGGGCGGCCGCTCCTCGGCATCTGCCTGGGCCACCAGATCGTGGGGCGTGCCGCGGGGGCGGAGACGAAGCGCCTGACGTTCGGCCACCACGGTGCCAACCACCCGGTCCGCGACGAGGTGCGCGGGACCGTGCAGGTGACGGCGCAGAACCACGAGGTGACCGTGGACGCGGCGACGCTGCCGCCGGGAAGCGGGTTCGTCGTGAGCCAGGTCAACCTCAACGACGGGTCGGTGGAGGGCCTGCGCCACGCGACACTCCCGATCGAGACGGTCCAGTACCACCCCGAGGGCGCGCCCGGCCCGCTCGACGCCCTCGCGGTCTTCGACCGGTTCATCGACGCGGCCCGCGCCCATGCGGGGAAGGCGTGACGGGGCCGGCAGCCGGCACGGGAGCCGGCGCGGGGGCCGCCGTGACGCCCGGGGCGGGGGAGGGGCGCGCCCGCCGGCCGAAGCCCGCGTCGGTCCTCATCCTGGGGTCCGGGCCGGTCGTCATCGGCCAGGCGGCGGAGTTCGACTACGCGGGGACGCAGGCGTGCCGCGCCCTGCGCGCCGAGGGCGTCCGGACGATCCTCGTGAACTCGAACCCCGCGACGATCATGACCGACCCCACCGTCGCCGACGCCGTCTACCTCGAGCCGCTCACGGTCGAGGCGGTGGAGGCGGTCATCGCGCGGGAGAAGCCCGAGGGCCTCCTCGCGGGGCTCGGCGGCCAGACCGCGCTCAACCTCGCGGTGGCGCTCTCGCGGGCCGGCGTCCTCGAGCGGCACGGGGTCCGGCTCATCGGGACACCCGCTCGAGGCGATCGAGATGGCGGAGGACCGCGAGCTCTTCCGCGACCTGCTCGACCGGCTCGGCCAGCCGTACGCCCCGTCCTTCATCGTGGAGGGCGCCACGGACGAGGTGCGCGCCGCCTCCGCCGACGCCGCACTCGCCGCGGATCGGCCTGCCCGCGATCGTCCGCCCGGCCTTCACGCTCGGCGGGACCGGCGGCGGCATCGTCGAGACCGAGGAGGCGTACCGCGAGCGCGTCCGGGCCGGCCTCCGGGCGAGCCCGATCGGCCAGGTGATGGTCGAGCGGTGCCTCGTCGGCTGGCAGGAGATCGAGTACGAGGTCATGCGCGACGCCGAGGACACGTGCATCGCGGTCTGCTCGATGGAGAACGTGGACCCGCTCGGGGTGCACACGGGCGACTCGATCGTCGTCGCCCCGGTCCAGACGCTGCCGGACCAGGTCCACCAGCGCCTGCGCAGCGCCGCCCTCGCGATCATCCGCGCGCTCGGCGTGGAGGGCGGCTGCAACGTCCAGTTCGCGCTCTCGCCCGACCACGCGGACTACGCCGTCATCGAGGTGAACCCCCGCGTCAGCCGGTCCTCCGCGCTCGCCTCGAAGGCGACGGGGTATCCGATCGCCCGGGTCGCCGCGCAGATCGCCGCGGGCCGCGCCCTCGCGGAGATCCCGAACGTGGTCACCGGGACGACCGTCGCCGCCTTCGAGCCGGCGCTCGACTACGTCGTCGTGAAGCTGCCGCGCTTCCCCTTCGACAAGTTCCCCCGGGCCGACCGGACGCTGGGCAGCCAGATGAAGGCGACCGGCGAGGTGATGGCGATCGACCGCACCTTCGGCGCCGCGCTGAACAAGGCCCTGCGCGGGCTGGAGCAGGCTGGGTCGGGCCCCCTCGCGGAGGAGCCCGAGTGGGACGCGACCCTCGCGTACCTGGCCGCCGTCCTCGGCGGCGGGCCCGCCGGGGGCGCCGAGCCTGCGACCGGTGCGCCGGGCGGCTCGGCGAGCGCGCGGCCGGACCCGTTCGACCTCCCCGACGACGGCGAGCCGATCCGCTGGACCGGCGAGTCCGGCGAGGCGTGCGAGTCCACCCGCCACGCCGAGCGCGCCGCCGCGCCGATCGTCCTTCGCCGCTTCCTGGGCCCGTCCGACGACCGGCTCTGGCGGATCCTCGCCCTCCTGCGCCGCGGCGTCCCCCAGGCGGCGATCGGAGCGGCGACGGGGATCGCCGACTGGTTCCTCGCGGAGATCGGGCGGCTCGTGGAGCTCGAGGCGCGCGTGAAGGCACTCGGGCCGCGCCTCGCGGACCCGACGGACGCGGAGGCGGCGATGCTCCTCGCGACCGTCAAGCGCGCGTCCTTCGGCGACCGCGAGCTCGCGACGCTCGCCGGCGTGGACGCCACGGACGTCCGTGCCGCGCGCCGCGCGCTCGGCCTCGTCCCCGGCTACGCGATGGTGGACACGTGCGCCGCGGAGTTCGCGGCCGAGACGCCCTACTTCTACGCGACGTACGCCGCGACCGGCTCGCCGCCCGAGGCGCCGCCCGTCCCGCGGCCGGCGGCGCTCGTCATCGGCTCGGGGCCTGTGCGGATCGGGCAGGGGATCGAGTTCGACTACTGCGCCGTGCAGGCCGCGGACACCCTGCGGCGCGCCGGCTGGTCGGCGGTGCTCGTGAACTCGAACCCGGAGACGGTCTCCACGGACTTCGACGCATCCACGCGGCTCTACTTCGAGCCGCTCGACCCGGAGTCCGTCGCGGAGGTCATCGCGGCGGAGTCGCCCGATGGTGCGGCCCTGCTGCCCGCCCTCGTCCAGTTCGGCGGCCAGACGCCGCTGAACCTCGCCGCGCCGCTCGCCGCCGACGGGGTCCCGCTGCTCGGCGCGGACCTCGAGGCGATCGACCAGGCGGAGGAGCGGACGCGGTTCGCCGCCCTGCTCGACCGGCTCGGCATCCCGCAGCCGGAGGGCGGGATGGCGCACTCCATCGAGGAGGCGCTCACGATCGCCGAGCGGATCGGCTATCCGGTCATCGTCCGCCCGTCCTTCGTCATCGGCGGTCTCGCGATCGACTTCAGCTACTCGCCCGAGGACCTGGTGCGGCAGCTCGCGGCCGCGACGGTGGTCGACCCCGACCGTCCCGTCCGGATCGACCGCTACCTCGAGGGCGTCGAGGTGGACATCGACGCGGTCTCCGACGGCGAGTCCGTCCTGATCCCGGGGATGCTCGAGCACCTCGAGCGCGCCGGCGTCCACTCCGGCGACTCGATCGGCATCTTCCCGCCGCAGACCGTGAGCGAGGGCGATCAGGAGCTCATCGCCGTCACCATGGCCCGCATCACGCGAGCGCTGGGCGCACGCGGCCTCGTGAACGCCCAGTTCATCGTCCGCGACGACGGCGTCTACCTGATCGAGGTGAACCCCCGCGCCAGCCGGACCGTCCCCTTCATGTCCAAGGTGACCGGCGTCCCGATGGTCGAGCTCGCGGTCCGGATCGCCCTCGGCGCGACGCTGGCGGAGCTCGGCTGGGGCGACGGCGTCCTCCCGCCGCCCGACTTCGTCGCGGTGAAGTCGCCGGCGTTCTCCACGGCGAAGCTCCGCGGGGTGGACCCGTCGGTGGGCCCCGGGATGCAGTCCACCGGCGAGGTCATCGGGATGCACGCCGACGCGCGCGTGGCGATCGCGAAGGCCCTCACGGGCGCCGCGCTCGTGCCCCCACACCCGATCCCTGGCCGCGACGTCGCCATCGTGTCGATCGCGGACCGCGACAAGGCGCTCGTCCCGCGGATCGGGGCTGCGCTCCTCCGGGCGGGCTACCGGATCTCCGCCACCCCGGGCACGCGGGACGCACTGGCCGCAGCGGGGATCCCGGCCGACCTCGTCGCGAAGGTCGGCGCCGGGCCCGAGGCCGAAGGGACGCCGATCCTCGAGGCGATCGCGTCCGGGCGGACGGGCCTCGTCGTGAACACGCCCACGCCGCGCTCGGGGGCGGTCCGCGACGCCGCCGAGATCCGCCTGGGGACGGTGGCCGAGGGGATCCTCTGCCTCACGGCCGCGGAGACGGCGGTCGTCTCGGTCGAGGCGATGGACCCCGACCTCCTCCCGCTGATCGCGGACGTCCGGTCGCTCACCGACTGGGTCCCCGAGGCGGGCAAACCGCGCGACCCCCGCGCACGAAGGGATGGGTGACGGACCACTACGCGAGGGACCCGCACCCGATGACGATCCAGATGACCGAGATCCAGCCGATCCAGTACCACGACGACGGCTCCGGCTACCGGCCGGGCGCCTGCAACATCGGCCCGGCCGAGATCCGCCGCCGCCGGAACGCGGGGATCGCCGCGGCGGTCGCCACGGTGATCCTCGCGGTCGCGCTGGTCGTGATCGATGCCCCGACATGGGCGCGCCTGCTGGTCTTCTTCCCGGCCGCCGGCTCGGCCGTCGGCTTCATCCAGGCACGGTCGCGCTTCTGCGTCGCGTACGCCCTCCAGGGGATCCGCAACTTCGGACCGCTCGGGGACGCCGAGAAGGTCACGGCCGCCGCCGACCACGGCGCCGACCTCCGCGCCGCAGCCCGCCTCATCGCCGGGAGCGTCGCTGCCGGCGCGGTCGTGGCGATCGTCTTCGCCCTGCTCCCGGTCTGACGCGTCAGCCGGCGCGCCCCGCCCGTGCGTGGCGGGCGAGCGCCGGGGAGGGGAGCGTGTCCGCGGTCCGCTGGAGCGCGCGGCCGCCGATCCGCGTCCCGAGCGCGACGATCGCCAGGCCGGTCCGCATCCGGAGGGAGCGCGCGGGGCCCTCTGCCACGTGCGCGCGTCGCGCGAGCTCCGCGGTCCGGAGCCGCTCGTCGAGGATCAGCGAGACGCCCGCGTAGGCCGCCTCGCCGCAGATCGTCCGGTCGAACCCGTCGGGGCTCGTCCGTCCCTTCGTCGTCATCGTGGATCTCCCTTCCGCCGCGGCGGTCGCCCCGCCGTTCGTTCGCTGATGGTCCATCGTCTGCTTCTGCATGTTCGACATCTGTCTAACACCGGGTCGAGCGTCGGTGGTCGTGGGTGCATGGGGATCAGGCGCCGATCAGCCGGGCCAGGTCGCCGGACGCATCACCGAGGCGCTCGCGGCGGAGCGTGTAGTACGTGAGCCCGCGAGCTTCCGTGACGGTCACCAGCCCGGCGGCCCGGAGAAGGACCATGTGGTGGCTCACCGTGGGCTTCGTGAGGCCGAGACGATCCGCGATCTCCGTGAGGTAGAGGTCCCCGCCGGCGAGCAGCCGCAGGATGCGCAGCCGGGTCTCGTCTCCGAGGGCCTTGAAGAGCCGGACGGTCGCGCTCGGGAGCGCGGCCGGGTCGGCGTCCAGGGACGCGTCCTCGATCGGGTAGCAGTACATCCGCCAGTCGTTCTCGCCGAAGAGGTAGTTGTACGGCCGGGCGAAGTACGAAGGCGCGAGGATGACGCGGGTGAGGCCGGCGTCACGTGCGAACCGGATCCCGCCGGTGACGTGCTCCACGGCGTCGGTGACGGACAGGCCCTCGATCTCGCGGCGGCGGGCCGCCACGTCGTGCGCGAGCATCCTCGCCACGCGCTCCTCGACCGTCGCGAAGCGCTCGGCCCACGCCCGGAGGACCCGGCGGACCGCCCGGACTTCGCCATCCGGGTCGGCGAGGACGCGCGTGAGCATGGGGCGGACCTTGTCCGGCCACTGGTCGAGGAGCTCGTCGCGCGCCGCCTCGTCGCCCGCGAGAGCGCGACCCGTCAGGTCGAGCGCCCGTCCGTGATCGGCGGGCCGGTGGGCGTGGTCCGCCATCTCGCAGGTGGCGCCGACGATCAGGTCCTTCACGTCGAGACGCGCCGCCAGGGCGACCACGTCCGCCGCGGTCCGCACGTCCGGGTCCGCCACCACGAGCGGCATCAGGGCGAACCCGAGGCCCATCTCGTCCGAGCCGGCGGGGCAGAAGACGCGGCGCATGTCCCGCCGGAGGGACTCGGAGAGGCCGGCGTGCGCGGAGGCGAGCCAGGCCGCGTCGTCCGGGAGCAGCTCGGGCTCCTCCGAGATGGAGAGCGAGACGAGGAACTCGAAGGAGGTCCGGGCGTCGAAGTCGAGCTCCACGGATCCGGCGCCGCTCGACGCGGTCATGTCGCGTACGAGGGCGGGGCGGACCGTGCCGGCGGCCCGGTCCTTCGCGGCGCTGCGTGCTCGAGCCATCGGTAACCTCCTTCCACGTGTTCGATGTCAATCTAACACCGCAGACCCGGTTGTCAAGAGGCGGCGGTCAGATGGGGCCGCAGCGGCGTGGACGCGGGCCCGGCGGGGCCCGGGAACGCCGGGCGCCGTGCGCCGTGGCGTGCGACCATCGCCGTGCCCGCGCGACGCCGGATGCACGCGGGCAGCCGATCCCGGCCGACAAGGAACCGACCATGCCGCGCCGCAAGCCCGCCCCTGACCCGTTCGCGTTCCCGTTCCGTGCGGACCGACCGTCGCTCTCGCTCGTCCATTCGGACCACCCGGCGCTCCACCGCGTCGGTGACCCCGTCGGTGGACCCGACCCGCGCCTCGATCGCCTGATCGACCGGATGATCCGCGTGTGCGAGGACGCGCCCGGCGTGGGGATCGCCGCCCCGCAGGTCGGGGTAGCGCTGCGCGTCGCGGTCGTCTGGCCCCCCGCCGCGAGCGACGGTCGCGACCCCGACGCACCCGTCGAGCGGCCGGCACCGATCGAGCTCGTCGACCCCGAGGTCATCGAGACCGAAGGGGAGCTCATCTGGGGCGCCGAGGCCTGTCTCTCCCTGCCGCTCATCCGCGGCATGGAGGTCCACCGCCCGCGCCGCATCGTGGTCCGAGCGGCCGACCGCCGGGGTCGCTTCCGGACGCTCGAGGCGACCGGCTTCATCGCGGAGATCTTCTCGCACGAGATCGACCACCTCGACGGGATCCTGTACCCGGCCCGGTCCGAGACGATCGAGTACGACCTCGAGCACCGCCCGCACTATCGCCACGCCGGAGGCGAGCCCGCCGAGTAGGCACGCGACGCTCCCGGCCTGGAGCGCGCCACGGCTCGCGCCCGCCTGAGCGCCTGCCGGGGTACCATCGCCGGGCCCCGCCCGCAGGAGTCGCCGCTGCCCATGTCCGTCCCGCACGTCGCCTTCACGTACGAGAGGCTCCCCAACGGCCTCCGGTACATCCTCGCCCCGGACCCCCTGGCGCCCGTGGTCGCCGTGAACGTCTGGTACGGCGTCGGCTCGAAGAACGAGGTGGAGGGCCGGACGGGCTTCGCCCACCTCTTCGAGCACGTGATGTTCCAGGGGTCGGCGCACGTGAGCAAGGCCGAGCACATCTCGCTCATCCAGGCGGCGGGCGGGACGATGAACGGGACGACCTGGCTGGACCGGACGAACTACTTCGAGACGCTCCCGAGCCACCGGCTGGACCTCGCGCTGTGGCTCGAGGCCGACCGGATGGCGACCCTCCTCGACGCGCTGAACCAGGAGAACCTCGACAACCAGCGCGAGGTCGTGAAGAACGAGAAGCGCTGGTCGTACGACAACCAGCCGTACGGACTGTGGTCGCACAAGCTGCAGGCGAACCTGTTCCCGCCGGACCACCCGTACCACCACCCGACGATCGGCTCCATGGAGGACCTCGACGCCGCCTCGGTGGACGACGTGGCCACCTTCTTCCGGACGCACTACGTGCCCAACAACGCGGTCGTCTCGGTCGTCGGCGACTTCGACCCCGCGGAGGCGCGCGCGTCGATCGAGCGCTACTTCGGGCCGATCGCCGCGGCCCCCGCGCCGCCCCCGCTGCCCGACATGTCGCTGCCGCTCTCCCTCGGGGGCGAGGTCCGCGAGGTCGTGACGGACCGGGTGCCTCTCACGCGCATCTACGTCGGGTTCCGCGCGCCGGCCTTCGGCGACCCGCGCCTCCGCGCGCTCGAGATCGGCGGGCAGATCCTCGCCGGCGGCAAGGGGAGCCGCCTTCACCGTCGCCTCGTCCGGGAGCGGCGGATCGCGCAGGACGTCGCGTTCTTCGTCATGGGATTCATCGGCGGCGCGTCGGTCGCGGCTGGGTGGGCGACCGTCCGGCCCGGCGTCGACCCGGCGACGGTCGAAGAGGCCTACCTCGCGGAGCTGGACCTCATGGCGCGGGAGCCGGTGACGGACGACGAGCTCGACCGCGCCCACGCCCTCGTGGAGACCGAGTCGCTCGCGGCACTCCAGCGCGTCGAGGATCGCGCCGACCAGCTCTCCATGTACGCGACGCTCTTCGACGATCCCGACCGGATCAACCGCGAGCTCGACGGCTACCTCGCCGTGACGGCGGAGGACGTCCGCGCGGCCTGCGCGGAGGTCTTCCACGCGGACAACCGGACCGTCATCACGTACGTGCCGGCCGAGGGCTCGCCCCCCGCCGACGGCGCGGAGGGCGAGGACGGCGAGCCGGGCCCGGTCTCCGAGGCGGGCCAGGAGGCGGCGGCATGAGCGGCGAACATCTCGCGATCCGGCCCGGAGCCGGGAGCGCCCCGCGCGTACGAGTTCCCGGCCTTCGAGAAGTCGTACCTCGCGAACGGCATCGAGGTCCGGATCGTCCACCTGCCGGGCCGGCCCCTCGTCTCGACCGTCGTGGCGATCCGCCACGGCGCCACCGACGAGCCGCGCGACCTCGCGGGCGTGTCGGTCCTCACCGGGCGCGCGCTCTCGGAGGGGACGGAGCGCTACGACGCGATCGCGCTGGTCGAGGCGTCGGAGCGCCTCGGCGCGGAGCTGCACGCCTCCTCCGGCTGGGACGCGGCCTCGGCGGGCGTCGAGGTCCCGGCCACCCGGCTGGGCCCGGCGGTCGAGCTGCTGGCGGAGCTGGCGCTCCGGCCCTCGTTCCCCGAGCACGAGGTGGAGCGGCTGCGCGACCAGCGGCTCAACGAGATCCTCCAGGCCTTCGCGGACCCGCGCTCGCGCGCCGAGATCGCCTTCACGGACACGATCTACACCGAAGGACTCGCCCTACGGCCGGATGCTCGCGGGCGACCGGACGACCGTCCCGGGGCTCGATGTGGCGTCGCTCCGCGCGCGACACGCCGCGTGGCTCGACCCGTCGCGGATGACGATCGTCGTCGGCGGGGACCTCGCGGGCATCGACGTCCGCGGGATCCTCGAGCCGCTCTTCGGCGGGATCGCGCGGGCGTCGGCCCCCGTCGCGGACGCACCGGTCGTGGCCGCCTCGGCCGTCGACCGGCCGCTCGATCCGGCTCGTCCACCGGCCCGGCGCCGTCCAGACCGAGCTTCGCGTGGGCCACGTGGGCCTCGCGCGGAAGATCCCCGACTTCCACGCGGTGAGCGTCATGAGCGCCATCCTCGGGGGGCTCTTCGGGTCGCGCCTGAACATGCGCCTCCGGGAGGAGAAGGGGTACACCTACGGGGCCCATGCCGGGTTCGACCTGCGGGCACACCCCGGGCCGTTCGGGGCGCGCGCCGCGGTCCAGACCGAGGTGACCGCGCCCGCGCTGACGGACCTCGTCGCGGAGATCCGGCGGATGCGCGAGACGGACGTCACCGACGACGAGCTGCGAGCGGCGAAGGACTACCTCATCGGCGTCTTCCCGCTGCGGTTCGAGACGCCGGGCCCCGTCGTCTCGGCGCTCGCGGGCCTCGCGACCAGCCAGCTCCCCGACGACGAGCTCGCCCGCTACCGCCCGGGGATCTCGGCGGTCACGGTCGCGGACGTCCGGCGCGCGGCGGAGGAGCACCTGCACGTCGACCGGATGGCCGTCGTGCTCCTCGGCGACGCCGACCGGATCGCCGCCGACGTGGAGGCCACGGGGCTCGGCGATCTCGAGGTCGTCGTGGATGAGCCTGCGAGCGCCTGAAACCTTCCGCGCCCCGCGTGCCTCTGTACGGGTGGGCGCCGACCCATCCGTCGGGGTCCGAGACGAAGCGACGCGGATACACCGGCGCGACGACGGTCGGGCCGGGCGCGGCGACGGTGGGTACCAGGGCGCGGCCGTCCCCCTGCCGCGCGGAGCCCGTCCGAGTCCGGCCGCATCGCCCGTCCCGGCGCATAGCCGGCGTGCGGGTCGGCGCCCGAGTGAACGGGGGATGACGGGATCATCGGAGACGTGACCGGTGCGGAGCGCGGAGTGCCGGGCGAGGCCCAGGCGGCGGACGCCCAGGCACAGGCCGTCGTCCGCGCCGTCCTCGACGGGGACCCGGACGCGTTCCGGACGCTCGTCGACCGGGAGGCGCAGCCGGTGGTCCGGATCTGCTATCGGATCCTCGGCGACATGCACGAGGCCGAAGACGCGGCACAGGAGGCGTTCGTGACGGCGTACCGTGCCCTCCCTTCGTGGCGAGGGGAGGGGCCGTTCGGCGGGTGGCTCGCTCGGATCGCGACGCGCATCGCCGTTCGTCGGGCGGCGAAGCGCCGCCCGGTCGTCCGCCTCGACGCGCCCGGCACGTCCACCGACCCCGCGGCGGTGGCGGACAACATCCTCGCCGGCGCCACCGACACGCGCCCTGACGCCGCACCCGACCCCGCGGCGCACGCGATCGCGGCCGAACGTTCCGAGGCCGTCCGGCGCGCCGTCGCGCGTCTCGACGAGCCGTACCGCGAGGTGGTCGCGCTCCGGTTCTTCGGCGACCGCTCGCTCGCGGAGATCGCCGACGAGAGCGGCCGGCCGCTCGGGACCGTGAAGACGCACCTCCACCGAGGGATGCAGCGCCTCCGCGGGCTCCTTGCCGCCGAGGGCCTCGACGGATGAGCCCGACGGACGGCTTCGACCCCCGAGAGGTCGCCGGCGACGACGGGATGCACCCCGCCGACGCCGCGGAGCTCGCGCGCGTCGCGCGGGAGCTCGAGCGGGTGGCGCGCTCCGGGGACGTGCGCGTGCCCGGCGGGCTTCGCCGACCGCGTGATGGCCGCGATCGCCGAGGAGCCGTCCCCGCGGCCGTGGGCGCTGCTGGCCGCGGCCGTCCACCACCGGTCGATCCGGGCCGTCGCCGCGTCCCTCGGCGACGCGTGGCGCGTCGCCTTCGCCGGTGGCCGTCCGCTCGTCATCCGCGGCGAGGCGATCGCGATGGTCCTCGCGGCGCTCCTCGTGGCCGGGTCGGTCGCGACGGTGGGCGTGGTCGGGAAGCACCCGCCTCCTCGCCCCGTCGCCGTCCCCGTCCACTCCGCCGAGCCCCACCGTCTCGCCCGCGCCCACGCCGCCGCCGGGACCGTCCGACGCGCCCGTGGTCGTCCTGCCGACCGGCGAGCCGCCGATCGGGTCGCCGTCGGCGACGCCCGTCCCCGACGGCACGGCGGCCGCCTCGGGCGACCCGTCGCCCACGCCCACGCGATCCGCCGACCTGTCGGCGCCGGCCGTCCTTCCCCCCACGCCGACCGCGCGCCCCCGTCCCACCCCGCGGCCCACCAGGTCGCCGTCGGCGACCGCGAACCCCGTGCCGTCGCCGTCGTCCTCGGCCCGCCCGTCCCCGACCGGGACGCCGCTCCCGATCCCGATCCCGTCGTCGGTCCCCACGCTCCCGCCGACCCCGTCGCCGGTCCCGATCCCCACGCCGACCCCGACGCCCAGCACCGACGCCCTCGCCGACGCCGGCGCCCACCCCGAGTCCCACCCCGGCCCCGACGTCCACGCCCCGTCCGAGCCCGTCGCCCACGCCGAAGCCGGAGCACACCTCCTCACCGAGCCCTTCGCCGCACCAGTGAGACATGGCGCCCGCCCCGCGTCCCGCCGGCACGCGCCCTGGGCTCCACGCCGCCGGCACGGGCACGGCGCTCCGCGCCGCCCGGGCGCCGCCGCGGGTACACTCGGCGCGTGATCGTCGTCATCGGCACCCCTGCCTATCGCCCCGCCCCCGACGGAGGGCCGGGCACGGCCGTCGGGCTCGCGGCGGGCGTCGCCGCCACCGCCGCTGCCGCGGGCTCCCGCGTGGAGCTGGTCGGCCGGGTCGGTGAGGACCGGGCGGGCGACGCGCTCCTGCTCGCCCTCGCCCGCGCCGGCGTGGGCCATGCCGCGATGCTCCGCGACCCGTCCGGGCCGACGGCCGTCGCAGCGGACGACCTGGACCGTGATGGCGCACCTCTCGTCGCGCTCGAGCCGGGGGATGCGGCCGCGGCGCACGAGCCTCTCGCCCACGCGCCGTCCATGGCGGTGGATCGGGCCATCCTCGACGACGGCGACATCGACCTCGCGCTCGGCTACCTCCTCGACACGCGCGTGGTCGTCGTCGCACAGCCGCTCACCGATGCCGCCGCCCGGGCCGTCGCGTCGTCCGCCGCATTCACCGACGCGACCCTGGTCGCCGTCGTCCCCGCCGGGGACCCGGTGCCGGCGGGCCTGGACCGGGCGATCGTGTTCGAGCTCGACTCGGACGGGTCGGACGAGTTCGCCGAGCTCGTGGGGCGGTTCGCCGCCTCCCTCGACGCCGGCACCGAGCCGGCTGCCGCGTTCGTCGGCGCGCGCGACGCCGCCGCCTGGGGACCCGCCGAGGACTGAGCGCGTCGCGCGTCCGCGCGGGGGCGACCGGGCCGGCCGCCCTGTGTGGCAGCGTCAGGCCGGAGGCGCCGCCTCGTCCGCCGGGAGCTCGACCCGCTCGACGAGGATCGGCCCGTCGTTGCGGACGTCGCTCACGTAGCGGGCGACGGGGAAGCGGATGAGCCCGGCGGCCGGCGCCGGGACGAGCAGGCCCTGGAGCTCGCTCGGGTCGGCCTCCTCGGCGCCCAGCCAGAGCTCCCACGCGTCCGCGGGGAGGATGACGGGCATCCGATCGTGGATGGGCGCGAGCGTCTCGTTCGCGGCGGTCGTGACGATCGAGAACGTCCGGAGCGGCTCGGCGCCCTCGGGCGCGTCGGGCTCGCGCCAGGCCGACCAGATCCCCGCGAGCGCCAGCGTGCTCCCGTCCTCGTGCCGGATGACGTACGGCTGGCTGGGGCCCTTGCCCACGCGGTGCCACTCGTAGAAGGCGTCGGCCGGGATGATGCACCGGCGCTTCGCGAAGGCGCTCCGGAAGGCCGGGCTCGTCGCGATCGTCTCCGCGCGCGCGTTGATCATCCGCGAACCGATCCGCGGGTCCTTCGCCCACGGCGGGACGAAGCCCCACTTGTACGGGACGATCGCGCGCCGCTCGCCGCGCTCCACGACGACCGATGCCTTCCGCATGGGCGCGAGGTTGTAGTGGCCGCCCGGGTCGTCCGCGAGGTTCTCCGCACCGAAGATCTTCGCGAACTCGGACGTCGAGAGCTGCTGGGTGAATCGACCGCACATGCAGGCATGGTCGCACCGACCGGCAAGTGGGGTCGGCCGGGCCGTCCGCGGCGTTCCCGCTCCTCTCGGATAGAGTCGCCGCGTGAGCGTCTCGTTCCCCACCGACCCGCGACGTCCGGGCCCGCTCGACGCCGGGACGGCGAGCGCCCTCCTCGACCAGGCGGAGAGGTCCCTCTTCGACAACGAGCCCCAGACCGCCGCCGCGCTCGCGCAGCGCGTCCAGGGGCAGTCGGGACCCTGCCGATCGCGGCACGCGCGATGGTGGTCTACGGCGATGCCGTCGACCGGCTCGGGTACGAGGACGAGGCGCTGGCGAACTGGCGACAGGCCGCGCGCATGCCGCCGTCGCCCGCCACGTACGGGGCCTGGCGTCGCGTGGCGACCGTCCTGGTGAAGCGTGGCGACAACGCGCGGCGCGCTCGACGCGTACCGGCGGGCCGACCAGCTGGCGCCCCCGGAGGACCGGGCGGAGATCGCGTCGCGGATCGGCTGGCTCTCGAAGGAGCTCGGCGACGAGCGGGGCGCGAAGCGGGCGTTCGCTCGCAGCCGGGGCGGTCAGTCGCTGCCGATCGCGACCATCGGGATCATCGTCGTCACGTCGGTCATCTCGCTCGCGGCCCTGCAGGACGGGTCGGGGGCGATGTTCACCGCTCCTCCAGCTCGACAAGCCGGCGCTCGCGGCGGGCGAGTGGTACCGGCTCCTGTCGCCGGCGCTCGTCCACGGCGGCGTCATGCATCTCGCGTTCAACATGTTCGCGCTCTGGATCGCGGGGTCGCTCGTCGAGCGCCTGTACGGGCCGGCGATGATGCTCGGCCTCTACGTCCTCTGCGCGGCGGCCGGCTCCGCGGCGAGCCTGGCGTTCGGCGGGCCGTACCCGTCGGTGGGCGCGTCGGGCGCGGTCTTCGGGTTCTTCGGGATCCTGTTCGCGGTCCAGCGGGTCCACGACCCGGTCCTCGATCGGCAGGCGCGGGGCGCGATGGCGCAGATAGGCGGGCTGATCGTCGCGAACCTCGTCCTCAACGTGATGATCAACGGCGGGGCGGCGGTCGCCGGCGGCGGGCCGGGGATCGACATCGCCGCGCACGTCGGCGGCCTGCGTGGCCGGCCTCTGGCTCGGCTACCTGCTGGTGCCCACGCCGCGTCGCGACGATCGGCTCGATGTGGGAGCGGCCCGAGGGGAGCGAGGACCGGGCAGGCAGGCGACGGCTCATGCTGTTCGCGTGCGGCCGGGGTCGCGGGCCTCGTCGTCGTCATCGTGGCGCTGGTCCTGATCGGGCCGATCGCCGCCCTCGGCTGAACCCTCCCTGAAGTTCCGTCCAATCCGTCCGCGGTCCTGCCGCGATAGGACGTGTGCCGGGGTCACTTCCAGACCCGGGCCCGAACACAGGGAGACCCGATCCGATGAACCGACGGCTCAAGGCCCTCACGTCCCTCGCCTTCGCCGGCATCCTGGCGACCGCGGTGGCCGCCCCGACCTTCGCCGCGGACAAGGCCATGGTCCGCGCGCTTCACGCGTCGCCCGACGCCCCGGCGGTGGACGTCTACGTCAACGACGCGAAGGTGCTCTCCGACGTCACCTTCAAGACCCTGAGCGACTACCTCGAGCTCGACGCGGGCTCCTACACGGTCGCGATCAAGGCCGCCGGCACCGACACGGTGGTCACGAGCATCGACGCCACCGTCGACGCCGGCACGAAGTACACGATCGCCGCGATCGGCATGCTCAAGGACATCAAGCTCACCGCCGTTCGTGGACGACGGCACGACGTCCGCCGACCGAGGCGAAGCTCCGCGTCGTGCACCTGTCGCCCGACACCGGCGGCGTGGACGTCGCCCTCGCGGGCCAGTCGCGCGGCCGACGCCCCGGTCAAGGACCTCACCTACCCGAACGCCACCGACTACCTCGCGCTCCCGGCCGGCACCTACGACTTCGAGGTGCGCCCGACGGGCACGACGACGGTCGCGCTCAACCTCCCCGGCACCGCGCTCGCCGCGGACACGAACTACACGGTCTTCGCCGTCGGGCTCTCCGCGGCCGGCACGCCGGCCGAGCAGGCCCTCGGGGTCGTCGTCGGCGTCGATGCCTCGGGCACGTCCGGCGGCACCGGCAGCACCGAGACGCCGCCGCAGACCAGCACCCTCGGCGAGTCGAGCTCGAACGGCTCGACCGTGCCGCTCGCGCTCCTCGCCCTGGCTCTCGTCGCGGCGATCGGCGTGCTCGTCCCGCTCCGCCGCCGCTTCTCGGAGACGACGAGAGAAGTAGCCGACCCCCCACGCACGCCCGAGGCCCCGGCGGTGACCGCCGGGGCCTCGGCCTTTCTCGCGCAGGACGCTCGCGCGGGTCCGCCCGCCGCGTCCGCGGCTTCAGGCGGGCGATGCTGCCCGCGCGCGCCCCGTCCACCGCGGGTCGTCGCCGTCGGAGAGCGACGGGCCGAGGATGTCCCGCAGGCGCAGGAGCGCGGTCCGGATCCGGGTCTTGGCGGTCCCGAGCGGGATCTGCAGGCGCTCCGCGACCTCGACGTGCGTGAGGCCCGCGAAGAACGCGAGCTCCACGCGCCTCGCTTCTGGCTCGGCGGGAGCCGGCCGATCGCGTCGCGGACGCGCTCGCCCTGGATCCGCCGCCACGCCTCGGCGTCGACGTCGTCCGGCGCCTCCTCCAGCGTGAGGTCCGCCTCGACGGTCCGCTTCTGCACCGTGATCTCGCGCCGGACGGCGTCGATGGCCTTGTGGCGGGCGAGGGCGAAGAGCCAGGCGGAGACGGATCCCTTGGCGGGGTCGAACCGGTCCGCGCTCCGCCAGACCGCGATGAAGACCTCCTGCACGACGTCCTGTGCGGTCCGCTCGCTGCGGGTGACCTGCCGCGCGAGCGAGTAGAGGGCTGTCGCGTATCGCGCGTGCAGCGCCTCGATCGCGGCCTCGTCGCCGTCGCGGATCCGCGCGAGGAGCGCGACGTCCTCCGCCTTGCGGACGGCGGCCGCGTCGTCCGCCTCGGTCGGGCGGATCCCGGTCATCGCGCCGGCCGCCCGGCCATCGACGGGCCATCCGCCGCGAGGAGGTCCGGTCGATCGCGGAACGCGTCGAGCAGGCGGTAGACGTTCCGGCGCGCCAGGCGGGCCCGCTGCTCCGCGCCCCGGCCGACGAGCGTCTCCGGTACCGCCGGCACGAGCGGGAGGTCGAGGCGAGCGGCGCGCCGGGGGGCTGATCCGGCGACGCCCCCGTCCGCCCCCGCCGCCGTGTCCGTGCCGGCGCGCAGTGCGAGGCTCCACCACGCGTCGAGCCGCTCCGGTGCGACGAAGCCCTCGTCGAGCGGTCCGAGGCGC
>CAWJQZ010000041.1:0-208883 GCA_963844945.1 uncultured Chloroflexia bacterium
CGGCCGGTCCGGACCCCGCGGGGCCCGGTCTCGCGGGGGCCGGTCTCGCGAGGGCCGATGATAGAGTCGCGCCGTGGCGATCCACTCGTGCCGCAGCGTCGGGGGCCGTCCCCGCGTCCCTCACCGCGCGACACGTGACACGCGCATGAGGGCGACCCGTGGCACGCGCTGAGGCCGAATCGCGCCGTGCCGCCTCGCGGGAGGCGGTGGTGACCGTCACCGTCATCTTCTGCCTCGCCGTCGCGCTCCGGGCCGCGGCGGCCGCCGTCATCGCGTTCCCGGTACCGGAGGACACCGCCTACTACTGGGGCGTGGCGCGGAACGCCGTCGACGGCCACGGCCTGGTGACGTACGCACTCTGGTCGTACCAGCTCCCACCGCTGACGGCACCTCGCCCGGCCTTCGACATCTGGCTGCCGCTGCCGTCCGTGGTCCTCGTCCCGTTGATGGCGCTCCTCGGGACCGGCTTCCGCGCCGCCCAGGTCACGTCGGTGCTCATCTCATCGGTCGTGCCCGTGCTGGCGTGGCGCCTGGCGGGCGACCTCGCCGTCGAGCGCGGGCTGCCGCGGATGCGGGCGCGCGCGGTCGCGGTCGGCGCGGGGATCGTGACCGCGGTCGAGGGTCCGCTCGTCCTCTTCGGCGCCCTGCCGGACTCGACGGCCCTGTTCACCGTGCTCACGCTGGCGGCGTGCATCCTCATGGAGCGGGTCGCCCGCGAGCCGGCGGCGATCGCCGGGTCGACCGGCGCCTGCTCCTGCTCGGCCTCGCGCTCGGGCTGGCGGCATTGACCCGGAACGAGGTCATCTGGTACCTGGTCGCCTGGGTCGCCATCGCGGCGAGCGTGGCGCGACGGCAGGACCGCGGGACGCGACGCGGAACGGTGGCGCGCCTCCTGGTGACGCCCATGTCGGTGGTCGTCCTGCTCTACGCCCCGTGGGCGATCCGGCAGGCGATGACCTTCGGCACTCCGCTCCCCGGCCAGGCGCTGTCGAACGCCCTCTCCCGCACCGGGTCGGACATCTTCGCGTGGAGCGACCGCCCATCCCTGTCGGCATGGCTCGCCCAGGGTCCGGTGAAGCTCGCCGCCGATCGCGTGGCAGCGATCCGGCACGCGATCGTCTCCGTGCTCGCGGTCCCGGGCTTCCCCGTCAGCGATCGTGGGGATCGCCGGCCTGCCCTGGCTGATCCGGTCGCAGACGATGCGACCGCTCCTGATCGGCGCGGCGCTCACGTTCGTCGCGTCCACGATGGTCTTCCCGGTATCGACGCTGTGGGGCACGTTCCTGCATGCCGCCGGCCCGGTCCACGTGCTGCTCGCTGTCTCCGCCGTCGCCGCGCTCGACCAGGCGATCGCCGCGGTCGCCGCGAGACGTGCGTGGCGACCGAGCAGCGCCTGGCTGGGGCCGGTCGCCCTGACGGCGCTCGCGGTACCGGTGCTGGGACTGACGCTCGCGACGGTGGCGTCGGCGTCAGGGGAGATCGAGCAGGCGTACGCGACGCTGTCCCGCTCCAGCGAGGCGGCGGGTGTCCCGCTCACGACGGGCGATCCGGTGATCTCGGATTCACCCATCTGGCTCGCCGAGAGCCTCCGGAACCCGACGCTCGCGTTGCCACAGGAGTCGCCTCGCTCGGTCCTCGACCTGGCCCGCACGTTCGGGGCAAGGGTCCTCGTGGTCTCCGTCGACGACCCGGCAGCGCGGTGGCCGGGGATCCTCGCCGAGGGAGGACCCGACGCGGAGTGCTTCGTCCCCGTCCCGGCGGCCACCGTGCACGGGGCGGACGGATCCGAACGACTGCGGGTGTACGACATCGCCGCACGGTGCCGGTGACCCTGGACCGCCCTGGGCCCGCGCCCCTTGGCGACGCAGCGCCGCCTTCGACACGGCGTGGGTCCCATCAGCCCGGCCGCCGCCGTGCGCGCCCGTATACTCGTCGCGATGGAGAGCCCCGTCGGCTCCGACACGCCCGTCGCACGATCATCCGAGGACGGCGACCGGCTCAACGCGCTCTACGCCGAGGCGAAGAGCGCGATCGGCTATGCCTCGAACCAGCTGCGCGCCATCACCGAGCTCTACCGCGAGACCCACCGGATCGAGCTCCGCGCGTGGCACCGGGACCGCGACGAGCTCGCACGGATGGACCGGAGCGCGGCGCGCCCGGAGGACGAGGCGACGCCCGCGCAGGCCGCGGCGGACGCGGACCCCTCCGCTGCGCCGGCCGCGGCCGCGGAGGCTGCCGCCGCCGGATCCGTCCGCCAGGAGCTCCGCCGGTCGGTGGACCTCGCCGGATCGGACCTGGGCGACCAGCAGCGGGACCTCTCCCGGCTGGAGCTCGTGATCGCGCAGCCTCGAGAACGCGTGGCTCTTCCTGGAACGTGACGACGCCTCGCTCACGCTCGAGGACGGTGTCCCGCTGAGCACGGCCGACCTCCGGATGCGCGTCGTGGAGGCGCAGGAGCAGGAGCGCGTCCGACTCGCCCAGGAGATCCACGACGGACCGGCGCAGATGATCGCGAACGCGTTCTTCCAGGTCGACTACGTCCAGCGGCTCATGGAGCGCGACCCGCGCCTCGCCGGCACGGAGCTCCGGTTCCTGCGCGAGGTCATGCGCCGGGAGCTCGCGGACATCCGCAGCTTCATCGGCCAGCTCCGGCCGCCCGCGCTCGAGGAGATCGGGCTCGACGGCGCGATCCGCGAGGCCGTCTCGACCTTCGCGGCGAGCGTCGAGGTGCGCACCGAGACGCATCTCGACGCCCCCGAGGACGCCCTGTCCGAGATGCAGCAGGTCGTCGTGCTTCGCGTGCTGCAGGAGGCGTTGCAGAATATCCGCAAGCACGCGGATGCCCACGTCGTCTCGATCTCGACGTCGGTGACGGACGCCGGGTGGACGCTCGAGGTCCGGGACGACGGACGCGGGATTCGACGTGGATGCGATCGGCGCGCGCGGGCGCCACAACTTCGGGCTCCAGTTCATGCGGGAGCGAGCCGAGCTCGTCGGCGGGGGCATCGTCGTGCGATCAAGTCCGGGCGCGGGGACCGTGGTCCGGCTCAGCATCGAAGGAGAGGGGCAGCCGGCATGACCGACTACAGCGGGCCCGATCGGCGGCGCGGCGGACCGGACCGGCGCGGGACGGGCGAGCCCACCAAGATCCTCATCGTCGACGACCACGCGCTGTTCCGCCTGGGGATCCGCGACATCCTGTCGCGGGAGGCCGACTTCATCGTGCGTCGGCGAGGCCGACAACTCGCGGGACGCCTTCGACTTCGCGATCGAGCTGACGCCGGACATCGTCCTCATGGATGCGTCGCTGCCGATCTCCAGCGGGATCGAGACCACGCAGCGCCTCAAGCGCGAGCTCGCCGCGGCCGGGATCATCATCCTCGCGGACGAGGAGGACGAGGACGCCCTCTTCGAAGCGATCAAGGCCGGGGCGGCGGCGTTCGTCCTGAAGGACGTGGGCCCCGAGGACCTCGTGACGATCGTCCGGCGCGTGATGAACGGCGAGTACCTCATCAACGACAAGGTCTTCGCCAAGCCGACCGTCGCCGGCCGCGTCCTCAAGGAGTTCCGCGAGCTGGCGGTCTACGGCCAGGAGGCCCAGCCGATCTTCGCGCCGCTCTCCCCGCGCGAGGTCGAGATCCTCGACAACATCGCCCAGGGGATGACGAACAAGCAGGTGGCCTTCACGCTCTCCATCAGCGAGCAGACCGTGAAGAACCACATGTCGAGCATCCTGCGCAAGCTCTCCGTCAACGACCGGACGCAGGCGGTCGTCTACGCGATGCGACAGGGCTGGATCAAGATGCCCGATGACTGAGCTGGAGGTGGCCGACCGGGGCGGCGGCGAGCCCGAGGCCCCCGTCCCCAGCCTCATCACGCGGATCGACGCGGACCTCGCGAGCCTCGACGCCGAGATCGCGGAGATCGACCTGCTCCTCCAGCAGGCGCGGAACGAGGCCGGGCGCCACGAGCAGCGCCTCGAGCAGGCCGGCGAGCGGATCGCGCAGGTGACGAGCGGACGCGCCGTCGCCATCGGTGAGGTGGCCGAGGCATACCAGGCCCTCGTGACGGTGACCCGGAAGGCCGGCGTCATGCAGTCCTCCATCGACGTCCTCGAGGGCAAGCGCCGGACGCTCGTGCGGTTCCGCGACCGCATGCTGGAGCTGCGCGCGACGCTCGAGGGCGTGGACCTGCCCGCGGTGGGGGGTGGCGCGGCGACCGCCGGCGTCTCCCGTATCGTCCTCACGGCCCAGGAGGACATGCGGCGCGAGATCGCGCGCGCGATGCACGACGGCCCCGCCCAGAGCCTCACGAACATCGTCCTGCAGGCACAGATCGTCCAGCGGCTGCACGGCCGGGACCAGGAGGCCACCGCACGCGAGATCGACGAGCTGGTCCGGATGGTGTCGCGGACCCTCGAGGCCACGAAGACGTTCATCTTCGACGTCCGCCCGATGGTCCTCGACGACCTGGGCCTGATGCCCACGCTGCGCCGCGCCGCGCGTGAGCGGAGCCGTCGCTCCCAGGTCCCCATCGACTTCGACTCCATCGGCGCGGACCGGCGCCTGCCGATCGAGGTCGAGAGCACGCTCTTCCGGATGATCGACGAGACCCTCGCCGGGTTCGTCGCCACCCGGCCCGATCGCATCTCGATGCGCCTCGACTGGGGGTTCCGGCTCGTCGCCGTCATCTCGACGCCGTACACGCCGCCGGCCGCCACGCTCCCGGCCGGCGAGGCGGTGTCGGAGGGTGAGGCCGCGGCAGGGACCGAAGGCATCCCGCCGGCGCTGGCGGCGATGATGCGCCAGAGGGTGGTGGATGCTGCACCGCGCGTTCGCGATGTCGCGGAGACGGCGCTGGCGGAGGACCGGTGGCGCGAGGTGGACCAGCGTGCCGCGACGATCGGCGCCGACGCCTCCCTCGACGAGGCGGGCCACAGGGTCCGGATCGCGATCGACCTCCCGGCGTGATCAGGACGGGCCGGGGCCGGCGTGGCGGCGGTCGCGCAGCGGCCGGGGCCCTCGGGCAGGGGATCGTGGAGCTCGGGCTGGTGCTCGCGATCGCCGCGGTCGTCGCGGTCGTGGCCCTCGTCCTCTTCGGACCTCAGCTCGCCGCGATCCTCGACCTCATCGGCGCGCAGGTGCAGCAGCCCGCCTAGAGACCCCCGGTGCGGCAGCGCAACATGACCGAAGCGTCATATGCGACGGTAACGAAAGGGTCATGTCGGAAACGTCCCACGCGGCGGTAGTCTACGTCGTGCTCGGTAGCGAGCCATACGTAGTCGGAAGGACCGACAGTCGAAGACCCGTCAGGCAGGCGGCGCGATCCGGCCTCAGGACCGGGGCTCATCCCGGACCATCCAGAACGACGACCGGACCTTGCGCCGCACCACGACCGATGGCATTCTCTGCCGGCGGTCGGGGGCCGAAGATCGTCGGCCGTCCGACAGTGACAGCGACCGCGGACCAGGGTCCGCGGATCTTCGAGGAAAGGAGGTATCGACCGAAATGCTTCAGTACGTCGCAGCACTCATCGCTTCTATCCGCCGTGACGAGGAAGGCCAGGGCCTCGCTGAGTACGCCCTCATCCTCGCCCTCATCTCCATCGCCGCGATCGTCGTCATGGGCCTCCTCGGGGGCGCCATCGGCGACATCTTCCAGAGCGTCATCGACGCGCTCTAGGCACCCGTCCAGGACGTCGTCCTGTCGATCGTTGAAGACGAGGGCCGGCCTCCCAGAGGCCGGCCCTCGTCGCTCGAAGAGGTCGTCGTGGACGGAACGGAGGCCGCGAGGCCCGGGAGTCCGGGGCAGACGGCTGCCGCGATGGCCGTGGCGCGGTCGATCGGAGCCGGTATCGGCTCACCCGATCGCACCGACGGTCGGCCACGCGAGCCCGGAGGAAAGGAGGTGAAGACCAGGTGCTCCTTCATGTCGCAGCACTTCTCGACTCGACGGATCGTCGCGAGGACGGACAGGGCCTCGCAGAGTACGCACTCATCCTTGCGCTTATCGCAGTCGCCGCAATCGTCGTCATGGGCCTCCTCGGGAGCGCCATCGGAGATGTCCTCCAGCAGATCGTGGACGCCTTGTAGCCCATCGCCGCAAGCCAGGCACCAGCCTGCTCGCTAGCGAGTGGACACGATGCGAGCCGGCCCGTTCGGTGGGCCGGCTCGCATCGTGTCCACCACGCGAACAGGTCCGACGGTGCCGGGATCCGACCGCGCCACCGTCCTAGCCCTTTGGTATAGTCCCGGCCCTGTGTCGCGGTGCTAGAGTTGGGTTCCAATCAGGTGGGGGAGTCCGTAGCGTGAAGCGCACGAACCGGCTGATCCTCGTCGTGGGGATCCTTCTGGCTGTGGTCGCCTTCGTGGGCGTCTTCTTCCTGCTGAACCAGAAGGGCAACCCGGGCCAGCAGGCGATCGCCCAGGCCAACGTGGTCGTCGCCACCCGCGACATCAAGCTCGGCGAGGCGATCCAGGAGAACCAGGTCGAGCAGAAGCAGATCCCGCTGTCGGACAAGAAGCCCGAGTACGTCGCCCAGACGGGGGACGTGATCGGCCAGGTCGCCCGGACGGACATCGCCAAGGGCGCGTACCTGACCGTGGGGATGTTCTCCGGCGCCGGTCAGGCGAGCCTGTCCAAGGACCTGCCCGCCGGCATGCGCGCCGTGGCGGTGCGCGTGGACGCGGTGTCGGGCGTGGGGACGCTCATCCTCCCCGGCGACCGGGTCGACCTCGCGATGACCGTCTCCATCCAGGAGACGGGCGTCAACGGCTCCCGCACGACGCCGGACCTCTACCCCGAGCTGAGGGACGATCCCGGCTTCAAGCAGGACTCGTCCAAGCTGATCCTGCAGAACGTCGAGGTCCGGTCCGTGATCGGCGCCTCCGTCGGCCGTGGCGTCGACCGGCACGACGGGCGGCGCGGACCCGCTGTCCACGCAGCAGATCGTCATCCTCGGGGTGACGCCGCAGCAGGCCGAGGTGATCCAGTACGTCCAGCAGGCGGCCCTGACAGCCGGGACGGCGCTCCCTTCCAACAACATCACCCTGATCCTGAGGTCGCCGAAGGACCGGGATGCGCCGGACGCCAAGACGACCGGCATCGTCCTCGAGAACCTGATCAAGGACTACGGGGTTCTTCCTCCGTACTTCCTGGAGGCGAGCTTCCCGCCGAAGTAGCGGCCGGGCGCCGGGCCCACGGGCACCGGCGCTCCGACGCTGTCGGTGGAGGCGAATGCAGGCATGGACCAGCAGATCCGCGTCCTCATCGTCGACGACATCGCGGAGACACGTGATCACCTGACGAAGCTGCTCAGCTTCGAGCGGGATCTCGCCGTGGTCGGCGCGGCCGCCTCGGGACCCGAGGCGATCGAGATGGCGCAGAAGCTGCTGCCGGACGTCGTCCTCATGGACATCAACATGCCCGAGATGGACGGCATCACGGCGACGGAGCGGCTCGCATCGATCGTCCCGACCGCCGCCATCGTCATGATGTCGGTCCAGGGCGAGGCGGACTATCTCCGCCGCTCGATGCTCGCCGGAGCACGCGAGTTCCTGGTGAAGCCCTTCAGCAGCGACGAGCTGACGGCGTCCATCCGCCAGGTCTACGAGCGCGAGCGCGAGAAGATGGGCCGGATGCCCGCCGCGCCGCGCCACGAGGCGCAGGCGGCCTCCTCGCGGCAGGATCGCGAACCCGGGCGCGTGGTGGCCGTGTTCAGCCCGAAGGGCGGCGTGGGGCGCACGACGGTCTCGGTGAACGTGGCCGTCGCGGCCGCCGCCGAGCGGCTGGGCGACGTGGTGCTCATGGATGCGGCGTTCCAGTTCGGCGACGTCGCGATCCTCCTGAACCTCAACCCGCGGTCCAAGTCGATCGCGGACCTCATCCCGGAGATCCAGGCCGGCGAGGTCGAGTCGCTGGACACCTTCACCGTCTCGCACTCGTCGGGGCTGCGGGTCCTGCTCGCCCCGCCGTCCCCCGAGACCGCGGACCTCATCACGCCGGCGGCGGCGAAGCGCGTGGTGGAGATGTTCCGGCAGACGGCGGACCTCGTCGTCATCGACTGCCCGGCGTGGTTCAGCGACACGACGCTCGCGATCCTCGACACCGCGGACGTCATCCTCGCCGTGCTCACGCTCGAGATCACGAGCATCAAGAGCATCCGCCTCTTCCTCGAGGTGGCGGAGCAGCTCGGCTACCCGCCCGATCGCATCGTCCTCGCGCTCAATCGCGCGGACTCGGCCCTTGGGATCCGGGTCTCGGACGTGGAGCAGTCGATCGGGCGGAAGATCGACTACCAGATCATCAGCGACGGTCGGACCGTGGTCTACGCCTTGAACCGCGGAGTACCGTTCGTGACGAGCAACCGCGAGATGCAGGTGTCGCAGGACATCCTGAAGATCGCGCGGTCGCTCATGGGGGGCTCGGGCGGCAGCCCGACCCAGCAGGCCAAGGTCGAGAAGAAGAGAGGGATCTTCTCTCTCCGCTAGCGGCGGGCTGGTGGGGGGAGGCGGCTCTAGCGTCCCACACAACGAGAGGCTGGATCGATGTCTCTGCTGAAGCGCATCGAGAGCGCGCGACCCGGGGGGGCCGGGTCCGGGCCGGAGCCCACACCGGGCGGCGTCGCGCCGTCGCCGGGTGGGATGCCGCCCGGCCCGCCGGCTGCGGCCGCACGCCTGCTCGCCACGGCACCCGTCCGGGAGTCCTTCCGCGACGTCAAGTTCCGCGTCCAGACGCGGGTCATCCAGGAGCTCGACCCGCGCCTCGACCTGTCCAACCAGGTCGAGGTCCGCCGGCAGATCGAGGACATCTTCAGCCGCGTCGTCGACGAGGAGGGCCTCGCACTCACGCGCGCCGAGCGCGTGCGCATGCTCGAGCAGATCACGGACGAGATCATCGGCCTGGGGCCGCTCGAGCCGCTGCTACGGGACGAGAGCATCACCGAGATCATGGTCAACGGCCCGCGCCAGGTGTACGTGGAGCGGAGCGGCAAGCTGGAGCTGACCAACGTCGTCTTCCAGAACGACGACCACGTCATGCGGATCATCGACCGGATCATCGCGCCGATCGGCCGCCGCGTGGACGAGTCGAGCCCGATGGTGGACGCCCGGCTGACGGACGGCTCGCGCGTGAACGCGATCATCCCGCCGCTCTCCCTCGTGGGGCCCGTCCTGACGATCCGGAAGTTCGCCGCCAGCCCGTTCACCGTGGACGACCTCGTCCGGTTCGGCACGGCGACCCCGGAGATGTTCGACTTCCTCCGCGCCTGCGTGGAGGCCCGCCTGAACATCTTCGTCTCCGGCGGCACCGGCTCCGGCAAGACGACCACGCTCAACGTCCTCTCGTCGTTCATCCCGAACGACGAGCGCATCGTGACGATCGAGGACGCGGCCGAGCTCCAGCTCCGCCAGGAGCACGTGGTGACCCTCGAGAGCCGCCCGCCCAACATCGAGGGCCGCGGCGCGATCCCGATCCGCGAGCTCGTCCGCAACTCCCTCCGGATGCGCCCCGACCGGATCATCGTCGGCGAGGTCCGGTCGGGCGAGGCGCTGGACATGCTCCAGGCGATGAACACGGGCCACGACGGCTCCATGTCCACCGGCCACGCGAACAGCCCGCGGGACATGCTCTCCCGCCTCGAGACGATGGTCCTCATGGCCGGCGTCGACCTCCCGCTCCGGGCGATCCGCGAGCAGATCGCCTCGGCGGTGGACCTCATCGTCCAGCAGTCGCGCCTGAAGGACGGCACCCGCAAGATCACGAACATCACCGAGGTCCAGGGGATGGAGGGTGACGTGATCGTCATGCAGGACGTCTTCATCTTCGAGCAGACGGGCGTCGTGGAGGGCCGCATCCAGGGCCGGCTGAAGCCGACCGGGATCCGGCCGCGGTTCGTGGAGAAGTTCGAGGTCATGGGCATCCAGCTGCCGCCTGGCCTCTTCGGGTTCACGTTCTGACGGCCCCGCCATGTCCCCCATCGCGCTCGTCGTCGCCGCCATCCTCGCGCTCGCGATCATCCTCATCTTCGTCGCGCTCGCCGGCAGCGGCGGCGGCGGCGTCACCGCGCGGATCGAGCGCTACGCCGCCCCGGGTCGTCGCCAGAAGGATCAGGCGAAGCCAGAGGCCGCGCCGTCGATCTCCGACCTCCTCCAGCAGAGCGAGGCCCTCTCCCAGATCAACAAGGCGGTGGAGCAGCGGACGTTCGGGGCGAACATGTCGCGCGACCTCGCCCGCGCCGACCTCCACCTGCGCGTCAGCGAGTACCTCGCGATCATCGCCGCCTGCACGATCGGGATCCCGGTGGTGCTCATCCTCGCCTCGGTCTTCCTGCCGACCCTGGGGAACCCGCTCTTCCTGATCATCGGCGCGATCGTCGGGTTCATGCTGCCGCGGCTCTACGTGTCGAGGCGGAAGAAGGGCCGGGTGAACGCGTTCAACAAGCAGCTCCCGGACACGATCACGCTGATCGCGAACGCGCTGCGCGCCGGGTCGTCGTTCCTCCAGGCGATCGAGCTCGTCACCCGCGAGTCGCGCCCGCCGATCTCCACGGAGTTCACCCGCGTCATCCGGGAGGTCAACCTGGGCCTGCCGTTCGACGACGCGATGGAGAACATGGTCCGGCGCGTGCTGTCGGAGGATCTGGAGCTGATGGTCACGGCGATCACGATCCAGCACCAGGTGGGCGGCAACCTTGCCGAGATCCTCGAATTCGATCTCGTTCACGATCCGAGAGCGCATCCGGATCCAGGGTGAGATCCGGGTCCTCACCGCCCAGCAGCGGATCTCCGGCTACGTCGTCGCCGGCCTCCCGATCGGCATCGCGGGGATCCTCTTCATCGTTTCGCCGAAGTTCCTGGAGCCGATGTTCACGAAGCCGCCGGAGGTCCTGGGCCTTCCCGCCGGGATCATCATCCTCGGGCTCGGCGCCTTCATGATGACCGTCGGCTTCCTGCTCATCCGGCGGATCGTGGATATCCGGGTGTGACGATGGATACCCTTCTTCCGATCATCATCGCTGCCGCCGCCTCCGGCGCGGTCCTGCTCATCGCGTTCGCCATCGCGAGCGGCCGGTCCTCGGACCCCGTGCAGGCTCGCCTCTCGCAGCTCGGCACGATGCAGGCGAAGTCGCTCGAGGAGCTCGAGCTCCAGCAGCCGTTCACGGAGCGGACCCTGCGGCCGCTCGCACTGCGGCTCTCGGGCGTCTCGCGGCGCTTCACGTCGGCGAGCTTCGCCGACTCGACGGAGAAGCGTCTCGCCCAGGCCGGCAGCCCCGGCGACCTGAGGGTCCAGGAGTGGCTCGGCATCAAGGTGATCGGCGCGATCGTCGGCGCGATCGCCTTCTTCCTCGTCGCGTGGCTCGCCCTGCGGCTCGGCGTGCTTCCCGCGATCCTCCTCGGCGGGATCGGGCTGGCGATCGGCTACATGGCTCCCGAGTGGTGGCTCGGCGGTCGGGTCAAGTCGCGCCAGAAGATGATCATCCTGCAGCTCCCCGACGTGCTCGATCTCCTGACGATCTCGGTCCGCGCCGGCCTCGGGTTCGATGCGGCGCTGGGGAAGGTCGTCGAGAAGATGAAGGGGCCGCTCCCCGACGAGTATCGCCGAGCGCTCGCGGAGGTCCGGATGGGGAAGTCGCGCCGCGACGCCTTGCGCGACATCATCCCCCGCACGGACGTCCCGGCCCTCACGAACTTCATCTCGGCCGTCATCCAGGCGGAGTCGCTCGGCGTCTCGATCTCGAAGGTCCTCCAGGTCCAGTCCGAGCAGATGCGGATCGAGCGGCGCCAGCGGGCCGAGGAGATGGCCCAGAAGGCACCGATCAAGATGCTGTTCCCGCTGGTCGGGTGCATCTTCCCGACGCTCTTCCTCGTGATCCTCGGCCCGGCGTTCATCATGATCATCCGCGGCATGTCGGGCATGGGGCAGTAGGGCCGGGCGCTCCGGCCATGCCCGCCGCAGACAACATCACGCGGGCGACGACGCTCGCGGCCGACCTGGAGCTCGGCACGAGCTTCTGGGCGCGCTTCCGTGGGCTCATGGGCAGGGCGTCACTCGCGCCGGGCGCCGGACTCTGGCTCCCGGGCTCGCCGAGCATCCACATGCTGTTCATGCGCTTCCCCATCGACTGCGTCTTCCTGGGGCGCGAGGAGCCGGACGGCGCGCGACCGGTGGTGGGGCTCCGTCGGTCGCTGTCGCCCTGGACGGGCGTCGTCTGGTGGGTGCGCGGGGGCCAGGGCGTCATCGAGCTGCCGGTCGGCGCCATCGAGGCGTCCGGCACGGAGGTGGGCGACAGGGTCGCGCTCGCGCGCTGAGTCGACCGGAGATCCGCCGATGATCCCCGATCGAGCGACCGGGTGGACGATCCCGCCATGGTCACCGAGGCGCCGTGGCGCGTGCCCGCGGACCGCGCGGGCGGGCCGCTCCGTCATCTCGCCGGTCTCGCCGGCCGGGCGATGGACCTCGTGCTGCCCCCGGCATGCCCGGGCTGCGGGACGGAAGGGCGTCGTGCTGTGCGCCGGCTGCGAGGAGCTGCTCGGCGCGCGGCTCGGGCTCCCACCCGGCCTCGCGGTCGGGATGCCCTCCGGGCTGCCGCTCCCGCTCGTCGCCCACGAGTGGTGCGTCCCGTACGCGGGCCTGGGGAGGGCCGTGATCCACGCGCTCAAGTACGACGGCCAGCGCCGGCTCGCGGCGCCGCTGGGGCGGGCACTCGCGGCCCGATGGGTCGCCGCGGGGGCGCGCGGGGACGTGCTCGTCCCCGTCCCGGTCCACCCGGAGCGCCGGCGCGACCGAGGGTTCGACCAGGCGGTCGAGATCGCCCGCGAGGCCGGGGTCGCCTCCGGGCTGCCGGTGGTGCCCGCACTGGCCCGCGTCCGCCGGACGGTGCGACAGGCCGAGCTCGACCGGCCGGGGCGCGCCGCCAACCTCGCCGGGGCCTTCGTCGTCGAGCGTGATCGCGCCGCGGCGGTCGCCGGACGGTGGATCGTCCTCGTCGACGATGTCATGACGACCGGCGCCACGCTCGCCGACGCGGCGCGCGCGCTCGAGGAGGCGGGAGCGGTCGCGGTCTCGGCACTCACGCTCGCGCGGGAGGCGTGAACGGGACTTGAGTACGGGTGCGAGGCGTCCATCGGACGCTTACGGAAGTGGGTGGTCGGCACCCTATACTCGGACTGTGACATCGGCCGGGCAGGCGCGCGCGCTTCGCGGATCGACCCCGGCGTCGCGCGTCGCTCCGTCCATGGGAGGTCATCCGTGAGGACGATCGTCAAGGGCAAGAACATCGACGTCCCCGAGCGCACGCGAAAGTACGCGGAGCGCAAGATGGCGCGCCTCGAACGGTTCCTCGACGACCGGTCGGACGCCGTCGTCGAGCTCTCGGTGGAGAAGCACCGCAGCGCAGCGGACTCCCGGATCGTCGAGGTGACGCTCGACATCGACGGCGAGACGCTCCGGAGCAGGGCGGCGGGCCCCACGCACGAGGCCGGCATCGACGAGGTCGTCGACAAGATCGAGCGCCGTGCCGTGGACCACAAGGAGAAGCCGCGCTCCACCCGCGTCCGGCCCCCCGAGGAGAAGGAGCTGCTCCGGAAGATCGCCGACGGGACCTCCGACGAGATCCCGGAACGCCGCGTGGTGAAGACGAAGCGGTTCGCGATCGAGCCGATGTTCGAAGAGGACGCGATCGCCCGGATGGACGACCTCGGCCACGACTTCTACGTGTTCGTGAACGCCGAGAACGAGCGGATCGCCGTGCTCTATCGCCGGAACGACGGGGCGTACGGCCTCATCGAGCCGGTCGTGGGCGGCGAGTACACGACGTCCAAGGCGGCCGGGTCGAAGTCGAAGCCCAAGGCCAAGTCCAAGTCCAAGGCCCCGTCCGCGTGAGTCGCCGCGCGCGAGCCGGCCGGGCTCAGGCGGGTCCGTGCCGGTAGACGCCACCCTCGCGCGCGAGCAGCCGCGCATCCACGAGGTAGCGCCGGAGCGCAGAGACGTCGCGGTGGACGAGGGCGAGGCGCATGTTCACCTCGGGCTCGGACCACGGCCCGGCATCGGCGAAGGCGGTCTCGCGGAGCCACACGAGGATGACGCGGCGCTTCCGCTCGCGGGAGGGGATCGTCGCGATGCGCCCATCCCGGACGAAGGACCGCAGGGTCCGGGAGACGAACATCGGGTCCTCGCCGAGCGCGGCCGCGAGCGCGACGACCTCCGGGTCGCCCGCCGCCGTCCCCGGGTCGTGCTCGACCGGCGGATGGGCCGGTCGCGCGCCGGCCGGATCGTCGTGAGGGGGATCGGGTCGCGTCGACATCGGCGCACGGTAGCACGGCCGGGGAGCGTGGCGCGATGACCGATCCCGCGCGCCCCGGGATCCCGGATGCGACGCAGGACGCCACAGCGGCGTCCACGGCCGCGATGGCCCCGGACCATCCCGTCGCGCTGCCCGGCGGTCGGACGCTGGGCGCACACCTCCCCATGGCCGACGGGATGGTCCGCGCCGTGGACCGGATCGCCGACGTGGGCGGCGGCTCGCTGCAGGTCTTCACGGACAACCCCACGTCGTGGCGGCGGCGAGCCGAGCCACCTGCCGAGCAGGCCGCGTTCCGCGCCCGCCTCGCGGAGCGCTCGATCGGGCCGGTCGCGATCCACGCGCCGTACCTCGTGAACCTCGCCGGGCCGGAGGAGGAGCTGTACGCGCGGTCGGTCGCGCTGCTCGCCTCCGAGCTGGCGGTCGCGCCCGGCTTCGACGCGCGCTTCGTGAACATCCACATCGGGTCGCACCGCGGCGCCGGTCGCGAGGTCGGGATCGAGCGCCTCGCCGACGGTCTCCGCCTCGCCCTCGCCGAAGCGCCCGCCGGCCCGGGGACGCCGATCGTGGCGCTCGAGAACTCGGCAGGGGGCGGGTTCGCCGTGGGCACCACAGTGGAGGACCTCGCGGAGATCGCGGAGGCGCTCGACCAGCGCGGCATCGGGCCGGACCGCGTGGGGTTCTGCCTCGACACGGCTCACCTCTTCGGCTGGGGCTACGCCCTGGACGAGCCGGAGGGCGTCGACGACCTCCTCGCCCGCGTGGAGGCCCTGCTCGGGCCCGGCCGCGTCGTGATGGTCCACCTGAACGACTCGAAGGCGGAGCGCGGCTCGCGATACGACCGTCACGAGCACCTGGGCGCCGGGAGGATCGGCACGGCCGGCCTGCACCGCTTCCTCACGCACCCGTTCCTCGCCGGGGTCCCGCACTACCTGGAGACGCCCGGGATGGACGAGGGCTACGACGCGATGAACGTGCGCAACGCGCTGCGGATCGCGGCGGGCCTGCCGATCGAGCCGGTGCCGCCGGAGGCCGGGAAGGCGCGCGGCTCGGGCGGTCTCACGGCGCCGGACTGACGGATCGGCCGAACGGCCGGTGCAGCGCCGGGCCGCTGCCGCGTGCGCGCCCCCGGACATGGAAGAGGGCGATCGGGCCCCGATCCCGATCGCCCTCCAGGCGGATGGCCCGCCGGAGTCGAGTGCTCAGTCGGTGCGCCGCCCCGATGCGGCCGTCGGCATCCCGAACGCCGCGCTGGTGCGCGTCGGGAGATGCGCCTCGGCCCGGGTGACACGGGAGACCGCGCCGCGGACCCGGCGGAGCCGGGCGGCGAGGTACGTCTCCATGATGGCGCGGACGTCGACCTCGTCGAGGACCTCGTCGGCGCGGAGCGAGTACTCCACGCGGGCGACGGGGTTCGACGGGCCGGGCTGGAGCGCGCCCAGGTATTGCGTGGGCTCCTGGTCCTCGCGGAGCTCGCGGAGCCCGCGCGCGAGCTTCGTGGCCGTCTCGAGCGACGGCGTCCGATCCCCCCTGACGAGGCGCGAGATCGTGGAGTGATCGACCCCGGAGCGGTGCGCGAGCTGGCGCTGAGACATCCTCTTGGCGCGCAGCTGGATCCGCAGCCACTCGTTGAAGGGTCGTCCTCCCTGGCCGTCGATCATCGTGTGTGACCCCTTCGAGAACCGCCGCCATCTGTGGGCGGCAGGATCACTATGCGATGACAGATGGCACCGGCGGAATGGCCCGCTCGTACCGCCGAGCGGCCCGACGTGGGTACGGGTGGCGACCGGTACGGTCGGCGGCCGGGGCCTCAGGCGGGCGGTACGGAGGCTCCGACCGGGACGTTCGGCGACGTCTCCACGCAGGGGATCCCCTTGCCGCGGCGGACGGGGGAGATGAGGTAGACGATCGACCCGAGGGCGATGATCGAGAAGACGCTGATCGCGCGGTCGACGAGCGCGATGGTGGTGGCCTCCTGCGTCGGGATCCCGTACGCGGCGGTCAGCACGCCCACGATCCCGAGCTCCACGATCCCGATCCCCGCCGGGCTGAGCGGGACGGCCGTCAGCAGCGAGCCCACGAGCGCGACGAACGCCGCACCGGAGAGCCCGAGCTCCACGTCCGGGAACCCGAGGGCGAGGACGACGAACCAGAGGCGCAGCGCCTCCGTCGCCCAGATGAGGACGGTGATCACGAGGAGGCCCGGGAGCGCCTTCAGCCCGACCGACCGGAAGACGCCCTCCTCGAAGCGGTCGTACAGGTCGACGACTCGGTGAGGGACGGGGAGGCGGACGAGGATGCGCCGGCCGAAGCTCCGCATCGTGAGCAGCCCCAGGGCGAGGACGATGACGACGCCGACGCCGAGGGCGACCACGAACTGCATCGAGGGGGGCAGGCCGTTCCGGAAGCTCCAGAAGCCGGCCGCGAGCCCGAGGATCGCGATGATGAAGAGGTCGAGGATCCGCTCGATGAACACGGTGCCGAACGTCTTCGAGAGCGAGACCGGCGCGTTCTCCTTCAGCAGGTATGCGCGGTAGACGTCGCCGAGCTTGGCGGGCACGAGGCAGTTGACGGTCCACGAGAGGAAGAGGATGTGCGTGCCGTCGACCGTCCGGATCCGGGTCCCTGCGCCGCGGAGGAGGAGGACCCAGCGGAAGCCGCGCAGCGGGAAGCCGATGTAGTAGATGACGAACGCGGCGAGGAGGTATGCCTTGTTCGCCGCCGCGATCGACTGGAAGAGCTCCGCGAAGTCGACCGACAGGACGACCTTGAAGATGAGGACGAGGAGGATCGGCGGGAGGACCAGCGAGATGATCGTCCGAGGCTGACGGAGCCGGCGGGTGATCGAGACCTGGTCGGACGTGATCTCCCGCTCGAGCTGGGCGGGGGACTCGAACAGCTCCTCCTCGAGGTGGAGGGGGCTCTCCAGCGGGGCGTGGGCGTGCGGGGCGCCGCCCGTCCCGGATGCGTCCGGCGTCACGTCCCTGCCGCTGCCGCCGGCCGGATCGACCGGCTCGCCCGTGCCGGTCACGACCGGCCCTCGCCGCCGTCGGCGTCCGGTCCGCCGACCCTTGCGTCGTCCGCGGCGCCGGGGGCGACGGGCTGCACGCGACGGACGCCACGCGCGCGCTGCACGACCTTCGCGACCGGGGTCACGAGGCGCACGAAGAACGTCGCGCGCCCGAGCTCGAGGTGCGCCGCGGGCAGCGCCGCGAGGAGGCCGGCAGGCGTGGACGGGTCTCCGTCCATCACCGTGGAGGCGACGGCGACCTCCATGAGCGTGTGCGCGTCGGAGACCGAGACGCCGGGGAGCCCGTGCTCCCTCGCGAAGACGACCGCCTTCTCGTTCCCGTCGCCGAGCATGATCCTGGCGTTGTGCGTCTCCACCCAGTCCACGAGGGCCGCGAGCGAGGCGAGGCCCTCGTCCCGCAGGAGCGAGTTGCGGTAGCCGTCGAAGGGGTGGGGGATGCCCACCAGGCCGCCCTGCGCGCGGACCGCCGCGATCGTCTCGGCGATCGGCAGGCCCGGCGGGACGGCCTCCTCGAGGAAGAGGCAGATGAGGTCGCCGGCGGCGGTCTTCACCTCCTCGCCGACGATGATCGTGATCCCGTCGATCCCGGCGTCGCGGGCGCGGAGCGCGCCGTCGATCGTGTCGTGGTCCGTGATCGCGAGGTGCGTGAGGCCGCGCTTCTTCGCGGTCTTCGCGACAGCCACCGGGTCGGAGAGCGAGTCGAAGCTCGCGCGCGTGTGGCAGTGGAGGTCGACGAAAGCCCGGCTCCCCCCCGCCATCACCCTGCCCTCAGATCTGCTGGACGAGGGACTTCTTGAAGAAGTCGAAGTGCTCGAGCGCCAGGCCGGTCCCCATGGCGACGCAGTTGAGCGGGTTCTCCGCGACGTGGCACGGGACGCCCGTCACCTGCGTGAGCAGGCGGTCGAAGTTGCGCAGGAGGGAGCCGCCCCCGGACATCACCATCCCCTTGTCGATGATGTCGCTGGAGAGCTCGGGCGGGGTCTGCTCGAGGACCTGGCGGACGGCGGTGACCACCGCCTGGAGCGGCAGCTCGATCGCCTCCATCACCTCGGAGCTCGTGATCGGGATCGTGCGCGGGAGCCCGGCGATGAGGTCGCGGCCCCGGACGTCCATCTGCAGCTCGCGCTCGAGCGGGATGGCGGTCCCGATCTGGATCTTGACCTCCTCCGCCGACCGCTCGCCGATCATCAGGTTGTACTTCTTCCGGATGTAGCTCGCGATCGACTCGTCGAACCGGTTCCCGCCGATCCGGAGGCTCTGGCTCACGACGATCCCGCCGAGGCTGATCACCGCGATCTCGGAGGTCCCGCCCCCGATGTCGATGATCATGTTGCCCGAGGGGCTGCTGATCGGGACGTTCGCGCCGATCGCGGCCGCGAGCGGCTCCTCGATCAGGTACGCCTCCCGGGCGCCGGCCTTCAGGGCCGCGTCGCGGACCGCGCGCTTCTCGACGCTCGTCACGCCGGCGGGGACGCTGATCATCACCTCGGGCTTGGTCAGGCTGAACGAGCCCTTGGTCGCGCGCGAGATGAAGTAGCGGAGCATCGCCTCGGTGATGACGTAGTCGGCGATGACGCCGTCCTTCATCGGGCGGATCGCGGAGATGCTGCCGGGGGTCCGGCCGATCATCTCCCGCGCCTCCTCGCCGACCGCGACGATGCGGTTGTCCTCGCTCACCGCGACGACGGAGGGCTCCTGGATGACGACGCCCTTCCCCTTCACGTAGACGAGGACGTTCGCGGTGCCGAGGTCGATGCCGATCTTCATGCGGGGGTGACGGTCTCCTCCGGGAGGCGCTCGATCCGTGCGCCGAGGTCGAGGAACTTGCGCTCGATGTTCTCATACCCCCGGCGGACGTGGTGCGCACCGTGGATGACCGAGGTCCCGTCGGCGGCGAGCGCGGCAAGGATGATCGACGCGCCGGCCCTCAGGTCGCCGATCTCGATCTCCCGGCCGACGAGGTGCGCGGGCCCGTCGATCTCCGCCCGATGGTGGTCGATGACGCGCACGGTGGCGCCCATCTTCGCGAGCCCGGACAGCCATTCGAGGCGGTCCTCGTAGATCGTCTCGTCGATCCGGCTGGTCCCCGTCGCCTGCGAGAGGAGGACGCCCGTCGGCGGCTGGAGGTCGGTGGCGAAGCCCGGGTACGGCGCGGTGACGACGTCCACGGCCCGGTAGGCACCGCTGCCGGCAGGGGCCCCGCGGACCTCGATCGTGTCGGTCCCGCAGGAGATCGCGACGCCCATCCGCGTCACCACGTCGATGAAGGAGCCCAGGTGGTCGCACTCGACCCCCTCGACGGTGACGTCGCCGCCGGTGATCGCCGCGGCGACCACGAAGGTCCCCGCCTCGATCCGGTCGGGGATCACGCGGTGGTCCGCACCGCGGAGCCGCTTCCGGCCCTCGACCTCGATGACGTCGGGCGCGGTGCGCTCCACCTCCGCGCCCATCGCGCGGAGCATGAGGATGAGGTCGTCGATCTCCGGCTCGCGCGCGGCGGGACGGATCGTCGTGTGGCCGTCGGCGAGCGTCGCGGCGAGCATCGCGTTCTCCGTCCCCATGACCGTGACGAACGGGAACTCGACGAGCCCGCCGCGCAGGCGGCCGGGCGCCTTCGCGAAGTAGTAGCCGTTCCGGTAGTCGACCTCCGCGCCGAGGGCGCGCATCGCGTCGACGTGGAGGTCCACGGGCCGCCGGCCGATCCGGTCGCCGCCCGGGTTGCTGATGATCACGCGGCCGAACCGCGCGAGGAGCGGGCCCAGGAGCATGAACGACGAGCGCATCTTCGCCGCCGCCTCGAGCGGGACGAAGAGCCAGTCCACGTCGCCCGACGCGATCTCGTACGTGTTCGGGGCGGGGTGGTCCACGACGACGCCGAGGTCCACGAGGGTCTCGGCCATGACGCGCACGTCCTCGATCTCCGGGACGTTCGTCAGGCGGCACCGCTCCCCGGTCAGGATCGCGGCAGCCATCATCTTCAGCGCGGCGTTCTTCGCGCCGCTGATCGGCACGGAGCCGCGCAGGGCGCGGCCGCCCTCCACGCGGAAGATCTCCCGCGTGACCGCCGGCGGCGTGTACTCCCAGTGGAACGGGCGCGCGTCAGCCACGATCGTCCCCTCGCCTTCTCTTCGGGTCCACGCGCTCCGCGTCAGGAGCGGTGGCGCGTGCCCTCGCGATGACGGCGCTCGGCGACCCGGATCCGGAGGAGCGCGCGATCCAGTGCGGCGCGGGCGTTCGCCATGTCCGCGGGCTCCACGTAGGAGGAGGACAGGGCGGCCTCGGCGTCCTTCCGGGCCTGCTCCGCGCGCGCGATGTCGATCTCGGACGCCATGTCGGCCGTCTCGGCCATCACGACGACCTTGTCCGGCCGGACCTGGAGGAACCCGCCGGCGATCGCGAAGTACTCCTCCTCCGACCCCTTCCTGATCCGCAGCTCGCCGATCCCGAGGACGGTGAGCAGCGGCGCGTGGTGCGGGAGGATGCCGAGCTGGCCGTCGATCCCGGGGACGATCACCTCGTCCACCTGGTCGCGATAGGCCAGCTTCTCCGGCGTGACGATCTCCAGCAGGAGGGACATGGCGCGCGCCTAGGCCTCGATCTTCGCCGCGTTCTCGCGGACGTCGTCCACGGTGCCGGCCATGTAGAACGCCTGCTCCGGGAGCGCGTCCGTCCTGCCGTCGAGGATCTCGCGGAAGGAGGCGACCGTGTCCTTGATCGGGACGTACTTGCCGGGCCGGCCGGTGAAGACCTCGCCGACGAAGAACGGCTGGCTCATGAAGCGCTGGAGCCGGCGGGCCCGGGCGACGGTGGACTTGTCCTCCTCGGAGAGCTCGTCCATGCCCAGGATCGCGATGATGTCCTGGAGGTCGCGGTAGCGCTGGAGGACGCGCTGCGTCTCGCGCGCGACCTCGTAGTGCTCCAGGCCCACGACGTTCGGGTCGAGGATCCGCGACGTGGACGTGAGCGGGTCGACCGCGGGGTAGATGCCGAGCTCGGTGATCCAGCGCTCGAGGCGGATCGTCGCGTCGAGGTGGGCGAACGTCGTCGCCGGCGCCGGGTCGGTGTAGTCGTCGGCGGGGACGAACACCGCCTGGAGGCTGGTGATCGAGCCCTTCTTCGTCGAGGTGATGCGCTCCTGGAGCGCGGCCATCTCGGTCGCGAGGTTCGGCTGGTAGCCCACGGCGGACGGCATGCGGCCGAGGAGCGCGGAGACCTCGGAGCCGGCCTGCGTGAAGCGGAAGATGTTGTCGATGAAGAGGAGGACGTCGCGGCCCTCGGCGTCGCGGAAGTACTCCGCCATGGTGACGCCGGTGAGGCCGACGCGGAGGCGCGCGCCGGGCGGCTCGTTCATCTGGCCGAAGACGAAGGCCGTCTTCTCGATGACGCCGGACTCGGTCATCTCCTTGATGAGGTCGTTGCCCTCGCGGGAGCGCTCGCCCACGCCCGCGAAGACCGAGTAGCCGGAGTGCTCCTGGGCGACGTTGCGGATCAGCTCCTGGATGACGACCGTCTTGCCGACGCCCGCGCCGCCGAAGATGCCGATCTTGCCGCCCTTGGCGAACGGGCAGACCAGGTCGATGACCTTGATGCCCGTCTCGAAGACCTCGGTCTCGGTCGTCTGCTGGTCGAACGCCGGCGCAGGGCGGTGGATGGGGAGGTACTCCGTCGCGTTGACGGGGCCCTTCTCGTCGATCGGCTTGCCGAGCACGTCGAAGACGCGGCCGAGGGTGACCTCGCCGACCGGGACGCTGATGGGGGCGCCCGTGTCCTTCGCGTCGACGCCGCGGGCGAGGCCGTCGGTGGTCGTCATGGCGACCGCCCGGACCCAGTCGTTGCCCAGGTGCTGCTGGACCTCGCAGACGAGCGGCGGGAGCCCCTCGCGCAGGATCTCGACGGCGTTGTAGATCGCCGGCAGCTGCCCGGCCGGGAACTCGATGTCCACGACGGGGCCGGTGATCTGGATCACCTTGCCCGTCGCGAGAGCGGCAGTCGCCATCTGCGTCTTCATGCCTCCGTCGTGCGTATCAGCGCGCGCTCGCGCCGGACGCGATCTCGATCATCTCGCGGGTGATGTTCGCCTGGCGGACCTTGTTGTACGAGAGCGTGAGGTCGTCGATGAGCTCCTCGGCGCTCTCCGTCGCGTTCTTCATCGCGATCATCTTGCTGGACCACTCGCTCGCGGTGTTCTCGAGCACTGCCTGGTAGATGCGCGTCGCGATGTACCGCGGGAGCAGCTGCTGCAGGACCGCCTGCGGGCTCGGCTCGAAGATGAACTGGTTGCCGGGGATCCCCACCGTGTCCTCGTGCGGCTCGATCGGGAGGATCTGGTCCATCGTGGGGCGCTGGGTGAGCGTGCTCACGAATCGCGTGTAGACGACGTCCACGCGGCTGTACGTGCCGGCGAGGAAGTCGTCGGTGACGAGGCGCGCGAGCGCGGTGACGTCGGCGAACGTGGGCCGGTCGCCGAAGCCGGAGAAGTGCGCCTCGACGGGGACGCGCGCCCGGCGCATCGCGTCGCGACCCTTCCGGCCGACGGTGACGAGGGAGAGGTCGCCGCCCTTGTCGGTGTAGTCGACGACCTCGCGGAGCGCGAAGCGGATCGCATTGGTGTTGAGAGGCCCGGCGAGGCCGCGGTCCGTCGTGATGAACACGATGAGCCGCTTCCCGTCCTCGCGCTTGTGGAAGAGCGGGTGGTCCTCGCCCGAGAGGACCTGCGCCAGGTCGGCGATCACCTCGTCGATCTTGTCGCTGTACGGCCGGGAGGCGAGCGTCGCGTCCTGTGCGCGCTTGAGCTTGGACGCGGCCACGAACTGCATCGCGCGGGTGATCTGCTTGATGTTCCGGACGGCGACGATCCGCCGCCGGATATCCCGCTGGCTAGCCACGGTCGCCGCGACCCCGCGCGACGATGCTCATCTCTGCGTGCCTACGCCAGGAACGACTGGCGGAAGGAGTCGACGGCCTCGTCGAGAGCCGTGGCGATCTCGTCCGTGAGCGTCTTCGATGCGCCGAGGTCGGCGAGGATCGCCGGCCGCTCGGTGTCGAGGAAGCGGTAGAACGCCGCCTCGAACTCCTTGACGCGCGTCGCCGGGATGTCGTCGAGCTTGCCCGTCGTCGCGACGTAGAGGATCGCCACCTGCTTCTCGACCGAGAGAGGCTGGTACTGCGGCTGCTTGATGACCTCGGAGAGCTTCTCGCCGCGGGTCAGCTGGTCGCGGGTGGCCTTGTCCAGGTCCGACGCGAACTGCGCGAATGCCGCCAGTGCGCGGTACTGCGCCAGGTCCAGCTTGAGCGGACCGGCGACCTTCTTCATCGCCTTCGTCTGGGCGGCCGAGCCCACGCGGCTGACCGAGATGCCGATGTTCAGCGCGGGCCGCTGGCCCGCGTTGAAGAGGTCGGTCTCGAGGAAGATCTGGCCGTCGGTGATGGAGATGACGTTCGTCGGGATGTACGCCGACACGTCGCCCGCCTGGGTCTCGATGATCGGGAGCGCGGTGAGCGACCCGCCGCCGTTCGCCTCGTTGAGGTGCGCGGCGCGCTCGAGCAGGCGGCTGTGGAGGTAGAAGACGTCGCCCGGGTACGCCTCGCGGCCCGGCGGGCGGCGCAGGAGGAGGGACATCTCCCGGTACGCCCACGCGTGCTTGCTGAGGTCGTCGTAGACGCAGAGCGCGTCCTTCACGGTGTGCCCGTCGAGCTCGACGCCGTTCTCCATGACCTCCTCGCCCATCGCGACGCCCGCGTAGGGAGCGAGGTACTGGAGCGGGGCGGGATCGTCGGCGCCGGCGACGACGACGATCGTGTGATCCATCGCGCCGTGCTGCTCGAGGACCGCGACGGTCTTCGCGACGGTCGAGAGCTTCTGCCCGATCGCCACGTAGATGCAGACGAGGTCCTTGCCCTTCTGGTTGATGATCGCGTCGATCGCGATGGCGGTCTTGCCCGTCTGGCGGTCGCCGATGATCAGCTCGCGCTGGCCGCGGCCGATCGGGATGAGCGCGTCGATCGCCTTGATGCCGGTCTGGACCGGGGTGTCGACACCCTGGCGCACGATGACGCCGGGGGCGATGCGCTCGACGGGGCGGGTGCTCGTCGTCTTGATCGGGCCCTTGTCGTCCAGCGGGCGGCCGAGCGGGTCCACGACGCGGCCGATGAGCGCCTGGCCCACCGGCACCTCGACGACGGAGCCCGTCGTCTTGACGATGTCGCCTTCCTTGATGCCCGTGTCGTCGCCGAGGATGACCGCGCCGACCGTCTCCTCCTCGAGGTTCAGGGCCATGCCCATCACCCCGCCGGGGAACTCGAGGAGCTCCGAGGAGAGCGCACCGGCGAGACCGTAGACCTGCGCGATGCCGTCGCCGACCTCGACCACGGTCCCGACGTTGCGGGTCTCCGCGGCGCCGTCGTATCCGGCGATCTGGGACTTGATGATGCTGATGATCTCGTCGGATCGGATGGCCATCGCTTCTCCGTTGTGGCCCTGGTCGGCCGCTGCGGGCGCGCCGGGGGGCGCCGGTCCTGCGCGCTAGCGCGCGCCCTCCGTGAGGCTCTCCCGGAGCCGCTGGAGCCGGCCCCGGACGCTCGCATCGATGAGTGTGTCGCCCACCCGGACGGTGAGCCCGCCGATGAGGGCCGGGTCCACCGCGGTGGAGAGGTCCACGTCGCCGCCGGCCATGCCCTGGATCCTGGCCCGGAGGGCCTCGACCTCGGCCGCGTCGAGGGGGGCGGCGCTCGTCACGCGCGCCTCCACGATCCCGCGCTCCCGGTTGAGGAGTCGGCGGTACTCGGCCGAGACGGCCGGGAGCGCCTCCATCCTCCCCCGCTCGGAGAGCAGGAGGACGAGGTTGACGACCTGCGGCGAGACGCGCGGGCCGAGGAGGCCCGAGATGACGCCGCGGCGCGCCTGGATCGGGACCGCGGGGTTGCCGACCACGCGCGCGGCGTCGGGCATCGACATGACGTCCGCTGCCGTCGCGAGCTCGGCCGCCCAGCGGTCGAGGACGTCCTGCTCTCTCGCGAGGGCGAAGGCCGCCTCGGCGTATCGCCGTGCCGCAGTCGTGGGTCGTGCCATGGGCTAGTTCCGGAGCTCCTGCCCGGCCGAGCCGCGGAGGAACTCCTCCACGAGACGGCGCTGACGATCGGCGTTCATCTCCTCGCCCACGACGCGCCCTGCGGCTGCGAGCGCGAGGTCGGTGACCTCGGACCGCAGGTCCGCGATGGCGCGCTGCTTCTCGGCGGCGATCTCCGCGGTCGCGCGTTCGCGCAGCCGGTCGATGTCCGCACGGGCGGCGGCGATGTCCGCGTCACGCTGCTCCTGGGCCACCTTCTGGGCCCGGGCGATGATGTCGTTCGCCTCGCGACGCGCCTCGTTGAGGGCGGCGAGGCGCTCGCTCTCGGCAAGCTCACGGTCGCGCCGGGCGGTCTCCGCGTCGCGGAGGCCCTGTGCGATCCGCTGCTTGCGCGAGTCGAGCATCGACCCGAGCGGCTTGAAGGCGAACAGGTAGATCAGCGCGAGGAAGACGAGGAAGTTGACGGCGCTCACGATCACCCAGAAGAGGTTGATCGTGAAGCCGCCGGCCTCGCCTTCGGCCGTCAGCAGGGCGGCCGCATGCGCGGAGCCGGTCGCTACCGCGTAGAGATCCACCGCTGGCTCTCCCGGAGGTCCGCGCTACTTGATGAAGATCGCGAGGAGGCCCACCACGATCGCAAGCACGCCGAGGCCTTCGGCGAACGCGGCGAGGATGATCGCGAGGCCGCGGATCTGCGCGGCGGCGTCGGGGTTCCGGCCGATCGCGGCGCTCGACATGCCGGCGAGGATGCCGATGCCGATGCCGGGGCCGACCACGCCGAGGGCGGCGAGACCTGCGCCGAGGTGCTCCATGTCGGGTGTCCCTCCTGTCTCCCCGGGGCTCTCCCGGGTCAAAGACCGCTGTGGTGGATGCCGCCCTCCGGCGGCGATGGATCAGGCCGCCGCGGGGGGCGCCGCGCCATGCCTGGCGCGCACGTCCTCGACGGCCTCCACGCCCTCCTCGCCGAGCTCCCCTTCTTCGTGTTCGTGGGACTCGATCGCGACGAGCGTGAACATGAGCGTCAGTGTGCTGAAGATGAGTGCCTGGACGAAGTTGAGCATCACCTCGAGGCTGAAGATCGCGACCGGGACGACGGCGAGCGTGAGCGCCGTCATGACCGCGAGCGCGACCTCGCCGCCGTAGATGTTGCCGAAGAGTCGCATCGCCAGCGTGATGGGCTTCACGAACTCGAGCATCAGCTCTACCAGCCCCACGAACAGGGCGATGAGCCCGGCGCCGATGCCGTGCTTGAACTCGTAGAACGGGAAGAACTTCGAGAGGTATCCGACGCCGTGGGCGCGGAAGCCCTGGTACTCGAAGTAGCCGAAGGCGACGAGGGCGAGGCCGAGGGTGACGTTCACGTCGCTGGTGGGCGCGCGGAACGTCTCGATCTTCCCGACGGGCGGGATGAGGCCGCTCCAGTTGCAGAGGAGGATGAAGAGGAAGAACGCCGCGAAGATCGGCACGTGCCGGACGGCGGCGTTGCCGCCGTTCGAGATCGCGAAGTTCTGCAGGCTCTCGTACGTCCACTCGACGAAGTTCTGGAGCCCGGCAGGGGACGTCGCGCTTGCGGAGCGTCGCGAGGACCGCGAGCACGAGGATGAGGATCTCGACGATCCACATCGTGAGGAGCGTGTTCGTGATGCTCACGTCGAACCCGACCGCGAGCGAGCCGGAGAGGGTGGTGGACGGATCGAGGTCCCAGATCACCGCCGGCGGCGGGAACTCGAGGTTCCCGTTGATGAAGCAGACCGGGTAGCTGCACGCAGCGCCGGGCTCGCCGGGCGGGAACGGCGGGAAGAAGAGATACGCGCCGATGTCGAGGAGGATGGCGGAAACGATGACGATGATGAGCAGCCACTTCGTCCGCTGCGAGGACTTCGCCTTCGCCGCGGCCGCTGCCCCGTCGTCCCGTACCTGGGGGTCGCTCGTCACGCTCTCTCCTGCGCAGGCCCGGCGGCTCTCCCTCCGCCCAGGTCCGTCAGTCTTCGTATCTCGCGAGGAACCGGGAGATCATCCGGTACATCGCGATCGCTCCTGCCGTGAGCCCGATGAGGAGGCCGACGAGGACGAAGATCGGCAGCGTTCCGAGCTGCTGATCGATCCAGTAGCCGACCAGGACTCCGACGAGGACCGTGACCAGCAGAGTGAGTCCGATCTCGGAGAACAGCGCGAAATACGCGGCAGATCGACCGAGTCCGTTCATGGGCGCGTGGGCACGGCCGGGGGAGTATAGCAAAGTCGCCCGCGCGGCTCCGGCGAGCCCGCCCGAGGCGATCCGGCACGTCGCCTCGGCGGCGCGGGGCCCCGCTCAGCGGGCCGGCGATGGCGTCGGGGTGGGCGACGGCGTGGGGGCCGACGCCCCCGACGGGACGGCAGCGGGAGGTGCGGCGTCGCCGGGGACGCCCACGAGGCCGGCGCCGGCGTCCGCGCCGACCGACCCGGGGCCCGGGACGCCGGTGGCGGAGAGGACCGCGCCCGTCGGCGGCGACGGCGCGAGCGTCGTGGCGGCGACGACGAGGAGGGCGACGAGGCAGAGGGCGGCGGCCGCGTCGCGGATGAGACGGACGCGGAACGCATATGGCTCCGCGATCGGGAGGAGGTCGTCGTCCTCGACGGCCTGCCGCGGCCGTCGCAGGAGTGATGCGATCGCGGTCCGGGTGGCGGGCGGCGCGGCTGAGGCCTCCGGGGCGGGCGGCACGGCCGCGGGCGAGGGGCACGGCCGGGGCAGGGGCTCGGCCGGGGCGAGGGGTCGGCCGGGGCCGGCGGTGCGGCCGTCTTGACCGCAGGTGTCTCGAGTGGCGGCGCGACCGGGACCGGGCTCGGCGCGAGCGGCGCCGGTCCGGCGGCCACGATCGACGGAGCCGGCACGACCGGGGGACCCTCGGTCGGGCGGCGCCGGCGCCCCGCGAGGCCCGGGAGCGCCCGGCGCGGGACTGGATGTGCATCGGCGGATGCGGGCTCCGGCGACACCCCAGCCGGCCGGTCGGCCTGGCCTGACCGCAGGTCCACGGCGTGCGCGGCGGACGCGGCCGTCGCGCGCCGACGCCGCCGACCGTGGACGCAGGTGCGCGGCGGCCGTCGCGGCCCGACGCGCGGGGTCCCCTGCTCGCGCCGGGACCGACCCGGTGCCGCCGGCGTCCGTGGGCCCCCGCTCCTCCATCGGCTGCTCCGGCAGCGTCGGCTCCATCGTCAGCCGCCCGACGTCCGGTCGCCGCCGTCGTCGCCCGGCAGGTCGGGGTCGTCCACGTAGGCCTCGGCCCGCAGCGATTCCTCCTCGGGCGCGCGCCGTGTGAGCACGACGAGCAGCAGGCCGAAGCCGACGACGACCGCGAGGAAGACGTACATCTGCCCCGTCCCGGAGAGGAAGAACGTGAGCGCGGCGAGAAGGATGCAGATCGCGTAGATGACCAGGACCGTCTGGCGCTGGCTCAGGCCGAGGTCCAGGAGACGGTGGTGGATGTGCCCCCGGTCGGGGCTGAAGGGCGACCGGCCCGAGGCGAGACGGCGGACGATGATCCAGAACGTGTCGATGATCGGGACGGCGAGGACGAGCAGCGCGACGGCGATCTTCGCCGTGCCGAGGATCGAGAGCAGCGCGAGGGTGAAGCCGAAGAAGAAGACGCCGGAGGTCCCGGCGAAGACCGTCGCCGGGTTGAAGTTCCAGCGGAGGAATCCCAGGACCGCGCCGGCGAAGATGAAGCAGAAGATCGCCACCTGAGGCTGGTCGATCCCGGTCGTCAGGTTGATCAGCCCCAGGGTGACGGCGGCGATGATCGCGACCCCCGCGGACAGGCCGTCGAGCCCGTCGATGAAGTTGATGCTGTTGATCATCCCGAGGACCCAGACGACGGTGAAGCCGATCTCGAAGGCGCCGTCGAGGCGGATGACGCCCGGGCCGAAGGGGTTGTTCACGACGTCCACGCCGATGCCGAGCGCCACGACGAAGAACGCGAGGACGAGCTGGGCGAGGAACTGCCAGCGGGCGCGGAGGTCGAAGTAGTCGTCGAGCGCGCCGAGGCCTGCGGCGAGGGCGCCGCCGGCGACCAGCGCGAAGAGCTCGCGGTGCGTGAGCGGGCCGATGCGGCCGACGGGCAGGATCGTGGATCCGAGGGCGAGCGCGACGACCGCGAGGCCCACGACGACGAACGCGACCGCGGCGGCGACGCCGCCGCCGCGCGGGATGGGGACGGGGTTGATGCGGCGCGGATCCGGCCGGTCGACCAGGCCGTGCCGCAGCGCGAAGCGGCGGGCGAGCGGCGTGAGGACGAGCGCGAGCAGCGCGGCCGCCACGAAGACGACGGCGATGATCGGGGCCGCCTCGACGGCGTCCGCTCCGAACCTCATCGACCGGCGGCCTCTCCGGCGCCGGTGCCGGCGCCCCGGGTCATGCCTCCGGCAGGCCGGGAAGCGGGAAGCGGGCGCAGATCGCGCGGCTCTCCGCGCGGAGCGCCGGGGCCGCGGTCGGGTCGTCGCGCCGCTCGATCGCGTCCACGATGATCCGCGCGATCTCGCGCATCTCGTCCGGGCCCATCCCGCGCGTGGTCGCCGCCGGTGTCCCGATGCGGATCCCGGACGCGATGTTCGGCGGGTTCACGTCGAAGGGGATCGCGTTCTTGTTCACCGTGATCCCGGACGCCTCGACCAGCGCCTCGGCCTCGCGTCCCGTCACGCCGAGCGGCGTGACGTCGACGAGCATGAGGTGATTGTCGGTGCCGCCGGAGACGAGACGGGCGCCGCGCGCGGCGAGCGCCTCGGCGAGGACGGCGGCGTTCTCCACGGTCCGCCGCTGGTCGGCGCGGAACTCGTCCGTCAGCGCGAGCCCGAACGCGGCAGCCTTCGCCGCGATGACGTGCATGAGCGGCCCGCCCTGGATCCCGGGGAAGACCGCCTTGTCGACCGCCTTCGCGAGGTCGGCGGTGCAGAAGACCACGCCGCCGCGCGGGCCCCGGAGCGTCTTGTGCGTCGTGGACGTGACGATGTCCGCGTACGGGAACGGGCTCGGGTGCACGCCCGCCGCGACGAGTCCCGCGATGTGGGCCATGTCCACCATGAAGAGCGCACCCGCCTCGTGGGCGATCGCGGCCATCCGCTCGAAGTCCCAGGTGCGGGGGTAGGCCGACGCGCCGGTGACCACGAGCTTGGGGCGCACCTCCGCGACCGTCCGGGCGAAGACGTCCAGGTCGATCGTCTCCGTGCCGGGCTCAACGCCGTACGCGTGCACCTCGAACCACTTCCCGGAGAAGTTGACGGGCGACCCATGCGTGAGATGGCCGCCGTGGGCGAGGCTCATCCCGAGGATCCGGTCGCCGTGGTCGAGGACGGCGAAGTACGCGGCCATGTTCGCCTGGGCGCCCGAGTGCGGCTGGACGTTCACGTGCTCCGCGCCGGGGAAGAGGGCGAGCGCGCGCTGCTGCGCGAGGCGCTCGGCGATGTCCACGAACTCGCAGCCGCCGTAGTAGCGCCTGCCGGGCAGCCCCTCCGCGTACTTGTTCGTCAGCGCCGAGCCCTGCGCCTCCATGACGGCCGCGAACGTGAAGTTCTCGCTCGCGATGAGCTCGATGCTCCAGCGCTGGCGGTCGACCTCGGCCGTGATGGCGGCCCAGAGCTCCGGGTCGACGTCGGCGATCGGTGCCCAGGCGGTCCCCGACGTGTGCGTGGCGGTCATGCGCGGCCCTCCCTCGTGCGCGGGACATGGTCGCACGAAGCGGCCGTCGGGGTGGTGGCCGCCGGTGCGTGCCGGCGGGGCCGTCGGTGCCATCCGGGTGCCGTCCGCGCACGGCGGTCCTCCCCGCCGTCGCCGGCGCGCCGTGCGGGACCGGTCAGGCGGGCCCGCCATCCTCCCCGAGGACGAGGCGCTCGATCATCCGCGCGGCGCCCTGCTCGTTCACGTCCGGCGCGACGTACCGGGCGAGCGAGCGGACGTCCTCGGGCGCGTTGCCCATCGCGACGCCGTGCCCGGCCGCCACGATCATCTCCACGTCGTTGATCTGGTCGCCGACCGCCATCACCTGCGCCATCGTGATCCCCTGGCGCCGCGCGAGCCACGTGATCGCCTCGCCCTTCGAGACGCCCGGCGCGACGAACTCCAGGAACTCGGGGTGGCTGATCGTCGGCTCCGCGCGCCCGGCGAAGCGGGCGAGCGCGTCCTCGTAGGCGGCGCGCGGCCGCGGCGCGCGGCCCACGGCGATCACCTTGGTGACCGTCCGGCGCCGCGCGAGCCATCCGTCGAGGCTCGGCACCAGGGTGAGCCGGCCGCCGACGAAGCGGCTGTAGTCGTCCGCCCGCGGGTCGTCGGCGGGGAGGATGAGCGTCTCGAGGTGGTTGAAGTGGGGGATGAGGCCGGCCGACCGCGTCCACTCCACGATCTCCGCCGCGGTCTCCGCGTCGAGGGGGCGATGCCGCAGGAGCCGGCCGACCCGGCCGTCCGTGACGTCGGACATCGCGCGCGCGATCGCGCCCTGGTACCCCACGATCGTCTCGTCGAGCCCGAGCCGCTGCGCGAACTCGGCGGCGGACGACGCCATCCGGCCGGTGACGATCGAGACCCGCACGCCCCGCCGCCGCGCCTCCGAGACGGCACGGATCGTCCGCTCGTGGAGCACGCCGTCGTCGCCCACGATCGTCCCGTCGATGTCCAGGGCGATGAGGCGGATCGGGGGATCGGGCAGGGCGGGGGCGCCGCGCGATGGGGTTCCGGGCACGCTCCCAGTATGGCGGTCCGACGCCGTCGCTACGGCCGGGGCGCGGCGACGCGGAGCATCCGGGGACGGCCGGCGAGGTCCGGGAGGACGTCGATCCGGGCGGCCGGGAGCGCCGCGCGTGCGGCGGCGGCGCTCGTCTCCCCCTGGTCTGCACCGATCTCCAGGAGCGCGGTCCCTCCCGGCTCGAGCAGGGTGGGGAGCGTCGCGAGGAGCCGGCGGATGACGTCGAGCCCGTCGAGGCCCGCCGTCGAGCGCGAGGCGGGGCTCGTGGTCGGCGGACCCGCCCAGCACGTCGACCGTCGCGGACGGGATGTACGGCAGGTTCGCGACGATGACCGCGAACCTGCCCAGGCCGGCGGGGACGAGGTCCGCCTCGTGGATGTGGATCGCGTCGAGGAGCGCGTGGGCCGCTGCGTTCTCGCGGGCGAGGGAGACCGCGGCGGGCGAGACGTCGGTCGCGAGGATGTCGACCGCGTCGAGGAGCCGGCGGCGGCGCAGGGCGCTCGCGATGGCGATCGCGATCGCGCCGGACCCGGTCCCCACGTCGACCAGCCTGATCCGCGACCCCTCGCTGCGCCGCCGCGCCGCGCTTGAGTCGCTCCACGATCTCGTCGATCGCGGCGTCCACCAGCATCTCGGTCTCGGGGCGTGGGATGAGACCGCGGGGATCCGCCTCGAGGGCGAGCCCGTGGAACTCCTTCACCCCGCGGATGTACGCGACCGGCTCGCCGGCAGCGCGACGCTCGATGTCCGCGGCGAACGCGGCCGCGACGCCCGCGCCGACGACCGCCTCCGGGTGGGCGATGATCCCGACCCGGTCGGTGCCGACCGCACGCGCGAGGAGCAGCTCCGCGTCCAGGCGGGGCGTGTCGGACCCCGAGGCGCGCAGGCGCTCGGCCGCGAGGGGCAGGAGATCGCCGACGGTGACCATCGTCCCGCCACGGTAGCAGGGGCACGGGCCCTGGAGCCCGGCGAGCCGCACCCGGCCGGGCGCGACGACCGTCGGCACTGGCGGCTGCGCATCTCCGGAGACACAGTGTGCGGGCGAGCGGGAGGCTCCGACGCGCGGTCCGCACACCGGCCGCCGGGACCGCGCCGAGCCACTGGCGAGACCGACCCGCGCAGAGAAGGGATCGGTCATGGAACACATCGAGGTCGAGACCCAGGTCGAGGCGCCCGTCGAGCACGTCTGGGCGTTCCTGTGCGACACGTCGCGCTGGCAGGACTGGATCCCGCGCCAGGAGACCTCGGAGTTCAGCGGGCCGTATGACCGGGTCGGGACGACGTACGTCTCGACGATGAAGATGATGGGCTTCGAGTGGAAGTCGACGAACACGGTCGTCGACGTGGAGCCGCTCAAGTTCATCCACGAGCACACCGACGACAACGGCTCGATGGACACCTACTTCCGGCTCGAGCCCGAGGGCGGCGCGACCCGGGTGATCGTCGAGTCCGACTACGAGATGCCGGGGCACATCCCCGGGGTCCTCAAGAGCTTCATGACCAAGAGCTTCTTCGAGCGGCAGATGCGCCACATGCTCGGCGACTTCAAGACGTTCGCCGAGGCGACGGTGCCGGTGCCCGTCTGATCGCCGCCGCGGCCCCCGCTCCCGCGATGCCGAGCGGGGGCCGCACGTCCTCGTGGCGTCGTCGACCAGGAGCGACAGGTCCGAGCGTCCCAGGGAGGATCCACGATGCGCCGGAGCACGAAGCTCGCGCTCGTCGCCGGTGGGACCACGGCCGCCGTCGCCGCCGGTGCCTTCGCCCGCGGCCGGCGTGCGGGCCACGGATCGGACGAGCCGCTGCCGGACGACGACGCCATCTTCACGGTCTACGCGCCCGGCGGGCGGTACGACTTCATCTGCAACGGCCCGGTGGGCTGGGTGACCTCGAAGCTCATGCCGATCGTCGAGGCGGGGGTGTACCAGGCCGTCGCCGAGGCGATCGACCTGCAGCCCGACGACGAGCTGCTCGACGTCGGGTGCGGGCCCGGGGGGTTCCTGGCCGCGCGGGCGCGCCACGTCCGTCGGGTCGTCGGCCTGGATGCGTCCCCGCTGATGCTGCGTGAGGCCACACGACGGCTCGCGGACCGACTTGATGCCGGCACGGCCCGGCTCGTCCTCGGGACGGCCGCCGAGCTCCCGTTCGGCGACGGCGAGTTCTCCGCGGTCACCGCGATCTTCGCGCCGGTCAGCCATGCCGAGGCGTTCCGGGTGCTGCGCCCGGGAGGTCGCATCGTCTTCGCCGACCCCTCACCGCGGCGGTCGCCGAGCGACCCCGCGAGCTCCTGGGGGACCCGGGTGTACGACGAGGCCGACCACCGACGGATGTTCGAGGACGCAGGGTTCACGGACGTGACCGTCCGCTACCGCGGCGCCCCGCCGATCCGGGGTGAGCTGCTCGTCTTCGGGCGCAAGCCGTCGGCCAGCCAGGGGGCGTAGGGCTCCGGCGCCAGGGCGAGGCGGAGTCGAGGGCCTGGACGGGCGCACCCGTGCGTGCGTGAGCGAGGACCGCAGGCGGGGACGACGCCGTCGCGCCGGGGTCAGCCCTCGGGCTGCGTCTCCACCAGGTGCTGGAGGCGCTCGGCCTGGTCCGCCATGATCAGCGCGTCGATGAGCCGGTCGAGGTCGCCATCGAGGACCCCGGGGAGGTTGTGGAGGTCCATCCCGATCCGGTGGTCCGTCACGCGGTCCTGCGAGAAGTTGTAGGTCCGGATCTTCTCGGAGCGATCGCCGGCCCCCACCATGCTCTTCCGCATCGCGGACCCCTCCTCGCGCTGCTTCTGGAGCTCGAGGTCCAGGAGGCGCGAGCGGAGGACGGACATCGCCTTCGCCTTGTTCTTGTGCTGGCTCTTCTCGTCCTGGATCGCGACGACGAGTCCGCTCGGGAGGTGCGTGATCCGGACGGCGGAGTCCGTCGTGTTCACCGACTGGCCGCCCGGGCCGGTCGAGCGGTAGACGTCGATCCGGAGGTCCTTCTCGTCGATCTCGACGTCCACCTCATCGGCCTCCGGCAGGACGGCGACGGTGACGGTGGACGTGTGGATCCGCCCGCCCGACTCGGTGACGGGGACCCGCTGGACGCGGTGGACGCCGCCCTCGAACTTCAGCCGGCTGTAGGCGCCGTCCGCATCGACCTGGACGATCGCCTCCTTGATCCCGCCGATCCCGGTCTCGTTCATCGAGAGGACCTCGACGGGGAAGCGGTGGCGCTCCGCGTACCGGAGGTACATGCGCAGCAGCTCCGCCGCGAAGAGCGCGGCCTCGTCGCCACCGGCGCCCGCGCGGATCTCCATGATCACGGCGCGGTCGTCGCTGGGATCGCGCGGCAGGAGGAGGACCTTCAGGTCCTCGAGGAGCTTCTCCTCTTTCGCCTCGAGCGCAGCGACCTCCTGCTTCGCCATCGCACGGAGCTCCTCGTCGGGCTCCATGTCGCGCAGCTCCCGCGCGCCCTCGAGCTGCGAGCGGACGTCCTGGAGGTGGCGGAACGCGTCGACGACCGGCTGGAGGCGCGAGAGCTCGCGGCCGAGACGTCGGATGGCGTCCGGGTCGGAGGTGACCTCAGGCGTCGCGAGCTGGGCCTGGACGTCGTCGTACTGGCGCGCGACCTCGACGAGCTTCGCGTCGATCATCGGGGGGCTTCTGCCTCCGCCGGCGCCTCCGTCGCAGGGGCTGCGGCCTCTGCGCCTGCCACCACATTCTCGGGCGCCCCGTCGGTCATCGGGTCCTTCCCGGCGGCGACCTGCGCCGCGATCGCCGCGAGCGCGTCCTCGTAGGGCATCCGGGGGAGGTCGGCGGAGCCCGCCGGGACCGGCTGCCCGTCGGCCTTCAGGGCCTCCTCGAGGCTGACGATGGCGACCTCGATCATGTCGTCGGTCGGCTGCTTCGTCGTGATCATCTGGACCCAGAGGCCCGGCCGCTGGAGGGCACGCATGAGCGGGTTGGTCTCGTGGCGGGCGAGGTACTGGAGGACCTCGTATGCCACGGCGGCGATGACGGGCACGAGGAGGAGGCGGCTCGCGATCGTCACGAGGAAGTCCTGCCGCCCGATGATCGAGAACGTGATGATCGAGATCATGATCACCACGACGAGGAACTCGGTGCCGCAGCGCGGGTGCGCCGTGGGGTACTTGCGGACCTGCTCGACGACGAGCGGGTCCTCGTGCTCGAGCGCGTGGATCGACATGTGCTCGGCGCCGTGGTACATGAACGTCCGCTTCACGTCGCCCATGCGGGAGATGAGCAGCAGGTAGCCGATGAAGATCGACACCTGCACGACGCCCTCGGCCGCGTGGAAGAGGATCCCCTGCTGGGTGGGCAGGATCGTCCGCGTGATGAACGCGGGCAGGAAGAAGAAGATCCCGATCCCGATCGCCAGGGTGACCGTGAGCATGAGCGCGACGCCGCCGTTGCCCAGCTCCACCCCCTCCTCGGAGGCGGACAGGTTGGCGGAGCGGATGAGCCAGCGCGTCCCGACGACGAGCGTCTCGTAGAGGACGACGAGCCCGCGGATGAACGGCAGCTTGGCCCAGCGGGACGCCCGGAAGGTGCCGCTGAGCGGCTCCGTCTCGAAGACGATGCGCCCGTCGGGGGCGCGGAGCGCCACGGCGATGGCGCTGCGGCCGCGCATCATCACGCCCTCGACGAGGGCCTGGCCACCGTAGCGGAGGGTTGCCATGGGTGGCGGGTGCGCGGTGCGCTGGGACGCGGTCGCGCCCGGGCGGCTCAGCGCCCGGTGGCCGCGCGCTCGAGACGCTTCTGGAACCGCTCCACCTGGCCGGCGGTGTCGATGATCATCTGCTTGCCCGTGAAGAACGGATGGCATGCGGAGCAGACGTCGACGCGGAGCTCCGGTCGCGTGGATCCCACGACGAACTCGGATTTGCAGGTCGCGCACGTCGCGGTCGCTGCGTAGTACTTGGGGTGCGTATCAGGCTTCACTGGTTCTCCCGGCTCGGCTAGCCTCACGGGTCCCGCGGGGATCGCGGGGGTTCCGTCAGGCCTTGGCCGCGACCTGCTCTTCGACCGGGACGACCCGGACGCGCTTCTTCTTCGCCGTCTGATGCTCGAACCGGACGTTCCCCGTGACCTTGGCGAACACGGTGTAGTCGTGGCCGAGGCCGGTCCCCGGACCGGCGATGAACGTCATGCCGCGCTGGCGGACGATGATCGACCCTGCCGGCACGAGCTGTCCGTCATGGGCCTTGATGCCGAGTCGCTGGCCGGCCGAGTCGCGGCCGTTCTTGACGCTCGAGCCTGCCTTCTTGTGTGCCATGGTCAGGCGTCCTTCTTCGTGCGGGAGCGCTTCGGGGCCTGCTCGTCGGCGGCGTCTGCGGCCGTCTCCGTCGTCCCCTCCGCGGCCTCGTCGGCCTCGGCTGCCTCGGCGGCGGCCTCGTCGGCCTTCGCGGCACCCTTCTTCTTCGCCGGCGCGTCGGCGGGGGCCGCCTCGGCTGCCTTCGCCTTCTCCGCGAGCTTCGCCGCGAGAGCGGCGTCCTCGGCGGCCTGGCGGGCGGCGGCCTCCTCGACCTTCGCCTTCTCGGCCTTCTTCGCGTCGCGTCTTCGACGCGACGGCGGCCGCGGCGCTCTTGCCGTCGAGCGTGATGTCCGCGATGCGCAGGACCAGGAGCTCCTGGCGATGCCCCTTCTTCACGCGGCTGCGCGCCTTCGGCCGGTACTTGAAGCTGATGACCTTCTCGCCACGATCGCGGCGGACGACCTCTGCCTTGACGGTCGCGTTCTCCACGACGGGCCGGCCGATGGCGGCCTTGTCGCCGTCCGCGACGAGGAGGATCCGGTCGAGCGAGATCTCGCTGCCGACCTCGACGTCCAGGAGCTCGACCTCGAGCTCGGTGCCGACCTCGACGCGGTACTGCTTCCCGCCGGTCTCGATGACTGCGTACATGGGTCCTCGGATCTGGGACGAAGGCGGCCGGTGATGGTCGCGGGGTCGTCGGGAGACGCCACGGCTGGACCGGGCGCGAATGAGGATGGTATCCCCAAGGGGCGCGTCGGTCAACCGCAGGAGCCCGGCGGCCTTCCGATCCAGGGGGCTGCGGCGGGACGACCGGCCCCGTTCGGTCGCCGCGCCCAGGCCGGAGAGGGCGGCGCGGGCGTCACGACGATGAGGCCGGGTCGTCCGCCAGGATCAGCCGCTCGCGGACCGCCTGCACCACGGCCAGCTCGGCGGGGATCGCCTCGGAGATGGCCGCGACGATCTCGTCGGGCCGGCCCGTCCCCTCGTCCTGCGAGTGCCGGAGCGTCACCCGGACGGTGCCCGCACCGGACCCGGCACCGCCGGTCGCGTCCCACGTCACGACGTCGAGCGTGACGATGAGGGGCCGCAGGTCGTACGCGACCACCTTCTTCTCCTTCTGCCGCCGCCGGTCCAGCCGCTCGGCGGCGAGGAGCCGGTCCAGCGCGCCCTGGAGGGCGGTCGACGTGACGGACACGTCCACCGGCGCGGCCAGGTCGATCCGATACGTGGCGCCGGTGAGCTGGGACGCCACGGACGGGGCGTGGAGCCAGACGTCGTACAGGTCCACGAGGGCGAACCCGTGCGGCAGGTTCTCCTGCAGCCGCCGGCGCAGGTCGAAGACGGTGAGGCGCTCGGAGAGGACCATGTCCACGATCTCCGCCTCGGCGAGCATGCCGAGAGGGAGGGGGGCCGCGAACACGACGCGCGGCCGCGGGCTGTAGCCCTCGGTCTGCGCGACCGGGACCCCGGCGCGTCGCAGGGCGCGCTCCCACTGCTTCATCGCGTCGAGGTGCGCGAGGAAGCGCGCGTCCTCGTCGCGGCGGAAGACGATCCGCCAGCGCTGGCGCGGCAGGGGTGAGATAGGGCGTCCGTCCTGGGGCATGGGCCTGCTAGTCTGCCCCACGATGGACGCGAACGAGAGCCCGACGACCGACCGGGCGACGCAGGCGACCGACTCGAGCGCCGGCCCGAGCTCTCCGGGCGCCGGCCCCGGGCCGGCGATCGACGCCGACCCCGGGTCGCCGGGCGCCCCGCGGCCGCCCGACCTCCGCATCGGCGCGCCGACGCCGCGCGTCGCGCTCGTCATCATCGCCGCGGTCGCGCTCGTCGCGATCCTGTACGCGGGGCGCGACGTCCTCGCCCCCTTCGTCCTCGGGATCTTCCTGGTCTTCCTCCTCGACCCGCCGGTCGAATGGCTGGCGAAGCGCGGCATCGGGCGCGGGAAGGCCGTCCTCCTCGTCTACCTCCTCGTCATCGCCGTCGTGGTCCTCCTCGTCGCGATCACGGCGGCGCCCCTGATCTCGCAGGTGCGCAAGCTCGTGGACGAGCTGCCGACGCTCGTCGAGACGCTGAAGGGCCAGCTCATCGCGCTCATGGAGCGTCTCGGACTGCCGGCGGACGTCATCGCGAGCGTGAAGGACGCCATGGCGCACCTGAACGACCTGATCGGCACGGTGAATCCCAGCGTGGTCCTGCCGTTCGTCTCCGGGATCTTCACGTTCATCGGGTCGGCGTTCGCGTTCATCGTGGTCCCGGTCTGGGTCTGGTACGTCGTGAAGGACCGGCCCACCGTCACCGCGGGCCTCGAGGCCGGGATCCCCGAGATGTGGCGCCCGGACGTCCGGGCCGTCGCCGGCATCACGACGGATGTCCTCGGCCGGTGGATCCGCGGGCAGCTCATCCTCGGGTCGGCGGTGGGCCTCGCGACCCTCGCCGGGCTCATCGTCCTCGGCCTCGTCGTCGACCCGATCTTCCTGCGCTTCTCGGTCATCCTCGCGGTCATCGCGGGCATCCTCGAGATGCTCCCGATCATCGGACCGATCATCAGCGCGATCCCGGCGGTCATCCTCGGCGTCACGGTCTCGCCGATCGCGCTCATCGCTGTCTTCCTGCTCTACCTGGGGATCCAGCAGCTCGAGAACACCTTCCTGGTCCCCAAGATCCAGGGCGACGCGGTGGAGCTGCACCCGGCCGCGGTGCTCTTCGTCATCGTCCTCGGCGGGGCCGTGTACGGGCTGCTCGGCGCGATCCTCGCCGTGCCGATCGCCGCCGCGGCGCGCGACGTCTACCGGCACTTCTTCCGCCGGCTCTCCGACCACGAGAGCGACCTCGCGCGGGCGATCTCGGGCTCGCCGACCGACCCGCCGCAGGACGGGCCCGCGACGGCCGACCCGTAGGCGCCTGCCTCAGAACGGACCGACCGGCTCCTCCGCCACAGGGGTGACCGGCCCGCCTCCCGCCTCCGCCACCGCGCGCGGGACGGCGAACCGGAGGAGGAACGGCGCGGCGAGCGTCGTGATGACGACGGCGAACAGCACCTCGTTGAAGCCGGCCGGCGAGAGGATGCCGAGCGAGACGCCCAGCCCGGCGACCACGATCCCGACCTCTCCTCGCGGGACCATCCCGAACCCCACCGCGACGGACGACCAGCGCCCGGACCGCCAGGCTCCCAGGATCCCGCCGAGCGCCTTCGTGAGGATGCCGAGGACCCCGAGGGTCACGGCGATCCCGATCACGGCGGGGTCGAGCAGCGCGCCGAGGTCGATCTGCGCGCCCGTGTAGGCGAAGAAGAACGGCGCGAAGATCGTGACGAGCGTCCGCGTCTCCTTCTCCACGTCGTGCTGCGCCTCGGTCTCCGCGACGATGAGGCCCGCGACGAACGCGCCGATGATCGCCGCGAGCCCCGCGACCGACGAGAGGATCGCGAGCGCGAGCATCACGAGGAACGCGGTGACGAGCGGGGTCTCCGCGAAGAGCGGCCAGGTGAACGCCTTCTTCGACAGGCCGCGGGCGCGGCGGGCGACGAAGAAGCCGAGCACGACCAGCCCGATCCCGGAGAGCGCGACGAGGATCGTCGACGCCGACAGGTCCCCGGCGACGAGCCCCGTCACGACACCGATGAGGATGAGGGCGAGGATGTCGTCGATGATCGCGGCGCCCAGGATGATCCGGGAGAACCGGCGGTCGAGGACGCCGAGGTCCGCGAGCACGCGGCTCGTGATCCCGATGCTCGTGGCGGCGAGCGCGAGGCCGAACAGCGCCGCCGTCCCGAAGCCGAGGCCGAGCGCGAAGCCCACGGCAGCGCCCGCGGCGATCGGCAGGACCATCCCGATGACCGCGGTGAGGAACGCGGGCGCGCCCACGGACAGGAGGTCGTCGGTCCGGACCTCCAGCCCCACGAAGAACAGCAGGATCACGACGCCGAGCTCCGCGAAGACCGCGACCGCGCCGTCCGGCGAGAGCGCGGCGGCGCTCACGAGGCCGAGCGCGTGCGGCCCCACGATGAACCCGCCGAGGAGCTCACCCACCACCGCCGGCTGTCCCAGGCGCCGGAAGATCTCCTCGCCGATCTTCGCGGCGACGAGCAGGACGAACAGGGCGATGAAGACCGCCGTGGTGTCGCCCGCGGAGGCGGCCGGGGGGGCGGCGCCGGCGCCGGCGCCCGGCAGGAGGGAGAGGAGAGGCAGGTCCATCGCCCCCGGATGCTACCCGGCCGCGGCGGTCCTCCGCGGGTCGCCGGGCGGACCCACGTAGGTCCAGCGGCGCCGGACGCGCGGATCGTCGGTCCCGGGTCGCAGCGGCTCCACCTGGACGAGGGCGGAGCGCGGGCCCTGCTCGCCCGTCCGGCAGCCGAAGCCGGTCGCGTCCGGCACGCCGCAGTCGTAGCAGGCGTCCCAGTGGCAGTCGGGGATCGTCGCCTCGTCCCGGGAACGACGCCACTCCTTCTGGAGGAACGCGTCGGTGACGCCGCCGTCGAGGTGCGCCCACGGGAGGGTCTCGTCGAGGGGGATGTCGCGCTGCGCGTACCAGGCGGCGTCGAGGCCTTCCGCGGCGAACGCCGCCATCCACAGGTCGAACCGGAAGTGGTCGTTCCACGCGTCGAAGCGCGCGCCCGACTCCCAGGCGCGCCGGATCACGCCTCCCAGCCGGCGGTCGCCCCGCGAGAAGGCGGCCTCCAGGATCGCGCTCTCGGCGTCATGCCAGGAGAAGTCGAGCCCACGCCCCCGGAGCGCCCGCTGGAGCGCCGCGACCTTCTCCTCGATGACGGGCATCGGATCCTGCCCGTCCCACAGGAACGGGGTCAGCGGCTTGGGGATGAACGTCGAGACGTTCGCCTTCACCGACGCGCGGTCGCCGTGGTGCTTCCGCCCGATCGCCAGGACCCGCCGGCAGATCGCGGCGATCCCGAGGACGTCGTCGATCGTCTCGCCCGGGAGCCCGATCATGAAGTAGAACTTCAGGGTGCTCCAGCCGCGGCTGAACGCGAGCTCGGCGCAGCGCGCGATCTCGTCGTCGCTCACGCCCTTGTTGATCACGTCGCGCATCCGCTGGCTGCCGGCCTCCGGCGCGAACGTGAAGCTCGACCGCCGGGTGGGAGCGAGCGCGTCCGTCAGGTCGACCGTGAAGGCGTCCACCCGCGTGCTCGGGATCGAGACATGGACGGCGGGGTTGTGGTCGCGGATCGCGAGGGCGACCTCGCGCACGTCGGTGTAGTCCGCCGTCGAGAGGCTGGTGAGGCCGATCTCCTCGTACCCGGTCGCGGCGAGGATGGCGTCCGCCGCCTCGATCGCCACCGCGGCGGGCCGCTCGCGGAGCGGCCGGAACTGCATCCCGGCCTGGCAGAAGCGGCATCCGCGCGTGCAGCCGCGCATGACCTCCACCTGGGCACGGTCGAAGACGACGGGGATGTTCGGGACGACCTGCCGGATCCCCCGCACGTTCGTCTCGAAGTCCGCGACGATCCGGCGCGCGACGCGGGGCGGGACCGCCTCGTCGTGGCGCTCGATGCGATCGATGCGGCCGTCCGGCAGGTACGCCGGCCGGTAGAGCGACGGCACGTAGACGCCGGGGATGGCGGCGAGGGCCCGGAGTGCCTGCGCGCGCGTCGCGCGGCGGCGGAGGGCGCCGTCCTCGTCGATCCATCGGTCGGTCCAGCCGGCCTTCTCGAGCGCCTCGCTGACCTCGACGACGACGTCCTCGCCCTCGCCCAGCACCACGGCGTCGAGGATCTCCGCGAGCGGCTCGGGGTTCAGGGTGGTGGTCCCGCCCGCGATGACCAGGGGCTCGCCCTCGGACCTCTCGGCGGTCGACAGGCCGACGCCGCCCAGGTGGAGCATGGAGAGCAGGTTCGTCGCGACCAGCTCGTACCCCAGGCTGAAGCCGAGCACGTCGAACGCCGCGAGGGGCCGGAGCGTCTCGAGGCTCCAGAGCGGGAGCCCCTCCGCGACGAGCTGGTCCTGCAGGTCCACCCACGGGGCGAAGCACCGCTCGGCCAGGGTCCCGTCGCGGTCGTTGAGCACCTCGTAGAGGATCTTGAGCCCGAGGTTGCTCATCCCGATCTCGTACAGGTCGGGGTACGCGAAGCACCAGCGCAGGCCGGTGACGGCCCAGTCCTTCGCGACGCTGTTCCACTCTCCGCCGGTGTACCGCGCCGGCTTCTCGACGCGCCCCAGGACCGCGTCGACCCGCTCGCGCGGGATGGACGGGGGGACGGGCGCGGATCTGCCGACGGGGGACGCGAGGGTCATCGTGCGCGCTTGGGTGGGTGCGGGCTCGGGAGGCGGCGGTGGGCCGCCGTCACCACTCCGCCCGCGTCTGTCTCAGGTTGATGCTCTGCAGGATCCCGAGGCCCAGCGCGATCGTGATCAGCGACGCGCCGCCATGGGTGATGAAGATGAGCGGGATCCCGGTGATCGGCATGATCCCGATGACCATCCCCACGTTCACGAGGAGCTGGAAGAGGATCATCGAGGCGAGGCCGGCGCCGAAGAGCGTCCCGAACGGGTCGCGCGCCTTCCAGGCGGAGGCGAGGATCCGCCAGATGAGCGCGACGAAGAGGGCGAAGACGACGAGCGCGCCGAGGAACCCGAGCTCCTCGGCGAGGATCGCGAAGACGAAGTCGGTGGTCTGGACCGGCAGGTAGTCGAGCTGGCTCTGGGTCCCGTTCGTGAGCCCCCGGCCGAGCAGGCCGCCGGAGCCGACCGCGATCTGCGACTGCAGGAGGTGGTAGCCGGAGCCCTGCGGGTCGGCGGCGGGATCCAGGAAGCTCAGGAGCCGCGCCTTCTGGTAGTCGTGGAGGACGAAGTTCCAGGCGAACGGGACGGCGGCGACCACCGCGGCGCCCAGCAGGAGGAGCCACCGGAGGCTCGCGCCCGACATGAACAGCATCCCCGCGAGGATCGCGAAGAGGACGAGCGAGGTCCCGAGGTCCGGCTGGAGCATGACGAGCCCGACGGCCGGCGCCATGAGCAGGCCGGCGCCGAGGATCGCCGAGAGCGAGTCGAGCTTCGACTCGCGGGAGCTCAGGTACCGGGCGAGCACGATGATCATGAGGATCTTCGCGAGCTCGCTGAACTGGAACTGCATCCCGATGACCGGGATCGTGATCCAGCGGGAGCTGTTCCCGACGCCGTCGCCGATGAGCAGGGAGAGTCCGAGCAGGCCCAGGTTCACCGCGTAGAGCGGCCACGCGAACGTCTTCAGCCACTTGTAGTCGAAGAGGGTGGCGGCGATGAAGACGCCGACCGCGATGACCGCCCAGAGGGCGCCGCGCGTGAACGTGGTCCCCCACGCGAGCGGCGAGCCGCCGTCGTGCGCGCTGTTGCTGTACGCCATGACGAGGCCGAACGTCATGAGCATCAGCGCGTAGACCGAGAGCTGCCAGTCGAACGCACGCCAGGCCGACCCGACGGCGCGCGAGGCTGTCCCGAGGCGCGCGGGCTCTGCGCGGAGGACGCCCATCAGGCGGCTCCCTGGCGGCGCGGCGTGTGCCTGGAGGTCGGTCGATGCATCAGTTCCCGTAGAAGTTCCCGCGCACCAACAGCGACGGGATCCTGTAGTCCTTCTTGATGCCGTAGTGGAGCTGCAGGTAGTACTTCGCGATCTCGGTGGCCGCGTTGCCCACGGTGTTCGCACCGTACACGAACGAGACGAACGCGAGCTGCGAGTCCGGCTTCTTCACGTCCCCGCTCTTGGAGACGAATCCCACGTACCACGTGTGATACGGAAGGCGACCCTGCGCGTCCTTCACGCCGAACTCGGCCGTCCCGGTCTTCCCGGCGACGACGATCGGCATGTCCACCACGTTGTACGTGTGCCGGCTCGTGGAGACGTTGCGGGCGGCGAGCCGCATGGTCTGGAGGTTCGCCGTGGAGATCGCGACCTTGCGGATGAGCTTCTTCGTGAACGGCCGGACGACCGTCCCGTCCGCGGCGTGGATCTCGCGGACCACCTGCGGCTGGTAGAGCTTCCCGCCGTTCGCGAGCGCGGCGTATGCGTTGAGCACCTGGAGGGGGGTGGCGACGTCGAAGCCCTGGCCGATCCCGGCCTGGATCGTCTCGGCGGGGAAGATCCCCTGGCCGAAGGTGTCCTGCTTCCACTGGTTCGTCGGGACGACGCCGGCGACCTCGCCCGGCAGGTCGATCCCCGTGGGCGCGCCGAACCCGAGCTGCTTCGCCCAGTGCGCGAGCCGGTCGATCCCGAGCATCGCGGCCACCTGGTAGAAGAACGTGTCGCTGGAGTGCCCGAACCCCGTGATGATGTTCAGCGGTCCCCACCCCCGGTGGTTCCACTCCCAGAACTTGTCGGGGCCCAGCTGGACGTACGGCTTGGACATGATCGGCGTCGTCTTCGTGATCTTCTTGTCCTGGAGCGCGCCGAGGCCGGTCACGAGCTTGTACGTGGAGCCCGGCGGGTACTGCTCGGCGATCGCGTGGTTGACGAACGGCGTGTCCTTGTCGGTGAGGTACTTCTTCATCTGGGCGTCCGTGATGCCCTGGGCGAAGTCGTTGTCGTCGTACGTCGGGAGGCTGACCATCGCGAGGATCTCGCCCGTCTGCGGGTTCATCGCGATGAAGACACCGCGCCGGACGCCGGCCTTCTTGAGGCCCCACTCGAGCGCCTGCTGCGCGTACTGCTGCTCCTTCAGGTCGATCGACAGCACGAGGGAGTCCCCGGGCTTGGCGTCCTGGTTCGTCTCGAGGACCCGGGTCACCAGGCCCGTCGCGTCGCGCTCCACGGTCTGCTGGCCGTAGAGGCCGCGGAGCTCCGTCTCGTACGACGCCTCGACGCCGGCCTTGCCCACGATGTCGTCCGGCAGGTAGCCCTTCGCCTGGAGGTCGGCGAGCTGCGTCGCGTCGATGGCCCCCGTGTAGCCGAGGACCTGTGCGAGGAGCGGCCCATAGAGGTAGTCGCGCCGCGACTCGACGACGACCTGGACGCCCGGGAGCTTCAGGCCCTCCTCGGCGATGAGGCGCGCGGTCGCCTCGTCCACGTCGCCCTTGATGCGGACGAGGTCGAAGCGGGAGCCCGGGTTGGCCTCGATGCGCGTGGTTGATCTCGGCCGCCTTCATGCCGAGGAGCTCGGAGAGGCGGGCGACGACGGCGTCGCGCTGCGGGTAGGGGAGGTCCGCGGGCCGGATCTTCACCGCCCACGTCGGGACGTTCCGCACCAGCGCCTTGCCGTGGCGGTCCGTCACGATCCCCCGCGTGCTGGGGATCGACTCGGTCGCCGTCCGGTTGGACTCGGCCAGCGCCTCGAAGCGCGGGGCCTGCTGGATCTGGAGGAAGACGAGCCGCGTCGTCAACGTCGCCACGACGATCGCCACCGCGACGCCGAACGCGACGAAGCGCATCGGGCGGCGGGATCGGACGGCGTCGTTGGAAAGCAGGGCTTCGTTCACCAGGCTACGCGCTCCTGCTCGCCGAACCGGCGGCGGAGGAGGATCACGATCGGGAGCGCGGCGACGTAGACCACGGTCGTGTAGATCGCGTCCGGGATGGCCGACCCCATCGGATCGGCTGCCGGGACCGGCCCGGCGAGGGCACCATACACGAGGAACCACAAAAGCGCCGTCAGCACGCTGAGCCCGAAGGCCGCCAGGATCAGCAGGGGGATGCGCCCGCGCGCGCCCGTCCGCGAGACGGCCGACGCGGCGCCTGCGGCGACGAGCAGGACGAAGGACGTCGATCCGAGGGGGCGCGCGAGCAGCGCGTCGACCACGATCCCGCCGATGAACGCCGCCACCATCGCGCCCTCGAGCCCACCGAACGACGCCCAGAGCAGGACGACGACGAGCGGCAGATCGGGCACGGCCTGACCGATCGCGATGTGTGGCACGACGCTCGACTGCAGGAGCGCCGCCGCGACGGCGACGACCGCCGCGAGAGCGAGGCTCATGAGCGGTCGACCTTTCGTTGTGGCGCCACGGGCGGCGTGCGGGCGCCCCCGCTCGCCGGACGGGCCGTTCGATGATACGGGGAGATGGATGCTCGCGCGCGAGGACGTACGGGGGGCGAGGCCGAGGCGGCGGAGCGGACGCCGCTCCGGGGACGCGCCGGCCGGCCGTGCGGCCGAGGGGCGGCGGTCCGAAGCAGGCGCCGGGACGGGCACGAGGCGCGGGCTGCCGGACCGCGCCACGCGGCGATACGCGCCCCCGAGCGTAGCGCCGCGGCGACGCCCAGCGGTCGGCGTGGCAGCTGCGCGCATGCGGCACGCGCGTCCACCCGGCCTGCGACGCCGTGCCGGTCCCCGCGTGACGGTCCACCGCGTGCCGGATCCGTCACCGGGGCTGGTAGTTGTGTGCGCAACTACATTCGTCGGCCCCGCGCCGGCGTCCGCTTCGACTCGGCCGAGGCGGTGCCTGGATGTTTCACGTGAAACAGGGGCCCCGGATGCGGGCCACCGGAGGCACGCGGGCCTCGGCGCACCGAGGCGGGGCAGGGCATCCCGCGACGTTTCACGTGAAACAGTGGCCGAACGTGATCCGGCGATGATCCGGCGTCGATGGCCATGCGGCCAGCGTCGCCGACGATGGGCCCGTGACCCCTCCGGCGACCTCCGTCCACGTGGCAAGACCCTCTCCGGCCCGCCCCGATGGTAGGATTCGGCCCGTGTTCGCCCCCTCCACCGCCTCCTGATATGGGGCAGACGATCGCCTGCGCCAACCAGAAGGGGGGCGTCGGCAAGACCACCACGGTGGTGAACCTCGCGGCCTACCTCGCCCTCGCCGGCGAGCGCGTCCTCATCATCGATCTGGACCCCCAGGGCAACGCCACGAGCGGCCTCGGCGTCGACCGGACTCGCGTCGAAGGCTCCGTCTACGAGGCCGTGGTGGACGAGGTCGCCCTCGCCGAACTCGTCGTCGGCACTTCCACCGAGGGCCTGTCGCTCGTCCCATCCTCGATCTCCCTCGCCGGCGCAGAGGTCGAGCTGACGCCTCTGGCCCAGCGTGAGCGGCGGCTCGCGCACCTCATCGCTCCGGCCGCGGAGACCTACGACTACATCCTTCTCGACTGTCCGCCCTCCCTCGGCCTCCTCACCGTCAACGCGCTGACGGCGGCGGACTCGGTCCTCGTGCCGCTCCAGTGCGAGTACTACGCCCTCGAGGGTCTCAGCCAGCTCATCGCGACGATCAACCTCGTCCGGGACCATCTCAACCCCGACCTCGCCATCAAGGGCGTCGTCCTCACGATGTACGACGCGCGCACCAATCTCTCGGCCGAAGTCGCCGATGAGGTGCGCCACCACCTCGGCGGCGCCGTCTTCCACTCCGTCATCCCGCGCAGCGTCCGCCTCGCGGAGGCGCCGTCCTACGGTCGCTCCATCGTCGAGCACGATCCCGGGTCGCGTGGCGCCATCGCCTATCGTTCCCTCGCAGCCGAGCTCCGCCATCGCGACGGACGGCCCGGCGCCATCGAACCCGAGCTGCTCCTGGAGGGTGCGCACACGTGACCACACGCAGCGACCGCCACCAGGGAGGCCTGGGTCGCGGCCTCTCCGCGCTCATCCCCACACGGCCGACCGCGGTGGAGGCACCCACGGAGATCCCGCTCGCGCGGATCGCGCCGAACCCGTACCAGCCGCGCGGCGTCGTCGACGAAGTGGCGCTCGCCGAGCTGGCTGCGAGCATCGCCGAGCACGGCGTCCTCCAGCCCATCCTCGTCACCGAGACGATCGACGGCTACCGCCTCGTCGCCGGCGAGCGGCGCGTGCGCGCGAGCAGGCTCGCGGGCCTCGAGCGGATCCCCGCGGTCGTCCGCGAGCTCGCCGACAGCGCCCAGCTCGAGCTCGCGCTCGTCGAGAACATCCAGCGGCAGGACCTCGACGCCGCTCGAGGAGGCCCGCGCGTACCGCCAGCTCGTCGACGAGTTCGGGTACACGCAGGAGAAGCTCGCGCAGCGGATGGGCAAGGCGCGCCCCACGATCGCGAACAGCCTCCGACTCCTCGACCTCGACCCCGAGGTGCAGGCCGCGATCGCGGCCGGGCTCATCACCCAGGGCCACGCCCGCGCGCTCGCGGGCCTGCCCGTCGACCGCCAGGCCCGCGTCCTCGCCGTCGTCGTCGAGCGCGAGCTCTCCGTCCGCCAGGCGGAGGAGCTCGTCCGCCGACTCCGCGAGGAGCCACCCCCGGCGGGGGCGCAGCCGGAGGAGGCGAGCGCGGACCCCGAGCTCGATCGGGTCGAGTCAGACCTGCGCACCGCGCTCGGCACGAAGGTCAGCATCGCGCGGTCCCGCCGCGGCGGCCGCATCATCATCGAGTTCTACAGCGACGACGAGCTCTCACGGCTCTTCGATCGCCTCGTCGGAGGGAACGCGTGACCGAGAACCCCAGGCGGCCCGGAGATGGCGCAGCCGCGGACGCCCAGACCGCCGCGACGCGCCAGGCGCGCCGGCGTGGCGGCGCGTCCGACGACTACGGTGCGAGCGCGATCCAGGTCCTCGAAGGGCTCGAGGCCGTGCGCAAGCGCCCGGGCATGTACATCGGCTCGACCGACGTCCGCGGGCTCCATCACCTCGTCTGGGAGGTGGTGGACAACTCGATCGACGAGGCCATGGCCGGCCACGCCACCCGGATCGACGTGACGCTCCTGGCCGACGGCGGGGTGCGGGTCGTGGACGACGGCCGTGGCGTGCCCGTGGGCCGCCACGCGACCGGGAAGGATGCCCTCGAGGTCGTCCACACGGTCCTCCACGCCGGCGGCAAGTTCGGCGGGTCGGGCTACAAGGTCTCCGGCGGCCTCCACGGCGTCGGCGTGAGCGTGGTGAACGCCCTCTCCGAGTGGCTCCGCGTCGAATCGTCGCGCGACGGCGCCGTCTGGGCGCAGGAGTACGTGCGCGGCAAGCCCTCGACGCCGGTCACGAAGGTCGGACCGCAGGGGGACCGGCGCGGCACCACGACGATCTTCCGTGCGGACCCCGAGATGTTCGACACGACCGACTTCTCGTTCGACACGATCGCCCAGCGGATGCGCGAGTCCGCGTACCTGAACAAGGGGCTCTGGATCCGACTGGTGGACGACCGGACCGATCGCGAGCGCTCGTTCTACTTCGAGGGCGGGCTCATGTCCTTCGTCCGGCACCTCAACCGGAACAAGGACGTCCTCCACGACCGGCCGATCTACGTCGACCGCATGGACGGGACGACGCGGATCGAGGTCGCGCTCCAGTACAACGACAGCTTCAGCGAGAACGTCTACGCGTTCGCGAACAACATCAACACCGTCGACGGCGGCACGCACCTCACCGGCTTCCGGACGGCGCTGACGCGCTCGCTCAACGAGTTCGCCCGGAAGAGCGGCGTGCTGAAGGACGCGGACAGCAACCTCTCCGGCGAGGACGTCCGCGACGGCCTCACGGCCGTCATCAGCGTCAAGCTGCCGAACCCGGAGTTCGAGGGCCAGACGAAGGGCAAGCTCGGCAACGCGTTCGTGACCCCGCAGGTCGCGGCAGCGGTCACCGACGGCATCGCCCAGTACCTCGACGAGAACCCGTCGGACGCACGGCGGATCGTGGAGCAGTGCCTGCGCTCGGCGCGCGCCCGCGAGGCGGCGCGGAAGGCGCGGGATCTCGTCATCCGCAAGGGGGCCCTCGAGGGCCTCGCCCTCCCCGGCAAGCTCGCCGACTGCCAGGAGCGCGATCCATCGAAGAGCGAGATCTACCTCGTGGAGGGAGACTCGGCGGGCGGCTCGGCGAAGGGCGGACGGGACCGGCGCTTCCAGGCGATCCTCCCGCTGCGCGGGAAGATCCTCAACGTCGAGAAGGCGCGCCTCGACAAGATCCTCTCCAGCGAGAACGTCCGGCCGCTCATCGTCGCGCTCGGAGCCGGGATCGGCGAGACCTTCGACATCGCGAAGCTCCGATACCACCGGGTCATCATCATGACCGACGCCGACGTGGACGGCGCCCACATCCGGACCCTCCTCCTGACGTTCTTCTACCGGCACATGCCGCAGGTGATCGAGGAGGGATACCTCTACATCGCCCAGCCGCCGCTCTTCCGCATCAGCACCGGGAAGGTGACGCGCTACGCGCAGACCGAGAAGGATCGCGACCGGATCGTCAAGGAGATGAGCGCGAAGAACCTCTCCGTCCAGCGGTTCAAGGGCCTCGGCGAGATGAACGCCGACCAGCTGTGGGAGACGACGATGAACCCGGAGACGCGCACGCTCCTCCGGGCCGAGATCGACGACGCCCTCGAGGCGGACGGGATCTTCACGATGCTCATGGGCGAGAAGGTCGCCCCGCGCAAGGACTTCATCAAGGCCGAGGCGCGCAAGGTGCGCAACCTTGACATCTGAGCCCCGCGGCGCGGACCGCGACGACCCGACGGAGGGGACGTTCGACCTCGCCGCCCACCGGTGCTTCGCCTGCGGCGAGCTGAACGCGAACGGCCTGCGGATGCCGCTCCACATCGAGCCGGACCACGCGTGGAGCGAGCTCGTCCTCGAGCCCGGCTTCCAGGGCTGGGACGGGATCGCCCACGGCGGCATCCTCGCCACGCTCCTCGACGAGGGGATGGCGTGGGCGGTGGCGTCGCGCGAGGCGTTCGGGTTCACGGCGCGGATGAGCGTCGAGTACCGACGGCCGGTCCCGGTCGGCGTGCCGCTCCGCGTGGACGGCAGGATCCTCGAAGCCCGGCGGCGGGTGATCCGCGCCGAGGCCGACATCACGGATCCCGCGACCGGCGAGGTCTACGCCCACGCGGACGGGACGTACGTGACGGCGCCCGCCGACCAGCAGGCCGGGCTCCGAGGTCGCTACCGCTTCACGGGCGCCACCGATGGCCCGGGCGGGACGCGGCGGTGGCGCGTCCGACAGAGCCTGCCGCCCGTCGAGCCCACCGTCGAGAGGCGGGCGCGCGCCGGCAGCCGGCCGATCCGACAGCACCGATATGCCCCGACGATCCGTGGGCGATCCGGTGAGCGATCCGATGGGCGACGTGAGCGCCCCGGGCGAGCCGGCGCCGTCCGCCACGACGGCCGCGGCGATCGCGTTCGTGGCCGCGCATCGCGAGGAGGCCATCGCCGCCGGCCGCGACCTCGCCGGGCTGGTCGAGGACCCCGAGGCCTTCGCAGCCGCGCTCGAGGCCGCCCTCCGGTCGCTCGCGGACCCGGTCTTCGCGGCCGGGCTCCAGCACGTGGCCCCCGGGATCGCGGGCGCCATCGGCGTGCGCGGCCCCCTGCTGCACGCGCTGCGCGCCAGCCTCGTCCGCTCGGTCCGGCGCGTGCCGCCGGCCGTGCTCCTCGCCGTGACCGAGCGCGCCGGGCGCGCGGAGGTCACCGAGGCGCGCTGGCTCGCGATCGAGCTGATGGACCGCCTCGTGGTCGCGGACCCGGAGCGGACCTGGCAGCTGATGCGCCGCGCCGCGGCCGGCGCCGGCGAGTGGATCACGGTGGACACCCTCGCCTCGCCGTACGCCCGGGGGATCCTCCGGGAGCCGTACCGCTGGGCGGAGGTCGAGCAGCTCGTCTACTCGCCGTCCCGCTGGGAGCGCCGGCTCGTCGGGTCGTCGGTCGCCCGCATGCCGTTCGTCGACCGCCGGGCCGGACGCGAGCCGGTCGTCGCGCGCCGCGGCCTCGACGTCGTCGGGTCCCTCATCGGCGACGCCTCGCCGGACGTCCAGAAGGCGCTCTCGTGGGCGCTCCGCTCGCTCGCCATCGTCGACGTCGCCGCCGTGACCGGCTTCTGCCGCGCCGAGGCCGCGAGGGCACGAGCCGAGGCGGACGGCGCGCGCGCCTGGGTGGTCCGCGACACGCTGGAGAAGCTCGACCCCGCGGATGCCGCCGACCTCCGCGCCTGGCTCGAGGGCGTCCGCAGGCGCCCGAACGCGCCCTCCACGTCGGTCGCGGCCGCCACCGCCGCCCGATACGGCGCGCTTCCCGAGCCCGCATCCGTCACTATCACACCGTTCCCGTGAGCGCCCACGACCTGCCGGCCGCACGCACCGCCGCCCCGGCGCAGGCCACCGCCGCACACGGGTCCACGGCCGGACCCGAAGACCGACCGACCCACCGGAGAGACGACACGTGACCGACGACCAGGGCGACATCAGGTCGATCCGCATCGAGGACGAGATGAAGGTCTCGTACCTCGACTACGCGATGAGCGTCATCGTCGCCCGCGCGCTCCCGGACGTCCGCGACGGCCTCAAGCCCGTCCATCGCCGGATCCTCTACACGATGGGCGAGATGGGCCTTTCGGCCACGTCCTCGTACCGCAAGTGCGCCGCGATCGTCGGCGACGTCATGGGCAAGTACCACCCGCACGGCGACGTCGCCCTGTACGACGCGCTCGTCCGGCTCGCCCAGTCGTTCTCGATGCGGTACCCGCTCGTCGACGGCCAGGGCAACTTCGGCTCCGTCGACGGCGACAGCGCGGCCGCGATGCGGTACACGGAGGCACGCCTCACCGCGATCGCCGCCGAGATGCTCGTCGACATCGACAAGGACACGGTCGACTTCACCGAGAACTACGACGGGAGCACCAAGGAGCCCACGGTCCTCCCGGCGCGCCTCCCGAACCTCCTCGTGAACGGCTCGTCCGGCATCGCCGTCGGCATGGCGACGAACATCCCGCCGCACCACCTCGGCGAGGTCGCCGACGCGACGATGGCGCTGATCGACGACCCGGACCTCACGAGCGACGACCTCTGCGAGTACATCAAGGGTCCCGACTTCCCGACCGGCGGGACGATCTTCCGGTTCGAGCAGCAGCGCAACGCGGTCACCGGCCAGACGGAGCGGATCGACGCGATCCGCCAGATGTACGCGCACGGCAGGGGTCGCGTCGTCATGCGCGCACAGGTCGCGTTCGAGGAGACGCGCAAGGAGCGCACCGCGATCATCGTCACCGAGCTCCCGTACCAGGTGAACAAGGCGGCGCTGATCGAGAAGATCGCCGACCTGGTGAAGGAGAAGCGGCTCGAGGGGATCGCGGACCTCCGGGACGAGTCGGACCGCGACGGGATGCGCATCTTCATCGAGGTCAAGCAGGACGCGAACCCGCACAAGGTCCTGAACAACCTCTTCAAGCACACCGCGATGCAGACCGCGTTCAACCTGAACATGCTCGCGCTCGTCGACGGCCAGCCGCAGACGCTCCCGATCAAGTCGGTCATCCAGCACCACATCGACTGGCGTCGCGAGGTCATCCGCCGCAGGACCGAGTACGACCTCGGGAAGGCGCGCGAGCGGGCCCACATCCTCGAAGGCCTGAAGATCGCGCTCGACAACCTCGACGCGGTCATCCGGACGATCCGCGAGTCCGCCGACGTGGAGACCGCGCGGAAGAACCTCATGGCGGGCTTCGGGCTCTCCGAGATCCAGGCGCAGGCCATCCTCGACATGCGCCTCGCGCGCCTCGCGGCCCTGGAGCGGAAGAAGATCGAGGACGAGTACCTCGCCGTCATCCAGCTCATCGCCGAGCTCGAGGACATCCTGGCGAACCCGGGCCGGATCCTCGCGATCATCAAGGACGAGCTCACCGAGCTGAAGCGCAAGCACGCCGGCGAGCGCCGGACGCGCGTCGCCGACGACGAGTCGCGCGAGATGACCGACGAGGACCTCATCGCCGACGAGGACGTCGTCGTGACGATCAGCCGGCGCGGCTACGTGAAGCGCCAGCCGGTGGCGACGTACCGTCGACAGCACCGCGGCGGCAAGGGGATCATGGGCCACGTGACGCGCGAGGAGGACGCGGTCGACGACCTCCTCGTCGCGAACACGCACGACTGGGCGCTCTTCTTCACGAACCGCGGCCGGGTCTTCAGCAGCAAGGTCCACGCGATCCCGGACGCCAGCCGCCAGGCGAAGGGGATGCCGATCATCAACCTGCCGGGCGTGCAGGTGGAGACCGGCGAGGTCCCGAAGGCGACGATCGTCATCCCCGGAGTTCGACGCGGGGTCGTACCTGATGCTCGCGACGCGGAACGGCGATCGTGAAGAAGACCCCGCTCGAGCAGTTCGAGAAGGTCCGCTCGTCCGGGATCATCGCGATCAACATCAACGAGAACGACGAGCTCGCGTGGGTCGCGGTGACGAGCGGCGAGGACGACGTCCTCCTCGCGACCGCACACGGCAAGCTCGCGCGGTTCCACGAGAGCGAGGTCCGGCCGATGGGCCGCGCCGCCGCGGGCGTCATCGGCATCCGCCTGGCGCGCGCCGGCGACCACGTCGTCTCGATGGCCGTCGCCGAGCCCACCGCCGACCTCCTCACGCTCACGGAGACCGGCTACGGGAAGCGCGTCCGGCTCTCCGAGTTCCGTCGCAAGCACCGCGGCGGGCAGGGCGTGATGCTCATCCCGCTCGAGGGCCGGAAGACCGGCGCCGTCGCCGCGGTCCAGCAGGTGACGGAGACCGAGGAGGAGCTGCTCCTCATCAGCGAGAAGGGCCAGGTCGTCCGCACGGACGTCCGGACGATCAACCGGTACTCGTCGGGGGCGCGCGGCGTCATCGTCATGCGGCTCTCGGAGGGCGACCGGGTCGTGGGGATCGCCGCCTTCCGCGCCGGGTTGGCGGAGCAGCGTGCCATCGGGGAGAATGAGCCCGGCGACGAAGGGCCTGTCGAAGGCGGAGCGGAGCCGGACGCGTGAGCTCTTCGCGAGGTCGGGAGACGGCGGTGTACTCGGACGAGTTCGACGTCTACTCCGGGAACGCGAACCCCGAGCTCGCGCGCAAGATCTGCCGGTACCTCGGCGCCGAGCAGGGCCGCGCGGAGGTCTTCCAGTTCGCGAACGAGAACATCTTCGTCCGCGTCCTCGACAACGTCCGCGAGAAGGACGTCTTCCTCGTCCAGCCCACGTGCCGCCCCGTGAACCAGTCGATCATGGAGCTGCTGATCATGATCGACGCGTTCAAGCGGGCCTCCGCGGGACGCATCACGGCGGTCATCCCGTACTACGCGTACGGGCGGTCCGACAAGAAGGACCAGCCGCGCGTCCCGATCACGCGCCCGGCTCATCGCGGACATGATCACGGTCGCCGGCGCGGACCGGGTCCTCACGATGGACCTCCACCAGGGCCAGATCCAGGGCTTCTTCAACATCCCGGTGGACGAGCTGACGGCGGTCCACCTGCTCTCGAACTACTTCATCCACAAGGGCCTGCGCGACCTCGTCGTCGTGACGGACCTCGGCTTCGCGAAGCGCGCCCGGACGTTCGCGGAGCTCATCGACGCGCCGCTCGCGATCATCGAGAAGCGGCGCGTCGGGCAACCTCGACCAGGCCGAGGTCCTGAACGTCATCGGCGACGTCGCGCGGCCGCCGCGCGATCGTCGTGGACGACGAGATCGACACGGCCGGGACGCTCATGGAGATCGTCCGCGCGCTCGAGCGCGAGGGCGTGGACGAGATCTACGCGACGGCCACCCACGCGGTCCTCTCCGACCCGGCGATCGCGCGGATCGAGGCGTCCTCGCTGCGCGAGGTGGTCGTCACCGACTCGATCCCGATCCCGGCCGCGAAGCGGACGCCGCGCATCACGACGCTCTCGGTCGCCCCGCTCATCGGCGAGGCGATCCGCCGGATCCACCGCGGCGAGTCCGTCGGCGCGCTCTTCCAGAGCGAGGTCTCGTTCACCCAGGAGATGCTCCTCTGGGAGGACGGCCTCGCGCCGGAGCCGGCGCTCGGCGAGGCGGGCGTGGTCGCCCCGGCCGCCGGGCTCGACTGACCGGGGCACGACGCCCGTCGCGGGCCGCTACGATGGACGGGACACGCACCCAGAGAGGCACGAGGCACCGATGACGCTCCAGCTCCATCGACCGGACGGGAAGGGCGGGATCGAGACCGTCCAGTCCAGCGCGACCTGGCGCGCGTCGCTCCGCTCCCCGCGCTGGAACGCCGCCAGGCTCGCGAACCCGGAGATGAACCCGACGTCCCGGGCGCGCTCCGCGATCTTCTGGATCGTCTTCGCGGCGCTCACGTTCGCGCTCCTCGTCGCCGGGTACGGGACGGGCTTCTGGCACTGACCCCGGCGGGGCGGCCGAGGCCGCACGGCTCGTCGCGCTCGGCGCGACCGAGGTGCGCATGGGACCTCCGGCCCGACGACGCCGACTCCGTGATCCTCGCGGACCCCGAAGTGAACCGGTTCGGCGTGGTGTACGCGGGCGAACGGGCGGCGCCCGCCGGCTGAGCCTCCATGGCACGGCCCGCGCGAGGGGGGACGCGCAAGGGGCGCGCGAGGGGCCTCGCCTATACTTTGCTTCCCATGCTGAACTTCCTTTCCCGCTTCGTCGACTCGAACGATCGCGAGCTTCGGCGCATCCAGCCGTACGTGGACCGGGCGAACGCGCTCGAGGAGGAGTGGGCCGCCCTCTCCGACGACGAGATCCGCGCGCGGTTCGACGAGATCCGCCAGGAGATCCGCGAGGTCGCCGTCCCCTCCGAGCCGTCCGAGGACGAGCTCGGGAACACGGACCTGGAACGCCGGCGCGAGCTCGCCCGCGAGCGCCGGAAGGCGGACACGGCCCGCATCCAGTCCGCGCTCGACGACGTGATCCCCGACGTCTTCGCCGCCGCGCGCGAGGCGATGCGCCGGACGCTCCAGATGCGTCACTTCGACGTCCAGCTCCTCGGCGGCGTCGTGCTGCACCAGGGGAAGATCGCCGAGATGAAGACGGGCGAGGGCAAGACCCTCGTCGCGCCGCTCGCCGCGATCCTCAACAGCCTCGTGGGACGCGGCGTCCACGTCGTCACCGTGAACGACTACCTCGCCCGCCGCGACCCGCAGTGGATGGGACCGGTCTTCCACTTCCTCGGGATCAGCCTGGGGATGATCACGCACGACACGTCGTATCTCTTCGACCCCACGTACCCGGCGACCGACGAGCGGCTCGTGAGCCTGCGCCCGGTCACGCGGCGCGAGGCGTACGCCGCGGACGTGACGTACGGGACGAACAACGAGTTCGGGTTCGACTACCTCCGCGACAACATGGTCACGGAGCTCGACCAGCGCGTGCAGGGCGAGCGGTTCTTCGCGATCGTCGACGAGGTCGACAACATCCTCATCGACGAGGCGCGGACCCCGCTCATCATCAGCGGCCAGGCCGAGGAGTCGGCGGACAAGTACTACACGTTCGCCCGGATCGTGCCGCGCCTCCAGGGACGGCCCGAGGGCGACGAGGAGGGCGGCGACTACTTCGTCGACCTCAAGGAGAAGTCCGTCTCGCCCACCGAGCAGGGCATCACGAAGATGGAGCAGTGGCTCGGCGTCGAGAACATGTACGACGCCGATCCCACGCTGGCCCGGCACTTCGAGCAGGCGCTCCGCGCGCACGCCCTCTTCAAGCGCGACCGCGACTACATCGTCAAGGACGGCGAGATCGTCATCGTCGACGAGTTCACGGGCCGCCAGATGCCCGGACGCCGCTGGAGCGAGGGCCTCCACCAGGCGATCGAGGCGAAGGAGGGGCTGCGCGTCCAGCGCGAGAACGTCACCCTCGCGACGATCACCTTCCAGAACTACTTCCGCCTCTACGACAAGCTCGCCGGCATGACGGGCACGGCGATGACCGAGGCCGAGGAGTTCTTCAAGATCTACAAGCTCGACGTCGTCTCGATCCCCACGCACCGCCCGATGATCCGCGAGGACGATGCGGACCTCGTCTATCGGACGGAGATCGGCAAGTTCACCGCGCTCATCGACGAGATCGCCGACATGCAGGAGCAGGGCCGCCCGGTCCTCGTGGGCACGGTCTCCGTCGAGAAGTCCGAGCTCCTCAGCGAGATGCTCAAGCGCCGCGGCGTGAAGCACGAGGTCCTCAACGCCAAGTTCCACGAGAAGGAGGCGGGGATCGTCCAGCAGGCGGGCCGCTCGGGCGCGGTGACGATCGCGACGAACATGGCCGGCCGCGGGACGGACATCAAGCTCGGCGGCGATCCGCAGGGCCTCGCGTCCGAGCTCCTCCACCGCCGCGGGCTCAACCCGCTCGAGGTGAGCAAGGAGGAGTACGCGGAGGCGCTCGCCGAGGCGAAGGCCATCTGCGACGAGGACCACGAGCGGGTCGTCGCCGTGGGCGGGCTCCACATCGTGGGCACGGAGCGCCACGAGTCGCGCCGGATCGACAACCAGCTGCGCGGCCGCGCCGGCCGCCAGGGCGACCCGGGCTCCACGCGCTTCTACCTCTCGCTCGAGGACGACCTGATGAAGCGCTTCGCGTCGGAGCGCGTCTCCGGCCTGATGGAGCGCCTCGGCCTCGAGGAGGACCAGGCGATCGAGTCGCGCCTCGTCAGCAAGACGATCGAGGGCGCCCAGTCGCGCGTCGAGGGCTACAACTTCGACATCCGCAAGCGCGTCGTCGAGTTCGACGACGTCATCAACAAGCAGCGCGAGACGATCTACGCCGAGCGCGACAAGGTCCTTCGCAACGAGGACCTCACCGAGACGATCCGGTCGTTCGTCGACGACGAGCTCGACTCGCTCGTGGACGCGCACTGCGTCGGGGCGCCCGACGAGTGGGACATGGAGGCGCTCTCGAAGGCCCTCCACGCGATGGGCTTCCACGAGGACGGCACGTCGCCGGACGAGCTCTGGGACGTCGGCGGGCGCGAGGCCCTGCTCGGCCACCTCCGCGAGCTCGCGGACGCGAAGCTCGAGGAGCGCGAGAAGGAGGTCGGGGAGGGCGACTGGGCGCTCGTCGAGCGGCTCGTCCTCCTCCGGACGATCGATTCGCTCTGGATCGAGCACCTGACCGAGCTCGACGACATGCGCCGCGGCATCGGCCTGCGCGGGTATGCGCAGCAGGACCCGCTCAACGAGTTCAAGAAGGAGGGCTACGCCCTCTACGGAGAGCTGCGGGACCTCATCCGCCGGCAGGTCGCCACGACGATCTTCCGCGTCTCCGTCGTCCGCGAGGAGCCGCGGCCCCTCCCGATGCCCACGGAGTTCTACGGCGCCGGCGATGCCGCGCCCACCGATGTCGACGGCGAGATCGAGGCGGCCGAGCGTGAGGCCGTGGCGGCGGCCGCGTCCTTCGGCGGCGAGACCCGCGGTGCCGCGGCGAGCGGGTCGTTCTCGTCCGCGACGGCCACGGGGGCGGGCGCGGCGGCGGCCTCCGGCCGCGTGGAGAAGGCCGCCAACCTCCCGAGCGCACCCGCGATGCGCCAGGTCCAGGAGCAGCTCGGCGACCGCGCGCTCGCGCGTCCGCCGGCCACGGACGGGCGGCCGGCCGGGGTGGCGAAGGTCGGGCGCAACGACCCGTGCTGGTGCGGGTCCGGCCTCAAGTACAAGAAGTGTCACGGCCGCTGACCGAAGCGATGCATGGCGCGAGCGCCGGGCAGCGCTCGCGTGATCGAGGTCGCCGCCGGGAGCCGCAGCGCGCGGGCCGGAGGGCGACGGGCCAGGGACCTCCTCGTCGTGGTGCTGGTCGCGGCGATGGTCGCGGCCGGCATCTCCGCGTACGCCACGTTCCGGATCTGGGCACAGGGCTACACGGACGAGGCGCGGCCGGCGGACGCGATCGTCGTGCTGGGCGCCGCCCAGTACGACGGGACCCCGTCGCCCGTGTTCAAGGCCCGGATCGACCACGCGGTCGCCCTGTGGAAGGACGGCCTCGCGCCGTGGTTCGTCGTCACCGGCGGATCCGCCGAGGGTGACCGGGTCACGGAGGCGTCCTCGGCCCGCTCCTACGCGATCGAGCAGGGGGTCCCCATCGAGGCGATCATGGGCGAGAACCGCGGCACCAGCACCCTCGGGTCCATGCGCGCGCTCCAGGAGCTGTTCGACGAGCGAGGGATCCGCTCGGCGATCTTCGTCTCCGACCGCGGCCACATGCTCCGCGTCCTGCGGCTCGCGAGCGACCTGGGCATCGACGCGTACGGATCGCCGGCCGAGGACAGCCCCAGCGACGCGACCCTGACGGCACGGGCGCGCGCCACGCTCCACGAGCTCGGCGCCCTGGGCTGGTACTTCCTCGTGAACGAGGAGCGAACGGGCGGCTGAGCCGGCTGCGGCCGCGGCGGCGGGCCGCGTGGTGCGGGGACGCGACGCGGAGCCGCCCGGGGCGTATCGGTGATATCGGTAACCTCCGACTACCCTCTAGGCGGATCGCGTTCTCCCTCGTATACTTCACCGCGATGTTCGACCGGCTGGGGGAGCCGGCCGACGACCCCGAGACCCACCACCCACGACGTCCACCGCCCAAGCCCATTGGTGGCGTCGTGCATGCCGAGAGAGGGATAGGTGAAGCAGGTCGAGGATCCCCGGTTCATCGATCTCATCGCCTGTGAGCGAGACTGCCGTTCGTGCAGCTATGCCGCCGCGCTCGACTGCGACGGCAACTGCGGCGTCTGTGCCCACAATGGCTATTGCCCCTGCGTGAACCCCGTCGTCGCCCGGAGCAAGTCGGCGATCCGACTCATCGAGCTCCGGCCGATCCTCCTGCAGGACGCGCGAGTCCAGGCCTGATGGACCTGGCCGGACAGCGCGACCTCGCGGAGAGGATCGCAGCGACCTCGGGGCGGCTTTGACCTCCCCACAAAGGAGAGCCGACTCGCAGAGCTGGAGGCGCTGACCAGCGCCCCCGACTTCTGGGACGACCAGCGGTCCGCCCAGCGGATCCTCCGTCAGGCCGAGGGCCTGCGGACGGAGATCACGCTGTGGTCCGACCTGTCCGCGCGCGCCGCGTCGCTCCTCGAGCTGCGCGAGATGGCCGAGGAGGCGGACGACGCCGAGCTCGTCGCCGAGATCGACCGTGACGCGGAGTCGCTCGCGAGGACCTTCGAGAAGGAGCGCTTCCAGCTGCTCCTGTCCGGGGAGTACGACGAGCGGAACGCCATCCTCTCGATCTCCGCGGGCGCGGGCGGGACGGAGGCGACCGACTGGGCCGAGATGCTCCTGCGGATGTACCTCCGCTGGGGCGAGCGACACCGCTTCGGCACGGAGATCCTCGACTCGACCGAGGGTGAGCAGACCGGGATCAAGAGCGCGACGATCGCGGTCAACGGCCGCTACGCGTACGGCTACCTGAAGGCCGAGCGCGGGGTCCACCGGCTCGTCCGGATCAGCCCCTACGACGCGCAGAAGCGCCGCCAGACCACCTTCGCCCTCATCGAGGTCCTCCCCGAGGTCGAGGACGACGTGGAGATCGAGCTCGACTGGGACGACATCCGCGTGGACACGTACCGCTCGACCGGCGCCGGCGGCCAGCACGTCAACAAGACCGACTCCGCGGTCCGGCTGACGCACCTCCCCACCGGCATCGTGACCCAGAGCCAGAACGAGCGGTCGCAGCTGCAGAACAAGGAGACCGCGACCAAGGTCCTCAAGGCGCGGCTCCTGGAGCGGGCGCTCGAGGAGCGCGAGGCCGAGATCCGGAAGCTGCGCGGGGAGCACGTGGAGGCGGGCTGGGGCAACCAGATCCGCAGCTACGTCCTCCACCCGTACCAGATGGTGAAGGACCACCGGACCGCGGTCGAGACGAGCGACACGACGGGCGTGCTCGACGGAGCGCTCGACGACTTCATGCAGGCCGAGCTCGAGCGCGAGGCGACCGGCGCCTCGATGGCGGACATCGCGGCGCCCGACTGATCATGGCCGAGCGGCCTGCGGCGGAAGCGAAAGGGTCGGGCGGGCCGGCGGCGTCGCCTGCGAGCGACCCCGTCGCGTTCCGGCCCGCGACCGACGCGGACCTCCCCGCCTGCGCCGAGATCCACCGCGTGTCGATCGCCGACTACCTCGGCCCGCTCGGCGTGGACCCCGGCCCGGGCGATCCCGCGCGAATGATCGCCCTGTTCGCGCACCTGCGGTCCACCGACCCGGAGCGCTTCCTCGTCGCGGAGCGCGACGGCGTCCCGGTCGGATTCGTCTCGGCCAACGTCCGCGGCGGCGCGTGGTTCCTCGCCATGCTCTTCGTCCTCCCCGCCGAGCAGGGTCGCGGCCTGGGGAAGCGCCTCCTCGAGGCGGTCCTGCCGGGCCCGGACGACCGGGCGCCCGACGGGGAGCGGCTCTCGCTCGCGGTCGCCGCCGACAGCCTCCAGCCGATCTCGAACGCGCTGTATGCGCAGTACGGGATGGTCCCGCGGATGCCGGCCTTCCACCTGCGGGGGCGGATCGCGCGGCCGGATGCCTTCGGTGCCCTGCCCGACGGCGTCGTGGCGATCCCGTTCGCATCGATCGACGACGTGCCGGCCGGCTCCGGCGAGGCACGGCCCGCGGCGGACGTCACGACCGTCGTGGACATCGAGCTCCTCGGCTACCTGCGACCGCGCGACCACCGGTGGCTCGCCACCGAGCGGCGGGGCTGGGCGTTCACGGACGCCGACGGCGAGCCCCTCGGCTATGCCTACGTCCGCGACGACGGGCGGATCGGGCCGGTCGCCGCGCTGGATCCTGCATTGCTCGCCCCGCTGGTCGGCCATGTCGTGCGCGCGTCCGCGCGCCCGGACGGGATGCACTCCCTGTTCGCCCCGGGAGCCGCGGGCGAGCTGTTCACCGCGTGTCTCGCGGCCGGGATGCGGATCGGCGAGGCGCCCGAGCTCGTCGGATGGGACCGGCCGCCGGCCGACTTCTCGCGGTACGTCCCGATCGGCCTCGCGCTGCTCTGACCGGCGGCGCCCCGTCGCATCCGGCGGCCAGCGACGGTCCGTCCGCAGCGCGCCGCCGGACTCTCGGGTACGCTCGCGAGCATGGCCATCCTCGCGGGGTCGGGCATCGACCGCACCGCTCCTGCTGCGACCTTCGGTGCGGCACGGCCCGTCATCTTCCTCCGCGACGTCACGAAGACCTACCCCGGCGGCAAGTCCGCCCTCAAGGACGTGGACCTGACGATCCGCGAGGGCGAGTACGTCTTCATCGTGGGGCCGTCCGGCGCGGGCAAGTCGACCCTCCTCAAGCTGCTCATCCGCGACGAGGTCGCCACCGAGGGCCAGGTCTTCATCGACGGGACCGACGTCGCGCGCCTGAAGCGCCGCGAGGTCCCGAAGGTCCGGCGCCGGATCGGGACGATCTTCCAGGACTTCAAGCTCCTCCCCGGGCGGACGGTGTGGGACAACGTGGCGTTCGCGCTCGAGGTCACCGGCGCGTCGCGCAAGAGGATCACGCCGGCCGTGGACCGCGTCCTCGCGCTCGTGGGCCTCACGTCGCAGGCGAGCCAGCTGCCGAGCCAGCTCTCGGGCGGCGAGCAGCAGCGGACCGCGATCGCCCGCGCGCTCGTCCACGACCCGCGCCTGATCATCGCGGACGAGCCCACCGGCAACCTCGACCCCCTGATCAGCTGGGAGATCATCCAGCTGCTCCTGCGGATCAACGAGATGGGCGTCACGGTGCTCATGGCCACCCACGACGCCGAGGTGGTGACCGCCCTGCGCCGGCGCGTGGTGGCGCTCGAGGACGGGCGCGTCGTGCGCGACGAGCTCGGCGCCGCCTACCACCGCGAGGACTGACGTGATCCCGTTCGTCCTCTTCAGCCTCAAGCGCGCGTGGCAGGGGTTCTGGCGGAACGGCCTGATGAGCGTCGCGGCCACCGCGACGATGACCTTCATGCTCCTGCTGCTCGGCGGGTTCTGGATCGTCCAGGCCGGCCTCTCGGCGGGCGTCCAGTACGTCGAGCAGAAGGTCCAGATCGTCGCGTACCTCAAGGACGACGCGACGCAGGCACAGGTGGACGACGCGACGGCGAGCCTGAAGCAGATGCCGGAGGTCAAGGAGGTCGTCTACGTCTCGAAGGACGACGCCCTCAAGCGCTTCCGCGCAGAACCTCGCCGAGCGTGGACAGCCCGACCTGACCGGGAGCCTCGACTCGAACCCGCTCCCCGCGAGCATCGAGGTCTACCTCGTGGAGGCGACGGACTTCAGCTCGGTCGTGACGCAGCTGCAGAGCGCGCCCGGCGTGGAGCGCGTGGACGACGTGCAGCAGCTCGTCGACCGCGTGACCACGGTGACGACCGTCATCCGGACCGGCGGGATCATCGCGCTGATCCTCGTGGGGCTCACGGTCCTCTTCATCATCGTGAACACGATCCGGCTCGCGGTCACCTCGCGCGCCGAGGAGATCGAGGTCATGCGCCTCGTCGGCGCGTCGGACGCGTTCATCCGCTGGCCCTTCATCTTCGAGGGGGCGCTCGTCGGGCTCTTCGGGGCGCTGCTCACGCTCCTCATCCTCGGGGTGGCGGCGGGACCGCTGTCCTCGCTCATGTACGGCTTCTTCCGGGTCCTGCCGCTCGAGTTCGGGACGCTGGTCCGCGACGTCGCGGTCCTCGTCCTCGTGACCGGGGTGGGGCTCGGCGTCGTCGGCTCGTATGTCTCCGTCCGCAGCTACCTCATCCGCTGACGGCGCGTCCCCCCGCGACGGCGCGGACGGGGCGGAGGCCGGCATGCAGCCGGCCGCGGCCGGCCACGACACGGGCGGATGGGCGACCGCGGTGGAGCCGCCGCCGCCACCCCGCCGGCGTCGGTCGCTCGCGCCCGCGCTCGCGCTCCTGTTCGTCGCGGTCATCGGCGGCGCGGCGATCTTCCTCTCCGGCTACGCCCTCGGCGCACGGGTCGCGACGACGCCGGGGACCCCCGGCGGGCAGGAGGCGCTCTGGGAGCCGTTCTGGGACGCGCACCGCGCGATCACCGACCAGTTCGTCGGCGCAGGTGGACCAGAAGACGCTCGTCGAGGGTGCGATCGACGGCATGGTGAAGTCCCTCGGCGACCGGTGGTCGCAGTACCTGACGTCGGAGCAGTACCGCGCAGAGCCTCCAGGGGATCTCCGGGCGCTTCTCCGGGATCGGGACGGAGATGCAGGCGCAGCCCGCGCCCGGCGGGACGCCGTGCACGCCGCTCGGGAAGGACTGCCGGCTCACGATCATGTCGGTCGTGCCCGGTGCGCCGGCGGACAAGGCCGGCCTCCTCGCGGGCGACGCCGTGACGGCGATCGACGGAGCCTCCCTCGACGGCATGACGACCGACGAGGCGACGTCGCGCATCCGCGGGCCGAAGGGCCAGCGCGGTCACGCTGACGATCGCCCGGGGGACCGAGGCGCCGCGCGACGTGACGATCGTGCGCGACTACATCGCGCGCCCCGAGGTGACGTCGAAGACCCTCGCCGACGGGACGGTCGGGTACATCAAGCTCTCGGGGTTCAGCGACAGCGCGTCGAAGGCGTTCGCGGCCGCCGTCGCCGACTTCGCCGGGAAGGGGATCAAGGAGTACGTGGTGGACCTCCGCGGCAACGGCGGCGGGTTCGTCACCGCCGCGCGCGACGTGGCGAGCCAGTTCATCGCCTCCGGACCCATCTTCTGGCAGGAGGACGCGACGGGCGACCGCCGCGAGATCGACGCGAAGCCCGGCGGCGCCGCGACCGGGACGGACGTCCGGGTCGCCGTGCTCGTGGACGGGAACACGGCGTCCGCGTCGGAGATCGTCGCGGGCGCGCTCCAGGACACCGGCCGCGCCACCCTCGTGGGGACGAAGACGTTCGGGAAGGGGACGATCCAGGAGTGGCTCCCGCTGCCGAACGACTTCGGCGGGATGCGCCTGACGGTCCTCCGCTGGCTGACGCCCGACGGCCGCTGGATCCACGACACGGGGATCGAGCCGGAGGTCGTCGTGGACGCGTCGGTCGCGGCGGCGGCCGGGTCGGCGACCGGCGACGCGACGCTCGACCGCGCGCTCCAGGTGCTCGCCACGGGGACGGCGCCCTCGCCGGCACCGGTGATCTCGCCCGCCCCCACCGCGACCGCGGCGCCCTGACCGGGCCGGCCCGCAGGGCCGCGCCCCGGCCTCCGCACCCCCGGCCTGCGTCGGCGCCCGAGGGCCGGCTCCGCGCCCTCTTGCGGCATCCGCCGGGGTGGGCTATCGTGCCGCCCAACGAAAGGAGGTGATGTGCAGTGATAGACAGTACCAGCTGCACCACCTCGCGGGAGATGGCGGCATAAGTCCGACACCCCGCTAGGTGGTCGAGCTTCGGACGCCGGCCCTGTCGCAGGGGCCGGCGTTCGTGCGTCCGGCCGAGGCGGCAGGCGCACGGGATCGGCGCGCTGCGCCAGCCAGCGAAAGGGAGCGACCACCGATGGGCGAGGAGACGATCGCCCTCAACCGCAAGGCCCGGCACGACTACGCCATCGAGGAGACCCTCGAGGCGGGGATCGTCCTGACCGGGACCGAGATCAAGAGCGTCCGCGCGCACAAGGTGAACCTGGGCGACGGCTACGTCCGGATCGAGAACGGCGAAGCCTGGCTCATCGGCGCCCACATCGCGCCGTGGGAGGGCGGCAACCGCTGGAACCACGAGCAGAAGCGGACGCGGAAGCTCCTCCTCCACCGGTCGCAGATCGTGACGCTCGGCGTGAAGACGAAGGCGAAGGGCCTGACCCTCGTCCCGCTCCGCCTCTACATCGACTCCCGCGGCCGCGCCAAGCTCGAGGTGGGCCTGGGTCGCGGCAAGAAGCTGTACGACCGCCGGCGCGACATCGCCGAGCGTGACTCGCGCCGCGACCTCGCGCGCGAGCTCGCGGACGCGACGCGGGGGCGCTAGGCCCCCTCGGGCTCCGGGGTCGCGGCGGCTCCCGCGAGCCTCCTCGGCTCGCCGGGCCTCCACGGCCGCAGGCGCTCGACGGCCGCGGCCCGCAGCCTCCGCTCCGCGGCGGCCGCGTACGCGGGGTCGATCTCCATCCCCACGAACCGCCGGCCCATCGCCAGCGCCGCGGCGCCCGTGGACCCCACGCCCATGAACGGGTCCAGGACGAGATCCCCGGGCCGTGACCCCCAGTCGACGAGACGGCGCAGGACGGCGACCGGCTTCTGCGTGGGGTGGCGGGGATCCTTCACCCGCTCGGCGCCCATGCAGATCGGCGCCTCGATGAAGTTGTGCATCTCCCGCTGCCGGCCGAAGTTCCACGTGTGGCCCTTGTCCCACGCCGCGACGATGAGCTCGCAGCTGTTGAGGAACCCGGCCCGCCGGAGCTTCGGCGGCGGGTTCGTCTTGTGCCAGACCACGATCTGGAACGTGTCGAACGCGGGGTCGTACGCGTCGTGCCAGCGGCCGAGCATGTTGTAGCTGGTGAACGCGAAGAGGTTGCCGGTCGGCTTGAGCACCCGACGGATCTCGGCGAGCCACGCCGCCGGGTCGAACGGCTCGGCGTCCCAGTCGGCGACGTCGTTGTTGAACGGCTTCCGCCACCCCGGGTCGATGTTGCCCGTCGAGTAGCCCGCGAGGTTGTACGGCGGGTCCGTGCAGACGAGGTCCACCGACGCGTCCGGGAGGCGGCGCAGCAGGTCGCGCGCGTCGCCGGTCCAGAGCTGGAGGGGGGACGACGGGTCGAATGAGGCGGACGGTCCCGCGTGGGCGGCCGGGTCGAGGGGGCGGTCGGACGCGAGCGCGGAGGGGTCGGGCATCGTGGCGCGATGGTAGTCGCTCGGCGACGCCGACCCGTGGCCGCGCCGGCGGAGCCGTCCGATGCGCCGCGTCCGCGCCCGCCCGAGGCGACGACGACGCTCCACGGGCGAGGTCCGCGACCCGGGGCGGCCGAGGGGGTCGGGCCGTTCGTGCCACGAAACTCTGGCCTTCCTGCGGTCGGGCATGCTAGATTCGTGCCACCCGAGCCGTCGAGGTCCGCAAATCGAACCTCCGGCCCGAAGCCGCGAGGCCTCCGCCATGGCGATGCTCCATCCGACGAAGCCCTCCGAGCCCTCAAGCGTGATCGCCCCGCCGGCGAGGCCGCGGGGCGGTGAAGCACGAGTCCCGGTGATGCGGACGCGACGGTCGATCGAACCGGTCGCGGCACGGATGGAGCCCCCGAAGGACGCGACGCTCGCGTTCGATCCCAAGCGGGTCGCGCGACTCATCGCGAAGGAGGAGCACCGGCTCGACGGGCGCACGCAGGCGTCCGCGGCCATGTACGCGCGGGCGAAGCTGTCGCTCGCCGGCGGCGTGCCCTCCTCGTACCAGGCGCGGAAGCCGTGGCCGATCTACCTCACGCACGGCAAGGGCCAGTACGTGTGGGACGTGGACGGGCGGAAGTACCTCGACGTCCACAACGCGTTCGGCAGCATGGTGCAGGGCCACGCGAACCCGGTGATCACGGAGGCGGTCTCGCGTCGCATGGCGCTCGGCACGCACTTCGCGGCGCCCACCGAGGACGCGATCGTGGTCGCGGAGGAGCTGGAGCGGCGCTTCGGGATGCCGCAGTGGCGCTTCCTCAACTCGGGCTCGGAGGCGACGATGGACGCCATCCGCCTCGCCCGCGCGATCACCGGCCGCGACACGGTCCTGAAGATCTTCGGCTCGTACCACGGCCACCACGACTACGTGATGGTCTCGATCGGCCTCTCCGAGGAGCACATGGGCGACCGGGAGGACTACCCCTCGGTCGCGTACGGCGCGGGGATCCCGCCGTCCGTCACGGAGATGACCATCGCCGTCCCGTTCAACGACGCCGACGCGCTCGAGCGCCGGATCGACCGGCTGGCGGCCGAGGGGCGGCTGCCCGCCTGCCTGATCATGGAAGCCGCGCTCATGAACTGCGGGGTCATCCTCCCCGAGCCCGGCTACCTCGACCGCGTCCGTGAGATCACGCGGCGGCACGGCATCGTCTGGATCGTCGACGAGGTGAAGACCGGCCTGACGATCGCGCCCGGCGGCGCATGCGAGTACTTCGGCATCCAGCCGGACATCGTCTGCCTCGCGAAGGCGCTCGGCGGCGGGCTTCCGTCCGCGGCGATCGGGGCGACCCACGAGATGATGGAGCCGGTCCTCTCCGGCCGCGTCTGCATGGTCGGGACGTACAACGGCAACCCGCTCGTCATGGCGGCCACCCGAGCCAACCTCCTCGACGTCATGACCCCGGACGCCTACGCCCGTCTCGAGCAGCTGAACACGCGCCTCCTCGATGGGACCCAGGGCGTCATCGACGCGTACGGGATCGCCGCGTACCCCGTGGGGATCAGGTCGAAGGGCGTGGTCGCCTTCTCCGACTCGAAGCTGGTCGACTACGAGACCTTCAAGCGCGCGCAGGACGAGCAGCTCATGGCGCTCGCCTGGCTGTGGAACATGAACCGCGGCATCTTCGCGACCCCCGGGCGCGAGGAGGAGTGGACGCTCTCGATCGCGATGTCGGACGCGGACGTCGACCACTACGTGGACACGTTCGCCGGGCTGATCGAGGCGCTCACGCGCTAGACATCGGGAAGGGAGGGCCGGCGCGGAGGGGGCGACGCGCCGGCCCTCCGTTCGTCCGAGAGGCGCAGACGAGGGGGAAGACCCGATGGGCCGGACACACGACGCCTTCGCGAAGCCGAAGTACCTTGCGCTGACGACCTTCCGCAAGGACGGCCGTGCCGTGTCCACGCCGGTCTGGTTCGCACACGACGGAGACCGGCTCGTCGTCATCACCGGGCGTGAGTCGGGGAAGGCGAAACGGATCCGGAACGGCTCCCGCGTGCTCGTCGCGCCGTGTGACATGCGGGGGCGGCCGAAGGGAGAGGCGGTCGAGGCGGTCGGCGGTCCTGCAGGATCGCGACGGGACCGCGGCGACCCGCCACGCCATCAGGAAGCGCTACGGCATCCAGGCCCGATTCCTGTTCCGAGGCTCCGGCCCGAAGGACGACGAGGTGGGCATCGCGATCACCCTCGGCCCGGACGCGCAGGCGGACTGACCGGCTGGGGGTCGACGGCCGTTCGCGGTATCATCGACGCGAGCCGGAGCCCACGGGCGCCGGCCGATGTGTCAGTGGGGATGCGTGGTCTCGACGGGGCCCCGCAGCCCGGGAGCGCGAGCCGAGGATGCCGCTCTGGCCTCGTTAACAAGGCGGCAAAACGAAGTAACTGGCAACCGCCAGCCTGCTCTCGCCCTCGCTGCTTAGGCAGTAAGGTGAGCGTGGAAGCGGCCTCCCCCTCGTGGGCCGTGGAAGCGTCATTCAGCGAGGGTGCGACTCCGGCGAGCGCCTCGTAGCCGGTAGTCCAAGCCCGATCTAGGGACACGAGACTGGACCCGACGGCAGACTGCCGATGGCCGTCCGCCGGGTCGACGACAAAGCATCGGACACGCTCGTAGTGGTCCCGGGTCACGGGTTTCGGACGGGGAGTTCGACTCTCCCCCATCTCCACCACTCCGCACGATCCCGCGCGCCGATGGCGCGCGCCTGATCCGGCCGCCCGCCACGCCGAGCTGCCCAGATCAGGCCGCCCCACTCCGTTCCGGCCGCGGCCCCACATCCCCCGCCGGCGCTGCGCGCCCTCGCGCGCCCGCGCGCGGCCTCGCGCGAAAGAGCGATGCTCCCGATCGCCATCGGTGGCATCCTCGGGGAAGTCGCGCCGGGGGGTGGTCCACGACCGTCCCCTGCCGAGCGGCGCACGGACGCCGCGGACCGAGACCGCGGGCGCCGCAAGCTGGGAGGGATCGGATGACCGAGAGGGTCACCCCGGGAGCCGAGGTCGCCGCGACCGGCTCCTCATCCACGTGGTGGGCGATGAGCCCGGAGGAGACGCTCGCCGCGCAGGGCGTCACGATCGAGGCGGGCCTGACGTCCGCCGAGGCGGACGCCCGCCGCACGAAGTACGGGAAGAACGCGTTCGCGGAGGCGAAGAAGTCCTCGCCGCTGCAGCGGTTCACCGCGCAGTACGCGGATCCGATGCAGCTGGTGCTGCTCGTCGCCGGCGTCATCTGCCTCTTCCTGCCCGACCAGTTCTGGACGGGCGTCTTCCTCCTGCTCCTGACCGTGTTCAACGCCGCGATGGCGATGAACCAGGAGGGCAAGGCGGAGGCGAGCGCGTCCGCCCTCCAGGGCATGATGGTCGTCAAGGCGAAGGTCCGACGGAACGGCGAGATGGCCGAGATCCCGATGGACCAGCTCGTCCCCGGCGACATCGTGAACATCGAGGCCGGCGACCTCGTCCCGGCCGACGCGCGCATCCTGACCGCGGCCACGCTCGAGATCGACGAGTCCGCCCTCACCGGCGAGAGCGTCCCCACGCCCAAGCAGGTGGACGCCGTCGCGACGGACGCAGCGCTCGGCGACCGCGTGGACATGGCGTTCATGAACTGCCAGGTCACGCGCGGGGCCGCCACGATCATCGTCGTCACGACCGGGATGGCGACCGAGGTCGGCCACATCAGCGGGATGCTCCAGTCGACCACGATCGAGAAGACGCCGCTGACCAAGCAGCTCGACGCCCTGACGAACCAGATCCTCGTCATCGCGGGGATCGCGCTCGTGGTCTCGATCGGCCTGGGGCTCTACCGCAGCGTCGACATCCAGACGCTGTTCCTGAGCGCCGTCGCGTTCGCGGTCGCAGCGATCCCCACGGCGCTCCCCGCGGTCGTCACCGCGATCCTGTCGAAGGGCTCGCAGATGCTCGCCGACGCCGGGGCGATCATGAAGCGCCTCCGCTCCGTCGAGACGCTGGGCTCCACCTCGGCGCTCAACTCGGACAAGACCGGGACGCTCACGCTCAACCAGATGACCGCGGTCCAGATGGCGACCGCCGGCGGCCGGCAGTACACGATCTCCGGCGACGGGTACTCCACGGTCGGGCAGATCTCGCACGTCGGCGGCGAGACGGACGTCTCACTCGAGCAGTACCTCATGCCGATGGCGCTCTGCGCCGACGCCGAGGTCCGCGACGGGAACCTCGTCGGCGACCCGACCGAGGGTGCGCTGGTCGTCCTCGCCGCGAAGGGCGGGGTGGACCCGACGCTCACACGCCAGCAGTACCCGCGCGTCGCCACCCTCCCGTTCGACGCCTCCTACAAGATGATGGCGACCTTCCACGCGATGAAGGACTCCTCAGGGAAGGACGTCATCCGCGGGTACATCAAGGGCGCCCCGGACCAGCTCCTCGACCGCGCGGTCGGCGCGCTCGCGCCCGACGGAACGGTCACCCCGATCGCCGAGGTCCGCCCGCGGGCCGACGCGGAGAACCAGCGCCTCGGCTCGGATGGCCTCCGGGTCATGGCGACGGGCTTCAAGGACTTCGACCCGGCCACCTTCGACCCCGACGCCGACCTGCTCCCGCTCCTCGACGGCCTGACGGCCCTCGCGATGGTCGGCATCGTCGATCCTCCGCGGCCGGCTGCGAAGGCCGCGATCGCGACCGCCAAGGCGGCCGGGATCCAGGTCCGGATGATCACCGGCGACCACGCCGTGACCGCCGGGGCGATCGCGCACCAGCTCGGCATCGAGGGCCGGGCGATCACCGGCGCCGAGTTCCGCGCGATGAGCGACGACGAGGCGATGCGCGAGATCGACGGGATCGGCGTCATCGCCCGCGTCTCGCCGGAGGACAAGGTCCACCTCGTGGACATCCTCCGGAAGAAGGGGCACGTCGTCGGGATGACCGGCGACGGCGTGAACGACGCGCCGGCCCTGAAGCGCGCGGACATCGGCATCGCGATGGGCATCACGGGGACGGAGGTCTCGAAGCAGGCCGCCGTGATGATCCTGACGGACGACAACTACGCGACGATCGTGAAGGCGGTCGGCCTCGGGCGCTCCGTCTACGACAACATGATGCGGTTCATCCGCTTCCAGATGGCGGGCCTGTTCGGCTACATCGCCACGTTCCTCGGCTCGTCGCTCCTGAACATCCTGAGCGGGATCCCGTTCCTCCCGCTCCAGACGATGTGGCTCAACTTCACCGTGAACGTCTTCCAGGCGATCGGCCTCGGCTACGGCAAGCCGCGGGAGGGCCTGATGCAGGTCCCGCCGCGGCCCAAGTCGCAGAAGATCATGCCGCGCCGGCTCCTGACGTGGCTCGTGTTCTGCGGCCTCGTCATGGCGGCCGGCACGCTCGGCGTGCTCGCGTGGGCCGGCAACCAGTACGGGGACGTGGTCGCCCGGACGATGGGCGTCACCACCTTCTCGCTCTTCCGGCTCTTCTCGTCGCTCGAGACGGCGGACGAGGACCAGTCGCTCTTCGCCGGGACGATCTTCGGGAACCGTCCGCTGCTCATGGCGACCGGACTCTCGATCATCACGATCATCCTCGCCGTGAACGTGGACTTCCTGCAGAAGTTCCTCGGCACGACCGCCCTCACGCCGGACCAGTGGGGGATCTGCATCGTGGTCGCACTCTCGCTCATCGTGGTCGAGGAGGTGCGGAAGCTCCTGAAGATCCGGACGAGCGAGGCGCCCGTGCAGCCGCAGCCCGTCGCCGGCGCGGTGGCGACCGCCTGACAGCGGCCACCGAGCGGCCGCTGGGCGGCCGAGGATGCTGACAGCGTGATCGATGCCGGACGGGGATCCCGTCCGGCATCGCAGGAAGGCAGGGATCGCATGGGCAAGAAGAAGGACGAGAAGCGCGCGAAGGCGAAGGCCGCATCGCCCGTCGAGGCCGGCGGCGAAGCGCAGACGGCGCTGACGACGAAGGCCTACGAGCGCGAGATGAAGAAGCTGCACGGCGAGCTGGTCGCCCTGCAGGAATGGGTGAAGGCCACCGGCGCCAAGGTCTGCATCGTCTTCGAGGGCCGGGACACCGCGGGCAAGGGAGGCGTGATCAAGCGGATCACCGAGCGGGTGAGCCCCCGCGTGTTCAAGGTGGTCGCCCTCTCCGCTCCGACGGAGCGCGAACGCTCGCAGATGTACGTCCAGCGCTACATGACGCACTTCCCCGCCGCCGGCGAGGTCGTGATCTTCGACCGCAGCTGGTACAACCGCGCCGGCGTGGAGCGCGTCATGGGCTTCTGCACGCCCGAGCAGACGGAGAGGTTCCTCGAGCAGGCTCCCGCGGTCGAGAAGGCGATGGTCGACAACGGGATCATCCTGCTCAAGTACTGGCTCGAGGTCAGTCCCGACGAGCAGACCCGCCGCCTGGAGGGCCGGATCAACGACCCGCGGAAGGTCTGGAAGCTCACGGACATGGACATCAAGTCGTACACCAAGTGGGACGACTACACCCGGGCGCGCGACGCCATGCTCGAGGCGACCGACATGCCCTGGGCGCCGTGGTGGATCGCCACCACCGACGACAAGATGCGGGGCCGGCTGAACATCATCAGCCACCTCCTGAGCCAGGTCCCGTACACGCCGCTGGAGAAGCGGACGGTCAAGCTCCCCAGGCGGAAGCCGGGCTCGACGTACACCTCGCCGGAGCTCCCGCTGAAGCACATCCCCACGCCCTTCTGACCCGGGGGTGCCGGCGGCAGGCCGCGCCGCGTGGGGCGCGGCCTGCCGCCTCGTCTTCGCCGTACCCTTCCAGGCATGAGCCCCGCGAGCCGCTGGACCCGGTACGTCCCGCGCCGCCGCCCCGTGCCGTCCACCGTCGTCGGCGACCTCCGCGTGCTGCGCGGGCTGCCCGGGCCGCCGGAGGGTCCCGATCGCGAGCTCCTGGTCCACCTGCCGGACGGCGCGGAGACGGTCGGGACGTCGGTACCCCGTCCTGTACATGCACGACGGCCAGAACCTGTTCGACGCCGCGACGGCCTACGCGGGCGAATGGGAGGTCGATGAGACCCTCGCCGTCCTCGCCGGGGAGGGGATCGAGCTCATCGTCGTCGGCATCCCGAACGCCCGCGAGGGCCGGTACCGCGAGTACACGCCGTACCGTGGCAGGCCGCCGCACCACGCCCACGGGGGCGGTGGGCGCGCGTACGTCCGCTGGCTGGCCGAGGACGTGAAGCCCGCCGTCGACGCGGCATGGCCGACCCGTCCCGAGCGCGAGGCGACCGGCATCATGGGCTCGTCCCTCGGCGGCCTCATCAGCCTGTGGGCGGCCGTCCAGGCGCCCGCGACCTTCGGGCTGGTCGGCGCCATGAGCCCGGCCGTCACGCCCGGGCAGGGAGAGGTCCTCGGGCGGCTCGGCCGCCTGCCGACGCCGCCCCTCCGCGCGTACGTGGACATCGGCGGCCACGAGGCGAACGACGCGCCGAGCCCGGGGCTCGAACGGCTGTGGTCGGCGGCGGCCGTCCGCGAGGCCCGGCGGATCCGCGACGCGCTCGTCGCGTCCGGGCTCCGCGAGGGCGAGAGCCTCCGGTACGTGGAGGACGCCGACGCGGTCCACCGCGAGGCGCACTGGGCGCGCCGGCTGCCGGACGCGCTCCGCTTCCTGTACGGGCCGCGGCGCCGGGCGGCTGACGGGATAGGCCGCGACGGCTCGCCCGGCCGTCCGCGTAGTCGACGGGACGTGTCCGCGTAGTGACCGAGTGCCACCGCGGATACCGGGATCTCCAGACGACCCGCGCAGGTCGGATGCCCACGATGGGAGGGATCTCGCAGAGGTCCAGGCGCCGGTCAGACGCCCGGCAGACGGCCGGACGACGAGCTGGACAGCAGGCGGGGTCCGAGAGGGACAGCGCCATGGCGGTCCACGGTCATTCGTTCACACCGGGGCGGTCCGACGTGCCGCTCCTCCCGCTCGCGGTCATCGTCGTGGCAGCCGCGGCCCTCGTCGCGGGGTTCGTCGTGGTGCGACCGACCATCGCGCCGCCCGCGCCGGACGCCGCGCGGGACGGGGCGATGGTCGCGCCGGTCGCCGGCGCGGTCGCGGGCGACCTCCCGACGCTCGTCATGACCCCCACCAGCGTGGAGCGCGCCCGGATCTACGAGCGGTCCGCGCTCGGGGTCATGGAGATGACGCCGACGAGTGTCGAACGCACCCGGACGGCCGCTCAGGTCGTGAGTGTCCTTGAGATGACGCCCACGAGCATCGAGAGAGCCCGGATCGTCCCGACTACGGGATCGCGTGACGTCGACCCTGTGCAGGTTCGCTACGGCAGGCGCAGCGGACGGTAGCCGACGACCGGCAGGACCCGCCGGGGCCGAGGATCCGGTGGGGAGGGCGTCCTGCACTCCGTCCGGCCCTTGTCCGGAGAACGGCGGCCGAGGAACGATCGTCCCGCCATGGTGGGCCGCCGGACCAGCCCGGCGTTCGTCGGACGTCGGGACGCGCTCGCCGCCGGGGCCGCACTCCTCGATGGGGCGCAGGCTGGCTCCGCGAGCGCGCTGCTCGTGGCCGGCGAGGCCGGGATCGGCAAGACGCGGGTGGCGCTGGAGCTGGGCGCGATCGCCGAGAGCCGTGGATGGGTCGTCCTCCGTGGAGCGTGCGTCCGACTCGGATCGGGCGACGTCCCCTTCGCGCCGATCTCCGATGCGCTCCGCGCTCTCGTCCGGGTCCTCGATCCCGCCGAGCTTGCCCGTGTGCTCGGAGACGATCGCGGCGCACTCGGGAGGGTCGAACCCCTCCTCCTCCCGCCGACTTCGTCGCGCGGACGCGCGGTCGGCGGCGTCGTCGGTACCTCCGAGACCGCATGGTCGAGCCTCCTGGCGGCTCTCGCCGCCACGTTCCGGCGCCTCGTCGCGAGAGCGCCCGTGTTGCTCGCGATCGAGGACCTCCAGTGGGCGGATCCTGCGTCCCTCGATGTCCTGTCCTACCTCCTCCGGTCCCTCCGGGACGAACGGGTCGCGTATCTGCTCACGTTTCGGACGGACGACCTCCACCGTCACCACCCGCTGCGCGCGTGGCTCGGCGAGACGGAGAGGCTCGCGGGGGTCGCGCGGATCGACCTCGGTCCGCTCGACCTGGAGGAGACCGGCGCCCTCGTCACGGCGATCCGCGGCACACCCGCGCGACGGGAAGACGTCGCAACCCTCCATGCGCGCTCCGACGGGAACCCCTTCTTCATCGAGGAGCTTGCGACAGGCGCCGAGCTGCCGATGGGCGCCGATGGCCTGCCGCCGAGGCTGCGGGACGTCATCCTGGCGCGGGCGGCCGCCGTCGATGCGGACGGGCGGGCGATCCTCGCCGCCTGCGCGGTCGCCGGACGCGGCCTCGAGCCGCGGACGCTCGCCGCGGTCTGCGACCTGGGGCCCGGCGACGTGGACGCCGCTGTCGCCGACTGCATCGAGCACGGCCAGGTCGTCGTCGTTCGAACTGACAGGTCCGACACTGTCGAGCTCAGGCATGCCCTCATCCGGGAGGTCGTCCTCGCGGACCTCCTGCCGGGCGAGCTGCGGAGGCTCCATGGCTCGCTGGCCGGGCTCCTGGCCTCCACGCTCGACGGGTCGGCGACCGTCGCGAGGAGCGCGATCCCGCCGGGTGGCGGGGGGTGGGCGGAGGTCGCGGATCACTGGGATGCCGCCGGGGACGAGCCGGCGGTCTTCGCCTCTTCGCTGCACGCGGCCGCGGAGGCGACGCGCGCATGCGCCTTCGCATCCGCGCTCTCCAGGTATCGGCGTGCGATCGCGGCCTGGGAGCTCGTCGACGATCCTTCGTCGATCGCGGGCTTCGATCGGCTCGAGCTCCTCTCCCGGGCGGCGGCGGTCGGATGGGTCGCCGGGACCGCAGATGCGATCGAGCTCCTCCGCGAGGCCATCGCCGAGGCCGACCGGATCGGCGACGCGGTCCGCGGTGCGCTGCTCCGGGGTCAGCTCGCGGACGTCCTCTGGGCGACAGGGAGGAATTGAGAGGGACGGGTGGCCCACGCGGAGGCGGTCGCGATGCTGTCGCCTGGTCCGCCGAGAGTCGAGCGGGCGTGGCTCCTCGCCCGCGGGGGCAGCGCGGCGATGCTGGAGGGGCGCTTCCGCGAGGCCGCGGGCCTTGCCGAGGCTGCCGTCGAAGAGGCGCGCGCGGTGGGCGACACCTCGGTCGAGGCGCACGCGCTCACCACGCGTGGGGGCGTCCTCGCGGCGCTCGGTCGGTGCGGGGAGGGCGCGGAGACGATCGAGCGCGCCCTCGCGAAGGCGCTCGAGTCGGGCGAGTCGTCCGTGATCGTGCGCACGTACCTGGACGCGACCGAGAGCCTCGCGCTGTGCGGCTGCGACGAGCGCGCCCTGGAGGTGGCCCTGGAAGCTATCGAGCAGGCACCCGATCTCGGGATCGAGACGGCAGCCGGCCCACTTCGGGGCTGGCGGGCCGTCATCGCTTTCGACATCGGGGAGCCGGCCGTGGCCCTGCGCTCGATGGAGGAAGCCGGACTCGCTTCGGCAGACCTCCACGTGGACGACGCCAACCTGGCATGGACGGTGGAAGCGCTCGCGCGGACGGCCTCGATCGACGTCGCGATCGGAGCGTGGGAGATCGCAGAGTCCAAGCTCGCCTGGGTGAAGGTGCAGCTCCCCCGCTTCGCTCCCGAGGAGCAGTTCAGCGGCCCGTACCACACAGCGGTCGCGGAGCTCGCGGTCTGGCAGGGTCGGCCACGCGACGCCATCGTGAGCGTGCAGGCCGGTCTCGAAGCGCTCGACCCGACGGAGGACACGCTCTGGCACATGCGCCTGCTGCGCCTGGGCGCCTGCGCGTCGGCCGATCTCGCCGAGATCAGCCGCGACCGACACGATGTGGCCGGCGAGGCCGAGGCCGGGGCATTCGCCGCGGCGCTCCGCGCGAGGCGGGCTGTCGTCATGGACGCGGCGGCCGAGATGGACGGCGGTCTCGCGCGGGAGACCGCCGCCGAGGATGCGACCGCGCTCGCGGCGGAGGCCCGCCTGCGCGGGGAGGACGACCCGAAGGCGTGGCTCAGCGCCGCAGATCGATGGGCGGCACGGGGTCGCCCGTACCAGCGGGCCTGCGCTCTGTGGAGAGAGGCCGAGGCGGCTCTCGCGCGAGGCGACCGCGCACGGGCGACCCGGGCGCTCACCGAGGCCCATTCGGTCGCGGCGGCTCTCGGGGTGCGGCCGCTGGCCGGCGCGATCGACGCGCTGGCGCACCGCGCACGGATCGTGTTCGACATGTCGGGTTCCGCGGCGGCCGGGCGACAGGGAGACAAACCGGATGCTGTCGATCGGGCAGCGGCCGCGACGGCGGTGTTCGGGCTCACGCCGAGGGAGCGCGACGTGCTCGCGCTGATGGCCGCCGGGCTGACCAATCGGCAGATCGCGGACCGCCTCTTCATCAGCGTCAACACGGCCGAGGTCCACGCCTCACGGATCCTCGGCAAGCTGGGGGCGTCGAGCCGGACCGAGGCGGCGGCGAAGGCGTACCGCCTCGGGATCGTCGACGTGGCGACGATCCCGACGGGCGATCCAGACCCGCCGGCCTAGAGGGCCGCGACGACGAAGATCGCGGCGATGACGAGCGAGTACACCCCGCCCGCGACGATCACCATCCGGCGATCGAGCGAGACGGCGCGCGCGTGCTCGCCCTTGTGGGCCAGCCACGAGGTGGCCACCGCCTGCGCCATCACGGCGAGCACGAAGGCGAACGACGCGATGTACACCAGGTCGAGCGCCGTGAGGTAGCCGACCTGCGGCATCGTCGTGTTCATCGAGAACTGGAGGGCGACGAGGGCGACGAGGGCGGTGATCCCCATGCCGATCCGCGCCTCCACGTAGCTCGCGTGGAGGAGGTACGAGAGCGCTGCGACGATGACGACGAGGAAGATCGGCACGGCGATCTTCACCAGGTAGGCGATCGCCGGCCGGGAGACCGGCACGGAGATCGTCACCCGCGAGTAGGGGTAGGGCTCGTTCTGCGAGGTGTCCCCGAAGGTCGTGGGGTAGAGGCTGTTCGACACGGTGAGCATCGGGGTCCCGATCTCGTACCCGGGGAGCGTCACGTCGGGGTTCATGTCGACCGGGTCGCCGTCGGGGACGTAGACGATCGAGGTCTCGTCGTACGCGTCGTCCTCGAAGACGATGTCCAGGCTCTGGCGGTCGAACGGGTAGTCCGCGAGGGGGAACTTGTTGCTGAACGTCCCCTGGAAGCGGATGACCTGGTACTGCGATCCGTCCGGCAGCGTCTGGGGCTTCGGGTACGCCGGCGTACGGCTCATCGCCCACAGCTCGTACGGGTTCATGAGCTCGAGGGACGTCGACGGGTCGATCGACGGGTCGTTCCACCGGAGCCAGACGTACGCGTCCATGGCGTAGCTGTGCGTGAGGAGGTCGATCTCCTGGATGTCGTGGACGTACGCGCCGACGGTCACCTCGGTCGGTGGCGGCGTCGCCGACGGGTCCGCGGCGCTCGCGGTCGCGGGCCAGGCGACCAGCGACCCGAGGACGAGGAGCGCGCCGGCGATCCGAAGGGAAGTACGGACGTGCGCCACGGTCCGGAGACGCCGGAGGCGTTCGACGGTGGTCATCGCCCCGAGTGTACCGGGCGCCGGACGGGCAAAGGCGGGGCCTGCGCCCCGAGTGACCGGGCGCCGGTCCGGCGTCAGCGGGCGGGGACGGGGATGCGACAGGCGTCGCCGGCGGCGCGGCGCCGGAGTCGCCACGCGACGGTGGCTGCGAGGAGGGCCACGGACGCGGCGCCCACGATGGGCTGGATCGGCGCCCAGACGGACATCGCACCGCTCGCGCCCAGGACGAGCAGCACGACCTTGTTGCACAGCGGGCAGCCGATCGCGAGGAAGGCGCCGAGCCCCGCGACCGACGCGATCAGCGAGCCGTCGCGGGGGGCCCCGGCGGCCGGGGCGGGAGCCGCGGGCATGGGCGTCAGGGGCCGCGCCGCCGCGGACGCCGGAGCCGCTGCGGCCGGGACCACGTAGGTGGCCGCGAGCAGCCCCATGAGCGGGGCGGAGACGAGCCAGACGACGATCGCGAACGGCTCCGGCGGCACGGAGCGGCCGAAGATCGGGTTCGGGACGATCGCGGAGACGAGCCCGAAGACGACGAGCGCGACCGCCGTCCACGCAGCCGTCCAGAGCAGGAAGCGGCGGTCCAGCAGGACCGCCGCGAGCGGTCGCATCAGCCGATGCCCAGGACGAGACGCGATCAACCGGCGAGGGAGGCCACGACGCGTTCGAGCCGGTCGCGCGCCTCGGTCGCGACGACCTGGACGTCGGCCCGCTGCACCAGCCCCAGCATCCCCATCGGATCGATGATCTCGACGAGGGTGCCCTCCGGCGACTCGCGGAGGACGACGTTGCAGGGGAGGAGGGCGGCGACGGACGGGTCCGCCTCGATGGCCGCATTCGCCAGCCGTGGGCTGCAGGCGCCGAGGATGACCATCGGCGCCCGGTCGATGTCGAGCTTCGCCTTCATCGTCGCCGCGACGTCGATCTCCGTGAGCACGCCGAAGCCTTCGGCCTTGAGCGCCTCCTCGACGCGCGACCGGTTCTCGGCGACCGATCCGGGAAGGGTGGTGCCGAACGTGAACGACGTGAGCCTGGTCATCGGTGTCACCTCGCGATGGGTGCGTGCTCGGGCGCCGCGGGGGTCTCGCGGCGCGCCGCCTGCGCGTCGATCCGCCGCCGGACGATCCGGCCGACGACGTCGCATGCCTGGAGGATCTCCGGCTCCGAGAGCCGGTAGAAGACGACGGTCCCGGTCCTGCGCGCGTCGACGAGCCCCGCGCCGCGGAGCACGGCGAGGTGCTGGCTGGCGTTGGGCAGGCTGCAGCCGACGGCTGCCGCCAGGTCGCCGACGGATCGCTCGCCCGACCGGAGCGCGTCGAGCAGCATCAATCGCTTGGGGTCCGTGAGGACCCTGCAGATCTCGGCGTGGAGCCGGAAGCGCTCTGCCTCCGTCGGATCCGGCGTCATCCGGGGGACCTCCCTTGCGCGATGGTCGCGACGCGAGTGACGATACAGTGGCTTGCGTGATTGCGCAAGTGACGGACAAGGGTCGCGCCGGGCGGCGCGGCGGGCCGATCCGGGCCGTGGGCGGGGACTCAGGCCTCCGCGAGGAGAGCCTCGATCGCCGCGACCCGCGGCGGGGCGCCGATCCGGGCCCAGAGCTCTCGCGCCGCGCGCAGCGCCTCGCCGGCCGCGACCTCCTCCCCGAGCGCGGCGCGGCACCTGCCCAGGCCCTCCCGGGCGTGTGCCTCCTCCGGGGCGGCCCCGAGACGCGCGAACCCGTCCGCGGCGCGGGCGTAGAGGTCCGCCGCGGCCGCCGGATCGCCGTCCGCCTCCGCGACCATCCCCCCGGCGGCGAGCGTCTCCGCGCGCGCGAGCGCGGCCGGCGTGGTCCCCAGGGCGAGCACGCGGCGCGCGAGGCCGGTGTCGCCCGCCCGGACACACGCACGGACGAACGGACCCGGCCGCTCCACCTCGCCCGGCCCGAGCTCGGCGAGGACCGCGGCGAGGACCGCGCAGGCCCCCTCCCGGTCGCCTTCCGCCAGCGCGGCTTCGGCCGTGACCGGCCCGGCGAACGCCTGCTGGCCGATCGCCCGGCCGCGCTCGAGGAGATCGTCGCGCCGCCCGACCCGCTCGCCGCGGGCGAGGCGGATCGAGGCCACCACCAGGTCCACCGACCACGTCCCCCACGCGTCCCCGTGCTCCTGGGCCCAGTCGCGCAGCGGCGCGGCCTCTGCGAGCACCGTGTCCCAGTCCCCGCGCAGCTCCAGCGCATCGAGCCGCGAGAACCGCAGCGGCATGACCGGCATCCCGTGGGCCGCACGGAACGCCTCGGCTTCCTCGAGGCCTTCGAGCGCGGCCGCGGGTCCGAGGATGGTCCCGCGCGCGATCGCACGGTTCTGCAGGGCGCCCGCGGCCGACATGATGCGCCCGGCCGCGACCGCCTCGTCGACCGACGCGCGGAAGTCGGCCTCCGCCCCGTCGGGGTCGGCCGGATACCTGACCCACCCCCTCGCGTGGAGCGCGCGGTGCGGCCGCGGGACCCCGAGCCGGTCCGCGAGGGCGATCGCCTCCTCCGCGAGAGCCAGGGCGAGGTCGAGCCGGTTGCCGTTCATCGCGAAGATCGCCTGCTCGGCCACGACGGTCACCAGCTCCGGGCCCGGGGTCGGGGCCAGGACCGCACGCGCCTCGGCCAGGACCGCGTTCGCCCGGTCCACCTCGCCCGCGAAGGCCAGGGCGATCGCCAGGAACGGCGCGATCCCCGCGGCGCGTCGCGGCTCGCCGGCGGCGCGGTAGCCGTCCGCCGCCGCCAGGAGGGCGGTGAGCGCGGCCGGCACGTCCCCCATCGAGTTGTGCAGCCGCCCCTCGAGCGCGAGCGTCCCCGGCCGGCGGGGATCGTCCGGCGGGAGGAGGTCCAGCGCTCGACGCAGGTGGCCGAGCGCGCGCGGGACCTCGGTCCGCATCGCGTGGTCGGCGGAGGCGAGGTGCGCGCCGACGAGGTCGGCGCGGACGGCGTTCGCCGCGTCGGCATCGCCGAGCGCATCCGCCAGCTCGAGCGCGCGCTCGAGATGTGCGGCCACGATCTCGGACGCCGCCCCCTCCGCGGTGCCGGGGAGCTCCGCGACCCACGCCGCCACCGCCCGGTGCCGGGCGAGCCGGTCCGGCCGCGTCAGTGCCGTGTACGCGACATCCCGGACCAGCGCATGCCAGAACGCGAACTCCTCCTGTCCCTCCATCGATGAAGGGACCACACGGCGCACGAGCTCGCGCCGCGACAGGTCGGCCAGGGCCGCGTCGAGATCGGCGGGAGCCGCCCCGCTCACCGCGGTCAGGGCGCCCGGCCAGAACCGCTTGCCGACGACCGACGCGTCGAGGAGGAGCGCGCGCCGGTCGGGCGGCAGTGCGTCGAGGCGCGCCGCCAGGAGGGCGTGGATCGACGCCGGGATCGCGTCGTCGGGCGCGGCGGGGTCCCCGGCGGCCGCGCGATCGCGGAGCATCGCCGCGATCTGCTCCGCGAAGAGCGGGCTGCCGGCGGCGCGCCCGACCACCGCCCCCTCGAGCTCCGCCGACGCGCCGCCGAGGACGGCCCCGACGAGCGTGCGCATCTCCGCTTCGCCGAGCGCCGCGAGGGGCAGGACCGTGGCTCGGCGCGGCCGGCCCAGCCACGCCGGGTGGCGCTCCGCCACCTCGGGCCGAGCGGTCGCCACGAGCAGCAGCGGAAGCCCGGCCCCCGCGTCCGCGAGGCTCTCGAGGAAGGAGACGAGCGCCGCGTCCGCCCAGTGCAGGTCCTCCACCACGAGGACGGTGGGGCCGGCAGCCGCGATCGAGCCGAGGAACCGTCGCCACGCGGCGAAGGCCTCCTCCTGCGTGGGCGGCTCCGACGCCGTCGGGATGCCGGCCAGCGGGGCGAGCCGGTCGGCCATCCACCGCCGGAGTGCCGGGTCGGGCTCGTCGAGGATCGCGTCGAGCTTCGCCGCTCGCGTCCCCGGGTCGTCCGTGTCGAGGATCCCCGCCTGGCTGCGCACGATCTCGCCGAGGGCCCAGAGGCCGGCACCCTCGCCGTACGGGAGGCACCGGCCCGCGCGCCATGTGACGAGGTCCGGCAGCGCGTCCACGTGGCGGGCCAGCTCCCGCACGAGCCGGCTCTTGCCGAGGCCGGGGTCGGCGACGATCGTGACGGTCTCCGTCGCTCCGTTCGTCATCGCCCGCTCGAACGCGCGGACCATCAGGCCGAGCTCGGCGTCCCGGCCCACGAGCGGGGTGCCGTCCGGGCGGTCGGCCGCCACGCGCGCGATGGGGCCGACGACCCGGAAGAGCCGCATCGGCTCCGTCCGACCGCGCAGCTCGACCGGCGGGAGGTCCGCGTACGCGATCGTGCGTGCCGTCGCATCCCGGGTCGCCTGTCCCACGACGATCCCGTCCGCCGGCGCGACCGCCTGGATCCGCGCCGCCGCGTTCACCCCGTCGCCCATGAGGTCGTCGGCGTCCTCGAGCGCGCTGCCGTACGTGACCACCGCCTCGGTCGTGTTGATCCCCGCACGCGCGTGCAGGTCCGAGCCGGGGTGCGTCAGGTCGAGGTCGCGGAGCCCGGACATGATCGCGATCGCGGCACGGACCGCACGCTCGGGATCGTCCTCGTGCGCGGACGGATACCCGAAGACGGCCATCCCGGCGTCGCCGACGATCCGCGCGAGCGTCCCACCGTAGGTCTCGACCGACCTGCGGAGGAGGTCGTGGAAGGGCCGGGCGAGAGCCAGCACGTCCTCCGGGTCGAGGGGCTCGGCGCGCGCGGTGAACCCGACGAGGTCCACGAAGAGGACCGTCACCGTCTTGCGCTCCACCCGCGGCGCATGCGCTTCCGCGAGCGCGCTCCCGCACCCGTTGCAGAAACGGGCGCCGGCGGGGTTCGTCGTGCCGCAGTCGGGACAGGCCCCCATCCGCGGAACGGTACGCGGTGACGCCGGGCGGTGGAAGGGGTCGAGCCGGGAAGGGGTGGGTGTACTCTCCGGGCCTCAGCCCGAGCCAGATTGAACCGATCGGACCCGCGTTTCCGCCTAGGGGTACATGCAGGGGACGACATGGCGGAGCTGACGGCGCTGGTGGAGATGGCGCAGCGTGGCGATCACGCGGCGTTCGAGGCGGTGGCCAGCGCCCGCGTCGACCGCCTGTACCGGGCGGCGCGCCTCATCGTCCGTGACGCGGACGGCGCCGAGGATGCGGTGCAGGAGACGCTCGTGCGGGCGTGGCGGGACCTCCCTTCGCTGCGAGACGTCGGGAAGTTCGACGCCTGGCTCCATCGACTCCTGGTCAACGCCTGTCACGACGAGGGTCGCCGGCGACGGACCCGGCGCCACGACGTCGCTCTCGCCGGGATCGACCCTGGCGCCGACGACTCGGACCTCGGGCGCGTCGCGGACCGCGACGAGATCGACCGGGCCTTCCGCGACCTGTCGGAGGCTCACAGGGCGGTCCTCGTCCTCCAGCACGTGCTGGGCCTCTCATCGGCCGAAACGGCCGATGCACTCGGCATCCCCGCCGGGACCGTCAAGTCCCGCACCCACTTCGCCCTCGACGCACTGCGCGCCCGCCTGGCGGCCGACGCGCGCCCGGCCACGCGGGTGGTCGCCGCGGAACGGGCCCGATGAACGAAAGGAACGACGTGGACGACCGGATCGATGCCTGGTTCACCGAGCAGAGGGCGGTCCGCGCGCCGGATCCGATCCTCGCCGCGGTGACCCGGCGCACGCTCGCGGAGCCGCAGCGCCGACGTGCCGGCTGGTGGCCGCGGACCGGGGGCGCCGGACGCGCGTCGGTGCCTCTCCGGCTGGGCCTCGGTGCGGTGGCGGCCGCCGTCATCGTCGCCTCGGTCGCGGCGATCGGGCTGCTGCGGCCGGACGCCGGACGCGTCGTGGGGGGGCCCGGGCCCACGTCGCCCGCGGCGACCCCCCCGGCCGTCGTCGCGAGTCCGGACAGGTCCGCGACGACGTCCCCCTCGCCCTCGCCATCCCTGGGCCTCGACGAGCTGCGCATCGCGTTCGTCGTCGACGGCGGCGTCTACACGACGGTCTGCTGCTTCGCCCCGGGTGAGACGATCACGCCCGGGACCGGCACGTTCACCATGACGGGCGCGTGGTCCAGCGACGGCACCTTCTCCGACGTCGTCACCTACGCGCCCGACGGGACGTACAAGGTCGCGCGGACCATGACGATGCCGAGCGGCCGGCTCTACGCGACGGCCGACGTGCGGACCCTCACCAACGTGCAGTCGATGACGACGAAGGGGACATGGCGGCTCACCGGCGGGACCGGACCCTGGGCGGAGGCCGCCGCATCGGGGACGCTCGCAGGGGTCCAGGGGACCATGGTCAGCCAGTTCTCGAACAAGCCGTCGAACGAGATATGGACGGGGACGGTGACACCGTGAGCCACTGGTACACCCAGGAGCAGCTCGTCCGCGAGCGCCATGCCGACCTCGCGCGGGAGGCCGCGCACCACAGCCCGTCCCGTCACGGAAGGGATCCCGGATCGGACCGCGACCTGGTGGCGATGGCGCGGACGTGGCTGGTCGCGATCGGCGCGCGACTCACCGCGCGCCTCGGCGGGCTCGGACGGGGTGCCGCCGATCGGCAGCCCGGCGCGGCATGTGCCCTCCCCGGGGTCCGGCCCATGGCGATGGTCGCCATGCGTGAGGTCGCCGACGCCGGAGCGCCGGGGGCCCCGCCCGCGGCGTGATGGCGGTCGGCGCGGGGATGTGACTGGCGATCCCCCTGGCGCCATGGAACGCACGATCGTCGGGCCCGTTTCGGGGTGCTACAGTCCGGACCTCGGTCGGCGGCCGTGAACGGGTCGGTCGACCGGGAGCACGGCGTGGATCCCGGTCACTCCCGGGAGGGGGAGGACGCCCGATGGCCCGACGCCTCGAGGTCCGGTACGCATGGAACGGCGACGTCGCGCTCGCCTTCCAGGTCTTCGGCGCGGGCCCGGTCGATCTCGTCTACCTGCAGGGGTACGTCTCCCACCTCGACCTGAACTGGGAGAGCCAGCACCTGGCGCGCTTCCTCCGCGGCCTCGGGGAGCGGGCACGGGTGATCCACACGGACCGGCGGGGCTGGGGCCTCTCGGATCAATTCTCGCCGGGCGACGTGGCGCCGCTCGAGGTGCAGGTCGACGACCTGATCGCGGTGATGGATGCGGCGGGCTCGGAACGGGCGGTGATCTTCACGTCGGTGGACACCTGCCCCACCGGGGTGCTCTTCGCGGCGACCTACCCCGACCGGACCGCCGGCCTCGTGCTCGTCGACCCGATGCTCGCCTTCTACGACACCGAGGAGGCACGGCGCGAGTGGGCCGAGACCAACGCCCGCGTCCGACGCGAGTGGGGGACGCCCGCCTACTACGGCGAGTTCTGGCACGACGTGCGCGAGCAGGAGGATTGGTACGCCCGGTGGTGCCGCGCGAGCGTCGCGCCAGGAGCGCTTGCCGCCGAGTCGGACGCGTTCGGGTCGGTCGACGTCCGGGACGTGTTGCCCTCGATCCTGATACCGACGCTCATCGTGGGCGGCCCGGACGGCAGCGCGACGACGGACCCGATCGACAACGAGAGCACGCTCGCCTCGCGTGTCGCTCACGCCGCGATCTCGGGCTCGCGACTCATCGAGCCGTCGCGGGTGGGGGGCGCCTCGTGGCATCACTGGTATGCCCGGAGCCCGGCGATCCTGACCGCTGTCGGCGACCTGATCGCCTCGATCCGCGAGGAGCAGGAGTCCTTCGACCGCGTCCTTGCTACGGTCCTGTTCACCGACATCGTCGATTCCACAGCCACCGCGGCGGTCCTGGGCGACGCGACGTGGCGCAAGCTGATCGACGAGCACGACCGGATGGCCAAGGGCCTGGTGTCCCGCTTCCGCGGCGAGTACGTCCACTCCACGGGTGACGGCCTCCTCGCCACGTTCGACGGCCCGGCGCGAGCGGTCCGCTGCGCCCAGGCGATCATCGAGGCCGCCCGGCCCCTGGGGGTCGAGATCCGGGCGGGGCTCCACACCGGCGAGGTCGAGCGGGCCGCTCACGGCATCGCGGGAGTGGGCGTCCACCTGGGCGCCCGGGTCGGGTCCCTCGCCGGACCGGGCGAGGTCTGGGTCTCCTCCACCGTGAAGGACCTCACGGCCGGCTCCGGGCTTGCGTTCGAGGACCGCGGAGAGCACGAGCTCAAGGGCGTGCCGGACCGCTGGCACCTGTATCGGGTGGCCGCGGGATGAGCGGACGGCCGAGGAGGCAAGCTGATGAGTGACGCCATCGGACGGCTGGGGTGGATCCAGGTCGACTGCGTCGACCCCGAGCCCCTGGCCGCGTTCTGGGGAGAGGTCCTGGGCGTCGATGTCGGCAGGCGGCTCGGGGATCCGCCGCAGTTCATCTACCTGGAGGCCGCAGGACCCGGCGCGCCGCGCGTGTGCTTCCAGCGCGTCCCCGAGCCCAAGGTCGTCAAGAACCGCGTCCACTTCGACCTGTGGGTCGAGGACGTCGATGCGGCGACCGTGCGGATCGTGACGCTGGGTGGCAGCCGGCGCGACGACCACGACTTCCACGACGAGGAGCACGACGAGCATTGGCGGCGGATGGCCGACCCGGCCGGCAACGAGTTCTGCCTGGCCTTCGGCGCGAGGTGACCAGCCCGTGAACCGGCACCCCGAGACGCGCTACGCGTGGAATGGCGACACCGCCCTGGCGTACCAGGTGTTCGGCTCCGGGCCGGTGGACATCGCCTACCTCCAGGGCTGGGCCTCCAATGTCGAGCTCAACTGGGAGGGCCCGGCCCTTGCCCGCTTCCTCCACGGGCTCGGGCGCCAGGCTCGTGTCATCCACATGGACCGGCGCGGATGGGGCTGCTCCGATCGCTTCTCACCGGGCGACGTGGCGCCGCTCGAGGTGCAGGTCGAGGACCTCGTCGCCGTCATGGATGTCGCCGGCTCGCGGCGGGCCGTCGTGTTCGCCTCGTGGGAGACGACCCTGTCGGCGCTGCTGTTCGCCGCCAGCCACCCCGATCGGTGTGCGGGCCTCGTCCTCGTGGACCCCTTCGTGACCTTCGTGAAGACCGACGAGACGCCGTGGATGCTCGCGGTGGCTGACTGGGAGGAACAGCTGGCGGGCGTCCCCCGCCACCACTGGGGCGACCGGACATGGGCTCGGGATCTCGCGGGCGAGACGGACGAGTGGGAGATCGAGTGGTTCGGCACGTGGGCGCGATCGGCCATCGCCCCGGGAGCTCTGGTGGCCGAGTACCGGGCCTTCTACCGCGTCGACGTGCGGGCCGTGCTCTCGTCGATCCGGGTCCCCGTCCTCGTGACGGGCCACGAGCAGGTAGAGCACTTCCGCGAGGCCGCACGCTTCATCTCGGAGCGGGTCCCGGATCCGCTCCTCCTCGAGCTGACGGACGACGTGGGCGAGCAGTTCCACTGGTACCGACGCGGCGAGGCGCTGCTCGAGGCGGTCGGCCGGCTCGTCGCGAGGATCGGGGAGCAGGCGGCCCTTCTCGACCGGGTCCTCGCGACCATCCTGTTCACGGACATCGTGGGCTCCACGGCACGGGCGGCGGAGCTCGGCGATGCTCGGTGGAAGGAGCTCGTCGGGCAGCACGAACGCATCGCTCGCGCCGAGATCGACCGCTTCCGCGGCACGTACGTCCGCGGCACGGGGGACGGACTCCTGGCGACCTTCGACGGTCCGGCTCGCGGCGTCCGATGCGCCCAGGCGATCGTCGAGGCGGTCGCGCCGCTCGGCATCCAGATCCGCGCCGGGCTCCACACAGGCGAGATCGAGGTCGCCGGCACAGACCTCGCCGGCGTCGGCGTCCACATCGGGGCGCGCGTGGCCTCCCTCGCCGGTCCTGGCGAGGTCTGGGTCTCGTCCACGGTCAGGGATCTCACCGTCGGATCCGGCCTGGCCTTCGAGGATCGCGGCGAGCACGAGCTCAAGGGCGTGCCGGACCGCTGGCATCTCTACCGGGTGGCGACCGCCTCGAGCTAGGACGCTCTCGCCGGGGCAGGGGCTCTCGCCCACCCCGGCGGTGCCGGTCGTCCTGCGCTGTGTGACGAAGTACCACATCGGGTGTGACCGGCCCGATCGTCCGCGCGGGCCCCCGGCGCCATCGTCCTCTCATCAGCCGCGAGGCACCCGAGAGAGACGAGAGGAGCCCCCGATGCATCCGACGACCGCCCGCTACCTGGTCGAGTCCCGCCAGTCCGACCTGTACGCCGAGGCCGCCCGCGAGCGCCTCGCCCGCGAGGTCCGCGAGGCCACCCGGCAGGACCGCACGTCGCGGTCCACCGGCGTCCTCGCCGCGACGCGGCACCTCGTCCTCTCGCTGCTCGCCATCAAGTAGGGACCCGTGACGACCGCCGCGACGGCGACGACGCGCAGGCCACCGACCACGACGGTGCGCGGCGCCGAGACGAAAGGCAGGCACACGACGATGCAGCCCGGACCCTGGGGACTGATCTTCCTCCACGCGAAGCGCTCCGCCGCGCAGACAGCGTCCGCATCCGACGAGACCGAGCTCGCGCCGATCCGGCCCGAGGCCTGGGCGGCCTGGGCGCAGGCGGCGCAGCCCGACAGCCCCACCGAGCAGCCGTCCGACCTCCCGGGGCCTGCTCCGGTCCGCCCGACGGCCGGTCGGCCCGGACGGCCGACCGGAGCCCCCATCCGTTAGGGGTCCTCGCTGGGCGAGGCGGGGGCGCGCCCGCGGCACCGGATCTCGATCACACCGGGGCACGGGCTGTGACCGGGCACCCCCAGGCAAGGGAGCAGGCAGACGCGGTCCCGCGGTCAGGCCCCCGCCGTCCGCCGCAGCCCGTCGACGTCGAGGACCACCACGCGTCCGCGGCCGATCTCCACGAGGCCGTCGTCGCGGAAGCGGTTCAGGGCGCGGTTCGCGGCCTCCCGGGAGCACCCGACCCACCCGGCGATCTCCGCCTGGGTGATCGTGAGCGTGACGGGCGCCCCGCCCGCCGCCTCCGTCAGCTCCACGAGTCGCGCCGCGACGCGGCCGTCCGCCGGCACCTCCGCGAACTCGGCACGTTTCCGGTCCGCGTCGCGGAGGCGGGCGATGACCGTGCGCAGGACCGCGAGCGCCGCGTCCGGCCGGGCGAGCAGGCCGTCCACGAACCGGTCGGCCGTGAGTGTCGCGATCTCCGTCGGCTCGGTCGCCTCGACCGTGGCCAGGTGCGGCTCGCCGTCGATCGCCGCGAGCTCGCCGATGAGGTCGCCGCGACCGCGGAACCCCAGGACGGTCTCGTGCCCGTCCGCCGAGTGCGTCGAGACCTTGAGGCGCCCGGAGACCACGAGGACGACGCGCCCCGAGTCGTCGCCCTCGGAGACGAGGACGGCGCCCGGCCGGAGCCGGACCCTCCGACCCGTCGCGAACATCTCCGCGAGCGGCCCGCCCGGCAGGGCCGCCGGGACGTTCGCCGCGTCGGGTGCGCTCACGCGAACCGCTCACGGAGCGGCTCGGCGACCTCGCGGGCCGCCGCCTCGAGCGCGACCGGGCCCCCGGACGACACGATCCCGACGATCACGTGGTCGGCGCCCGCCCGGACGAACGCCTCCGCCATGGCGAGCGCATCCCGGCGCGCCGCCGCGTCCGGACCCACCGCGACCTGGGCCGCGAAGGTGAAGTCGTCCGGGTCGCGACCCGCCGCCTCGAGCGCCCGCCGGATCTCGTCGCGCTTCGCCGAGAAGTAGGCGACGTCGCCGGACATGTTCCCGGGCATCGGCCAGCCGTCGGCGTACCGGACGGCGAGCTCGATCCCCCGGCGCCTCTGCCCGCCGAGCCAGATGAGCGGGCCGCCCGGCCGGACGGCCGGCGGCTCGTTGGTCGCCCCGCGGAGGGTCGCGAACGGATCGTCGAGGTCGACGCCGGGCGGCGTGCGGGCGTCCGAGGAGAAGAGGGCGTGCAGGACGCGCAGCGTGCCCTCGTACCGATCGAACCGCTCCGCCGGCGGAGGCAGCGGGATCCCGAACGTCTCGTGCTCGCCGGCGTGCCAGCCGGCGCCGAGCCCGAGGATGAACCGCCCGCCGGTGAGGTTGTCGAGGACGGTCGCCTCCTTCGCGAGCATCGAGGGGTGGCGGAACGTGTTCGACAGCACGGCCGTCCCGAGCCACTTCCCCGGCACGTGGTGCGCGAGGCCCGCCAGGAGCGTCATCGGCTCCATGCTGGAGCCGCCGCGCTCGCGGTTGGCGTCGGTCAGGTGGTCGTTCACCCAGCCCGCGACGAAGACGTCCAGCGTGCCGGCCAGCCGCCAGGTGGCGTCCAGGGTGGGGAGGTCCACGCCCTGGGGCGTGGTCTTGAAGCCGATCGTGAGCCCGGGGGCGAGACGCGTCATGCGGGATAGCGTAGGCGGCGGGGGAAGGGGGTCCGGCGGAGGACGGCGGACGGACCGCTGCCGCCCCTGAGGCGGGGGCCTCCCGCGGCCGGCGAAGGCCGGACGCCGCCGGGCGGCGCCGGCCCTACTCCCCGTGCAGGTCGGCGACGAAGCAGAGCAGCAGGAGGCCCGGGAGCGGCTCCCAGTCGCGCTCCGGGACGTGGCGGAACCCCGCGCGCACGTAGATGCGCTGGGCGCCCTCCATGATCGGCAGGGAGTGGAGGACCACCCGGTCGAAGCCGTCCTCCCGGGCGCGCTCGAGGCAGGCCTCGGTCAGCGCCGTCCCCGCGCCGCGCCCGGCGGCCGCGGGATCCACCGCGAGCATGCGGATGGACGCCTCGCCCGGGCCGAGCTCCTCCGCGAGGGGGGAGGCGTTCCCCGGGACGTACGTCGCGCACCCCACCGGCCGGCCCGTCTCCGCGTCGGCGGCGACCAGGACGACCGCCGTCTCGGCACGCGTCGCGACATCCCGCAGCTCGTCGGCGTACCCCTCGTCGCCGTGGAGCGCGCCGAGCCGGCGGTACGCCTCGACGACGATCTCGCCGAGGACGTCGTGCTCCTCCGGCCGTGCGGGACGGATCTCGATCCCCATGCGTGGATGGTCGCACGAGGCGCCGCGCCGCGCGGGCGGGGAACGGCGCGCGCCGTCGGTCCGGGATCGCACCGCCGAAGGGGGATGGCGCCTGGTACCAGCGGGGCCTTATGCGGGCCGCTCTGGCGCTCCACGGTATGCTCGCAGAGCGTCCGCGCGCAGCAGCGGCCTGAGGAGACTCCCATGCTCGATCGATCCAGATCGTCCGTCGCCATCCGGCTCGTCGCGGGGGCGGCCGTCGTCGCCCTGGCCGTGGCCGCGTGCGGCGGCTCGTCCTCCACCCCGTCGCCCGCGGGATCGGCCGCGGCGCCGACCCAGGCGGCACCCGCCGCCACGCCCGCGCCCACCGCGCCGCCCGAGGAGCCCTCCGAGTCCGCCGAGGCCGGCGGCGGCGGGACGACCGCCGGCGGGTGCGCGGACATGGCGACCGTGTCCGCGGCGATGAAGAACGTCGACCACTACACCGCGAACGCCAAGATCGGCATCGCGCTGCCCGACGCATCCGCCGACGGCGGCCTGTCGATGGACATGGTCATGAAGTTCCAGAAGCCCGACCGCTTCGAGATCACGAGCGGGATGGGCGGCGGCGTCCTCTTCGCGATGAAGAAGGTCGGCGAGGAGTCCTGGCTCCAGATGTTCGGCGCCGACACGTGGACGAAGGCCGACGCGTCGACGGGCGCCACCGAGACCGACCCGAACCTCCTGAACGGCCTGCAGACCGCGGGGATGGAGCCGCTCGCCCAGATCCCGGCCGGCCTCGACCTCCCCGGCTCGTCGTCGTGCGTCGTCGGCTACACGATCAAGACGCCCGACATCGCCGGCGGCGATGCGAGCAACCCGCTCTCGTCGCTCGCGAGCGCGACCGCGCTCGCCGCTGCGCGTGGACACGGCGACCAACCTCCCCGAGTCGATGGGCTTCGTCATCGACACCACGACCGCCGGCGCCGGCGCGCCGACGTCGATGGTCTTCACCTTCGACTACCAGACGCCGGTGGACATCCAGGCCCCGGACCCGTCCAAGGTGACCGAGGGCGGCGCCCTCGATGGGTTCCCGTTCCCGTCGGGGATGGAGATCCCGTCGGGGCTCACGCTGCCGTAGGGACGATCCCGCCCGGAAGGGCGGTCGGACGAGATGCGTCGGGCCCGCCGCGAGGCGGGCCCGATCGATTCCGCGCGAGGTCGTGGCGCGCGGTCGTCCCGCGCGGCCAGCTCGGCCTACGGCGTGATCGTCGGCTCCGGGATGATCCCGTCGGTCGGCGGCAGGTCGGTGGGGAGCGGCTCGGGCGTCGCCTCGGGCGCCGCCTTCTTCCCGACGAGCAGGAGCCCGTCGACGCGCGCGTAGTGCGAGTAGAAGGTCTCCTCGCGGATGACCTTCCCGTTCTTGTCCTTCACGATCCGCGTGACCCACGTGTCCTGGCCGTTCTCCGGGTACTCGACGCGCTTGGACGTGCCCGGCGCGAGCGAGGTCGTGTACTGGGTCACGTCGCGGCCCGGGTTGTAGTTCTTCACGATCGGGTCGGTGAACGTCACGACGCGCCCGGACGGGACGGAGTAGAGGTCGAACCGCACGACCCCGGGCGACGCGTAGCCGCGGATGAGGACCGGGTACTTGGTGTCGTTCCGCCAGCGCATCGACCGCGTGGCGCCGCCGGTCATCCAGACGGTCGCGTCGAGCCCGAGCGGATAGCGCGTGATGTAGTAGTAGTGCGCCTCGCGTTCCAGGATCTCGAAGCCCGCGCGCACGGCGGCGTTGAAGATCGTGGTGGAGCAGGAGCAGATCCCGCCGGCGAAGGCGCCGGTCGGCGCGGAGTGCCCGTTGATGATGGCGCCGCCGCTCGTGTAGCCCTGCTCGGGCGTCGGGACCCCGACGACCTTCCAGAAGTCGAACACCTCGCCCGGGCCGATGACGGTGCCGTCGATGATCCGCGTGGGGATCGTGATGTTCGCGGCGAAGCCGTTCTGCGGCCCCACGTCGTAGTGGGTCGTCCAGGACGAGATCTTCTTCATGAGCGGGGCCGCCTGCTGGGCCTCCGCGGTGGTCAGGGTGGGCTCCTCGGCGGCCGACCCGATCTGGACCGGCGTCGCCGCGAGCGACGGGTCAGCGCCGCGCGCCAGCAGGGCCGCGGCCACGCGCGCTGCGGTGGCCTGCGGATCGAGGGTCCGCCCGGTCCTCCCCGCGACGACCCCGACGATCTTCCCGTCCTTCCCCGTGAGGAACGACGCGCTCTTCGCCGGGCGATCGATCTTCGTCTGCAGCTTCGCGACGGACTTCGCCGCCTTCTCCATGTCCACGATCGGCCCGAACGACCCGTCGGGCCGCTCGCCGAGCGTGATCCAGGTCTTCACGGTCTTCGCGGTGACGGTCCACCTGTCCTTGCCGTCGGCCAGGAGGATCGGGCCCTGCATCCGCATCGCGGCGGCGACGGCCGCCTCGGCATCGGCGGTCGAGACCGCCGGCGGGATCGGCACGTAGGTCGCCTCGACCTCGACCTCGGGCGGGGCGTCGGGGCTCGAGAGCGCCGTCACCACCTCCTGGGTCGCGGCGTCCACGTCCATCCCCTGGCCGTCCTCGGACGGGGTGACGGTCGAGGCGCCGGGCTCCGGCGAGTACTCCACGGTCGCGTCGACCGGGGCGGTGTCGGTCTCCGCCGCGACCTTCACGAGGGCCGCCCGGACGAGGGCCGGGTCGAGCGTCACCGCAGGGGCGACGTCCACGCCACGGACGGCGTTGCGGAAGTCGGCGGCCAGGCGATCGAGGCCGTCCTTGTCGCGACCCACCGCGAGCGCGGCCGCCACGATCGGGGCGACGTCGGGCCGTCGGCCCGTCGCCGAGTAGGGGATCTCCCGGTCGCCGGTCCGCGTGTGGACGACGATCGTCCCCCGGCCGTAGCCGGCGAGCGCCGTGGTGAGCGTCTTCGCGGCCTGCGCGGCGTCCTGCCCGGAGATGTCCGTCCCCGCGACGGTGACGCCGGGGAGGACCCTGTCGGTGTACTGCTGGTCGGCCGCGACGACGAGGCCCGTGGTGACCGCGAGGGCGGCGAGCGCGCCGAAGACCGTGCCGACGACGACGAGCGGCCACGTCCGTCTCCGCCGCGCGCGGGCGACGGGGGCGGCGTACCCCTCGCTCTCCAGCCTCAGGCCCTCGGTCATCTCACGTCCCGTGCTTCACGGTCGCGCGCGCGTACCTGCGCGCTCGGCTCGCGGGGGCGATGGTATCAGGAGAACCGCAGGAGGCCCTTCGGCGGGCCTCCTGTCGGTGGCGACGGTGCGACGGCCTCGCCGGGATGGACCCGGGGCGAGGTCGCGATCAGACGCTGCGCGGAAGGACGACGACCCGGCGGTCCGGCTCCTCGCCGATCGACTGCGTGGCGACGTTCGGATCGTCGCGCAGCGCGAGATGGAGCCAGCGGCGCTCGAGGGCGGGCATCGGCTCGAACTGCACCATCTTCCCGGTCTCGGTCACCCGCTGGGCAGCCTTGGCGGCGAGCTCGCGGAGCTGGCGCTCGCGGCGGCCGCGGTAGTCCTCGACGTCCACGAGGACGCGGGTCCACTCGCCCATCCGCCGGGAGAGCATGAGGTTGAGGAGGTGCTGGAGCGCCGAGAGGCGCTCGCCCTTGCGCCCGATGAGCGCGCCGAGCGCCTCCTTCTCGCGGCCGCGGCCGACGACGTTGAGGCGGTTGGTCTCGCCCATGTCGACCTCGACGTCCACGTCGAAGCCGAGGTGCTCCATGAGCTCGGCGAGGATCTCGCGGCCGGCCTGGAGGGCCTCCGGCGACGCCTCGGCCGCCTGCAGCTCCTCTCGCTCGCGTGCGAGCGAGCGCGCGGCCTGGACCTCCTGCGCCTCACCGTCGGAGACGACGCTGGAGCGCTCGCGGACGGGGCCGCGGTCGGCGCGGTCGCGGCGGGCCGCCGACGGGGCCGGCGCCGCGCTCTCCACGGGCTCGTCCTCGACGTGCGCGGGCGGCTCGGGGGCGGGCACGGGCGCCGGCGCAGGCGTCGGCGCCGGCGCCGGGCGATCGTCGCGGCGCGGCGGGCGGTCGTCCCGGCGCGGACCACGATCGTCGCGGCGCGGGCCGCGGTCATCCCGGCGCGGACCACGATCGTCGCGGCGCGGCGGGCGGTCGTCCCGGCTGGGGGCGGGGAGCGGCTGTGCGGCCGCCGCCTCGCGCTTGGGCGCGGCGCCGCCGAGGGCCGACCGCGGCGCGGCGATGATCCGGGCAGGCTCCGCCCCCATGCCGAGGACGCCGCGGCTGCCCGACGTGAGGATCTCGAAATCGAGCTCGTCGAGGCCGATGCCGAACTCGTCGCGAGCGGCCTTGATCGCCTCTTCGACGGTCTTGCCGGTGAACTCGCGGTATGCGTCAGTGCTCATGTCTAGCGGCGTCTCCCTCGGCGGCCCTGGCGGCCGCGCTGGCGCACGGTGGAGGCGGCCGAGTCGGCGCGCTGCTGGTCCGTGCGAGAGCTCAGTGTTCCTGGCGTGGCGCCCGCGGCTGGCGCGGGCTCCGTCGACTTGGGGGCATCGAACGTCACCGGGAAGCGCGGCTTGTGGTCGCGCGCGAAGCCCGGCGTGAACCCGAGGATCGGGAAGAGCGAGCCCCACCCGACGATGAGGTACTGCTGCGCGATGGAGAAGATCGTCGTGACGATCCAGTAGATGAAGAGGCCCGCCGGGAGGATCCCGCCGTAGAGGACGGAGATGAGCGGGACGAAGAGCAGCATCTGCTGCTGGAGGCGGGCCTGCTGGTCGCCCGGCGTGGCCGGCGGCATGACCATCCGGGTCTGGACGACCTGGAGGAGGGCCGAGATCACCGCGAGGATGCTGATCCCGAACCCGGCGATGGCGAACAGCGTGGAGGGGTAGGCGAGGTTCATCCCGCGCGAGCCACGGCACCACGCTGTTGAGGCAGGGCTGGACCTGGCCGTTGATGTAGACCGGCGCGGACGGGCAGTCGAGCGTGATGAGCTGGACCCCGAACACGTTGAGCATCGCGTTCGGGTTGTAGTTCGTCAGGCCCGCCGAGATGACCGAGTACATCGGGATGAGCAGGACGAACGTGATGAGCGTCGGGAGGCACCCGGAGAGCGGGTTGACGCCGCGCTCCTTGTACAGCTCCATCGTCGCCTGCTGGATCTTGTTCCGGTCGCCCTTGTACTTGGCCTGGAGGGCCTTGATCTCCGGCTGGATCAGCTGCGTCCGGCGCTGGCTCACGATCTGCTTGCGGAAGACCGGGACGAGGAGGATCCGCACGATCAGGGTCATGATGATGATCGCGATGCCCATGTCGCGGACGACCTGGTCGATCGCGACGAGCGTGATGAAGAGCACCTGGAAGATCGGCGTGAAGAGCCACGCGAGCAGGCTGATCGGGTCCGTGCCCGGCGTGGCCGGCGCGAGCGGCGTCTGGGTCGGCGTGGGGCCGCTGCTGCCGCCCGGCGACGTCCCCGGCACGCATGCCGCGACGATGACGAGGGCGAAGAGCGCGAGGAGGAGGACGGGCCCGTGCCTGCGCGCGAGGCGACCGAGTCGGACGACGCGGGGATCGTGCATCACGGGACCGGGTCGTAGCCGCCGGGGTTCCACGGGCCGCAGCGCGCGATGCGCTTCGCGCCCATCCAGGAGCCCTGGACGAGTCCGTACTTCACGATCGCCTCTTCGGTGTAGTGACTGCACGATGGATAGAAGCGGCAGCTCGGCGGGAGCCAGACGAACACGACGCGATAGACCTTGATGAGGAAGACGCCGATGCTCGAGCCGAGCGCCTTCACGCGGTCGCCTCCGGCACGAGCACGCCGGTCCGCGCCAGGAGGCCGGCGATCGCGGCGGCGATCTCCTGCTGGCTCGCCTCGACGATCGGCGCGCGCGCGATGACGAGCACGTCCCAACCCGGGGCGATCCGCGCGGAGAGGGCGCGGAGCGACTCGCGGATCCGGCGACGGACGCGGTTGCGCACGACGGCGCCGCCGAGCTTCTTCCCGGTGGCGAACCCGAAGCGGGTCACCGGGAGGTCGGTCCGGCGGAGGCGGATCGAGAGGAACGCCGAAGAGCGCGACGTCCCGTCGCGCTGCAGCGCTGCGAAATCGGAAGGCCGGGTGATCATCACGAGCCGCGGGCGGCGGGCGCCCCGGGCCGGCGTCAGGCGGTCAGCTTCTTGCGACCCCGGGCCCGGCGCCGCGCGAGCGTCCGCCGGCCCCCGGTGGTCTTCATCCGGGCGCGGAAGCCGTGCTCCTTGGCGCGATGCCGCTTCTTGGGCTGGTAGGTCTGCTTCATCGGGGTGTCGTCCGATCCTCTCCATCGGGCCTCCGGGACGGGTTCTGGGATCCCTAGAGGCAAACGAACGCGCCTGAGCGCACAGGTGGCGCGTCGGCGCGTCGACGTCCGGGCGAGTATATGGACGCGGTTCCTCGTTCGTCAAACGCGGGAGGGGCTCCGCGGGCACGTTCGGGGCTCGGTGCCGTCGGAGCTCGGGGGCCGGCGGGACGGACGCCCATCGGCGCGGGGCGCCATCGGTGCCCGGCGGCACCAGTATACTCCCCGGGAGTATCCGAACATCAGTGCCGAATCGCCTTGCGACGTCCCGGCGGCCGGTGCTATCGTTGCCCGGCCCCCGACGCCGGGACGTTCGAGGGCAGGTCCTCGAAGCCCCCGGGATGAGCCCGTGAGGGAGCCTCGGCGTCGCCCGTCGCAGCCGCGACGGCCTCGCTTCGGGTCCCCTGCAGGGTCCTCTCGTGGGCGCTCCTTCCCGGGTGGCGGAACCTCCGATCGACCGTATGACCGACCCTTTGATCGACCGACAGCAAGCGAGCTGACGATGGACGCGAAACACGTCTGGCGTGCCGCCCTCGGGGAGTTGCAGGTCTCGCTCTCGCCTGCCAACTTCGAGACCTGGCTGAAGAACACCTCGCTCGTCGAGGTCGACGGGAACCGCTTCCGGATCTCCGCGCCCAACGGCTTCGCCCGTGACTGGCTGGAGACCCGCTACCGGCCGCTCATCTCGCAGACGCTCGCGCGCGTCGTGGGCTACAGCGTCCAGGTCGAGTTCGTCGTCCAGTCCGCCGAGGAGACCGCCGCCGCGGAGCACGTGGCCGCGCCGGTCCGGGTGGAGGCGACGCGCGTCGGTGCGCAGGAGGGTGTGGCCACCAGCCTCAACCCCCGGTACACGTTCAGCAACTTCATCGTCGGCTCGGCGAACCGCCTCGCCCACGCGGCGAGCCTGTCGGTCGCGGAGCGCCCCGGCCACGCCTACAACCCGCTGTTCCTGTACGGCGGCGTGGGGCTCGGGAAGACGCACCTCATGCACGCGATCGGGAACGCCGTCCTCGCGCGGTACCCGCGCAAGCGGGTCGTCTACGCGACGAGCGAGAAGTTCACGAACGAGTTCATCACCAGCATCCAGCAGGGGCGGATCGACGAGTTCCGCAACCGCTACCGCCGGATCGACCTCCTCCTCGTGGACGACATCCAGTTCATCGCGGACAAGGAGCGGACGCAGGAAGAGTTCTTCCATACGTTCAACACGATCCACGAGGACGGGAAGCAGATCGTCCTCTCGTCCGACCGACCGCCGAAGCAGATCACGACGCTCGAGGAGCGCCTCCGGAGCCGGTTCGAGTGGGGCCTCATCGCCGACCTGACGGCGCCGGACCTCGAGACGCGGATCGCGATCCTCCGGGCCAAGGCGGAGGAGATGGGCGTGCCGCTCTCCGCCGACGTCGTCGAGTTCGTGGCCCGCAAGGTCGTGAGCAACATCCGCGAGCTCGAGGGCGCCCTGAACCGGATCGTCGCGTACGCGAGCATGCAGGGCCAGTCGATCGACATCGGCCTGGCGCAGGCGGTCCTCTCGAACGTCCTCTTCAACCCGAAGAAGCGCACCGTGACCCCCGAGCGGATCGCGAAGGCGGTCTCCGAGTACTACGGCGTCCCGATGGACCAGCTGAAGGGCCAGAAGCGCGACAAGGCGATCGTGGTCCCGCGCCAGATCGCCATGTACCTCATCCGCGCGGAGACGGACGTGTCGCTCATCCGCATCGGCGAGGAGCTGGGCGGACGCGACCACTCGACGGTCCTCCACGCGTGCGACAAGATCGACCGGGAGGCGGCCGTCAGCGACGAGATGCGCCGCGACATCGCCGCGGTCCGGGAGCTCATCTACTCGGACTGACGGGCGCCCGCGACGGGCCTCGCGCTCTCACTTCCGGGCCGGCCCCGCGACGGGGCCTCATGCGGCATACGCCGCGTAACCGTGGATAAAGGCGGCGATACGGTGGATAACCAGCCCCCGGTGTGGACAAGAGCGACGGTCCGGCGAGCCTCCGCGCCGCTCATGCCGCGCCTTCCGCGCGTCGCCCGCCCGATCCATCCACCGCTCCTCCCGTGCGCCGTGCACCATGCGCCGGGGGTCCTCCACACCCGCATGGCCGGTGGTGCACACGGCTCCGCCGCACGGCCGAGCGTGGCCGTCCACAGAGTCCACGTCCCTACTACTACGACGATGGGACTATCAACTCTGAGAAGATACGGACATACGGTGTGGACCCGTCCGGGAGCGGTCCGCGCACCGTCCGTCCGTGCGCATGCGCCTCGCTCCGGGAGACAGGGAGACCACCGGTCGTGAAGCTGTCGATCGTCCAGGACAATCTGGCCCGCGGCCTGTCGGTCGTCGGGCCGCGCCGTCTCGTCGAAGGCCGCCCTGCCGGTCCTCTCGAACGTCCTCCTCCGGACCAGCGATGCCGGCCTGGAGCTGACCGCGACGAACCTCGAGATCGGCATCACGCACTGGGTCCCCGGCAGGATCGACGAGGACGGGGCGATCACCCTCCCGGCCGACCTCTTCGCCGGGATCATCGCCTCCATCCCGAACAAGAGCGCCATCGTCGAGCTCGAGCTCCTGCCGGACGACAGGGTCCACCTCGTGTGCGGCCGCTTCGAGACCCACATCAAGGGGATGTCGGCGGACGAGTTCCCGCAGATCCCGGCCGCGGGCGAGCGGCCCACGACCCGCGTCTCGCAGAAGGTGCTCCGGCAGGCGCTCGGAGAGGTGACGTTCGCGGCGGCGACCGAGGAGGCGCGCCCGATCCTCACGGGCGTCCTCACGCGTCTCGAGGGCGACCGGATGACCCTCGCCGCGGCGGACAACTACCGGATCGCGATCACGACCATCCCCACGAAGACGCCCGCCGAGGACACGAGCATCGTCGTGCCGGCACGCTCGTACGCCGAGCTCGAGCGGATCCTCACGGAGACCGACGACGAGGTCGCCGTGATCCTCGCCCCCAGCAGGAACCAGGTGGTCTTCCAGGTCGACGGCCCCGACCGGACGGTCCTCGTCAGCCGTCTCATCGACGGCCAGTTCCCGAACTACCAGCAGGTCCTCCCGAAGGAGCACACCACCCGCGCGACGGTCGACCGCGAGGAGCTCCTCCGCGCCGTCCGCCCGGCGGCGCTGCTCACGCACAAGACCACGAAGATCGTGAAGCTCCACGTCGGCGGGGAGAGCACCGCGGGGATCTCCGTCACGGCCGTGAGCGACCTCGGCGACCACCAGAGCGAGGTGGACGCGACCGTCGACGGCGACGGGACGACGATCGCCTTCAACGCGGACTACCTCACGCAGGTCCTGCAGAACGTGGAGACCGAGGAGTTCGACATCGACCTGGCGGGGCCGCTCTCGCCCGGCGTCTTCCGCCCGCACGACGGCCGCGAGTACACGCACGTCGTCATGCCGGTCCGCACCGCCTCCTAGGCGGCGCTGGAGGCGGCCACGCTCGCTCGGCTCCGGCTCGTCGGCTTCCGCGCGTACGCGTCGCTCGACGGGTCGTTCGGGCCGGGCCCCCAGCTCGTGTGGGGCCCCAACGCATCCGGGAAGACCACGCTCGTGGAGGCGGCGGTCGTCTGCGCACGCGGCCGGTCGCACCGTGCGACCGCCGACACCGAGCTCATCCGGTGGGGCGCTCCGTTCGCGCGGATCGACGCGCACGCGGCCGGCCCCGAAGCGGACATCGAGGTCGTCATCGCCCGCGAGGGCCCCGCCTCCGGGAAGAAGCGCCTCCGGGTGAACGGGGTCCCCCGAAGGCCCGCTGCGCTCTCGAGCGCGCTGCGCGTCGTGCTCTTCGCGCCGGAGGAGATGCTGCTCGTCACCGGCGCGCCCGGGCTCCGCCGGGACGCCCTCGACCGGATCGCGTCGGACCGCTCGCCCGCCTACGCGCGGGCGCTCGCCACGTACGAGAAGACGCTCCGGCAGCGCAACGGCCTCCTGCGGGCGATCCGCGAGGAGCTGGCGACGCGGGACCAGCTGCGGTTCTGGGACGGCGCATTCCTCGACGCGGGCGCCGAGGTCCTCGACGGGCGGGCGGAGACGCTGGGCGCCCTCGCTGAGACGCTCGCGTCGGCGCACCGGGAGATCGCGCCCGACGAGGGGCGGCTCACGCTCGCGTACGTCACGAACGCGCCGCCCGCAGCCGGCGAGTCGTCGCACGACGCGCTCGCCCGTCGCCTCGCGGAGACCGCCGACAAGGAGGTCTGGAACGGCGCGACGCTCGTCGGCCCCCACCGCGACGACATGGCCTTCCTCCTCGACGGCCGGGAGATGCAGGGCGTCGCCTCCCGTGGCCAGCAGCGCTCGGCGATCCTCGCCCTCAAGCTCGCCGAGCTGGACCTCCTCGAGCGCCTCGACGGCCGGCCGCCGCTCCTCCTCCTCGACGACGTCTTCAGCGAGCTCGACCCGGCACGGCGCGCCCATCTCGTGAGGCGGATCGCCGCGCTCCCCCAGGCGTTCGTCACCACGACGACGCTCGCGGACCTCGATCCCGAGCTGCGCGCGCACGGGACGCCCGTGGCGCGTGGAGGCGGACGAGGAGGCCGGTGCGCGCGTCATCGCGGACGCGGGATGAGCCCCGCGCGCCGGCCGATGCGCCGGATCGGCGACCTCCTCCCCGACGCGGCTCGCGCCCTCGGCCTCGAGGAGGAGCTGCGGCTCGCCCGGGCGGCGTCGGTCTTCGCGACGATCCTCTCCGAGCGCGTCCCGGGGACCGCGGGAGCGGCCCGGCTCGTCCGGATCTCGGGGCGCGCGATCATCGTCGAGGTGGACCACCCGATCGTCGGCCAGGAGATCCGGCTGCGGGCGACCGAGCTCCTCGAGGCGCTGGCGACCGCCCCCGGGGGCGTGTCGGCGGACGAGCTCCGCACGGTGGGGCGGCGGGACTGAGCGAGGACCCCGCGATGGTGCGGCCGGCGGGGCGGAGGCCGGCGGGAGCGGAGCGGGACCCGCGCCCCGAGCGTCAGTCGGTCGTGGCGGCGAAGCGGGTCGCGAGGGGACGGTTGACCATCAGCGTCCCGACGAGCTCGACCACCGGCTGCCCGTCCGCGAGGTAGCGGACCGTCGCGTCCGTCACGGGCACCCACGGGACGCGGCGCAGGCCCTGGATGAACGGGTCGAAGGTCGCCGAGCTGTGGGCGAACCCGCGGACCACGTACGGTCCGACGGCCGCCTCGACAGGCACCCGGCGCGTGTGGACGCGCTTCCGGGGGTCGCCGCGCGAACCCACTGCGACGACGGCGCACAGCTCGTCGCGGCCGACCTCGAGCTCGGGCACCTCGACGCTATGGCCGTCCTCGAGCGCGTCGAGGTGGGCAGCGCGGAACACGATCGCCGGGTTGTCGTTGAGCAGGTCGGACACGCGCCCGTCCCCGACCTCGACGAGGCCGGAGACCCGGCAATCGGCAGCGTAGGCAGCCAGCTCGACCACGAGCGGATTTTAGCGGTGCCGGCGACGCACCACCAGCCCCCGTCGCGCATGCCCCGGCGCCCCGGGGGCCTCTCCAGCGACCTTGCGTATACTCGGGGCCGACCGGCGGCGTGGCCGCGGCCGCGCGACGGCCGGCGCGCACAGCGCCCGAGCACCCTCCCCCAGGTACGGATGTCCGCCCGTCTGCAGATGAGGCTCGGCGTCGTCGCCGAGCAGGACCGCCTCCAGAGCTCCCCGGACACGATCGTCGTCGTCGAGCCGACGGTCGGGTCGACCGCGCGCTCGAAGGGCAGCCTCTTCCTCCTCGCGACCGGTCCGGCGGGGACGCCGCGCGCGCGGGACGCGACGCGCCTCGTGGCCGAGGCGATCCGCGACGAGTACTTCTACGACGAGTCGGCCGGCATCCAGGTCGTGCTCACGAAGGTCGTCCGGTCGGCGAACCGCCGGCTCCTCGCGCTGCGCGAGAAGCTGGGCCTCGGGCCCGAGAGCGAGCAGGGCGGGCCCGTCGGGCTCGGACTCGCCGTCGTCCGGGGCAACGAGCTCTACGTCGTGACGGTCGGTGGCGTCGGCGCGTACATGGTCCGCCAGGCGCGGCTCCTGACCCTCCCGGACCCCCACGCCGACCGCGGCCTGCCGGCGACCGACCTCGCGCCGCAGGTGTGGAAGGGCGAGATCGCCGTCGGCGACATCCTGGCGCTCGTCTCCGCGAACGTGACCGCGACCGTCGGCGCCGACGAGCTGCGCGACAGCCTCGTCGCGCTCCACCCGCAATCCGCGGTGGAGCACCTGCAGAACCGGTTCATCGCGCTGGACGGCACCGGGTCGGACGGCGCCATCGCGCTCGAGGCGGCCGAGGTCGCATCCACCTACCGGCGCGCGTCGCTCGTGCCGGTCGCGCCGGAGGAGCCGCTCGCGGCGTCGTCCGATCGGTCGCCGATCCCCCTGGCGGACACGGTCTCCGGCGGTGTCGCCGCCGTGACCGGGACGGCCTCGCGGGCGCGCCGGGCGGCCGGCGGCGCGGCGCGCGGCGGGCTCGGACCGGTTCCAGGACCTCATGCCGCGCAAGGAGGAGCCGTCGCGGACGGTCACGCCGGTGACCGCGCGCCGCGCCGCCCAGCGGCGTGTCGCCATCGCCGCGCTCGTCCTCATCGGCGGTCATCGCGGCCATCGGCGTCGGCGTCTTCGCGCTCGGCGGCGGCGGGAAGCCGCCCACCGAGGTCGCCGAGGTCACGGCCGGGCAGCAGGCTCTCGAGTCCGCACAGGAGGCCGTCCGCCTCGTGTACGACAACGGCTCGAACCTCGTGACGGACGACCCGACGAAGGCGATGCAGCTGCTGACCAACGCGTACGAGGACCTGAAGAAGGCGGCCGCGGCCGGCATCCCGTCCGCCGCGATCAACCCGCTCCAGGCGCGGGTCGTCGGCGGCCTCGACACCCTGTACGGCGTCGTCGAGGTGGATGCGTCCCAGGCGTTCTCGTTCGAGAAGGCCGACCCGCCCGTGGCGCTGACGCAGATCCTCCAGGGGCCCGACGGCGCGCCGTACGTCCTCGACGGGAAGGGCGGTGCCGTCTACCGCGTGGACCTCACCGGGAAGAAGGCGACGCTCGATCCTCGCCGCCGGGACCGAGATCGGCAAGACGAAGGCCGGGACGCCGCGGTTCATCTCGTCCTCGGGGCCGGACCTGCTGATCCTCGACGCCAAGAACATCCTCTGGCGCTTCCGGCCCGATCGACAAGAAGGGGAACGGGGCGCTCGCCCGCGTGACGGTCTCCGACTCGACCACGTGGGGGAAGGACATCTCCGCGATGGACACGTTCCTCCGCGACGCGGACCGGGGCCTGTACAACCTCTACGTCGTGGACCCGTCCGCGAAGCAGATCCTCCGATACTCGCCGGCCGCGGACGGGAGCGGCTTCCCCGCGGCCGCCTCGGACTACCTCGCGGCGCCCCAGGACGTCTCCGGCATCTCCAGCCTGTACATCGACGGCGCCCTGTGGGCGATCGACGGGACGGACGTCGCGCGGTTCAGCGGCGGCCAGCGGACGAAGGTCTCCGTCGCCGACCCGGGCGACGAGCTCCTCCGGCCCGGGACCGCGTACGGCCTCGTGACCGGGTACGGAAGCTCGTCCGACGGGACGGTCTACGCCTGGGACCGGGCGAACCGGCGGATCGTGGCGACGGACAAGGCGACGGGCGCCTTCCTCGCCCAGTACCGGCTCGCGGACGAGCCCGACCGCTGGGACGCGATCACCGGCATGTACGTGGTGGACCGCGGCGAGGCGAAGCCGCCGCTCCTCTACTGGACCGACGACACGCGCATCTGGACGACCGCCCTCGACGCGGTCGCCGCCCCCGGGACTCGCCGGGGACAGCCAGGCCGCCGGCATCGCCGTCCGCATCCGCCCAGGCGCCCGCGGAGTCGATCACCTCGCCCTGATCGTAGCGGCGCGCGGCGCCACGCCCCCGCACGCGGCCGCGACGCCGCGTGCGCGCCGCCGACCGGCGCCGCCCGGGGTCGTGGCCGGTCTCGCGTGGGATAATCCGTCCATGGCCGGGTCCCGCCGCGAGGTCGTCGTCGAGAGCGTCCGCGTGCACATGCTCTCGAGCCAGCACGTGGTGATCCTCAAGGAGCTCGGGCGCGACCGCTACCTCCCGATCTGGATCGGCCCATGGGAGGCGAACGCGATCGCGATGCGGCTCCAGGGCGTGGAGCCCGAGCGCCCCCTGACGCACGACCTCCTCGTCTCGGTCATGCGCGACCTCGGCGCGGTCGTCCGCGAGGTCGAGATCGTGGCCCTGGAGGCGGAGACGTTCATCGCGCGGATCCTCCTCGAGGCCGGCGGCCGCCTCCACGAGATCGACGCGCGGCCGTCGGACGCGCTCGCGATCGCGGTGCGGACCTCGGCGCCCGTCTACGCCGCCGAGGCGGTCCTGGACCGCGCCGGCGTCCGGCCCGAGCCGGAGGAGGGCCTCGTCGGACCCCGGGGACGAGCGGCTCTCGGTCTTCCGCGACTTCGTCAACTCGCTCGAGGCGGACGATCGCCCCCGCGAGGGACGCGGGCCCGACGCGTGAGGCCGGAGCTCGCAGGCACGGCAGGGGGCCGCAGGGGGCCCACGCACCAGGCGCCCGCGGCCTGCCTCAGGCCCCGGGACCCAGGATCGGCTGGCCGCGCCGCAGCGCGCGCGCCCGGTTCGACCACATCCGGAGCCGGAGCGTCCAGAAGTCCTTCACCGCGCGCCAGACGACGCTGACCTTCGCGCCGGTCTGCGAGCCCGCCGTCCGCGGGTAGTGCGGGACGCCGACCTCGACGATCGTCCGCCCCGACGCGTGGAGCTTGATGAGCAGCTCGGCGGAGAAGAAGGCGCCGCCGGAGGCGACGCGGATCCCCTCGAGGGACTCCCGCCGGAAGAGCTTGCAGGCGCAGTCCACGTCGGTGACCCTCAGGCCGAACCAGACGCGGTTGGCGAGCTTGTAGATGCGCGCGTATGCGGTCCGCACGAAGGGGTCCGCGCGCTTGATCCGGTACCCGAGGACGATGTCGGGGTCGTCGGCGCGCGGCCATGCGCGTCGTCAGCCGGCCCAGGTCCTCCACGTGGAACTGGCGGTCGCCGTCCGTGAACGCGACGTACGCGTAGCGCGACGCGCGGAACCCGGAGCGCAGCGCCGCGCCGTACCCGTAGTTCGTCGGGTGGTGGACGACGCGGACGACGTCGGGGTGCTCCGCGGCGAGGCGGTCGGCGATCGACGGCGTCGCGTCCTTCGAGCCGTCGTCCACGGCGATGATCTCGAAGCGGTCCGCGAGCGTCGGGAGCGTGGCGAGCGCCTCCTCCACGAGCGGCTCGAGGTTGGCCTCCTCGTTGTGCGCGGGGAAGAAGTACGAGAGCTCGGGAAGGCGGGCGGGACCGCCGGACGCTGTCACGGGGCGACACCTCGTTCGGAGACCACGCGGTAGACGGGCGTGAAGACCTCGATCGGCATGCGCTCGAGCACGAACTGCTCCTTCAGCACCGACGCCTCCGCCGGTGTCCGGATGACGTAGACGGGGCCCTTCGGGAGCTCCGCGCGGATGACGTCGGCCACCGTGCCCAGATGCTCGTCGAGCCGCGTCCGGTCGTCCACGATCCGGATGTCCGGGCGCCGCCCCTCCACGATGGTCCCATACCAGAGCGGCGTCGACGCGCTCCACCAGCTCACGACGGTCGCGCCCGGCTCCAGCTGGTCGAACGCCTCGTCCACGAAGCTGCGCGCGTCGAGCCAGGCCACCTCCTGCACGCGCTCCTCCGTGGCCGGGGATCCGCAGGAGCGGGATCGCGAGGATGACGGCCGCGAGGACGACCGCGGAGGCCGTGCCGGCGCGCGCCGCGGACCCCGGTCGCGAACGTGCGACGGCCCGGATCGCGAGCGAGACGAGCCAGTCGGCAGCGACGACGAGCCAGCTCACGGCGAGGATCGCCGGGCCCGACGTAGTAGCGCTCGATCTCGGCGTTGTCGTAGACGGAGGTGAACGCGAGCGTGATGACGACCCCGGGCAGGGTGAGGAGGGCGTAGCGCGGGCGGCGGACGGCCACGACGACGGCCGCCGGGATGAGCGCGAGCGCGAGGGCGCCGAGCTCGCCCGACATCGCGTCAGCCATCCACCGCGCCGTGGCGGCGGGGTGCGCGAGCGGGCTGGCCTGGACCGAGCTGCGGAACTGCTCGCCGAGGACCACGTAGAGGAACCCGTCCAGGGTGCCCGGCTCCGCGTAGATGAGCGGCCGGCCGAGCGCGACCGCGAGCGGGAGCTGCAGGTAGAGGAGCGCGGCGGTCCCGAGGACGGCGACGGCGCACCCGAGGACCATCCGCGGGCGCAGCACGATCCGTGGCTCCACGGCGAGCACGAAGAGCCCGATGCCGGGCGCGAACAGGATCGTGGACGCCTGGTTGCCGAGCGCCACCCCGTAGGCGACCGACGCGGCGACGAGCCACCGGTCCGTGCGCGGAGAGGCCGGCGCGGCGGCGGTCCCCCCAGACGACGAGCAGCAGCATCACGAGGGCGACGAGGAGCGCCTGGAGCGCGTGCGCGTCGGCGTGGGTGGCGAGGTAGCGGGTCTCCGGCATCACGGCGACGACGAGGCCGCCGGCGATCGCGAGGACCGGCCGGGCGGAGAGCCGGCCGAACAGGAGCGTGGAGACCGCCGCCGCGCCGCCGATGAGGATCGCGGAGAGGAGGTTCATCACCGAGCGCGGGAGACCCGGCCCATTGGAGGAGGACGGAGGCGACCCACCCGACGATGACGTAGGACGGGTAGCCCGTCGGGTGCGCGGTGCCGAAGACCGGTGCCACGGTCTGCATCTCCCCGGTGTCCCAGAACGCCACGCCGGGGAGGAGGTGGACCAGCCCGAGCGCGAACGCGATGAAGCCGACCATCGCGGCGGGCACGGCGAGCACGCGCAGCGACGTCGTGTGCGTGGCCTCGTCCGTCACGGCCTCGAGCGGAGCGCTCGGCCCGTCGCGCGGCCGCCGTCCGCCGCCGCCGTCGCGTCGGTGCCGGCCGCCGGGCCGGCGTGCATCGGGGGCGGATCGAGCCAGCTCACCAGCCGAGCAGCCCGCGCCAGAGGATGCCCCAGACCTGCATGAGGATCGAGAGGCCGATGAGCGCGAGGCCCGACCTTCCGCCACCGCCCGGTCAGGCCGTCGAGGCCGAGCGCGACGAGGGGGAGCGCGAACGGCGCCCAGTCGAGGGAGAACCGGTAGCCGTACTGGACCCAGCCCTGGCTGAAGTGCATGAGGTCGAGGACGGCGATGAACCCGACGGCCACGATGCCACCGGACACCAGCGGGTCGCCGCGCCGCCGGCGCATGGCCGGGATGGCCAGGAGCCAGGCCGGGCTCGTGAGCAGGAGGCTCATCCCGAGCGCGTCCGGGACGAGGTAGGGACAGTCGGGGTCGAAGATGCCGCGCGGGGCGGTCGGCGGGTCGCAGGGCGGCATCACGTCGGCGGCATGAACAGCATGATCCCGAGGTTCTGCGGGATGTACCGCGGGTCCTCGATCGACCAGTCGCCGTTGTAGCCGAGGTTCGGATAGCCGTCCACCTCCACGCGATAGAGGTACTCGTACGCCGGGTTGAACGGGTGGCCCGTCGCCACGTACGTGTACCCGACGAGCGCCGCGAGCGGGATGACCGCGCCGATCGCGGCCGAGACGATCCTGCGGCGGGCGGTGCCGCCGCCGACGAAGACGAAGTATGCGAGCCCGAGGATCACGGGCATCCGCGCCGCCGCGGCGATCCCGATGAGGAGCCCCGCGACGACGATCGCCGGGTCGACGAGCCGGCGGACCCGTCCCTCCGGCTCCGCGTCCGGCGCGCGCTCCCGGTGGATGCCGATGGCGACCGCCGCGATCACGAGCGGGAGGGCGACGACGTGCGCCGTCCACCACGTGCTCCCGACCGCGGCCGCGTACCAGAGGACGGTGCCGAGGCCGAAGAAGATCGTCGTGAGGAGCCGCGTGGAGCGCCGGATGTCGAGCTCGCCGAGCATCCGGAAGCCGAAGCCGGCGACGAGGGCCGCCCCGACGGCGGTGATGAGCTGGGCGTCGGTCGCGAGGCCCCAGATCGCGACGAACGGGAGGAGCACCAGGGCCGGGAGCGGCGGGAAGGGCAGGAGCCCGCGGCCGGTCTCCGCGCCGTCGGGGCCGAGCACCGGCATGACGTCCTGGTAGTAGTCGTTGCCCGGCACCGGCCACGGGATCGTGGCCTGACCGTGGAGCCACGCGTCCGCCTGCCAGACGATGTGGCGGTACAGGTTCTCGCGGTCGAGGTTGCTCAGGACGTAGATGACGAGCAGCGCGAGGACGACCGCCCCGCCCACGACGACCGTGGGCACGGCGTCGCGGCGTCGGGGGCGGTCATCGGGCTCACCGTCGGGACGAGCCGCCGCAGGGCGGCCCGGCGATATACTCGCTTGCACCTCAGCGCTCGTGCAGGAGGCCGAACTCGTTGACCGGCCCTGAACCGGGCGACCCCATGGAGGGCGCGACCGCGGAGACCGGGACGACGGGGACCAGGGGCGACTACCGCGCGATCGCGATCCTCATCGCGGTCGGGATCGCCCTTCGGCTCATCATCGCATACGTCCTCCTGGCACCGGGCACGGGCTTCGGCGTCGACGTCCAGGCGTTCCGCTACTGGGCGGACAACCTGGCGCAGCTGGGGCCGTTCGGTTTCTATGACCGCGGGTTCTTCGCGGACTACACGCCCGGGTATCTCTACGTCCTGTGGCTCGTCGGGCTGGTCGGGCGCTTCTTCGGCGGCGCCGGCGACCTGATCAAGCTCCCGGCGATCATCGCGGACGGGGTCCTCGCCTACCTCGTCTGGTCGATGGTGCGCGAGCTCGGCGGGAGCAGGCGCTCGGGGCTGATCGGCGCGGCCTTCGTCCTCTTCAACCCGGTCACCTGGTTCGACAGCTCGATCTGGGGCCAGGTCGACTCGGTCGGGACCGTCTTCCTCCTCCTGGCCGTCCGCGAGCTCTGGCGCGGCCGGATGATCCCGGCCACCGTCCTCGCGACCGTGGCGGCGATCATCAAGCCGCAGTTCGGGATCCTCGTCCCGATCGCAGCCGTCGTCATCATCCACCGCTACCTCGTGAAGCGGCCGGAGCGAGGCCCGCGTCCGGGGATCCTCTGGGGGCCGCTCGCGTCGGTCGGGATCGCCCGGCCGGCCCGCGAGGGCCCGGTCGACCTCGCGGGCGTGGTGGTGGCGGGGGTCGGGACGGCGTTCGCTCCTCTCGCTCCCGTTCGGCCTCTGGCCGTGGGACCTCGTGATGAAGATCGCCACGACGGCGGCCCAGTACTCGTACCTCACGGTCAACGCGTACAACCCCTGGGCCCTCGTGTCGGTGGACGGGAACGGGCTGGCCGCGAACGGGACGTGGGTCCTCGACGTCGCCCGCGACCCCGGCCAGGCCTTCCTCGTCGCTGGGGCCGGTGCCGGCGGTCGTCCGTGGGGACCACCCTCCTCGTCGGGTTCATCGTCGGGCTCTGCGTGGTCGCCTGGCGCCGCGACGACGCGCGGACCCTGCTCGTCATCCTCACGGTCATGGCCATCGCGTTCTTCGTCGTCCCGACGCGCGTCCACGAGCGGTACCTGTACCCGGTCTTCGCGCTCGCGGCGATCCTCGCGGGGACCTCGATGCGCTGGCGCATCGCGTACGTCGTGCTCGCGGTCGCGACCTTCCTGAACCTCTACGCGATCCTCACCCTCGCCTTCTACGACAACCCCGGCATCTCCGACTGGCTGGGCATCGGCGACCTCATCCGCTCGCCCGTCGGGGTGGCGGCCATCGCGATCGCCCACCTGGGCGTCTTCGTCTGGGCGCTGACGCGGCTGCGACGGAGCGCCGTCGAGCAGGACGCGGCCGAGGCGCGCGCGGGCCTCCTCCGCGAGGAAGGGGCCGAGGAGGAAGCCGCGACGGCGCCGCCAGCCGGGGCTCGGCGTGGAAGGCGGGGCGCCGGGACGGCGGTCGCCGCCGGCGCCGCCGCCGGCGCGGTCGCGAAGGATGCCGCCCCGGCCTCATCCGCGCCGCCCGCCCGCCCTGCCCCGCGAGCCCCGGCCGTCGCGGCCGCCGGGCGCCGCCGCCGATGGCCCTCGGGCCGGAGCCCGGACCCGGAGGACGGCGAGGGCCCGGCGGACGACGACGATGGCACCGGGGCTCAGGGGCTGGTTCCGCCGGCTCGGCCGCTTCCGCACCCACGACCGGACCGCCCTCCTCGCCGGCGAGCGCGGCGGGCGCTTCGACCGGCTGGACCTGTGGATCCTCCTCGTCCTCGTCGTCGCGGCGCTCGTGCTCCGCACGTACCGCCTCGCGGAGCCGTACCGCATGCACTTCGACGAGGTCTACCACGCGCGGACGGCGACCGAGTTCCTCCAGGACTGGCGCTACGGGATCCGGCACGACATCTACGAGTACACGCACCCGCACTTCGCGAAGTACGCGATGGCCGTGGGGATCGTCGCGTTCGGCAACGACCGGACCGTCTCCACGAGCCAGCTCGGGTCGCCGGCCGTCGACGCGGCGATCGAGCCGCGATGGGACGACCCGGAGGCACCGAGCTCGCGCGGCGGGGACCGCCTGTACGTCGCGACCGGTGACGGGGTCCTCGCCTACGACCTCGCGAGCCGCGACCTCGTCGCGCGCATCGAGGCGCCGGGGGCGCGGTCCGTGGCCGTGGACGCCGCGTCGCACCGGCTGCTGATCGGCACGGACACCGGGATGGTCCTCTCGCTCGACACGACCACGCGCGCTCGACCCGCTTCGTGCGGCCGGGACGACGGACGCGACGCTCCCGGTGCCGGACGTGCTCACGGCGCTCGACGGCGCGGTCGAGCGCCTGTACGTCACGACCGACGGCTCGGTCATCGCCGCCGGGCTCCCCGGCGACGCCCTCGTGACGCTCGACGCGTTCTCCGGGGACCGGTACGGCACGGCTGACCATCCCCGGGCGCGGCGGGATGTCGGACGGCGGGACGGCACCCACGATCGTGGTGGACACGAGCCAGGTCACCGACGCTCCAGCCCTCGCGGCGGAGCTCGCGAAGGTCGCGGGGCTGGACGAGACGACCACGCGCGACCGGCTCCAGGCCGCCGCCGGCGCCCAGGTCGTGCTCGGCACCGCCGAGCGGCGACGTGAAGACCGCCGTGGAGGACGCCGTGGGCGCCGGGACGCTGCCCGGCGTGACGGTCGAGTCGCGGCCGCGCCTCGCGGTCGCCTCCGCCGCCGGGGTCGACTTCGTGGACCCGGTCACGGCGACCGTCGCGGACACGGTCGCCCTCGAGGGCGGCGCCGGGGCCTCGGACGTCGCCGAGGTGGACGGCGTCGGGAATCCCGCCCTGTACGTCGTCGGCGGGACGTCGCTCTCGCGGATCGACCTGGGCCAGGACTCGGGGAGCCACGGCACCGCAGCTCGTGAAGACGCTCACGATGCCGGGCGAGGTGCGCCGGGTCCTCTTCGACGACGCGAGCCAGCAGGTCCACGTCCTCGGGACCGCGCCGGACGGGTCGGGCGACACGGTCTACGTGGTGGAGCCGAACGGGATCGCCGTCTACGCGGACGCGCGGCTGCCGTTCACCGCCACCTCGTGGGCGATGGACTCGGACTGGCAGCAGCCCGGCGACGGACCGCCAGCAGATCCTCGCGTTCGCCGCGGACGGCAGCCTCGGCCTCCGTCGCGGTCGGCGGCCACGCCTTCGCATGGCGCTTTCCCGGCGTCATCTTCGGGGCCCTGACGGTCGGCGTCCTCTTCCTGTTGCTGCGGATCCTCTTCCGGCGCCGGTCGGTGGCGGTGATCGCCGGGCTCCTCGCGCTGGCGGACGGGATGATGTTCGTCCAGTCGCGCATCGCGATGAACGACGTCTACGTCGGGTTCTTCGTCCTCGCCGCCTTCACCGTCTTCGCCGCCCTGTGGACCGGACGGTGGAAGGGCTGGCTCGCGTTCGTCCTCGCCCTCCCGCTCGTCGGCGTCCTCCTGGGCCTGGGCCTGGCGTCGAAGTGGGTCGCGCTGTACGCGCTCGGCGGCATCGGGATCCTCGTCCTCGCGCGCTCCGCGCTGGGCCGGATCGTCATCGTCCTGGGCCTCGCCGGGATCGCGGCGACGCTCGGCTACATGGCGATCGCCACCAGCCCCACCGCCACGACGAGCAACGGCAACCTCTTCTTCCTCGCCCTCATGATCGCGCTCACCCTTCTCGCGGTCGTGGTCACGGTCCTGCACCCGGTGGCGTGGACGCTCGACGAGATGCGCTTCGCCGTGTACGTCCCGGGCGCCCTGGGGATCGCCGGCGCCCTCGTCGGCTTCGCGATGGGCGTGGGAACGATCCCGCCGGAGGGCGCGCCGGCGCCGGGCCTCATCATCCTCGCGGTCTCCGGCGCGCTCATCGCGCTCTCGATCCTCGCGATCGTCGGGTTCCGCGTCGGGGCGATGCTGGGCGTGGGACCGCTCGCGCCCCCGCGCGAGCCGGACGATCCCGCGAGCCTCCTGCCCCCGTCCGATCCCGCCCCGGACGGGTGGCTCCGCCTCGGCTCCGGCTGGGGGCTCCCCTTCGTCTGGATCGTCGTCTCGCTCGCGCTCATACCGGTCGCCGTGTACGTCATGAGCTACATCCCGTGGGTGATGCTCGGGAACCGGTTCACGGAGAGCTTCCCGGCGGGCAACACGGGCCAGACGCTCGTCGAGCTCACCAAGTCGATGTACGACTACCACAACAACCTGCGCGCGACGCACGCGGCGTCGTCGCCGTGGTGGGCGTGGCCGTTCGACCTCAAGCCCGTCTGGTTCTACCAGGCGAGCTTCGAGGGGACGTCCGCGGCGATCTACGACACCGGCAACCTCGGCGTGTGGTGGATGGGGATCGTCGGCGTGGCGTTCACCGCCTGGCAGGCCTTCCGCCGGCGCAGCCTCGCCCTCGCGCTCATCGGCATCGGCTTCTTCGTCATGTGGCTGCCCTGGGTGCGCATCGACCGCGCGACCTTCCAGTACCACTACTACACGGCGCTGATCTTCCTGCTCGGGGCGCTCGCATACCTCATCGCCGAGGTCTGGCACGGGCCGTCGAGGCGGACGTGGCTGCTCGTCCGGGTCACCGCGGCCATCGCGATCATGGGGCCGGCCCTCATGTGGCTCTTCCGCCTGCCCCTCTGCTTCGCCGTCGGCGTGGAGAAGGCCTACCCGCAGTCACCGGCCTGCGCCGCGAGCGTCGGCCAGCTCGTCGTCACGACGCGCGTCGCGGCGATCGTGGGGGTCCTCTTCGTGGCCGGCCTGTTCTTCGTCTGGCAGATCGTCGCCCTCGACCGCGCCGCGCGCGAAGGGCGGGAGGGGCGGATCTCGCCGCCGGAGGCCCGCGCCCGTCGCGACCGCCATCTCGCCGCCATCGCGGTGATCGCCGCCGCCGGCGCCGCGGCGCTCATCCTCACCGGCTTCCTGAGCGACGAGGCGACCATCCTCGACGTGAACGGGATCCGCCCGGAGCTCGTCGCCCTCGCGGCGCTCGTCCCGCTCGGCATCTGCGCGTACGTGATCGTGACCGCGCGCGACACGCGGCGGTTCGCGCTCGGGTTCATCTGGGCGGTCGCGGTGCTCTTCCTGTTCTTCTACCCGAACATCTCCGCGCTCCCGCTCCCCTCGCAGCTCTTCAACGCGTACCAGGGGATCCTGCCCACCTGGCTCTACGTGTTCCAGTTCCCGGTGAACACGGACCCGCCCGTCTCGGTGAAGCTGCTGGACGTCTGGCCGGCGGTGCTGTTCGTCGCGCTCCTCGCGACGTCCGCGGTCGTCGCGTACAGCACGTTCTCGTGGCGCGTCGCCCTCGCCGAGCGCGCGGCGATCGCGGCGGGGCGGTTCGACGAGGACGTCGCCGAGGCGCCGGAGGCCTGACCGCGGCGTCAGTCGCCCGTGCCGGACCCCGTGCCCGCGATGTCGTCCGCCGCGGCTCCCGGCCCGGCTGCGGCCGCCGGATCGGCCCGCTGCCCGCGCCGCTCCTCCACGACGGGGCGCGGCGCCGGCGGGATCTCCGCGCTGAAGTCGCGCGGCAGCGCGCCCTGCGCGGCGAGCCGGCGGATCACGAAGCCGTAGTACTCGTCCACGCGCCGTGCCACGCCGCTCCAGCTGAACTCCTCGGCGCGCGCGCGGCCGCTCGCGCCCATGCGCGCGCGCAGGGCGGGGTCGTCGATGAGCCGGCCGATCGCCGCCGCGAGGGCGTCCTTGTCGCCCGGCGGGACGAGCAGCGCCTGCTCGCCGCGCTTCACCACGCCCTTGTAGCCGTGGATGTCGCTGCAGACGATCGGGGCGCCCGCCGCCATCGCCTCGAGGAGGACGATCCCGAAGGACTCCCGTCCGGTCGCCGGCGACACGAAGACGTCGGCCGTGCGGAAGAGCTGCGCCTTCTCGTCATCGCTCACGCGCCCCAGGAACTCGACCCCCTGGAGGCGGCGCGTCGCGACGTACCGGCGACACTCGCGCTCCTGGGGTCCGCCGCCCACGACGAGGAGGCGGACGTCCTCGCGCCCCTCCTTGCGGAGGACGCGGAACGCCTTCAGGAGATGGATGAGCCCCTTGCGCTCCTCGAACCGTCCGACGTAGAGGATGTTCTGCGCGCCGTCCTGCCATCGTGTGAGGGGGACCGCCCGCGTGAACCGCCCCACGTCCACGCCGTTGGGGATGACCTTGTAGTCGCCGGGGAAGTACCGGTCGATGAAGTGGCGAGCCGCGGCGCTCACGGCGATCCGCCCGTGGAGCCGCGCGGCGTACCCGGCGAGCGCCCGCTTCCCGAACTCGTACGAGGGCGAGAAGCCGGCGTACGCGTGGAAGGTGGCGACGTTCACGCTCCGCGACTCCTTGAGCACGGAGAGCGAGAGGAACGGGACGAACGGCTCGTGGAAGTGCAGGAGGTCGAACCGCTCGTCCTCGAGCATCGCCCGCGCCTGCCGGTCGAAGTTCGGGGAGATCGTGATCGTCCCCACCGACCCGTTCGCCGGGAAGCTGAAGCCCTTGCCCAGCCGGACGACATCGCCCTCGGACGCCCGCTGGACGCCGTGGCTGCTGCTGATGATCCGCACCTGGTGGCCGCGGAGGCGCAGCTCCTCGTACAGGTGACGGACGTGGTCGTTCACGCCGCCGGGCAGCGGATAGATGTACGGGGTGACGAGGCCGATCTTCATCGTGGGCCCACATCATGGCGCGCCACGTCCGATGCCGTCGCCGCGCCCGCGTCCGGGCCTGGGCCCGGCTCGGCGGACGGGTCGCCTTCGAGCGCGCCGAGGTCCAGGCGCTCCGGCCGCAGGCGGCCGCCCGGATAGCCCAGGTCGCGCCCCGATCCGCCGCCGCGCGCCGATCCCCGCGAGGCCGTCGCGCCAGCCGCGGCCGTACTTCGCGAGCTGCATGCCGAACGTCGGGAGCTGCGAGAGCGTCCCGTGGAAGGACCCCGCCCAGCGCGTCGTCCCGGCCGCGACCGCGGCGCGGAAGTCGTCCGCGGTGACCCCCGGGAAGAGGGTGAGGCCCGTGGCGATCGCCGCGGCGCGGTGCGCGTCGCTGCTCCCGAGGGCGGGCAGGCCGGTCTCGAGGACGAGGCGGCGCGTCGTCGCGTGGCCCACCCGCCCGAACGTCGTGGGGTTGAAGGCCTCGATCGCGTCGAGGCGGTGACGCGGGTCCGGCTCCTCCATGAGGCGGCGGACGGACCGGGCCGAGATGCACAGCGGGTACGGCGTCGCCGGGTGCGCCGCCACGGCGATCCCGCCCTGGTCGTGGATGCGGGCGATGCTCTCGCGCAGCGGCCGCAGCGGCGGGACCCGCTCCTGCAGGAAGAGCCCGATGAGGTGTCCGCCCCGCGTGGAGACCTCCTCGCCGACGATGACCTCGACGCGCATCCCGCGCCGCAGCGCGATCTCGCGCGCGGCCACGGCCGCGTCGATCCGGTCGTGGTCCGCGATCGCGATGACGTCCACGAGCGCCAGGCCGTCCACGTGCTCCAGGATCGTCACGACCCCGTCCACGCCGTCGGAGGCGAGGGTGTGCACGTGCAGGTCCGCCCGCCCGAGCCGCTGATGGTGGGTCATCGCGCCACCCTCCGACCGGCGCGGCGCGGCCGCGGTCCCCGGCAGGTCCGGCCAGATGGGGAAGAAGACCGCCCACCACTGGTCGGGCGCGTCGGCGATGACGCGCTCGAACGCACGCGCCTCGGCGTGGAGGAACGCGGTCACGCGCGCACGCAGCGCGACCCTTCTCGCTCGAATGACAGCATCTCGGCGCGGCCGCGGTAACGCCCGATGCCGGCCCGCCGCACGCCCGAAGACGTAGGTCGGCGCGTCGACCTCCAGCCCCAGCAGCGCCGGTCCCGCCGGCAGGGGCGCGGGGTGGCCGAACAGGGGGATCGTCGATGCCACCGCCCGTGATGTCCCGGTCCGTGACGAGTCCGGTCGCCTCGCCGCGCGCCCAGCGCGGCCGTCAGCTCGCGGCGCGCTTCTCGCAGTCCGACGATCCGCAAGCCGGTCGCGCGCCGCGAGCGGACGAACCACTCCTGGAGCGCGCGGGTCGTCGACGGTCTCCATCGGCACGGTCGGCGACGCGCCCCGTTCGCGCGTGGAAGTACAGGGCGGGCAGCTCGAGGGCGCCGAAGTGGAGCGCCGATGACGATCAGGCGGCCCGGGCACAGCGAACGCGCTGTCGACCACGTCCGGCGCGTCGAAGTCCAGGCTCTCCATCGACGTAGTCGCGCGTCATGTACGGCGTCGCGGGCGACCTCGAGGTAGTAGCGGGCCTGGTGTCGGAACGCCGACCGGAGCAGGGCCTCGAGCGCGTCGCGGATCCGAGGCGGCGGCGCCGTGCCCGCGCCGGGCCCATGCCCTCGGCGGCGAGCCACGTGCAGACGCGCCGCAGGTTGGCGCGCGCCGACGGCGGCGCGTCGCGCGATCGACGCGGTACCAGGCTCGACCCGACCGCGTCCGCGAGCTGGACGAGGAGCGGGCTCCGGAAGTCGGCCGCGCGAGCCGAGGACGCCGCGGTCACGCCGCGCGCCCGGATGCGCTGGACGCGCGTGCCCGACCCGGACCGCGCTCCCGCGGCGGCCGGCCGTCGCGCGTCACCGGCGTCCGATGCCGATACTCCGCCGCCCGCGCGGCCAGGCGCGCGCGCCTCGGCGGGGTCGTCGGGCCAGATCGGCTTGAAGCTGTACCACTGCTCCGGCGCGGCCTCGATCGACCGCTCCAGCCACGCCGCGATCCGCTGGGTGGCCTCGGCGACGGCTCCGCGCGTCCGTGGACGCGACCGTCGATCGGCTCGTCGTAGGTGACGAAGAACCGGCCGTCGTCGTGGCGCCGCACGACGACCGGCACGATGGTCGCGCCGGTCTTGCCGGCGAGCACCGCGGGCCGGCCGGGAGGGTGGTCCACGCGTCGAACAGCCGGACGGGGATCCCGCCCGGCCGGTAGCCCCAGTCCACCGGCAGGCCCAGCATCTCGCCCCGTCGGAGCGCACCGAAGACCTCGCGGAGGTTCCGCCACGGGATCAGGCGCACCCCCCACGCAGCCGCGCTGGCGCTCCAGGTGCGAGAACAGCTCCGGAAGGTGGCGTCGTCAGCGACGACGCTCACCGGCCAGCCGCATGCGCGCGAAACCGGCCGCGATCGCCTCGTTGTTCCCGATGTGGCCCCGACGAAGATGAGTCCCTTGTCGGCGGCGGCGCGGAGCGCCTCGAAGGACGTCCGGCCAGTGGTGGTCCAGCGCTTCTCGGCCTGGTCGACCGGCATCGACTGGGGAGCCGCATGAGCTCCACGAGGTACCGCGCGTAGTTGCGGTACGCGGCCAGCGCGAGCCGGTCGGACGCGCGGGTCCGACGGGTCCGTGCGGAGGACGTGGGCGAAGTTACGCGTCCACCCCGTGCCGCTTCGCCGGCCACGCGAGGTACCCGCCTGGGTGAGCGCACGCGCCCACCTCCCAGGCGGGCCGTGGCGGCAGGTGCCCGAGCGACCACTCCGCCGCACGGTAGAGGCCCGACCGCGCCGCGCTCCACGATCCGGGCGCGCCGTGCTCGGATCGGTCGCGGCTCGTGCTCGCGACCTGCCTCCGGGCGTGCCTCCCCGGCGCTCTCCTCGTCACCGCTTCGTGGAACCTCCCACCGCAGCCTTCGCCGGCTTCACGCGGCCGGCCTTCGCGGCCTTCGGCGCCTTCACGGCGCCGTCGCTGACCCGGCCTTCCTGCCGGCGCGTCCGGATCGCCGCGTGGACGCCCTGCTCGGACCCGTCGAGCACCTCGTCGTCCTCGCCGCGGATGAACGCCTCGACGCGCTCGTGCGCGATGTCGTCGGCGATCTGGATCGGCGGGCTCTTCATGAAGTAGCTCGACGGAGCGACCAGCGTCCCCGCGAGGCCCCGGTCGAGGCCCAGTTTGAGGCAGCGGATCGCATCCGTGATGACGCCGGCGCTGTTGGGGCTGTCCCAGACCTCGAGCTTCAGCTCCGCCTTCAGCGGGACGTCGCCGTAGGTCGTGCCCTCCATGACGATGTAGCAGTACTTGCGATCGAGCAGCCACGGCACGTGGTCGCTGGGGCCGACGTGCACGTTGTCCGGGTCCACCTCGTAGTCGAGCATCGAGGTGACCGCGTTCGTCTTGCTGATCTTCTTGCTCTCGAGGCGCTCGCGCTCGAGCATGTTGAGGAAGTCGGTGTTCCCGCCGAAGTTCAGCTGGTACGTGCGGTCGACGCGGACGCCCCGGTCCATGAAGAGGCGCGTGAGCACGCGGTGGGAGATCGTCGCCCCGACCTGGCTCTTGATGTCGTCGCCGATGACCGGAAGGCCCGCCTCGGCGAACCGGCGCTGCCAGTACGGCTCCCGGCCGATGAAGACGGGGATCGCGTTGACGAAGCCCACGCCGGCCTTGAGCGCCTGCTCCACGTACCACTTCGTCGCCTCCTCGCTCCCGACGGGGAGGTAGGAGACCATCACGTCCACCTGGCGGTCCTTGAGGATCCCGACGATGTCCGCGGTGGGGCCGGGCGCCTTCTCGATGACCTGCGAGAGGTACTTCCCGAGGCCGTCGTGCGTCATCCCGCGCTCGACCGTCACGCCGAGGTGGGGGACCTGCTGGAAGACGTACGTGTTGTTCTGCCCGGCGTAGATGGCCTCGGAGAGGTCCTTGCCGACCTTCTCCTTGTCCACGTCGAACGCCGCGACGAACTCGATGTCGCGGACGTGGTACCCGCCCAGCTCCACGTGCATGAGGCCCGGGACGAACTCGTCCGGCTTCGCGTCCTCGTAGTAGTAGCGCCCCTGGACGAGGCTGCTCGCGCAGTTGCCGACGCCGACGATCGCGACGCGGATCTTCCGGTCGCCCCGCGCGGGCCGCCCGTCGCGCGCGGCGACGACCTCGGTGCGCTGGAAGGGATCGACCGCGCGGCGCACGCCGCCGTCGACGGCCTTCGCGGCCGTCTTCCTGCCGTTGGTGGACTTCCCGTTGGACTTCATCGTGCGCTATCTCTCCCTGGGACGCGCGCCGGACCGGTCGCGGCGCCTCCGACTACTTCGCGGCGGACCGCTCGGCCGCCAGGGCCTGCGCCCGGACGTTCACGACCCGCTGGACGACGGTGATGGTCGCGAGGACGAAGATCGCTCCCACGCCGAGCAGGAACGGCGCCGTGCCCGCGGTCGCGAGCCCGGCGGTGGGGTCGGCGGCGCTCCACGGGGCGATGCCGCCGAGGATGCCGGTGAGGATGAGGGCGATCGTCAGGATCACGAGGCGGATCTCGCGCGGCGCGAACCCCACGCTGGCGAGGCCGCTGCCGGGCGAGTAGCCGAGGCCCTCGGCCCGGGCGCGCGCGTAGCTGACCATGAAGGCCGACGAGAGCGCGAGGATCGAGAGCGTCGCCGCGAGGCCGTTGCCGGCGGCCATGCAGCCGACGGCGATGCCCACCCACGTGATCGCCTCTCCCCAGCGATCGAAGGTGGAGTCGAAGAACGCGCCGAGCGGCGAGACCTTGCCGGTCGCACGCGCGAGCGTCCCGTCGAACATGTCGAAGATCCCGCCGATGATGACGACGACCCCCGCGACCAGCCAGAGCTGGAGCGCCGGCGATGACGGCGGCGAGGATCGTGATGGCGAAGCCCAGGAGCGTCAGCCCGTTCGGCGTGAGCCCCAGCCTCCCGAAGAAGAGCGCGACCGGCTCGAAGACCCGCTTCACGGACTGCGCGCTGCTCGGCGCTCGTGAACGACCCGCTCTTCGTCTTCCCGGGCTCGCCGGAACCGGATCCGCGACCGCTCACCTCAGCCCTCCACCCCGAGCAGCTCGCGCTCGCGCGCCGCCAGCTCGCTGAACGCACCCGCGCGGATCGCGATGCGCGTCTCGCGGCCCCTGCGATGCGTCTCCACGATCCCCGCGGCGCGGAGCCGCGAGACATGCCAGCTCACGAGGGGCTGCGAGAGCCCGACCGTCTCCGCGAGGTCACCGACGGTGGCCGTGCCGGCCGCGAGGCGCCGGATCATCCGGAGCCGGTTCACGTCGGCGAGCGCCTTGTGGACGTCGCGGAGCTCGCGCAGCTCCGACGGCTGGTCCACGACCGAGGCGATGGTCCCGCGGATACGGGCCGGGCTGGGCAGGGGATCTCCTCGTGAGCGAAGGCGCATCGCATCAACGCGCCTTCATATAAATGGATATTGATGGTATGTGGGCTCGCCGAAGGGTGTCAAGAGTGGCGCCGCGGCGGGCCGCGAGGCGGCCGGCGCGGCCATGCGCGCCGGCGCCCTGTCACACGTGTCGAATTGCCCTTCCCCTGCTTGCAGCAGGGCCTTACCCTTCGAGCGGAGGTCGACGGTGCGTCGACGCATCCGAGGGCGCCATCGAGGCGCCCACGTCGCACGCCGCGGTCCGGGCAGTACTGGATCCTCATCGTCGGTACCCGCCCGCGCTATGGATGAGACGCACGCGGGCGTTGACATTCGAGGGTGACGACCCAGAGAGGGCGATTCTCCTCGCGACTGGATCGCATCCACATCGATCAGCCGGAGTGCCCACCGGCGGGACAAAGGGGACGGTGGGGGAGTCGAGGCGACTCGCGCCCGCCCCCGATCCGCCGGTCAGCGCCGGCTCAGTCAAGGGGGAAAGGGAAGATGGTCGGACACCCGCGTCGGACCGCGATGGCTGCGGTCTTCGCTGCAGCGCTCGCGCTGCCGCTCCTCGCCCCACCCGGGATCGCCCTCGCGGAGGGCAGCCCGCCGCGCACGCAAGATGAGTTCAACCAGACCACGCCCGTCGTGCAGACCCAGAACGGCTGGGGCGTCACGTACTCGCTCTGGGGCCCCGCGACCGGCTCGGCCGGGAGCATCAACGGCGCCACCGTCACGGCGTGCACCGGGCCGTGGATGCCGGGTCGACGCCGGCGTCCAGGGCACCGGCGGCTGCCGCAGCAGCCGCGTCTGGGGCGGCGTCTGGATGATCGAGGAGCTCCCCGCCGGGACGTACACGTCCAGATCTCCGCCGGCATCGGCTACGGCACCGGCTTCCTGTCGGTCGGCGCGCCGGGGAACTTCACCCGCAACTCGCAGAAGGCGACGACCGAGACGGTCGGGCCGAGCCACCAGGTCGCCGGGATGACCGTCCCGGGCTGGAGCCGGTCCCGCCGGCCCCGCCGGCTCCCGCCGTTCCCGCCGATGACCGGCTCGATCTCGGGCCAGGTCTTCGTCTTCTTCCCGTACTGGTACTGGCCGCACCCGTTCGTGACCACCACCTCCGCCCCCGTCGTCGACGGCGGGTCGGCGTGGCCGGTCGCCGGCGGCACCGTCACCGCCTGCCCGGCGACCAGCCGCAATCCGTGGCCGTGGCCGTGGGGCGCGACGAACAGCACCGAGGCGAACGGCCAGTGGATGCCCAACCCGAGCTGGCACTGCCGCTCCTCGAGCATCGACGCCTGGGGCCGCTACCATATCGATGACCTCGACGCCGGCAGCTACATCGTCGGGATCAGCACCGGCTACGGCCCCACGCCGCCCGGTCCCACCCCGTACACCGTCGACCCGCAGCACCACCGGCCCGGCTGGTGGTACCCGATGGGCTGGTACTCGGCCTGGGCGCTCGGCCGCTTCACCACGAACCTCGCGGACGCGACCCCGGTCTGGGTCCGCGGCCCCGTGACGCTCCCGCCGATCATCGTGAACTGGGGCTGGAACCCGCCGGCTCCGACCTCCGCGGCCGTCTCCGGCAACGTCGTCGGGCTCTCGGCCGGCGCCCTCGCCGGCGGCGTCGTCTCGGCCTGCAACACGACCACCTGGACCTGCGCCAGCACGTCCATCCAGTCGACCGGCTCGTGGTCGTTCGCGTCCCTCCCGAACGCGACCTACCGCATCGCGGTCGCACCGCCGACGGGCGCCAACTACCCGAGCGGCTTCTACGCCGCCGGCAGGACCGGGAACTTCTCCGTGGTCACGTCCGAGGCGACGTTCATCACGGTCGCCGGCTCGGCCGTCGCCGTCCCGACGATCACGGTCCCGCTCGTCGTCGTGACGACGGTCCCGCCGAACGTCGGGACCATCAACACGGGGCCCGCGCGCATCGTCTTCGTCCGCTCGTACGTCCGGCCGTACAGGTCGGCCGCGACGCACCCCGACGCTCGTGGTCGCGCAAGGGCAAGAAGACGGAGTTCACCGCGTGCGTCGCCGGAACCTCGATGGTCGGCTCCGTCGGTCGAGATCTGGCGGAAGTACCCCGGCACTGCACCTGGGTCTTCCTCACGACCCGCGACGATCAGCGTCGAGCGGCTGCGTCCGATACGTCTTCACGCCCACGGCGACCGCGTACTACAGCTTCCGCGATCCCGGGACGTCCACCAGGCGACCGCCGCATGGGGTCCATCCGCGAGGAAGGTCATCGTCGTCAAGTGAGATCCAGGCGCGGCCGGCGCCTCGGCGCCGCCCGCGTGATCGCGAACGGTCGGGGGGCGGCGCCGCGAGGCGCCGCCCCTTCCTCTTCCCGGACGGGCGCTCGGGCCTCGTGGCCGGCGCGCCGCGCAGCGGACTCTCGACGACCGTAGGAAGATAGAGGCTGATGGGCACACGGCGCACGCGCGCGGCATACGCGGCGATCCTCGCGATCTCGATCGTCGTCCCCGCGTTGACGGCGTTCGTCGTCGCACCGCCGGGGGCCGTCGTGGCCGCGCCCGAGGAAGGCCCGCCCGAGGCCGTCCCGTACACCCCGCCCGCCACCGGCGACGCCGGCGGGGAGGGCCCCACGTCGATCACCGACTGGGTGGGCCCGCCCGCGAAGGCGGAGCTCTACGCCTCGCAGGTCTCCATCGTGCCCGGCGGCCGCATCGACCTGCACGTCAGCACCCCGGCGAAGAAGTACACGCTCCAGGTCTACCGCGAGGCGACGACCGCGGACGGGGGGCACCAGGAGCTCGTCAAGTACAAGGCGAAGAACCGGAAGGGGATCGACCAGCGCTCCGCGGTGACGATGGACGAGAAGTCCACCCCGCGCGCGAACTGGAAGGTCACGGACACGATCCGGACGACGAAGGGCTGGAAGCCCGGGGTCTACACCATCCGGATCACCGACTCCGACGGGTCGCGCAACTCCACGCTCGTCGTCGTCCGCTCGCCCGCGATCAGCCCGAAGGCGCCGCTCCTCGTCGTCCCGATGCTCACGTACCAGGCATACAACGACTGGGGCGGGGCGTCCTCGTACATCGACTCCACGGCGGATCCGGTCGTACCGCGTGAGCTTCGACCGGCCGTACATCTCCGGGCCGGGCCTCTGGTGGACGACGCGCGACAGCAAGTTCGCCGCCTGGCTGGCGGCGAACCTCCCCGGGCTCCAGTACACGACCGACTACGACCTCTCGCTCGCGCCGCCGGCCACGTTCCCCACGATCACGATCCTCCAGCGCCACACGGAGTACGTGACCAAGGCGATGTACGACTGGCTCGAGGACGGCGTCCGCACGCGCGGCGTCATGGGCCTCGCGAACTTCGGGGCGAACGCGCTCTACTGGCAGGTCCGCCTCGAGCCGGGGACGACCGGCCCCAACGCGTCCTCCTCGCCGCGCGAGATGGTCATCTACCGCAACGACGGGAACCCGGCCGACCCGACCCCGACGGACCCGGTGAGCGGGCCCACGACGACGACGCGCTGGCGGGACGCCCCGGTCGACCGCCCGGAGGGCGACCTCCTCGGGGCGCAGTACCGCGCCATGCTCGGGACCGACTCGGACGACCGCTGGCCGATGACCGTGGACGCGTCGGTGCCGTGGTCCCTGCTGGAGGGGACGGGCTGGACGGCGGGGACGACCTTCATCGTCAACCTCATGTCCGGCGAGGGGGACGAGGTCGCGCCCGGGCCCGACGGCTCCTCCACGACCCAGGTCCTCCGGAGCGTCGCGGTGACGCCGTCGCTGGAGATCGTCCATCCCGCGAGCACCCTTCGGACCTTCCCGTCCGGCGGACGCGTCTTCAACGCCTCCACCCTCGGGTGGGCGTACCTCCTGCCGCCGGCCGAGTTCGACCCGGGCGTCAGCGAGGAGAGCTTCGCGACGTTCACGCGGAACATCCTCCACTGGGTGGCCGCGGCGGCTCCGACGGCCAGGGGTCCCTTCATGCCCGGCCCCTCCCCGAGCCCGGGCGCCTCTGCCACCCCGGGGCCTTCGGCCACGCCTGGGCCGTCGGCCACCCCAGGGCCTTCTGCCACCCCGGGGCCTTCCGCCACGCCTGGGCCGTCGGGCACGCCTGGGCCGTCGGGCACCCCGGGTCCGTCGGCGACTCCCACCCCGTCGCCGGCCCCCACGGCTTCGTCGACCCCGGCGACCGCTCCCGCGCGCGGGCCGCGCTGAGGAGGCCCCCACGGCGAGGCCGCCCGCGGGACGCACTGGGCGAGCGGGATCTCGGTCACGAAGCCCGACCCGGCGAAGGGATGGCGGCTCGCGGTGACCAGCCACGGCGCCCAGCCGAACCTCACGAACTCGAAGACGGACGGCGCGTACGTCCAGGAGCAGGTCTTCGAGGCGAGCGACCTCCCGTAGGAGGCGGTCCGGCCTGACGGGCCGGCGAGGCGGCTCAGGCGGGTCGCGAGGGCGTCGCCCGGCGCTGCTCCCCCTGCTCCTCGAGGCGGGCGAGGATCCACGCGAGGTCGGCGAGCCGGTTGAGGTACGGCAGCAGGTAGGAGCCGGCGACGAGGCCGGCGCGGTCGAGCGAGACGGCACGGCGCTCGGCGCGGCGGACGATCGTCCGGGCGAGCTCCAGCGCGGCGGAGGCGCGCGTCTCGCCGGGAACGACGAACTCCCGCGGCATCTCCACGCGCCGCTCCATCTCGGCGACCACCGCCTCGAGGCCGTCCACCATCTCCAGCGACACGCGCGTCCGGCCGTCCTCCAGGCGGTCCCAGGCGTCCTGCTGGGCGGCGAGCTCCGCCGCGACGACGAAGAGCTCTCGCTGCAGCCGGAGGACGATGTCCGCGAGGCCGGCGAGGGCGGGCGGAAGGGTCCCGTGGCGCGCCATCTCGACGAGCTCGGCCCGCGCGAGGCCGAACGCGGCGACCGCCTCATCGACCGTCCCGTACGCCTCGGTGCGGGGGTCGTCCTTCGCCACGCGGCGAGCCGCCGAACAGGAGGCTGGTGGAGCCGTCGTCACCGCGCCGGGTCACCACGGCGGACGATGCGAGCGGGTCGTCGCTCCCGCGGTCGTCCGGACCGCTCACCACATGAGGCCCGCGTCGCGCGGGTCCCACCGCTCGGCGAGCAGCGTGACCTTCACCGGGTGCTCGAGGACGGACTCGGCCTGCTCGCGGACCTGGTTGATCATCGACCCGGCGTACGGGCAGAACGGGGTCGTGAGGATCATCTTGATCTCCGACTCGTTCTCGCCGACGAGGATCTGCCTGATCAGGGCGAGCTCCACCACGTTCATCCCGATCTCCGGGTCCACGACGGCGCGGAGCGCGTCGAGGATCGCCAGCTCGTGCGCGCGGCGGATGGGGTCGAACCCGGGCGACTCGACCTCGGCGTAGGCCGGGGCGTCGTCGGCGGGGGAGAGGGAGGGGTCGGTCATCGCGTCATCGGGTCCAGGTGCGGGTGGATGTGGGAAAGGGTACCACCACGCGCGAGATACCCGACCGGAGGACTCGGGATTGCGCGTCGGCCGGTGGCGACCGCGAGGGTCGCGATCGTGGCGGGCGTCAGGCGGCCGTCGTGACGACCACGCCGGGCGCGCGCAGGTGCTCGGGGAGCCCCGCGGCCTCGGCCTCGGTGTACCCGGGGCCGGCGAGCGATCCGTCCGGCTGGATGAAGTCCGCGTACATCTCGGGGTGCTCGGCGGCGAAGACGTACGCCGAGGCGACCCCCATCGTCCGGAGCTCCGGGTGCCGGGCGAGGATCTCCACGAGCGCGAGGCCGTTGCTGCCGCATCTCGAGGAGCTGCCGGACCGTGACGCGGCTCCCGTAGCAGAACGGCTCGCCGTTCATCACGAGCGGGTCGCTCTTCACCCACTTGATCGTCACGTCAGACGCCCCGGTAGATGGCGTTGAGGATCGGGTTCTTCGCGCCCGCGTCGCCGGCGATCCGCTTGTAGTAGCGGAAGACCTTCTCGGCGTCGCCGATCGCGGCGTCCAGCGCCGGTCGCGCGTCGTCGCCGAGCATCGCGGCGCACCCGTCGCCGAGCGCCTTCCAGATGGCGATGACGTCGGCCATCGGGACCTTCCGGCGGCGGTAGACGGGCGCGACCCAGTCGGCCCACTCGCGCGTCCAGATGGGGTCGCCCGACGCGACCGCCTTCGCGATCCGGTCGACCATCACCTGCGTGTCCCGGAGGAGGTTGCGGAGGCCGAGCTCGTCGTAGCGCTCGCGGATGTCGGGTGCGGCGGCGACGGCGTCCTCGAGCGCCTTCGCGCCGAGACGGTCGCGCGCGGCGACGAGTCGCGCGGCTGCGGCCGGGAAGCCTGCGGTCATGTCCGGGGGCATCGCCCCGAGGGCGGGATGGCTCACGATGGTCGAGTCTACCGCTCCGTCGGTGCCGCTGCCGTGCGCGCGGGCACGCGTACCATGGGCCCGTGATCCATCCGAACACCGATCCGGCGCGCGCGCCCGGCACCGGACGCAGCCCCGCGCCCGGCCGTCGCCGCCCGCCGCGGGGACCGGTCCCTCGCCTACGGCATCGCCGGCGCCCTCGGCGGCGCGGCGATCCTCTTCCTGCTCGCCGGGCCGCTCAGCGTGGACACGGGGCTCCTCATCGTCGGGGCGGCCGTCGGCTGGGGGGTCGGGCTGTCCGTCCGCACCGGTGCCGCGATGGCGCGCGGCGGGGCGGGGAGCGCGGGCCGCAGGATCGCCCTGGCCGCCGGGCTCGCGCTCGCGTCGTGCCTCGTGGCGTGGGCCGGCGCCTGGGCGTGGTCGCACGTCCAGGGCGGGGTGCTCGGCCCGGTCGACTTCCTCGCACAGGTCTACGGGCCCCTCGTCCCCGCGCAGCTCGCGTTCACCGCCGCGGGTGCGGCGATCGGATCCCGATGACCGCCGAACCGCTCCCCCGGCATCGTCTTCCGCCACCCGACGGAGGCGGACCACCGGTGGCTCGTGGACCGCGTGGACCACTGGTTCGGCCGGCGCGTGCGCGCGCAGCTCGGCCGCTACTGGTTCGTGCACTTCGCGTCCACCTCGCTCGTGGGCGAGACGCTCGACGCGCACGGGCCCGACCCGGACCGCCGCGTGATCGCCGCGTTCCTCGTCGGCTTCGCGAGCCCCGACCGTCCCGGCGAGGCGGTGATCCACCTCGCCGCCGTCGGCCCCGAGTGGCGCCGGCGCGGGTTCGGGGCGGCGATCCACGCGCGATGGGCCGAGGAGATGGCCGCGCGCGGCGCGACGCGCGCCGTGGTGGCGGTCCCGCCGGACGACCGCGTCGCGATCCTCTTCTACCGCTCGATCGGCTTCGCCGAGGTGACGGACGGCGCGCGCCCCCTCTGGGGCGTCCCGGCCTTCGAGGACTACGACGGGGACGGCGCGGACCGGGCGCTGCTGGAGCGCGCGATCCCCTGAGGGCGGGCGACGGCCGGCTCGGGCGATGGCCCCGGCCGGCCGCGGCCGGCAGTCGCGGCCGCCGGGTCGCATCCGCCGGCTGCGGCGGAACCTGCGTCAGTGGCGCATCCGCTCCGGGTTCGGGGCGCGGCGGACCACCGCGGGGTCGGACGAGAGCGTCCGCTCGCGCGCCTGGCGGATCCGCTCGGCGAGGTCGGGCGCGGCCTCCGGCGTCGCGCTTCCGCGGGGGAGCGCCGAGCGATCGGGCACCGCGCTCTCCGGTCCCTGCGCGCCTCCCCGCTCGCCGCCGGCCCCGGCCGCCGCGGCTGCCGCATCGGGCGCGGCGTCCGCGCCGGGCGCTGCGCCCACGCCGCCGTCCTCGCCCAGGAACGGCATCCCCTGCCGCTCGACGGCGTCGAGGCTCATCCGGAGCGCCGCGGTCTTCTGCGCCGCGACCTCCCGGACGTAGGCCGCCTCCTCGCCGGGCGTCATCGGCCGGTCGCGCACGGCGTCGCGCGGATGCCCGACCGACAGCCACACGAGGTGGTACCGGTCCATCGTCCCCCACGCCTCCGCGAGGAGGATGTCGGAGGCGGCGAGCCAGGCGCGCAGCTCGCCGATCGAAGGCTCCTCGCCCAGGCGCTCGCCCTCGTCGATGAGTTCGCGCGTCCGCGCGATGAGCTCGTCGCGCGTCATCGCGGGCCGCCCGTCAGGCGCCCCGCGAGACGCGGTCGATCCAGGTCTCGCGCGCGTCGCGGAGCGCGATCGTGATCGGCCCGGCGCTCCCGCGACCGATCTCCTCGTCGTCCAGGCTCCGCACCGGGATGACGCCGGCGACGCTGCTCGAGAGGAAGACCTCGTCGGCGCGGAGGAGGTCGGCGCGCGTCAGCTCGTCCTCCTCCGGCTCCAGGTCGTGCGCGCCGGCATGTGCCAGGAGCCACGAACGAGTGGTCCCGGCGAGGCAGCCCGACCCCAGCGGCGGCGTCAGGAGCCGCCCGCGGCGGATCGCGAAGACGTTCGCGCTCGTCGCCTCGCTCACATGGCCGGTCGTGTCGAGGATCAGCGCGTCGTCCGCGCCCGCGCGCTCCGCCTCGATGCGCGCGTAGACGCTCTCGGCGCGCGACGTCGACTTCACGCCCGCGAGGGGGGAGCCGGGGTCGCGGCGGACGGAGGACGTGATGAGGGAGAGGCCGTCGCGGAGGACCGCCGCGTCGGTGCCCGTGTACGGCCACGCGAGGATGACGATCGTGGGGTCGCCTTCCGGGGCGGTCGGCGCGAGACCGCGGACCATCGACGGACCGCGGCTCACCGTGATCCGCATCGCGGCATCGCCGGGATGGCCGCCCGGGGCCGTCCGCCGCGAGGCCCTCGGCCTTCAGGAGCGCCGTGATGCCGCTGACGATCGTCGCGTCGTCGGCGGGGAGCCGGATCCCCAGCGGGAGGGCGCTCTCGCGGAGCCGCTCGAGGTGCTCGTCGAGCTCGATCGCCACGCCGCGCCGTGCGCGCAGGGTCTCGAAGATCCCGTCGCCGAGGAGGAAGCCGCGATCGAAGACGGACAGCGCGGGGGACTCGGCCGGGACGATCCGGCCGTCGATCCAGATGTTCGTCGGCATGCGCGCAGCCTAGCGCGCCCGCGGCCGGGAGTGCGCGCGCGCGCGCGTGAGCGGGCGCGGCGCCGGACGCATGCACGGGCTCGGGCGCGCAGGACGTCGCCGACGGGCCCGCGTCCCGCCCGCACCGGCCGCCCGGCCGGCCCCCTGCCCGTTCGATCGGTCCGGCCCACCCGTCCGGTACCGGCCTGTACCCCGTCCTGTATCCGCCGATGCAGGCCGAAACGGGCCGAACGGCCGGTCATGGTGTGGTGGTAATCTCGCCAACATTCGCATGGTTCCGACAGATATAGGTAGTTTCGGGAGTTTCAGGGTGCCGACACGGACGAAGGCGACCGAGCGGGATCGCGACTGGGTGGGCCTCGGGGAGGCCGCGCGCATCCTCGGCGTCGCGCCCACCACGCTCCGGCGCTGGGCCGACGACGGCACCGTGCGCTCCTTCGTCACCCCCGGCGGCCACCGGCGCTTCCTCCGCTCGTCGCTCGACGCCCTCATGCCCACGACGCGGGCCGAGCGCCCGCCGCTGCAGCGGCTGGGCGAGACGCCCGAGCGGATGGCGCGGGCCTACCGCCGGAGCGTCGTCACCGGCCCGGCGGACCCGGCCTGGCTCCGAGGGATGCAGGGCGCCGACCGCGACCCCCTCCGCGAGCGCGGACGCGGCCTCTCCACCGCGCTCCTCACCTACCTCGACGCGACCACGGACGACGCGCGCCGCGCCTGCCTCGAGGAGGCGTCGGTCGAGGCGTCCGCGTACGGCCGGATGGCGCGCGAGCGCGGCGCGACGATCCACGAGACCGTCGACGCGTACCTCCGCTTCTCCCGGCCGTTCGTCGCCGAGATCGCCACGCTCGCGCGCCGGCGGAACCTGGACACGGCCGAGGCGACCGCCCTTCTCGAGTCGACCCTCGTCGCGCTCGACACGCTCCTGCTCGCGACGATCGATGCCCACCAGGAGGGCCGGACGGGCGGCGCCGGCCGCGCCGGCCGTCCGGCCGCCGGCGCCGGGCCGGTCTCCTGCGACCACGCGTCCCCCCTGACGACCGCGGAGGCGATCGCTTGAACGGTCCCGCTCTTCAGCCCCTCGTCGCCCTCACGGTCCACGCCCGGAACGTCCCGAGCCTGGAGCGCGAGGCGTTCGCGGCGAACGCCGCGCACCTCGCCGCGTCGCGCGGCGCGATCCTCCTCCACACCTGCCACCGCGTGGAGCTCCACGCCTGGCTGCCGGCGCTCGCCGGCGCCTCGCTGCCGCAGCTGCCCGCGGGCGGCGTGCGCCTCGAGGGGATCGACGCGGCCCGGCACATCTTCACGGTCGCCGCCGGGATGGACAGCGTCGTCATCGGCGAGGACCAGATCCTCCACCAGCTCCGCGACTGCCTCGCGGACCGCCACGAGCACAACGGCGAGACGACCGGCGAGTGCCCGGCCGGCGGCGCCGCCGGCGCGATCGGCGTCACGCTCGCGGGCCGCGCGCCGGACGCCGCCCACCTGGACCCGGTCCTCGAGCGGCTCTTCCAGCAGGCGCTCCACGTCGGGCGCCAGGCGCACGCGTGGCGCGACGGTGCGCCCCGTTCCCTCGCGGACGTGGCGCTCGACCGGATCGCGCGCGGCCTCCCGTCGCTCGAGGGCAGGACGGTCGTGGTGGTCGGCGCGGGCCGCATGGGCCGGATCGCCGCGCTCGCCGCGGCCCGGCGCGGCGCGCGCGTCGCCGTCGCGAACAGGACCCCGGAGCGCGCGCAGGACCTCGCCGCCGACGTCGGCGGGACGGCCATCCCCTTCGAGGCCGGCGCGGACCTCCCCGATGCGGCCGGCACGATCGTCGCCGCCGGCGGGGCCTGGCCGGCGGACCCGGCGACGCTCGCCCGGGCGCGCGTCGCGGCCGGCGTGGTCGTGGACCTCTCCTCGCCGCCCGCCATCCCCGCGGGGCTGCAGGCCGCGCTCGGCGAGGACTTCATCTCCGTCGACGACCTCGCCCGGGCCCCGGAGGGCAAGCCGCACGAGCGACTCCGCCGCCGCGTGGACCGGCTCGTCGGCGAGGTCGCCGCCGAGTACGAGGGATGGGTCGCGACGCGCGGCTCCGTCCCCGCCATCCGGGCGATCGCCGACCACGCCGAGGCGAAGCGCGTCGCGGAGCTGGAGCGGCTCCTCCGTCGCGCGCCCGCCCTCGACCCCGAGACCCGCGCGCTCGTCGACGAGATGTCGCACCGGCTCGTCGCCGGACTGCTCCACGGACCCCTCGCCGCCCTCCGTACCGACGTGGACGGCGACCGCGACATGCTCGTGCGCGAGCTCTTCGGACTGTGACCTCACCGCAGGAGACCCCCGTGCCGCCATTCCCCCGGGCGGCACGGGTCCTCCGTCTCGGCACGCGGGGAAGCCAGCTTGCCCTCGTCCAGTCGCGCGAGGTGGCCGCGGCGCTCGAGGCCACGGGGATCGGCGTGGAGATCGTCATCGTCCGCACCGCCGGGGACGACCAGAAGCCCGACACCGCCTGGGGCGAGGGCGCGTTCGTCGGCGCGCTCGAGTCACGCCTGCTCGACGGGTCGATCGACCTCGCCGTGCACAGCGCGAAGGACGTCCCCACGGCCATGGACCCGCGGCTCGCCATCGCCGCGTACCGTCCGCGCCAGGACCCGCGCGACGCGCTCGTGGGGCGGGAGCGCGGCGTCACGCTCGCGACGCTGCCGCAGGGCGCTCGTGTCGGGACCGACAGCCCGCGGCGCACCGCCTTCCTCCTCGCGCAGCGCCCGGACCTCCGCGCGCATCCCCTCAACGGCAACGTGGACACGCGCCTGCGCCGCCTCGACGCCGGCGAGAGCGACGCCCTCGTCCTCGCCGTGGCCGGCCTGACCCGGCTCGGCCGCGAGGACAGGATCGACGAGCGGATCGCGCCGGACGTCCTCCCGCCCGCGCCCGGCCAGGGGGCCGTGGCCGTCCAGGTCCGCGCCGACGACCCGGAGGCGGTCCATCACGTCGTCTCTCCTCGACGACGCCGCGACCCGCACGTGCGTCGAGGCCGAGCGCGCGTTCCTGCACGCGACCGGTGGCGGCTGTCGCGCCCCGATCGGCTGCAACGCGCGCGTCGAGGACGGGATCATCCACCTCGTGGCGGGGGTCTCCCGCGAGCCCGTCGCGCCCGGCTCCCCCGTCGCGTGGCGGCGAGCATCGGGTCCGGTCGCGGACGCGATCGCCCTCGCGCAGGGCCTTGCCGGCGAGCTCCGGCCGCTGCGCGGCACGGACGGTCCCGGCGCGGCCCGCCGGCCGGTCGTCCTCGTCACGCGCCCGCGCGACCAGGCCGGGCCGCTCGTCGCGGCGCTCGACGCCTCCGGCCTCGAGCCGCTGGTCATCCCCACGATCGAGGTCCGCGCCGCCGACCCCGCCCCCCTCGCGGCCGCCGCAGGCTCGCTCGCCACGTTCGACTGGGTCGTCGTCACGAGCGCGAACGGGGCGCGGGCCCTCCTCGCGGCGCTCGCGGCCGCCGGCGTCGACCCTGCCTCGGCTCGCTGGGCCGCCGTCGGGTCCGCGACCGCGGCGGCGCTCGAGGAGGCGGGCGTGCATCCCGCGTTCGTGCCGGCCCGCGGGACCGGCGAGAGCCTCGGCGACGGCCTCCCCGTCGAGCCCGGCTCTCGCGTCCTGCTCGCCCGGACGGACATCGCCGACGAGAGGCTGCCCGACCGCCTCGAGGCCGCCGGCGCGCTCGTCGTCCAGGTCGTCGCGTACCGGACCGTCGAGGCGCCCGAGCCGTCCCGCGCCCCCCTCGTCGCCGCGGTCCGCTCCGGCTCGATCGACGCCATCGTCTTCACCAGCGGGTCGACCGTCCGGGGGCTCCTCGCCCTCCTGCCGCCCGACCTGCGGGAGGCCGCCCGCGCGACGCTCGCGTGCTGCATCGGCGAGCCGACCGCGTCGGCCGCTCGCGAGGCCGGCTTCGTCCGCGTCGAGACCTCGGCCTCTCCGCGCGCCGAGGCCGTCGCGGACCTCGCCGCCCGCATCCTGCTCGCCGCCGAGGCCCGTCCCGACCCCGACCCCGTCGCACCTTCCGCTGGAGCCGACCGATGACCTTCGCCCCCGACCGTCCCGACGCCGCCGTCGCGCCGACGGCTCCCCAGCGCCGGCTCCGCCGCCTTCGTCGGACGCCCGGCCTGCGCGCCCTCGTGCGGGAGACCCACCTCGACCCGTCGATGCTCGTCGCGGGGCTCTTCGTCCAGCCCGGGGCCGGCCGTCGGGACCCGATCGGGTCGATGCCGGGCGTCGCCCGCCTCTCCCCGGACCTCGTGGTCGACGAGGCCCGGCGCCTCGAGTCCCTCGGTGTCGGCGGCCTCATCCTGTTCGGCCTCCCGGACGCGAAGGACGGGGTGGGGACCGGCGCGTGGGCGCGCGACGGGATCATCCAGGTGACGCTCGCGCGGCTCCGGGACGCGGACGTCTCGATCCCGCTCATCGCGGACACCTGCCTCTGCGAGTACACCGACCACGGGCACTGCGGCCCGCTCGCGCAGGACGGGAGCGTCGCGAACGACCTCGCGATCGAGCTCCTCGCGGAGACCGCCGTCTCCCAGGCGGCCGCCGGCGCCGACGTGGTCGCGCCCTCCGCGATGATGGACGGCCAGGTCGCCGCGATCCGCGCGGGGCTCGACGCGGCCGGGCACGGGGAGACCTCGATCCTCGCGTACGCCGCGAAGACGGCCTCGGCCTTCTACGGGCCGTTCCGCGACGCCGCCGACTCGGCCCCCGCGTTCGGCGATCGCCGCGGCTACCAGATGGACCCGGCCAACGCCCGCGAGGCGATGCTCGAGATCGCGACGGACGTCGCCGAGGGCGCCGACGCGATCCTCGTGAAGCCGGCGCTCCCCTCGCTCGACATCCTCGCGCGCGCCCACGACCGGTTCGACCTGCCGATCGGCGCCTACCAGGTGAGCGGCGAGTACGCCTCGATCGTCGCGGCCGCGCAGAACGGCTGGCTCGACCTCCGACGCGCCCTCCTCGAGTCCACGACGTCGATCGTGCGGGCCGGGGCGTCGTTCGTCATCACCTATGCGGCCGGGGAGATGGCCGAGTGGATCCGGGAGGAGGCCCGATGACCGGGACGACCGGGGCCGCGGGCGCGACCGCGGGCCGCACGCGCCAGGCCGACCTCATCGCGCGCGCCGAGGGGCTCTTCCCCGGCGGCGTGAACAGCCCGGTCCGCGCCTTCCGCTCGGTGGGCCGGCCACCGCTCGTCCTGGCCTCCGGAGCCGGCGCGCACGTGACGGACGCCGACGGGAACACCTACGTCGACTACATCGGCGCGTGGGGGCCGGCGATCCTCGGCCACGCGCATCCGGACGCCGTGGAGGCGGTCCGCGCGGCCGCGCTGGATGGGTTCGCGCTCGGCGCGACCTCGCCCGGCGAGGTCGTCCTCGGCGAGGCGATCAGGTCGGCGATGCCGTCGATGGAGATGCTCCGGTTCACCTCGTCGGGCACGGAGGCCGCGATGAGCGCCCTCCGGCTCGCGCGCGGCGCCACCGGCCGGCCGCTCGTGCTGAAGTTCGCCGGCGGCTACCACGGCCACTCGGACGGCCTCCTCGTGGACGCGGGGTCCGGCGTCGCGACCCTCTCGATCCCCGGCAGCGCCGGGGTCACCGAGGCGACGGCGGCCGGGACGGTCGTCGTCCCGTACAACGACCTCGACGCGGTCGCGGCCGCGTTCGCCGCGCACCCCGACCGGATCGCGGCCGTCATCGTGGAGCCGGTCGCGGCCAACGTCGGCGTCATCCCGCCCGCGGACGGCTTCCTCGCGGGGCTGCGCGACCTCACCGACGCGCACGGTGCGCTCCTGATCTTCGACGAGGTCATCACCGGGTTCCGCGTCGCGCACGGCGGCGCGCAGGCGCGCTACGCGGTCCGCCCCGACCTCACCGTCCTCGGCAAGATCATCGGCGGGGGGATGCCCGTCGGCGCGTACGGCGGCCGCCGCGAGCTGATGCAGCACGTCGCCCCGCTCGGCGGCGTCTACCAGGCCGGGACCCTCTCCGGCCACCCGCTCACGATGGCCGCGGGGATCGCGACGCTCGCGAACCTCGACGCGGCCGCGTACGACCGGCTGGAGGCGTACGGTGCCGCGCTCGAGGCGGGCCTTCGTGCCGCCGCTTCGGCCGCTGGCCGGACGGTCTCGACCGCCCGGGTGGGCGCGCTGCTGACGGTCTTCTTCCTGCCGGAGGCCCCGCACGACGCCGCCGAGGCGCTCGCCGCGGACCGCGACGCGTTCGCGCGCTTCTTCGGCGCGATGCTCGACGCCGGGATCCTGCTGCCGCCCTCGCAGTTCGAGGCGTGGTTCGTCGGGACCGCGCACGGCGACGCCGAGCTCGCGCAGACCCTCGACGCGGCCGCACGGGCCTTCGCGGCATGACGGCGCAGCGGCCGGCGGGCGCCGACACGGCCGGCGACCCCGGCGCGTCCGCGGACACCGGTGCGCCCGCGGACACCGGCGCGGCGGACGTCCCCGCGGCCGCCGACGAGCCGACCGCGCGGTACCTCCGGGCCGCCCGGCGGCTCCCGGTCGACGCGACACCGGTCTGGTTCATGCGCCAGGCCGGGCGCTCCCTCCCGGAGTACCGGAAGGTCCGCGAGAAGGCGACCCTCCTGGAGATCACGCGCGACGCCGGGCTCTGCGCGGAGGTCACCCTCCAGCCGGTCCGCCGGCTCGGGGTCGATGCCGCGATCCTCTTCGCCGACATCACGACGCCGTTCGCGGGGATGGGCGTGGCGTTCGACATCGTCGAGGGGCGCGGGCCGGTGATCGAGCGCCCGGTCCGCACGGACGCCGACGTCGCCACGCTGCGTCCCTTCGAGCCCGCGCGCGACGTCGCGCAGCTCCTCGAGGCGATCCGCCTGATCCGCGCGGAGTCGCCCGTCCCGCTCATCGGGTTCGCCGGCGCCCCGTTCACGCTCGCCTGCTACCTGGTGGAGGGCGGCCCGTCGAAGGAGTTCGTGCGGACCCGCACCCTCATGCATGCCGAGCCGGCGACATGGGACCGGCTCATGGAGATCCTCACCGACACGACCGTCCGGTATCTCGCCGCGCAGGTGCAGGCCGGCGCGCAGGCCGTCCAGGTCTTCGACTCGTGGGTCGGCGGCCTCTCGCCCCTCGACTACGCGCGCTCGGTCGAGCCGTGGATGGCGGTCCTCTTCGAGCGCCTTCGCGCGCTCGGCGTGCCCACGTGCCACTTCGGCACCGGCACCGCGGGGATCCTCCGGCAGCAGGCCGAGGCCGGCGGCGACATCCTGGGGCTCGACCACCGGATCTCGCTCGCCGACGGATGGGCGCTGGTGGGCGACCGCGCCGTCCAGGGGAACCTGGACCCCGTCCTGCTGCTCGGCCCGTTCGATGCCGTCGCCGACGCGGCCGAGTGGATCCTCGACCAGGCGGCCGGCCGGCCGGGCCACATCTTCAACCTGGGGCACGGCGTGATCCCGGCGACCGACCCCGACCACCTCCGCCGCCTCGTGGACCTCGTGCACGCGTGGCGGCCGTGAGCACCCCGACGACGAAGCCCGCCGTCCTCCTGCTGTCGTACGGCAGCCCGGACAGCCTCGACCAGGTCGAGGCCTACTACACGGACATCCGGCGCGGGAACCCACCGACGCCCGCGCTCCTCGCGGAGCTGACGGCCCGCTACGCGGCCATCGGCGGCGGCTCTCCGCTCTCGCGGATCGTGGAGACGCAGCGTGCCGCCCTCGCGGCCGAGCTCGCGCGCCGCGGCCTCGCCGTCCCCGTCTACGCCGGGATGCGGCACATCGCGCCGCGCATCGCGACGGTCGTGGAGCGGATGGCGGACGACGGGATCACGGATGCCGTGGCCATCGCTCTCGCCCCCCAGGCCTCGATGAGCGTCGAGGGGTACCGGCGGGCGGTGGACGCCGCGACCGCCGCTCTCGGCGACCGGGCGCCGCGGATCGTCCTCGTCGAGTCGTGGTGCCGCGAGCCCGCGTTCGTCGAGGGCATCGCCGCGACGACGGACGAGGCGCTCGCCCGCTTCCCCGACCCGGGCGCGGTCACCCTCATGTTCACGGCGCACAGCCTCCCGCAGCGGGTCGTGGACGCCGGCGACGTCTACCCGGCCGAGCTCGCCGACACCGCGCGGCTCGTCGCCGACGCCCTGGGCCGGCCGGGGCCCGATCCCGTCGGCCGCCCCGGCTACACCTTCGCCTACCAGAGCGCCGGCCGCACCGAGGAGCCGTGGCTCGGCCCGGAGATCCTCGCAGAGATCCGCCGGCTCGCGACCGCCGGCGTGACCGAGCTGGTCGTCAGCCCGGTCGGCTTCATCGCGGACCATCTCGAGGTCCTCTACGACATCGACATCGAGGCGCAGGGGGTGGCCCGACCGCTCGGGATCCACCTCGAGCGCCCGCGGATGCTCAACGACGACCCGCACCTCGTCTCGGCCCTCGCCGCGATCGTCGAGCGGACGCTCCCCCCGGTGGACGCGGCGACCACGGCCGCGGACACCGGCCGCTGACACCAAGGAGGTCACCGTGGACCAGATGCGGGCGGCGACGCCCACGACGATCGACGCCCCGGCGCGGGCATCCCGGCGGCCACCCGGGCGGCCACCCCGGCGCGATCCCCGGCGCAGGCTCCGTCCGCCCGACCGGCTACGTCTTCGACCGGGCGCCGATGATGCTCTACTGGGAGATGACGCGGTCCTGCGGCCTCGTCTGCCGGCACTGCCGGGCCGAGGCGAACGCGGACCGGCACCCCGACGAGCTGACGACCGCCGAGGGCGAGGCGCTCCTCGACAAGGTCCTCGGCTTCGGGAACCCCATGCCGCACGTCGTGTTCACGGGCGGCGACCCGCTCCGCCGTCCCGACCTCCCCGACCTCGTCCGTGCGGCGCGCGCCCGCGGCATCGGCGCGTCGCTCGCACCGGCGGCCACCCCCGAGCTCACGCGCGACGCGCTCTTCCGCCTGAAGGAGGCGGGGGTCCAGAACATCAGCCTCAGCCTTGACGGCTCCAACGCGCAGCGCCACGACGGGTTCCGCGGCGTGCCCGGCACGTTCGACCTCACGGTCGAGGCGGCCGGCTGGGCGCAGGAGGCCGGGCTCCCGGTCCAGCTGAACACGCTCGTGACGAACGAGACGCTCGACGACCTGCCGGCGATCTACGACCTCTGCCCCAGCCTGGGGATCATGCGCTGGAGCCTCTTCTTCCTCATCTCCGTGGGTCGCGGGACCGACCTCCAGGAGGTCAGCCCGGCCGAGAGCGAGAAGCTGATGGCCTGGCTCCTCGAGATCGGGAAGACGGCGCCGTTCCAGGTGAAGACGACCGAGGCGACGCACTACCGCCGGATCGCCATCCGGACGATGCACGACCGCGGGATGACCGACGAGGAGATCGCGGCGACGAGCATCGGGCGCGGCTTCGGGATCCGCGACGGCAACGGGATCATGTTCGTCAACTTCGACGGCGACATCTACCCGTCGGGGTTCCTCCCCGTCGCGGCCGGCAACGTCCGCCGCGACGACATCGTGGAGGTCTACCGGCACAGCGAGCTCTTCACCTCGCTCCGCGACGTGAAGGCCTTCAAGGGCCGCTGCGGCCGCTGCGAGTACAACGCCCTCTGCGGCGGCTCGCGCGCCCGGGCGTTCACCTGGACCGGCGACCCGCTCGAGAGCGACCCGCTCTGCCCGTACGTCCCGCCGGCCGAGCGCGCCGGGACGCGCGCCGAGGCGGGATCCGGAGCGGCCGGCGCGCCCCTTCCGCGGGCCGCGGTCGTCGCCGGGTAGCCGAGGACGTCGTGCACGTCGCCGTCGTCGGGGGAGGGATCACCGGGCTCGCCGCCGCGTACGCCCTGTCGGGGGCCGGCGCGTCGGTGACCCTCCTCGAGGCCGCGGATCACCTCGGCGGGAAGGTCCGCACGCACGTCGGCGATGGCTTCGTCGTGGAGGAGGGGCCGGACTCGTTCATCGCCGTCCGGCCCGCCGCGGCGCAGCTCTGCCGGGAGATCGGGCTGGGCGGGGACCTCGTGGGGACGGTGGACCCGCGGACGGTCTACGTCCTCCGCGGCGATCGCCTGGTCCCGATGCCCGACGGCCTCGCCCTGGTCCTCCCGACGAAGTTCCGCCCGTTCGTCACCACGAAGCTCTTCTCCTGGCCCGAGAAGATGCGGATGGGGATGGATCTCTTCCTCCCGCGCGGCCCGATGGAGGGCGACGACACCGTCGGTCACCTCCTCCGACGGCGGCTTGGCGGCGCGCTCGTCGACCGGCTCGCCGGGCCGCTCGTCGGCGGCATCTACGGGACGTCGATCGACGAGCTGAGCCTCCTCGCGGTGATCCCGAGCCTGCGCGAGAACGAACGCGAGCACCGGAGCCTCCTGCTCGCGAGCGTCGCCGAGGCGAGGGACCGGAAGGCGCGCGAAGCCGCCCGGGTCGAGGCCGCGCGCGCCGCCGCCGCGGCCGCCGCGGCGGCGGGTCTCCCGCCCCCGCCCGCGACCCCCCGCTCGATCTTCCTGAGCCTCCGGGGCGGGATGGCCCGGATGACCGAGACGCTCGCCGAGGTCCTCGGGCGAGCGCCCGGCGTGGAGATCCGGCTGGGCACCACGGTGGCCTCCCTCGAGCGGGCCGGCGCGGGCAGGAGCCTGGGCGGCCCGGCTCCCGCGCCCCGGGCGGCGTCCCTGGCCCGGCCGGCGCCCCTGGCCCCCGCGCCGGCGCCCGCTACCGCCTCGTCCTTGCGAACGGCGCGCGGATCGACGCCGACGCCGTGGTCCTCGCCTCGCCGGCGCCCGCCACCGCGGCGATCCTCGACGACGCGGCGCCCGCGACGTCCGCCGCCCTCCGTTCGATCCGCTACGGCAGCGCCACCATCGTCAGCCTCGCCTATCGCGACGACCAGCTCACGCGGCCGGTCGTGGGGCACGGGTACGTCGTCGCGGCCGACGCCGCGAACCCGCTCTCCGCCTGCACGATCACGTCGGGGAAGTGGCCCGGCCGCGCGCCCGACGGGACCGTCCTGTTCCGCGCGTTCCTCCGGACGGAGGGCGCGGGCGCCCTTCCCGGCACGGCCGCCGATGTGGAGGTGATCGCCGCGGCGCGCGCGGTCGTGGAGCGGACGCTCGGGCCGCGCGGCGAGCCGATCCTCGCGCGCGTCGCCCGGTGGGACGGCGCGATGCCGCGGTACACGCTCGGCCACCTCGACCGCGTCGCTGCCGCCGAGGCCGGCCTCGCGGAGCTCCCCGGTGTCGTGCTCGCCGGCGCGGCGTACCGGGGCGTGGGGCTCCCCGACTGCGTCCGCCAGGGCCGCGAGGCCGCGGCCAGGGTGCTCGAGACCGCGTCGGGGGTCGCGGCGGCGGCAGCGTAGCGGCCCGCGCGCCGGCTCTGCGGCCGGCGGCGGCACGACCGGCCACAGACCGTCCCGGCCCCGGGCGCGTCGGCCGGCGCGCGGTCAGCGGTCTCGCGTCCGGCGGATCGTCGGTCCGGTGCGTCTCAGCGCGGCGCCATCGCCGGTGCCTTGGCGACTTCGCGACTCACCTCTCACCGGCCGCCCTGGTGGCGGATGAGGGAGCGCGGAGCGCCCCGGGCACGCGCGCGCCGGCCGCAGGCGGTCCTGGATAGCGCCGCCCCCATCGGCGGATGAGGGAACGCGCCCCTCCGCGCCCGTCAACCGGCCCGCGCCGGCGGAGGCTCCGCGGCCCCGTCATGCAGTCCCCTCGGAAGTGGCGGACGACGACGGCGGCTGCCGGACTCACATCCTGAGCTTCCCGCTGCGCGTTCGGTCGGTCACTCAGTCTCCTGACGACCGTCTGGTCGGGTGAGAGGGCCCCGCGGCCTGGATCCGCCCGTCCCCGGACATCGGCAGGCCGCCCTCGCGCCCCCCGCACTCTCCTGCGGACTGGATGACGGGAGGAGGAGCGGTGTGCGACCCGCGGCCGCTCGACCCGCCCGGGCGCGCCCCACCGGCCGTCGACCCGTGCCGGGTGGTCAGGGCGCGGTCGTCCCCGCGTCCGTCAGGAGGCTGCGGCGGCCTCGGCGACCGCACCCCCTGCGGCCGCCATCTCCGTGACCTCGCGCTCGCGGCGCTTCGTCGCCGGGAGGAGGAACGAGAAGACGAGGCCGAGGCCGATGAACGCGGTCGCGGCGAAGCCCGCCGTCCGTGTCGCGTCCACGAAGGCCGCCTCCACGGCGGGGACCGCGGCTGCGACGGCCGGCTCGTCGCGCAGCGTGACGAGCGCCTGCCCGTCCGACGCCTCGATGGCGCCGGCGACCTGCGCGGCCACCTGCGGCGAGAGCCCGTCGACCGCCGCGAGTCGATCCTGGGTCCCCGTGTTCAGGCCCGCGAGGAGGATCGTGCCGATGAGCGCCGCGCCGAGCGCGGTGCCCACCTGGCGCATCGTCGAGTTCGCGCCCGACGCGAGGCCCGACTTCTCGGGGCTGACGTTCGAGAGGACGACGTTCGCGAGCTGCGCGGTGGCGAAGCCCACGCCCAGCCCGTAGACGAAGAGCGGGATCGCGAGGGTCGCGCCGCTGACGGTCGTGGAGAGCAGGAGGGTCGTCCCCAGGACGCCGGCGACCTCCAGGGCCATCCCCGCCTGCACGATCCGGCGGGGCTCGGTCCGATGCGAGATCGCCCCTGCGACGAGGGCCGACATGAACGAGCCGCCGGCGAGCGCCAGGAAGATGAGGCCGGTCTGGAACGCGGAGTACCCGAGGACCGCCTGGAGGAAGAGCGGGAGGGCGAAGAGGAGCCCGAACTCGCCGAGCGCGACGATCGTCGCGGTCAGGTTGCCGAACCGGAAGGAAGGCTCCTTCCAGAGGCCGAAGTCGAAGAGGATCGCCCGACCTGCGCGCTTGCGGCGGAGCTCGACCGCGGTGAAGGCGGCGAGGCTGGCGATCCCGAGCGCGAAGGTGAACGGGATGATCGAGACGTTCGCGAGCGGCCAGGTCCAGCCGCCGATGGTGAACGCGCGGTTCGGGGCGATCCAGCCGTACGTGTAGCCCTCGATGAGGGAGAAGACCACGGCGACGAGGCCCACGGTGAGCGTCGCGAAGCCGGCCGCGTCGAAGCCGCGCTGCGCGTGCTCGTCCCGCGACTCGGTGATCCAGAGGAGCGTCGCGACGACGGCCACGATCCCCACGGGCAGGTTCACGAGGAACGCCCAGCGCCAGGAGACGTCGGTCGTCAGCCACCCGCCGATGAGCGGGCCGATGGCCGCCATCCCGCCGATCACGGAGCCGTAGATGGCGAACGCGACCGCCCGATCGCGGCCGCGGAATGTCGTGTTGAGGATCGACTGGGTCGCGGGCGCGATCGCCGCACCGCCGGCGCCCTGGAGGACGCGGGCGAGGATGAGGAGGCCGCCCGTGGGGGCGATCCCGGCGAGGATCGACGCGCCGACGAACGTCACGAGGCCCAGCAGGTAGACCCGCCGCCGGCCGAAGATGTCGCCGGCCCGGCCGAACGTCACCAGGAGGGCGGCGAACACGAGCGGGTAGATCGACACGATCCACTGGGCCTGGGTCCCGTCGAGCCCGAGGTCCCGTACGATGGACGGGATGGCGACGTTCACGATCGTGGCGTCGACGATGATCATGGAGATCCCGAGGCTGAGCGCGAGGAGCGTGAGCCAGCGGGCAGGGATGCGGTTCACTGAACCATCCTTTGCGTAAGGAATTGTTTGCGTGACGAATGTATCCCGCCGGGAGGGGCCTGTCAAGCCGCCCGAGGTGATCGAGATCACGGGCCTGCTCGCGGAGGTCATCCGGACCGGGCAGGCCGCGCGCACGGGTGCCTCGCGTCCGGCGGACGCCGCGGCGCGGGGTGGGCCGCCCGGCGCGCACCCGGCCGCGGGCCCCACGGCGTCGGCGGAGGGCGCCGTCACCCTCCCGTCGCCGCACGTCATCCGGGCGGCGATCTTCATCCACGAGAACGGCCCGCAGACGATCGGCCAGCTCGCCCGCGGCCTCGGGGCCTCGCAGGGGTGGACGAGCCGGATCGTCGATGAGCTCGAGCGCGCCGGCTACGTCGAGAAGACGCGCGACCCGGACGACCGCCGCGTGGTCCGCGTGGGCCTCACGCCGATGGCGGGCGAGCGCGTGGAGCGGGCGGCCAGGTGGCGCGGCGACTCCGTCGAGGCTGCGCTCGCCGGGATGAGCCCGGGGGAGCGCGAGGCCGTGGTCACCTTCCTGCGGCGGTTCCTCGAGCGGTCACAGGCCGGCGGCTGACGCCTCGCCGGCGGCCGCGTGTCCGGGCCGCCCTGCCCCGGGAATCGCGAAGCCCCGGCGTTCGCCGGGGCTTCCTTCGTGATGCGGCGGGAGGCCTAGTGCAGGCTGTGCGGCCCGTGGAGCATCCACTCGTCGGTGCTGGTGCGTGAGCTGCCGGAGGCGACGAGGGCGGCGGCGATGACGACCGCCGCGCCGGCGAGGATGACCGCGATCGCGAGGAGCATGGGTATCGTCCGTTTCGCGCGTGGGATCGGTGGGGCCGGCCGGGCTCGTACCTTCCGAGCGGGCAGCAGCCGCATGGATCCGACGCCCTCATCCTCGCTGGTACGGACCAATCGCGCAAACGGTCGGAGGTCACGTCTCACCCGGCCCAGAGGTCCCGGGTCAGGCCTCCACGGCCCCGATCGCCCGCAGCGGCCCCCGCGCCTTCGCGCACGTCTCGTCCCACTCGGCGACCGGGTCGCTCCGCCGGGTGATCCCCCCGCCGACGTGGAGCGTCAGCCGGCGCCCGTCGGCGACGAAGGTCCGGATGAGGATGCTCGACCCCATCGCACCGTCCGGGCCGATCCAGAGCGCCGCCCCGCAGTACGGCCCGCGGCGCACCGGCTCCAGCTCCTCGATGAGCCGCATCGCGCGGATCTTCGGCGCGCCCGTGATCGACCCGCCGGGGAAGGACGCGGCGAGCAGGTCGAGGGAGTCGCGCCCCGGCGCCAGGCGACCGACGACGGTGGAGACGAGGTGCTGGACGGCCCCGGTCCGTTCGAGCCGGCAGAGACGGGGGACCGCCACGGACCCGGGGGTGCAGACGCGACCGAGGTCGTTGCGGAGGACGTCCACGATCATCACGTTCTCGGCGCGGTCCTTCTCGCTCGCGAGCAGCTCGCACGCCAGCGCGCGGTCCTCCGCGCGCGTCCGTCCGCGGGGTCGCGTCCCCTTGATCGGGTCCGATGCGACGTGGCCCCCGGCGTCCACCGAGAGGAACGGCTCCGGCGACGCGGAGACGATCGCGCGCGGCGTGCCCGTCGCCGGGTCCGGGCCGAGGTCCACGTACGCGGCGAACGGCGCGGGATCGCCCGCGCGCAGCGCCCCGAACAGCGGCCACGGGTCGCCCACGAACGGCGCCGCGAGGCGACGCGCGAGGTTCGCCTGGTAGATCTCGCCGGCGGCGATCGCGGCGCGGACCCGCTCGACGCGGTCGGACCACGCGGTGCGGTCCATGCCGGAGGTGAACGCGCGCGGGGCGTCGGCCGGCATCGCGACGGCAGGACCCAGAGGGGCGCCGCCGGCATCGTCCGTCGGGCCGCCCGCCGTCGGGCTGTCCCTCGTCGTGCGCGCCGCCGGCCCCCCGGCGGCCTCGAGCCGGGCGCGGACCCCCGCCAGCCGCGCCGCGAGGCGCGCCTCGTCCCCGTCCACGGGGCGTCCGCAGAGGAGGACCCGGCCGTCCCGGCCGTCGATCGCGAGCACCCAGTCGTGGAGCGCGAGGCTCAGCGGTGGGAGGCCCTGGTCGTCGCGCGCGATCGACGGGATGCGCTCGAGGTCGCGGCCGGCGTCGTAGCCGACGAACCCGAGGATCCCCCCGGTGAACGGCGGGTCCGCGTCGTCCGCCCGTGCGGCAGGGCCGCGGACGTCGCCGTGGCCGCCGGCGCCGCGCGCAGCACCCATCCGCGCGAGGAGCGACCGAGCCGGCGCGAACGCGGCGCCCGGGCCGCCGGTCTCGCGCACGACGGCGAGCGGGTCGGCCGAGACGTACGTCCACCGTGCGCGGCGCCCGCGACGGGCGCTCTCGAGGACCACGAGGCCGGGCATCCCCGCGAGGGTCGACGCGACGGCGACCGCGTCCCGACCGGCCGCGGCGGGCACCTCCGCGACGACCGCCGCCGCGGCGACCGGCTCTGTACGCATCCCGGGCGACTGGCGGGCATCGGCCATGCGCGGCATCATCGCATCGAACGGCTCGCCCTCCGCGTCCGCGGCCCATACGCCGGCGCGGCCGGCCGTCGCGCGAGGTAGCCCATGCCCGCCCTGCGGATCGATCCCAGCCGGCTGCAGCCGGCCTTCGACGCGCTCGAGATGCGGGTACGTGCAGGCAGGGCGACGGCGGGCGTCCTCGGCGTCGCGGTCGGGGCGGAGGTCCTCCGCGTCGAGGCGTACGGGCAGGCCGTCGACGGGAGCCCCGCGACGGCCGGGACGCGGTTCTTCATCGCGTCGATCACGAAGCCGATCGTCGCGACCGCGGTCGTCCAGCTCGCGGCGGAGGGCCGGATCGCACTGTCGGAGCCCCTGCGGACCTACATGCCCGACCTCCCCGAGGGCCTTGGGGTCGTCAGCGCGTGGCACATCCTCACCCACACGTCGGGGATCCCGGACGACACGTTCGGGGAGTGGGCGTCGCGGGTCTCGCGCGAGGAGATCGTGGAGCGGGCCGCGAGCCGGCCGCTCGCCTTCGCGCCGGGATCGCGCTACGCGTACTGCAGCACCTCCTTCTACCTTCTCGGGGAGCTCCTCGCGCGGATGGACGAGGTCCCGTTCGAGGAGTCGCTCCGCCGGCGGGTCCTCGACCCGCTCGGGATGCGCGCCACCTCGTTCCACGCGCTCGACCCGGCCGGCTCCTGGGTCGTGCCCGTGGGGCTGCCCGACGGCGACCTCTCGCCGGAGGACGCGCCCGAGCTCCTCGGGTACCTCGCCTCGATCTCCCAGCCCGGCGGCGGCCTCTGGAGCACGGCGGGCGACCTCCTCCGCTTCGCGCGGGCGTACCTGCGCGGCGGCCGGCTCGACGGCGTCGAGCTGCTCCCGGCCGCCTGGATCGACCTCATGGGCAGGGAGCAGACGGCCGGCGTCCGCGAGGCGAGCCCGGACGGGTGGCTGCCCGAGCGGGACCCGCACTACGCCCTCGGCTGGGGGAAGGCGGCCGGCGACGGGGACCTCCCCTGCTCGGAACGCGCGATCGAGCACGGGGGGATCAGCGGCACGCGCCTCCTCGTCGACCCGATCCGCGACTTCGCGGTGGTGGTCCTCGCGAACCACTGGGACGTCTCCGAGACGTCGAAGGCCGTCATCGCGGCGACCCACTCGGCGCTGGTGGCCCGATGAGCGCGCCGGGCGGGATGGGGGGCGTCCGGCCTCGAGCCCGCGACATCGGCATCCGCATCGGCCGTCTCGCGCCCGGTCCGTGGGACGCCATCACGGACGTCCCCGGCGTCCGCGTGGGCCACGCGACCATCGTCCGCGGCGATGGCCCGCTCGTCGTCGGCGAGGGGCCCGTGCGGACCGGCGTCACGGTGATCGTCCCGCACGACGGGAACGTCTTCCTCGAGCCCGTCTTCGCCGGCTGGCACTCGCTCAACGGCAACGGCGAGCTCACCGGCACGGCCTGGCTCGACGAGGTCGGCCTCCTGTCCGGCCCCATCGCGATCACGAACACCAACAGCGTCGGCGTCGTCCACGACGCGATCATCGAGTTCGCGGTCCGCTCCCATCCCGCCGACACCAGCTTCTGGTCGCTCCCGGTCGTCGGCGAGACCTGGGACGGGACGCTCAACGACATCAACGGCTTCCACGTGACGGGCGAGCACCTGGCGGAGGCGCTTGCCGCGGCCGCCTCGGGGCCCGTCCCGGAGGGCTCGGTCGGCGGCGGCACCGGGATGATCTGCCACGAGTTCAAGGGCGGGATCGGGACGGCGTCGCGCGTCCTGCCGGAGGACGAGGGTGGCTGGACGGTCGGCGTGCTCGTCCAGGCGAACTACGGCGTGCGGGCCGACCTGCGCATCGACGGCGTCCCCGTCGGCGAGGCGATCCCCGTCTCCGACGTGCCCAGCCCGCACCACGACCGCCGCCACGTGACGCCGGGGGCAGCGGGCGCGGGCTCCATCATCATCATCGTCGCGACGGACGCGCCGCTCCTGCCGCACCAGTGCCGGCGGCTCGCCCAGCGGGCGGGCCTGGGCCTCGCGCGCGTCGGCGGGTACGGACGGAACGCGAGCGGCGACATGTTCGTCGCGTTCGCGACCGGCAACCGGGGGCTGCCGGACATGTCGGACGTGGACCGCGACGGCGCATCCACGCTGGCGGTCCGCATGGTCGCGGACGACCGTGTGAACGGGCTCTTCCAGGGGGCGGTGGACGCGGCCGAAGAGGCGATCGTCAACGCGCTCCTCGCCGCGGGGACCATGACCGGCGCGAACGGCATCACCGCGTACGGCTTGGACGCGGAGCGCGTGACGCGCATCATGGAGGCGCACGGGCGCGCGGCCGGAGGGGCCGGCGCACGAACGGCATCGGGGGGAGACGAAGGATGACCACCGCCAGGCAGCCGCGAGCGGCGACGTCGAACGACGTCCCCGCGATCGCCCGCGTCGCGGCGGCCTGCGACGAGCCGATCGAGACGCCCGGGGTCCCCGGGTCCCCGTACGCGGAGCACCTGCTGACGCGGGGCACCGTGATGGTCGCCGAGGCGGAGGGCGTCGTGGTCGGCTACGCCGCCGCCGTCCGCATCGCCGGCTGGCGCCACGTCACGGACCTGTTCGTCCATCCCGCGGCGCGCGACCACGGCTGGGGCCGCGCGCTCCTCGCCTCCGTGCTCGAGGGGTCGGCGCCCGCCACGACGTTCGCGTCCGACGACCCGCGCGCCATCCCGCTCTACGTGCGCTACGGGATGCGGGCACTCTGGCCCAACCTCTACCTCGAGGGCCGCGCCGGCCGCCTCCACGATCCGGGCCTCCACGTCCGCCCCGTCACGCCGGACGAGGCCGCGGCCGCCGAGGTCGGGTTCGCCGGCGTCGACCGGGCCGACGACTACGCGTACTGGGGGACGCGGCGCGGCGCGGTGCCGTTCGTCGTGATGGACGGCGACGCGGTGGTCGGAGCCGGCTGCGCGGTGCACCGCCGCGGGCGCCCCGGCAGGTGGCTGCCGCACTTCGCGATCGCCCCGGCGGCGGACCCCGTGGCCGTCGCCGCCACCGCGATCCACGCGACCGCCCGCGGCGGCCCGGCGACGGAGCCGGACGCCACCGGGGAGCCGGTGGCCCACGGAGCCTCGGCGCATCCCACGTCGCTGTGCGTTCCGGGGCCGCACCCGGTCCTGCCGCTGCTCCTCGACGCGGGCTTCCGCGTGGTCGACCGCGACATCTTCCTCGCGACGGACGGGGACATCGTGGACCCGTGCCGGCTCCTGCCCGACCCGAGCCTCCTGTAGCGGTCAGGCGTCCGCGCCGAGCCGGTCGAGCCCGCTGAAGGCGTCGAGCGCCTCGCGGCAGGCGTCCAGCTCCCGCGCGACCCGGCGGACGATCCACGGGTCCACCCGTGGGGTGTCCTCGATCCGGACCGTCGGTCCGTACGGGCCGTCCTCCAGCACGATCCCCGACGTGGTCCGGTAGTCGACCATCCACGCCGCCTGGAGCCGGACGAGAGCGTCCAGGACCACCGACCTGCCGAAGAGCCAGTCGGGCTCGGCCGCGTTGAGCGCGTGGACGATGTCGTCGAGCCGCACGGGGCGTCCCCGCTCGATCCGCGCGACGAGGCGGAGGATGCGGACGGCGGCGAACGGATCGCCGCTCTCGGCGACGACGGGCGGGCGCGGCGCGTCGTCGGGCAGGCCCGCAGGGGCGGGCCGGAGCGCGAGACGGCCGGGTGTGGGGACGGCGTCGGGCACGGATCGGGCTCCATCGGGCCCGCGGCACGGTCGCGCGGGTCCGGACGAGCATAAGCCGACGATCTCTTAATCCGTTCTTACAGGCACACTTCAGGGAAACGGGAGATGATTCCGTGACCGCGCGGCGGGCCCCTTCGTTCGACGCGGCCGAGGAGCAGACGTGGACCTGGATCGAACAGACAGCACGCCCGCCTGGGGCGCGACGAACCCGAACCTCACGCCCGTCCAGGCGGCGGGCCCGACATGGGGGGCGCCGCCACCCGGCACCCCGCGGCCGGGCGACCCCGCCGCGGCCGGTGCGCCGCCGGCGTCCGCGTACCCTGCCTACCCGGCATACGTCGCGACGCCGTACGCCGCGGGCGAGCCGCCTCGCCAGGAGTGGGCCGCCGCGCCGTCGCAGGGCGCCCCCGGGCCGTGGGCCTCCGCCCAGCCCGTCCCCGCGTGGAGCCAGGTCCCGCCGGCCGAGCCTCGCCGCCGAGGCGGCATCGCCGGCTACGTCGCCGTCGCGATCGCGACCGCGGCCATCTCCGCTGCCATCGCCTTCAGTGGCGGACTCGTCGTGGGCACGGGGATCGGCGCGTCGGTGTCGCACGACATCGCGTCCACCGTGCCGGTCCCGAGCGCGTCGACCGCGCCGGGCGACCCGGCCGGCTTCGGCCTCTTCCACGAGGCGTGGGACATCGTCAAGCAGAACTACGTCGACCAGCAGGCCCTCGACACCAAGGACATCACGTACGGCGCGATCCGCGGGATGGCCGACGCGATCGGCGACACCGGCCACACGCGCTTCCTCACGCCGAAGGAGCTCGCGGCGCAGAAGGAGGACTGGGCGGGCAAGTTCGCCGGCGTCGGCGCCGTGCTCAACCAGACCGGGGCGGACCTCATCGTCCAGTCGGTGATCCCCGGTGCACCGGCCGAGAAGGCCGGGATGAAGGCCGGCGACATCATCGTCAAGGTCGATGGGAACGACGTCACCGGTCAGACCGTGGACCAGGTGGTCCAGCAGGTCCGCGGGACCGAGGGCACGCCCGTGACCATCACCCTGTTCCGGAAGGGCCAGGACGCCCCGTTCGACCTGACGATCACGCGCGCGATCATCACGAACCCCGCGGTCTCGTGGGCGATGTATCCCGGGACGCAGACCGCGGTGATCCGGATCGACCAGTTCTCCAACGGCTCCGGCGACGAGACCGTCGCGGCTCTGAAGGCCGCGAAGGAGGCCGGCGCGACGAAGTTCGTCCTCGACCTCCGGAACGACCCGGGCGGCTACGTCGGCGAGGCCACGCAGGCCGCGAGCCAGTTCCTCAAGAGCGGCCTCGTCTTCATCGAGCAGGACGCGAAGGGGACGCGCAAGGAGGTCCCGGTCGAGTCGGGCGGCGTGCTCACGCAGGAGCCGCTCGTCGTCCTCGTGGACGCCGGCTCCGCCAGCGCGTCGGAGATCGTCTCCGGGGCGATCCAGGATGCCGGCCGCGCGAAGATCGTCGGCGAGACGACGTTCGGGACGGGTACCGTCCTCAACCAGTTCGACCTCTCGGACGGGTCGGCGCTCCTCGTCGGGACCCAGCAGTGGCTGACGCCGAACGGAGCGGAGATCTGGCGGAAGGGGATCACCCCCGACGTGACCGTGTCGCTCCCGGCGGACGGCAGGATCGTCATCCCCTCCGAGTTCGAGACACTCGGTGCCGACGGGATCCTCAAGGCGAACGACGCACAGCTGCAGAAGGCGCTCGAGGTCCTCGCCCAGCAGTAGTCGATGGGGTGGCGGCGGGGGTCACCCCGCCGCTCCCGGCTCGCGCCGTTCAGGCCGCGCGCCGTCCTCGCCTCGTCGCCCTCGCCTTTCGCGAGGGCCTCCGTCAGCGCAGCCTGCCGCGGACGCTCCGGTTCGCCGAGCGACCGAGCCTGCGGGCGAGCATCCGCATCTCCCGCCGCGCCTCGGCGAGCGCCTTCCCCCGCGCGACCGCGTCGTCCGCGTAGAGGAACCGCAGCGCGGCGCTGAAGCCGTCGCTGGTCGTCCGGTCGTACGGGTGCCACCACGGCGGGTCGTAGATGCCGGGGTCGATGCCGATCGACTTGAGCTGGACGCACTCCCACAGGCCGAAGCGCGAGCGCGTCACGCCGAAGCCGGACGCCTTGCGGCCGGCCCAGCCCATCTGGGAGATCCCGGCGGTCGTCATGTGGTCGTTCACCAGGACGGTCCCCACGTCCAGGCGCTCGGCGATCGCCTCGGCCCGCGCGATGTCGCGCGACCAGACGGAGGCCGAGAGGCCGAAGGGGGACGCGTCGGCGAGGCGCACCGCCTCGTCCTCGGTCGTGAAGCGCGTGAGCGCGATCACCGGCCCGAAGAGCTCCTCGTGCCAGAACCGCGCGTCATCCGGCACGTCGGTCAGGATCGTCGCCTGCAGGTGGCCGACCGCCTCCGGCTCGGCATCGGGGGACAGCACGCCGTCAGGCCCGCCGGCAAGGACGCGCGCGCCGCGGTCGATCGCGTCGCGCACCAGCTCGGACGCCGTGTCACGGGTGCCCGTGTGCGCGATCGCCCCCATCTGCGTCGACGAGTCCATCGGGTCGCCGGGGACGAGTCGACGAGCGCGCTCCACCAGGAGCGCCTGGAAGCGGTCCGCGACACGGGCGTCCACGTAGATCCGTCGCACCGCTCCGCACGACTGGCCCGAGTGGGCGAAGCCGGACCACGCGGCCCCGCTCGCGGCCCGCTCGAGGTCGGCATCCCAGAGGACGATCATCGCGTCCTTGCCGCCGAGCTCGAGGACGACCGGCCGGGGATGGCCCGGCGCCGCCGCCGCGAGCGTCATGACGCGGCGCCCCACGGCCTCCGACCCGGTGAAGAAGATCTTCTCGACCCCGGGAGCCACGACGAGCGCCTCGCCGACGGCAGGGCCGCCGTGCAGGATCGGCAGGACGTCCTCCGGGACGCCGGCCTCCACGAGGAGGTCGCGGAACGCCTCGGAGATCAGCGGGATGTTCGAGCTGGGCTTCCAGGCGACCGCGTTGCCGGCGATCAGGTTGAAGAGGATGGAGCCCGACGGGATCGTCAGCGGGTAGTTCCACGGGCTGATGACGCCCACGACGCCGTACGGCTCCAGGCGCAGGCCGTGACGGCGGCCGGCGAGCAGGAGCCGCTGCGGCGTGCCCGCGTCCATCGGGCGCAGGTAGCGCTCCGCGTGGGTCTCGAGCCACCGGCAGGTGTCGAGGACCGGCGCGAGCTCCATCGGGAGCGCCTCGACGATCGTCTTGCCCGACTCGAGGGTGAGGATCTCCGCGAGGGCGTCCATGCGATCGACGAGCAGGGCGCGGGCACGCGCGAGGACCGCTGCGCGACCCCGCACGCCGAGCGCGGCCCACGCGGGCTGGGCGTCGGCGGCTCGCCGGATGATGGCGGCGACTTCCTCCGGCTCCACGGCCGGGACGGTGCCGATCACGCGGCCGTAGGCCTTGTCCCGGCTCACGACGTAGGTGGTCATCCTGGAAGGGTAGACGAGGTGCCGGGTCCGCGCGGGCGCGGCGCCCGGCACGGGCGCGGCTCGGCGGCCCCGGCCGGCCGCCGAGCGACAGGTGTCACCCGCCCGGATGCCGCACGGCCCATCCGCCGGCCCGGGCTCGCACCCAGCATCCGGTCATGCCCGACCAGCCGCGTCCCGCGCCCGGCTCGGATGCCGGTCCGCGCCCGCATCCGGCGCCGGAGCCGCCCGTGGACCTCGCCGCGATCCGCGCGATCGCCGCCGGCGTCCGCCGTTCCGGCCGCAGCGCACTGCTCGAGAGCGAGGGCTACGCCGTCCTGCGTGCGGCCGGCCTGCGGGTCCCCGACGCCCTCATCGTCCGCGATGCTGCGGAGGCGGCGGCATGCGACCTCGAACGTCTCCCCGGCGAGCGCGTCGTCGTGAAGGTCCTCGCGGCGGGGATCGCGCACAAGACGGAGGTGGGCGGCGTCGCGGTGGTCCCGCGCCGGCGCGAGGCGGTCGTCGAAGCGATCCAGCGGATGGGGGCGCGGCTGGGCGGCGCCACGGCCTGGGCGGCCCGGCGGCCTCGGGTCCGGGCGGTCCGGCAGGCGCGGATGTGCGGGCCCAGGGCGGTCCGACGGCCCCCCGCGATGACGCCGGCGGGGTCTCGCCGGGTATCTCATCGCGGCCTTCGTGGACCACGACGCGGGGCTCGGCGGCGAGCTCCTCGTCTCGCTCCGATGGACGGCCGACTTCGGCCCGATCGTGACGGTCGGGGTCGGCGGCACCGAGGCCGAGGCGATCGCCCGCCACCTCCGCCCGGACGCGCGCGTGTCGATCGTCGCGGCCGCGACGACGCCGCGGGACCGACTGCCGTCCGCCCTCGCGGGATCCCTCGGCGTCGAGCTGGCCACGTCGGCCACGCGCGGGCGGCCGCCGCGCCTGCCGATGGAGGCGCTCGTCGACGTGGTCGCCCGACTGCTCGCGGTCGGCGAGGCGTGCTGCCCCGGGGAGATCGCGGAGATCGAGGTCAACCCGTTCGCGGTCACGGCCGAGGGGCTCGTCGCCCTGGACGTCCTCGCGACGGCCGGGCCGGGGGAGGGGGCGATGGGCGCGCCGGCCGCGACGGCCGATGCACCCGCGACGGCCGATGCGCCCGCGACGGCCGATGCGCCCGCCCGGCCGCGGACCCCGCCCGCCTCGCGCGGATCCGCCGCCTCCTCGAGCCGCGGACCGTCGCCGTCATCGGCGTCTCATCGCGGATGAACCCCGGCCGGATCATCCTCCGCAACCTGCTCCGCGACGGCTTCGACCCCGAGCGCATCGTCGTCGTGAAGCCGGGGTCCGACGAGATCGATGGCGTCCGCTGCGTCCCCGACCTGCGGTCGCTCCCGGGCCCGGTGGACCTGCTCGTGGTCGCCGTCTCCGCCGCCGACGCCCCGACGGTCGTCGCCGAGACGCTGGAGAGCGACCTCGCCGGCGGCCTCATCGTCATCCCCGGCGGCCTCGGCGAGAAGGAGGGATCGGACGTCCTCGTCGACCGTATGCGCGCGGCCCTCGGCGCGGCGCGGGCGCGCGGCGACGCACCGGTCGTCAACGGCGGGAACTGTCTCGGGATCCGCTCCCGACCGGGCGGGTACGACACGATGTTCATCCCGACCGCGAAGCTTCCCGGCCCCGCCGGGCCGGCCTCCGGGCTGGCGCTGATCTCGCAGAGCGGGGGGTTCGCGGTCTCGCGCCTCAGTCGGCTCGGGGCGCTCGAGCCTCGCTACGTCGTCACCGTCGGCAACCAGGTGGACCTCACCGTCGCCGACTACCTCGCCTACCTCGCCACCGACCCGGCCGTCCGCGTCGTGGGCGCGTACGTGGAGGGGTTCGGCCCGGGGGACGGGACCCGCTTCCTCCGCGCGGCGCGGGATCTCGTCGCGTCGGGGCGCTCGGTCATCCTCTACCGGGCCGGGCGGACCGCAGCCGGGGCCGCGGCATCCGCCAGCCACACCGCGTCCATCGCGGGCGACGCGGCGATCGGGCGGGCCCTCGCCCGCCAGGCGGGCGTCGTGGTCGCGGACACCCTCGAGGAGTTCGACGACCTCGTGGTGACGTTCACGCGCCTCGTGGACCGGCCGGCTGCCGGGCCGCGCCTCGCCGCGGTCACGAACGCCGGATTCGAGTGCGTCGCGATCGCAGACGAGCTCGGGCCCCTCCGGCTGGCGCCATACGTCGGCGCGACGGCCGAGACGATCGCCGACGTCCTGTCGCGCGAGCGGATCGACGGGGTCGTGGACGTCCACGACCCGCTGGACCTCACGCCGATGGTCGGCGAGGCCGCATACGACGAGGTCGCTGCGCGCCGTCCTCGCCGATGACGCGGTGGACATGGCGCTCGTCGGGGTGGTGCCGCTCGCGCCGCCACTGACGACCCTGGCGCCTGCGGACGGCCACGACGAGGACGCGGCCGCGGCGGACGCGATCGGGCCGGTGCTCGTCCGGCTCTTCGCCGACACCGCGAAGCCGTGGGCCGTCGTCGTGGACTCCGGGCCGCTGTACGACCCGCTCCGGTCGATCCTGGAGGCGGGCGGGATCCCGATCTTCGGCACGGCCGATGCCGCGGTGCGGGCGCTGGGGCGGTGGTGGGAGGCGCGGCCGCGCGGCAGCTGAGGCGCCGCGGGCGAAGCGCGGCCGCCGCGGCCGGTGGAGGCGCCGCGGCCGGTGAGACGCCGCGGCCGGTGGGCCGCCTGAGCCCGCTCGATGATCCGCCGGCCACCCGAGGGTGACCCTCCGTCGACCGCGGAACCCCAGGATCCATGCCGTGGACGAGCAGCGGATCGGCAGGTCGGTCCGCGCGCTGCGGACCCGGCTCGGCTTGCGACAGGAGGACGTGGCACGGCGCGCGCGGGTCTCGCAGACGACCGTCTCCCGCATCGAGCGAGGTCGATCGGGCGCGCTCCCGCTCGCGACCATCCGCGCGGTCGTGCAGGCCGTCGGCGCGGACCTGGATGTCGTCGTCCGATGGGACGGCGCGAGGCTGGATCGCCTCCTCGACAGCCGCCACGCGGCGCTGGTCGCCGAGACGACGCGTCGCCTCGAGCGCGACGCGTGGATCGTCCGTCCCGAGGTGTCGTACTCCGTGTACGGCGAGCGCGGATCGATCGACCTCGTCGCCTGGCATGCGGGCCGGCGCGTCCTCCTGGTCGTCGAGGCGAAGACCGCCATCCCGTCGCTGGAGGAGATGCTGAGGCGTCTCGACCAGAAGACCCGGCTCGCCCCGGGCATCGTCCGCGAACGGTTCGGATGGGAGGTGGCGGCGGTGGGAAGCCTCGTCGTCCTCCCCGACGCGTCCACGCCGCGTCGACACGTCTCGCGAGCCGACGTCATCCTCTCGCGAGCCTATCCACTCCGAGGCCCGCGATCCGGGCGTGGCTCGCGGACCCGATCGGTGCGGCCGCGGGCCTGCAGTTCCTGTCATCCAGTCCCGACGGGAGTCGCGGAGGCGGGAGGCGCCACCGGGCGACCGCCCCAGCACCGTCCGCCGCCGCCCTGGACGCGGGATCGCTGTCGTCCACCTCCGACGTGACCACCTGACCGGAGATCGAGGCCGAGGGCCCTGCCCCGCGGTCTCCGCGACTCTCCAGGTGACTGGATGAGCGAAGGGAGAGGCGATGGCGGCCCCTCGCCCCTCCCGGACCGGTGACGGCGGACCACCGTCCCGCACCCTCGTGAGCGGCCGCGAGGGCCCGGCGCCGTCGCGGCGCCGGGCCCTCGCATCGATCCTGTCGCGCCGCCGTCCCGCCGGACGGGCGGCGCGGGCCGATCTCTAGAGCAGCTCGCCGTGTGCCGAACCGGTCGGCATGCCGTCGGCCGGGCGCGGCTCCTCGCCGGGGCCGTACTCGGGCGCCGCGGCCCCGGCGGCCCCAGCGGCCCCCGCAGCCGCCGCATCGGCCTCGGGGCCCGCGCCCAGCACCGGGAGCGGCGCACCCGCCTGGCCCTCGATCGCCCCGATCCCGTACGCGACCCACTTCGACGGGTCCTGCAGCCGGTGCGCCTCGACGTTGCCCCGCGCGTGGGTGACCTCGAACCCGGCCGGCTCGATCCACATCTTCTTGCCGTCGAGGAGGCCGGTGATCCCCTCCTGCCCGGGCTCCGGCCGCGGGTTCCGGCAGTAGCGGCAGCTGGCCGAGTCGTGCGGCGTGTAGGCCGTGGGCTCCTCGTACGTGGTGATGTAGCCCTCGTAGTTGCGGAGCACCACCTTGTGATCGGAGTAGCTGATGAGGTAGTTGGGCATGACCGGGATCTTCCCGCCGCCGCCGGGCGCATCCACGATGTACTGCGGGACGGCGTAGCCGGAGGTGTGGCCGCGGAGGCCCTCCAGGATCTCGAGGCCCTTGCCGATCGGCGTGCGGAAGTGGCCCGCGCCCTCCACGAGATCGCACTGGTAGAGGTAGTACGGGCGGACCCGGATCTCGACCATGCGCTGGACGAGGTCGCGCTGGATGTGCACGCAGTCGTTCACGCCCGCGAGCAGCACCGACTGGTTCCCCACCGGGACGCCGGCCTTCGTGAGCTTGTCGACCGCGCGGGCGACCTCCGGGGTGATCTCGTTCGGGTGGTTGAAGTGGAGGTTCAGCCAGATCGGGTGGTACTTCTCGAGCATCTCGCAGAGCTCGTCGTCGATGCGCTGCGGCAGGAAGACCGGCACGCGCGACCCGATGCGGACGATCTCGACGTGGGGGATCTCGCGGAGGCCGCGGATGACCGACTCGAGCAGCTTGGGCGCGAGCGTGAGCCCGTCGCCGCCGGAGATGAGCACGTCGCGGATCTGGGGCGTCCGGCGGATGTAGTCGAGCTGCGCCTCGTGCTCGGCGCGGTTGAAGTTCTGCGACGCGTCGCCGACGATCCGGCTGCGCGTGCAGTACCGGCAGTACGTCGCGCACTGCGTCGTGACGAGCATGAGGACGCGGTCCGGGTACCGGTGGACGAGCCCTGGGACCGGGCTGTGCCGGTCCTCGGCGAGGCTGTCCTCCATCATCCCGGTGAAGGCGCGGAGCTCCTGCCCCTTCGGGACCACCTGGAGGCGGATCGGGTCGTTCGGGTCGTCCGGGTCGATGAGGCTCGCGAAGTACGGCGTGATGTCCACGCGGAACTTGTCGGGCGCGGAGAGGCCCTCACGCTCGTCGTCGGTCAGGTTGAGGACCTGCTCGAGCTCCTCGAGCGAGTTGATCCGGTTCGACAGCTGCCAGCGCCAGTCGTCCCACTTCTCGTCGGGGACATCGGCCCAGATCGGTGCGCGGCGCGAGCGGGCGGGCTTCCCGTCCGGCCCGAGGCGCTTCGCCGGGTCGCGATGGTTGACGAACGGCTCCTGGGCCGCGCCGGTCCCGGAGGCGGCGACGGAGGTCCTGATCTCGGTGGCGTCCACGCCGTTCCTCCCGCTCCCGTCCGGTCTGCCCGGCCGGCGCTGCGCTCGGAGGCCGTCGGTGGGTCCGGCGGCGCTCCGTGCATAAGGGTTATGCAATGTGAATAGAAGGGGAATGATAGCGCGGAGGGCCGCCTGGGTCCAGATGGGGCCGAGCCGCGCGACCCTCCCGGTGACGGCGTAAGGGGCCGCCCTGCCCGGTGGGACGCGTCCTCTCCGGCGTCGAAGATGGAGACCTTAGAGGCACGCCGGATGCGGGTCCACCCGTGATCCGGCCGGACGGATGCACCGACCGACGAGGCACCAGTGCGCCTGCGTCGGTGCCCGCGGCGCTACCCTCGATGGATGACGATCCCCGCTGCCGCCGATGGCACCGACGACGCTGGCACCACCGACGACGCGGTGCTCGCGCGCGAGGCGGCGCGCGAAGCCGAGGCGCACGCCGTCCTCGCCGACCTCGACCTGTTCGCGCTGCTCGGCCGGGTCGGTCGCCCGGTCCTCACGGGCAGCTGCGCGCTCGGCGTCATGGTCCGGCGGGACATCGACGTCACGACGCTCTGCGCGTCGCTCGACGTCGAGACGGTCTTCGTCGTCGGCCGGGAGCTCGCGGCCCGCCCGCGCGTCCACCGCCTGGCCTTCCGCAACGACACCGGGCGGTGGAACGTGGACCCGGCGTATCCGGACGGGCTCTACTGGGGCATCCGGTACCGGTCGGATGGGGGCGACGACTGGAACCTGGACCTCTGGTTCCTCCGCGAGGGGACGACCCAGTACGACCTGGAGCACCTCCGGACGCTCCTGCCGCGGCTCGACCGGGGGACGCGGGCGACGGTGGTCCGGATCAAGGAGGCTCTGGTCGGCTCACCCGCGTACGGTTCCGACATCCACGGGTACGACGTCTACGCGGCGGTCCTTGACGGCGGCGTCCGGACGCCGGAGGAGTTCGGCACGTGGATGCGCGATCGGCGGACGGATCGAGGGGGCTGAGAGCCGCCGGTACCTGCGTCCGATCCCGAGGGGACGTTCTCGCCATATCGGCCCTCCGTCGTCTGCAGGAGACTCGTGCTGGTCGCGGGGGCGCGGATCGGGACGACGGGCGTCCGGGGGGTGGCTCCCGCGGGGAGGAGACGACCGTGGCCGCGATGCCGGTCTCATACCGCCAGGGGGACGTCCTCGTCGTGGCGGTGGACGCGATCCCGCCGCACGCACGACTCGTCCCGCGGGACGCCGGCCGGATCGTCCTCGCGTATGGCGAGGTGACGGGTCACGCCCACGCGATCGACGCTCCCGAGGTCGAAGCCACCCTGCTGTCGGTCTCCGAGAACGAGCGCTTCCTGCGCCTGATGGCCGACGTGGACCTTGCCCACGAAGAGCACGCCGCGATCCGGATCCCGGCGGGAACGTACCGCGTCGTCCAGCAACGCATCTGGGACGACGCGCAGGCGGACGACGAGGAGGAGCGCTGGCGGTACGCCGGCGACTGACGGGATCACCGCCGACGGCTCACCTGCCGGAGCGCGCGACGATGCACGGCTCCCCGGGGACGGCACGGTGACGACCCTGGGCGGCCGCGCACGTCGGCTCGTCTCGCCGCTCGCAGGCCATGCCGTCCTGGCGACGGCGATCCTGCTTGCGAGCTGGTTCCTGCTCATCACGTGCGACGCGATCCTCCGACCCGAGAAGGAACCCTTCCACCTGGACCCGTTCGACGTCGTGCGCGTCTGGGGTGTCTGTTTCGTCATGAGCGCCGTCTGCGACGCGGCACTCGCACGGGCCACGGGCAGCGGGGTCTTCTTCGGCCGGCAGCAGACGATCGCCCGTAGCGACGCGGTCGAGCACAGGCTCGCGCAGGCGCCGTCAGTCCCGCCGCCGCTGGCTCCGGCCGTGGAGACTGCGACGGCCTCGGCCTGGGGGTCGGAGTGGGGCAGGCGGCGGCTGCGGCGGCACGCCCAGCTCAGGCGACGGCGGCCGCCGAGCCAGCTTCGGCGTGGGGGTCCGAGTGGCTGGGCTCGACCCCCTCCGCGACCGTATCGCTTCGCCGGCCGCTCTATGAGCGCGCCACCGCGCGCAGCCGCGGCGTGAGACGACGTGCCGAGGAGCTCGGCCGGCGCGCCGCCTGGCCTCTCGCCGGAGCCCTCCTCGGGTTCGCCGGCGTCTCCGGGCGTCTCGCGCTCGACATCGTCGGCGGCCGCCCCGAAGCCTGGGTACCCCTCGTCGTGCTCTTCCTCCTCGCGACCCCATTGGTGTCGTTCTGCATCTGGGTCCTTCCGGAGGGGGAAGCGGGCGCGACCGCCGCGCCCGACACCGAGGCGGCCGGCGACCGCTCCGAGGACCCGCTCGCGGATGCGGCCATCGCCGTGATCTTCGCGCCGGTCGCCCTCCTCATGCTTCTGGGCGTCGGCGTCGTGCTGTGGGGCCTCCCGCCGCTCGTCGCCCTCCCGGGCCAGGTGCTCGCATGGGCATCGTCCCTCGCGGGCCAGGTGCTCGCATGGGCATGGTCCCTCCCGCCACTCATCTCGAGCCCGATCACGCCGGTCATCGCAGGCCCGATCGCGATCGTCGTCGCCCTCAAGGGGTTCACCGCACTCCTCCGCCGCGGCGAGGCCCGCGTCGCGCGCGCGGATCCGTCCGCCCGGTCGATCGCCGAGGAGGAGCGGGACCTGGTGACGTCGGCTCAGGCGTGGGTCGCGCGGATGCGGCGCACGCGCGCCTCCATCGAGCCCGCCACGCACGAGTCGGCCGAACGTGCGGCAGCCGATCTGTACGCGGCGGCCGGGCTCGCCGCTCCTCGCTGCCTGTGGGCGCGCTCGCCCCGCGAGGCAGCCGCGCTGCTCGATGCGACGGGCGTGGCGTACGGGACGCGGCCCCCGGCCGTGCTGGTCGGGACAGACGTCGCGGCGCCGGCTCCACCCTGGCAGGGAGATGCGGGCGCGATCGCCTACACCGTCGCCGATGCGTGGCGGATGCTCCGGTTCCAGCGGTTCGAGCAGTTGGTCGACGACAGCGTCCTCTGGGATCCGTCTGGGGCCGGGGTCGTCGGCGAGCGTCTTCCGGTCGCTCCCGACCGGTCGCTCGCGCTCTACCCGGAGGTCCGATCCGAGGCCCGTCGCCTCGCCGCAGGGGGGTACGCCGCGGGCGCCGGTGTCCGTCCTCTGACGGCGTCCGACGCCGCGCTCATCACGCTGATGGAAGACACCGCCGGCTGGTGGTGCACCGCCGATGCGATCGTGCTCTGCGAGCGACCCGTCGAGCGTGTCGGCTCGAGCCCCGTCCGACCCGATGTCCCCGCGCAGGCGGCGTACCGGTATGCCGACGACATGTGGCTCTTCATGCCATCGGGCCGGGTGGCCACCGACCGGGAGGTCCGTCTCCTCGACGCGGCCTCCACGATGGACCCGCGGACCGTCGCGCAGCTCGAGCCCGCGGAGCTCCGCGCTGCGGTCGTCGCGCGCATGGGACCCGCCCGCTATGCGGAGGCGGTCGCGTCCTCCGCCGAGCTCATCGCGGCGGAGCCCGACCGGTGGATCGCCAGGGGAGCCCTCGCGGCCTTCGGGGAGGCGCGCTTCGTCACCGAGGCCGGCACGGTGATCGACACCGACCTCGACGCAGCCGGCCGGATGCGTCGACTCTGGCGAGCGGAGCGCCGGAGCGACGCCCCCGTCGTCATGGTCGAGGTGGTGAACAGCACCCCTGCGCCGGACGGCTCGCGGAGCCATCACCTCCTGCGCGTGCCACCGCACGTGCGGACGTGCGGCGGAGCCGTCGCGTGGACATTCGGGATGGAACGCAGCGACTACGCACCGGCGATCGAGAGCTAGCGCCGGCTCGCGGCGCGCGCCGGGGCGAGCGCAGGCGCGGACCCGGGAGGGAGACGACGGAGAGCGGCGCCCGTCAGGCGCCCGCGGCTACTCGCCGACGACGGACCAGATGAGTCCCATCGTGATGAAGAAGCCCGTGAACAGGCCGATGAGCGCGATCCCGCCGTACGGCGAGTTGGCGCCCTCGTGCGGCACCACCTGCAGGAGCCCGGCGAGGATGACGGCCCAGGCGACGAACAGGACCGCGAACAGCACCTTGGCGTTCGGGCTCGTGATCGACTTCACCCACCGGATGCCGCGGCGCTCGGGGGACTTCGCAGCTGCGAACACGATGCCGAGGATCACCGTCACCATCGCGACGGCGAGCCAGAACTCGACAGGGTGCTGGAACGGCAGGACGAACAGCGTCACCGCGAACTCCTCCACGGACCGGGTCTGAACGGCCGGACGGGTATCGTAGCAGAGCGGAACGGGCGCTCGAAGCCCCGGTGGCCGGGACGGCGCATCCGTCCGGGCCACCATCCGCGCCGCCACGCTCGCACGATTGGATGCGTGTGACCCTCTTCGAACGTCTGGGCCTGTTCGCCGCGCGCCGCCGCTGGTGGGTGCTCGGCGCGTGGGCGGTCCTCGTCCTCCTCGCGCTCCCCCTCGCGCCGCAGGCGCCGTCGGTCCTCCGCGCCGGCGGCTTCTCGCTCGCCGACCTCCCGTCGGCGAAGGCCCGCGCGCTGCTCGTGGACGAGCTGGGCCTGCCGCCGTCGGCGCTGGTCATCGTGTACGACTCGGCGACGCTGACCGCCGGCACGCCCGAGTTCGAGCTCGCCGCGTACCGCGCCGCGCAGAAGGTCGCGTCCGCGCCGCACGTCGTCCGCGTCGTCTCGCACCTGTACGCGCCGCGCCAGGTCTCGGCGGATGGCCGCACCGCGTACGACGTGGTGCTCCTCGACCTCCCGCCGGACGACTCCCCGGCCGCCCTGCCGGGGATCGAGGCGGCGATCGCGCAGCAGCCCGGCCTCACCGTCGCGCTCGCCGGCGGTCCGGCCTTCTACGGCGACATCCAGCACGTCTCGGAGGCGGACCTCCGCCGGAGCGAGCTCGTCAGCCTCCCGCTCGCGGCGCTCGCCCTCCTCCTCGTGTTCGGCTCGGTGGTCGCCGCGGGGGTCCCGCTCGTGGTCGGCGGGGCGGCCGTCGCGGTGAGCCTCGCGATCGTCTTCCTCCTCGCGAGCGTCATGCCGATGAGCGTCTTCGTCCTCAACCTCGCGACGCTGCTGGGCCTGGGCCTCGGGGTGGACTACTCGCTGCTCATGACCAGCCGCTTCCGCGAGGAGCTCGCGCTGCGGACCGGCGCGGGCGTCGCGGCGGCGGACCCCGGCACGGCCGCGATCCCGGCACGGCCGGGGCCGTGGCACGGCGCCACGGCCACGGCCGCCGCGCGCGAGCCCACCCGCGAGGACGTGGAGGCCGCGATCCGCATCACCGTCGCGACCGCCGGCCGGGCCGTCTTCTTCAGCGGGGTCACGGTGCTGCTCGGCCTCCTCGGGCTGATCCTCTTCGAGTTCATGGTCCTCCGGTCGGTGGGGATCGCCGGTGCGCTCGTCGTCGGGATCGCGGTCCTCTCCGCCCTCACGCTGCTCCCGGCGATCCTCGCGATCCTGGGCACGCGGCTCGACTCGCTGCGGATCCGGAGGGTCCGCCCCGTCGCGTCCGCCGACGGCGCGTGGGCCCGTCTCGCGCGCCGCGTCATGGCCCACCCGGTCGCGGTCCTGATCCCGACACTCGCGATCCTCCTCGCGCTGGGCCTGCCCTTCCTCCACGTCCGCTTCAACGCCCCGGACGCGTCGATCCTCCCGCCGTCCGTCCCGTCCCGCGCGGCATTCGACCGGCTCCAGCAGCAGTTCGGCGAGGGGGACTTCGCGCCCGTCAGCCTCGCCGTCCGGACACAGGGCCCCGCGACCGACCCGGCGAACGTCGCGCTCCTCTACGCCTACTCGCGGAAGCTCGCCGCCGACCCGCGCGTCTCGCGCGTCGAGAGCATCGTGGACGTGGACCCGCGCATCTCGCTCGAGGCGTACCAGCTGCTGTACGCGTCACCGTCCGGTCCCCCGGACCGCTTCGCGGGGACCTACCTGACCACCACGACGAAGGGCGACCTCACCGCGATGACGCTGTACACGCCGTACGGCCCCAACCGCGACGAGGCGAAGGCGCTCGTCGCCGACCTCCGTGACCCCACCGGCCCGCTCGCGCCGCCCGCCGGCCTCACGGTGGGGGTCGCCGGCGGGGCCGCCGACGTGGGCGACGTGGTGGGCCGCGTCGCCGCCGACTTCCCCCGCACCGCCCTGTTCATCTTCCTCACCACCTTCCTCGTGCTGTTCCTCCTCCTCCGGTCGGTCGTCCTCCCGATCAAGGCGATCGTCATGAACACGCTGTCGATCACGGCGGCGTTCGGTGCGCTCGTCTGGGTCTTCCAGGACGGGAACCTGTCGGGCCCGCTCGGCTTCCAGCCCCTCGGGTTCGTGGAGACGACCCTCCCGGTGATCCTCTTCTGCGTCCTGTTCGGGCTCTCGATGGACTACGAGGTCTTCCTCCTCTCGCGGATGAAGGAGGCGTACGACCGGACGGGCGACAACCGCGAGGCGGTGGCGATCGGCCTCGAGCGGAGCGGCCGGATCGTGACGAGCGCGGCGATCATCGTGGTCGTGGTCGCCGGCAGCTTCGTGACCGCGGACATCGTGCTCATCAAGGCGCTCGGGCTCGGGGTGGCGCTCGCCGTCGCGATCGACGCGACGATCGTCCGCGCCCTCCTGGTCCCCGCGACGATGCGCCTGCTCGGGAAGTGGAACTGGTGGATGCCCGCGTGGCTCGAGCGCGTCATGGCCAACCGGCTCCCGCGCTCCGAGGCGGAGATGGAGGCACTCGTCCGATGAGCGGGCCGACGCAGCGCTCGCGCGCCCGCGATCGGGCCGGCCTACGTCCGCGCGCCCGCGACGAGGGCGGCCTCCGTCCGCGGCGCCGGATGGCGCCGCCGCCGTGCTCCTCGCGCTGACGGCCGTCCTCGCGGCGTGCTCGGGGCCGATCCTCGCGAACGCCCCCGCGCCGCGCCCTCCGCTGCCCGCCGCGACGCCGGCCCCGCCGACGCCGCCGCCCGATCCGCAGCCGGTGGTCCTCCCGCGGGACGACGGCCCCCACTCTCGCCTGACGGAGTGGTGGTACTACACGGGCCATCTCCGGACGGCGGACGGCCGCCGGTTCGGCTTCGAGGACGTCATCTTCCGCGCCGAGCGCGGCGACTTCCCCGTCAGCTGGGCGAGCCACGTCGCGATCACCGACGAGACCGGGAAGACCTTCCACTACGCGCAGCGCAGCGAGGTCGGCCCGCAGGTGGACCGGAGCCCGCGCGGGCCGGACGGCATGCCGACCGGCTTCGACCTGGCCATCCGCGGCCTGGACCCCACGGTCCCGTCCACGTTCGCGAACCCGCCCTGGACGATGCAGGGCGGCGGCGGCCACGACGCGATCGCGTTCAGCCTCTCCCCCGCCGAGGCGGAGGCCGCCGGGACCCCCGGCGGGATGGGGCTGGACCTCTCGATGACCGCCACGAAGCCCGCGGTGCTGCACGACGTCGACGGGTACGCGGACTTCGGCCCGGCCGGCGGCTCGTACTACTACTCGCGGACGCGGATGGACGCGGCCGGCTCGCTGACGCTCGACGGGACGACGTACACCGTGGAGGGCGCCGCGTGGTTCGACCACCAGTGGGGCGACTTCATCGCGGTGGGCGGAGGCGGCTGGGACTGGTTCGCCATCGAGCTCGCCGACGGGACCGACCTGATGGTCAACCGCGTGAAGGCGGCGGACGGCACCTACCCCTTCGCGTACGGCACGCTCATCGCGGCGGACGGGACCGTCACGCACCTCCCTGCCGAGGCGCTGACGATCGACGCGACGGCGACGTGGACCAGCCCGACGACGGGCGCCACCTACCCCGCGGGATGGCGGGTGACGGTGCCCGGGGAGCGGCTCGACCTCACGCTCACCCCGACCGTCCCCGGCCAGGAGCTGGACACGCGGATGACCACCGGGGTCGTCTACTGGGAGGGGTCGCAGGACGTCACCGGGACCCGCGACGGCCGGCCCGTGACGGGCGAGGCGTACGTGGAGCTGACCGGGTACGCAGAGGCGGCGGCCGCCCCGGGGGCTTCGGCCGCGCCCTGACGGCCGCGGGCGTCCGGGATCCCGGGCAAGGAGGCGGCGACGTCCGCGCCTCGGGCGTCGTCGCCTCGGGCGTCCGTCACCCAGTCGCCACGGGAGTCGCGGGCGGTCGCGACCGACGAGGCCTCGATGATCCTTCGGTCAGACCGGGTCGACGGAGACGATCCGCTCGCCGAGGGCGGCCGCCACCGCGACCACTTCGGTCGCGCTTCGCCCGGTGATCCCCGCACACGCCGCGGATCCCGGTGGTGACTGAATGACGGAAACGCCCGCTGCCCCGGCCCCGCCCGCTGCCCCGGCCCCGCCCGCCGCCCCGGCCCCGCCGAGCCGGCCCGCCCGTCCCGCATACTCCCCGCATGCGACTCGAGCTCACGAAGCGCGGCGACTATGCGATCCGCGCGATGGTCGCCCTGGCGGAGGCCCCGCCCGAGGCGCTCCTGTCGGTCCGACGCATCGCCGACGCGATGGACATCCCCGTCCGGTTCCTCCCGCAGGTGATGGGCGACCTCGCCCGCGCCGGGCTCGTCGCGTCGTCGCCGGGCCGCGCCGGCGGCTACCGGCTCTCGCGTCCGGTCGAGACGATCACGCTCCTCGACGTCGTCGAGGCGGTGGAGGGCGACAGCCGGCGGCGGACGTGCATCCTCCGCGGCGGCCCCTGCGGCCATGACGGGATCACATGCGCCGTCCACGAGCCGTTCTTCGGCGCGCAGGACGCGATGCTCGGCCAGCTCTCGTCGGCGGACCTCGCGACGATCGCCCGGCGACGCATGTCGGCCGCTAGCGAAGCCTGACCGCCGACACGAGGAGGCCGACCGACGCGACGGCGGTCGCGCCGGCCACGAGCCCGCCGGCCCCGAGGAGCGCGTCCGCGCCCGCCACCGCGCCCGCGGCGATGAGCAGGGTCCCGACCTGCCACGCGACGAGCCGGACCGCCCAGCCGCGGCCCAGCACCGCCCGCTGCGCGGCGTGCAGCGCGGGGTCGCCGGGCCCCACCGTGGGGATGAGATGGGTCCACGCGCCGACCAGTGTCTGCGCGACCCAGCCGATCCCGAGCGCGACCAGGACGACCGGCGACCAGGCGTCGGGCGCCGCGCCACGCACGAGCACGAGCACGGAGGCGGCCGTGGCGCCGGCGACGCCCCACGCCATCCCCGCGGCGAGGTGCCCGATCGCCGTCCGGTGCCACCCCAGGTCGATCGTCCACCGTCCACGGACGCGCCAGCGCGCGACCCCGTACGCCGCGAGCGAGACCGCCCCGGAGAGCGCGACGACCGCGCCGGTCCGGGCGACGAAGTCGGACCCGAGGACGAACCCGGCCGCGACGATCGGCGGTCCCACCACCCATCCGAACCCCGTCCCCGCGCCGCTCCGTCCCGGGTCGATCCGCGTCCCGATGACCGTGGGCCAGAGGTGGACGAGGGTCGTCACGATGGTGATCCCGACGAACCCGACGACGTTCAGCCACGCGTGCGCCGGCTTCAGGAGGCCCCAGTCCGCGAGGACCGCCGTCGCGCCGGCGGCGTAGAGGGTCCCGAGGAGCGCCCCGCACGCCACGTCCGCCAGGGCCGCGGCCGCGCCGATCCCCAGCACGACCCGGCGTGGGGCGGTGGATCGGGCGAGGGGTCGCAGCGCCGCGTAGGCGACGACGGCGATCCCGGCGATGTACGTGAGCCCGCCCGCGACCGCGAGCCCCGACGGGCCCCACGCGATCCCGACCGCGACCGCGAGGATCCCGACGAGGGTCAGCGTGACGCCGATCGTCCGCGTGGACGCCCGGACCGGCGGCGCCACGGCGAGCGTGGCGGTGAAGAAGGGGAGCATCGCCGCGATCGCGACGCTCGACGCCGCCGCGATCCCCAGGTGCACGGGGAGCCAGATCCCGCGCCGCGCCTCGGGCGGGAGCAGCGTGGCGAGGACCCCGGCGACCAGGAGCACGCCGGCCGCGACGATCCCGCCGGCCGCGATGGCGCGGTCGCCACGTCGGTCCACCACCGGCGGCGCCGGCCGCAGCCCTCCGGGTCCGTCCGCCCGGCCCGCCTCCGTCATCCGATCCGTCGCATCCACCCGCCCATCGTGCCTCGTCGCGGCGCGCCGCGTCCGTGGGGATTGACAATACTAACTAAGTAAGTAATAGTTTGCCGATGAGCCGGACCGGTCGGTCCGGACGAGGAGCGAGGGCTCCAGGACGATGCGGCTGCAGCTGACGCGACGGAGCGACTACGCGGTGCGTGCCTCGATCGCGCTCGCGCTCGAGGCCCCCGGTCGCGCGTACCTCGCGGCGCCGCGCATCGCGGAGCGGATGCGGATCCCCCGGAGCTTCATCCCGCAGGTCCTCGGCGACCTCACGCGCGCCGGGATCGTGGAGACGGCGTCGGGCTCGAACGGCGGCTATCGGCTGGCCCGCCCCCCGCTCCTCCTCCCCGTCCTCGACGTGATCGAGGCGGTGGAGGGCCCGTCCCGGACGAGCCGCTGCGAGCTCGACGACCGCGCGTGCGACGCGTCCGCGCCGTGCGCGCTCCACACGACCTGGGAGGCGGCGCAGGCCGCCTTCCTCCATGTCCTGGCCGGCACGAGCCTGGCCGACCTTGCCGCGGCGCACCGGGCGTCGGGCGCCACGAGTGGGCCGACCGGCCCGGAAGGGGAGCAGTCATGAAGGGATACCGACGCCGGGCCCTCGGCATCATCGCGGTCGCGCTCGTCGTCGCCGCGTGCACGCCGGCGAGCGCCGGCCGCCAGTGGACCTTCCCGCCCGTCCCGTCGATGTCCCCCGCCACGGCCGGCGTGCCCGCCGCCCAGGGCGGGGCGGCCGCGCCGACCGCGGCGCCGGTCGCGGCGCCCGCGGCCGTGTCCCCGGCACCTGCTGCCGCCGCCTCGGCCGCTCCGGCGGCTCCCGCGGCCGCGTCCGGGCACCGTCCTCGGCTCGCTCGAGATCACCGCGGTGGACCTCGGCTTCCAGCCGACGAACCTCACCGTGGACACGGCCGGGACGTACGAGTTCGTCCTGAAGAACACCGGGACGATCATCCACAACATCACGTTCCCGGACGGGACGACGATCTCCGCCGACGCCGGCCAGACGGCGAAGGGGACCGTGAACATCCCCGCCGAGGGCATCACGTTCCTCTGCTCGATCCCCGGCCATGCCGACGCGGGCATGAAGGGCGCCGTCACGGTGAAGGGGTCCGCGGGGACCGCGAGCGCGGACAGCCACGGCGGCCCCGCGCCCGCCCTCGACGTCCAGCCCGACCCGAACGCCCCCGCCCCGGTCCGCCACGACCCGGCGGCGCCCGCCGTCCTCGACGGCGCCGTCCACGACGTGGACCTCGTCATCCAGGAGAAGACGATGACCGTCGCGACCGGCTTCGTCGTGGCGGTGTGGACCTTCGGCGGGACCGTCCCCGGGCCGGTCATCCGCGTCCACCTCGGCGACCTCGTCCGGATCCACCTGAAGAACCCGATCACGAACAAGCTGCCGCACTCGGTGGACTTCCACTCGTCGCTCGTCGCGTGGAACGGCCCGATGACGTCGATCAACCCCGGCGAGGAGAAGATCTACGAGTTCCGCGCGAAGTACGCGGGCGTCTGGATGTACCACTGCGGGACCGCGCCCGCGCTCCACCACATCGCGAACGGCATGTACGGGATGATGATCGTGGAGCCGAAGGGCGGCCTGGACCCCGTCGCGAAGGAGTTCTTCCTCGTCCAGAGCGAGTGGTACCTCGGCGAGCAGGGCCAGCCGGTCAGCCTCACGAAGGCCGCCGCCGCCGCTCCCGCCCCCGACTTCGTCGTCTTCAACGGCGTCGCGAACCAGTACAAGGACGGCCCGATCGAGATCCCGACCGGGGAGAAGATCCGCGTCTTCCTCCTCGACGCCGGCCCCAATGAGGACAGCTCGTTCCACATCGTCGGCACGATCTTCAGCCGGGTGATCAAGGAGGGCATCGAGCTCTCGCCCGACAACGCCGGCGGGTGGGGGAGCCAGGCGGTCGACCTCTCGCCCGCCCAGGGCGCCATCGTCGAGTTCTCGATGGCCGACGACGGCCTCTACCCGATCGTCACCCACGCGTTCAACTTCGTCGGCCGCGGCGCGCTCGGCCTCTTCAAGGCAGGGGACGGCGAGCCGAAGTACCCGAAGCAGTGACATGAGCCTTCGCTCCGTCCCGGTCCCCGGGCTCGCGCTCGCCGCGCTCGTGGCGTTCGCGGTCGCAGGATGCGTCTCCGCCGGCGGCCCCCAGCCGGCCGGGACGCCCGGGATGGCGGCGGCCGCCGCTCCCGCCTCCGCGGGGGCGCCGGCCGCACCCCTCGCCGCCCCCGCAGCGTCCCCGCGCCCCGCGGGGGCGGCGACTTCATCGGCCGCGCCCGACCCCTCCGCAGCCTCATCGGCGTCGCCGGCCCCCGCGGTCGATCCCGCGGCGTACGCCGTTCCAGGGACCCCGCCGGCCGGCGCGCTCGCGCTCACGACGGACGCCGGGGCCCCGTTCGACCTCACGTCGCTCCGGGGCGCGCCCGTCCTCGTCTACTTCGGCTACACGCACTGCCCGGACGTGTGCCCGGCGACCACGGGCGTCCTCGCGAAGGTGCTCCGCAGCGCCCCGGCCCCCGTCCATGTCGTCTTCGTCACCGTCGACCCGGAGCGGGACTCCGCGCCCATCCTCCACGCGTACCTCTCGTACCTGCCGGACGGGTTCACGGGGCTCACTGGCACGTCCACCGCGATCCGTGCGGCAGCGGACGGCTATGGCGTCGAGTACGAGCGCGTGGACACCGGGTCGGCGAGCGGGTACGCGATGGCGCACACGGCCGACGTCTTCCTCGTGGACGCCGCAGGACGCCTCGCGTACCGGTTCCCGTTCGGGACCGACGCGGCGACCATCGCAGCGGCTCTCGCGGGATCCGGCGGATGAGCCGGCGGCACGCGGCCCGGCATGCGGCCCTGGTCGTGGCGCTGGGCGCGAGCGCCATCCTCGCCACCGCGGGCTGCGTCGCGCGGGGCGACGCCGGCGCCGCGAGCACCGGGAGCGCCGCGAGCACCGGGAGCGTCGGCGCCGGGGATGCCGCGGGGACGGCCGCCGGGAGCGCCGGGGACGCCGCCCCGCCCGCCGCACCGGTCTCCGTTCCTGCCTCCGGCCCCGCCACCCAGGGACCGGTCGACGTCCAGGCGATCCTCGTCTCGCGGTCGCTGTGGCCCGGCCCCGACCGCATCCTCCTCGCGCTGGAGGACGCGGCCAACGCCCCCGCCGGTGGGCCGGACGTGGCGGTCCGCATCGCCGTCGGGAACTCCGGCGCCTGGCAGCCGACCGCCTTCGAGCGGGAGGCCGCCGGAGGCCGCGGCCTGTACGCGGCGGATGTGGCACTCCCCGCTCCGGGCGACGTGACGATCGCGGTGGAGGCGACGGCGTTCGGGATACCCCACCTGACGACGGTCGTGGCGCACGTCCGCGACCCGGGGGCGACCCCGGCGATCGGCGCGCCGGCGCCCCGCGTGGACACGCCGACGTTCGCTGGGGCCGGCGGTGACCTGGCGCGCGTGACGACCGACCCCGTCCCCGACCGGCGCCTCTACTGGCTCTCCGCACGCCGGGCGATCGCCGAGGCTCGACCGTTCGTGCTCGTGCTCGACTCGTACGCGTTCCGCCCCTCGCCCGCGTGCGGCGGGGCGCTCGGGATCGTCCACCACCTCGCGGACGAGTTCCCCTCGGTCTCGTTCATCCACGCCGAGGCGTGGGCGACGCGCTGGAACGGGTCGGGCCTCGTCGCCGACCCGATCGGCGGGCCACTGCGCCCGGCCCCGTGGACGGCGGCGTGGGGCGTGACGAGCGCGCCGTGGGTCTTCGTCGTGGACGGCGACGGCGTGATCCGCGGGAAGTTCGCGGGGATCGTGGGGACGGACGAGCTGCGCGCGGCGATCCGATCCGTCGCCGGGTGGGCGCCGACCTGGTGAGCGCCGTGGCCGTTCGCGCGGCCGCGGTCAGCGCTCGGCGGTCCGCACGTACGTGACCACGGCGGCGATGAAGCCGGCGACCACGAGCGTGTCGAACGCCGCGCACCACGTGCAGACGGCGCCGATGACGAAGAGCTGCAGGTAGACGAGGTACGCGGCGAACGCCACCCCGACGAGCCCGAGTGCGTACGTCGCCATGAGCGCCCGCCGGTCCCCGGTCCGCCACCAGGTGACGACGAGCGCGAGGATCGTGAGCTGGTAGGCGAGGCCCAGGACGCTCACGGGGATCCCCATGATCGTGCTGTACTCGCTCGTCTGGACCGTCTCGCACCCCGCGAGGGGGCCGCAGGCGGGCACCCCGCCGGTGAGCTTGACCCAGGTCAGGTACGCGGCGATCGCCGCGCCGGCGAGGGCGATCCCGGCGAGGATCGCCGCGTACCGGCCACGGGTCGCGGCCGGGTCGGACTCGACGATCGCCTCGGGGGCGGCGGGATCGGCCGCGACGGCCTCATGCGCGGCCGCCGCGGTCCGGGTCCTCTTCGATGCGCGCGCCACTCGATCCCTCGACGGCTACGGAGCGGTCGAGCCCGACGGGGACGGGGCGGCGGACGCCGACGGCGAGGCGCCACCGGCGGCCGCGATGGCCTTGTCGATCTCGACGGAGAGCTGGTCGGCGGTGGGGACGTACTGCGACTCGTACGCCACGCCGTTGATCTGGATCGTGGGCGTCCCCTTGACCGGCACCTTCTCGGCGAGCGCGGTGTTGTCCTTGATCGTCGTGTGCTGGGCGCCACCGTCGTAGCAGGCCGCGAACTTCGTCGCGTCGGCGCCGACCTTGGCGGCGATGCCGTCGAGGAGCGTCCGGGTCGGCCAGCCGCCGTTCTCCTTGCCCTGGTTGGCGAAGAGGTAGTCGTGGTAGGGCCAGTACAGGTTCTGCTCGCCCGCGCACTCCGCGGCCGCTCCGGCGTTGAGCGAATCCTCGTTCTGGCCGGCGCCGATGAACCAGATCGCGTGGTCGGCGAACTGCACGTTCCCCGAGGTGCCGTACTTCTTCACGAGGTCGATGAACGTCGACTTCGCGAAGGAGTCGCAGGCCGGGCACTGGAAGTCGGACCAGACGTCGACCTTCACGGGAGCGTTGTCCGGGCCGATCTTGTTCGCGTTCGCGCCGGCGGTGGGCGTGTACGCGAGCGGCGCGACGATCGTCGCCCCGCTGCCGCCGCCGGCCTTGTTGTTCGACATGACGACGAACGCGATGATCACGGCCGCGACGGCGAGGGCGCCGACGGTCATGAGGAAGATCGGCGACTTCCAGAACGGCTCCGGCTGGCTGGTCGCTGCGGCCTTCAGCCGCGCGTCGCGCCGGGCCGCCTCGCGGCGATCGCGCCGCGTCCCGCCCGAGCCCTGGTTGCTCGACTTGTTGGTCATCGCCGGAAGGTCTCCTCGTGAGCGGCCGCCATCGACCGTCGCCCGGGCGCACCGCGGCCCACAGGGTACCCGGACACGTGCGAACGCGCCGTGGAGGGCCCATGCCCCGGACCTTGTTGAGACTGTGTATCATCTTGACCGTGACGAGCCACGCGACGGACCAGACCACACTCGTGCGCGCCCTTGGCGCGGCCGGCTACCGCCAGACCGCGCCGCGCCGGGCCCTCGCGTCGATCGTCGCCGGGCTCGACGGCCCGTTCACCGCTGCGCGCGTCGTGGAGGAGGCGGATGCGCGCGACCTGCGCGTGGGACGGGCGACGGTCTTCCGCACGCTCGATGCGCTCGAGCGGGCGGGCGCGATCGAGCGCATCGACCTTCCCACCGGCGAGCACGCGTACGTCGGCTGCCAGCCGTCCCACCACCACCATGTCGTCTGCTCCGCCTGCGGGCGGACCGCCGAGGTGGCCGACGGCGACCTCGCGGCGCTCGTCGAGCGGATCGGACGGCGCACCGGGTACCGGATCGATGCCCACCGCCTCGAGATGTTCGGGCTCTGCCCCGCGTGCAGGGGCGACGCGTGAGCCGGCACGGCCATCGGGTCCTCCGGGTGCGTGCCCCGCTCGCCGTGCTCGCGGCCGTCCTGCTCGCGTCCCTCGCGCTCGCCGGCTGCGGCGGCCAGGCCGCGACGCACGACCCGGCGGACGACCGGATCCACGTCCTCGCGACCACGACGGTCCTCGCGGACCTCGCCCGCAACGCGGGCGGCGACCGCGTGGAGGTCTCGTCCCTGGTCCCCGCGGGCGCCGAGCCGCACACGTTCGCGCCGCGCCCCTCCGACCTGCGCAAGGTCGCCGACGCCGACGTCATCCTCATGAACGGCCTCGGGCTCGACGACTGGCTCCGGCCCCTGGCCGACGAGGCGAAGCGCAGCGATGCCGTCGTCGTGGAGCTGGGCACGGGGCTGGACGGCGTGACGTATCTCGCGAGCGGCAAGGAGGGCTCGGGCGCGGCGCCGGCCCCGGCGAGCCCCGGCGACGTCGTGAACCCCCATCTCTGGCTGAACGTCGCGTACGCCGGGAAGTACGTGGACCGGATCGCCGACGCGCTCGTCGCCTACCGGCCCGCGGACGCCGATGCGATCCGCGGCTCTGCGGCCGGCTACCGGCAGACGCTCGCCGACCTCGACGCGTCCATCCGCGACCGGATCGGCGCCCTGCCGGCGGATCACCGGCGGATCGTGTCGTTCCACGACGCGTTCCCGTACTACGCCGCGGCGTACGGCCTGGACATCGTGGGCGTCGTCGTCCCGGTCCCGGGACAGGAGCCGAGCGCGGCGGACGTGGTGGCGCTCGTGGATGCCATCCGCGCCGCGGGCGCGACCGCGATCTTCGCCGAGGCGCAGTTCACCCCGAAGGTCGCGGACCAGATCGCGACGGAGACGGGCGTGACGGTGGTCGCCACCCTGTACAACGACTCGCTCGGCGCCCCCCCGGCCGACTCGTACGTGGGGATGATGGAGTGGGACACGGACCAGGTGGTGGAGGCGCTCCGATGACCGACGACCAGACGCCGGACGCCGCCCAGGTCCCGCACGCCGGCGAGCGCGGGGCCGACCGTTCGTTCCCCGCGTTCGACGCGCGCCACGACCTCGACCAGTCGCACGTCGAGCACCATTCGGCGGTCGTGCTCCACAGCGTCTCCGCCGGCTACGAGGAGCGCGTGGCGCTCGAGGACGTCACGCGCGGCGATCCCCGTCGGCAGCCTCCTCGCCGTCTTCGGCCCGAACGGCGGCGGGAAGAGCACGCTGCTCAAGGTCATCGCCGGGCTGCTCGCGCCGTGGCGCGGCACCGTCAGCGTCCTCGACGCCCCGCCGCGCGTCCACGCGCGTCGCGTCGCGTACGTCCCGCAGGCGGAGCAGGTGGACTGGGACTTCCCGGTCACGTGCGGCGACGTCGTCGCGATGGGCCGCTACCCGATGCTCGGTCCGTTCCGGGGGCTGCGCGCGATCGATCGCGAGGCGGTCGCCTCCGCGCTCGGCGTCGTGGGGATGGCCGACCACGCGCGGACGCAGATCGGCCGGCTCTCCGGCGGACAGCGCCGGCGGGTCTTCCTCGCCCGCGCGCTCGCGGCCGAGCCCGACCTCTACCTGCTCGACGAGCCGGTGACCGGCGTGGACCCGACCACGCAGGAGGACCTCATGGCGATCCTCGTCGCCGAGGCGGGCCGCGGGCGGACGGTCGTCGCGACGACCCACGACCTCGCGGCCGCCGCGCAGCACTTCCGGCAGGTGCTCGCGGTGAACCGGACGGTCATCGCGCACGGCCCGTCCAGCCTCGTCCTCGACGAGGACGTCCTCGCCCGCACGTACGGCGGCCACCTGCTGGTGCTCGGCGGGAACACGGTCCTCCTCGACGACGCCCATCACCACGACGAGCCGCCCCGGGGCGAGCAGCACTTCCACGAGGGAGACGCGGGGGGCCACCGATGATCGAGACGCTCCTCGCCCCGCTCGGGTACGAGTTCTTCGTCCGCGCGCTCATCGCCGCCGCGCTCGTGGGGCTCGTCTGCGCCGTCGTCGGCTCCTACATGGTCCTTCGCGGCCTCTCGTTCATGGGCGACGCCATCAGCCACGCGGCGTTCCCCGGCGTCGTCGCCGCCTACCTCGTGCACGGGCCGTTCTACATCGGGGCGGCGATCGCGGCCGTCCTCACCGCCCTCGCGATCGGCTGGATCGGGCGACGTGCCCGCCTCCGGTCGGACACCGTCATCGGCGTCCTGTTCGCCGGGATGTTCGGCGTCGGCGTCCTCATGTTCAGCGCGATCCCGACCTACGTCGGCGACCTGTTCGGCTTCCTCTTCGGCGACATCCTCGGGATCTCCGTCATGGACCTCGTGGGCCTCACCGTGCTCGGCGGGCTGGTCCTGCTCGTCGTCGCGGCGCTCTGGAAGCAGCTCCTCTACGCGACGTTCGACCCGCTCGGCGCCGGCGCGTCCGGCCTGGACGTCACCGCCCTCGACTACCTCTTCCTCGCGATCATCGCGCTGACCATCGTCGTCAGCCTCCAGGCCGTGGGGATCATCCTGGTCGTCGCGATGCTCACGACGCCCGCGGCGACCGCGCAGCTGCTGACATTCCGGTTCGGGCGGCTCATGACGCTCGCCGCGGTCATCGGGATCGGGACCGCGATCGGCGGCCTCTACGCGAGCTACTTCCTCGACGTCGCGAGCGGGGCGACGATCGTCGTCGTCCAGACGCTCCTCTTCCTCGCCGTCCTCGCCCTCGGCCCGCGCACCGGCCTCCTCGGACGCCTGCGGCAGCCGCGGACGGTCGCGTAGGGCGTCAGCCGGCCGAGACGCCCGCGAGCCAGGCCTCGAGCTCCGCGCGCGTCGGCATCCCCTCGCGCGCCCCCGCCCGGGTCGTCGCGAGCGCACCCGCCGCGCCCGCCCACCGCGCCGCGTCGGCGAGGACGCGCCCCTCCGCGAGCGCGACCGCGAGCGCCCCGGAGAAGGTGTCCCCGGCGCCGGTCGAGTCCACCGCCTCGACGTAGTGCGCGACGACGTCCGTCACGCGCACGTCCCCGTCCGCGACGGTGGTCGCGGGGGCGGCGAGGAGCGGGGTCCCGCGGCCGCGCGGGTCGCGCTCGACGACGAGGGAGCCGGCGACGCCGAGCGTCACGATGACGGCGCGCCCCACGCCCGGGCCTTCCGGGCCGTCCGAGAGGAGGTCGCGCGCCCACCGCTCCGGGTCGGCGGTCGTCAGGCGCGCCCGCCCGCGCTCCGTCCCGAGCGTCTCCGCGAGCTGGCGGACCTCGGTCCGATTGGGGGTGACGACGTCGGCCGCCGCGAGCAGCGCCGACCCGATCCCCGTCGCGGGCGCCGGGTTCAGGACGGTGGTCGCGCCGGCCGCGCGGCCGGCAGCGAGCGCGACGGCGACGACGGGCAGCGGGATCTCGGTCCCCGCGAGGATCACGTCGCCGGGGCCCGGCCGCAGAGCAGCGAGGGCCTCGCGCACGGCATCCGGGCCGAGCGCGGCGTTCGCGCCCGAGGCGACGGCGATCTCGTTCTCCGCTCGCGAGTCCACGAGGATGAGCGCCACGCCGGTCGACTCGCCCGGGAGCGTCGCGAGGCCGGTGCAGTCGATGCCGTCGGCGACCAGCGCCGCGCGCGCCTCCGCGCCGAATGCGTCGTCGCCCACCGCGCCGATGAACGCCACGCGTGCCCCGAGCCGCGCGGCCGCGACGGCCTGGTTCCCGCCCTTGCCGCCGTGGTGGCGGTCGAAGCGCCCGCCGGTGACGGTCTCCCCCGGCGCCGGCAGGCGGTCCACGGCGACGACGAGGTCGACGTTCACCGACCCCACGACGATGACGCGCGGCACGCGGCCCGCGCGCGCTGCGCCGGCCGACCCGTCCGCGCCCCCGGGCGCGCTCACAGGGTCACGACCCCGTGATGAACTCGCCGCCGTCGACGCTGATGACGTTCCCCGTCATCCAGAGCAGCCCGTCCTCGGAGAGCCGGACGATCGCATCGCCGACGTCCTGCGGGGTCGTCATCCGCCCCGACGGGTTCCGCTTCTTCGTCGCCTCGATCACCATCTCGTGCTCCGGGATCCGGAGGAGCGCCGGTGTCACGGTGACGCCGGCGCGGATCGCGTTCGCGGACGACCCGGTCCCCGTCCGCGCGAGCTCCATCGCGAGCTGGCGGCAGTGCGACTCCAGCGCCGACTTGGCGGCGGAGACGGCGCCGTACGACGGGATGACCCGCGTCGACCCCTCCGACGTGAGCCCGTAGATGCGGGTCTCGTCGAGGAAGCCGCGCGAGAAGAGGTCCTGCGTCCAGTAGACGAGGCTGTTCGCCATGACGTCGAGCGTCATGTCGAGCTGCTTCCGGCTGATCCGCGTCTTCGGGTCGTCCGTGAGGAACGGGAGGAGCGATCCGAAGGCCAGCGAGTGGACCATCACGCGGAGGTGCGGCCTTCGCCCGGCCGCCGTGCTCGCGGCGAAGCGCTCTGCGAGCGCGTCGAGGACGGTCGCCCGCTTCTCGTCGTCCGCGGCGTTGACGTTGAAGAAGAGCGCGTCGCGCCCGGTGGCGGCGATCGCGGCCTTGATCTCCTCGACGTGGGCGAGCCCGGAGCGGAAGTCGAGGTGGACGCCAGCGATGCTGTACCCGGCGCCGGCCAGGGCGAGCGCCGTCGCCTCGCCCATCCCGCTCGAGGCGCCGAGGACGAGCGCCCAGCGCTCGCGGTCGTCGGTCATCGGGGAACCTCCGTGATCGTGTCGTGGCGTGGGGCCGAGTCTAGCAGCGGGCCGCCGCGTGGCGGTCCGGGAGTCCCGTGCCGCACCGGTCCGTGGGCCCGTCCCGAGGGAGCGTCCGGCACGTGGCCGCGTCCCCCGGCGAGCGGTACAGTCGCCGGGATGGATACGCAGACGCTGCTCCTCCTCGTCCTTCCGCTCCTGGTCCTCGACCTGGCGCTGATCGTCTACAGCCTGTACGACCTCACCCGGCCCGAGCGGGTGGTGCGATGGCTGCCGAAGCCCGTCTGGGCGATCATCATCCTGTTCGTCTCGACCTTCGGCGCGATCATCTACCTCCTCCTGGCGCGCGAGGACTCATGAGCGTCCAGGCCGCCGAGCCGGCCATCGCGGCGCGCGGGCTGTCGAAGCGCTTCGGCGACGTCGTCGCGCTCGACGGGCTCGACCTCACGGTCCCGGCCGGGTCGGTCTTCGGCCTCCTCGGTCCGAACGGCGCGGGCAAGACGACGACGCTCCGCCTCCTCCTCGGCCTTGCCCACCCGACCGCGGGGGACGCGACGGTCGCCGGCGTGGACATCCGGCGCTCGGCCGACACGGGCGACCTGGGCCGGCGGATCGGCTACCTGGACCAGGCGCCGCGCTACTACGGCTGGATGAAGGGGCGCGAGCTCATCGAGATGGCCGCGCGCCTCCACGGCCTCCGCGGCGCGGAGCTGAAGGCGCGAGTGGCGGAGGCCCTCGAGCTCGTCGGCATCGCGGACGCGGCGGGCCGCCGCATCGGCGGGTACTCCGGCGGGATGCGGCAGCGCCTCGGGATCGGCGCGGCGGTCGTCGGCAGGCCCGCGGTCCTCTTCCTGGACGAGCCGGTGAGCTCGCTCGACCCGGAGGGGCGGCGCGACGTCCTCGGGATCGTGGAGCGCCTGCGCGGGACGGCCACGGTCGTCCTCTCGACGCACGTGCTCACCGACGTGGAGCGGGTCTGCGACCGCGTCGCGATCCTCGATCGCGGGCGGCTCGTCGTGGAGTCGCCGCTCGAGGACCTGCTCGGCCGCTACGCACCGCCGACCTTCCGCATCGAGGTCGCCGGGGACGGGGACGACGCCCCGCGTGCGGCCGCGGCGGAGCTGCTCGCCGGCTCGCTCAGGGGCGCGACGTCGCTGCACGCCGCGGACGGCGTGACCGACGTCAGGACGGACGGGCCCACCGTCACGGTCCGTGTCGCCGACCCGGAGGCGGCGAGCCTCCGCGTCCTCGCGGTCCTCGCCGGAGCGGGCGTCCCGGTCGACTCCGTCGCCCGCGTCCGGCCGACGCTCGAGGACGTCTTCCTCGACCTCGTGGGCCGGCGGATCGACCCCGACGAGGTGGCCGACCCCGGCGCGCGGCCGAAGGCGGCCGGCCCGGCGTGGAGCCCGGACGTGGACCCGGGGCGCCGGGCATGACCGGCTTCGCGACGCTCCTGCGCAAGGAGATGCTCGAGCAGTGGCGCACGCGCCGGCTCGTCATCGTCGGGATCGTCTTCCTCGCGTTCGGGATCATGTCGCCGCTCCTCGCGAAGTTCACGCCGGAGATCCTCAAGGCCGTGGGGACGGGGATGCCCGGCGCGACGATCGAGCTCCCCCCGCCCACCACCGCGGATGCCGTCGCCCAGCTCGCGAAGAACGTCGGGCAGATCGGGGTCCTCGTCGCCATCCTGCTCGCGATGGGGTCCGTCGCGGCCGAGAAGGAGCGGGGGACCGCCGCGTTCATCCTCACGCTCCCGGCCGGCCGTGGCGCCTTCCTGCTGGCCAAGCTCATCGCGCTCGGCATCACCCTCCTCGTGGGGATCGTCGTCGCGGGCCTGGCCGACTGGTTCTACACCGCGATCCTCTTCGAGCCGCTCGCGGCGCCCGGTTTCGTCGCGGTCGTCCTGCTCCTCTGGCTCCAGATGCTCGCGTTCGCCGCGATCACGTTCCTCGCGAGCACCGTGGCCGGGTCGCAGCTCGTGGCGGGCGGCGTGGGGTTCGTCGCGTTCGTCCTCGTCGCGATCGTCGGGGCGCTCCCGACGATCGGCGACTGGACCCCGCTCGCGCTCTCGTCCGCCGCGATCGACATGGCCCTGGGGAAGACGCCGGCCGCGCTCGTCCAGCCGGTCGTCGCCTCCGTCGCGATCGTCGTCGTCTGCGCGATCGCCGCCTGGGCCTCCTTCCGCCGCCAGGAGCTCTGACGGCACGCGCTCCGTCCTTCGGCGATGTCCGCCGACGCACCCGAGGCACCCCGACATGCGCTGGGTCACCCGCGAGAACCCGAAGGTCGACCGCGTCGCCTGCCCCTGGCTCATCGCCTCGTTCATCGACCCCGACGCCGAGATCCTCTTCGCACCGGCCGACGAGGTGCTGGAGATCGCCGCGAACGAGGACGCGATCTCCTTCGACGCGCCCGGGGCGCGGTACACGCATCGCGACGGCCTGTGCACGTTCGAGGTGCTCGTGGCGGACCACGGGCTCGACGATCCGGCCCTGCGCCGCATGGCGCTGATCGTCCACGGGGCGGACGTCTCCGACGACCGGGACGCGACCCCCGAGTCCCGCGGCCTCCTCGCGATCGCCGACGGGTTCGCCCTGCTCGGCCTGCCGGACGACGAGTCGCTCGCGCTCCAGATGCCGCTCTACAGCGCCCTGTACGCCTGGTGCCGGGCGCAGGTCGAGGCGGGCGAAGGGGGACCGGACTGAGCGCGCCGGGCGGCCCGATGCCATCTCCGGCGGTCCGCCCGCGGTTCTCGCCGTCGCTCGTCTTCGGGCGGGACCTGCGCCTGCTCTTCGCCGCCCGGATCGTCCGGATGGCGGCGTACGGCGGCCTCTCGGTCGTGCTCGTCCTCTACCTCACGCAGATCGGGCTCGACGGGTTCCGCGTCGGCCTCGTCCTCGCCGCGACCCTGCTGGGGGATGCGGCGATCTCGCTCCTGCTGACGACCCGCGCCGACCGGTTCGGCAGGCGGCGGACGCTGCTCGTCGGCGCGTTCCTGATGGTCCTCGCCGGCCTCGTCTTCGCCGTGACGAGCGACTTCTGGGTGATCGTCGCCTCCGCGACGATCGGGGTCCTGAGCCCGAGCGGCAACGAGGTCGGACCGTTCCTCGCGGTGGAGCAGGCGTCGCTCTCGCATGTCGTGGGCGACGAGCGCCGCACGACGGCCTTCGGCTGGTACACGGTCGCCGGCTCGCTCGCGACCGCATGCGGGACCCTCGCCGCGGGCCTCGGCGTCCAGTCGCTCCTCGGGTCGGGCGTCGGGACGATCGACGCGTACCGGGCGGTCCTCGTCGCCTATGCGCTCGCCGGCCTGGGCCTGGCGGCGATCTTCGCGTTCCTCACCCCGGCGATCGAGGTCCCCGCCCCGACGCACGTCTCGCGGTTCGGCCTCCACAAGTCCCGCGGGACGGTCGCCCGGCTCTCGGCGCTCTTCGCGCTCGACGCGTTCGCCGGCGGGTTCGTCATCCAGAGCCTCGTCTCGTACTGGTTCGCCACCCACTGGGGGCTCCAGCCGGCCGTCCTGGGCGGCGTGCTCTTCGTCGCCAACGTCCTCGCCGCGGGATCGGCGCTCTCCGCGACCTGGCTCGCCCACCGGATCGGGCTCGTGGAGACGATGGTCTACACGCACCTCCCGAGCAACGTCCTGCTCATGCTCGTCCCGCTCATGCCCACGGCACCGCTCGCCGTCGCCCTCTGGTTCCTCCGGATGAGCATCAGCCAGATGGACGTCCCCACGCGGCAGTCGTACACGATGGCGGTCGTCGCGCCGGACGAGCGGTCGGCCGCCGCGGGGATCACCGGGATCGCGCGGACCCTCGGGGTCGGCGTCTCGCCGTTCATCGCCGCGCCGCTCGCCGCGAGCGTCGCCTACACCGCCGTCCCGTTCTTCATCGCCGGGTCGCTCAAGATCGTGTACGACCTGTTGATGTACCGAGGGTTCCGGCACGTGCGGCCGCCCGAGGAGAAGGCGATCCGGGGGTAGCCGGCAGGCTCGGCCTCCGGTGCGCCCCCGTCGGGCCCGGCGTCAGGGCCCGGCGTCAGGGCTCGGCGGTCTCGATCCCCCGGCCCGTCACCGCGACGATGACGAGGGTGCCGGCCGCGATGAGGCCGGATCCCGCGATGAACGCGGATCCCACCGCCTCGCCGAGGACGACGATCCCGAGGACCGCCCCCACGACCGGCTGCGCGAAGAAGGCCGCGGCGGAGACCGTGGGCGGCACCGACGCGTACCCGCGGTACCAGAGCGAGCAGCCGATCGCGGTCGAGGCCACCCCGATGTACGCGATCGCCGCGAACGCCGCCGGGGGCGGCGAGCCGATCGGCGCCAACGCGAGCTCCAGCGGGACCAGCGGCAACGTGATGAGGAGCGCGACGGCCGCGCCCTGGAGGAACGCGCGGAACGCGCCGGCGGACTCCACGACGGGCCGCCCGACCGTCGAGAAGAGCGCCCAGGCGCCGGCGGTGCAGAGCAGGAGAGCGTCGCCGACGAGGCGTGACGGCACCCCGAGGATGGTCGCCGCCGTCGCGTCACCGGCACCGCCGCGGAACGCGAGGACCGCCACCCCGGCGAGCGCGATGACGGCGCCCGCCCACGCGCCGCGGTGCACGCGCTCGCGCTCCAGCGTCACGGCGAAGAGCAGCACGAAGACCGGGGTCGTCGTCGTGAGGATCGCGGCCTCGGCGCCGCTCGTCAGGCTGGTGCCGACGAACTGGGAGAGGTTCGTCACGGCGAAGATCACCCCGGTCGCGAGGACGCGGGGCAGCGACCCGGCGACGATCCCGAGCCTGCCGCGGACGATCACCAGGAGGACGGCGACACCGACCGCCAGCTGCGCGGTGCCGAGCGTGACCGGCGGGATCGCGGCGAACGTGGCCGACGAGACGACGTACATCGAGCCCCAGATCGCCGCCGCGGCCAGGAGGTCGAACGTGGCGGAACGCGACGCGACGCGCGGGGCGGCCGCGGCCCTGCTCAGACGACGCCCTCGGCGTGGAGCCGGGCGATCTCGGTGGGTGCGTACCCGGCTTCCCGGAGGATCTCGTCCGTCTGCTCGCCGAGCAGCGGGGGCGGGGTCCGCACGGACGCCGGCGTCGCGGAGAGCGAGAACGGCGGCCCGACCTGGGTGACGTTCCCCAGGACCGGATGCTCGAGCTCGACGAGCACGCCGCGCGCCTCCGCCTGGGGGTGGTGGAGGGCCTCGAGCACCGACGCGATCGGGCCGGACGGGATCTCCGCCTCCGCGAGCCGGGCGAGCCAGGCGGCAGATCCGTCCGTCGCGAAGCGGGCCGCGAGGATCGGGATGAGCGCCTCGCGCTCGCGCACGCGATCGCCGTTCGTCGCGAACCGCGCGTCGCCCGCGAGCTCCGGCATCCCGAGCGCCGCGCAGAGCCGCGGCCACTGGCGCTCGCTCCCGACCGCCACGGCGATCTCCCCGTCCGCCGTCCGGAACGTCTCGTACGGGACGATGTTCGGGTGCGCGTTCCCCCGCCGCCCCGGGGAGCGGCCGGTGACGAGCGCGTTCTGGGCCTGGTTCGCCAGCCACGAGAGGGTCGCCTCGAAGAGGCTGATGTCGATCCGCTGGCCCAGTCCGTACGCCGGCGAGCTCTCGCGCCCCCGCCCCTCGAGCGCAGCGAGGATCGCGACCGCGGCGAGCATCCCGGTCGTGAGGTCGCTGATCGCCACGCCGACCTTCATCGGCCGCCCGCCGTCGCCGTCGGCGTCGCCCGTGATCGACATGACCCCGGCCATCGCCTGGATGACGAAGTCGTACCCGGGCGTCCGGGCCTCCGGGCCGGTCGGCCCGAACCCGGTGAGCGCGAGGTGCACGAGCCGCGGGTTGATCGACTCCAGCGTCGGGTCGTCGAAGCCGAGCGCCGCGAACCCGCCCACGCGGTGGTTCTCCACCACGACGTCGGCGTCGGCGAGGAGACGCCGGAGGACCCCGCGTCCGGCCTGCGTCTTGAGGTCAAGGCGGATGCTGCGCTTGTTCCGGTTCGCGGCGAGGTAGTACGCGGCCGTGCCCGGGTCGTCCGGCCCGTCCGCTCCCGGCGCCACCCACGGCGGCCCCCATCCGCGCGTTCCGTCACCCTCGGGCGGCTCCACCTTCACCACGTCCGCGCCGAGGTCGGCGAGCAGCATGGTGCAGTAGGGGCCGGCGAGCACGGTGGAGCAGTCGATGACCCGCACTCCCGCGAGCGGTCCGGCGGGGCGCGGGCGATCCTGGGCGGCGTGAGCCATGCCGCGATGGTATCCGGCGCCCGGCCCCGGCACGGGGCCGAGCGGGCGCGCCTAGCGCTGGGCGAGCGCGTCGAGCATGCGTCGCGACGCCGCCGCGACCTCCTCCACGGCCGCGTCGAACGCCTCGGCGTTGCGCCGCGATGGCGCCCGGTACCCGCTCACCTTCCGCACGTACTGCAGGGCGGCGGCGCGGATCTCGTCGTCGGTGGCGGGCGCGTCTGCCCGCCGCAGGGTCTTGATGCTCCGGCACATGGCCGGAGGGTACCCCGCCGGCGCCGCCGTCACGCGCGACGCCGGTCCCCTGCCGCGACGACCAGCGCCACGGCCCCGACCGCCGCGAGGATGAGGACCGCTCCCCACGGGAACCCCGGGTCCCGGCCGCCTCCATCGGTGGCCGTCGGAGCCGCCGTGGCGCCGGCGGGCCCGTACGCGGCGATGAGCGCCGCGACGGTCGTCGGGACGCCCGTGAGGCCGTCCGGATCGATCGCCCCGTCCGGTCCGACCGTCAGCGCGACCGTCCCGCGGAAGTCGAGGGTCGCCGGGTCCATCGCCAGGAGGACGACCCGGGATCCCGGCCTCAGGGCGAGCGACGTCGCATCCGAAGGGAACGTGAGGGTCGGGCCCCCATCGCCCTTGAGGGAGGTCTCCACCGCGAGACGGAACGCGCCGTCCGCGGGCGGCGCGGCCTCCACGACGGCCACGATGACGAGACGCGACCGCGCGAACGTCTCGGCGAACGTGGCCTGCTGGCCACCTGCCGCGAGAGCCGGCGCCCGGCCGGCAGCCAGGACGAGGAGCGCCGCGAGGAACGTCGCGGCGACGCCGACGCCGAGGGAACCGCACGCACGCCGCGTCGCACGGCCGCTGCCGCCGCGTGGCCTCGCACCGCCGGCCGCTCCCGCGGCTCCCGTGCCGCATCCGCCTCGGACCATCGATGGCACCTCCCCAGGTCCGTGGCCCGCCACGGCCGGGACGGCGCGGCGCGCCGTCCCGGCCGGGCCGCAGGCCCCGTCCGTCCTACCAGACGTAGCCGGTCCCCCAGCTCGCGATCGCGAGGTACAGGGAGTGCTGGCTCACGGTGTAGATCCCGCCGTTCCTGCTGGTCGTGCTCCCGTTGCACGCTCGACCGCACGTGTCGAGATACGTGTAGGTCTTCGCCGTGTCGTCGTAGCCGACGATCGCGATCGAGTGCCCGATCGAGCGCGACCAGTTGGGCAGGTACGCCGTGTTCACCGCCGCCACGACCGCCCGGCCGTCGTTGCCGATGTCCCAGGCGATGTCCGCGTGGAGCTGCGCCTCCGACCAGCGCGAGCCGCCGACGGGCTGCACCGCGTAGTACCAGCTCGCCCAGCCCGCGGCGTGCCCCGAGACCTCCCAGTTGAGCGCGTCGCGCGTGTCGGGGTTCGTCGCCCCCGGCGTCGGATACGACGTGAAGATGTCCAGTCCGGGCGTGATCCAGGTGGGCACGGCGACCTGCTCGGCCATGTACATGAGGTACGACCGGCCCTTCGTCGCGTACCCGCTCACCGCGTCCGCGGACGCCCAGTACGTGCGCAGCCGGTAGGGACCGATCGGCTCGACGTAGTACGCGGCCGCGCGACCGATGACGCGCGCCGACCCGAAGTAGTAGACCGCGACCGCCGCCGCCCCCGGCGCGCAGAAGTTCCAGTAGTTGCGATCCGTGTACGCCACGGAGCGGTCGTCGATCCCGGTGCCGTGCGGCTCGACGAAGAGGCCCGTGTCCGTGGTGGCGAGCCGCCTGGCGACGGGCAGGGCCACGACCGGGGCGTCCGCGGCCACCGGGATCGCCCCCTCGGCCGTGAGGCGGAGCCGGTGCGCGGCCTTCGCAGCGAGCCACGACGGGTCCTGCACCACCGTGGACTTCGGGGTGGCCCCGGCCGGCGCCGCGCCCCCGGATGCGGCCCCGGTGGCGGTGTCCGCGCCCCTGACGCCTGCGGGCGCCGCCCACGCGAGCACGAGCCCGGCGACCGCCGCGGCCGCGAGCGCGCGGCGTGGACGCCACCCCTCCTGCATGGGCGAGTGGCGGGTGAGGCGATGGCGGGTGGCGGGAGGGCGGGGAACGGTGCGCGCGATCCCAGGCATCGGGATCCTCCTGCTGTCGCGCCGGTCCGGGCTCGCCCGACCGCCGCGATGGGTCCGCCGGCGGTCATGCGCAGGGTGCCCGGAGGCCTTCGACCGGGGATCCCGCGCGGGTGCACCGGGGATCACCGGGAAGCCCGCCCGGGGGGCCCCGCGCGGCCGCCGGGCGGCCCGCCGCCTACCCGCGCGTCGCGTCGACCCGGAGGAGGCTCCCGTCCGCGATGTCCACGACGTAGAGCGCCCCGTCGTCTCCCTGCGCGAACGAGACGATCGGCCGCCCGGTCTCCGCCAGGAGGACCGGCTGCTGCTCGTCGGGCCCGGCGGCGTCGAGACCCCAGATACGTCCGCTGCACGAGTCGGAGAAGAGGTACGTGCCGTCGATCGCCGGCGATCGGTCGCCGCGGTACACGTAGCCGCCCGTGATCGCGCAGCCGACGTCGTGGCCGTAGACCGCGACCGGCAGCGTGAGGCCGTCGGTGCTGCACCCCGTGGGCGGGTCGTAGCAGGCCCGGCCCTCCATCAGGCGCCAGCCCAGGTTCGCCCCGGCGCCGCCGCCCGAGGCCGCGGTCATTCGGTCGACCTCCTCCCAGGTCGACTGGCCCACGTCGCCCACCCACAGGTCGCCGGTCTTCGCGTCGAACGAGAAGCGCCACGGATTGCGCACGCCGGACAGCCAGATCTCCGGGCGGACCCCGGCCTTCCCGACGAACGGGTTCGAGGCCGGGACCGCATAGCCGAGGCCCGGGTCGCGGCCGTCCACGTCGATCCGGAGGATCTTCCCCAGGAGCGTCCCGAGGTCCTGCGCCCGGTTCTGCGGGTCGCCGCCGGAGCCGCCGTCGCCCAGGCCCACGTACAGGTACCCGTCCGGCCCGAACGCGAGCATCCCGCCGTTGTGGTTGGGGTACGGCTGCTCGACGCGGAGCAGGACGCGCTCGGTGCCGGTGTCCGCGCGATCGGGCGCGTTCGCGGCACGTCGCATCTCGGCGACGACCGTGTTCCCGTCCCGGTCGGTGTAGTCGACGTAGAAGAGGCCGTTCGACGCGTACGACGGGTGGAACGCGAGCCCGAGCAGGCCGCGCTCCCCGCCGGCCGAGACCTCGGACGAGATGTCGAGGAAGGGCGTCGGGAGGACCGTGCCGTCCGACCCCACGACGCGGACCGTCCCGCCCTGCTCCACGACGTAGAGGCGGCCCGAGCCGCTCCCGTCGCCCGTGGCGAAGAGCGGCGCGGTGAAGCCCCCCGCGACCTTCGCGAGCGAGACCGACGCGCGTCCGGCGGCCGGCGCGGCGACGCGGAGTCGGACGGGGCGGCCGAGGCGGCGGCCGGGGACGCCGAGGCGCCGGCGGCCGCTGCGGGCGAGCCGGACGCAGGTGCGGAAGGGGCGCCGGCCGTGGAGGCGGGCACGATCGGCGTGCCCGACGGGCCCGGCGCTCTGCCGGTGCCGGCCGGGGTGCATGCCATGAGCAGGGGGACCGCGAGGGCGAGGGCCGCCCGCGCCATCACGGATCGGCGCGAGGGCGCGAGGCGGACGGGGACGGGCCGTCTCATGGGGCCACGGTACCGCCGAACCGCGGGGCGCGCCGCCAGCGGCCCTTCCGCCCCGGCCGTACGATGCGCGACATGTCCGAGATGCGCGCCCCTGCCGATCATCGTCCCACCCTCATGACCGTCCACGCCCACCCCGACGACGAGATCATCGGGACCGGGGGCGTCATGGCCCGCTACGTCCGCGAGGGGAGGCGCGTCGTCCTCGTCACGTGCACCCGTGGCGAGCTCGGCGAGATCGTCGTCCCGGAGCTCGACACCGAGGAGAACCACCGCCGGCTCGGCGAGCTGCGTGCGGCGGAGCTCGAGGGGGCGATGGCCGCGCTCGGCGTGACCGAGTGGGAGAACCTCGGCTACCGCGACTCCGGGATGGTGGGCGACCACGGCAACCTCGACCCGCGGTGCTTCTGGCAGGCGCCCATCGACGACGCGGCCCGCCGGCTCGTCTGGCTCATCCGCCAGTACCGGCCGGACGTCGTGACGACGTACAACGACTTCGGGTCGTACGGGCACCCGGACCACATCCAGGTCCACCGGGTGACGCTCCCGGCGTTCGAGCGGGCCGGCGACCCGGCGTGGTACCCGGAGCAGATCGCGCCCGAGCACGGCGGGACCGGACCGTCGGTCGCCGACGGCGGCCTCGCGCCGTGGGCACCATCGAAGCTCTACGAGCAGGCCTGGGACCCCGAGATGCGCGGCCGGATGATGGAGAAGCTCAGGGAGCAGGGGATCCGCAGCTTCTGGGACCCGCCCGAGGGCGCGACGCCCGAGCAGCTGGCCCAGTGGGAGGCCTACCAGGCCCGGATGTGGGTGGACCCCGCGACGATCACGACGCGCGTCGACGTCTCCGACTTCGTCCAGGAGCGCTTCGCGGCGCTCGCGAGCCACGCGACGCAGATCTCGACCGACAACCCGCTCTTCGCGCTCGGGCCCGACGCCTGGCGCGACCTCGGCGCCCAGGAGGCGTTCGTCCGGATCGCCTCGTCGGTCGACGCGCCGACCCCCGAGGACGACCTCTTCGCGGGGATCCCGGGCGCCTGAATTGAAGACGCCCCGCGGTGTGCGGGGCGTCGGAGGTGTCGAGATGGCGGACCCGACCGGATTCGAACCGGCGATCTCCAGCGTGACAGGCTGGCATGTTGGGCCGCTACACCACGGGTCCGCGCGGCGCGGCGGAGTGTAGCACGAAGGCCGCCGGGATGACCGCGGCGTGGGCCGGCCCTGCGCCGTGGCAGGGGGCGAGGCGCGTCGATCCGCCCGTCGCACACCGCCGGCCGCGCGCGTAGCATCCGCGGATGACCGAAGCCACGCCCTACTACCGCCGCGACCTCGCGCGGGTCCATCACCTCGGGTTCGGCCACCACGCCGAGCGGTGCGCGCCCGGGATCATCGACCTGCTGCGGCCGGTCCGCGAACGGGACGGGCTGGTCGTGGAGCTCGGCTGCGGGAGCGGCCTGCTCACCCGTCACCTCGTCGACGCCGGCCACCGCGTCATCGCGACCGACGCGTCGCCCGCCATGCTCGAGATCGCCGCCGAGGTCGTCCCCGACGCCGAGGAGATCCGCCGCGTCACCCTCCCGGACGACCCGATCCCGCCCGCCGACGCGATCGTCTCCGTGGGCCATGCGCTCAACTACCTGCCCGACGAGGACGCGATCGACCGGGCGCTCGTCGCCATCGCCGGCGCGCTCCGGCCCGGCGGGATCCTCGCGATCGACCTCTGCGACCGCGACTACGCCGAGGCGCTCTCGGGCCAGCCGGTGTTCGGCGTCGTCGAGGACGACTGGGCGATCGTCACGCGGCGCTCGACGCCCACCCCGTCGCGCTTCATCCGGACGATGACGATCTTCACCCGGGAGGGCGACGGCACGTGGCGTCGCGACGACGAGGTGCACGCGAACGTCCTCCTGGAGACCGCGCGGGTCCCGGGCCTCCTCGCCGCGCACGGCGTGGAGGCGCGCCTGGGGGACGCGTTCGGGGAGGAGAGGCTCCCGGCGGGCCTCCGCACGGTCATCGGGCGCCGCAGGGGGTAGGGCCCGGGCCGCCGCGCCCGCGGCCCCCGTGACGGGCCGCGCGCCCCGGGGCCGCCACGCGCGGGGCCCCCGCGCGCACAGACGCGCGGCCCACCTCGCGCGGCGCCCGCGCTATGCTCGGGCTCCCATGCGACCGATCGACCTGCGCTCCGACACCGTCACCCACCCCACGCCCGCGATGCGCCGTGCCATGGCCGAGGCCGAGCTCGGCGACGACGTCTTCGGCGACGACCCCACGGTCAACGCGCTCGAGGAGCGCGCGGCCGAGCTCCTCGGGAAGGAGGCGGGCCTCTTCGTCTCGTCCGGCTCCCAGGGCAACCTCGTCTCGCTCATGGCCCACCTCGGGCGCGGCCAGGAGGCGATCGCCGCCTTCGAGAGCCACGTCGTGAGCGACGAGGCGGCCGGCCACGCCGTGGTCGTCGGCGCGAGCGTCCGCACCCTGCACAGCGCCCCGGACGGCACGATGGACCTCGCGGAGATCGCCGAGTCCTTCCGCGACCCGACGGATCCGCACGAGCCCATCACCGGCCTCGTCACCCTCGAGAACACGCACGCGCACTCCGGCGCCCGGCCGCTCTCCGTCGCGTACACGGCGGCCGTCGCGGGGATCGCCCACGACCACGGCGTCCCGCTCCACGTGGACGGGGCCCGCTTCTGGAACGCGGTCGTCGCGCTCGGCGCCGACCCGAAGGACGCTCGCGGGCCCGGCGGACAGCGTCACGTTCTGCCTCTCCAAGGGCCTCGCGTGCCCCGATCGGCTCGGTCGTGGTGGGGAGCCGCGACTTCATCTGGCGCGCCCGTCGCGCGCGCAAGCTCCTCGGCGGCGGGATGCGGCAGGTCGGCGTCCTCGCCGCCGCCGGCCTCGTCGCCCTCTCGGACGGCCCCGACGGGACCATCGCCCGCCTCGCCGACGACCACGTGAACGCCCGCCGCCTCGCCGAGGGGCTCGCGGACCTCGACGGGGTGGAGAGCCCGGGCGGGATCGCGCAGCCGGCCCCGGGCCGCCTGGACCCGGACCGCGCGGCGACCAACTTCGTCGTCTTCCGCGTCGCACGCGACCGCGCGGCGTTCCTCGCCGCCATGGAGGCGCGCGGCGTCCTCATGGTCCCGTACCCGCACGGGACGATCCGTGCCGTCACCCACTACGGGATCGACGCGGCGGACGTGGATGCCACGATCGCGGCGGCCCGCGAGGCGCTCGCCGAGACGCGGACGACCGCTGCGGCCCCCGCCTGAGACCAGCCGCGAGAGGCCACGTTCGACTTCCCGAGCCCGACCCCACCCACCGCCGCCCGACCACGGAGGCCCCCGTGCCCGAGACCGTCCTCACCCGCCCCGCGCCCGCCGCCGACGCCGGTCCCCTCGACGACCGTTTCTGGGACCTCGTCGAGGAGCGCTTCGTCCGGCTCGTGACCGACAATCCGCAGCTGGGGACGTACCTCGGGATCCACTCCGGCGACGACCGACTCCCGTCGGGCTCCCGCGACGCCGTCGTCGGCGAGATCGCCGCGGAGCGCGACCATCTCGCGGCGATCGAGGGCCTGGACGACGCGGGGCTGTCGCCGTCGGTGCGCTTCGAGCGCGACCTCCAGGTCGCGATCGTCCGCCGCGAGCTCTTCGACCTCGAGACGCACCGCGTGTGGGAGCGGCGGGCGAACGCGATGGACGTGGTGGGCGACAGCCTCTTCGCGATCTTCGCCCGCGACTTCGCGCCGCTCCCGGAGCGGCTCGCGTCGATGACCGCGCGCCTCGAGGCGGTGCCGGGCTTCCTCGCGGAGAGCCGCTCGCAGCTCGGCGCGGCTCCCGTCCGGACGTGGCAGGAGCTCGAGATCGAATCGGCGGGGGACATGCCCGCCCTCTACCGCGAGATCGTCGCGGCCGCCGAGGGCGTGCTCACCGTGGCGGATCAGCACCGCCTCCGGGACGCCGTCGATCGCGCGACCGCCGCCACCGCGGAGCACGCGGAGTGGGTGCGCTCGACGCTCCCCGGCTCGGTCGACGACTGGGCGCTGGGGCGCGACCGGTTCGACGAGCTCGTGGGCCTGCGCGCCTTCGACGGGCTCGGGTCGGACGAGATCCTCGCGATCGGCGAGGAGCAGCTCCGCGCTGAACAGCGAGGCCCGCGTCCGCACGGCGCGCGAGATCGACCCGACCGCGACCGAGGCCGAGGTCGTGGACCGGATCAAGTCCGACCACCCGGCCACGTTCGACGAGGCCCTCGCGGAGTACAAGCGCGTACACCGACCGCGCCCGCGCGCACCTCGTCGAGCACGGGATCGTCACCGTGCCCGCGGGCGAGCGGATCGACATCATCGCGACGCCCGAGTACCTGCGGAACGTCATCCCGTTCGCCGCCTACTTCGAGCCGCCGAAGTTCGACCCGCGCCCGTCGGGCATCTACGTCGTGACGCCCTCGGTCGGCGACGACCCGAACGCGATGCGCGAGCACAACCGCAGCTCGATGAGCAACACGAGCGTCCACGAGGCGTACCCGGGCCACCACCTCCAGCTCACCGTCGCCGGCCGGCACCCGTCGCTCGTCCGCGCGCTCCTCGACGCGCCCGAGTTCACCGAGGGCTGGGGGATGTACTCCGAGCAGATGATGCGCGAGGAGGGCTTCGACGACGCCCCGAACTTCTGGCTGAACGTCTACACGGACGCCATCTGGCGGGCCTGCCGGATCATCCTCGACGTCCGGATGCATCGCGGCGAGCTCACGGTCGACGAGGCGACGCGCTTCCTCGTGGAGCACACGAGCTTCGAGGAGCCGAACGCCCGGGCCGAGGTCCTCCGCTACACGTACACGCCCACCTACCAGCTCAGCTACCTGCTCGGGCGGATCCTCCTCCTCCAGCTCCGCGAGGACGAGAAGCGACGGCTCGGCCCGGACTTCAGCCTCCGCGCCTTCCACGACACGCTCATGCGGAACGGCAGCCTCCCGATCAGCTTCCACCGGCGCCTGCTCGACGAGGCGGCGGCCGGCTCCGCGTGGGCGCTCGCCGTCCCGGCGTCCGTCCCCGGCGGCCGCATCTGACCGCCCGCACGATGCGGCGGCGCGCGTGGTGCGGACGGTCTCCGCGCGCGCACGGCGTCCGCGTCCGGACGCCCATCGGGGGACCACGCCGTGCTCGTGATCCCGTCCATCGACGTGGAGCGCGGCAGGTCGCGCATCGTCTTCTGGCCGGGGACCTCGGCGGGGATCGGCACGCCCACGGACCGCCCCGACCGGATCGCCGAGCAGCTCGTCGCCGACGGCGCGGCGGTCGTCCATCTCGTGGACCTCGACGGGGCGCGCGCCGGCGTCCCCCGCAACCTGGACGCCATCTCGGCGATCGCCGCGCGCGTGGCGGTCCCCCTCCAGGTCGCGGGCGGGATGGAGGGCGGGGACGCGATCCGCCTCGCGTTCGCGTCCGGCGCGACGCGCGTGCTCGTCTCCATGGGCGTCGCGGACCGGCCGGAGCTGCTCCGCGAGTGCCTGGACGTGGCGGGGGACTGGCTCGCCGTCGGCCTGGACCCGCGCCCCGACCGTCTCGCCGAGTACCCATGGCAGAGCCGGCGTGCCCCCGCCTCGCTCGATGCGCTCGTGGACGACCTCATCGACGCGGGCGTCCGGCGCTTCGTCCTCTCGCACGGCGGCGCGGAGCCCGACCTCGCGACGCTCGGCCGCCTCGCCGCCACGCGCGACGCGGACCTGCTGGTCGCGGGCGGCGTGACCGACCTCGCGGGGATCGCCCGGGTCCGCGACGCGGGAGCCGCCGGGCTCATCCTCGGCGAGGCGCTCCTCTCCGGCCGCATCCCGCTCCGCCGAGGCGATCGCCGCCGCCGCGTGAGGCCGGGCGGCTTCCGCCCTCCACCGCCCCGTCGCGCGCCGCCGTCACGGCCCCCGCGTGGCCCGCTTCGCCCGCTGCGGCTATCCTCGTGCTGTCGGCGCCGCGCTGCGCCCGGGTCTCGTGCCCCGCAGCCGGCCGCCGCTTCCGAGAGTCCCTCATCGCGGGCACGGCGCGTGCCCGCCCAGCACCTGGAGACGCCCGCATGACCCCCGCCCCTCGCGCGTCCATCCGCCGGCCCGCACGGCTCGCGGCCCTCCTCGGGATCGCGGTCCTCGCGCTCGCCGCGTGCACCAGCGGCGCGACCCCGGCGCCCACGCTCCCGTCCATCGCGCCGCCCACGCCGACCCCGCTCGCCACGCCCACGCCCGTCCCGTCGGGCGGCCCGACGCCGGACCTCTCCGCGTGCCCGAAGACGTGGACGGACATCAAGCCGCTCGCCAAGGGCGAGACGCGGACGGTGACCCTCGACACGACCGAGGGGACGATCGTCACGGAGGTCTCGGGCGACCTCGCGCCGATGGCGTCGGGCAACTTCGTCCAGCTCGCCGAGTGCGGCTACTACGACGGCGTCGTCTTCCACCGCATCGTCCCCGACTTCGTCATCCAGGCGGGCGACGGCCAGTTCGCCCGCGTCCCGATCGAGAGCAAGGACCACATGGGCTACGGCGGGCCCGGCTACGAGTTCGACGACGAGCCCGTCATCGGCGAGTACACCCGCGGCGTGCTCGCGATGGCGAACTCCGGCCCGAACACGAACGGGAGCCAGTTCTTCATCGTCCTGACGGACCTCACCGGCAAGCTCGACAAGGCCTACACGATCTTCGGCAACGTCACCTCGGGGATGGAGGTCGTCGACAAGATCGCGGCCGCCCCGCAGACGGCCGCGGGCAGCCAGCAGCCCGTGGACCCGGTCGAGATCAAGACCGCGACCGTCGGCAAGTAGCCGACGCACCACCGCGCCCGGCCCTCCGGGCACCCGACGAAGGAGCACCCGTGACCACGAAGGCGATCCTCGCGACGGAGCGTGGCGACGTCGAGATCGAGCTCTACACGGACGGCGCGCCGAAGGCGGCGCAGAACTTCATCGACCTCGCGAGCAAGGGCTACTACGACGGCGTCATCTTCCATCGGGTGATCCCCGGCTTCGTCATCCAGGGCGGCGACGGCCAGCACGGGAAGAAGGCGTCGCTCAACACCGGCCGCGTCGGCACCGGCGGCCCCGGCTACACGTTCGCCGACGAGCCGTTCGGCGGCGACTACTACCGCGGCGCCGTCGCGATGGCGAACGCAGGCCCGAACACCAACGGGTCCCAGTTCTTCATCTGCCTCGCGGACCTCACCGGCAAGCTCCCGAAGAACTACACGATCTTCGGACAGGTGATGAAGGGGATGGACGTCGTGGACGTCATCGCCGCGGAGCGGACCGGTCGCGGCGACCTGCCGGTCGACCCGGTCGCGATGGAGACGGTGACGATCGTCACGGACGCCTGACCCGAGGGACCATCGACGGGCGGTGCCGCGTGGCGCCGCCCGTCCGTCGTTTCCGGCCGGAGCGCCGCCGGCGCGTGCGCTCGACGGCCCGCGTCCCGGCCCTCGGGCGGCCGGTACGTCCGACAGCGCGGGCCGTCAGGCCTCGTCCGGCGCGGGATCGTACGGGTCGTCCCCGTCGTCGTCCTCGCCGGCCGGCCGCGCGAGGCTCCGCTCGAGGGCGGCCGTCGAGACCTCGGTCCCGTCGAGGCTGACGATCGCCTCGTCCGAGAGCTTCGACTCCTCGACGAGGTCGACCGACGAGATCATCTCCTCGCCGTGCGCCTCGTCGTCGTGGACGCGCCCGATGCTGAAGCTGACGCCCGGCGGGATCGACGCGGTGATGACGATCTCCTGGATCCGGTAGGGGGAGCCCTTCTTCTTCAGGGCGCGGTTCGTCATCTCCTGGAGCGCCGTGGACTTGATGATCAGGTCGGCGAGCGTGCCGGGGTCGATCCGCTCGACCATCGTGTTCACGCCGCGCCGCGCCTTGTGCATCGCCTCGGCGGCCTGGCGCTTGGCGCGCGCCTGCGTGACCGGGTCCTGCGCCTTCTCCCCGAGGACGCGAGCCTGCTCGCCCATCTGGGACCCGACGACCTTCGCCTGCTCGGCCGCCTGGGCCGCGGCCTGCGCGGCCGCCTCCTTCGCCTTCTGGAGGAAGCTCACGGCATCCGTCCTCCGTTGCCGGTGCGCATCGGTACCGCCCGCGCGGACGCGAAAGGTTAAGGCCTCTTAACCGGACCTTGAGCCAAAGGCCTTGGTCCGGCGGACGTTGCACGGTACATTAACTGCGCTGCACGTCAGCCCGCTGCCCCAGCGGCGAAGGCATGGGTAGGTTGGGTTAGGGTAGCCGGTTCAGCCGGCGTGACAGATGCCTCCGTTGCGTGGCAGAAGGTGACCCGCTCGTCGGGTTCTTCACCGGGACAGCGTCGAAGCGGCTCCGCAAGGAGCCGCTTCGAGATTCTGGGCCGGTCTCACCGGCAGCGGCCCCGACTGCGGCCCGCGACTGCGGCCCGCGACTGCGGCCCCTGACCGGTCCCGGCGTCGGCTCTCCCTCCACACCGGCCTCCCTCCCATCGGCCTCCTCCGCCCGAGTGTGACTGGCAGGCACGTTCCTCCGACCTGGATCGTCGCGCCTCTGCCTGGGGCGCAGCATCGCGACCGGGATCACGCCGCCGTGGCCCGGGGCCGCGGTGGCCTGGATGGCCGTGGACGGCAGCGGCGCCCGCCTCGTCGCCGGCAGCCGTGCGTGATGGCCGGTGGTAGACTCGGGTCCCGCGGCGCGATGCCGCAGCCCCGCGCGCCTGTAGCTCAGCGGATAGAGCGTCGGCCTCCGGAGCCGAAGGTCGCAGGTTCGAATCCTGTCGGGCGCGCCACTGCAACCTTTTCGGGCAGCGCCAGCGCCAATCCGTGCGCGTAGGCCGCCGGCGTGAGCCGGACGGCCACGATCCTCCTCCCGGCGACGGTGATCCGGTCGTAGATGGCGTGCAGCAGGTCGGCCTTCTCCTCGGGACGTCGGCCGCGCTCCACGTCTCCGACAGCGCCTGGAGCCAGGCCACGGCCCGCTCCGGCGAGACCGTCGGCGCTGGTCCGCTCGAGGTTGTCCCTGGCCTCGCGCAGCCGTGCAGCCGCTCGAGGTAGGCCGCGTCGTCGAGGCGGCCGGCGGCATGCTCCAGCGCGAGGTCGCGGATCTGGCGCTCGATCCGCGCCCGGTCGAGCGCCACCGGACGGGGGCCCGAGCCCAGGCTGGCGACGACCGCCGAGATGGTCGCCTCGTCGAGCTCGATGCCCGCGACCTGCGCCAGGATCGGCTCCTCCACACCTCGTCGCCGAGGCGGGCGCGCTTGCCCAGTCCTCGCACGGGCTCGCGTGGAGCTTGCGGTGGCGGCCGTCGGCGAAGGTGCCGTCGCTCCGGACCCGGCGCCCGCAGACGCACTCGAGGAGGCCCGCCGAGCAGGTCGACCCGGTCCGCGGCGGCGCGGCCCGCCGCCGCTGGGTCTTCGACCGGCCGGACCTCCTCGACCCGCGCCCACAGCTCGTCCGAGACCGGCGGGTCGGCCCGCCACGGCGCGGGCTTGCGGTCTCGCTGCGGCTCCGCCGGTGGCGGCGGACCCAGCCGTTGTAGAGCGGGTTCATGAGGATCATCCGGATCCGCGGTCTCGGCGAGCCCGGTCTCGGCGGCGAGGTCCTTCGCGCTGACGTTGCCCAGCGCGTAGCGCTCGAACAGGCGCGACCGCGGTGCCGATCGTGTCGGGGTCGACCTCGAGGGTGTGCGGCGGCTCGGGCAGGCGCCGGAAGCCGAGGCCCGCGTGGCCGCCCGGGTCGTCGTGGCGGTCGAACTTCGCGGCGTAGCCGTCGGTGATCCGCTCGGACAGGCGGCGGCTGTACTTCTCGGCGCCGGCCGCCTCGCTGATCGAGCTCGTCCCAGTCGTGCGGGTCCGAGCGAGAGGATCCGCCGGTCGCACATGACCAGCGCGACACCGGCGGGGTGGAGGCCGTCCTCGAGGAGCTCGAGGGTCCGCCGCAGGTTGCGCTGCCAGCGGTCCGAGTAGCCGGCGAGGAGCAGGTCGAACGCCCCGGCCCGCGCCTCGGCGAGCATCTCGGCCATCGTCGCCGAGCGCCAGACGGTCGTGCCGCTGTGGGCGACCTGGAACACGAGGCCGGTGTCGACGAGGCCATGGCGGTCGATGAAGCGGTCCTGCTGCTCGCGCTGGCTGGCCGGGCCGTACCGGTCGTACTGGCCCGCGGTCGACTCGCGGATCCAGCGGGCGACGCGAGCCCGCGGACGTCGTCGAGCGAGCGGGGCAGGCGCTTCATCGCGCGCGCTGCCGTCATGCCGCGGGGTCCTTCGGGGTCTGGCCATGGCGGACACATTCGCTCTGTTTCGCGCACAGCCAAGCGCTCGCGGCGCATCTGCTCCGGCCCGTCCGGGTACCGCCGGTGGAGGGCCTCGACGTAGCGGGCGAGGGCGGCGACGAGCGGATCACGCTCCACCGGCCGCCGCACCTGCCCGCTCATGCGCAGTTCGCGCTCTGGGGTCGAGGGTGTAGGTGACCGCGATCGCGAGCGCCGACCAGACGTCGCGGCTGATCCCGTACAGCGGGCCGGGCGCCGCCTTCCGGCCGATCGGCGGCCGAGCCGCCGAAGCGGTCGATGAGCGCCTGGCGGATGTTGGCGTCCTTCGCCCGAGAGTCGCCGCACAGCGCGAGCTTCACCGCCCGACGCGGGAGCAGGACGACCGGGACGCGCTGTGCGGCCTCCGCGAACCGGCCGGTCCAGAAGACCGTATCGAACACCTCGGCGCCGACCGCCATCCCGTACGACTCGACCTTCTCGATGACGACGACGTCGGGCAGCCCGCCCGTTCGCAGCGCCCGGACGAGGACGTCGTTGGCCGTGATCCCGAACGCCCTGCGGGCGGTCGCCGTCGAAGCGCAGCCAGGCGGACTGGGCAGTGCCGGGGTCGATGGCGAGGACGCGCGTCACGCCGCCTTCTCCTTCGTCCAGGCGTGGAGGGTGAGGCAGGCCCGGAACGCGACCCAGTCGCGCGCGGTGACGTCCGCCTCGTACAGCCGCGTCCCGCCGTCGGTGACGTGGACGATGCCGTAGCGCTGGATGGGCGGCAGCGGGTGGCGCTCGGGATCGCCTCGCGGGCGATGAACTCGGCGTTGGCGTAGGCGGCGAGCTGGAGCCGGTGCTCGCGCGTAGACCTCGCCCGACGGCCGGGCGACGACCGATGCCCGGTCTTCCAGTCGAGCAGCCAGGCGACGCCGTCCATCTCGGCGATGAGGTCGAGCGTCCCGCCGTAGCCGAGCGTCGGGTTGATGAGGAAGGACTCGACCTCGAGCGGCCGGAGGCCGTGCTCCCGCGCCTGCTGGTTGAGCCAGGCGCGGGCTCCCTCGACGGCCGCGGCGTCGTCGCGCGTCGACCGTGGCCGGCTGCCGGAGCAGGATCTGCTCGATGCTGCCGTGGATCCGCGAGCCGCGGTCCATCGCCGTCGTGGACAGGGTCGTGAGGTACTTGACCGCCGCGTCCGTCTTGCCCGACTCGCGGTCCTCGATCAGCCGCTCGGCGCTCGATCGCGGCCGGCGCGACCTGGTTCATCTTCCAGTTGACGTAGCGGCGGCTTGTCGAGGACGCCGGTGATCGTCGTCACGCCCGGCCACGGGCCCTCGCCGTTGAAGTAGTACTGGTGGTTCTTCGTCCGGTGGACGCCCGCTGGCGGCGGGGTGGCCTTCACCCGGGTCGTGGTCGCGGTGGTCATGCGGTGGGTCCCTCCTCTGGATAAGCAATACGGTGGCCAGGTCGCCGCGTACTCGTTCGTCGTATTGCTGCCCCGCGCCAGCGCAGGGGCCGACGAGTCGATGCTCAGAACCTGCGCCGCGCCGCCGGCCAGCGCGGCGACCGAGAAGCCCCCCGTGTAGCAGTAGCAGTTCAGCACGCGCTGCAAGCCGAAGTGCCGCACGGTCTCGGCAAAACGCCGGCGGTTGTCGCGCTGGTCGAGATAGAAGCCCGTCTTGTGGCCGTGCGCGATATCGACGTCGAAGTGCCAGTCGTTCTCGCGGATCCTCACTTCGGTCGCACCTTCGCCACGCAGCCAGCCGGTGCGCGGGCGAGCCCTTCGGCGCCGCGCGCGCTGGCGTCGGACCGTTCGTACAGCAGCGACAGTCCGCTCACCCGGCACAAGGCATCGGCGATCGCCGTCTTCCAGCGCTCGGCGCCCGCGGAGAGAAACTGCGCGACCAGCGTGCCGGCGTAGCGATCGACGATGAGCCCCGGCAGGCCGTCGGCCTCGCCGTGGATCAGGCGCACACCGTCGCTCGGCACGAGCAGCCGCTCGCGCAACGCCACGGCGCGCGCGATGCGACGCTCGAAGAACGCGGCGTCGATGCGCTCGGCCTCGTCGAAGCTCCATGCCCGCAGGCGGATCGACGAAGCCGGGCTGTAGGCCGCCCAGGCGAGGAACCGGCGATCGGCCGCCTCGACGCGAACCGTCTCGCCGGCGTCGGCGCGTCCACTGCGAACGCTGCTTTCGAAGACCCAGGGGTGATGCCGCAGCAGCGAGCGCTCCCGGCCTTCGCGCAACGCGATTCGCTTCACTTGCGCCTGGCGCGCGGATGCGCCGCGTCGTAGACCTTGGCCAGATGCGCGAAATCGAGCTTCGTGTAGACCTGCGTCGTGCTGATGTGGGCATGCCCCAGCAATTCCTGCACGGCGCGCAGGTCGCCGCTCGATTGCAGCAGGTGCGAGGCGAAGGAATGGCGCAGCATGTGCGGGTGCACGTGGCTCGGGATGCCGGCCTCGATGGCGCGCATCTTCAGGCGCGAGCGGATCTGGCCGGCCGTCAACCGCGTGCCGTTGCGGCCGACGATGAGCGCTGGCTGCCCGGCACCGGCGAGCGTCGCGCGCAGCGGCAGCCAGGCCTCGATCGCCGCGCGGGCGGCGCTGCCGACCGGCACGCTGCGCCGCTTGCTGCCCTTGCCGAGCACGTTCGCCTCGCCACCCGGCACGTCGATCCAGCCTCTCGCTTCGGCGCTCGCCTGCACGTCCAGGCCAACGAGTTCGGCGATCCGCAAGCCGCTGCCGTAGAGCAGCTCGACGATGCAGGCGTCGCGCGCCGCGAGGGCGGCGTCGCCACCGCCGCGGTGCTCGGCGAGTGCGACCGAGTGGTCGACGGAAAGCGCCTTGGGCAAGGGCTTGGCGGCCTTCGGCGCGCGCACGCCATCGACGGGGTTCAGCGCCACGACGCCTTCGCGCCCGAGCCAGCGGAACAGGCCCCGCCAGGCGCTCAGGTGCAGCGCCACGCTGCGCGGCGCCAGACCGCCAGCGTGCAGTTGCGCGGCCCAGCGGCGCACGTTCTGCGGCTGCACCTGCGGCAATGGGATGCCGGCGACTTCGGCCTCGCGCACGAGCCGCTGCAACGCCTCTTCATAAAGCGCCAGCGTTCGCAGCGCGAGCCGCCGCCCGACGCGCAGGTGCGTGAGATAGCGCTCGAGCGGTGTGGTCAAAGCGGCGTGCGGGTGCGTCTAGGGCGCCAGCGCCAATGCCCATTCGGGGCCCAGCAGGCGCGCCAGTCCGGCGCTGGCGATCTCGCCGACGCGTTCCAGGAGGTCGGTTCCCAGGTCGGCGCCGTAGCGCGTCGGGTCGGGCGACCCGAGAACGAGCATGCCGAAGGCGGGCTCGTCCTCGGCGTGACGCAGCGGGATCAGCGCGAGCGACATCACGGCGTTCGGGTCGTCGAGCCACTGGGCCGCCTCGAAGTTCTGGTTCACGCCGCAGTACGGCAGGCTGAGGCTCGAAGCGAAGCTCTTCGCATCGTCGCTGACGGGTTGCGCGAAGGGCAACGTCGCGTAGGGAGCGTCGGCGCCCCAGACGCGGATGCCCGCCTGTGGAATGAGGAAGCCGTGCTTCAACCCGGCGAGAAGCGTCCCGGGGACATCCGCGGGGCTCGAGGTCAGCATGATGCTGCGCGTCCATCGATGCAGCTTGTCGGCCAGGCCGAGGTTGTCCTGGCCGTTGCGGATGAGCTCGATGATCTTCATCTCGAGACCCTTGATCTTGTCGCGCAGCATTTCCATCTGCCGCTCCTGCAGCGAAACGGCGCGCTGCCCGTGCGGGCTCGTCAGCTGCACGGCGCCGAGCAACTCGGCATGACGCTCGAAGAAGCCCGGCGTGTTGGCCAGGAAGTTGGCGATGTCGTTCTCGGTGATGCCCTGCGTGCCGAATTGCGTGCTCATAGTTCGATCGTTCCTTCGAAAACCGTTTCTGCGGGGCCCGTCATCAGCACGCTGGCGTCGCCACCGGACCAGTCGATGCGCAATCGCCCGCCGCGCGTCTGCACCTCGACCCGCGGATCGAGCAGCCCGAGCCGGATGCCGGCCACCACGGCGGCGCAGGCGCCGGTGCCACAGGCGAGCGTCTCGCCGACGTCGCGCTCGAAGACGCGCAACCGGATCTCGCCGCGGCCGAGCACCTGCATGAAGCCGGCGTTGACCTTGCGCGGGAAGCGCACATGGCTCTCGACCTGCGGCCCGATGGTCTGTACGGGCGCCGCATCGACATCCTCGACGAGCTGCACCGCGTGCGGGTTGCCCATCGACAGCACGGCCACCTCGACCGGCGCGTCATCGAGGGCCAATGGCCACAGCTCGAAGTCCCCCAGGCGCCGTGGGTGCAATCCGCCGGCGTCGAAGGGCACGCGCGGCAGGTCGAACACGGGACGGTTCATGTCGACCGTCACGCGGCCGTCGGCCTGAAGGCGCAGTTCGAGCAGGTTGTTGATCGTCTCGACGCGCAGTGTCGTCTTCGGCGACAAGCCCTTGTCGTGCACGAAGCGCACCAGGCAGCGCGCACCGTTGCCGCAATGCTCGACCTCGTCGCCGCTGTTGTTGAAGATGCGGTAACGAAAATCGACCCCAGGCGTGTCGCTGCCCTCGACGACGAGGATCTGATCGGCGCCCACCCCGAAGCGCCGGTCGCCGAGACGTCGCACCTGCGCCGGGGTGAAATCCAGGCGCTCGCGCGTGGCGTCGACCACGACGAAGTCGTTGCCGGCGCCCTGCATCTTGCTGAATCTCAGCCGCATGGATCGATTATCGGGCTTGCGTCGCGCGCGCCAGAGCGCGGGGATGCGTGCCCGCCGTCAGGCCTGCACGCGCGGGTCGACCTCCCGGCGCGGCGACTTGTAGCGGTTGTAGCCCCACAGGTACTGCTGCGGGCATTGCCGGATCAACGCTTCCATCGCGCGATTGACGACCGCCGAGGCTTCCTCCGGCGCGTCGGCGGGCCCGTCGGGCAAGGCCTCGGCTAAGGCCGAGACGCGCACCGCGTAGCCTCGGCCGCGCGGCAGGCGCTCACCCCAGGCAAGCAGCGGCGTCGCGCCGGTGAGCTGCACCAGACGCGCCGCGAGCGTCATCGTGTACGCCGGTTTGCCGAAGAACGGTGCCCACACGCCGAGGCCGGAGGGCGGCACCTGGTCGGGCAGCAGGCCGACGGCCTCGCCCCGCCGCAACGCCCGGATCATCTGCCGCACGCCGGCCAGCGTGGCCGGCGCCGTCGCGAGGCCGGGGCGCATGCGGGCGGTGTCGACGAGTTCGCGCAACCAGGCCTTGCGGGCCGGACGGTACAGCACGGTGATGGGGCCGTATTCCGCCGCGTAGCGTTCGGCATAGGCCTG
>CAWJQZ010000042.1:0-10935 GCA_963844945.1 uncultured Chloroflexia bacterium
CGCGCGGCGGCGGTTCGCGAGATCTACCTGACGGGCCTCGACATCGACGAGGGCCGGGACACGACGGCCGCGGGCGATGACCTGCCGGCGAGCGAGGAGGCGGCGCGCGAGGAGCCCGCGGGCGACGACGAGAAGGCGGAGACGGAGGAGGCCGACCGGGCCGCCGACATCTGACGCCCGACGCCCGGCGCCAAGCCCGGGGCCGGGGAGGCCCGGGCCGGGGAGGCCCGGGGGAACGGAACGGCCGGCGCCGCGAGGCGCCGGCCGGAAGAGTGTCGAGCGGTGCCGCGGGCGGCCCGCGCCGGACTACGGGTTCGCGGTGTCCGGGACCGTGAGCTTCCCCGTCATGTTCGGGTGGACCGTGCAGACGAAGGCGTAGGTGCCGGCGTTCAGCGCGCCGACCGTATAGACCTTCTGCGCGGGGCCCGTGATGATCTCGCCGGTGAAGACGGCCTCGCCGGTCGGCGAGTCCTTGTGGATCGCGACGTTGTGCGGGATCCCGGAGTCACGGTTGTCGAAGTTGATCGTGAAGGTCGTGTTCGACGGGATCGTGAGCTCGGCCTGGTCGAAGGCGACGTTCTGCGCGATCAGGTCGATGTTCGTCCCGACGGTCTCCGTCCCACCACCGCCACCCGTGGCCGCATCGGTCGCGCCGGGCACCACGGTGGGCGGGGCGCCGGAGGGCTGCGCCGGTGCCGCGGTCGGCGGGACGGTCGGGCTGAAGGTCCAGCCGGGCGAAGTGGAGCTGGAGCACGCGGCGACGCTCAGGACGAGCGCGGCGGCGGCGAGGATCCTCAGGATCCGCATGGTCGTCGTGGTCCTCGATGGATGGTCGGATGGATCCCCGGCGAGGGCGGGGAGAGCGAAGTGTACGGCCCCGACGCGCTTCACGTCCTCGGCCGGCCCCCTCGCCGCCCTGGCCTCGCCTGAGCTCCCGCCAAGGGTACTGGTATGCACCGGTACCACCGGACCATGGTGGACTACGTCGTCCGCAGGTACGTTGCTTCTCCGAACGCCGAGCGCGGCCCTTGAGTGGCGTGTGAGGGTCGCAAGAGCGCCGAATGGCGCGGGGAGGATCATCGGAGATGAAGCAGCAGATGACGTGGCGCGCATGGCGGATCGCCATCGCCCTCGGGTCGCTCTCGGCGCTGGCGCTCGTCGCGGAGGCCGGCCGCCGCTGGGCCTGAATCCTCACGTTGGCGCGCCGGAACGCAGCACCGGCGCGCTCCTGATCCGCTCCCGCGCGCCGGAGCCGACGAGTGCCCGCTCGTCGCCCCGTTCGGGAACGGAGAGATCGAGGCCCGGGTCTCGGGGACCCGGGCCTCGATGCGTCTCAGCGCCGCGTCCGGGCGGGCGGCGGCGCCGCGTCCGTGAGCCCCAGCCTGATCGCGACCGCCGCCGCCTCGACGCGTCCGGAGACGCCGAGCTTCGAGAGGACCCGCCCGACGTGCACGTGCACCGTCCGCTCACTGATGAAGAGGGCCTCGGCGATCTCCCGGTTGGTACGCCCCTCCGCGATCAGGGCGAGCACCTCGTGCTCGCGGCGGCTGAGCCCGAACGCATCCCCGCGGGGTGCTCGCGGCTCGCCGACGAGGGCACGGGTGAGGTCGATCCCGCGCTCGCTGGGGCGGGCCGGCGCTGCTGCGGCCCCCGACCCGACCTGGGATGCCCCTGAGCCCTCGCCGTGCGCGGCGGACGGCCCGCCTCGCCGCACGTCCTTCATCCGCGCCGCCCCCGCGCGGTGCGCGTCGGAAGCGATGTCCGGGAGCTGGATCAGCGCGCGCTCGGCGAGGTCCGCGATCAGGCGTGCGAGCGGGCCTGCGCCGAGGCCCACGGCGGTCGCGTAGGCGTGGAGGAGCGGGACGCGGGCCTCGGCCCGGCTCTCGAGGGCACGGCCGCCGGCCCGCAGCCGGGCGGCGGCCTCGTCGAACCGGGCGCGGGCGGCGCGGTACGGGATGCCGACGGCGTCCCACTCGGCGGCGATCGCGTGCCAGGCCTCCGGGGTGTCGCTGCGGTCGATCCGCGCGCGGTGGGCGCGCGCCGTGGCGACCAGCGCCTCGGCCTCCCGCCGGGATCCGATGGCCGGCCCGGCGGAGGCGCGTGCGACCGCGTGGGCGGCCGCGCCGAGCATGAGGGTCGCGCGCTCGCGGGCCGACGCGAGCGTCGCCAGGTCGCGCCGTGACCGGGCGGACCCGGCGGCGTCCGCCTCCACCTCGAGCCCGAGCGCGGCGACGCGTGCGAGCAGCGCCCAGTCCTCCGTCCCCGCGACCCGCTCCCACGCGGACGCGATGGCGCGCCGGGCGTCGTCGAGGTCGCCCCGCCAGCGCGCGAGAGAGGCGGCGGCGAGCAGGGTGGGGACCGAGCTCTCCAGGTCCGGGCTCGTCTCGAGGTCGATGAGGAGCTGGCCGAGCAGGTGCGCCGCGGCCTCGCCCGCATCCGACTCGATCTCGACGATGGCGAGGTTCAGGACCGAGTACTCGAAGGCCGCGAGGGCCGCGGTGAGGCCGGTGGAGCGGATCCAGGCGCCGGCGAGGGCCAGGGCGTCGAGGCTGAGCGCGCGCGACTCGTCCCAGCGGCCGAGGAGGAAGAGGGTCTCCGCGGCGTTGCCCCGGAGGAAGTTGCCGTAGATCTCCGCGAGGCCGACCCGCTCCGCCTCGCGGATCCCGTCGAACGCGACCGCCAGCGCCTCCTCGCGACGGCCGAGGAGGTCGAGGACGGTCGTGAGGTTCGCCTCCGCCCGGAACCGCTCGTCGAGGAGCCCGAGCCGCTCCGCGGCATCGCGCGACTGCCGGAGGACCGAGAGCCCGCCCTCCGGGTCGTCCATCCAGGCCCGACAGACGCCGAGCGTGATCGTCGCCCCGACGAGCTCCGCCCGGCCCTCGCCCCCCGCGGCCTTCGCGGCCTCGATGGCGTCGGTGGCGTGCTGGAGCGCGTCGGAGAAGAACCCCTCGAACATCCGCACCTGCGCGAGCGACCCGAGGACCGTCGCGCGGACGCGCGAGGCCGACGCGGGCGCGATCGCGGCCGCCTCACGGTGTGCGTCGAGCCCGCCCTCGTGGTCGCCGGCCGCCCGCCGGTACCGGCCCAGCGCGTCGAGCAGGAGCGCGACACGCGCGGGGGCCGCATCACGGTCCGTGAGCGCGATGGCCAATTCCGCGTACGCGCCTGCCCGGAACGGCAGCCCTGCGGCATGCGCCGCGTCCGCCGCTCGCGCGCGGACCGCCACGGGGTCCGGCGCCGCCGCCGGGGCGGGAGCCTCGCTCCGCGCCTCCTCGAGGTCGAGGACGAGCTCGAGCGAGGCCAGGGCGTCGGCGGCCAAATCGCGCTCCTCCGCCATCGCCGCCGCGGCGAGGGCCGCGTCCCGGGCGCGGACGTCGGACCGCGCAGCCAGCCAGTGCGCAGCGGCCTCGGCCGGCTGGTCGGAGAAGGCGAGCGCGAGCGCCGTGTGATAGCGGCGGCGGAGCGTCGGGAGGAGGTCGGAGGCGACCGCCTCCCCGATGCGGGCGTGGCGGAACCCGACCGGCTCGTCGCCCGGGCCGGCCGGACGCGTCTCCTCCGCGGATGCGTCGAGCACGACGATGGCGCCGTCCATCAGCGCCTCCGTGAGCCCGTCCCCGATCGATGGGTCCGGGACGAACGGGAAGCCATCCGCGCGGACGGTCCCGGCACGCCCGGCGACCCGAGCGGCCGGCTGGCGGCGCGATCGCGCGGTACCGGCGCGGCCGTACCCCGCCGGCCGGCTGCCGGGGACCTGGGCCACCTCCTCGAACGCGGCGAGGGCCGCCGAGAGCCGCGACGGCCGGATCGGCGCGCCGGCGAGGGCGAGCGCGCGGAGGACGCGCCGGCACTCGCGGGAGCGGAGGGCGATCCGCGAGAGCGACAGCTGCTCGAGCGAGGCGTTGAGGCGCGCGGCGGGCAGCTCCCGGCGCGCGGCGAGGACCTCCTCGATCGCCAGCGGGTTGCCCTCGGAGCGCTGCGCGACCTGGAGGAGGGCGGTGGCGGAAGGGCGGTCGCCCTCGATCGCGGTGACGAGCTCGGCGATCGTGTCCCGGTCGAGCGGGCCGATGTCGATCCGGCGCGCCGGTCGCGGGCCGTCCGCGAGCGAGCGCAGGGTCCGGTGCAGCGGGTGGTCACGCGTCATCCGGTCGGGCTCGTACGTCGCGGCGACGCACAGGCTGCGGTCGCGGACGGCCCGCGAGAGGAACGCGAGGGCCGAGCGCGTCCCCGCGTCCGCGTCGTGCACGTCCTCGAGGACCAGGAGGGTGGGCGCGTCCTCCGCGATCCGCGAGACGATCCCGAGGATCGCCTCGAGCATCCGTGCCTCGCGCCCGATCCGCGCGACGATGGGCGGGTTGTCCGGGAGGAGGTCCAGGGCCGCGAGGCGGCCGCGGAGCGCCGGGGCGATCCGGGCGAGCTCGCTCCCCCACCCGCCCACGCGCGCCCGGAAGACGTCGTCCGGCAGCGGTCGAAGATGTCGCGCGAGCGCGGCTGCGACCGGGGCGAAGGGGAGGCCGCTGCGCGTCGGGTATGCGGCGCCCGTGAGGACGATGATCCCGCCGCCGGCCGTGTCGAGCCGGCGCGCCGTCTCGTCGAAGAGGCGTGACTTGCCGATCCCCGCGGTCCCGGCGACGAGGACGGTCGTGGGCTCCGCGCGCGCCGCGGCTTCCAGGGCGTCCGCGAGCGCGGCGAGCTCCCTCTCGCGGCCCACCAGGCGCTCGCTCACGAGACGGGCAGGCATGGCCGGCATCGTACGCCGCGGTCCCGCGCCGCGAGCGGCGGGTGCGTCGCGGCGGACCGACGGAGCGCGGCGCCGGCGGCGGCCCGCCCCCGGCGGCCATACTGGTCGCGTGGGGTCGTTCGTGGACCGGCTCCCGCCGGTGAGGACATACCGCGAGATCCGGCGGGACTTCGATCGTCTCGTCCTCGTGCTCGCGGCCGGGGACCTCGTCGCGAACTTCGGGTTCGCGCTGGTCTTCCCGTTCCTGACGATCTACCTCGTCGAGCACCTCGGCGCGAGCGCCGCCCAGGCCGGCGTGATCCTGGCGCTCTACTCGATCTGCTCGATCGTCTCGGGGGCGGCGGGAGGCTGGCTGGCCGACCGCGTGGGACGCCGGCCGGTGATGATCGTGTCGGTCGGCCTCACCGGCGTGGTCGTGGGCGTCATGGGATTCGCCACCGACCTCGCGACGATCGCGCTGCTCACCGTGGCGCTCGGGATCGTGGACCCGGCGTTCGTCCCCGCCGCCCGCGCCGCGGTGACCGACGTCGTGCCGGAGGAGCGCAGGCCCCGGGCGTTCAGCCTCCTGAGCGTCGCGAACGCGGTGGGGTGGATCGCCGGCCCGACCATCGGCGCCGGCCTCGCATCGCTCGGCTACGACATCCTCTTCCTCATCTCCGGCGCCCTGATCGGCGCCTATGCGCTCATCGCGATCGTCTGGCTGCCGGAGACGAAGGGGCGGTCGGCGGCCCGTCCGGCGACGGCGGGTGGAGTACCGGGCACGCCCGCGACGGCCACGGCGACGGCGCCGACGACGGCCGCGTCCGCGGCGACCATGGAGCCGGCCGCCCGCATCGAGGAGGCGCCGGTCGTCATCGGCCTGGAGCCACAGCCGATGCGGACCTCCGGCGGGCCCGGGCGCGACGCGTCGGCCGGCGCGCGACGCGGCGGCCGGCCCGGGCAGGACGACGCGCGGATCGCGCGGATGCGGAGGCGGACCTATGCGGCCTTCCTGTTCATCGCGCTCGCCGCGCAGGGGGCGATCTTCCTGTGGGTGAGCCTCCTCCCCGTCCACGCCTCCGCGGACCTCGGGATCACCACGGCGACGTGGGGCCTCCTCTTCAGCCTGAACGGGATCCTCATCGTGGTCCTGCAGCTGCGCATCACGAGCGCGGCCGAGAGACGGAGCCGGACGACCGTGATGGCCGGCGGGATGATCCTGTACGCGGCCGCGATGACGATCGTGGCGCTCGCCAGCCAGCCGTCCTGGGCGGCCATCGCCATCGGGGTCGCGGTCATCCTCATCACGTGCGGCGAGATGCTCTTCTTCCCGATGGAGGCGTCGTTCGTGTCCGACCTCTCGCCCGTGGACCGGCGCGGCCGGTACCAGGGCTTCCTCCTCGCGGCCACCGGCACGGGGACCGCCCTGGGACCGCCGATCGGCGGTGTCGTCCTGGACGTGGCGCCGGGGCCCGCGCTGTGGGTGGGTGCGGCCGGGATCTTCGTCGCCTGCTCGGCGGCGCTCCTCCTGCTCGGGCGCGCGACGCGCGGCCTTCCGGCCGTGCAGGACGACGAGTCGGGGGAGGCCGCGGCGTGACGACCCGCCCGATCGAGCTCACGCGGACGGCGATCGTCGCCCACCGCCGGGCGGCGGGAGCGCTCGACGAGCGGCTCGCGCCGGGGCCCGACGCGCTCCGGCGCGCGGCGTGGGCGGGCCTCCAGGACAGCATGCCGCGAGCCGCGCTCCTGTCCATCCATGCGCGCGTCCGGGAGACGGGGCCGGGCGCCTGGGAGGACCCGTCGCTCGTCCAGCTGTGGGGACCCCGCTTCAGCGCGTACGTGGTGGCGGACCGCGACCGCGGCGTCTTCGCGCTCGCGCGGCTCCCCGACGACGCGAAGGCGCGGCGTTTCGCGCAGGACCTCGCCGATCGGCTCGAGCGGTTCCTCGACGGCCGGTCGATGTCCTACGCCGATGCGGGACGTGCGATCGGCGTCCAGCCCAACGCCCTGCGCTACGCGGCCGCCACCGGCCGCGTGCTCATCCGCTGGGACGGCGCAGCGCGGCCGGCCGTGTGGACGGTGCCGCCGCCGGGGATCGAGCCGCTCGACGCGCGCGTCGAGCTGGCGCGGCGGTACCTGCACGTCTTCGGCCCGGGGACGCCGGCGTCCTTCGGTGGCTGGGCGGGGATCCGTCCGCCGGCGGCGCGCGCCGCGTTCGACGCGCTCGGCCCGGAGCTGGCGCCCGTCCGCACGCCGATCGGCGACGCGTGGATCCTCGCGGCCGACGAGCCGTCCTTCCGCGCCCCCGCGGGTCCGCCGGCGCGTGCCCGACTCCTCCCGAGCGGCGACGCGCTCTTCCTGCTCCAGGGTGCGGACCGCGAGCTCCTGGTGCCGGACGCCGACCGTCGCGGCGCGCTGTGGACCCCGCGGGTGTGGCCGGGCGCGCTCCTCGTCGACGGCGAGGTGGCCGGCACGTGGCGGCGCGCCGAGGAGATCGTGCGCGTCCGGCCCTGGCGACGCCTGACGGCAGCGGAGCGCGACGCGGTCGAGGCGGAGGCGGCATCCCTGCCGCTGCCGGGCATCCGCGGGCCGATCGTGGTCGCCTGGGAGGCCGACGAGGGCTGAGCGACCCGAAGGGCCCGGGGCCGCCGGCGCCCGCGGTCGTCCGCCCGCGTCAGTCGGCGGCGTCGCCCAGCAGGCGCTCCACGATCACGCAGTCCCGCCACTCCCCGTCGAGCCGGGCGTGGCGCCGGTAGACGCCGACCTCGCGGAACCCGGTCGACGCGAGGAGCGCCCGGCTCGGCGCGTTCTCGACGAAGACACGGGAGAGGAGCTTCCAGTACCCCGCGGCCTCGGCCGCGGCGACGAGCGCCTCCACCGCCTCGCGGCCCGCGCCGCTGCCGCGGTGGTCGCGCGCGACGTAGACGCTGAACTCGGCGACGCCCGCGTAGGCCTCCCGCGATCGGTACGCGGAGGTCGCGGCGAACGCGACGACCTCGCCGTCGCGCTCGACGGCGACGACCGGGTGGATCCCGTCGAACCAGCCGGCGACGTCGGCCGCGGTCCGCGGTCGCGTCTCGAACGTCGCGATCCTGTCGGCGATCCCGTCGTTGTAGATGCGCGCGATGGCCGCGGCGTCGTCCGGGGTCGCGGCGCGCGCCGTCATCGGCCGACGCCGGCCTCGCCTCGCGTCTCCGCGATGAACGGGCCCAGCAGCGCGTCGAGCTCCGCCGCGGTCCGCTCGAAGGCGGCGAGCCTCTCCGCGTCGGTCCCCTCGACCTCCGCGGGGTCCTCGAGCCCCCAGTGGAGCGAGGTGTGGGGCCCCGGGAAGACCGGACACGCCTGGCGGGCGCGGTCGCAGACCGTGATGACGACGTCCCACGGCTCGCCGAGGACCTCGCGGACGTTCGTGCTCCGGGCCCCGCTCCAGTCGATCCCGCGCTCCGCGAGCACGCGGATCGTGTACGGGTTCACGCCCTTCGGGTCGGTGCCCGCGGATGCCGCGACGAAGTCGTCGCCACCACGCTGCCGCAGCAGCGCCTCGGCGAGCTGGCTGCGGGCCGAGTTCCCGGTGCAGAGGAAGAGGACGCGGGTGGGGGTCGCCATCGTCGCCTCCTCAGCCGAGCCGCTTGTGCATGGGGACGCCCGTGTCGCGGCAGACCGTCGTGAACTCGACCGAGTCGCCCACCGCGGCGCCCGCCACCTCGCGCGGCACCACGGCGTAGCCGAGCCGGGGGAACCAGTCCTCCGCCGTCTCCGTGAGCAGGTACAGCTCGACGATCCCCTCGGCGCGCCCCAGGTCCTCCGCCGCACCGACGACCGCACGCCCGACGCCCGACCCCCGCCGGTCCGGCGCGACCGCGACCGACCGGAGAAGCCCCGCCGAGCCGTAGCGCTCGATCGCGGCCGTGCCCACGATCGCGTCGCCGTCGCGGGCGACGACGCAGCGGGGGAACGCGGTCTCGAGCCCCGCGAGGGGCAGGCCGGCGCCGGAGACGAGCGCCTCCACCGCCGGCAGGTCCGCGGGTCGCGCCCGCTCGATCGCGACGGTCACTTGCGACCGCGGATGAACGAGCTGGTGATGACGCCGTCGAGCGCCGTGAGCGTCGTCTCGACGTCGAGGCCGGCGGGGACGCTCGCCGGGTCGAGGCCGCGGGCGAGGTCGGCGAGCTCGGCACGGTCGAGCACGCGGACCGGCTCCACGGAGACGTCGACGAAGCCGGCGTCGGCGAGCTGCGTCTCGAGGTCGCTCCGGACGAGCGCGCCGGCGATGCAGCCGGTCCACAGGCCGACCAGGCCCGCGAGCTCGGGCGGGAGGGCCCGGGTGAGGACGATGTCGCTGATCGCGAGCCGGCCGCCGGGGCGCAGGACGCGGTAGGCCTCGCTGAGCACCTGCGGCTTGTCCGCCGAGAGGTTCACCACGCAGTTGCTGATGATCACGTCCACCGACGCGTCGGGGAGCGGGATCTGCTCGATGGTGCCGAGGAGGAACTCCGCGTTCGTCACGCCTGCCTGCGCCTGGTTGCGCCGCGCGAGATCGTGCATCTCGGGCGTCATGTCGAGCCCGTACGCCGTGCCGCCGGGCGCGACCCTGCGTGCGGAGAGCAGGACGTCGATCCCGCCGCCGGAGCCGAGGTCGAGGACGTCCTCGCCGGGGCGCAGCTCTGCCAGCGCGGTGGGGTTGCCGCACCCGAGCGAGGCCGCGACGGCCGCGTCAGGGAGCACCGCGAGCTGGTCGCCCGCGTACAGCGTCGATCCGAAGCTCGCCGCCTCCGTGGCCGGGCCGCAGCAGGAGCCGGCCTCCGTCGCTGCCTTGCCGTACCGCTCGCGCACCGCGGTGCGAAGCTCGTCGGCATCCTGGATGGTCATCGCTCGTCTCCCGGCGTACGGTCGTCCTGTAATATAGACGTCCATCTATGCGGAAGGTAGACCAAGACATAGATGAGTGTCAATGTATCGAGAGGTACGGGTGTGTCGATGACGGATGCGACGCTGCTCCCGGTCGTGGGTGACGCTCTCGCGTGCTGCCCCGACGGGATCCGCGCGCCGCTCTCCCGGGAGACGGCGGAGAGCCTGTCGCGACTGCTCAAGGCCGTCGCCGACCCCACGCGCCTCCAGCTGCTGTCGCTCATCAAGGCGACGGAGGGCGGGTCGGCGTGCGTCTGCGACCTCACGGAGCCGCTCGGGCTGACCCAGCCGACGGTCAGCCATCACCTCAGGATCCTGACCGACGCCGGCCTGGTGACCCGCGAGCGCCGGGGCGTCTGGGCGTGGTACGCGATCGACCAGGAGAGGCTCGACGAGCTCGCCGCGCTCCTGCGCTGATCGGCGCGGCCCCGGGTCGGGGATCGCCGGTCGCCCCACCGGCCGTGCACGTCGCGCGGTCGCACGCCGCCCCATCCGCGGCGCGGGGTCACGCGGCGGGCGCCGTCACCCGCCGGAGGAAGTCGACCGTCCGCTCGAACGCGAGATCCGCGGCTGCCGGCCGATAGGCATCGCGCGACGGCTCGGCGAACCAGTGGCCCGTCCCCGGGTATCGGTGGATCTCCGCGCTCCGCCCCGCCGCGCGAAGCGCCTCTTCGAACGCCGCCACCTGCTCTGCGGGCTCGAACGGGTCGGACTCGGCGAAGTGGCCGAGGACGGGCACGTGCGCCCGCGCGAGGCTCGGACCGAGCACCGTCCCGTAGTAGACGACGGACCCCGCGACCCGGTCGCGCTCCGCCGCGCTCCAGATGGACCACGCGGCGCCGAGGCTGAAGCCGATGGTGGCGAGGGGCGCCTCCGGCCCCAGGCGGTCCGCGAGGGCGTCGATCGTCGCGAGGGCGATCGCATCGGCAGCCGTCTCGTCGAGCCTCCCGGCGAGCTCCTCCGCCCCTCGATCGTGTCCGCGGTGTCGCCTCGGTAGAGGTCGGGCGCGAGGACCGCGAACCCCTCGGCGGCGATCCGTTCCGCGTACGCCAGGGCGTCCGCGTTCAGGCCCCACCAGGCGTGAAGGACGATGACGCCCGGCATCCCCGGGGCCGGGTCGCCCGCGGCCCATGCGCGCGTCTTCGCGCCTCCCGGTCTCGATCGTCTCCCACGTGCCCATCACCCGGCCCTCCTGCGTCCGGGCAGGGTACGCGCACGAAGCCCGACCCGCATCCGCCGAGGGCTCGCCGGCGGCACGGCGCGCCGAGGTGGGCTCTGCCGCCGCCCGCCGACCCCTCTTGCACATCCGT
>CAWJQZ010000043.1:0-30726 GCA_963844945.1 uncultured Chloroflexia bacterium
CGGCAGCGGATCGAGGCGTTCGACCGGGGCGACCCTGCGCCCGACGCGACCGTCGTCGAGATGCCATGCGTCCTCGCCGTCCGGGAGAGCACAGGGCCTGCGCCCGCCTGAGGGCTGCGCGGGTGCCCATGGCGCCGGCGCGCGTGCCGGCGTCATGGACCGGATCCGTCAGGCCGCGCCGCCCGCGCCCCGCGCCGAGCGACGCCGCGCGCGATACCAGGCGAGGTACTCGAGGAGCTCCTCGCGCTCGTCGTCCGTGAGGTCCGCGAAGAGCGCCGCACCGACGGTGTCGGCCGATCCCGCTTCCCTCTCGCCCGGCACCCGGTATCCGCTGAGGCGCATGAGATCGGCGTACGGGAGCGACAGCGCCTCGCTGAGCTGGAGGAGGACGTGCGGGGACGGTCGCTTCACCGCGTCGTTCTCCAGCTTGCTCAGGTACGCGGCCGAGATCCCGGCGGCCCGAGCTGTCTCGATAGCCGAGCACCCACGCACCTCGCGCGCCTGCCGCAGTGCGGTCCTACCTGGCGGGCGTGCCGCGGGTCGTGATCGCCGCCGCGGCCACGCCAGCGGTCCTGCTGGGAGCGGCGATCGTCCGCCGCCCGCACGGGTCGGCCGTCCCCGCCTGAGGGCGGGGCCGGTCGCAGGGGTCCGTCAGCGGCCCGGCGACGGCCGGCGCTGGCGCGACCCGCGCGCCGCGAGGCGCGGCGCCCACAGCCCGATGCCCACGCCGAACGCGGTGCGAACGACGAGCATGATCCGGTCTCGTGATCGGACCGGGAGATGAAGCAGGAGACGCTCTCGGACCCGCGACGGCCGCCGGCCCGGCTCGGACGGCCGGACGCACGGGACGTGTCCAGGTTCGGGCCCTGTTGACGGGGTGATACGCTCTGAAACCGCCGGGCATGTACCGGCGATCTCAGCGAGTGGGTCGGATGTGCCCGACGACCCGGCAGCGAGGGCTATGCCCCACCTGGCCGCCACTCCCGCGGGCGCAGCGTCCGCGACGAAGCGCGACACGGGTCGCCGGCACCTGTCCCGCCGGGGCCCGCAGCCGCCTGCCCCGCGACGACCCGTCCTCATGGCCCACCTGATCGACCGGCACGCGCCGATGGCGCACCGTGTGGGGCGGCCCGTCACCGCGGCTGGGGGACGCCGGGCGGACATCGAGGGGCTGCGGGCGATCGCCGTCCTGCTCGTGGTCTTCTTCCATGCATCCATCGTCGGGTTCACGGGCGGGTTCGTCGGCGTCGACGTCTTCTTCGTGATCTCGGGGTTCCTCATCACCGGCCTGATGCTCCGCGAGATCGGCGAGACGGGGACGCTCTCCCTCCCCTCGTTCTACGCACGACGGGCGCGCCGCATCCTGCCGGCGGCCGCCGTCGTCCTCCTGGTGACCGTCGCGGTCTCGGTCGTCCTCCTTCCGCCGCTCCTCGTGCCGGGCGCAGCGACGGATGCGGCCGCGGCCGCGCTGTTCGTCTCCAACGTGGGCTTCGCGGCGCAGGCGACCGACTACTTCGCGGCCAGCCAGACCCCTTCGCCGATCCTCCACTTCTGGTCCCTCGGCGTCGAGGAGCAGTTCTACCTGCTCTGGCCGGTCATCGTCTTCGTCGTCGCGCGCGGCGCGCTCCGGCCGGGCCGACGGGTCGGGGCGATCGTCGCGGCGATCGCCGTGGTCTCGTTCGTCCTCGCCCTCTGGCTGACGTCCGTCAACCAGCCCTGGGCCTTCTTCTCACTGCCGACGCGTGCCTGGGAGCTCGGCCTCGGCGCGCTGCTCGCCGTCGCCGGGACGCGCTTCGAGCGGATCCCGGGGCCGGCGGCCGCGGTCGCGGGGTGGACCGGCATCGCCCTCATCGCGATCGCCGCCGTCGCGATCGGCGAGGCGACCCCGTTCCCCGGCATGGCGGCGCTCCTGCCCACCGTCGGAGCCGCGCTCGTCATCGTGGCCGGGTCGAGGGCGACGCGGTTCGGACCAGCCCGGTGCCTCGGTACCGCGATCCCGCGGTTCTTCGGCCGCATCTCCTACTCGCTGTACCTATGGCACTGGCCGGTCCTCGTGATCCCCGTCATCGCGCTCGGCGTCCCACTGCCCCTGTGGGAGCGCCTCGTCCTCATCGGGATCTCGATCGCCCTCGCGGCCGCGACGCAGCGGTGGGTGGAGGAGCCGATCCGGCGGGGACGCGTCGTGGGGACCATCCCTCGGAGGAATCTCGCGATGGCCGGTGGGCTCACGGTCGCGGTGGTCATGCTGTCGGTCACGGTGGGCGTCTCGGCCGCGGCCGGCCTGCACGGCCAGGGACGGCCGATCGGGGCGGCCGAGGCCGCGCAGCAGCTCGACGCGGTCCTGGGCCCGGTCGCGAGCGACACGGCGGGCGCGTCCCCGGCCGGCACGGCGATACCGAGCGGCACGGCGGCGCCGAGCATGGCCCCTCGGGCCGGCGCCCCGACGGACCCGGGGAGGGCCGGCACGACCACCGCCGGCAAGCCGACCGCCGGCACCCTCTCGGCGGACGCATCGCCGGACGGCGCCCCGGCGAGCCCGGCATCGGCCGGCTCCACCGCGTCCACCGGCCTGCCGGTCGCCCCCACCCGGCAGACCCCGGACGGCCCCGTGCCGGCGGACCTGTCGCCCGCGCTCGCAGACGCCCGCGGCGACCTCCCGGGCGCCTACCTCGACCGGTGCCACGTCCAGCAGGACGGGGGCCGGCCCAGGGGCTCCTGCATCTACGGCGACCCGAACGGGACGACGCGGATCGTGCTGTTCGGCGACAGCCACGCGCTCGCCTGGTTCCCGGCGATGGAGGCCCTGGCCACCGACAGGGGCTGGCGCCTGCTCGACCTCACGATGTCGGCCTGCTCGCCCGCCGACATCCCCGCGTGGAACCCGACGCTCAAGAGCGTCGTGACCGCGTGCGCCGAGTGGCGGACGTGGGCGCTCGATCGCCTCGCGCAGGAGCACCCGGACATCGTGGTGGTCGCCGGCACGCGCGGCTTCGCCACCGTCGACGCGCACGGGACCGTCCTGGCGGGCGACGCGCGGACGGCCGCGTGGGAGGCGGGGATGGCACGGACTCTCGACCGCCTCCGGGCGTCGGCCGGACACGTGATCCTCCTCGCCGACACGCCGCGCTCCGCGGTGGACCCGCCGGTCTGCCTCTCGGCACATCCGACGTCGACCCTCGCCTGCGCGACCCCCGTGGATGACGCCCTGGACCCCGGCTGGCTCGCCGCGGAGCGAGGAGCCGCCGCCGCGGACGGGGCGGGGTTCATCGACCCGACGCCGTGGGTCTGCCCGACGAGCCCCTGCCCGGCGGTCATCGGCGACCTGCTCGTCTACCGCGACGGAGGCCACATGACCGCGACGTTCGCGGCCGCCCTCTCCGGCCGGCTCGAGCGAGCGATCCTCAAGGAGGTCGCGGACCGACCGACGGCGACCCCGGCTCCCTGAGGCGACGAAACCGAAGGTGCCGCCCGCCCTTCACACGAGGGGGCTACGGGAGGATCTTCTCACCGCGATCCAGCATCGCCGCGAACTTCGCGATGCGTGCCGCTCTGGTTTCGGGGCGCTTGGCGTCCTGGATCCGATACAGGATCGCGTAGCGATTCGCGCTGTCGAGCGTTCCGTAGAACTGCAGCGCGGCCGGCTTTGCGGCCAGTGCGGCCATGAAGTCCGGCGGTTCCGAAGCGTCCCGTTGACCGTCGTAGGCGTTGGCCCATCGGCCGTCCGCCTTGGCCCGGTCCACCTCGGCAAGCCCGCTGGGCTCCATGAGGCCAGCGTCGATCAGGGCTTGCGCCTTCTCGCAGTTGCGCTTCGACCAGGCGCTCCGCGGGCCACGCCGAGTGAACCCCTGCAGCCAGAATGTCGCGTCCAGGGGTCGCTTCTGCCCATCGATCCAGCCGAAGGAAAGCGCGACCTCGAGCGCCTCGTCGTACGTCACTGTGGAGACGACGACGCCCTTCTTCGCGATCTTCAGCCAGATGCCCTTCGAGCTGGCGTGATTGGCGGCCAGCCAGGCTCGAAACTCCCCGCGGCTCGCGAATCGCTCGACCGTTCGTTCGTCTGCCATGCGGCCCTCACCAGCTGCTGCCTTGCGCTGTCCGGCACGAGACCGACCTTCGCGGTCAATCCTGGCCGACGCTTGGCGGACCCGCACGGAGAGGGCCAGCGGCTCGCGACGTCCGTCCTATCAGACGTCGCCTGCCATCGTCCTGATCGCCGTCGACCACATGATGCGAATGTCCTCGTTGCAGCCTCGGTCGCGCCGGAAGTCGCCACTTCCGGCGGTGGCGCTCCGATCAGACCTGCAGGAACTCCGGCTCGACCTTCACCGGCTGCCCCCGGCTCATCCGGAAGTCGCACCTCCGCCCGCCCTGGGCGAGGGTTTCGGTCCGGTCGAGCCTCAGGTGCATCGCGGCGAACTGGGGGTAGTCGATCCAGCACAGGTACGGAGCGAGCTCGGGGGCGCCTTCGCGGGCGAGGTACTTGACGATCCCGCATTCCGTGTAGTCCACCCCGAACGCGAAGCCCTGCCCGTTGCCTTCGACGACCTCGAACACCCAGTCATCCGGGTAGCGGCGCTCCTGGCTGATGGCGGCGACGCGCCTGCGCTGGTCTCGGAACTTCCGATCGAGGACGCGCCGACCCTGCCAGCGCATGAGCCAGCGGGTCGGGAGGCTGTTGAAGAAGCTCGCTGTGCCGAGGTAGATGAGGCGGGCGGCCTCCTCCACCGAGGCCCCGCGGGCCTGGAGCGACCGGTACATCGCCAGCATGGCCGCGGTGAGGTACAGGTTCCTCGTGAGGGTGTTCGCGTCACCGCCGATGTAGGGGAGGTCCGGCAGCAGGGCCTCGAAGCGCTGCATCGTCTCGCTGGCGATGGCCTCCTCTTCCTCCTTGCCGTAGGCCTTCACGAGGTGCTTCTTGAAGTGCCGGAGGGCGAACCTCACCTGCCGCATGATCTTGGGCTTGTTCTCGAGATACCAGTTCTCGGCTTCCATGGTCCGACTCTCGGGGGTCGACGCATCGTGCTCCGGTCGGTGGTTGCGAAGGCGGACGCCGACGGCGGCGCCACCTGCCGCGGCGGCCGCGGCGCCGCCAGCGACGAGGGCGAGTGTGGTGCTGCGGCGCATGATGCGTACCTCCCGGGACGCCGAAGCGAGTCGGCCGCGGCCGATGACGACCCTCGTGTGCGTGGCCCTCGCGCCGAGTCGCCGGCGCGAGGGCCACGGCGGGATCAGGCGGGCACCGGGACGGTCGCCTCGGCGATGGCCTTGAAGTCCCCGAGCATCTGGTCCATGCGCCGATTCATCCAGCCCTTCTTCGCGAGGTCCTTGATGAATCCCGGCAGGTGTGCCGGCATCTCGTAGTCGCACTCGACGGTCAGCCGCGTGGCCTCGCCGTCGGGCTCGAACCGCACGACGTTGTCGACCGGGCCGTCGTCGGAGTGCTCGTGGATGAGCCTCAGCGGCTCCACCTCGACGACCTTGTAGGTCACCTTCATCGCGTGGCCCAGGAAGCGCACGGTCCCGACGTACGTCGTCCCGACCTGGTCATAGGGCCCGCTGATGTCCGAGAGCGTGCCCCCCTGCATCCAGTCGGCCCAGTGGGACGTGTCGCAGTAGAACGCCCAGACGTGCTCGATGGGCGCCTCGATCCGGATGTCCGTTCCGTAGTGCTCCATGGCCGACCCCTTCGCCATACGGGTCGGTCTCGCCAGTGGCTCGGCGCGGTCCCGGCGGCCGGGGTGTGGGCCGCGCGTCGGAGCCTCCCGCTCGCCTCCCGACTGTCCGCCCGACGTGGCTCGGCCGCCAGTGCCGGTCGTCGTCGGGGACCGCCGTCATGTCTTCAGAGAGACGTGACGAAGGCTGCCTCTGCCGCAGCGGAATGACCGGCCCGGTCCCGTGGACGGGACATGGCCGCGTCGAGCCGGGCGACGAACGGCGCGGCTCCGAGCCGGACGAGGATCTCGCGTGCGTCGTCCGCGGCGGCCCGCACCTCCGGAGTCGCGGGATCGAGCAGCGTCGCCATGGTGATCGCGGTGAGGGCCTCGCGCCAGGGCGCGCCGAGGTCGCGCCATCCCGCGAGCGCCTCCCGGAAGGCCGACAGCGCATCGCCCGGACGTCCGTCAAGGGCCGCCAGGCCGGCCCCGATCGTCCGGCGGTCCATGTCGACGACCCTGCCGTGTACTCCGGTCGAATCCAGGGCGTCGAGCGCGGCCGCCGCCCGCTCGCCGTCGCGCTCCCAGAGCGCGCAGACGCCGGCATAGAAGTAGATGTAGCTCGCCTCGGCCGGGCGCATGTGCCCGTACGCCATGGCCGCCTCGCAGGCATCGGGAACCCGGCCCGCCCCGAGGGCGACCCAGAAGCGCATCTCGGGGATCGTCTCGCGGAGCATCTCCGCGTCCGAGGCACCGAAGTACTGCTCCAGCCACGCAGCCTCCTCGGACGGGTCCTCCCCGCGCAGGGAGCCGATCATGAGGCGGCTGTAGGTCAGCATCGCCCGCTCGACGTCCTCCGGCTCGGTCTCCATGAACGCCGTGCACTGGCCCAGGGCCCACTCCCACTCGCCCACGTCCATCGCGGCCTGCGTCGCGTTCAGGAGGCCGACGGCGCCGGCGCGATCACCGAGCCGCGCCGCCAGCGCCTCTGCGGCCCGAGCGGCATCGAACGAACCCCGGACGTCCGAGTCGATCAGGAACCAGCTGAGGTTGCTCAGGCCGGTCACGGTGACCTGCGCGAGTCCATTCGCCTCGGCAAGGTCGATCCCCGTCCTGACCGCGCCGACCCCTTCGTAGGAGCGACCGAGATTGCACAGGGCGGAACCGCGAGTGACCAGCGTGTCGGCCACGAGCGCGACGAGGTCGCCCCGCTCGGCCGCGGCCAGGGCGCGGTCGGCGACCTCGATCGCCCGTTGATGCTGCTCGCCGACCATGAGCGAGCGTGCGAGCTGGCTGTCGAGGGCGACGGCTCCGGGGTCCCCGGCCAGGTCGGCGAACTCCGCGGCGGCGGGCTCGAGGATCGCCAGCGCGCGGTCGTGACGCAGACCGCGGCCGAGCGCTCGACCGAGCTCCGCGATCGCGCGGGCGGTCGCCGGGCGGTCGCCGAGCCCTCGGTATACGTCCGTCGCCTTCACGAGGTAGCGCTCCGCTGCCTCGTGGTCGGCGGCCATGGAAGCCGAATGGCCGGCACGCTCGAGGAGAAGGGCCCGCTCCGCCGGGTCGGTCGTGACGGTGAGCGCATGCTCGAGGAACTCGACGGCCTGCACGTGCGAGCCCAGGTCCGCGGCACGCTCGGCGGCCGCCCGCAGGGCGATCCGCGCCTGGGTGGCGACCGCGTCGGACTCCGCTTCGCCGGGGGCGTTCCGGTACGCGGCGAGGTAGTGACCGGCAAGGGCGCCGGCGAGCTCGTCCGTCTCGAGCGTCTCGAAGTAGCGGGCCGCCGCGAGGTGGCGGACCTGCCGGTCGCGCTTCGCGAGCGTGTTGTAGGCGACCTCGCGAACCAGCGACTGGACGAAGGCGTACTGACCGCGCTCCGGGGAACGGGGGTTGCCCTCGAGGACCAGGAGCTCGCGGCGAGCGAGGCTCCGCAGGCGCGGCTCCAGCTCCGGCTCGCCGATCCCGCTCACGGCCGCGAGCGCCGCGGTCGTGAAGCTCTGGCCAAGGACGGCCGCGTCGAGGAGGAGGACCCGGTCGGCAGCGTCGAGGGCGTCCAGCCGGGCGGCGATGAGCTCGGTGAGCGTCTCGGGCACGGCGATCGTCGCGAGATCACCGGTCGGCCGGTAGACCCCGTCGCTCGCGACGAGCTGCCCCTCGTCGAGGAGCATCCGGACCATCTCCACCGCGTACAGGGGGACCCCGTCGGCGCGCTCGACGATCGCCAGGACGCCCGCCTCAGGGAGACCGGGGACGAGGCCGCCGAGGAGCTCGCGCATCGAGGACTCCGGCAGCGGCTCCAGGTGGAGGCTCGCGAAGTCGCGCCGGGCCGCGCCCCAGCCGGGACGGCGGTCGAGGAGGTCCGGGCGCGCCAGGGTGAGGACGTAGATCGGCACACCCCGCGACCAGTCGAGCAGGTGGTCGATGAAGTCGAGGAGGCCCGGGTCGGCCTGATGGAGGTCCTCGAACACCATGATCACCGGAGCGACCGCTGCGAGGCGCTCGAAGAAGGTCCGCCAGGCGCCGAAGAGCTGCTCGGGACCGGTCGGACTCGCCTCGACTCCGAGCAGCGCCAGGAGGGCGGGCTCGATCCACCGCCGCTCGTCGAGGTCGGGGACGTGCGCCGTGACGGTCTCGCCGATCTTGCGACGTGTCGTCGCCTCGTCGTCGAACTCGAGAAGGCCGGCCCGTGCGCGGACCATCTCCCCGAGCGCCCAGAAGGTGATCCCGTCGCCGTAGGCGGGGCACCTCCCTTCGTGACAGAAGGCATCCCCGGCGAGCCCGTCGGCGTACTTGAGGAACTCCCAGGCGAGCCGCGTCTTGCCGATGCCGGCCTGGCCGGTGATCGACACGTGGCGAGGCCGCCGCTCGCGGACCGTCGCGTGGAAGAGGTCCTTGAGGAGGCGCAGCTCATCATCGCGCCCGACGAATGGCGCCTCGAGCGTCTCCGCCCGGTTGCGACCGCCGATCTCCGCGACGACCCGCAGCGCACGCCAGGCGGGCACGGGGACGGTCTTGCCCTTGAGCGACTGCTCGCCGGCCGGCTCGAAGACGATCGCGGCGGAGGCCGCCCCCCGGGTGGCCTCCCCGACGAGGACGGACCCGGGCGGGGCGACCGACTGGAGTCGGGCCGCGGTGTTGACGAGATCCCCGGCGACCATCCCCTGGCCGGCCGCGCCGATCGTCACCGCAGCCTCGCCGGTCAGCACCCCGGCCCGGGCGGCGATCGTGGGGCCGAGCGTCCGGACAGCGGCGACGAGCTCGATGCCGGCCCGCACCGCTCGCTCCGCGTCATCCTCGTGGGCGACCGGCGCGCCCCAGACCGCCATGACCGCGTCGCCGATGAACTTCTCCACCGTCCCGCCGTGACGGGCGATCACCTCGCCCGCGAGCTCGAAGTACCGAGCCAGGGTGTCGCGGACCTCCTCCGCGTCGCGCTCCTCGGCGAACGGCGTGAAGCCCACGAGGTCCGCGAAGAGGACCGAGACGTGTCGCCGCTCGGCGACGGGCGTGATGGTCGTCGGGGAGCCGGGCCGGGGAGCCGTCGATCGCGTCGCCCCGGCGACGAGCGGGGCGGCGCATTCGCCACAGAACTTCGCGTCCGCGCCGTTGGCCGATCCGCACGACGGGCAAGCCAGTGCGAGGCGGGTCGCGCACTCCTTGCAGAACTTGCGGCCCGCTTCGTTCTCGGTCCCGCAGCTCGCGCAGACCACCCCATGCTCCGATAGGGCGTGAGAGGCCGAGCGTACCCCAGCGGTTCCGCGACCGACAGGGGCTTCCGTCCCTCCGGCCCCGGGCACGAGGACCGGAGCCACCTTCGGGTCGCTCGGGAGGATCGGAGGCGGACCGAAGGGCGTGACGGACGGCAGCGGCGAGGCTCGTCGGCGACCGTGCCGGACCCTAGTCGTTCGTCTCCTCGGACGGAAGGAGGTCGTTGGTGATCACGTCGACGATCCGCCCGTCGACGCTCACGGTCGCCCGACCCATGAACGGCTCGCGGCCGGCGCCGCCGGCGAGGGCCTTCCAGGCAGCATCGACCTCCGCGGCCGGGAGGATCGCGCCTCGCGTGCTCGTCCACTGCGCCGTGACCACCGCGCTCTTCGCGGGGGTGCCGAACGACTCGGGCGGCTGCGAGAACGGCCATGACGCACCCGGCAGCGGGGTCGCCGGGCTCGTGCGAGGTCGGAGCCCGGACCCCGACGAAGACTGCGACCTGACGCGCCGGGAAGGGGCGCCAGCCCGTGCGGTCGACCGCCGCGAGCGCCTCGAGGTCATGGGCGAGCGCGGTCAGGCGATCGATCCGCTCGTCGGGCGTCCAGTACTCCTCCTCCAGTCCGTCCGCCGAGAACGTCGAGACCCGTGCGAGCCCGTCATTCGTCTTCGACGGCGTGAAGAACGCGTAGCTCGTCACCCCGTGCCCCGGGGGGTTCGCGCCCGGCAGCGGGACGGGATCGATCCGGAGGTCACGCCCGAGGAGGTCCTTCGCGGACGCGAGGAGTCGACGCAGGTTCTTCTGCTCCTTCGCGTCGAGCCGACGCCAGGTCATCGAGCTGGCCGTCGGGCGGTGGATCAGGAGACCGTCCTCGCGGAACTCGAGCGTGTCGGCCTGCGGCACCACGTCGCCCGTGTCGTCGAGGCGGACCAGGAGTGGCGTGACCGGCACGGCGGTCGGTCCCGGCGTCGCGGACGACAGGGCGATCGGCGACCCGGTCGCCGCGGGGACCGCCGACCCGGTCGCGGTGGGGGCCGGCGGCCGGACGGGGCTGGCCGGCGCGGACGGGGTCGGGGTCGGTGTCGCGATCGTGGGCATCGCGGGTACGCCGAGCGCCGCGGCGATCGCGGCGTCGACCTGGCGCGTCCCGCCGGGGAACACGACGCCGGGCGTGCCAGCGGCGTAGAAGGCGAGCGCGGCATAGCACGCCGGCATCGCCAGCCCCGACCCGCACGTTGCGCGCCACGAGGCCCCGCGGTCGTCCCCGGCGCTCCTCTGGAATGAGTAGAGCGACGTCGTGGTCCCGCTCATCGGGCTGTTGAGGAACGCCGGCGCCGCCGTCGAGACCACGACCGCGAGATACGTGTCCGGGATGCCGGTGGCGATCCGGGTGATCCGATCACCCGGGCCGGGGGTGCAGGCCGAAGGGTCGAGGGTGCCGAACTCCCGCTCGGCACCCTTCCGGGCAGCCGGGATGTAGGCGCACGCGAGGATCTGTGCCGGGCCGATGCCGCCGCCCGTGACGAAGTCGACGACGGCGCCGCCGCGCGCGTCGAACACCTGCATGCCGAGGCTGCCGCCGCCGGCCGAGGCCCACCCCGTGCACGTGCCGTCCGCGGGCCCCACGGTGTAGACGGCGTCCGGCGCCCAGGTCCAGGAACGTGGGAGCGTCAGGGCGTGGATCGCGGCGTCAGCGGGCACGCTATCGACCGGCAACGATGCCGGCAGCGTTGCGGACACCGCCTTGGTCGGCGACGACGAGGCAGGGTCCAGCACGAGGGCGCATGAGATGACGGGCGGCCGGGTCGGCGCGCCCGCGGCCGGCGTCGGGGTCGATGCACCCGGCGTCGTCACGGGAGTCGGGCTGGGAGCCGGCGACGGAGACGCCACTGGCCCGGTGTGATCGCCGCCGCAGCCTGCCACCACCCAGACGACGACCACCGCGGCGGCCAGGAGCCCCGAGGTCCGCTGGTGCGGCGCGGTGCGCATCGGGTTCACGCCTGTCGCGACGATCGTCGCCGTCCGAGGAGGGCGAGGCCGGCGGCGACGCCGGCCAGCACCGGCGCGATGGGCAGGGACCGGCGATCGACGGGTGCGCCGGGATCGCTGGTCGAGGTCGCCGGGATCGTCGCGAAGTCCACCTCGACGGGTACGGACTGGTTCGACGTCCGTCCGTACCCAAGCTGGCCGGAGTTCCCGAGGCCCCAGCACATGACGCGCCCGCCCTCGAGGAGAGCGCACGTGTGCCCGCTGCCCGCCGCGATCTGACGGACGCGGCCCGGGAGGCCGGCGACCGCGACCGGTGTGGAGCGTTGCCGCGTCTCCCCGTCGCCGAGCTTGCCGTAGTGATCGTCACCCCAGCAGTAGGCGCGGCCTCTCTCGGTCACGGCACAGGTGTGCGTCCCTCCGGCCGAGATCGATGCGACACCCTGGAGGCCGACGACCGGCGTCGGCACGTCGCCCGGCCGCGTGGTCCCGTTGCCGAGCTCGCCGGTCCAGTTCCCACCCCAGCACGCGACGTCGCCGGCTGCGCGCAGGACGCAGGTCTGGCCCATCCCTGCGGTGATGGCGCGGACGCCGCCCTCGAGGCCCGACACGGCGACCGGGACGGCGCTCCCGATCGGCTTCCAGTCACGGACGCCGAGCGTGCCGTTGCCACCCCAGCAGGAGACCGCCCCCGCGCGCGAGATCGCGCACACGTTCCAGGCGCCACCGGCGATCGCACGGGCGTCCGCGCCGGGGACCACGTCCACCGGGCGGGTCACGGTCGCGAGGGCCGGGATGGAGGGCCCGAGCACGCCGAACTGGTTGTAGCCCCAGCAGAGGACCGCGCCCTTCTCCGTGACGGCGCAGGTGTGCCCGTCGCCCGCCGCGATCGCGGCGATCCCGCTCGTGAGGCCGACAACGTCGGCCGGCGCGAGGCTCCGCTCCGTCGTCCCGTTCCCGAGCTGCCCGAAGTGGTTCGCTCCCCAGCACTTGACGGCACCGGCGGCCGTGAGCGCGCAGGTGTCAGCGCCGTCCGCGTCGATCGCGATGACACCTCGCGAGAGGCCCGCGACGCGGACCGGGATGCGGCGGTCGCTCTGCGTCCCGTCGCCGAGCTGGCCTTCGCTGTTGGAACCCCAGCAGAGAACGCCGCCGTCGCCGGTCAGCGCGCAGGTGTGCCGATCGCCGGCGGCGATCGCGACGATCGTGGGCGCGGGGGCGGATCCAGCGATCGCTCCGGCCGCCGTCGTCCGGAGCGCGCTCGCCGTGAACAGCGTCGCGCCCGCGGCGCCGCAGGTCCCCTTGACGATCCTCACGGCGTACGCGGTCGTCGGGCGGAGCCCTGCGAGCGCGAGCTTCAGCGTCCCGGCCCCGCCCGAGGACGCGGTGAGCGTCGCCGTGCCGTTCGACCCGCCCGGACCGACGCCGGCATTCCACGCATCGGCGGCCGCAGCACGTCCCGGTGGCGGCATCGCGAGCGCGAGCATGGCGACACAGACGACGGCGACGCGGAGGCTGCGCATCCCGATCCCCCTTGGGACGCCGGCGAGGATCAGCACCACCGGTCGCCTCGCGCGGCCGGAGCCACCCACTCGGTCGGAATCTCGCGCCGGACCAACGGGTCGGCAAGGGCCGAACGGCGCCAGGGACAGCGGACCCGCGGCCAGTCGTACGGCTGAGCGCTCCATGGCGGCAGCCCGCGCCGGTGGCTGAGCGGCAGACCCGTCACGCGGCCGGCATCCAGCGGTCGCAGGCTGCGTGTCGCCCCGCGCACGAACCGGGAAGTGGAGCGGGAGACGGGTCTCGAACCCGCGACATTCAGCTTGGAAGGCCGGGACGCCTGAGCGTTGTAGCACCGTGCTCAGGGGCCCGAGCGAAACGTGTCCAGTTATCGTGTCGTGCCGGCGGGGTCGGCATCGACTCCGCAGGAACGGGGCGCCGTTCAGCCGAGCGCGGCGAGCATCTCGGCCCAGTGGTCGAACGGGAACAGGTGGCCCTCCGCCGGGGAATGGCGACGAGCGGTCGTCCGCGGGATCGTCGCGACCAGGTAGTCGGCGTGGGAGCGGGAGACCCGTCGGGTCGGCGCCCACCGATCCAGACGTGGACCTCCTGCCGGATGTCGGCGACCGAGAACCCGTGACGGGCTCGCCTCGACGATCTCGTCCTCGGCCTAGCCCGACTGGCCCCTGACGAGCGCTCTCGCTGATGAGGCTCCGCATCGTCTCCTGCACGTCGGGCCGCGCCAGGAGCGAGGGTGTCGGCCTCGCGGGAAGTCGCCCGGCAAAGAAGGCCTGCCAGACGTCACCGCGAAACCACTCGAGACGCCGGGTGATCGCCTCGCTCCCGGCTGCCCGGTCGCGCTGGAAGAGCTCGTAGTTCGCCCTTCCCTCCGGCGAGAACTCGTCGAGGGCACCGGGGACCTCGGCGACCGGGCCCGGGCTGCCGCCAGACCGACCGACGACACGCGCTCCGGCAGGCGATAGGCCGCACGCGAGCGCGTACGCCCCGCCGCCCGACCAGCCGACGACCGGGCATGGCGTCAGCTCGAGGTGGTCGGCGAGCTCGACGGAAGTCGTCGACCCAGTTCAGCGGTCGTGAGGCCGGGTCGGGGGTCGGAGCGCCCGTAGCCGGGTCGATCGATCGTGATCAGCCGGACGCTGCGCCGCCTCGGTCGCATCCACGTCCGGGCAGCACAGCCGGGAACCCGGCGTGCCGAGGAGCAGGACCACCGGCCTGCCACCGAGATCGCCCCATTCGCTCCAGGCGAGAGTGCGCCCGTCGGCCAGCTCCATCGTCCGATCGAGCTTCGGGATCGAGGATGCCTTCATCGTCGTGGCCTCTCTATCAGGCGATGGTTGCCTCGCAGGCGAGCGTCCAGAACCGTTCGCCGACGGTGACGAATGCGAACGGGAGCGACTGGGCCATGTAGATGCCCGACATGTCCGTCACGGGATCGACCCAGAACCGCGTCCCCCAGGAACCTGCCCAGCCATAGGTCCCGGCCGATCCGGGCATCCGTGGCGCGGGCGGATCGATGCTGACCCCGACCCCGAGGCCGTATCCCTCTCCTTCAGAGAGGAAGTCGTAGATGCGGATCGGGGTCAGCGACGACGGGAGGTGGTTCCGGGTCATCAGGTCGACCGTGTCGGGCCGGAGCAGGCGAACGCCGTCGACCTCCCCCCGGCGCTGCAGCATGCGGGTGAACCGCAGGTAGTCGAGCGCGGTGGAGGCGAGGCCGCCGCCGGCGGACAGGAGCGGGATATCCTCGGTGATCTCATCCGCGTCCGGGTCTTCGGTGCGCCGAAGGGCGGCATCCACCGACTCGTACACGATCGCCAGCCGTCCTGCCTTGTCCGGTGGCACGTGGAAGGCGGTATCGACCATGCCGAGCGGGGTGAAGATCGAAGAAGAGAGGTACTCATCCAGGGGCCGGTCCGCGGCCACCTCGATCACCCGACCGAGCACCGCGTGCGACCAGCCGTACCGCCAGTCCTCCCCCGGCTGGTGCGCGAGCGGGTGCCCAGCAAGCCGCCGCAGGAGCTCGGGCAGGGCGTAGTGCATGTCCCCGAAGTCATCGTAGGCGGCCTCGAGGAGGGGGTCGGGAGCGACGCTGTCCAGTCCGGACGTGTGGGTCAGCAGGTGGCTGATCGTGATGGGCCGGGCGATCGGGGCCAGGACGACGCGGCCGTCCACGACCCCGTCGAAGACCTCCACGTCAGCGAACTCCGGGATGTACCTGGAGACCGGTTCATCGAGTCGCAGCCGACCAGCCTCGACCAGCATGAGCACACCGACGCTGGCGATCGGCTTTGTCATCGAGGCGACACGGAAGATCGTGTCCTGCTCCATCGGCAGGCCTGCCTCGATGTCGCGCTGCCCGACGCAGGCTAGCTGCACCACCTCGTCGTGTCGCGTGAGGACCGTCACCGCCCCGGCGATCTCGCCGCGCTCGACGCATCCGGCCACGTGCTCGCCGGCGCGTTCGAGCCCGGCGCTCGCGAGGCCCACGTCCTCAGGGTGCGCCCGCATCACTCACCTCTCCGCCGCTACGGGACGAGCACGGCACGCCCACGGAGCGTCCGTGCGCGCAGCCGCTCGAACGCCTTCGGGCCGTCCGCGAGCTCGAACAACTCCGTCTCCACCTTGACCGCACCTGAGCGGGCGAGGTCGAGCACCTCGAACAGCTCCGACCGAGTGCCCCAGATGGGAGCGCGGACGCTCGTCTCGTCCGGGAGGGTCCCGATGCCGACCGGTACCGCGCCATCACCGAGGCCGACCATCACGATGTCGGACATGATGCCGACGAGCTTCGCGGCGAGGTCCGCCGTCGCCTGGAGCCCGACGAAGTCGAACACCGCATCGGCGCCGCGACCGTCAGTGAGGTCACGGACGACCTGGATCGAGGAGGGATCGGACGGGAACGCCGCATGTGCCCCGACCTCGCGTGCGAAGGCGAGCTTCTCCTCGCCGATGTCGAGCGCGACCACCTGCGCGGGCGACAGCGCCCGGAGGATCTGGATCGCGAGGTGGCCGAGGCCGCCTGCGCCGATGACGACGGCGGTCGAGCCGGGGACGAGCTTGGGCAGCGACGGCTTGATCGCGTGGTACGGCGTGAGCCCGGCGTCGGTCAAGGGGACATTCCGGACCGGGTCTAGGCCGCCGAGCGGGACGAGGTGGCGTGGGCTCGGGACGAGCATGTACTCGGCCATGGTCCCAGGTGCGCCGAAGCCGGGCCACTTGATCTTCATCGCCACCGCGTTGCCGCAGTAGTTCTCGGCGCCGGTCGCGCAGGCCCTGCAGTAGCCGCAGCCCCATGCCGCGTACACCGCGACCGCGTCACCCTCCCTGACACCGCTGACACCGGCGCCGAGGCCCGCGACGATGCCGGTGCCCTCGTGCCCGAGCGTGAGCGGCAGCCCGTATATGTAGGTCTCCGCGGGACGGCTCATGACCGACTCGTCCGTGTGGCACACCCCGGCGGCGGTCATCCTGAGCAGGACCTCCCCGGGTCCCGGCTGCGGCGTCGCAACCTCGCGGATCTCCGGGGGCATGCCGATCGCGGTGTACTGCAGCGCCTTCATGCGCGTCTCCCTCCCCTGACGCGGGGGCCATCGCGGCGACGTTGCGGCGACGTTCACGATCCCGAGCGGATGACGCGCTCAGCTCTCAAGCGGGGTCGTAGGCAGCACCACGGAGACCTCCGCGAGAAGGGCCTTCAGCGCCGGGAGCATGAGGTCCGGACGCTCCAGGACACCGACATGGTCGGCACCGGGCACCACGACGAGTCGGGCACTCGGTGGAAGGGATGGCACGGTCCAGCCTTCGATCTCCATCTCGCCCCAGGCGAAGAGCGCGGGCACCGCGAGGTCCGTCAGTCGCTCGGGGATCGGCTCGACCAGCGTCCAGCCCCGCATCCAGGCCGCCATGGCCAGAGGGTCGGCCTGGCTGACGAGACGAGCGCGCTCGGGACGGCCCTCGCCCTCGAGCTTGGCCACCAGCCTCGCCATCCCATCGCGCTCGATCATCTGCGCCCGGGCATCGTCCGCGTCGCCCTCGTCCGGCAGATCGGCGAAGCCCACCGCCTCCGGGTCCGAGCCGATCGCAGCGAGGGCGTCGACGCGGTCCGGATAGCAGGCGGCCGTGCGGAGCGCCGTGTTGGCACCGAGGGAGAAGCCACAGACGGCCGCCGACGCGAGCCCGACCTCGTCGAGGACGGCGACGACGTCGGTGGCCAGACGCGAGAACCGATATGCATCCGGGTCGTGAGGCTTCTCGCTCTGTCCATGGCCGCGGAGATCGATCAGGACGAGCTGATGGTCGTCGCGGAGGCCATCGACGTACCCGTCGATCCGCCAGAGCTCCGACGATGTGTACCCGCCGTGGAGGAGGACGAGTGGCGGCCCGCTCCCGTCGAGCTCGTAGTGGATCGCCGGGCCGGAGCGTCGCGTCGTCGGCATCGGCCTTGCCTCCGTCCTCGAGGATGCGTCCTGAGGACCGGAGCATGCCACCTAGGGAGAAGCGGCACCAGCGGGGAACCGCGGCGGTCGTTCGTGCCCGAGCGAGCGTCGCGTCGTAGACGCCGCTGCCAGGTCTGGGCCACTGAGCGTTGTCGTCCCGAGCACGAAACGGGGCAGTGGAGCGGGAGACGGGTCTCGAACCCGCGACATTCAGCTTGGAAGGCTGACGCTCTACCGACTGAGCTACTCCCGCCCGCGGACGGTCCGTCGCGCACGACGGACGTCGCCTTCACCGTACCACGGCACCACGCCGGGACGCCTCGTCGCGTGCCCGATTGCGGCGCGTCGCGGGACGTGCCACGCTGGCCGGCGACGGCGGGGCAACGCGGAGGCCCATCGCAGGAGGGACATCGGTGACGCAGGAGCAGCGGTCGCTCGACGAACGCCCGATCGGGGTCACGCTCATCTCGATGCTCGCGCTCCTCTGGAGCGTCGTCGCCTTCTTCGAGGCGTTCACGATGTTCCCGTCGGCGACCGTCTCCAGCCCGGTGGACCAGGGCCTCGACACGGGGCCGTTCGGGTCGATCATCGGGGTGGGCGGCCTCGTGGGCGCGGTCCTCTACTTCCTCGTCGCGTTCGGCCTGTGGGACCGGCACAGGTGGGCATGGTGGCTCGCGATCGCCATCGCGGCGCTCCACATCGCCGGGAACGTGGCGGGCTACCTGGTCGGCGGCCCCACCGTCGCGATGGCCGTGGCCGGGTCGATCGCGCCGGCGATCATCCTCGTCTACCTGCTCATGCCCGGCGCCCGACGCACCTTCAGCCGGTGAGGGCGGCCGGCCGCTGAGAACGGCCAGGGCGACCGTCCCGCGCCGACCCTAGCGGCGGAGCCATCCCGGGAGCGGGAGCTCCTCCCCGCGCCAGCGGGTGATCTCCTCGGTCGCCACGCGGCCGTAGAAGTTGAGGAAGTGCGCCCCGAGCTCCTTCAGGCGCTCCACGACGCGCCCGCGCAGCGCGGTGTCCGACGCGTGGACCGCCACCACGGCGCGGCCGTCGCGGAGCGCCGCGAGGTAGAGCGCGAAGTCCGGCTGCTGGTCCATCGTCATGAAGCGGACCGCGCTCATCGCCTTCTGGACGAGGCTGTCCTTCGCGAGGAGGTCGAGTCGATCGTCCGCTCCGTCCCCCGCGAGCACCTCGACGTCCGTCGAGGCGACGCCGAGCGCAAGGAGCGCGGCGACGACCGCGGGGCCGTCCTCGGGCCGGTCGACCACGCCGAGCAGGTGGTCCGTGGGGTACCGGAAGGAGCGACGGACGCCGGACCGCCGCTCGGCCGCGACGGCGTCGGCCGCCGCCTCCTCGGCGGCGGACTCCGCTGCGAGGCGCGCCCGCTCGGACGCGTGCTCGGCTGCGTGCGGGTCGGTCATGCGACTCCCTCCGGCCCGTCGGCCGCGACCACCGCGGCCCACGCGGCCCGCTCGCGCATCCACGCCGCGAACGTCGCGAGGATCGCGATCCGGTCGTCCGACCCCAGTCCGCGGGCGAGCGGGACCGGGAAGAAGGCGACGAAGACGGGCGCGTCGCCCTCGGCCGTCCAGGCGCCGACGAACGGCGCCAGCTTCACGTCGGCGAGCTCGCGCCGGTTCAAGCGGGAGGCGAGCTCCGCGGCGTCGTCCGCGGACCGGGCGCGGATGGGGAGGCGGAGCCGCATCGCGAGCCCCGCGCCGTAGTCCGGATGGCGGTCGCCGAACGAGATGCGCAACAGCGCGGTGCCCGGGCGCGGCTCCGTGCCGCCCCCCGCGAACGCCGCCAGCCAGGCAGCCTCGTGCGCGCGGGCCGGGTCGGTCCGCTCGCGCCGGGCCGCGTCCACGAGCGCGCGGGTCCGGTCGCGGTCCGTGAGGCCGGGCATGAGCCCGGCGCCGCTCGTCGCAGGCACCTCGGCGGTGAGCGCGTCCGGGCCGTGCACCGCGAACGGCAGGATCCCCAGGTCGCCCCGGACGAGGGTCCGCAGGTCGCCCTCGGTGAACGGCGTGGAGCGGTCGCCCGCGGCCGCGAAGGCCGCGCCGGCCTCCACGAGCTCGTCCGGCTCCGTGCGCTCCCCGGAGGAAGGGTGTGCCGACGACGCGATCTCCCCGCCGACCTCGGCCCGCAGGGCCTCGACGCTCGCGTCGGCGATCGCTGCCTGGAGGCCGCTGGCCGAGTACACGAGCGGATCCAGCCATGCGTCGCCCGCGTGGCACCAGATGTCGGTCGCGAGGGTGACGGTCCCGGCGGCGGGATCCCAGACGAGCCCGTCGACCGCCGCGGCGGCGTTCTGGGCCGCGATCCGCCGCGCGACCTCCGGGGTCGCCGTGACGCCGCGCAGGAGCGGGGTGGAGGTGCGGACCCGGACGGCGGAGAGGCCGTGCAGGACGACCGGCGCCCCCACGTCCACCGTCAACGCGAGCCGGCCGGGCCACCACGTGAAGCCGCGGTCCGCGTCGACCGTCCACTCGGGCTGGGCCCCGAGCCGCTCGCGCAGGACCTCGAGGATGCGCGGTCCCTGGTCGGCGCCGTCGGCGAGGACGGCGTCCGCCTCGGACGGATCGGCGCCCGCGGGAAGGGCGGGCGTCTCGGGCAGGAGCGAGGGCTCGAGCGGGCGCGCGGGGTCGGCGCCGGCGAACGTCTCGGCGAGGGCGCGGGCATCGACCGACGTCATCGGACCTCCGGAGGGCGGATGGGGCGGCCACAGGGTACCGCGGGTCGGCTAGGCTGCGCCGGGGGACGACCGAGGAGGGATCCATGGCGGGGGCGGACGGGGATGCGATGAGAGTGAACGCTGCGACGGGGGCGGGCGCGCGGGATCTGCGCGCCCTCGTCGGCGCCGACGTGGAGGTCCCGCTCGTGACGGGCGGGGACCGACGCTACGTGAACCTCGACATCGCGGCGAGCGCGCCGGCGCTCCGCGCCGTCGCGGACGGCGTGGCGGAGATCCTCCCCTGGTACGCGAGCGTCCATCGCGGCGCCGGCTTCAAGAGCCGCGTCTCCACCGAGCTCTACGAGCGCGCGCGCGAGGCGATCCGGGCCTTCATCGGCGCGCGGCCGGACGACGCGGTCGTGATCACTCGCAACACGACCGACGCGATCAACCTGATGGCCAGCTGCCTGCCGGAGGGGACCACCGTCCTCGTCTTCGCGGTCGAGCATCACGCGAACATGCTCCCCTGGCGACACGGCACGCGCGGCGGGCGCGTCCGCTACCTGCCCGTCCCCACCTCCCCGGACGACCTCGTCGGGATCCTGGACGCGGCGCTGCGCGAGGAGCGCGCGGGCGGGACGGCCCCCGACGGCAGCCGGCGTGCCGGCGCGGGCCCGATCCTCGTGTCCACGACCGGCGCCTCGAACGTCACCGGGGAGATCTGGCCGATCGCCCGCATCTCCGCGACCGCCCACGCGCACGGTGCGCGCTTCATGGTCGATGCGGCGCAGCTCGCACCGCACCTCCCCGTGGACATGACGCGCGACGGGATCGACTACCTCGCGATGTCCGGGCACAAGCTGTACGCGCCGTACGGCGCCGGGGCGCTCGTCGGCCGGCACGACTGGCTGGAGGCGACCGAGCCGTTCCTCTGGGGCGGTGGGGCGGTCCGGTTCGTGACGCTCGACGACGTCATGTGGGCTCCCCTCCCCGACCGGCAGGAGGCGGGCTCGCCGAACGTCGTGGGCGCGGTCGCGATGGGGATCGCCTGCGAGACGCTCGCGGCGATCGGGATGGAGGAGGTCGCCGCCGAGGAGCTCATGCTCCATGCGCTCGCGGTCGAGCGGCTCGCCGCGATCGACGGCGTCCGCGTGCACCTCACGTGGGGGCTCGACCAGCCGCACATCGGTCTCGTGACGTTCGCCGTCGACGGCTTCGAGCACGGCCACGTGGCCGCCATCCTCAGCGCCGAGCACGGGATCGGGGTGCGCCACGGCTGCTTCTGCGCGCACCCGCTGATGCTCCACCTGCTCCACCTCGACGACAGCGTCGCCGCGACGATCCGCGCGGAGCTCCGCGCCGGTCAGGACCCGGCCCTCCCCGGGGCGATCCGGATGAGCTTCGGGCTGGGCACGACCGCGGCGGACGTGGAGGCCGTCGCCGGCGCGCTGGCCATGATCGCCTCCGAGGGACCGCGCTGGAGCTACGTCCTGAGCGGGACGACCCACGAGTGGGAGCCCGACCCGGATCCGCGTGCGTGGCCGGACCTTCCGCTCGTCGCGCGCGGCCCGCATCGCGTCACGGCGGGCGAAGCCTCCTAGCCGCCGGTGGCGGACGGCGGCCCGGGCGCGCCCGCGGATACGACGAGGCCGCCGGCGCCGTGGCCGGCGGCCTCTGCCCTCGTCCCTGGGGCGGACCCGGCGATCAGGACTCCGGTTCGGCCGGCATGGGCGCCGGCGGCGTCTCGACGTGCACCGGTCCGGGGCCGTCGTCGCCCGGCGTCTCGGGCATCTCGGCGCGCAGCCCCGCGCGGGCCTTCCCGATGCGCCCCTTCGCCCGGCCGACCTCCTCCTTCACCCCGGCGAGGACGGCCTCCTTCGTGCTGGCCACCTCGCCGACGACGGCGTCGATCTCCGCCTGGTCCTCGTCGAGCATCGACTCGCGCTCGGCGAGCTCCTGGTCCATCGCCATGACGCGCTCGGCCCACCAGCCGCCGGGCGCCGTCATCGCGTCGCGACCCTCGAGGCGGGTGCGCTCGGCGCGCTCCCGCAGGCCGAGGAGCATCCGGCGGAACATGACGAAGCTGCCGGGCTCGAACCCGAGGATCATCGGGAGCTGGCGCAGGCCGGCGGCCGATCGGGTGGCCGACTCCGCGTCCCAGTCGGCGAACCGGGCGCGACCCCGGAAGACGAGCCGCGTGCCCGCCGCGGGCGTGGGGAGGAGCTCGAAGCAGAAGGAGCCCGCGCCGTTCTCGTCCTGCGCCTCGAGCAGGAGCAGGCGGTCCGGCTCGAGCCCCACGACGGGCAGGTCGAACGCGCCGAACGGCATCGAGTCCCCGACCTTGAGCCCCTGGAGCTCGGGGACGATGAGCTCCACCGAGTGGACGTCGAGGCCGAGCCGCTTCTCGATCAGGTCGTAGCTGTAGAACCCTGCACGCCCCACGCCCATCTGGACGAGCCAGGGCCACACGTCGGCCGGCGGCGCGTCGATCGTGACGCCGTACGTCACCGCCCAGCTCGGGTCGGTGACCACCTCGTCGCCGGGCATCGGCGCGGCGAGCTCATCCTCCGTGGCGCCCCAGCGACGGAAGACCGGACGGAGCTTGCGCTCGTAGTAGACCGCGGCGCCGGTGGCCGCGAGCGAGAGGCCGAGCGAGAGCGCGAACGCGCTGCGCGCCTTCATCGATGGACCCTCCTGCCGGCGAGGCCGGCGATATCGGTCGGAGTCCCCGACAGTGTCCGCCGGGCCCCCGGCCGCGACGAGGGCCTTCGGTCACCGCCTCCCGCGTCAGATGGCGCCGGCGCCGTCCGCGGGATCGACCGCGAGGACCCGCGGGACGAGGCCGGTCCGGGCCGGGTACTCGGCGAGGACCGCGTCCGCCAGCGCATCGACCGCGTCCCGCCGGACGAGGTTCACGGTGCATCCACCGAACCCGGCGCCGGTCATGCGCGCGGCGACGACGCCGGGGACCCGGTCCGCGATCTCGACCAGCGCATCGAGCTCGGGCGAGCTGACCTCGTAGAGGTCGCGGAGCGACGCGTGGCTCTCGGCGAAGAGCCGGCCGACGGCCTCGAGGTCGCCGCGGCGGAGCGCCTCGATCGTCGCCTCCACGCGGACATCCTCGCCCACCACGTGCGCGCATCGGCGGAACGTCTCGTCGTCCAGGACGCCCCGGAGCCCGTCGAGCATGGCGGGCGTCACGTCGCGCAGCGCCCGGACGGGAAGCCCGCGCCCGGCGAGGACCGTGACGGCCGCCTCGCACTGCGCGCGCCGTGCGTTGTACTCGCTCGCCTGGAGCTTGCGCTCAGAGCCCGTGTGGCAGACGACGAGGACATGATCCGCGAGCGGCAGCGGGACGCTCCGGTGCTCGAGCGACCGACAGTCGAGGAGGACCGCGCCGTCCGCGCGGCCGCACGACGACGCGAACTGGTCCATGAGGCCGCACGCGACGCCGACGTAGGCGTTCTCCGCGCGCTGGCAGATCCGCGCGAGCGTCAGCGGATCCACCGCCGGGTCCGTGGCCGGCGACAGCGCCCACGCCGACGCGAGCTCGAGCGCCGCCGACGAGGAGAGCCCCGAGCCCTGCGGGAGCGTGCTCGCGAGGAGCCCGCGGAAGCCACGCGTGGGCAGGCCGGCCTCGTGCATCGCCCAGGCCGTCCCCGTGACGTAGTCGATGAAGCCGCCGCGCCGCCCGCCCGTCACGTCGATGGCGTCCAGGTCGAAGCCGTCGCGCTCGCCCGTCGCGTCCAGGACGATCTCCACGCGGCGGTCGTCCGTGGGGACGAGCGCGATGCGGATCTCCAGGTCGATCGCCGCGGGGAGGACGAGCCCGTCGTTGTAGTCGGTGTGCTCGCCGATCAGGTTCACGCGCCCGGGAGCGCGGGCGACCACGACCCGGTCCGGCGCGGTCGCAGCGAGCGGCTCGACGGCCGCGAGGCGCGCCCGGAGGCGTGCCGCGTCGACGATCGATCGGTCCACTTCGGCCGGGCGGGCGCCGCCGGTGCCGGCCCCTCCGGGCGGGGTCATCGCACACCTCGAATGGTTCAGACCAATGGCCGGACCCTGCCGTATACTCGGAGGACCGGTACTCAGGCAGGAGGATACCCGCGCGCGTGGGCAAGGAACCTCTCCATTCGGTCGTGGCCAGCCGGGCCGAGGCGCGCATCCGCTCCGGCGAATGGGCGCCCGGGACGCGACTGCCGCCTGAGCGCGAGCTCTGCCGGGTCCTCGACATCAGCCGCGCCACTCTCCGCCAGGCCCTGGCCGAGCTGGAGCAGCGCGGACTGATCACGCGCCACCAGGGCCGCGGCACGTTCGTCACGCGCCCGCCCGTCTCCGCCGAGATCTCCGGCTTCTTCAGCGTCGCCGCCGCGCTCCGCGCGCGCGGGATGCAGCTCGCGACGCAGGTCCTCGCCGTCGAGATCGAGGACGCGAGCCGGCAGCTCGCGCAGGATCTCGGCTGCCTGCCGGGCGACCCGCTCCTCCGGCTGGACCGTCTGCGGTCGGTCGAGTCGGAGCCGCTGATGCTCGAGTCGACCTGGCTCCCGCTCGGTCGGTTCCCCCGCCTCGAGGCGCACGACTTCGCCGGTCGATCGCTCTACGACATCCTGCGCGAGGACTACGGCTGCGAGCTCGAGAGCGCGCTCGAGTCGTTCGAGCCGGTGGTGACCACCCCGCGGGAGGCGCACGTCCTCGGCGTCCCGCGCCACGCGCCTGCGCTCCTCCTCCGCCGCGTCGCGTTCGACAACGCCGGCGTCCCGGTGGAGATGAGCAACTCGCTCCTCCGCGGCGACCGCTCGCGGTTCCTCCTCGAGCGCCGGTACCACGACGTCTGGGCGGCCGAGCCGGGCGAGACGGACGTCCGCGACGGCAACGTGGGTGCCGCGCGCACCCGCCCCGCCGACCCCGCCGACCGCACGGGGATCGACGCGTCCGTCGTCCGCGAGGCGCTCCTCCCCACCCGTGACTGACTGAGGCCGGGGGGCCGCGCCTCAGGCGCTCGCGTCGCGCCCCGCCGACCCCTTCGCGAGCGGGACCGCCAGCTCGAACCGCGCTCCGCCACCGGGCGCGTCCGTCACCGACAGCGTGCCGCCGTGCTGGACGGCGAGACGCCGCGCGATCGCGAGCCCGAGGCCGCTCCCCGACCCGCTCGACGCCTTCTCGCCGGGGAGCCGGGCGAACGGCTCGAAGATCTCCTCGCGCGCGTCGGGCGGGATCCCCGGCCCCTCGTCGTCCACGCGGAGGACGCCCATCGGCCCCGCGCGGACGACGCTCGCGCGGACGGTCGTGCCGGCCGGCGTGTGCCGGCTCGCGTTGTCCAGGAGGACGAGGATCGCCTGGATCAGACGGTCCGGGTCGCCGTCCACGACCACCGGCGTGGCGGGCGGCGGGGCCTCGAGCGCGACGCCGCGCTCGATGGCGAGGGGCCGGGCCCGGGCCGCGGTGTCGGCGCCAAGGGCGACGAGGTCGACGGACTGGCGCACGAGGACCAGCGTCCCGCGGTCGGAGGCGTCGAGGGCGAGCATGTCGTCCACGAGCCGCCCGAGCCGGTCGGCCTCGGCGACCATGTCCGCCACGAGCGGGCGCCCCTCGTCGGTGACGAGGTCCTCGCGATCGAGCACCTCCGCGGAGGCCCGGATGATCGCGGCGGGGGTGCGGATCTCGTGGGACGCATCGGCGACGAAGCGACGCTCCGTGTCGAAGGCGGCGCGGATCGGGACGAGGGCGCGCCCCACCACCACGACGGTGACGACCGCCGCCCCCAGGAGGCCCAGGAGGCCCACGATCACGACGGTCAGGACGATCGTCTGGATCTGGCGGTCCTGCAGCGTGAGGACGAACCCGGACTGGACGTAGCCCACCGTCGATCCCGCGCTCGTGACCGGCACCGTGAGGAGGCGGACGCGGATCCCGCCCTCGCTGACGGTGCGGAGGTCGGAGCCGTTGGCCCGCGCGGCGGCCACCGCGTCCTCGTCGGGGAGGTCGGTCAGCGGGACGCGGCCCGGGTTGGACACCAGCGATCCGTCCGGCGCGAGCACGAGGTGGTACGTGTCCGACTCGGCGGGCGGGCGCTCGCTGGTCTCGTTGTCGCCGCTGCTCCCGTCGTCGGAGCCGTCGGAGCCGCCCCCGGAACCGCCGCCGCCGACGGCGCCCTCGAGCCGCCCGACGAACGCGGACGACGACGCCTGGAGTGCGCGGTCGGCCTCGTCGTCGAGGACGCGGACCGCCGCGAGGGCGATCGCCGCGCCGATGGCGACGATGAGGGCCCCGACGAGGAGGAGGACGAGGATGGCGAGGCGGTTGCGCGTCCGCGCGAGCAGGCGCTCGTGCGGGTCGGCCGTCGTGCGCGCCCGGCCCCGCGTCCCTGCGCTCACGGCGCGACCCGGAGCGAGTACCCGACGCCGCGCACCGTCCGGATCAGGTCGGCGCGGTCCAGCTCCCCGAGCTTCCGGCGGAGGTACGAGACGTACAGGTCCACGACGTTCGAGTAGACGTCCGGCTCGGCCCCCCAGACGGCATCGAGGATCTGCTGCCGGGTGACCACGCGGTCGGCGTTGCGCATGAGGTACGCGAGGAGCGCGAACTCGCGCGCGGAGAGGTCCACCGCGGCCCCGCCGACCCGCGCGACATGACGCTCCTCGTCGAGCTCCAGGTCCCCGACCGCGAGGCGAGCATCGCCCGCCGGCGTCGCACGCCGCGCGAGGGCGCGGATCCGCGCGAGCAGCTCCGAGAACGCGAAGGGCTTGGCGAGGTAGTCGTCCGCGCCCGCATCGAGCCCCTGGACCCGGTGCTCCACCGACCCGAGCGCGGTGAGCATGAGCGCCGGCGCGGCCACGCCGCGATCGCGCAGGAGTCGGAGCAGCTCGAGGCCGTCGAGATCGGGGAGGCCGCGGTCCAGGATGAGGACGTCGTACCCGGCCGACCCGGCGAGGCCGAGGGCGGTGACGGCGTCCGGCGCGACGTCCACGGTGTGGTGCTCGGCGACGAGCACGCGGCGGACGAGCTCCGCCATCCGCGGCTCGTCCTCGACGAGGAGGAGATGCATCGCGGCCATCGTCGGGGGCGTCACGCCACCGCGTCAACCGCCGGACCGCCTTCCTGTGGGAACGCTCATCCGCCTCAAAGGACCTCCTCATCGGCCGGCCGGACACTGCGTCTCGCTGGGTCGCCCCGAAGCGCGGGGCCGGTACGGACGATCCCCCTCCCCTGCCGGCCTCGCCGGGGCGGCCCACCAGACACCGAACGAACCGCTCTTGGTGGAACGTGAACGACGACATCCTCGACCCGAGGGAGGCTTCCTCCCCTCCCTCCTCCTCCGCCGCCGCCGCGGCCGGCTCGGGCGCTTCCTCTCGCCCGGCCGGCCCGGCGCGCCGTCCCGGCTCCTCCCCTTCCGCCCCGGCCCGGCGCGTCGCCCTCGTGGCAGCATGCGTCGCCTCCGCCGCGACCCTGGTCGCGGCCTTCGCGATCGCCGGATCGACCACGAGCCCCGCCCCCACGGTCGCGGTCGTGACCACCAGCACCGTCGCCGACGTGGCGACCCCCGCACCCACGGAGCAGGTGGTCGTGGACACCGTCTACGTCCACGCACCCGCGCCGACCGCGAACCCCGACCCGATCGTGATCCCTGCGCCGGCCGCCGCGGCGCCCACCCTCCCGCCCGTGAAGGTCGTCCATGTCGTCGTCCCCAGCACCGGTGGCGGCGAGAGCGAGGGCGGCGAACAGGGCGAGGGCGGCGAAGGCGGCGAAGGCGGGGGCGACGACTGATGTCTGTTCGCGATCCGCGTGACCCCGGGCGCTCCCGCTCCATCAGGGACGCGGCGGCCGGCGACATGACCCCTCGGGCGACCGGCCCGGCCGTCCGGTCCGCGCAGTCGCCCCGGCCCGGCCCCGTCGCGGCCGCGGCTCCTCGTCGCCCGGAGGCGCGACCGCGCGCTTCGAAGCCGGATGCCACGCCCGCGCGCCTCGCGATCGGGATGGTCGGCGCGGCCGCGACGACCGCGATCATCGCGGCGATCGCAGGGGCGTCCGCGCCGGCCGGGACCGCTGCGGTCGTTCCGGTCGCCGCGCCGCAGCCGACCGCGGCCCCCCAGGCGGCGGCCCCGGTCCGCGTCCGTCACGTCACTCAGTACGTGACCATCCCCTCGGACGCGACGCCGCCGCCGCGCAAGGTCGTGTACGCCACGCCGGTGCCGGCGCCGCCCCAGCAGGTCCAGCAGCGCGTCGTCGTCGTCAAGACCACGCAGTCGGGGCGCATCGTCCCGTGACGCTCCGCCAGCCGCCGCGCGGTGCGCGGCCGGACGACGCGCGACCGGCGCCGACGCCGGTGGTCGTCTCGGTGCCGCCGCCGGTGCCGCAGCCGGTCACGACCACGACCTCCCAGTCCGGGGCACGCCCGTGAGCATCGCCGCCGCCGTTCGCACGCCCGAGCTGGTCTCGATCGTGGACTCGTCGACGGCCATGGGCGGGCGCCTCGTCCTCCGCGCGACCACGCAGGCGGGCCGCGAGGCCGAGGCGCGGCGCGAGATGCGCATCGCCGGCGACCGTGTCCGCGCGTGGGCGGCCATGCTGACGCGCCGCGGCGAGGACTCCGATCTGGTCCGGCTGAACCGCGATCCCCGACCCGAGGTCCCGGTGGGCCCGACCCTCGCCGCCGCGCTCTCCTGGGCGCGCGACGCCGGGGAGCTGACCGGCGGCATCGTGGACCCTACGCTCCTGGACGAGCGCCTCGCCGCCGAACGGGCCGGCGGAGGGACGCGCGCCGCACGACGCCGGGGACGCCGCGTCCGGTGCGGCTTCGCCGACCTCCCGGTCGTGGCATCTGCGCATCCCTGCGCCGGGCGCGACGCGCGTCGGGACCGCGTCCGTCGAGCGTGAGCCGGGCCTGCGGTTCGACCTCGACGGCCTCGCGAAGGGGTGGATCGCCGACCGCGCCCTCGCCCTCGCGTCGCGACACCCGGGTGCCATCGTGGATGCCGACGGCGACGTCGCCGTGCGGCTCGCGCCCGGGGAGACGATCGACGTCGCGGTGGACGACCCCCGTGAGGACGGGCGACGGCTCGCCGTGCTGGTCCTCGCGGCCGAGCACGGCCGGTCCCGCTGGGGCGTGGCGACCTCGGGCACGTCGGTCCATCGCTGGCGCGGAGCAGCCGGCGAGACGCACCACCTCATCGACCCACGGACCGGCCGGCCGGCATCGACGGACGTGGTCCAGTGCACGACCATCGCGGGCTCGGCGCGCGTCGCCGAGGCACTGGCGAAGACCGCCGTCGTCCTCGGCGCCGCCTACGGACTCGACTTCCTCGACCGTGCCGGCGCGCTCGGCGCCATCCTCCTCCTCAGCGATGGGCGCGTCGTCGCGCTCCCCCGCACATCGGAGCTGCTCGCATGACGTACCGCGGCCTCCCGCTGCCCGCTCGCATCGCCATCGCGCTCGTCATCGGCCTCGCAGCCGGCGCCGTGCTGGCGCTCACCCTCCCGGCCGCGGCCGCGGGGCTCGCGACGCTCGCCGTCGCGACGCCCGAGAAGCTGCCGTGGATCTCGTCGCGCGTCACCGCATTCGTCGCGTACCTGGCGATCGCGGGCTCCGTGGTCTACGGGCTGCTGCTCTCGACGAAGATCCTCGACGCGATCGCCCACCGCCCGGTGAGCTTCGCGCTGCACCAGGAGCTCGCTGCGATCGGCCTCGGGCTCGCGGGGATCCACGGCGCCCTGCTCGGGCTCGACCGGACGATCAACTTCACCCTCGCGGACCTGCTCCTCCCGTTCGCGTCGCCGTACCGGCCGATCGCGGTGGGGGTCGGGCAGCTCGCCTTCTACGCGGTGGTCCTCGTGACGCTCAGCTTCTACGCGCGGCGCCGCATCGGGCAGCGAGCGTGGCGGGCGTTCCACTACGTCTCGTTCCTCGCGTTCGTGGGCGCGACCGCGCACGGGATCCTCTCGGGGACGGACACCACCACGCCGTGGGCGTTCGCGATCTACGCGGGGAGCGCCGTGGCGGTCGTCTTCCTCACCACGTACCGGATCTTCCTCTCGATCGCGGCACGGAGCACCCGCCGGGCGGGGAGCACCCCCGAGACGCGGCCGGGGCCCCTCGTGCTGCGCCGTCCCGCCTGACCATACGGCCGGGGCGCGGCCTCACCAGCGCAGCAGGCCGCCCGATCCCTCGTAGACGCGGTCCATCACGATCTTCCCGGACCTGGCATCGAGCAGGTTCGGCTGGCTCGAGTCGAGGATGACGGTCGGGTGCATCCGCGCCTGGACGAGGGTGGACCCGTGGAACGTGAGCTCGAGGACCAGCCCTTCCTCCGTCTCCTCCGACCACGTCTGGTCGAACACGAAGTTCCCGAGCGCGTACCAGATCGGCTTGCCTCGGTAGACCTCCATCGCGGCGGCCCAGTGCGCGTGGTTGCCGATGACGAGGTCCGCGCCGGCGTCGATCATGTCGTGCGCCCAGGCCCGCTGTGCCGCCGTCGCCTTCGCCCGGTACTCGACGCCCCAGTGCGGATAGACGATCACCACGTCCGCGCCCGCCTTGCGCGCCGCGCGGATGTCCGCGGCGTAGTCGTGGACCGAGAGGACGGCGGAGCCCGGCGTCTCGGTCCTCGCGGCGTAGCCCGGGGCGATCGCGTCGTACCCGAGCACGGCGACCCGGACGCCGGCGGCCGTGAAGACCACGGGGGTCCGCGCGGCCTTGGCGGAGGCACCCGCACCCGCATGGTCGATGCCGATCCTGTCGAGGCTCGGCGACCGTCT
>CAWJQZ010000044.1:0-32606 GCA_963844945.1 uncultured Chloroflexia bacterium
GACCGGTCGCAGGCCAGCTCTCGCTCCTCGACCTGAAGCCGTCCGGCTACCGCGCTGCGCTCGCGGGGCTCGGGCGGACGGCCATCCGCCAGGACCGGTCGATCGCCTTCCTCGTGGCAGCCCTCGTCGTCGTCGCCTTCGTCGCGGCCGCGATCCCCTCGTCGGGGACGGCCGCCGAGCAGTACGGCTCCACCGCGACCGGCCAGACCGACGGTCTCGGCGTCGCGCCCCGGATGCCGGTCGGCCAGGCCTCGGGCGACGGCGCGGGACCCTCGGGACCCGGCGAGGTCACGGCGGCCGAGGCCGCCGGCGTGGATGCCGGCACGCTCTCCGCGGACGCGAACCTCGTCGCCTCCGGCGGGGATGCCGCCGCGCTGTCCGCCGGGACCGATCCCGCGGCCGACCAGGGCGCCTTCCTCCCCGACGGGACCCTCCTCAAGCCGATCGCCGTCGACACGTCGATCCCCGACACCAAGACGGTGACGCGCACGTATCGCGTGAAGCCGGGCGACACCCTCACGAAGATCGCCGGCAAGTTCGGCCTGAGCAACATGATGTCGATCTGGTGGGCGAACCACCTGAAGAGCAAGAGCCTCAAGCCGGGGATGAAGCTCATCATCCCGACCGACGACGGCCTCCTCGTCAAGGTCAAGGAGGGCGACTCGCTCGACCGGATCGCGCGCACCTACGACGTGGACCCGGCGAAGATCCAGGAGGCCAACGGCCTCGCGGACGAGGTCGTGTACATCGGCCAGACGCTCTTCGTCCCCGGTGGCCAGGGCGCCCCGGTCGCGACGCCCAGGCCCAAGCCCAAGCCGCAGCCCGTCGCCCAGGGCCCCGACACCGGCAACGGCGGCAACGCCGGCGGTGGCGGCGGATCGGGCCCCTCGGGCCCGGTCCACTACGGTGGCGGCCGGATGTCGTGGCCCGTCGTCGGCGGCGGCAACTACGTGAGCCAGTACTTCCACTACGGTCACCCGGCGCTCGACATCGCGGGGTCGTACGGCGCGCCGGTCGTGGCCGCCGCGGGCGGGCGCGTGATCTTCGCCGGCTGGCGCTCCAACGGCGGCGGCTACCAGGTGTGGATCGACCACGGCAACGGCATCTACACCACGTACAACCACATGTCGTCCGTCTCGGTGGGTGCGGGCCAGACGGTCGGCGCCGGCCAGCGGATCGGGAGCCTCGGCTCATCCGGGTGGGCCACCGGCCCGCATCTCCACTTCGAGGTGTGGAGCGGCTACCCGTGGAGCGGCGGCACCCGCATCAACCCGCTCGCGTACGTCCGCTGACGCGCAGGGCATCGGGCCCGCGGCCCCGGCACCGACCGGGCCCGCGGAACCCCGTGCGAGAATGAGCCCGTGTTCCTCGACCGTGTGACGATCTGGGTCAAGGCGGGCGCCGGCGGTGACGGCGCCGCCACGTTCCGTCGCGAGGCGCACGTGCCCCGTGGCGGTCCGGATGGCGGCGACGGCGGACGCGGCGGATCGGTGGTCCTTCGCGTGGACCCCGGCCAGACCACGCTCCGCGACTTCCGGTACACGCATCACTTCCGCGGGGGCGACGGCGGACGCGGCGAGGGCTCGCGTCGGCACGGGAAGGCGGGCACGCCGCGCGAGATCGACGTGCCGCCGGGAACGTCCGCCTTCGATGCGGAGACCGGAGAGCTCGTCGCGGACCTCGTCTCGGCCGGGCAGACCGCGGTGGTCGCCCGCGGCGGGCGCGGCGGCCTCGGGAACGTCCACTTCGCGACCTCGACGCACCAGACACCCCGCCACGCGCAGAAGGGCGAGCCGGGCGTCGAGCGGCAGCTCCGGCTGGAGCTGCGCCTGATCGCCGAGATCGGCCTCGTGGGGCTCCCCAACGCCGGCAAGTCGACGCTGCTCGCCGCCCTCACCGCGGCCACCCCGAAGATCGCGTCGTACCCGTTCACCACGGTCGAGCCCAACCTCGGCGTCATGGAGCTGGGCCCGGACGACGGCCGGCGGCCCACGATCGCCGACGTCCCCGGCCTCATCGAGGGCGCATCGGGCGGTGCGGGCCTCGGCCATGCCTTCCTCCGGCACGTCGAGCGCACGCGCGTGCTCGTCCACGTCGTGGACGGGAGCGACCCGGACCCCGAGTGGGACCACGACGTGATCCGTGGCGAGCTCGAGGCGCACGACCCCGCCCTCCTCGAGAAGCCCATGATCGTGGTCTTCAACAAGATGGACCTCCCCGCGGCGGTCGAGCGCTGGCCGGCGTTCCGCGACGCCCGGGCCGCGGACGGCCTCCCCTGCGTGGCGGTGAGCGCCGATGCAGGGACGGGCCTCGACGACCTCCGCGCGCTCCTCGCGGTCGCGCTCCCGGCGGAGGGGGACGAGACCGAGCCCGAGCCTTCCGGGGTCGTGATCCATCGGCTCGAGAGCCTGCGCGACGGCTTCTCCATCACGCAGGAGGAGGAAGGCGCCTGGCGCGTCGTGGGGCGCAGGATCGAGCGGATCGCCGTCCAGACCGACTTCGAGGTCGAGGAGTCCGCGCAGCGCTTCCAGCGCGACCTCGACAAGCTCGGGGTGGACGCCGCCCTCCGCCGCGAGGGGATCGAGGCGGGCGATGTCGTCCGGATCGGGAAGGCGGAGCTGGTCTGGGGCGGCGAGGCGTGGGAGGAGGACGAGTGACCGACGGGCGCACGGACGCCGCCGCGGCGGCCCCGACCGCCGTCCCCTCCGCCGTCCGGTCCGATGCTCCCCACGCGGCGACGATCCCCGCCGCCGCCCGTCCGGTCCCCGCGATCCCCGGCCGCACCGGGATCCTGGGCGGGACGTTCGACCCGATCCACCTCGGGCACCTCGCGATCGCCGAGGAGGTGCGGGAGGCCCTCGGCCTCGAGGCCGTCCTCTTCCTTCCCGCGGGGATCCCGCCGCACAAGCCCGGCCGCCGGATCGCGCCCGCGACCGACCGGGTCGCGATGGTCGAGGCCGCGATCGCGGGCAACCCCGCCTTCCGCCTGAGCCGCGTGGAGGTGGACCGTCCGGGACCGTCGTTCGCCGTGGACACGCTCGACGCGATCGCCGGCGCGGCGCGGGCCGCGGGCCGCGAGCCCGACCTGTGGTGGATCATGTCGGCCGAGGCCTTCGCCGACATCCGGGCCTGGCGCGAGCCGGAGCGCTTCATCGCGTCCTGCCGCGTGGCCCTGGTGCCGCGCCCGGGCGCGCCCCGGCCCACCCCCGGATGGGCGGAGGAGCTCCTCGCGGGCGCGGGCGACCGGGTCGTCGTGGTCGACGGGCCCGAGCTCGGCGTATCCTCCTCGCTCATCCGCGAGCGCGCGGCCGCGGGCAGGTCGATCCGCTACCTCGTCCCCGACGCCGTCGCCGCGTACATCGACGCACATGACCTCTACGTGGACCCAGCAGGGAGGACCGATCGACCGTGACCGAGCCCGCAGCCCCCGGCGCCCCCAGGACGGACGGCCTGCCGCGACGTGAGTCGCCCGCGTCGCCGCCCGCCGAGGGCCCGACGCCGCTCGACGTGGCGCACCTCGCCGTCGAGGCGGCCGAGGACAAGAAGGCGGCGGACATCGTCCTCCTCGACGTCACCGGGCTCACGTCGATCGCCGACTACTTCGTCATCTGCTCGGGCGGGAGCGAGCGCCAGCTCGCGGCGATCGCGGAGGCGATCACCGAGAGGGTGGAGGCGGCCGGGTGGAGCGCGCTCTCCCACGAAGGGTCGGCGCTCTCGCACTGGGTCCTCGTGGACCTGGGCTCCGTCATCGTCCACGTCTTCGCGCCGCCGGAGCGCGAGTTCTACCAGCTCGAGCGCCTCTGGTCGGAGGCGAAGACGGTCGTCCGCGTCCAGTAGCGGCGGGTCGTCGCGGTGGGCACGGGTCCACCGCAGTGCCCGGCGGACGGCCTCGTCGTCGCGTCGTACCGCCCGACCATCCGCGTGACGTACCAGTGGACCCGTACCAGCGGGTCATTCGCGCGGGCGCCGCCGGTCCCTACGATCGTCCCTGACGGCCGCAGGTGTCGCGGTCGACGAGCGCGAGGTGGCCACATGTCCGTCCACCGGGATCACTGCCCCGAGTGCGACCGGCCGCTGTACGAGTCCCGATTCGACACCACGTTCCGGTATCCCGACGGGTCGGAGCGCCTCTGTCTCGATCTGGTCGGCGGCCTCTGCCAGCCCTGCAACCAGCTCTACGTGGACCCCGACCTGATCGACATGCTCGACCTGCGCCAGGGCCGCTGCGTCTTCGCGATCGAGAGCGACGCGGTCCTCTCCGGCCGCGCGGCCGGCTTCGCGGACTGATCGCCCTCAGCGGGCGGCGACCCGCTCGACGATCCAGAGGACGAGCGTCAACCGCTGCGCCCGCTCGCTGACGGTCCCTTCGCCCTTCATCGCCGCGTCCACCGCGAGCAGGCCGTCGAGCGCCGCGGCGATCTCGTCCCCCGTCCAGGCGGCGGCCTGTCGCTGGAGGTTCCCGACCCGCCAGTCGAGCGTGGACGGCTCGCCCTTCCACTCGAGCGCCTTCGCGATCTCCTTCGGCTTCGCCCCGGTGCCGGCCAGGTCCACGGCGATCGCCAGCTCCCGCAGGCGCCGGTGGATCCGCACGACGAGCACCTGACCGGGCACGGACGCGGCGGCCCGCTCGAGCAGGCGGATCGCCTGCTGCGCACGCCGCGCCGCGATCGCGTCGAGGAGGTCGAAGACCGAGGCGGGGAGGCGCTCCGCGACGAGCGCGCGCACGTCCTCCACGGAGACCTCGGCGTCCTCACGGTAGAGGGCGAGCTTCGCGAGCTCCGCGGCGGCCTCCGCCGCGAGCCCGCGGCGATCCACGTCGCGCGTCCGCTCCTGCCCGCCGAGCCGCTGCGCCAGCTCGCGCGCGGCCCCGCGCCCGAGGCGGACGCCCATCCCGGGCGCGGTCTCGGCGATCCACCGCTCCAGGTCGGCCGGGAGCCGCACCGACCGCACCTGGCCGCCGACGGCCTTCACGGCCTTGTCGAGGGCCGCCGCTCCGGCGCGGGGCCGCCCGGACTCGTCCGCCATCGCGAGGAGCGCGAGGACGTTGCCGTCCGCGACCAGCCCGATCGCGTCGAGGAGCGTGCGGCCCGAGGCCTCCGTCTGGAGAAGGGCCGGCGCTTCCGCGACGATGACGAGCGCCCCGCCGTCGAAGAGCGATCCGGTCGCGACGGACTCCATGACCATCGCGGCGCGCTCCTCCGCGAGCGTCGCCGGCCGCGAGACCCCGCCGACGCGCACGGTGCGGAGCGACGCCGGGTCCGCGACCTCCGCGGCGAACCGACGCACCTCGCGCTCGATCCCGAACGCGTCGTCGCCGGTGACGAGGATGACGGGCGTCGTCGGCGCGCCGGTCACGTCAGGCTCCGCGCGCCGAGGGTCGCCGCCCAGGGCCGCGCCCGTCCCGGGGCTGCCTGCTCGCGTGCCGCGGCGAGAGCGGGACCCGTCCACCGCAGGCGCCGGACGTCCTCCGGCTGGACGCCGGCGCGCTCGCACACGGCCGCCTCGAGCGCCTCGGCGCCGGCGCGCATCCGCTCCCGCGCCGCGCATGCGCCGGCGTCCGCCGGGTCGGTCGGGTAGCGGCGGTCCCACGACGCGAATCGCGCCGCCATGGGCTCGAGTCGCTGGCCGGCGCGCTTGTCCGCGTACGCCACGATCCGGACGGCGTCGGGGGCGGCGAGGAGCCGGTGCGCCTCGCCGGGCTCGGCGAGCAGCGTCACCGCATGCGCGGCGATCGCCGGGCCGAGCTCCGGGTGCCCACGCCGGGCGAGCCATGCCGACGAGCCGGCGCCGTGCGGCAGCGCGGCGATCGCCGCGTCGTCACGCACGAGCTTGTCGACGTCGTGGAGGAGCGCGGCCGCCTCGACGAGCCGGACGTCCACCGGCCGCCCGGCCGACGCGGTCCGTGCCGCGAGCCACGCGGCGATCTCGGCGACGGCGCGCACGTGCCGAAGGAACCACGGTGGCGGGTCGAGGGAGAGGAGGAGCGCCGCCGACTCGACGCGCCCGGGGACGGTCATCCCGGCGATGGTATCCGAGCCCACCCTCCCCGGCCCGGCGTTCCCCGCGGACCTCCATCCGGCCGGCCTCGAACGATGCGGTCACGGTGCCGTCGCGGTCGGTCCGCAGGACGGTCGCGCCGTGGGCTGCGAGCCGGGCGAGCGTCGGCGGGCTCGGGTGCCCGTACGTGTTGCCGGCACCCACCGAGATCACGGCGACGTCCGGCGTGAGCGCCGCGAGAAGGGCGTCGGACGACGCGGTGCGGCTCCCGTGGTGGGCCACCTTGTACAGCGCGACGTGCGGGAGCCCCCGCGCGACGAGCACGGGGTCGACCGCGTCCTCCGCGTCGCCCGGGAGCAGGAACCGGACGCCCGCCGCCTCGCCGAGGAGGACGACCGACGTGTCGTTCACGACCCGGCCGTCGTCGCCCGCCCGCCCCGAGACGGTGCCGCCATCGGGCCAGAGGACCGTGAGACGGATCCCGTCCACCGCCAGCCGGTCGCCGGTCGCGAGGCGCGACGACGGGATCCCGCGTTCGACGAGGCCGTCCGCCCAGGCCGCCCAGCCCGGCCCGCTTCCCTCGAGCCCCGAGCCCACGACACGGCCGATCCGGTACCGGCCGAAGAGGCCGGCGAGCCCCGCCGCGTGGTCCTCGTGCGGGTGCGTGACGACGACGAGGTCGATGCGCCGATCCCAGGGGGGAACGCGCGCGTCCAGGGCAGCGACGAGACGATCCGGGTCCGGCCCTCCGTCCACGAGGGCGCGGCCGCCGCGCTCGCCGGTGAGGAGGATCGCGTCGCCCTGCCCCACGTCGAGGACCTCCAGGCGGGCCCGGCCGTCCGCGGCGCGGGCCGCGCCGATGAGGAGGCCCGCGGCGAGGACGGCGACGACGAGCGCGACGAGGCGGACGCGCCTGCCGGGATGCCCACCCGCCGACCGGGCGGGCCGTGCTGCGTCGGGCCGTGCCCGGACCGGCTTCGCCGAACCGCCCGCCGCCGCGTCGCCCTCGTGCGGGCTCATCCCCGTCCACGACCGGGCCGCCTGACCATCGCGTCCTCGACGCGGCCCATGCAGGACCCTCGATGCAGCGCGCACCGCCCGTCGCCCCCTGGCGGTGCCGAAGACGGCCAGGCCGACGGCGGCGACCAGCGCGAGCCCCGCGTCCCACGGCGTCCCGACCGTGACGCTCGCGAACGGGACGCGGGCGCCGGCCGACGCGATGCCCACGATCGCGCCGAACGTGACCCATGCGGGGATCCCGGCGACCGCCGCGACGGCGGGGAGGCCCGCGACCGACACGAGGCCGCCCGCGAGCGCGAGGGCCCCGGCCGCCATCGCCGGCGCCACGATCGGCGCGACGACGAGGTTCACGGCCGGCGAGACCAGCGAGACCCGTCCGAACCCGGCGAGGACGAGCGGGAGGGTGGCCGCCTGCGCCGCGAGCGAGACCCCGAGCGTCTCGGCCAGCCAGGGGTGGACGCTGCGGCCGCGGATCGTCCGCAGCCGCTCCGTCAGCGGCGTGCCCCAGGCGATGAGCCCCGCCGTGGCGGCGGAGGAGAGCCGGAACCCCGGGTCGCCCACGGCCGCCGGATCCGCGACGAGCATCGCGAGCACCGCGCACGCGAGGGCCGTCGCGGCCGCCGTGGCCCGCCCCGACTCGCGGGCGGCCATGACGGTCGCGGCCATGAGCGCGGCCCGGATCACCGGTGGCGAGGCGCCGACGAGCGCGACGTACAGGCAGATCGCGGCGAGCGTGGCCGCCGTCCGCCGCCGCCTGCCGAGCCGCCGGAGGGCGACCGCCAGGGCAGCGGCGACGATCGCGATGTTCCATCCGGAGATCGCGACGACGTGGCTCAGGCCGGTGGCCACGAAGTCGGCCGTCACGTCCCGCGGCACGCGCTCGCGGAGCCCGAGGAGGACGCCCGCGGCGAGCCCGCCCGCCGGCTCGGGGACGGCGGCGCGGAGCGCGCGGTCGGCAGCCTCCCGCATCCCGGCGAGGAGCGCGCCGGGCCCGGCCTCGGCGTCTGCGAGGACGAGCGTCCGCGCGTCGAGCGTCCCCGCGATCCCGCGCGTGACGAGCGAGCGGCCGTACGGGTCGTCGCCGGGCTGTCGCGCGCGGCCGGCGACCGTCACGCGCGTCCCCGCGGCGACCTCCGGGTACCGGGGCGCGCGGACGTCGAGGACGAGTGGGGGGTCGTCGATCGCGACCACGAACCGCTGCTTCCCGTCCCGCGGCGCGGAGACCGAGAGGACGCGACCGACGCCGTCGATGCGCTCGGGGAGCGGGCCGGCGTCCGGGGGAGCGGTCGCGGCGCCCAGTGCAGCCCGCCCGAGGATGAGCGCTGCGCCGACGAGCACCGCGACGGGCAGGCGCGTCCCGGGACGCGTCGCGTGCGGAGCGCCGGCGACCCGCGTGGAGAGCACGATCGCCGCGAGCACCAGGGCGGCCGCCGCGCACGTCCGTGCATCCGGCGCCAGCGCCTCGACGACGAGTGCCGCTCCCACGGCTCCGAGCGCGGCGCGGACCGCCCGCGTCACGGCCCGACGGTGACGAGCGCCTCGATCTTCGCGAACGTGGCCGCTGAGACGACCTTCCTGTCGCGGAGGTCCGCGATGCTCGCGAACGGCGCGGCGGCCCGCGCGTCGATGATCTTCTGCGCCGTCACGGGCCCGATCCCGGGCAGCGCGTCGAGCTCCGTCGCCGAGGCCCGGTTGACGTCGACGAGGCCGCCCGCACCCGCGGCGCGCCCAGCGGATCCGCCGGCCGACCCGCCACCTGCCGGGATCGCGCCGCCGGTCGCACCGCCCGCGGTGGCGTCCGCCGTGGGCGCCGCGAGGCCCGTCGCGTCCGTCGCAGGCTCGCCGACCACCGGGACGCGGACGCGGTCCCCGTCCGCGACGCGCGCCGCGAGGTTCAGGAGGGCGGCCGCGCGCGGGACGTCCACGGACGGCGCGTATCCGCCCGCCGCGGCGATGGCGTCGCCGACGCGCGAGCCGTCCGCGAGGCGGACGATGCCGGGCCGCGCGACGGCGCCCTCCACGTCCACGAGCACCTCCGTCGCGGCTGCCGCGCCGGAGGCCGCCGCCCCCGCCGTCCCGGCCGTGCCGCTCCCGCCCGTGGCCGTTCCCGCCGCCCCGCCCGTCCCGGGTCCGCCCGTGGCGACGGCACCGGGCGGACCGGACGCCGTCGCGTCCACGACGACGGCGGAGGCGCCCGGCGATGCGACGACGAGGACGACCGCGGCCGCGAGCACGGCGCCGGTGGCGGCCGCGAGCAGCAACGGGAGGAGGCGCGGCGCCGCGTCGAGGACGGTGCCGCTGCCGGGTTCCCCCGGCCCGGCCACCGCCTGGCGCGCGGCGGGAAGGCCATGACCGTCCGTGCCGCGGGTGCGACCGGCAGATGTGCCGGCCCATGGGCCGCCGACCACGGGCCCGGGCGGCCGGCCCGCGTCCTCGTCGCCGGGCGTGGTTGCATCGGGCGTCCCGAACGTGCGCCAGGCGGCGCGCGGCTCGTCCATCGCGGCTCCCCGGCGGGCCCGTGGTCGGGCCGGCAGCGCGGCCCGGTGCGTCGGCGGGGATGGCGTCCGCCGCGGGCGGGGGCAGCTGCCCGCGGCGGACGACCGCGGTCAGTCTCGTGGACGGCGGTCGACGGACGATGACCGCCGGATCAACGGACGGTCACCGACGGCGGCGCGGCCGGGCGCTCGAGGGAGCCCCCGCCTACCCCTTCCGGAGGAGCGGGAGGACCTCCGTGGCGAGCCGCGTCATCGACTCCTCGTCGTGCGGCGCGGGGAAGCCGGCGATCAGGTGCCGGTAGCCCATCTCCGGGTACGGCGCGAGCATCTCCGCCACCTGCTCGGGCGTGCCGACGGGCTGCGCCTCCCAGAGCTTCGCGCCCCCGTTCGCCTCGAACGTCCGCTCGAAGACGCGCTGCGCCTCGGCCGCCGAGTCGCGGATGAAGACCGTCCCGATGCCGGTCGTCCGCTCGATCTCGGCCGGGTCCCGCCCGACGGTCTCGCAGTGCTGGAGGAGCACGCGCTCCTTGTGCCTCACCGCCTCGACGCCGCCGCCCACGTTGTTCGCGTCGGCGTACTTCGCGACGAGCTTGAGCGTCACCTGCTCGCCGCCCCCGCCGACGAGGATCGGCAGCGTGGGCTGGATCGGGGGCGGGTCGTTCCGGACCGCCGTCGTGCGGTAGCGCGGGCCAGGCGCCGTCGGCTCCTCGCCGTGGAGCATCCCGCGCATGATCGGGAGCGCCTCGCCGAGCCACCGGAGGCGCTCGGGCGGGCCGTCGCCGAACTCGATGCCGAACGCGTCGTGCTCCGTCTTGAACCACGCCGCGCCGATCCCGAGATACGCGCGGCCGCCGCTCTGGAGGTCGAGCATGGTCGCGAGCTTGGCGGTGAGCGCCGGCTCGCGGAACGTGTTCGCGCCGACCATGAGCCCGATCCGGACGTGCTCGGTCGCCGCGGCCCAGCCGGCCAGCGTCATCCAGCCCTCGAGGATCGGGCCCTCGTGCGACCCGACGATCGGGTACAGGTGGTCCCACGTCCAGAGCGAGTAGTAGCCGAGGCGGTCGGCCCGCATCCCGGCCTCGCGCATCGACGGCCAGTCCGTGTACTGGTTCCAGCAGTTGGCTCCGAGCCTGACGTCGTTCAACTCACGCTCCATTCGATCCGATCGGGAAGGTCGGCAGGTACGCCTCGATCACTCCTGGGCCACGATGTCGACCGAGATCTCCACCGCCGGGACCGTCCCCCTGTTCTCGAGCCAGTGGGTCGTGTTCCGGTCCTCGGGCCAGCCCACGCCGGGCCCGTATTCGGTCGCGACTCCGTCCCGGTGGTCGGTGATCGTCCCCTGCAGGATGTAGACGATGCCCGGCCTGCCCCTGTGGTCGTGGACCGGGCCGAAGACGCCTCCCGGCTCGATGGTCACCATGCGCATCCGGAGTCGGCGCCCGGCCATGCCCTCGATCTCGCGGGCGAGGTCGACCGTCGAAAGCTCCTCGACCGCGATGCCGCGGGTCTCGGGCGCCACCCTCTCGTCGCTCATCGTGCTGCCTCACGCTCTCGATGGGCCCATCTCGATCGGGCCCGGGTGGTCGTCGCCGTCACGGCGTCTTCGGCGCGGTGACGGGCTTCGGCTTCGCCGAGAGGACGAACTGCTCCCGGCAGTACTGACGGACGCTGTCTGCGGTGAACCACGCCGGCGCGGCGCCCCGTCCCGCCCAGCGCGCGACGCACTTCGCGGAGACGGGGTCGGCGAAGTGGCCGACGATCCTCACCCACCTGCCGACGAACGGCCTGAAGGGGCACGACGCCGGGTCGGTGGCCACGGTGGCGCACGCCCCGAGCTTCGGCGGGATGCGCACCTTCAGCCACGCGAGAGCCGCGTCCTCCGTGATCGTCCCGCTGGCGAGGACCATCCCGGCCGACCCGTCGTCGACGAGCCACGCCGGCCCTCCGACCCACCGCCGGTCCGTCGGCGAGACGACCGGGGCGGGCACGAGGCCCGTCACCGTGATCGTCCGGTCGCCGAGGCAGGCCACGAGCCGATCCGTCGCGAAGTGCGAGAGCTCGAGCACGGTGTACGGGGCGGTGGGGCAGACGTATGGCTCGGTGACGACGAACGCCTGGACGACCAGCTGCGTGCGGCAGTAGGCGATCGCCGACGGGGTGGGGAGCGGGGGGCCGTCCACGACGGTGCCCGTGCACGTCGCCGAGGCAGGGTCGCCGTAGCGGGCCGTGAACCGGAGCACCTGGCCCGCGTAGCGAGCGACGGAGCAGCCGCTCGCCGACGTCGTGTCGTCCGTCACGCACGCGCCGATCGTCGGCGGCAGCCGGAGGTCGAGGACGTTCGCGGCCGTCCAGGCGGCCTCCGCGGCGGCGTCTGCGAACGTGGGCCGCGGCCCGGTCGCCACGCTCATCCCGTACCGCGAGATCCCCTGGGACGGGTAGATCGCGCCGGTCTTCGCATCGACCTCCACGAGGCCGCCGGAGAGCCAGCTCGGCGAGATGAACGCGCTGCGCGACCCGCCGCACCCGGCGCAGGCCTGGGGGGTGAAGTAGGCGTCGAAGGTGACGTGCGGGACCTCCGCGGCCGCGAGGCACGCGATCATCTTGTCCGCGCCCAGCGAGATGATCGTCTCGAGGGGGACCGTACCGTCCGCCAGGTCCGGGCAGCCGGACGGCGACGGCGAGGCCGCCGCAGCCGTTGCAGCCGCCGCGACGGTGGCCGGCGCGGCGCCCCCGCCCGCTGCGGCCGGCGTGCGGCCGGCAGCGAGCGCCCCGGTCGCGGTGACGAGCATCGCGGCCGCGAGGAGCGCGGTCGCGGCGACCGCGGCGAGCGCGGCAGGACGGTCAGACATGTCCCCACCTTACCCGGAAAGCGTCGCGGGCCCCGGCCGTGAGGCCGGGGCCCGCGATGGTGTGAGCGCCGAGGGGCGCCGGCGTCAGGGGTTCTTCGGGGCCTTCGCCGCGACGGGCTTCGCCGAGATGACGAACTGCTCGCGGCAGTACTGGCGGATGTAGTCGGGGGTGAAGTAGGCGTCCTTCGGCGCAGGGCTCGTCCAGGTGGCCTTGCACGTCGCCGAGAGCGGGTCCGCGAAGTGGCCGACGATCTTCACCCACTTCCCCGCGAACGGCTTGAAGGGGCAGCTGGCGGGGAAGGTCGCGCTCGTGTCGCAGGCGCCGAGCTTCGGCGGGATGCGCACCAGTCGCCACGAGGCGCCGTCGGCGGTCCCGTTCGCCAGGTACATCCCCGTTCCCCATTCCTGCACGAGCCACGCGGGCGTCCCGCCCCAGAGCGAGCCGCGTCCGCCGAACTCGGCCGGGACGTAGGCGGTGATCGCGATCGTCCGCGAGCCGAGGCAGGCGACGAGGCGGTCGTCCGTGAAGTGGCTGAGCTGGCCGATGGTGTACGGCTGGGTCGGGCAGACGCGCGGCGCGGTGACGACGAACGAATCGACGACGAGCTGCTGCTCGCAGTAGGTCTTGACGGCTGCGGCGGGGAGCGGCTTCTCCGCCGGTTCCCCGGACGACGTCAGGTATGTCCCGGCGCACGCCTGCGCGGCCGGGTCCTGGTAGTGGGCGGTGAAGCGCAGCACCTGGTCCGTGTACCGGCCGAGCGTGCACGTCTCCGGGCCCGTCCCGTTCGTCACGCAGCTGCCGATGCCGGGCGGGACGCGGAGGTCGAGGACGTTCGTCGCCGTCCACGCGGTCGCGGCGTCGTCGCCGATGAGGGCCGGCTCCGGGCCGGTCTCGACACGCATCCCGCGCCCGCCGAGGCCTCGCGACGGCGTGATCACTCCGGTCTGCGGGTCGTAGTCCACGGCCCCGCCGGACAGCCACGCGGGATCGATGCTCGCACCGGCGATGCCGCCACAGCCCTGGCAGATGAACGACGGGAAGTACGCCTCGAACTGGACCGAGTACGCGCCGGCCGCGTCCATGCACTCGATCATCTTCGTCGGACCGGTCGCGATGATCGTCTCGAGGGCGACGCGGCCGTCGGTGACGTCGGGGCATCCCGCGGGGATGAGCGGGGCCGTGGGCGACGGCGACGCGTCCGTGGCGGCATGTGCCGGGCCCGCCGAGACGCCCACGGGCGCCAGCAGTGCGACGGCGACGGACGCGGCCACCACTGCCGTGGTCAGGCTGCCGAGCAGGCGCGCGATCCGCATGTGTCCCTCCCCGGGCGCCGTGCTCCGGCGGAGCCATCCCCGGGCGCCCACGAGCGGTGAGTCTATCGAGCGTCAACGTCGCACGGAAGACCTGACAGCCGATCCTGCACGGAGAAGGTCACAGCACGTCGGCGACGCGCCGCGCGAGCCGCCCGGCGTGGCCGCGGCGGTCAGCCGCGGACGACGATGTTCACGAGGCGGCCGCCGGCGTGGATCACGCGGTCGGGCGTCTTCCCGCCGAGGGCCGCGACGACCTTCTCGCGCGCGAGGACGATCGCCTCGATCTCCGCGTCCGACAGGCCGACGGGGACCATGACCTTGTCGCGGACCTTCCCGTTCACCTGGACCGGCAGCTCTCGCTCCTCGGCGGCGGCCGCGGCCTGGTCCACCTCCGGCCAGGCCTCCCGGTGGATCGAGGCCCACGGCTTCCCGGCGGCCGCCAGCCGCCGGCTCCACAGCTCCTCGGCGATGTGCGGCGCCGCGGGGGCGAGCATGAGCAGGAGGATGTCGATGGCCTCCTCCCACGCAGCGCCGCCCGCCACCTCGGTCCCGCGATACCGCATGAGCGTGTTCGACAGCTCCATGAGGTGCGCGACCATCGTGTTGAAGCGGAAGTCCGCGTACTCGGCCGAGACGACCGCGAGCGTCCGATGCGCGGCGGCGCGGATCGACTTGGCGGCGGCCGCCGCATCCTCGCCCGCCGGCAGCTTCCCGGCGTCGGCGTCGCCCGGCTCCTTCCCGCGCGGATCGAGCGCGAGCGTCCAGACGCGGTTGAGGAAGCGGTGCACCCCGCCGATCCCGGTGGGGTTCCACGGCCCGCCCTGGTCCCACGGGCCCATGAACATCAGGAAGAGCCGCACGGTGTCCGCGCCGTACCGGCCCACGTGCTCGTCGGGGTCCTGGACGTTGCCGCGGCTCTTGCTCATCCGCTCGCCGTCCGCGCCGAGGACCTGGCCCTGGTTGAAGAGGCGCAGGAACGGCTCGTTCTCGTGCACGAGGCCGATGTCGCGCATCGCCTTCGTGAAGAAGCGGCTGTAGAGCAGGTGCATGACCGCGTGCTCGGCGCCGCCGGTGTACTGGTCCACCGGGGTCCACCGGTCCACGAGCGCGCCGTCCACCGGTGCGGTCTCCAGCCCCGGCGAGAGGTACCGGAACCAGTACCAGGAGCTGTCGATGAAGGTGTCCATCGTGTCCGTCTCGCGTCGCCCCGGCCCGCCGCACGTGGGGCACGCGACGTCCACGAACGCGTCGTCGCGCCGGAGCGGGTTGTCTCCGCTCCCGGCGTAGTCGACCGTCTCCGGGAGCCGGACGGGCAGGTCGGCGTCCGGGACCGGGACGATCCCGTCGCGCTCGCAGTAGACGACGGGGATCGGCGTCCCCCAGTACCGCTGGCGGCTGATGAGCCAGTCGCGGATGCGGTACGTGGTGGCGAAGCGCGCCTTCCCCTCGGTCGCGAGCCACTCGGTGATCGCGCGGAAGGCGTCCGGCGCGGACATGGTGTTGAAGCGGCCCGAGTTGACGAGGACGTCCGTCGTGGACTTCGAGATGTACGCCTCGGCGAGCTCGCGCCGCTCCTCGAGGGCGTCGGCGGGCTGGATCACCTCGACGATCGGGAGGTCGAACTCGCGGGCGAACGCGAAGTCGCGCTCGTCGTGCGCCGGCACGGCCATGATCGCGCCCGTCCCGTAGCCGGCGAGGACGTAGTCGGCGATCCAGATCGGGATGCGCGCGCCGTTCACCGGGTTGATCGCGTGGGCGCCCGTGGGGACGCCCGTCTTCTCGCGCTCCGTGGAGAGGCGCTCGATCTCGGTCGCGCGGCGGGCCTGCGCCACGTACGCGTCCACCACCGCCCGCTGCCCGGGGGACGTGATCTCGTCCACGAGCGCGTGCTCCGGCGCGAGGACCATGAACGTCGCGCCGAAGAGCGTGTCGGGGCGCGTGGTGAAGACGCGCAGCTCCTGGCCGCCCGCGTGGTGCTCGTCGGTCGCGGTCGTGAAGACGACCTCCGCCCCTTCGGACCGTCCGATCCAGTTCGTCTGCATGATGCGGACGGGTTCCGGCCACTCGATCCCGGTGAAGTCGAGCAGCTCGTCCGCGTACTTCGTGATCCGGAGGTACCACTGCTCGAGGTCACGCTTCTCGACCGGGGCGCCACAGCGCCAGCAATGGCGATCCACGCCCTCGACCTGCTCGCGCGCGAGCGTCCCGTCGTTGGGGCACCAGTCCACCGGGGACTTCGCGCGGTAGGCGAGCCCGGCCTCGAGGAACTTCAGGAACAGCCACTGGTTCCAGCGGTAGTAGGTCGGGTCGCAGGTGACGACCTCGGCATCCCAGTCGAACGACGCGCCCATGCTCCGCAGCTGGCGGCGCATCTTCTCGATGTTCCGGTACGTCCACTCCGCGGGGTGGATCCGGTTCTTGATCGCCGCGTTCTCGGCCGGGAGCCCGAACGCGTCGAACCCGATCGGCATGAAGACGTTCTCGCCGCGCATCCGGTGGAAGCGACCGATCGCGTCGGTCGGCGTCTTCACGTACCAGTGGCCGATGTGCAGGTCGCCCGACGGGTAGTCGTACATCGTGAGCAGGTAGTAGGGCGGTCGCGACGTATCGGCCAGGTCCGTGCGATGGAGGCCGAGCTCGTCCCAGCGCTGCTGCCAGCGCGGCTCGATCTCCGTGGGCTCGTACCGGTCGATCCGGCTCCGCTCGCTCGCGCTCACGTGCCTCCCTGCCTTGTCGGTCGTGTGCCGCGCGGCGGGATGCCCGCCGGCGTCGTTCGCCTCCTGCCGGGACGGTCGCCCGATGCGACCCCCGGATACGTTGAACCCCCCGCCGGGCCGGCGAGGGGTTCGATAGTCCTCGGCGTCAGTGGAGTGGTGGAGCTAGGGAGGCTCGAACTCCCGACCTTCTGAATGCCATTCAGACGCTCTCCCAGCTGAGCTATAGCCCCACTGGTCCGAGCCGACAGTATAGCGGAGGCCGTCGACGCCGCCAGCGCGGCGACCGCACCGCCATGCCGGCGGCCGGCCGGCGTCAGCCCGTGTCCTCCAGGAGCTGCTCGATGGCCCCGACCAGCTCGGCGTGGGCGTACGGCTTGCGCAGGAGCCGGACGCCGTCGGGGAACCTCTGACCGTCGAGGCTCTCGTCGCCGACGTAGCCCGAGGTCAGGAGGACGGGGGTTCCCGGTCGGTGCTCGGCGAGCCACCGGACGAGCGCGAAGCCGCCCATCCGGGGCATCACCACGTCGGAGACGACGAGGTGGAACGGGAGCGATCCCTGGATGATGTCGATCGCGGCGGCACCGTCGGTCGCCGTGGCCACCGCGTATCCATGGTGCGTCAGGAGCCGCTCGGCGATGCGGCGCAGCGCATGGTCGTCCTCGACGACGAGGATGCGCGTGGCCGGGTCCCCGATCCCCTGTTCGTCTCCGGGTGGCCGCGCGGCTGCCCGGTCGTGATCTTCCTTCACGCCCTGCCCCCACGGCGCCGGCACACGGACGCGGTCGTTCGACCGCACACGGGCCCTGCCGTTACCCTACCCGCCCCTGTCATCGTGCAGCCGACGTAGGCGGCGACCACGTATCGAGGTCGGCCCTGCCTGCGCGCGGGCCGCACGCATCACGCGGACGCCGTGCGACCATCCGCCCGATGCCGCGCACCTCCCGACCGCTCCCCACGACCGAGCGACCGATCCGCCTGCGGCTCCCCGGCGGCGCGGTGGACGCGGTCCTCCGATCGAGCGGCCGCGCGCGGCGGGTCCGCCTGACGATCGATCCCGTGCGGGGCCTCGTCATCACGATCCCCGCCGGCGCCCGGAGCGCGTCGCAGGCGATGGACGTCGCGGTCGCGTTCGCCGCCGAGCGCGAGCCGTGGATCCGGCGTCACCTCGCCTCGGTGGAACGGGCACGGGACGCGGCTGCCGCACGCCCGCCGCTGGGCGACGGCTCCGCGATCCTCTTCCGCGGGGAGCCGCACGTCGTGCGGATCGTGGCGGCGGGTCCTCGCCGGCGCTCGTCGGTCACGCGGGTCGGCGGCGACGAGGGCGACGAGCTCCACGTCACGCTCGCGACGCGCGACGCGGACCGGCTGGACGCCGTGCTGGAGCGCTGGTTCCGCGCCCGTGCGCGGGCGGCGATCGACGCTGCGGTCGCCCGTCACGGCGACGCGCTCGGGGTCGCACCCGCTGCCCTCACGATCCGCGACCAGCGGTCCCGGTGGGGGAGTGCGAGCAGGACCGGCCGGGTCAGCCTCTCCTGGCGGCTGGTCCTCGCCCCGCCGGAGGCGCTCGAGACGGTGGTGGTGCACGAGCTGGCGCACCTGCGCGTCTTCGGCCACCCGCCCGCGTTCTGGGACCTCGTCGCCACGCGCGTGCCCGATCACCGGAAGTGGCGGCGCTGGCTCCGCCAGCACGCGGCCGAGCTGCACGCGGTGCTCAACGATCCAGCGTGACGACCCTGATGCCCCAGCCGTCCGCGATCACCATCCCGCCCGCGTAGGGCGCGATCACCGGCGGGAGGAAGCCGCGTGCGTGCCGGGACCCCGGGCAGCGATCCCATGCGGTCCCGTCGCGCGAGGCCCACACCGGGTCCGCCTCCTGGAGCGTGGTGAGCACCCAGCCGCGCGCGTCCGCGGCGACGGTCCAGCCGCGCGCCCACGTCGATCGGGAGCTGCCGCCACGCGAGCCCGTCGTCGGAGACCCAGACCGCTCCCGTCTCGCCACGTCCGCCGACCGCGACGAACCGACCGTCGTGGCCGGCGATCTGGGCGACCCACGCGAGGCCGCCGAAGGGAGTCGACGTCGACGCGAGCGTCCAGACGTCGCCGTCGGTCGAGGTCCAGGCGAGCGGACGGCAGACGGGCGTGTCGTTCCAGTCGGCCGGGTCGGCCGCAGTGAACGCGACGAAACCTTCCGCCGTCGCGAGCACCGGCCCGATGGACCCCGTGCCCGGCCAGCTCCCGCCGCCCGGGCGCGCCGCATCCGCCCTGGATGCCCTCGTCGCCCGGTACGCCGCCGGTCGGGCCGTCCCCGCGACGGCTCCCGCGTCGCACGCCGGAACGTGACCCCGTCCGCGCGAGAAGTAGATGGACGCCCCGGCGACGGCGACGCGCTCCGCGAGGACCGAACGCCATCGCCTGCACCGAGACGGGCGCCGGCTCGAAGACGAGGGACTCGGTCTCGACCCACCGGCCGTTGCGCCATGCAAGGCGGATCGCGCCGTCCCCGTAGACGACAAGGTCGTCGCCGTCGGCCATGGCCCGCCAGCCCTCGAACGGGAGCGCGGTCGCCTCCCAGGTGACCCCGCCGTCGGTCGACCACCGGAGGGCCGAGCCGTCGATCGCCACGGGCCCGTGCGCGCTGGCGGCGGGCATCAGGTAGGAGTGGCCGGTCGGCGGCGCGTACTCCCGCCACGAGATCGCGCCCGTCGGGCCGTCCGAGGAGCCCTCCTGGCCGGTCGGCTCGAGCACGAGGCGCTGCGGGGCCGGCGTAGGCGCCGCCGGCATCCCGAGGTGAAGGACGGCCTTCCCGTCGGTCGCGAAGAGGTCATCCTCCCCGGCGAGCCAGAGGCGGCCGTCGGGTGCGACGGCGATCGCCGTCGATCCGGCCGGCGCCGCCGCCTGGGTCGTCCAGCGCGTCCCGTCGAAGCGCGAGACCGCTCCGGGCAGGCGGGCGTAGGTCGCCCAGACGCCCCCGTCGGGGCCGAGGTGGACCCGCACGTCCGTGTCCAGCAGGCCGTCCGCCTTGCCGTAGCGGGTCCAGCCGGTCCCGTCGTATCGGGCGACGCCGTTGCCCGGGTCCGGGCAGGGCCCGTCCTGCGACAGGCACATCGCGGGCATCGTCACCCAGGCGCTCCCGTCGGGCGCCACGCCGACGAGCCACGGGTCGCCGCCGAGTCCGGCGATCGCGCCGCGGTAGCCTGAGCCGCGAGGTCCGTGCCGTCCCACGCGTACAGCCCGCCGCTGTCGAGGGTGGCCGCCCAGACCCGGCCGTCCCGATCGACCGCGAGGGTCCACGCCCACGGGGTCGAGGAGGACTCCGCGGGCGCAGGGAGGAGCGTCCACGCGCCGGCGCCGGCCTGGTCACCGGCCCCCGCATCGGCGGAGGTGCCGGCGTCGAGCCGCGCGAGGTGCGGCCCGTCCCCCGTCGTGATCGCGGCCCACGCGGTCCCGTCGGGGCCGACGACGAGGCCGCCGACGTCCGCGGCCTTCTGGCCGGCGAAGTCGGTCCAGGCTGTCCATCGCTCCTCGCCCGAAGCCAGCCTCGCCACCCAGCCGGCTCCGGTCGCCCAGACGGTTCCGTCGGGCCCCGTCGCGACGCGCGTGACCGTCGACGAGGGCAGTCCGTCCGCCTCGCCGTACGCCCGGGACGTGGACGCCCCGGGGGCCCAGCGGAGGACGCCGTCTCGTCGTGGCGAGCCACGCGGTGCCGGCCGGATCGAACGCGACGCCGGTGATCTTCGCGGCCAGCCCCGTGGGGCTGGTCTCGCCGGGCGTGAGTGAGGCCGCGGCCGACGGGGCGGGCGTCACGCTCGGCGTGGCCGCGAGGGACGGCTCCGGCGTCGGCGGGGGCGTCGGCGAGATCGTGGGCGGCGGGACGACCGGCAGCGTCAGGCGCGGGAAGAGCCCGCCCGCGAGGAGCGCGGCGCCGCCGAGCAGCAGGAGCGCCGCGGCGGCCATGAGCGCCCACCTCGTGCGCGGACGACCCCAGCGAGCGGGCAGCCAGGACGGCCGCGGAGCCGGCACTCCGGCGGCGGCTCGCACGGCCGCCGGCGAGTCGGCCCACCGCGGGTGCGCGCCGGCGATCGGGTCGAGGAGCGCGGCGAGGTCGCGCCGGAGGCCGGCCTCGAACAGCTCATCCATTCCGACCCGCCTCCTTCGCCGCGATGACCGGCGGGCGCTCCGGCGGGGGGCTCCATGACCTTCCGCAGGCGGGCCAGCGAGCGGGTGAGGATCACCCCGACGTTGTCCGCGCTCGTCCCCAGGATCCCGGCGATCGTCGCGTAGTCGAGGTCGAGGTAGTAGCGCAGCACGACCGCCGAACGTGCCCGCGGGTCGAGGTGGCCGAGCGCGTCGCCGATGGCGATCCGGTCGGCCGCCCCTGCCGTCTCGTCCACGCCGACCGCGTCGAGCATCGCCGGCGCGATGGCGGTGACCATGCGCACGCGGCGCCGGCGTGCCGCCGAGATCGCGGCGTGCACGACGATCCGGTAGAGCCACGCCTCGGCCGGGCCATCCCCCCGGTAGCGGTCCCGGTCGCGATAGGCGGCGACGTACGCGTCCTGCGTCACGTCCTCGGCGAGGTCGCGCTCCCCGGTCACCCCGTACGCCACGCGGAAGGCGGCCGGGTAGGTCCGCGCGTAGAAGGCCTCGAAGTCGGACAGAGCGCCGCGGTCCTGCATGCCGCCGCCAGCTCCCGCATCCCCCGGCGCGGCCCCGTGCCGCGCCCCTCGCCCTGTACGGCGCGCCGGCGAGCCGATCCCTTACACCCTCGCCACGGCCACCACCGCCGGGTGGGCCGGCCTTCGGTCCGGCGCCGTCGGACGAACCGTGCACCCTGGGCGGCTCCCGCGCCAAGGGCCGCTCAGCCTGCGACCGATGACCGAGCAGGCGCCGGGGAATCGCGAACCCCGCCGGCATGCCGGCGGGGCGGTGGTGGAGATGAGGGGACTCGAACCCCTGACCCCCGCGATGCGAACGCGGTGCTCTCCCAGCTGAGCTACATCCCCACGGGCGCCGGATTCTAGCACAGGGCGGCCGGGCGGGCCCGTCCGGCGGCCGCCTCCTCGAAGTCCCACGATAGCGTCGTGGGCGAAGCGACCGGACTCTTCCTCGGGCTCCTCGCCGCGTCGGTGTGGGGGACGCAGGACGTCCTCGTCGCCTTCGCGGGGCGGCGCGTGGGCGGGATCGTGTCGGCCATCGGGATCGTCGGCACGTCGATGGTCCTCGTCTTCGCGATCGGCCTCGTCACGGGGACAGGGCCGCCGTCCGATCCACGGGTCATCCTCATCGCGATCGCGCAGGGCGGGATCTCGGCGGTCGGGTTCACGGCCTTCTACACCGCCCTCCGCCTGGGGCCGATCTCCGTGGTCAGCCCGACGGTCGCCGTCTACGGTGGGCTCTCGTCGCTCCTCGCCGTCGTGATCCTCGGCGAGCGACCGGGGCCCGTCCAGGTCGCCGGCGCGATCGCCGCCACGATCGGCATCGCGTTCGTGGGCCTCCAGATGGCCGCCGGCTCGAGCCGGCCCAAGCTGACCGGCCCGGGCGTCCCGTTCGCGCTCGTCGCGCTCGTCGCGTGGTCGACGAGCACGATCGTCCTGGCGATCGCGATCCAGGGCGCCAGCTGGCTCTCCGTGGTCGAGATCGCGCGCCCGGCCAATCTCACCTTCCTCGCCGTCGCGTTCCTCGTGGTGCGGTGGCGCGGCGGCCGCCGCGACGACCTCCCGCCTCTGACGGCCGAGCCCGAGCCCGTGATCGACGTGGAGGCCGAGCGCGGCTTCGCGCGCGGGATCTCCGACCGGCTCTCGGCCCACCCCTATCGGATCCTCGCCCTGGGCGGCGTCTTCGAGACGGTCGGCTACGCGGCCTTCACGTACGGCCTGCAGGTCTCCCCGACGTGGCTGGTCGCGCTCGCCAGCTCGCTCGGGCCGATGGTCACCGTCGCCGCCGGCGTGCTCCTCTTCGGCGAGCGCCCGAAGCCGGTCCAGTGGGCGGGGATCGCGCTCGTCTTCTCCGGGATCGCCCTCGTCGCGATCGGATAGGGGCCGCCGGGCGCCGGGCCGGCCTCGCGCCCGGCCCTGCGCCCGCCCCCGTCGCCTACCAGCGCGTGTGCACGTGCGGGCGGATGCGGGCGTCGTAGACCTCGCGGATCGCCTCCATCGTCGCCGGCGGGAGCGGCGGCAGGTCCGAGGCCGCGGCGTTCGCGCGCGCCATCTCGGGGTTCTTCGCGCCCGGGATCGTCGTGCTCACGCCGTCGTGCATGAGGATCCACCGCAGGGCCATCTGCGCCATGGACGCCCCCTCCGGCACGAGCGGCCGGAGCTCCTCGACCGCCGCGAGCCCCACGTCGTACGGGACCCCGGCGAACGTCTCGCCGCGGTCGAACGACGCGCCCTCCCGGTTGTACGTGCGGTGGTCGTCGGCGCCGAAGGTGGACGCGGCCGTGAACTTGCCGGTGAGCAGGCCCGACGCGAGCGGGACCCGGACGATGACCCCGACGTCGCGGACCTGCGCGGCCGCGAGGAAGCGCTCGGCCGGCCGCTGGCGGAAGGCGTTGAAGATGATCTGGATCGTCGCGATGCCGGGGTACTCGATCGCGATGAGCGCCTCCTCGACCTTCTCCACCGACGCGCCGTAGTGCGCGACGATGCCGTCGGCGACGATCTCGTCGAGGGCGGCGAAGATCTCGGGCGTGTAGAAGAGCTGGGTCGCGGGGCAGTGGAGCTGGACGAGCGGGATCGTCTCGAGGCCCAGGTTCTCCCGGCTCCGGTCGAGCCAGGCGCGGAAGTTCTCGGGCGTGTAGCTCTCCATCACCTGGGGCACGCGCCGGCACATCTTCGTCGCCACGATGAGGCGCGGGTCCGACCGCTCGCGGAGGAAGCGGCCCAGGATGCGCTCGCTGCGGCCGTCCCCGTACACGTCGGCGGTGTCGTAGAAGGTGACACCCGCGTCGGCTGCGGCGTGGAGCGTCGCGAGGGCGGTCGACTCGTCGACCTCGCCCCAGTCGGCCCCCAGCTGCCAGGCGCCCAGCCCGACCTCGCTCACCTCGTAGCCCGTCTTCCCCAGGCGCCGGTATCGCATCGTCCACCTCCTTCGGCCCGATGCTACGCTCGATGCCGGCGTCCGGCGAACACCGCTGGAGCCACCGCCTCGCCCGGCCGGGCTCCTCCGACCGCCGGCGCCACCGCCCGGGAGCGAACGATGGAACCCGCGCCCTTCGCCCAGCCCAGCTTCGACCTCACCGGACGCGTCGCCCTCGTGACCGGCGCGGGCCGGGGGATCGGCCACGACCTGGTCCTCGGCCTTGCGGGGGCGGGCGCGCGCGTGGCCGCGGGCGTGCGCCACGTCGCGGACGCCGAGGAGGTCGTGGCGCTCGTGCGCGCCGCCGGCGGCGAGGCCGTCGCGGTCCCGCTCGACGTCACGGACACCGCCTCGATCGAGGCGGGCGTGGCCGAGGTCGTCGCCCGCTTCGGCCGCATCGACATCCTCGTGAACAACGCCGGGCTGGGCACGAACCACGACGCGCTCGACGCCACCGAGGCCGAGTGGGACGAGCTGTTCGCGGTCAACGTCCGCGGCCTCTTCTTCGTCTCGCAGGCCGCTGCGCGCCGGATGGTCCCGCAGGGCTACGGACGGATCGTGAACGTCGCGTCGCAGGCCGGGCTCGTCGGCATCCGCCGCCACGCGGCGTACAGCGCGAGCAAGGGGGCCGTCATCGCGCTGACGAAGGTCCTCGCCCTCGAGTGGGGGCCGGCCGGCGTGACCGTCAACTCGATCGCGCCCACCTGGGTCCTCACGCCCGGGACCGCGGAGCGCCTGGGCGACCCCGACTTCCTCGCGAGCGTCCTCGACCGGATCCCGCTCGGCCGGGTGGGGACCACGACCGAGCTCGCCGGCGCGGTGGTCTACCTCGCGTCGGACGCGGCGGGGATGGTGACCGGCACCACGCTGGTCATCGACGGGGGCTGGACGGCCCAGTAGGACGCCCTGCGCGGCGAGCCGGCGCGGGGGGCACGGTCGGGCTCGCGCCTCGGGCGGTGGTCAGGCCGCCTCGGGCGTCGCGGCGGTCGTGCGGGCGGGGCCCGCCAGGCGGATCGCCACGGTGCTGGCCGCGATCGTCGCCGCGACCGCGACGATGGTCGCGACGTACAGGTCGCGTGGGATCGCCCCGACGCTCGCGGCGGCCGCCGCGAGCACGAAGCTGAACTCGCCCATCTGGCCCAGGCCGATCGCGAGCTGAGCGGGCCGGGCAGCCAGGCCGGCGAGGCGCGCGAGCACCCAGGCGACGCCGATCTTCCCGACGACGAGGAGGCCGATGAGCAGGGCCAGCCACGGCAGGCCCGGCACGATCCGCCCCGGGTCCACGAGCGCGCCGATCGTGACGAAGAAGAGGACGGCGAAGAGGTCGCGGAAGGGGATGAGTCGCCGCCGGGCCTCCGCCGTCTCCGGCCCCTCGCTGATCGCGAGCCCCGCCACGAACGCGGCCAGCGCGAGCGGCACGCCGAAGATCGCCGCGCCGACCCCGGCGAGGACGAGGCCGGCGGAGACCGACACGAGGAGGAAGATGTCCGGCTCGCCGCGGACGAGCCGGAGGACCCGCGGGAGGAGCTCGGCGACGACGACCGCGACGACGCCGTACGCGACGATCCCGGCGATCGTCTCGACGAGCGGCCGCCCCGAGACGCCGAGCGCCGCGAGGAGGAGCGCCGCGAGCGCGACCCCCACGGTGTCCTGGATGACGCTCCAGCCCAGGAGCGCGTGCTCGGTGGCGGCGTCCGTGGTCCGCCGCCGGCTGCGGGTCATGTTCACGATGACGACGGACGACGAGAGGGCGACGGCGAGGCCGATGACGGCCGCCGGGAGCGGGTCGATCCCGGCGAGCACGAGCGCGGCCGTCGAGACCCCGAGGGTGACGAGCACCTGGAGCGGCGCGGTCCACAGGAGCTGCCGCTGCTCGCGGCGGATCCGACCGAGGTCGATCTCGATCCCCACCTCGAAGAGCAGGAGGACGACGCCGAGGTCGGCGAGGAGCTGGAGCTGCTCGCGGTCGGCGACGTAGCCGGGCGTGAACGGCGAGACGAGGAGGCCCACGGCGAGGTAGCCGAGGACCGCGGGCAGCCCGACCCGTCGGGCGAGCCAGCCGGCGCCCGCCGCGGCGAGCAGGAGGCCTCCGATCTCGAGGATCGAGGTCGCGGTCAGGTCCATGTGCCGATGGTATCGGCAGAGGCCACGGGAGCCCTTCCGGGCAGGTCCGCCGACCGGCCCGCGGGACCGTCACGCATGGCTCCGCTCCTCGAGGCGCCGACGGTCCTCCGTCTCGAGCTGGAAGGTGCTGTGCTCGATGTCGAAGTCGTCCGCGAGGCAGGTGGAGAGGCTCTCGAGGACCGCGGAGGGATCGGCGTCCTCGGCGATCACGACGTGCGCGGAGACCACGTTCATCCCGGACGTGATCGTCCAGGCGTGCAGGTCGTGGCAGTCGACCACGCCGGGCACGTCGAGCACGTGCCGGCGCACCTCTTCCAGCTCCACCCCCTTCGGGGTGCCCTCGAGCAGCACGTTGGTCGCGTCGCGGAGCAGGGAGATCGTGCGCGGCAGGATCAGCGCGCCGATGGCGACCGAGGCCGCGACGTCCGCCCAGGTCCATCCGGTCGCCGCGATGACGATCGCCGCCACGATGACCGCGACCGACCCGGCGAGATCGCCGAGGACCTCGAGGTAGGCGCCCCGCATGTTGAGGCTGTCGCCCTGGACGTCGCGGAGCAGCCAGAGCGAGATGGCGTTCACGGCGAGGCCCACGACGGCGAAGGCGAACATCGCGCCAGACCGGATGTCGGGCGGCTCGGACAGCCGCTGCCACGCCTCGACGAGCACGAACGCGCCGATGAAGAGGAGGAGCGCCGCGTTCGCCACCGCGGCGAGGATCTCGAAGCGAAGGTAGCCGAAGGTGCGGGCGGTCGACGGAGGTCGCTGTGCGAACTGGATCGCCACGAGCGCGAGGGCGAGGCCGCCGACGTCGGTGAGCACGTGCCCGGCGTCGGCGAGCAGGGCGAGGCTGTTCGCCACCGCGGCGCCGACGAGCTCGACGACGAGGATCCCGAGCGACAGCACCAGGACGGCGGCGAGGCGGCCCCGGCTCCTGGCGGCGGCCGACCCGTGCTCGTGGGTCATCGCACCCCGTGCGCTCGCTGGTCGCGCTGCTCGCTGAACGAGTGGCCGAGGCCCGCGAAGAACGCCCTGGATCGCTCGAGGGCGCGGACGGGGAGGTCGATGAGGGTGTTCGTCGGCATCGGACGGGCACCTCGGGACGCGTGTGGGACGACGCGGACACGGTACCCGACACCGCCGGGGGCGGCCACGGGGCGAAAGCTCGCGGCCGCCGTGTGGCCGTCGCGGTCTCGCGGCCGTCCGCGGATCGGTCCGATACGATCGACCGATGGATCCGACCGCGCCCCAGGAGGTCCGGCGCGCATCCGACGACGAGCTCGAGGGGTTCGTCGTCGCCGACGGCGACGGCTGGCGTGCCCTCACCGTCTTCCACGGCGAGCTGGGTCGGGCGGCCACCGCCGACGAGGCTCGGGCGATCGTGCGTCGGCGGGGCCTGGCGTCGCTCGCGGACCGCTGGTGGTGGCTCTCGCACCGCACCGGGGAGTGGCGCGTGGTCCTGCCGCAGGAGTCGAGTCCCGGGCGCGTGCGCGTCGCGGTCGGGTACTACTCGCTCCCCGGGGTCGAGACAGCGACGATCACCGCCGACGACCTCGCCGCGGGCGACAGGCTGACCCTGGAGGCGCCTGAGGACACCGACCCGCTCGCGTGACCGGACGTGCTTCGTCCCACGTGAGGACATTCGGTCCGTCTGCCTTCCGAACGCCCTCCGGACCTTGACAAGTAGAACATCTGTTCTATCGTTAGGGGTCCCATGAGCACCCCGGCCGACCGCCTCGCCACCCTCGCGGACCTCCGCTCCCGGTGGGGCGCGGCCGCCCCGCGGCCGGCCGTGGAGGTCTTCGGCGCGCTCGCGATCGCACCGCTCCCGTCGCGTCCGGAGGAGCCCGGGATCGCCCCTGCCGGCCTCCCGGCGGACGAGCCGGCACGGCCGGTCCCGCTCCCGGGCGGTGCCGGGCTCCCCGCGGCCGCGCCCCGGCCGGACCGGACCGGGACGGGGGCCGTCGTCCCCACCGGGTTCGCCGCCCTGGATGCGCTCCTCGGCGCCGGGGGCCTCGCGCGGCCGCTCACGGCCACCCTCGCAGGGGATCCGGGGAGCGGACGGACCACCCTCGCGCTCCGGATCGCGGCGGAGGCGCAGGCCGCGGGCTGCCTCGTCGCGTACGTGGACGCGGCCCGGTCGCTGGACCCCGTCGAGGCCGCGGCGCGAGGTGTCCGGCTGGACGAGCTCGTGGTCGTCGCACCGCGTGGGGTCGCGGAGGGGATGGACCTCGGCGCGGACCTGTTGCGCTCCGGGACGGTGGACGTCCTCCTCCTGGATCTCCCCGACGGACCGCTCGCTGCGGGCGACCGGATCCCCGAGCGCCTCCTCCGCCTCGCCGCCATCGCCCGTCGGGCGGGCGCGCTGCTCGTCGTCCTGCAGCCCCCCGGCATCCCGCAGCGGGTCGCCGGGGCGCTCGCGGAGGCCTCGGGGCTACGTCTTCGTCTCCGGCGGCGGGCGTGGATCCGGCTCGGCAGGGAAGTCGTCGGCCAGCGGACGGAGGTCGTCGTGGAGAAGGAGAGGGCCGGACCGCCGGGGAGGCGGGCGGAGCTCCGGATCCTCTACGCGGAGGGAGGAGCCCGCGACCGCTGCCTCCTCCGCCCCCATCTCCTCGCCGACCGCGACAGGGACGCCATCGACCCTCATGCGCATCCTTCATCTCGCCTGGCCCACGCTCCTGATCGATCTCGCGCGGTCCCGCACGGGACCGGGAGCGCCGGCGGTCGCGACGCCGGACGGGGGGACGGCCACGGAGGTCCCGGCCTCGGGGCCGATCGTCCTCGGCGGGATGCCGTGGACGGACGGGCCGGTCCTCGCCGTGAGCCCGGAGGCGCGGGCGATGGGCGTCCGGCGCGGGATGCCGCTCGGGAGCGCGCATCGGCTGGCGCCTGAGGCCACGTTCGTCGACGCGGACCCCGTCGCGGACGGCGCGGCGATGGCCGCCGCGCTCGACCGCCTCGCGGCGTTCAGCCCCGGCGTCGCCGGGACCGCGGATCCCGCGGACCCCGGCTTCGGGACCGCCGAGGTCCAGGTCGACGGGCTCGATCGCCTCTGGGGGCCGGAGCCGATCCTCGTCGCCCGGATCGGGGCGTCGCTCGCACCGCTCCTCCCGGGAAGGTCGCGCGCCGGGATCGCGGGGACGCGGTTCGCGGCGGCCGTCGCCGCGCGCCTGGGGACGCCGGCCGCTCTGGGGCCGGCCGCCGGAGCGGGGGCAGCCGGCGGCTCCGGGACGGCCCCGGGGGACTGCGCTCCACCCCTCGTCGCACGCACCGTCCCGCCGGGAGGCGACGCGGCGTTCCTCGCCCCGCTCCCGGCCGGCCTCCTCACGCGCGACCCGGAGGTCCGCGGGCGGCTCGCCCGCTATGGCCTCGAGTCGATCGGGGCGGTCGGGGCGGTCCCGCGCTCCGCCCTCGTCGCGCGGTTCGGGAGCGAGGAGGGAGCCCGCCTCCACGCGCGGGCCAGCGGCGAGGAGACGGATCGCTTCGTCCCACGGCGGGCGCCGGAGCGGCTCTCGCTCGCGCTCACGCTCGACCCGCCCGCGGACGGGCTCGAGCCGCTGCGGTTCGTCCTCCACCGGCTCGCCGGCGCCCTCGCCGACCAGGTCGCCGCCCGCGGCGCCGGCGCGGGTCGCGCCATCCTCCGCGTGGGGCTGGACCGGACCTTCGCCGCCGGCGCCGCGGCCCGGGCACCGGACATCGTCGTGGAGCAGCGGCTCCCGGAGCCCACCGCGGACGCCGAGGCGATCGAGCGGCTCCTCCTCGCCCGCCTGGAGGCCGCCCTGCCGCCGGCCCCGGTCGGCCGGATGGAGCTCGAGCTCGCGGAGGTCGTCCCCGCGACGGGGCGCCAGCTCTCGCTCTTCACCCCGCAGGCGGACCGCTCCGCGCGCCTCGGGTGGCAGCTCGCGCGCCTCGCGATCCGCGCCGGCGAGAGCGTCGTCGGCCACATGGCCCTCCGGGACCCCGAGGCCGTCCTCCCGGAGGGGCGGTGGCGCTGGCTCCCCGTGGATCCCGTCGGTGGTCCGTCATCCCCGGCCGGCGGCCTCACGCTCTCTCCCGCGCCCGCAGCACCCGCGCCCTCGCGCGTGCCTTCGCCTTCGCCCGCGGCGACCGCGCCCCGGGCCGCGTCGTCACCTGCGCCGGACGGCCGCGGGAGGCCCCGCCGATGACCCGGCTCGTGCGGGAGCACCCCGAGATCGGCGTGGAGATGGACGCGGACGGCCGCATCGTCGCGATCCGATGGAACGGCCAGCGGGAGCCGGTGGAGGTGTGCAACCGCTGGCGCGTCGAGGAGGCCTGGTGGGGCAGGCCCATCCTCCGCGACTACTTCAAGGTCGTGGGGAGGCGCTGGCTCGCGCTCGTCTACCTCGACCGCGTCGACGGCGCCTGGCGCCTGGAGCGCCTGTACGACTGACGGAGGTCAGGAGAGGCCGTTGGCCCCGAACGAGATGAGCACGAAGAGGAGGACGACCAGCACGAGCACGAGGAGCAAGGGCCCCAGGATGTCGCTCTTCGTCAGGTGCATCGGCACGTCTCCAGGCTTGCGGCCGGCCGGCCTTGCCGCGGGGTGCGGCCCGCCGGCGTCACGCTACTGTACCGGCCCCTCACTCGGCCGGGCAGGTCGCCCCGTACAGGACCTTCACGACCGTCAGGCCGCCGAGCGGCCCCACCGTCACGCGCGTCCGGCAGCCGGGGCCCGTCCCGGCCGCATCGATCGTCACCTCGCCGGCCTCGGTGGGTCCGCTCGTGGTCACGGCCGTCCAGCCGACGAACTCGAGGCCCGCCGCGATCGCCGTCGCCACGGCGCCCGACGCGGTCGGCGTCGTGTACGTCCCCGAGAACGCGCCGTCGGGCAGGTCCGCGGGCTTGAGGTCGGGCGGCAGAGGGAAGGAGGGCGGGACCGCGTCGCGGATCGCGCCGAAGTCGGTCGAGGTCGTCCCCACGGGCGACGCGCTGGGTGCGAGGCTCGCTGCGGGGCCCAGGGACGCAGGCTCCGGCGTCGCGACGACGGGGGTCGAGATCGCACCGGTGGGCGGGACGGTCGGCGCGGGCGTCGCCGCGGCGGTGCAGGCCGCCAGCGCGAGCGCGGCGGCGGCCGCCACGATGGCCGGCGCCAGCGTCTGCCGTCGGGGAAGCCTTCCGCGCATCCCGTCGCCGGTCCCCATCGGTCGCCTCACTTCTTCTTCCCGAAGCTCTTCTGCAGGAGGGTCCACAGCTCGCCGCGGCCGGTGTCCATGCCGAGCGTCCAGATGCCGACCCCTGCGACCCCGGCCCCGTTCACCAGCGCGTACTTCGCCGCGAGGCTCCGGGCGTTCTCGTACCAGATCTGCCGGTCGGTGTCCTTCTTCGTGTCGTGATACGTGAAGTATGGGCTCGCGGTGGTGGGATCCCACTGGGCCTTCACGCTCGGATGCTTCTTCAGGAAGTCGATCGCCGCGGTGTAGCCGACGCTCCAGATGCCGCCGTAGTCCTTCGCGGGCGTCCGCACCAGGGCGCCGGGCCCCTTGAAGGCGATCGGCCAGTCGTACCCGAAGTACGGGACTCCGAGGATCACCTTCGCCCGGCCTGCGCCCTCGACGAACCGCAGGAGGGTGAGCCGGACGTCGCCTCCCGGCCCGTCGAGGGGCGCGACCGGACCTGCGCTCTCCGATCCGCGCCAGTGGTAGTCGTAGGCCATGACGAAGATCCGGTCCACCGCCGGCGCGATCGCCGCGATCGTCGCGTCCGTCGCCGCCTGGTGGAGTGCCACCGTGAGATGGTCCCCGTGGTCCCGCGCGTGGATCGCGTCGCGGAACCGCGCCGCGAAGGCGGCGAAGGGGCTCGCGAGCGACTCGGGGAGGGGCTCGAAGTCGAGGACGGCGCCGTCCGCCTTGCGCTCCTTCATGAGGGCGAGGGCCGCGGCGATGAACTTCTTCTGCGCCGCCTCGCTCGCGAGGAACGCCTTCATCGTGGGGAGCCCGCTCTTGTTGTCGAAGAGCTGGAAGGTGGGGACGACCCGGACGCCCTTCGCGTGGGCGGCATCGGTGATCCTCGTGGCGGTCGGGCCGACGTACGCGCGGTAGCCGTTGGTCTTCGTGTTCAGCGCGCCGCTCTTCCCGATCCCGATGCCGAAGAGGGCGAGCGTCGAGAGCGCCTCGTAGCGGATGCCCGCGACCGTCTTCGCGTCCATCTTCCAGTAGGGGAGGAAGCCGAAGACCTCGCGTGCGAGCGGGAGCGGCGCGTCGGCGCGGCCGACGACCGGGCCAGGGGCCGGATCCTCGGTCGCGAGCGCTGCGGCCCCGACGGATGCGGACGGCGAGGCCGAAGCCGCAGCGGCGGAGGCCGCGGCGTCCCGGCCGATCGCCCCGTCGGCGGGGGCCGCGAGGCCGCGCACGAGCGTGACGGCGATGACGACGGCGATGATCGCCGGGACGGCGACGCGCGCGATGCGCGGGATCCCCGCGACGGGGCGCCGGAGGCCGGCGGGCTCGGTGGTGGGGTCCTCGGGCACGCCGGTGCCCGTCGGGTCGAAGGTCATGCTCACCCGACCGTAACAGGGTCCCGCGGAACCGTCCCCCGGCGGGCTTGTGGATAGAACGTCCGTTCGATATCATGGGGGCCCGCCGACCCGCAGACGTCGCGACCACCCCGCGCGCCGGGCCGGGGAGGGCAGGTGAGATGCCGTCCCTCCCGTCCTACGCAGAGCTCCACTGCCACACGGCCTTCTCCTTCCTCGACGGCGCGTCCGCCGCCGACGACCTCGCCGCGCGCGCCGCCGAGCTGGGCCTCGCCGGCCTCGCCGCCACCGACCACCAGGGCCTGTACGGCGCGGTGCGCTTCGTGGAGGCGGCGCGCGCGGCGGGGGTCCACCCGGTGGTCGGCATCGAGATCGACCTGCGCGACCCGGCCGTCCCGGACCCCGGTGGCCTCGTGCTCCCCGCTCGGCGCCGGGGCAGGGCCCGCGCGCTCCCGCCGTCGCCGCTCGTCCCCGTCCCCGGCACCGCCGGGCTCGTCCCCGCGGACCTCGCCGGGGCGGTCCG